>NZ_JBAJMV010000009.1:0-57440 GCF_036880965.1 Roseateles microcysteis | reverse complement strand
GGCGGCTTCGGAATGGCGGCCGGCCATCAGGATGGATGCGTGAAGGCGCGAGACCTGGTCGTTCGCTGCCGTCTTGCCGTGGCTGGTCAACAAGCCCCACACCAGGTCGTCATCCATGCGGAAACGGCACAGCAAGGTGTTGCCGCTGGCAATCTTCATGACCTGTGCCGGCGACAGCGTCGCGATCAGCGTGGCCGTCTCTTCAGACACGCCCAGTCGGTACAGCGCCTGTTCGCGGTCGGCACGGATCAGGTTCTGAGCCAGCATCAGGTAATTCAGATTCGCTTCGCGGATCTCGGCAAGGATTTGGTCGGCATTCATGGGGCGGCTCCGTGGGGGTGTCTGGTTCCCATTGTGGTGAGCCGAACTGGGCCCTCAAATCAGCCCAAATCTGCCTGAGCTGTCTCCGCCCGGCCGCGCCGCTTGTCAGGCAAGTTCCTACAAGCGTGTCGAGGATGTCACGAATCGACCGGGTCGTCGGGAAGGCCGCCGAAGTCGGCGCGCAGCATGCGGACCTTGTTTCGCTCATGCGGCGTGGTCTCGACCTTGCGCAGCACCACGCGCATGAAGGCGGCGCTTGGCTGCTCGCAGGCCTGGATGTTGTCGTCCAGCCAGGTGAACTCGATCAAGTCAAAGCGGTGCTCGAACCAGCCGAGGTACCAGAACCAGTCGCAGTAATAGCGCCAGCTGTTCTCGTTCATGGCCCTCACATGCGTCGGGTCCTGCCAGGCGCTGCTGGCACGCTCATAAGGAACTTCGATCTCGATCTCGCCACCGAGGCACAAGAGCTTGAGCAGATTGCCCATCAGGGCCGGCAGGTCGGGCACATGCTCCAGCACATTGTTGGCATAGATCAGTTCGATCTGGCCGGCAGCGAGCTGCAGCTCGCCGGCCAGCGGACTCCGCGCCCGCAGAGGCAGCTCCAGCGGCCGCGCCAGGTCCAGCACCAGGTCGGGCTGGGCCGATTCCAGAATATCCAGGTTCAGCCAGCCGGTCTTGTAATCCTTGCCGGAGCCGAGATTGAGCCAAGTGGGCTGCCAGACCTCGACGTTTCGCCCGGGCAGCGCCTTCTGCAGATGCTGCAGGGCCTGGGCATAGCTGGCCTGGGGATCCGCGGACTTGAAGCGCTGCAAGTGGTCGCGGCTGCGCTTGAAAAACTCAGCGCTGCCGAAATCCTGGGTGAAGAATTCGGCCAGGGTCTCTTCATTGACCCAATGCACAGCATCTTCGAACGCGGCATGCGGCCGAGTCTCGGGGCCACGCTCGGCAATCACCGGCGTGCCGAGCGACAGGCAATGCGCAACCCGCGTCTGCTCGAAGCGGCTGCTGGCATAGAAGTGGGCATTGAAGACGGCTTTGGACAGGCGGATGTAGTCATCACGCTCCGGGCCATACAGCGGCGCATCAAACTGCGCCACGTTGACGCCGGCCGCCTCGATCTGCGCCAGCATGCGTGAGCGACGTTCGTTCAGCACGCCGAAGAACAGCAAGTCGATCGGGCGCTGCTCCAGTGGCACGGCTTCTGCAACGGCCAGGTATGGCGAGTACAGCAGCGGCAACAAGGGCGCCTGGTCTTGACCATAAGCGGCACGGTTGTCGGCGTCGTAGTCCAGTACGCAGGACTGGCGCAGCAGCTCGATGTAGTCGGCGCTCACGGCCGCCCCACCCTCGCCCAGTTGCTCCAGGTTCAGGAAGGCACACCGGTAGCGCCGGCACAACTCGGCGTCGAAGCCCAGGTGGGCGCCGAAGACGATATTGATCGCATCCTGGCGCAGCCGGTTCTTGGCCAGGCTGACCTCAGCGCCCAGGCGCCGGAACTGGTAGCGCAGGTAGCGCGCCTGGTCCAGAAAGCCCAGCGCGTGGATGTCACCTGCCGATTGCAGGATGCACAAATGAAGCGGGGTCACCGCGGGCCCGGCTTCGTGAGCGCTCAGGGGGCCGGACGGTGGCTGTTGCCAGCGGCAAGCTGGTTCAGCATGGCTTTCACTGCGGCCGGCAGCGGTGCGGGCGTGGCAGCCTCCAGGCGCTCCAGCTCGGTCTGGACCAGCACCAGCAGCTCGGGCGCCTCGGCCACCAGGCTTTGCAGCGCCTCACCCTGGGTCAGGCGGCGCATCACGTCGCGCGCTTCACCCAGTTGGCCGAGGCCCGACAGGGCGAAAGCCAGCGAATACAGGCTCGGGCCATGGTCGGGCGCAATGGCCAGCGCGCTGCGGGCATGCGAAGCGGCATGCGTCAGTTCACCGGCGCTGAGCAGCAGGGCTGCCATGTCGCTGAGCAGGTCATGGCTTTGCGGCTCATGCTGCAGTGCAGCCTGAAGCAGGTCCAGCCCGTGTCCCAGGCGGCCCTGACTCGCTTCAGCGAAGGCGGCGTTGCGGGCGGCCGCCAGCAACATCGCTGCTTCCTCACTGATTTCATCGCGACCTTGACGGCCGGCTGCGTTCTCACATGCTTGCATGGAAGTCTCCAAAAGTTGATCGGGGCCTCTCGCCGAACAAGATTCCAATGCATGCGCGGTGCGCGCGTATCGGCCACGATGGGGAGAACTTTAGGCAGCCCCCTGCCGTTCATTCGTGAGAAAAGCACCCATTCGCCCCCTGCTTATCAAAGCCTGTCCCTGCGCGCCCCTGCCGAAAACCATTCATGGCGGCGCGGTCCGGAGTTCCCTGGACCGCGAGCCTGTTTCAGCTACTCAATAGACGAACTCGCAACAGGACTGACAAAGACGCAGCAGGCAAGAGCTCCCCACCCCTCAAGCGCCCCACCCTGCCGGATCTGATGACGGCAATCTCGCTTCAGCACCCCGCTACAGGTGCATCCCACGGTGAAGCGAAGAACTGGCAGGAATGCACGGCGCTTATCGATTGATCGGCCTATTGACAAACAGCGCTCAAGTTCAGCGCTGGCTTGTCCGATACCCATTCCAACGGGTCTGGAAACAGACACGTGGTCCGGTAGAGAAGGCTCTGTTGGTCGGGTATCCGCAAGGATGCTGGATTGGTGAACTTGTCTGCTGGGCGGTATGGACATCGTTGGCCGGAAGGCCAGGGGTAGCCATGTCACGGGAGCCCGCAAGGGCGCTCGGTTCACGTCGGCCTTGTTCCGTGGGGGTACAGGCCACTGGTCCTAGCCATTCGTCTATGTAGCTGAAACAGGAGCAAATCATGCCCGCCGTCATCAATACCAACATCAATTCGCTGAATTCACAGCGAAACATCAACAACTCGCAGGCGGCGGTCTCCGTCGCCATGCAGCGCCTGTCCTCGGGTCTGCGCGTCAATTCCTCCAAGGACGACGCCGCCGGCCTGGCCATCGCCGAACGCATGAGCACCCAGGTGCGCGGCATGAACGTGGCGATGCGCAATGCCAACGACGGCATTTCGCTGGCGCAAACCGCTGAAGGCGCGCTGGCCAAGGTCGGCGACAACCTGCAGCGCATGCGTGAGCTGGCTGTGCAAGGCCGCAACGCCACCAACACCACGGCCGACCTCGGTTCGCTGGGCAAGGAATTCAAGGAACTGTCCAACGAAATCCTGCGCGTCACCGGCGGCACGACCTTCAACGGCCGCGCCATCCTGGCCGGCGACTCCGGCACGCAGACCTTCCAGATCGGCGCCAACACCACGGCCAATGACCGCGTGGACGTCGCCACCAAGAACATGAACACCGATGGCACCATCACGGCAGTCACCGGCGCCACGTTCGACGACACCATCGTCCAGGCCGACCTGGATACCATCATCGACGACATCGACACCGCGCTGGACACGGTCAACTCCGAACGCGCCGTGCTCGGCGCCTCGCAGAACCGCTTCGATGCCGTGATCTCGAACCTGCAGATCTCGGTGGAGAACCAGACGGCTGCCCGCAGCCGCATCATGGACGCCGACTTCGCTGCCGAAACTGCCAACCTGAGCCGCGCGCAGATTCTGCAGCAGGCCGGTACGGCAATGATCGCCCAGGCGAATCAGATGCCTCAGAACGTCCTGTCGCTTCTTCGATGACCCTGGGCCAGCCTCGCTGGCCCTGACCACGGCCGATGTCACTACGGAAGTAGTCACTCCGCCAGCCCAAGCACCCTGAGAACGCCGCCCGGCAAAAAATTGCCGGGCCGGCGTCGCCATGCAAGAAAGGATTTAAGTAGATCGAGGTGTCGTCGATAACACATCCAACGGGTCCGAAATGTTTGAGGACTGCGTTGTCCGGTCAGCCGGCCGATGGACATATTGGCTTGCCCTCAAGGCATTCCTTATTGAAGTTAGGCAGGACGCGGACGGTAGGAGGCCAGGCGCAAGCCATGGTCGTACCGGCAAGGCTTCTTCCCTGTGGAGACGGCCGAGTTATCGAACCGCAAGAAGGCTACCCGAGTACCGGACAAGTACCCGAAACCTTAGACACCGAAAGGATTGAAAATGCCTGCGATCATCAATACCAACCTGGCTTCGCTGAACGCTCAGCGCAATCAGGCTTCTTCTCAGCTCTCGATGGCCACATCGATGCAGCGCCTGTCTTCCGGCATGCGCGTCAACTCCGCCAAGGACGACGCCGCCGGCCTCGCGATTGCAGAGCGAATGAACACCCAGGTTCGCGGCATGACCGTCGCGATCCGCAATGCCAACGACGGCATTTCGCTGGCCCAGACGGCTGAAGGCGCGCTCTCCAAAGTGGGCGACGCACTGCAGCGCATGCGTGAACTGGCCGTGCAGGGCCGCAACGCGACCAACACCACCACCGACATCGGCTCACTGGGCAAGGAATTCGCCGAACTCTCCAAGGAAATCGTCCGCGTCACCGGCGGCACGACCTTCAACGGCAAGGCGATCCTGGCCGCCGACTCCGGCACGCAGACCTTCCAGATTGGCGCCAACACGACAGCCAACGACCGCGTCGACGTGGTCACCCGGGATATGACGGCTGACGCCACGATCACGGCGGTCACCGGCGCAACGTTCGACGACACCACGGTGGGCACCGACCTGGACACCATCATCCAGAACATCGACCTGGCACTGGACACCACCAACTCCGAGCGCGCCGTGCTGGGTGCCTCGCAGAACCGCTTTGACGCGGTGATCTCCAACCTGCAGATCTCGGTGGAAAACCAGACCGCCGCCCGCAGCCGCATCATGGATGCGGACTTCGCCTCGGAAACCGCCAACCTGAGCCGCGCGCAGATCCTGCAGCAAGCCGGTACGGCCATGATTTCGCAGGCCAACCAGCAACCGCAGCAAGTGCTGCGTCTGCTGCAGTAAGGCGCGGCAGGGGTCGCGCGCGTCGCACGCGATCCAGTTAGCAAAAGCGCAGGAAGTGTTGGGCACCGACCTCAAGGTCGGGGCCTGACGCTTCCTTTTTGGCCGTGATTTAGGCGCTTGATCGGGCTTTTGAAAAATTTGAGCACTCGCAGAATTCAGTCATCGGGTAGGTGGAATCCTGCCTCCCGGCCTGAATTTGCAGGAGTGCTGAAATGCCCCAGACCATTAACACGAACATTGCCTCGATCAACGCGCAGCGGAACCTGAACAACTCTCAGGGCTCCCTGGCCGTGGCGATGCAGCGCCTGTCATCCGGCATGCGCGTCAATTCGGCCAAGGATGACGCGGCCGGCTTGGCGATTGCCGAGCGGATGAACGCCCAGGTGCGCGGCATGAACGTGGCGATCCGCAATGCCAACGACGGCATCTCGCTGGCGCAGACGGCTGAAGGCGCGCTGGCCAAGGTCAGCGATACCTTGCAGCGGATGCGCGAACTGGCGGTGCAGGCACGCAATGCCACCAACACAAGCGCGGACCGCAAGAGCCTGGGCAAGGAATACCAGGAACTGGCCAAGGAAATCCAGCGCGTGATCGCCGGCACCACCTTCAACGGCAAGACCATTCTGGGTGCGGACGCGGCAACACCGCAGACCTTCCAGGTCGGCCCGAACACCTCGGTCAACGACACCATCGACGTGACGACGGTCGACCTGACGGTCGATCCGACCATCATCGCGATCACCGACCCGACGATCTCGACCATCGACGACACCTCCGACCCGACGACGCTGGGCGCCGTGATCGACGCGATCGACCTGGCGATCAACACGGCCAGCGAGCAGCGAGCGGCACTGGGTGCGACGCAGAACCGCTTCGAGGCCGTGATCTCGAACCTGATGATCTCGGTCGAGAACCAGAGCGCGGCACGCAGCCGCATCATGGACGCCGACTACGCGGCTGAAACCTCGGCCCTCTCCCGCTCGCAGATCCTGCAGCAGGCTGGCAATGCCATGGTGGCCCAGGCCAACCAGTTGCCTCAGCAAGTGCTTTCGCTGCTGCGCAACGGCTGATCGCCCGCAGCAATCGCGCCCTTTGCGGCAAACTGACGGGCCGGCCAAAAACCGGCCTAAAGTTTTTTCAGGACTGGTCGATAAAAGCCTCAACACCGGCAACCGCCCGGGGTCCTGGCACCTGCCATGCCCTCGAGACGCTGGAGAACTCTCATGGCAACCATCACATCAGCAGGCATAGGCAGCGGCCTGGACATCGAATCCCTGATCACCAAGCTGGTGGCAGCCGAGCGCGCGCCCATTACCCAGCTGGCGACCCGCACAGACACCTTAAAGACCCAGCTGTCGGTGTATGGCAAGCTGCAAAGCGCCTTCTCGACGCTGCGCGACTCGGCACTCAAACTGTCTCGTCCAGAAACCTGGCAGGCCAGCCTGGCCTCTTCCACTGACTCGACCAGCGTGGCCGTCACGGCCGGCTCCAGCACCACCTCCGGCAAGTTCGCCGTCTCCGTTTCCAAGCTGGCGGCCTCGCAGACCTTGTCCAGCAAGGTGCTGCCATCAGCGCCCGCCACCATTGGCAACGGCAACATCACCATCGAGCTGGGCAGCTGGAACAGCGACCAGACTGAGTTCACCACCAAGGCGGGCAGCACTGCGGTCACGATCGAGATCGCCCCGGGCGAAGACCAACTGACCCAGATCCGCGACAAGATCAATGCGGCCAAGGCCGGCGTGGTTGCCTCGGTGGTGACAGACGCTTCGGGCTCGCGCCTGGTGATGCGCTCCAGCGAAACCGGCCAGACCAATGCCTTCCGCATCAGCGTGGGCGATGCCGATGGCATCAATGGCGACGATTCCGGGCTGTCGGCACTGGCCTACGACCCCAGCGTTGGTGTCAGCTCGATGGCGCTGAACCTGGCCGCGGCCAACGCGATGGCGGTGCTCAACGGCGTGGCGGTCGAGTCCGAAAGCAACACGATGAAGGACGCCATCGACGGCCTCAACATCACGCTGCTCAAGCCCACCACGGCCGATGTGACGCTGAGCGTCGACCAGGACAAGGACGGCATCAAGAAGGCGATCAACGAATTCGTCACCAACTACAACGCCGCGGTCACGATGCTGCGCGACCAGACCAAGTACGACGCCAGCAACAAGACTGCCGGAACGCTGCAGGGCGACTCGACCGCAACCAGCTTGCAGAACCAGTTGCGCGGCCTCGCCGGCAGCGGCACCACGCTTGGCGGCAGCGGCCTGGGCCGCTTTTCCGACCTGGGTCTGGACCCGGGGTCGGACGGCCTGATCAAGGTCAACGACACCAAGCTGACGAAGGCGTTGGCCAATCTGGACCAGGTCAAGGGCTTTTTTGCCGGCGTGGATACGACCGATGCCAGCAACAGCGGCCTGGCCGTGCGCTTCCGCACGCTGACCGACAAGCTGCTGAGCACCGACGGCAGCCTGACCAGCCGCCAGGCCGGCTTGCAAACCCGCATCAACAACAACGGCAAGCAGGCCGACAAGATGGAAGACCGGGTCAGCCTGACCGAAGCGCGGCTGCGCGCACGTTATACAGCGCTGGACACGCAGATGAGCAAGCTGACCAGCCTGTCCAACTATGTGACGCAGCAGATGGCACTGCTCAACAAGAGCAGCTGAGTCCGCCTGAAGCTTCGAGGCCGCGCCGTGCCAACTCCGTCACCAACCCGGCCCTGCCGGGTTTTTTTGCGCCGGAAATGCGGGGCAATCCCGGCAATGGCCTCCCTCAAGTTTGCCGCTCGTGAGCCGAAAATCCTCTCAAGACGCTCTCAACCCGGCCACTCGGAAAGCTAAGAAAAATGTACGGCAATGCCTCTCCCTTTGCCTCGCGCGCCCATCGGGCCAGCCACCTCTACAACAAGGTCGGCGTCGAGACCGACGTGCTCAGCGCCAGCCCGCACCGCCTGGTGGCAATGCTTTTCGACGGCCTGTTCGACGCAATGAACCAGGGCCTGGGTGCCATCCATGCAGGCAACACGGAGCTGAAGAACCGTTCGCTGAGCCGGGCCGTGCGCATCCTTGACGAAGGCCTGAAGGCCGGGCTCAAGCTGGAAGCCGGCCCGTTGGCCACCGACCTGCGTGACCTCTATGTCTACACCTGTGGACGCCTCACTCATGCAAATTTGCACAGCGATGCCAGCGCCGTTGAGGAATGCCAGCGTCTGCTGCAACCGATCCGCGAAGCCTGGGCTAGCATTGCTCCAAGCGCCGCACATGCACGTGCGGCAGCCTGATGCCAGGTAGTCAGACAGCGCCCTTCATTCACCCAGAATCCAGCGGACGTTCCATGAACACCCACCTTCTCAGCTATTACGAAGCCATCGAGCAGGCCAGTGCCGACATGCTCTCGGCCGCCCGCACCGGCAACTGGGACGAAGTCGTCAAGCTCGAAGGCGCTTGCGTGCTGCTGATTTCACAGCTCAAGCACGCGGCCTCGCAGGCGGCCCTGCAGCCGGAAGAGTCGAAGCTGAAAACGCGCATCATGCAGCGTATCCTCCTGAACGACGCCGAGATCCGACACCTGGCCGAACCCTGGCTGGAAGACCTCGACCAAGTACTGGCCGGCAAGAACAAGACGGTTCACTGAACCGGGAAAGCGCATCCTCCAGGCATGCCTGATGCCAACCCGTCGTCTGAGGCCGGCGTCGACACAGTCGACGTCGGCTCTTTTCGTCTCGATGCGACCCTCGAGATCCAGACCCTGCTGCGCGAGCTGCAGGCCCAACGCACGCCGCTGACCCTCAGCACGCCGACGGGCGAAACCTGCAAGGCCATGCTCGTCGAGGTGGATGCGCGCCGGGGCGTGATCGACCTGGACAGCAGTGCCAGCCCAGAGCACCTGCGCACGCTGCTGGCCAGCGACGAGGTCCAGGCCCAAGCCTTTCTGGACAACATCAGGCTGCAGTTCGATGTCGACGGCCTGGTGCTGGTGCAAGGCAGCGCCGGCGCCATGCTGCAAGCCAATCTGCCCAGCCCGCTGTTTCGTTTCCAGCGCCGCCAGGCCTACCGGGTGCAACCGACGGGTAGCGCCTATCCCTTCGCCAAGTTCGAGCACCCCGACCCTGCCATCGGCCTTTTGCGCCTCCGAGTGCTGGACGTGAGCATTGGCGGCCTCGCCCTGCTTCTGCCGCCGGAGCTGCCGCCGCTGGAACCGGGTGCACTGATCGAGCTGGCACGCCTGGAGCTGGACCGGGATACCCGGCTGGAAACCAGTCTGCGGTTGCAGCACGTCAGCTCGCTGCAGAACCCGGCCGAGTTTGTGCAGTTGGGCTGCGCCTTCGTGCAGCTGCCACCGCTCTCGCTGCGCGATCTGCAGCGCTTCATCGACCAGACCCAGAAGCGGCGCCGCCTCTTGCAGCGCAAGATCTGATGAGCCGCCCACGCCACGCCGGGTTCACACTGATGGAGGTCGCCATCGTGCTGGCTGTGGCGGCGATATTGCTCGCCGTGGCGGTGCCCAACTACCAGCGCATGCAGGAGCGTCAGCGCATGCGGCTGGCGGCCGAGTCCCTGCAGCGGGACTTCCAGCTGGCGCACAGCCAGAGCAGCAAGGTCGGCCCGGTGTTCTTCAACTTCAAGCACGAAGGCCAGGCATGGTGCTGGGGCGCCAACAGCACAACGCCCTGCAACTGCCTGAAGGAACGCTGCAACGTGGTCTCGCAGCGCAGTCAGGACTGGCCGGGCGTCTGGATGGTGTATTCCAGCGATGCGCAGTTCGAGGCGGGCCTGGGCCGCGCCGTCGAGCATGGCCCGACCGAGTTCTCGACCAAGCATGGCGGCCAGGTACGGGTGCAGCTCAATGCGCTGGGCCGCGCCTCGCTGTGCGGCAAGGATGCGCCCAAGTCGGCACCTTGTTGAGACCGCTCTACACCTGCATGTTCATGATCTCGGAATAGGCGGAAACCAGCCTGTTCCGGACCTGCAGGGTCGCCTGGAAGCCAATCTGGGCCTTTTGCATCGCCACCATCGTCTCTTCAAGACTGACGGTGGGGTTGTCGAGCTGCACCTCGCGCTGCAGCCGGCCAGCCTCGTTCTGGGCTGCACTGACGCCCTTCATCGCCTGGCTCATGGCATCGGCAAAGCTGGTGCCGCCCACAGGCTTGGCCGTCGCCAGGGGCTGACCGGTGGGGGTCAGTCCGGCGCGTGCGGCAGCTTGGGCGAAATCGAAAGGTTTGAGCTTGAGGTCCATGGCCTGCTCCTGCCAAGGGTGGCAAGGTGAGGCAATGGTAGGCAGGACTGCGCCCGTCTAAGGTGGGAACTGCGCTCGCTTCATCGGCCTGTTCCCGGCTTTCTTGAGGGGACATTTCTAAATAATCGGCACCAGCGGGAGCATGCTGTCCAAGGCCCGCGAAAACTGCAGCCTCTCATGGATAACGCCCTCAGCCCCAACCTCAACGCCGCTGGCAACGTGATCGAAGCCGAACCGGCCCAGCCCGGGTTTGCAGCGCGCGTGTCTGCCATGCCGCTGCGCTCCAAGCTGAGCTTCGTGGCCGGTCTGGCCGCGCTGGCCGCTGCCGTTCTGGCCATGACGCTGTGGTCCAGCCAGGGCGATTTCCGACCGGTCTTCTCCGGCCTGTCCGACAAGGACGGCGGCGCCGTCATCGCCCAGTTGGCCGCGATGAACGTGCCCTATCGCAACGAGCCTGGCGGCACCATCCTCGTGCCGGCAGCCCAGGTCTATGACGTGCGGATGAAGCTGGCTTCGGCCGGCTTGCCCAAGGGCAGCACGGTCGGCTTCGAACTGATGGACAAGACCTCCATCGGCCAGACCCAGTTCAACGAGCGGCTGAACTTCCAGCGAGCTCTCGAGGGCGAGCTGACCCGCACCATCACCGCCCTGGCCGATGTGGCCGACGCCCGCGTGCACCTAGCCATGCCGCAGCAGAACGGCTTCTTCCGCGAGCAGCAAAAGCCCAGCGCCTCGGTGATGCTGACCTTGCGCGGAGGCCGCACGCTGGACCGCGCCCAGGTGGCCGGCATCGTGCATCTGGTCTCGGCTTCGGTGCCTGAGCTCAACCCCAAGGCCGTCAGCGTGCTGGACCACACCGGCGCACTGATCTCCACGCCGCCGGAGACCGGCAGCGGCCTCGACAGCCAGCAACTGCAATACAAGCAGCAGGTCGAGGCCAACCTGAACAAGCGCATCTACGAGCTGCTGGAGCCTGTGGTCGGCCGAGACAACCTGCGCGCGACGGTCACCGCCGATGTGGACTTCTCGCAGACCGAGTCGACCGCCGAGGAATACAAGCCCAACCAGGGCCAGAACGCCAGCGCCGCGGTGCGGGTGCAGCAGAGCAGCGAATCGAACAACGCCACGCCGCAACAGCCCACCGGTGTGCCCGGCGCCGCGACCAATCAGCCGCCCGTGCCGGCCACGGCGCCGATCAATGGCGCCTCCGCGCCGCTGCAGGCCACGCAAGGCGGTGCTGGCAACAACAGCTCACGCCGCGATGCCTCGACCCAGTACGAGCTCGACAAGACGGTGCGCGTGACCCGCAACGCCACCGGCAATCTGCGCCGCCTGAATGCCGCCGTAGTCCTCAACCATCGCACGACGGTCGACCCCAAGGGCAAGTCCACCAGCGCCGCCCTGCCCCAGGCCGAGCTGGACAAGCTGAACGAACTCGTCAAGGAGGCGCTCGGTTTCAATGCCGACCGTGGAGACTCGGTGAAAGTGGTCAGCGCACCCTTCATCCAGGAAAAGATCGACGTTGTCGAAGTGCCGGTCTGGAAACAGCCCTGGCTGCTGGACCTGCTGCGCGCCGCCGTTGTGCCCGCAGCGCTCGTGATCGTGGCCCTGATCGCCGTGTTCGGCATGGTGCGCCCGGCCATCCGCGCCGTGAATCCGCCCGCGCCGGAAGTGGTGCCCGGCGCGGATACTGCCGGCAATCAGCTGAACGCCGTGGTCGACGACGAGAACGCCCTGCCCGATGGCATGGTGCAGCTGCCGCAGCTGGAAGCCCCCCTGCACAATGAGAAGCTCGAACGCGCCCGGCAACTGGCGCGGGAGAACCCGGTGGCCGTCGCGAACATCATGCGCGACTGGATTGCCGGCACCGCCTGAGCCCGAAGAAAGCAGCGACCATGGACGAACAAGGCATAGAAGACGCAGCCATCTTTCTGATGTCACTCGGAGAGGAAGAAGCCTCCGAGGTCTTCAAGCATCTGCAGCCCAAGGAAGTGCAAAGGCTGGGCGAGACCATCGCCAAGCTCAAGGTGATCCCGCGCGAGAAGGTCGAACAGGTCCTGAACCGCTTCGATGCCGTGGCGGAAACGCAGAGCATGCTGGTCGCAGACACCGACGAATATGTGCGTACCGTCCTGCGCAAGGCCTTGGGCGACGACAAGGCGAACCTCTTGATCGACCGCATCCTGCAGGGCAGCGATGTGTCCTCGATCGAAAGCCTGAAGTGGATGGACTCGGGCTCGGTGGCCGAGCTCCTGCGCAACGAGCATCCACAGATCATCGCGGCGGTGCTCTCGCACCTCGACCATGACCAGACCAGCTCGGTCTTGAAGGTGTTCACCGAACGCCAGCGCAACGAGGTGCTGATCCGCATCGCCACGCTGGACGGCATCCAGCCCACGGCCCTGAAAGACCTGAACGAAGTCATGAGCCAGCTGCTGGCCGGCGGCGAGCGCATGAAGAAGAGCTCGCTGGGCGGCGTGAAGACCGCGGCCGAGATCATCAACATGATGGGCAGCAGCGTCGAAGCGTCCGTGCTCGACTACATCCGCGAGGCCGACTCCGATCTGGCCCAGAAGATCATGGACAACATGTTCACTTTCGACGATCTCGAGAAGATCGACGACAAGGGCATCCAGGCCGTGCTCAAGGAAGTGCAGAGCGAATCGCTCGTGGTCGCCCTCAAGGGTGCCAACGCCGAGCTGCGCGAGAAGGTGTTCCGCAATATGTCCACGCGTGCGGCCGAAACGCTGCGCGAAGACCTGGACACGCGCGGCCCCGTGCGGCTCTCCGAGGTCGAGTCCGAGCAGAAGGAAATGCTCAAGATCGTTCGCCGCCTGGTGGACGAAGGCCAGATCGTCCTGGTGGGCGGTGGCGACGACCAGTTCGTCTGAGGCTGAATGCAGATGGTCACCAGAGCTCCACGCCAAGTGCCACCGCCGGAACGCCGGACGGGCGAGGAGAGGCGCGAGACCTATGCCCGCTTCATTCCGCGCGAAGAGCTCAGCGGCTTCGCGGCCTGGAGCCCGGACGCGCTCAGCGGCAAGCCCGCCAATCCGCGCGGTGGCCCCGGCGTCAGCGCCCCTGCGGCAGCACCGGCGCCGGCCGCGGTCCCGCCGGCGCCGCCCGAGCCCGATCTGCATGAGCAGCTGCATGCCGCTCGCCAGGCCGGCTATCAGGATGGCTATCGCGATGGCATGGCCGCGCTGGATGCCTTCAAGCACAGCTTCGCCACGCAGATGAGCGCCCAGATCGGCAAGCTGGTCAGCGGCTTCGATGCCGAGCTGCTGGAGCTGGAAGGCCAGATGAGCGAGACACTGGCGCGTTGCGCCGTCGAGCTGGCCCGCCAGGTGGTGCGCAGCGAACTCAAGCAGAACCCCGAATTGATCGCCCGCGTCGCGCACGACGCGGTCGAGGCGCTCCTGCTGTCCGCCCGCCATGTTCGTGTGCGCGTGAACCCGGCCGACCTGCCCCTGGTGCAGGACGGTGCCGGTGAAGAGATGCGGGCCCGCGAGGCGCAAGTCATTCCCGACCCGGAAGTCGCCCGCGGCGGCTGCAAGGTCGACTCCGACATCTCCAGCGTCGATGCAACGATGGCAACGCGCTGGCAGCAAGCCGTGGCTGCGATGGGCCAGAGCTCGCTTTGGGAAGACCGGCGCGGCGGCACGGCCGGCGACGCAGGGGGCGAGGAATGAGCGCGCGGGCTGAGCGCTGGACAAGGTATCTGGAAGACCTCCAGGCCTTCGCCGCCAACCCGGTGCCGCTGGAGCCGCAAGGCAAGCTGGTGCGCGTGGCCGGCATGGTGCTGGAAGCGACCGGCGTGCGCGTGCCCGTCGGCTCGGTCTGCGAAATCCACATGCCCAGCACGAGCGCCAACCCGCGCCGCGGCAGTGCGCCGGTCAAGGCCGAGGTGGTGGGCTTCTCGGGCGATCGGGCCTATCTGATGCCGACGGACGAAGTGCAAGGCCTGTCCAGCGGCGCTCTGGTGCTGCCGCGCATCGGCCCGGCACAGGCGCCACAGCTTGGCCATCCTCAGCATCTCTGGCGCCGGGGCGAAGACCGCGGCCTGCATCTGCCCATGGGCGATGGCCTCCTGGGCCGCGTCGTCGATTCGCATGGCCATCCGCTGGACCGCAAGGGCCCGCTGGAGCTGGTGCAGGACGAGCCGATGATCCGCCGCCCGATCAACGCCATGGACCGCGAACCGATCCGTACGCCGCTGGACACTGGCGTGCGCGCCATCAATGCCATGCTCACCGTCGGCCGCGGCCAGCGCCTGGGCCTGTTTGCCGGCACAGGCGTCGGCAAGTCGGTGCTGCTGGGCATGATGGCCCGCTACACGCAGGCGGACGTGATCGTGGTCGGCCTGATCGGCGAACGCGGTCGCGAAGTGAAGGAATTCATCGAAGACATCCTCGGCGAGGAAGGCCTGCAACGCTCGGTCGTCGTGGCCGCGCCGGCTGATGCGCCGCCGCTGGTGCGCATGCAGGGCGCGACCTACGCCACCGCGATTGCCGAGCATTTCCGCGACCGTGGACAGCATGTGCTGCTCCTGATGGATTCGCTGACCCGCTATGCGATGGCACAGCGCGAGATCGCCCTGGCCATCGGCGAGCCGCCGGCCACCAAGGGCTATCCTCCCTCCTGTTTCGCCAAGCTGCCTCAACTCGTTGAGCGCAGCGGCAATGGCCTGTATGGCGAGGGCTCGATCACGGCCTTCTACACCGTGCTGTCCGAGGGCGACGATCAGCAGGACCCGATTGCGGACGCCGCCCGAGGCATCCTGGACGGCCATATCGTGCTGTCCCGTGAGCTGGCCGAAGCCGGCCATTACCCGGCGATTGACATCGAACGTTCGATTTCACGGGTGATGACCAATGTGGCCAAGCAGCCGCATGTGGAAGCGGCGCGCCGTTTCCGCCAGTTGCTGGCCAAGTTCAACAAGGCTCGCGACCTGATCCAGCTGGGCGCCTACCAGGCAGGCAACGACCCGGACCTGGACACGGCCGTGCGCCTGCATCCCGAAATGAATCGCTTGCTACAGCAGGACATGCACAGCGCGGCCCCCTTGGCCGGCAGCATTTCACAGCTGGGCCAAGTGATTCTTCAAGCTTGAGTCAGAACTGGCCGATAAGCCAAGAAGGAGATCTCCGTCATGAGCGCCAGCCAGAACCTGTCGGCCCTGTTGATACTGCTCGAGCGTGCCGAAGTTGAGCGCGATGAAGCCCTGCAGGCCTTGCAGCAGGCGCGCGCGCGCGCGGACGCCGCCCGCATGCAGGCCAACCAGCTGACCGACTACCGGCAGGAATACCAGCAGCGGTGGACCCAGCAATTCGCACAACGAACCACGGTCGACATCCTGGGCTGCTACCAGACCTTCGGCAACCGCCTGGACCAGGCCATCACCAGCCAGGGCAATGTCGCCAGCCATGCGGAAACGCATCTGGCCACGGCCCAGGCCCTGGTGCGCGAGCGCGAGCTGCGCGTGGCCTCGGTGCGCAAGCTGATCGAGCGCCGGCGTCTGGAGCAGATGCGCGGCCTGCTACGCCAGGAACAGAAGGCCACCGACGAGCAGGCCGCCCGCGCCGCGCTGACGGCCTATGGGCCCGCGATGCGCCTGTCAGCGTGATTGGCCCGAGTCGCCCGAGTCGCCCGATTGGCCTGATGCCCCGCAGTCGCGCCCCAACAAGGATCTCCCCATGAGCAGTACAACACCCAGCACCCAGGCGGGCAACCGCCCCAACACCGCGCTCTTGCCCACCTTGGGCCTGGGCGGCAGCGCTCGCGCCGGCAATGGCACTGAAGGTGGCGGAGCCGCCTTCTCCGAGCTGCTGCGCGAGAAGATTGCCGCACCCAAGCAGGAAGCCCCCAAGGCTGCCAGCCCGGCGCCCGCGCCGGCTCAGGCTCAAACGCAAGCCAAAGCGCCAACCCAGCCTGGAGGCAAAGCACGCAAGGCCGAGGCCGAAGCAGCCGAGCAGACCCAAGCCGGCGACGCTGCTGAAGCCAGCGCTGAGGGTCAGGATCAAACCGCCATCGCCCAGGACAACGGCACTGCCGAGACACAGGTCGATCCGCGCAATCGCAAGGCCGCCAAGACAGCGGTCATGACGCAGCTCAAGCCAGGCAGCGAGGCGGCCCAGGCTCGGCAAGTGCCTGATGAGCCGCTGAAGCTGACCTGCGCCGCCGACGAGGCAGCTGTCGAGCCGGCCATCGACGCCGGCGACGATCTGCCACTTGATGAAGCAGTGGCTGCCGGCGCCAGCGTGGCGCAAGCCATTCTGCAAATGCTCAACACGCCGGCCGCAGCGCCGCTGAAGACTGTGGCCAATGGCACCGCTGCCGATCCCGATGCCACAGAGGCGCTGCCTCAGTCATCGGCGGCGGGCGCATCGGCCTTGCCGGTCACGGCCCAAGACCTCAGCCTGCCCGCCACCGCCGTGGCGCAAGCCAAGGATGCGGCCGCCGCAGGCACCAGCCAGCTGCAACTCACAGACACCTTCCAGGGTCAGGCGCTGGCTGCGGGTGAATCCCGGCCGGCCCGCACCGCGGAAGCGCTCACGGCCCCAGGCGCCCAAGCGCCAGCCGGCAGCCCGGGCAGCTTTGCGGCTCATCTGCAAGCACTGGCCAACCCACGTTCGGCGCAAGCCGCCGGCAGCAGCTCGCCAGCACCGGTCGCGCTGGCTCAGCCGCTGCACAGCCCGGAGTTCGCGCCCGCCATGTCGGCCCGCCTGGCCTTGCTGGCCGCGGAAGGTGTGCAGCAGGCGCAATTGCAGCTCAACCCGGCCGAGATGGGTCCGGTGTCGGTACAGATCACGGTTGAAGGGCAGCAGGCGCAGATTGCCTTCCATGCCGTGCAGGCCGATACCCGCCATGTGCTGGAGCAAAGCCTGCCCGAGCTGGCGGCAGCCCTGCGCGATCAAGGCCTGACGCTCAGTGGCGGCGGCGTGTTCGAGCAAAGCCAGCAGCAAGCCCGTGAACAGGCCCAGCAGAGCACATCCGGTTCGAGCCTGGCCGGCCAAAGCAACTTGAACGGCCTGCCCAGCGACGCCGAACTGCTGTCGGCCCAGGCGGGCAGCCGCACCCCGCCCCTTCGAAGCCGAGGCGTTCTGGACCTCTACGCCTAAGGTTTTCATGCAGGGCGACTCATAACTGAGTGCTTTGCCCTGTTATTTTTTGCATCCACTAAGCTGGAGTTTTCAATAATCGGGTCAGGCTCACCCATCCTCACGCCTTCGCGTGATGCCGTGAGCCCGAACCAGGAGCCCCATCAATGGCAACAGCCGCCGCCGAGACCGCAGCCGCACCCGCAGGGAGTGGCAAGAAAAAGCTGATCATCATCGTGGTCGGCGTGTTGGTGCTCGTCCTCGTTGCAGCCGGTGCCTTCCTGGTGCTGAAGAAGAAGCCGCCGGCCGAGGGCGAAGACGGCGAGGAAGCAGCAGCCGAATCTCATGCGCCGGCCGCCGCCCACAAGGTCGACCCCAGCCATCCGCCGGTCTTCGTGCCGCTGGACCCGTTCACGGTCAACCTGGCCGACAAGGACGTGGACCGCTTCGCTCAAGTCGGCGTGACCCTGGAAGTGGGTGACGCCAAGATCGCCGACCAGGTCAAGGCCTATATGCCGGCGATCCGCAGCAACATCCTGATGGTGCTCTCGCACAAGACCTCGGCCGATCTCCTGAGCCGCGAGGGCAAGGAAAAGCTGGCCAAGGAAATCATGCGCGAGTCGGTGCGCCCGATGGGCGTTGAACTGCCTGACGAAGACGAGGAAGAAGAAGCCGACACAACGCCGAAGAAAAAGAAGAAGAAAAAGCCCGTCGTGGTCAGCCCGGTCAATCAGGTGCTGTTCTCCAACTTCATCGTCCAGTAATGACAACCCCCGCTGACTTCGTCATCTGCCCCCCGAAGGGGCCGGGCCTCACCTTGGGGCGGCCCGGCGGTTCGTCCTGTGAGTTGGAAGGCGCGACGCCATGAATCAGCAAATCCTCTCGCAAGACGAAGTTGATGCACTGCTGCAGGGCATCACCGGTGAGAGCCAGAAGCTCGAAGCCGAAGAAGTCCAGCAAGGGGGCATCCGCGACTACAACCTGGCCAGCCAGGAGCGGATTGTTCGTGGGCGCATGCCCACGATGGAAATCATCAACGAGCGCTTCGCTCGCAACATCCGCGTCGGCCTGTTCAACTTCATCCGCAAGAGCCCGGAAGTCGCCATCGGCGGCATCAAGGTGCAGAAGTACAGCGCCTTCCTGCGCGAGATCGTGGTGCCGACGAACTTCAACATCGTCTCGGTCAAGCCGCTGCGCGGCTCCGGGCTGATCGTCTGCGACCCGACGCTCGTGTTCGCAGTGATCGATTCGCTGTTCGGAGGCATCGGCAAGTTCCACGCGCGCATCGAAGGTCGCGACTTCTCGGCCACCGAGCAGCGCGTGATCCTGCGCCTCGTGGAAGTGATCTGCGCCGAGTACAAGAAGGCCTGGACCGGCATCTATCCGCTGGAGCTGGAGTACCAGCGCTCGGAGATGCAGCCGCAGTTCGCCACCATTGCCACGCCGAGCGAAATCGTCGTCTCGACCTCGTTCACGCTGGAAATCGGCGAGACCAGCGGCACCGTCTATTTCTGCGTGCCCTACTCGACGCTGGAGCCGATCCGCGACGTTCTCTACTCCACCACGGTGGGCGATTCGACCGAGCCCGACCGCCGCTGGGTCAACCTGCTCAAGCACCAGATCCAGGCCGCCCAGGTCGAGCTGGTGGCGGAGCTGGGCACGGCGCCATCCACGGTGGAGCAGATGCTCGCATTCAAGCCCGGCGACTTCATTGAGCTGGACCTGGAACAACTGATCAAGGCCAAGGTCGATGGCGTGCCGGTGTTCGACTGCCACTACGGCACCTCGAACGGCAAATACGCACTGAAGGTCGAAAACATGCTGACCGGTCCTGACCAGGGCTGGCTGGGAGCACGCAATGCCTGATACCCCGTCGCAAGAAGAACAGGACGCGATGGCGGCCGAATGGGCTGCCGCGCTCGCTGAAGCCAACCCGCAAGGCGGCACCGAAGTCGCCGAGGAGGTCGCGCCGCCGCAAGAGCAGGTGGCCGCGGCCAGCTTTGCCAATTTCAGTCCCACGCCGAGCAATATGCCGGGCAGCGACATCAACATGATCCTGGACATCCCGGTCCAGCTCACGGTTGAACTCGGCCGCACCCGCATCCCGATCAAGAACATCCTGCAGCTCGCCCAAGGTTCGGTGGTGGAGCTGGACGCACTGGCCGGCGAGCCCATGGACGTGCTGGTCAATGGCTACCTGATCGCCCAGGGCGAAGTGGTGGTGGTGAACGACAAGTTCGGTATCCGCCTGACCGACATCGTGACGCCGTCCGAACGGATGCGCCGCCTCTCCAAAGGCCAGTAAAACCTTCTGAAGCGCCGGGAATCCGCCCCTGAACGGCGGATTGGCGGAGCGCACGGCGGCCCAAAATCAGGGCCAATGACCTCCAGCCTGCTCCCCTTTCTCTGGTTCCTGGCCATCCTGTGCCTGATTCCGCTCGCCCTGTGGCTGCTCAAGCGCACGCCGCTGGGCGGCGGCGCAGCCGCCGGCCAGATGCGCACCGTGGCAATGCTGCCGCTGTCGCCGAACCAGCGCATCGTGACCGTCGAGGTCGGCCAGGGCGATGACCGCCGCTGGCTGGTGCTGGGCGTGACCGGCGCGCAGATCAGCACCTTGCATGTGATGCCGCCCCAGCCGGAAAGCGCGCCCGCTGCACATGCCCTGCCCTTCGCCGAGCAATTGAAGGCCCGCATGCGCGGCAACTCCGGGGGCAGCGATGCTTCGTAAGCTCTCGCTGGCCTTGCTGCTGCTGGCCGGCAGCGCTGCTGCCTTCGCCCAGCAGACCACGGCCCCGGGGACCCTGCCCTTGATCATTGGCCAGGGCGCAGGTGGCAACAGCTATTCGGTGCCCATCCAGACCCTGCTGTTCTTCACCGCGCTGGGTTTCCTGCCGGCCGTCTTGCTGATGATGACGGGCTTCACCCGCATCGTCATCGTGCTCTCCCTGATGCGCCAGGCCCTGGGCACGCAAGCCGCGCCACCGAACCAGGTGATCATCGGCCTGTCCTTGTTCCTGACCTTTTTCGTGATGAGCCCGACGCTGGACAAGGTCTACGCCGACGCCTACCAGCCCTACAACGCCGGCCAGATCAGCTTCGAGGTGGCGCTGCAGAAGGCCGAAGTGCCGATGCGAAGCTTCATGCTCAAACAGACCCGGCAGTCGGACATGGCGCTGTTCTCGCGCCTGGCCAAGCTCGATGCGTCGGTCAAGCCCGAAGCAGTGCCCTTCAAGGTGCTGGTGCCGGCCTTCGTGACCAGCGAGCTCAAGAGCGCCTTCCAGATCGCCTTCCTGATCTTCATTCCGTTCCTCGTCATCGACATGATCGTCAGCTCGGTGCTGATGAGCCTGGGCATGATGATGCTGTCGCCGGTGCTGGTGGCCCTGCCCTTCAAGCTGATGCTGTTCGTGCTGGCCGATGGCTGGAATCTACTTCTTGGCTCGCTCGCGGCCTCCTTTGTGACTTGAAAAGACTGCCTGCCATGGATGCACAACAAGTCTTCACCTTCGGCCAGCAAGGCCTGTACATGCTGATGCTGGTGGCCGCGCCTATTCTGCTGACGGTGCTCGCCGTGGGCGTGCTGGTCAGCGTGTTCCAGGCGGCCACGCAGATCAATGAAGCCACGCTGTCCTTCGTGCCCAAGGTCGTGGCGGCGGTGCTGGTGCTGGCGATTGCGGGCCCGTGGATGATGACCACGCTCGTGGAGTACATCCAGCGCACGCTGCAGACGATTCCGTCCGTTGTCGGCTGAAGGGGCACGCTGATGTTCAGCGTCACCGAGGCCCAGCTGCTGGCCTGGCTGAACCCGCTGCTATGGCCGGCGGTGCGCGCGTTGGCACTGATGTCGGGCATGCCGATCTTCAGCCAGCGCAATGTGCCGATGCGGGTGCGCATCGGCCTGGCCGTCTTCATCTCGCTGGCCGCACAGCCCTCTTTGCCCGACATGCCGGTGCAGAGCCTGGACTCGCCGCCGCTCCTGATGATGCTCCTGATGCAGCAGTTGCTGATCGGGCTCTCGATGGGCTTTGCCGTGCGCGTGGTGTTTGCCGCGCTGGAGTTCGCGGGTGAAGTGATCGGCCTGCAGATGGGCCTCAACTTTGCCGGCTTCTTCGACCCCGCAACCGGCAGCCAGGGCACGGCCAGCGCGCGCTTCTTCGGCTCGATGGTCGCCTTCCTCTTCATCGCGATCAACGGCCACCTGCTGCTCATCAATGCGCTCGTGCAGAGCTTTCATGCCTTCCCGGTCGGCGAGGAACCCTTCCATTTCCTGCGCGTGGCGCAGCCGCAGGCCTGGGGCGCCGAAATCTTCCGCATGGGGCTGTGGATCGCCCTGCCGCTGGTGACGATGCTGATGTTCGTGAACCTGGTGCTGGGCGTGATCTCGCGCGTGGCCCCGCAGCTCAATGTGTTCTCGGTCGGTTTCCCGCTGACAGTGAGCATCGGCCTGATCGGCATGGTGGCGACGCTGCCGCTGATGCATCAGCCCTTCATGATCGCACTGGAGCGCATGCTGGCGGCATTTACGTGAGCCCCTAGGCCTGGCGCGGCGCGTCAGGCGCCCCCCGAGTGGGTGGCGGGCAGCTCGGGAGCGGCCCAGCGCTTGCCCGCTACCTGACCTCCCGGGCCAGCTTCAAGAGCTGCGAGCTCAGGCTCAAGCCACGCTTTCTCGCTTCCGCCAGATTCACGCGGAAGCTCAGGCCATTGGGCTCCACCGCGAGCACGATGGCCGCACCGGCACGAAAGGCCTCCGGGCTGTCGCCGATGACGAGAATGGGCGCATCAGCCAGCGCCGACAACCAGCGCTGCAGCTCGCCCCGCTCGGTCATTGCCAGCACCAGGGTCTGGCATTGGCCGGCCTGCTCAGGCGCCGTGATGCGATGGAAACGCACCGCGGCCACGTCCAGCGGTTTGGTCGCCAGGGACTTGATCGCTTCCGGCAGCCCGCCGCGGCCGGCCACGCAATAGCCAAACTCGCGCAAGGGTGGCGGCGGCCATTGCGTGTATTGCACGAAGCGATAGATGAAGGCCGCCTTCAGCTGCGCCTCAGACTCCTCAGCGCGGCAGGCCCCGCCGACGCCCAGGCCCAGCAGCGTCAGCAGTGCAAGCAGGCGCCTCATGGCCAGCGCCTCGTCAGGCTGATGCGCAGGCTGCGGCCTTCCTGGCGCAGCGGTGGCCCCTCGGGGTCGGTGCGGTCGTAGTAGCGCTTGTCGAAAGCGTTGTAGAGGCCGAAGGCCAGCTCGGTGTCGGGCTGGAGCCTGCACAGCAGGTTCAGGTGATGGACGGCATGGCCGGCCAGCGGGCCGATGGCGGTGCGCCGCTCGCTCATGGCCAGCAGTTGCCAGCCCAGCTGCCAGTTGGCAGCAAGGGGTTGCAGCCAGCGAGCCTTCAGCAGCGTGGTCGGCGAATTGCTGAGCCGCTGCCCCTGCTGGTCATGGCTGCGCTGCAGCGACAGCGTGCCCCCCAACTGGGCCCCGCCAGGCCAGCGCTGATCGATGCCGATGTCGATGCCGCGGCTCTTCACGCTGGTCTGGTTGTCAAAGGTGAAGCGTTCCGTGTCCAGGGTGATCAAGTCGCGCAGCCGGGCCTGATGGACGGCCAGGCTGTAGTGCAGGCCCCCGCCCAACGCCTGCTCCCAGGCCAGCTCGGTGCTGCGGGTCCGCTCGGGCGCTGGCATGGGTTGATCCTGTCCAAGGTTGAGATCGAACTCGAACAGGTTGGCGCTGCGGTAGGCACTGCCGTGCAGCAGCTTCAGGCTCGCGTTCTCGTTGGGCCGCCAGACCCAGGCCAGGCGCGGACTGCTGCTGCCGGGGGAGTAGCGGGACAGGTCCCGGCGCCAGCCCAGCACCAGTTGCTGGTTCTCGGACAGGCTCAGCTCATCCTGCAGATACAGGCCCATGCGCCGGTCCGTGCCCCAGGATTCCTGCAGCGGCTCCTGGCCCAGCAACTGATAGCTCAGGCGCTGGATCAGGTCGTGCTGCACCTCCAGCCCGGCGATCCAGCGCTGCCCGGCCCAGCGCTGGGTGGCCAGCTTGAACTCCGCCCCGTTCCAGCGCCCGAGCGCGCGGCCGCGGAAGGTCTGGGGCTGGCCTGCTTCGTCGAAAAGCGGCGTGTCGCGGTGGTAGAGCGAGCGCTGCGCCGAGGCACGCAGCTCCCAGTCCCAGTCGGCGCCCCAGCTCCCCTCGTACTGCAAGGCCACATAGCTGAGCCGCGTCAGGTCGCGCGCCTGCACGTAGAGGGGTGGCGCGCTGTTGAGCGCGACGTCGGGAAAGCCCAGGCGTCGCTCGGAGACACCCGCATGCAGATTGAATGCGCCCTGCGACCAGCCGACGGCCAGCTTGCTGCCGCGGTCCCACTGGCGCTGACGCAGGGCCTCGACGTCCAGGCCGCGCGGCGGCAGCTCTACCAGCAGCGGCAGGTGGCGCTGGTTGAAGGCCGTCAGCGCCAACCACCAGTCGCCCCCCTGCTCCAGGCGCTGACCATAGGAGGCATGGGCGCGCACGAAGCGATCACTGCCCAAGCTCACGCCCAGCTGCGGACCGGCCAGCTTGTCGACCCGTTGGGTGAAGACCTGGATCACGCCGAAAAAGGCGTTGTTGCCATAGAGCGCGGAGCCCGGCCCGGGCGTGAACTCGACGCGCTCGATCAAGGCCGCGTCGAGCTGGAACTCCGGGCCGATCTGGGCCGCGTCATAAATGTTCTCGTTGACCCGCATGCCATCTATCAGCACCAGCAAGCGCGCATTGAAGTCGCCCGGCCGCCCGAGGCCGCGCGCACCCACGAAGCTGAACACGCCGTTGTAGGTCAGGTAGAGGCCGGGCAGGCTGTTGAGGATGTCGCCCAGATTGCGATAGCCATGGTTGCGGATGTCTTCGGCCGTGACCAGGTAGGTCAGCGCCGGCGCCCGGTCTGCGCTCTGCGAGAAGCGCGAAGCAGTGGACACCTCCGCGTGACGCGCCGCACCCGGCAGGCTGCGCTTGAGCAACTCCTCCAGGCTGGGGTCGGCGCTCTCGGCCGCGGCCTGCGGCCAGGCCGGGCCAGCCAGCAGCACGAGGGCCAGCCCCAGGGCTTCAGTCAGGCGCCGGGCCATCATCTTGCACCGCGCGACGGAAGGTGTTCTTGCCGGCCCGCTTGGCTGCATACATGGCGCCATCGGCTCGGTTGAGGAGCCCGGCGGCATCGCGCGCATCCAGGGGGCAGAAGGCCAGGCCGATGGTGGCGCCGACCGGCATCAGCTCGCCGTGCACCAGCATGGGCTCGCGCACCGCGGCGACCAGACGGCCCGCCAGATGCTCGGCGCCGGCTTCATCGGGCAGATTGGGCAGCAGCAGCGCGAACTCGTCGCCGCCCAGGCGACAAAGCCGATCCGACAGGCGCAGGACCGCCTGCATGCGCCGCGCGACCTCACGAAGCACTTCGTCGCCCGCCTCGTGGCCATGGCGATCATTCACCTGCTTGAAGTTGTCCAGGTCGATGAACATCAGCGCCGACAGGCCCTTGTCGCGAAGCGTCTGCGACACCATGCGCTGGATTTCCTGCTGAAAGAAGTGCCTGTTGGCCAGTTGCGTGAGGCTGTCGTAGTGGGCCAGTTGCTGGTATTGCTGACCCACGGCCTGTTCGGTCTTGAGCTGCTGGTTCAGGTCGGCCTGCCAGACCTCGATGCGTTTGAGCATTTCATTGAAGCGCTCAGTCAGGCGACCCACCTCATCCTGGCGGTAGACGGTGCCGCGCCGGCTGTAGTCATGGCCAAGCGATACCTGCTCAGCCAGCCTGGACAGCTCCAGCAGCGGCGCCAGGGCGCGCTTCTGAACCACGCGCAACACCCGGGCAGCGATGGCGAGCGCCACCATAGTCAGCAAGGCCGCCAGGGCCAGGATTCGCCAGACGTCTCGCTGCAGGCCTTCCAGGCTTTCCCGCAAGCGCAGCGCGCCCAAGGTCTCGCCCTTGAACTGCACCGGCACCCAGACCTCGAGTTCGGCACCCTTGATCTCGGTCTGGGCTTGCAGCAGTTCGGGCGGCGCCGCTGCGCGCGAAACGATGGCAAGCCCTGGCGCCTTCCACTGACCGATCAAGCTGTGGCCCTGATCGAGCACCAGCACTTCGAGCAGGTCGGCACGGCGGGAGAAGGCGCTCAGCTCGTTGCGCACGGCATCGCGATCATTGAAGGCCAGGGCCGGAGCGAGACTGTTGGACAGGAGCACCGCACTCAGTTCGGCAGCCTGGGCCTGGCGCTCGCGCACCCGCCACCAGGACAGATAGGCGATCAGGCTCAAGGTGAGCAGCAAGGTCAGGCTCAAGACGCTCAGATTGAGCCAGCTCAGGCGCTGGACCAGGGACTGGCGCGATGGTCGCGATGGGCGCGATGAAGCCTGCGGCAAGGCCGCGGCCAACGATGTCTTTGCTGGCACGGCCGGACTTTGCGGCTCGTGCTCGGTGGCGAGATTGCTCATGGCCCGCTTCTATTGCCCCGAAGGGGTAGCCCCCTTTATAAGGCCAAGCGGGCCAGGCTGCCAGCATGAAAACGCCTCCGGTGCAACAGCCAACCGGGGGCGTTCATTCAGGCCGCGACGCTGAGCTTGCCCGCCGTCTTCGCACTCGTCTGACCGGGTTCAATGGTCTGGCTGTAGGCATCGCGCAGCAGCTGGACCAATTGCTCCAGGGCCGCCGTGGCACGCTCCTGCGCAGAAACCGTGCCGTCGCCATTGAGGTCCAGCGGATCCGTGGACGAGGTCGAGGTCGATGAAGATGGGCTGCTTTCCGCATTCGACAGCTGGGCTGGCGGTGGCCCCGGCGGCGGCCCACCATGCCCACCCTGCGGCCCGCCTTCGCTGCCGCTGCGCTGACCGGCGAACTGCAACGTCGATGACGGCGGCGGCATGAGGCTCTTCATGCCACTGTCCAGCTCATCGGCATCGAGGCTGCCGTCGGCATTGGCGTCCATCTTGGCAAGCAGTTCGTCGGCCATGCCCAGGCTCTGGCCTGTGCGCTCGCTCATCTTGTCGAGCATGGCCTGCAGCTCGCTGCTGTCGACACCGCCACTGCCGTCGCTGTCGACCTTCGCAAACATCTTCTCCTTTGTCGGGCCAGCGCGAGAAGCGCTGAGGCCGGACCAGGCACTTGAGCTGCTGCCGACCGTGGCTATCGTGCTCATGGGAACTCCTTTCACGGGATTGCTTGTGGATCAATCAAGCCCCGCACGGAGTCACCGACGAGGCCCGATCGATTTTTCGCAGGCCGGAGCACCGGCTTGTTGCTGGTGGGTGTCGAGTCCGACACAAAGCACGCCTGGATCCCCAGAGAAGCTCCGGGTTCACCGGCCAGTTCCGCGCGACTCCCGTCGCGCGCTGCATTCAGCTCTCGACCAGACCGTTGCGGATCGCGTAGACGGTCAGTTCGGAGTTGTTGGCCAGGCCCAGTTTTTCCAGCACACGGGCGCGATAGACGCTGACCGTCTTGGGGCTGAGCATCAGCTCCTCGGCGATGTCGGACAGGCGCTTGCCGGAGGCGATCATCACCAGGGTCTGCAACTCGCGGTCCGACAGCTTCTGGTGCGCCTGCTCGGTGATCGGTGCGGTAAGGCTCTCGACCAGCATCTGCGCGATCTCGGGCGTCACGTACTTGCGGCCTTGCGCCACGGTGCGCACCGCCTGCACCAGGAGCTGCGGGTCGCCGCCCTTGTTGACGTAGCCGTAGGCCCCGGCGCGCAGCGCGCGGATCGCGTACTGGTCTTCCGGATACATGGAGACGATGAGCACCTTGATCGGCGAGCCCTCGTCCTTCAGGACGTGCAGCACGTCCAGGCCGCTGCGGCCCGGCATGTTGATGTCCAGCACCAGCACGTCGCAGGCGAACTCGGGCTGGCGCATCAGCGTGCGCAATTCGCCGTAGTCGCCAGCCTCGCCGACCACTTCGATATCGGATGCATCGGACAAGGTGTCGCGGATGCCGCGCCGAATCAACGCGTGGTCATCACAAAGAATCACTTTGATCATGCACTGCCCCAGGAAGACGGATCGTGTTCTATGGCCGAAGCCTCCTCTTGTCCCAACTGTTCGGCCCGCTGCGCTTCCAGCGGCACCGACAAGATCAGGCTCGTGCCTCGCGTGCTGCTGCTCAGATCGACCCAGCCGCCCACCGTCGCCGCCCGCTCATGCAGGCCGCGGATGCCGAAGCTGCGCGCCTTGGCCAGCGCGCCCGGTGTCAGGCCGCCGCCATTGTCGCTGACCTCCAGGGTCAGCACGCCCGAGGCGACACTCAACTCGATCGTGACTTTTGACGCATTTGCATGCTTGGAGACGTTGGTCAGCGCCTCCTGCGCCGTGCGATAGGCCACCAGCGGCACGCCGGGCGGAAGCTGGATCTGTTCGGAGCTGGTTGAAATCGAGGTGCTGATGCCGGTACGCTTTTCGAAGCGCGCGCCCATCCATTGCACGGCCGCCACCAGGCCCTGCTCAAGAATCGCCGGCCGCAGGTTGTGCATGATGCGCTGGCTGGCCTCGATGGCGTGGCTCACGGTCTCCAGCGCCGACTGCACGCGGCCACGCACGCCTTCATCCTGCGCATGGCGGGCCATCCAGGCCAGGTCGAACTTCAGAGCCGTCAGGGAGCCGCCGACATCGTCATGAATCTCGCGGGCGATCGCCGCCCGCTCCATCTCGACGCTGGTCTGCAAATGCCCCGCCAATTCGTGAAGGCGCTGCTTGGAACGCAGCAGCTCACGGTCCGCCTCCATGCGCGCCTGCTCGCTCTCATTGGCCTCGATGGCATGCAACAAGGCCGGGGCCAGGCGGGTCAGGTTGTTTTTCAGCAGGTAGTCGGAAGCGCCCGTGCGCATCGCCGCCACGGCAGTGTCTTCGCCGATCTCGCCGGAGACCAGGATGAAGGGCATCATCAGCCGCGCATCCTTGACCATGTCCAGCACCACCAGGCCGGAGAAACCTGGCAGGTTGTAGTCGGAAATGATGGCGTCCCACTCCATCGTCAGCGCCTGACGCACCTCGTTCAAGGTGTCGACGCGCTGGATGTCCATGGCAAGCCCGGCGCGGCGCAGCTGTGCCAGGATCAGCTGATGATCGAGCTCGGAGTCTTCAACATGCAGGACGCGCAGGCGCCGGTCTGCCAGGGGGGCCGTCATGAGGCGGGAGTATGCCAATTCGCTCCATGACGCCCGACCATGCCAAATCGCAAGTGCGACTGCAAAACCACGCCCTGCCCCGCAAAAAGGGATTACCCTAGGCAGAAATTCAGGGAAAGCGTCGAACAGTTGCACTGTCCCGGCATGTCCGCGATAGCCCTGTCGACACCGGAGACGGAAATGCCGAAGATCCATACAAATGGATACAGCCGCACGCACGCGCTCTCGGGGTCTAGAGGATGGGGCGGCGGCCGCAGGCAAAGCACAACCGTTGGAGACCAGACCTAGATGAATGACATGCAAGCCCCTGCGGACGAAGACCCGGGCATGCAGCCGCTGCTCGCGGCGGCCGAGCTCCAGGATCATCTGATGACGGTCACCAATGATCTGGAGCGCTTGCAGCGCCTGCTCGACGACGCAGGCGAAGCCCTCTCCGCCCACTTCTTCAGTGCCTCGACCCAGCTCAACCACCTGCTGCAGGAAGCCGCCGAAGCCGGCCTCCAGAGCGATGGCCTGCTGCAGATCCGCTCCGATGTGGCCGGCGCGATCACCGCCCTGCAGTTCCAGGACATGGCCACGCAACTGATTGCCCATACCAGCCAGCGCCTGCGCAATTGCTCGGACCAGTTGGCCCGCGATACCTTTGGCGATGACGAAGATGGCCTGGCCGTGGTCGAAATAGCGCCGCTGCGCCCCAATCCTGTCACGCAGGACGAGATGGATGCAGGCTCAATCGAGCTGTTTTGAATACAGAATCAACAGATCAACCAAACACAAGTTACCCCGGAGAGAAAGCGATGCACTCAATTCTTGCTGTGGACGATTCGGCCTCGATGCGCCAGATGGTCTCCTTCACGCTGAAGAACGCAGGTTTCAATGTGGTCGAGGCCGTGGATGGGCAAGATGCCTGGGAAAAGTCCAGCCAGCGTGACTTCGACCTGGTGCTGACAGACCAGAACATGCCGCGCATGGACGGCATCAGCCTGACCAAGAAGCTGCGCGACAACCCGAAGTTCAAGACCACGCCGATCCTGATCCTGACCACCGAGTCCAGCGACCAGATGAAGCAGGCCGGCCGTGCGGCTGGCGCCACCGGCTGGCTGGTCAAGCCTTTTGACCCTGCCAAGCTGATCGAGGTGATCGGCAAGGTGATCCGCTAATTTGCGTGCGTTGAAAGCAGGAGTCCGGACATGGGAGATATGACCTCCGAAGGCGCAAGCATCAGTGCTGGCATTGACCTGAGCCAGTTCTACCAGGTCTTCTTTGAAGAAGCGGGTGAGAACCTGGACAACATGGAGCAGATGCTCCTGAATCTGAACATCGAGACGGCGGACGACGAGGAGTTGAACGCCATCTTCCGCTGCGCTCACTCGATCAAGGGCGGCGCCGCCACCTTCGGCTTCAGCGACGTGGCCGAGCTGACCCACATCATGGAAACGCTGCTGGACAAGCTGCGCCGTCATGAGTTGCAGGCCTCGGCGCCGATGGTCGACGTGCTCCTGCAGTCCGGTGATGCGCTGCGCGCGCAGCTGGGTCGCCATGCTGGTAACGGTGGCGACGCTGTCGATACCGTCGAGCTGATCAGCAGCATCCGCACCTTCGTCGAAGGCGGCACGCCCGCCGCCGCTGCACCCGCCGCGCCGAAGGCCGCCCCTGCGCCAGCGCCCGCTGCCGCGGCACCTGTGGCCTCTGGCAAGCCTGGCGCTCGTTTCATCGAGCTGCAGGTCGGCCCGTTGGACAACCCGTCGCAAGCCGACAACCTGGTCGACCTGTTCAAGGAAATCACCGACCTCGGCACCATCGAGCCGCTGGACGGCGGCGTTGCTGCCGACGGCATGCGCCGCTTCAAGGTCTTGACCAGCAGCAGCGACAACGACTTGCTGGACCTGTTCACCTTCCACGTCGCCCGCGAGCAGGTCAAGATCCTGCCGCTGAGCGATGGCTTCGGTTTCCATGAGGGCGCGCCCGGCGCACCCGAGCCGGAGGCCAAGGACATGGGCTACGGCTTCTTCGACGACGCACCCGGCTCGCCTGGTGCAGCCAGCGGCGACATCAAGCCCGTGGTCGCTGCCGCGCCGGTTGCAGCAGCGCCCAAGGCCGCTGCACCGAAGGTCGAGGCCAAGGGAGCGCCCGGCGGCATGGACCAATCCACGCTGCGCGTCTCTGTCGAAAAGGTCGATCAGCTGATCAATCTGGTGGGCGAGCTCGTCATCACTCAAGCCATGCTGGCGCAGAACAGCGCCGGCCTCGACCCAGCCCTGTACCAGCAGCTGGCCTCGGGCCTGGCCGACCTGGAGCGCAATACCCGCGATCTGCAGGAATCGGTGATGTCGATTCGCATGATCCCGATGTCGGTCGTATTCAACCGCTTCCCGCGCATGCTGCGCGACCTGGCCTCCAAGCTGGGCAAGAAGGTCGAGCTGGTCACGCAAGGTGAAGCCACCGAGCTGGACAAGGGCCTGGTCGAGAAAATCACCGACCCCCTCACCCACCTGGTGCGCAACAGCTGCGACCACGGTGTCGAAATGCCTGCCGACCGCGCGGCCAAGGGCAAGCCCGAGACCGGCACGATCACGCTCGTGGCCTCCCATCAGGGCGGCTCGATCGTCATCGAAGTGCGCGACGACGGCCGCGGCCTGAACCGCCAGAAGCTCTTGACCAAGGCCCGCGAGAAGGGCATCGACGCGCCGGACAGCATGACCGACAACGAGGTCTACAACCTGATCTTCGCGCCTGGCTTCTCCACGGCTGACCAGGTCACCGACGTATCCGGCCGCGGTGTCGGCATGGACGTGGTGAAGCGGAACATCACCCAACTGGGCGGCACGGTCGAGATCGACTCGGCCGAAGGCTACGGCATGAAGGTCTCGGTGCGCCTGCCGCTGACGCTGGCCATCATGGATGGCATGAGTGTGGGTGTTGGTGAAGAGGTCTACATCCTGCCACTGGCCTCGGTGGTCGAGTCCTTCCAGGTGCAGTCCGACACCATCAAGACCGTGGGCGGCTCGGGCCGCGTGGTCGAGGTGCGCGACGAATTCATGCCGGTTATTGAGCTTGAGCAAGTCTTCAACGTTCCACGCTTCGATTTCGAGCATGTCTCGTCCATCATGGTGGTCGTCGAAGCCGAGGGCGGCCGCGTCGCCCTGCTGGTCGACGAACTGCTCGGGCAACAGCAGGTGGTGGTCAAGAACCTCGAGGCCAACTACCGCAAGGTCACCGATGTCTCGGGTGCCACCATCATGGGCGATGGCCGCGTGGCATTGATCCTGGACGTTGGCAGCCTGATTCGCCGATCGCGCCACTGAGACCACTCGTCTCGACACCTGTCAGACAGTCGAGAAACATTCGGGAAAATAACAATGTCGTTCAGCGCCTTGATCCGTCAATTCAGCATTCGAACCCGCATGATCGGGGCCATCGCCATGGTCCTGGCCCTGCTCGTCATGGTGGGCGGGGTCGGCCTTCTCGGCATGAACTCGCTGCGTGCGCAGACCAAGCAGTTTGCCGAGATGTCGGTGGCCGAGGCCAACAGTCTCAGCCGCCTGATCGGTGCCATGGGCGACCTGCGCCGCTATGAAAAGGACATGATCATCAGCGTCGGCAGTGCCGATGAGGTGCGCAGCCAGCGCAAGCGCTGGGACGAAGCCCGCCAGGGCTTTGCGGCCGCCGCCAAGGAAATGCTCAGTGGCGAGGAAGATGCCGACAACCAGGTGCTGCGCCAGATGCTGCCCCTGATCGACAGCTATGCAGACAAGGTACAGCCGGTGTTTGGCAAGCTCGAATCGGGCGGCTACAGCGACGTCGTCGCCGCCAACAAGGATCTCAGCGCCGGCAAGGAGTCGATCAGGGAAGCGGAAAAGCTGCTGGAGGGGCTGCGCGAAGCGCTGAGCAAGGAATCCCAGCTTGCTCAAGCCGCTGCCGAGAAGACCCAGTCCGCCATGCTGACCTGGTTCGTCGTCGTGCTAGTCCTCAGCGCCGTGGTCGTCGCACCGCTGACGCTGCTCAATATGCAAAGCATCTGCGAGCCTCTGGCCGAAGCCGAGGCGCTGGCCGAAGCCATCGCCGAAGGCGATCTGACCCAAACGCTCAGGTCGGTGGAGGGCAAGGACGAGGCTTCCAACCTGATGCATTCCTTGCACAAGATGCAGCAGGCGCTGCAGGGCCTGATCGGTCAGCTGCGAGTGGCCGCAGACAGCATCCGCACCGCGTCGGTCGAGATTGCCACCGGCAACCAGGACCTGTCGGGCCGGACCGAGCAAACCGCCTCCAACCTGCAGCTGGCGGCCTCGTCGATGGAACAACTGACAGGCACGGTCAAGCAGACAGCCGACTCGGCGCGCACCGCCAACCAACTGGCCTCATCGGCCTCTTCTGCCGCCGCGCGTGGCGGTGAAGTGGTGGGCCACGTGGTCAGCACGATGGACGAGATCAACACCAGCTCCAAGAAGATCAACGACATCATCGGCGTGATCGATGGCATCGCGTTCCAGACCAATATCCTGGCGCTGAACGCGGCAGTGGAAGCCGCCCGTGCCGGCGAACAGGGTCGCGGCTTTGCGGTCGTGGCGAGCGAAGTCCGTTCGCTGGCCCAACGCAGCGCCGAGGCCGCCAAGGAAATCAAGACCCTGATCGGCGCCAGCGTCGAGCGGGTCGAGACTGGCTCTCGCCTGGTGCAGGAAGCCGGCAGCTCGATGAGCGAAATCGTGGCCGGCGTGCAGCGCGTGACCGACATCATTGGCGAAATCTCCGCTGCCGCCAGTGAACAGAGCGACGGCATCGGCAATGTCAACCAGTCGGTGGTGCAGCTTGACCAGATGACGCAGCAGAACGCTGCTCTGGTCGAGCAATCGGCGGCAGCGGCCGAAAGCCTTCGTGACCAGGCCGAGCGACTGGCACAGTCGGTCGACCGCTTCCGCATCAGCGCCTCGGCACCTTCCCACCCAGGCCCCGCTGCTGCAGTGCGCACCACGCGCAAGCCGGCAGCCGGCAACAGCACGGTGGCCAGGTCTCAGCCCGCTTCCAGCCCGTCCAGGGCTGGCGCCACAGCCCGGCCGACTACCGCCCAGCCAGCCCTGAAAAAGGCGCCTGTGGCTGTGGCAACTGCGCAAAAGTCCGTCACCCGCCCTGCAGCAGCCGCACCGGCTCGTGAAACGGTCACGCCCGACGCTGGCGGCGACTGGGAAAGCTTCTGAAGCCGGATTACAGTCCGTCGTCCCCTTCGCATTGCTGAATGAACCACCAAGAGGCCCAAATGGATAACATGCACGAAACCTCCACCGCTGTGGTCCCCCGCGATTCCGGTGCGCTGATGGTCAATCAGAAGGCACACGTGCCGCACAACGGCGAGTACCTGACCTTCCGTCTGGGCTCCGAGGAATATGGCATCGACATCCTGAAGGTGCAGGAAATCCGCTCCTACGAGCAGCCGACCCGCATTGCCAACGCGCCCGAGTTCATCAAGGGTGTGGTCAACCTGCGCGGCGTGATCGTGCCCATCGTCGACCTGCGCCTGAAGCTCGGTTGCGCCACGGCCGAGTACAACAGCTTCACCGTGGTCATCGTCTTGAACGTGAAGAACCGCGTCGTCGGCGCCGTGGTCGATTCGGTGTCAGACGTGCTTGAACTGAGCCGCGATGCGATCCGCCCTGCCCCTGAGCTGAGCTCGGCCGCGGTGGACACCAGCTTCATCACCGGCATCGGCGCCATCAATGAGCGCATGCTCATCCTCATGGACATCGAAGGCCTGATGAGCAGCGCCGACATGGGCCTGATGGACAGCGTGACCTCGGCCGCCGCGAACTGAGCGTTCGACTGACAAAAAGCAAAGGCGCCGCGAGGCGCCTTTTTCATTGGGTCAACTTGGCCTTGCGCGACCCGGCCTGCCCTACTGCGTGTCCGCCTCACGCAAAGTCGCCACCACCGGTCGGTTGAGCACCCCGCGCAAGCCCCACCAGCCCGCGGCCTGCGCCAGCAAGGCGCCGGCAAGTGCGCTGCCCAGCGGCACCCAGGCGCTTGCGCTCCACTGGAACTCGAACACATAGCGGGCCAGCAGCCAGCCCAGCAGCAGCGCGACGCAGCCGGCCAAGCCACCGGCAAGTGCCCCCAGGCCCAGCAGCTCGGCCCGCTGCACCTGGGCCAGCAGCCTGCCGCTGGCACCCAAGGCACGCATCAGGGCGAACTCGCGCGTGCGCGCATCGCGGGTGCTCGAGACGGCCGCCAAGAGCACCACAAGGCCGGTCGCCAGCGTGAAGGCGAACAGGTACTGCACGGCCTGGATCACCTGGTCCAGTACCTGCTGAACCTGGCGCAATTGCGCCGACACGTCGACAACGGTCACGTTCGGGAATTCGCGCGTCAGCGCCGTGTCCAGCCCCCTGCCGGCAGGCGACTTGTAGGCCGAGATGAAGCTGCTGGGCAGTTCGGGCATGTGCGCCTGCGGGAACAGCACGAAGAAGTTGACACGCATCGAGCTCCAGTCAACCTTGCGCAGATTGCTGATGCGCCCCTCCACCTGCGTGCCGGCCACGTCGAAGCGCAGACGGTCGCCGAGTTTCAGCCCGAGCTGCTCGGCCAAGCCGGTCTCCACGCTCAAGCCCTCGGCTTCGTCCGCCGTCCAGGCCCCCTGCACAACCTTGTTGTGGCTGGGCAGCTCGGCCGTGTGGCTGAGGTTGAACTCGCGCTCGGCCAGACGCTGGGCGCGCTCTTCCTTGAATTGCTTGGGCTCGATGGGCTTGCCATTGATGGCAATCAGGCGGCCGCGGATCATCGGATACCAGTCCAGGCGCTTGACCTCAGCTGCCACGAGGCGCGCGCGAAACGCCTCGCCCTGCTCCGGTTGGATGTTGATGACGAAGCGGTCCGGCGCATCGGCCGGTGTGGCCGAGCGCCAGCTGGCTATCAGGTCGGTTCGCAATAGCACCAAGAGCGAAAGCGCCAGGAGTCCCACGGCCAGCGAAGCCACCTGCACCACGGCAAACGCCGGCCGCGCCGCGACCTGGCGCGTGGCCAGCAAGAGCCAGCGCGGCGCGCCATTGCCATTGACGCTGATCGGTACGACCTTGCGCAAGAGCACAACGGTCAGCCAGGCCAGCAGCGCAAAGAAGCCCAGTGCCACGCCAAAGCCGCCAGCCGAAATCAAGCCCAGCTTGGCGTCGTCAGCCAGCGCCATCAGGATGGCCGCAAAGCCGAGCACGCCGCTGACCAGCACCAGCAAGGACCCGCCCTTCAGATTGCCCAGATCACGCCGCATCACGCGCAACGGCGGCACGGCGGCGAGCTGCAAGACCGGTGGCAGCCCAAAGCCCAGCAGCAGCGACAAACCCAACCCAAGGCCCAAGAGGCCGGGCTTGGCGCTCGGCAGTGGCAGGCTGACGTCGATCAACCCTGACAGCAGTGCCACGAAGCCATAGTGCAAGCCAAAGCCCAGCGCCACTCCGATCAGGCTGGCGATCACGCCCGCGGTTCCGAACTCCAGGCCGTAGACCCAGGCGATGCGGCGTTGCGGTTGCCCCAGCACCCGCTGCATCGCGCAGTCGTCCAGATGGCGCGAGGCGAAGTCGCGTGCCGCCAGGGCCACGGCAACGGCCGCCAGCAAGGCGGCCAGCATTGCGACGAGGTTCAGGAACTTGCCGGCCCGGTCCAGGGTCTGGCGCATTTCGGGGCGGCCGTTTTCCAGCGACTCGAGGCGCACACCGCGCAAATGCTCGGTCTCGATCATCTTGCTGGCACGCTCAACATAGCTGCGCACCGCGCTCGCCTGAGCCGCTTCACCGGCCAGGGCCAGGCGATAGCTCACCCGACTGGCCGGCTGGATGAGGCCGGTTGCCGGCAGATCGGCGACATGGATCATCAGCCGCGGTGCGAAATTCATGAAACCGGCGCCGCGATCGGGCTCGTTGCGGATCACGCCCGCGAGCACCAGGCTGCTGTCGCCCAGCAGCACCGTGTCGCCCTGCTTCAGGCCCAGGGCATCGAGCACCGCCGGGTCGGCCCAGGCCTGGCCGCGTGCCGGCGTGCCGACGTTGCGCCCGTCTTCCAATTGGAGCTTGCCGCGCAAGGGGTAGCCATCGCCCACGGCCTTGACGGCCACGAGCCTGCTGGCGCCGCCCCGCGCATCCGGCGCACGGGCCATGCTGGGGAAGGTGGCGCTGTCCACCTGGCTGAGCCCCAGCTCCGTGCCCAGCGCCTTCAAGGCAGCGGGCGTGGGTTGGTCGCTGGAGACCACCGCGTCGCCGCCCAGCAGCTGGGCGGCATCGCGCTTCAGGCCCTGGTCGAGCCGGTCCGACAGGAAGCCGACCGAACACAGCGCCGCCACGGCCAGCGCGACGGCCAGCATCAAGAGGCGCAACTCGCCGGCGCGGGCATCGCGCCAGAACTGGCGCCAGGCCAATTGCAGGACCGAGGGAGGCGTAGGGGCAATAGCAGATTCAGGCATGGCCCGACTGTAGCGGCGAGCGGGCATGCAAGCCGTTCGAATGGCCCGTACAAGAATTCAGCGCGGTCCGGCGCAGCGGCAGGCGTTCAATGGGAGCCATGAACACGCACGTCCATGCTCCGCTGTTTCTCTCCCATGGTTCGCCGATGACCGCGCTGGAGCCGCGCGAGGCAGGCGCCTTCCTGCAGCAGCTCGGTCGGCAGATCGATGAGCGCTTCGGCCGGCCGCGCGCCATCCTCATTGTCTCGGCCCACACCTCGGGCCGCATGCCGGTGCTGCTGGCCGGCACTCGACATCAGGCGATCTACGACTTCGGCGGCTTCGATCCCAAGCTGCAGACGCTGCGCTACGACGCGCCCGGCGCGCCGGCGCTGGCCGAGGAAACCCAGGCCCTGCTGAAGGCGGCCGGCATTGAAACCGCCCGTGTTGACCAGGCTGGCCTGGACCACGGCATCTGGGTGCCCTTGCGCTATATGTACCCCGAGGCCGACATCCCGGTGCTGCCGCTGGCCTTCGTGCCCACGCAGAGCCCGGCCCAGCAATTCGCCTTGGGCGAGGCCCTGGCGCCGCTGGCTGCACAGGGCGTGCAGATCATCGGCAGCGGCAGCATCACCCACAACCTGCGCATGGTCCTCATGGGCAATCCGGCCATTGATGCAGAGGAGATTGAGCCGTCGGCCGCCTTCCGCCAGTGGATGGTCGAACGCAGCGTCGCGCGGGACTGGGAGGCGCTGATGAACTACCGCCGACAGGCACCGCATGCGCTCGACATGCATCCGACCGACGAGCATCTGCTGCCCTGGTACATCGCTGCCGGCGCAGGCGGCCGCGAGGCTGCAGCGCGCCGCATCCATGCCAGCCTGACCTTCGGCAGTCTGGGCATGGACGCCTTTGCCTTCGGGCCCTCGGCCAGCGCCTGGGACGCCGTCTGAAGCTCCACAAGCCCGTGCCTCCGTGACATCATGGGCGCTCCTCGAGCAGGAGTGCCCATGGACACGCATCAAACGCCTTGGCTTCGTCTGTCTCTTGCCACCCTTGCTGTCGCCACTCTGGCGGCGTGCAGCCCGCAAGGCGCCCAGCCGGTCACCGAAAAGCCGGGTGACAAGCTGGGCAGCCAGGCCCAGCCAGGACCTGTGCCGATGCAAGCGCCGGATCAGGCGCCGCCTGCCGCGAATCTGCGGGCTCCGGCCCAGGCCATGGCCCAGGGTGAGCAAGCGGTCGACATCGTCGATGCACAGGGCTTCGGCCAGCCCATCGCAGCGGCCAGTGCCATGATCCCGGCAGGCTGGCGAACGCAAGGCGGCGTGAACTGGAACCGCCAGACGAATTGCGTTGGCAACCAGATGCGCATCGAATGGCTGGCCAGCTCGCCTGATGGGCAGCAGGCCCTGGAGATCCTGCACGGCTTCAGCTGGCAAGTGCAGGGCACGCAGATCCAGATGAACCCCTGCCCCGCCGTGCCCTTCAACTCCACTCAGGCCTTTCTCGCAGGCGTCGTGCAGCAGCGGCGCCCCGGCGCGCAGATCGTGGAATACCGCGACCGCGCCGACCTGTCGCAGGCGGCCCGCGCCGCAACCGCTGCGCCGCAGGGCGGCACTCGCATGCATTTCGATGCCGGGCAGATGCTGATCGCCTACCAGGTCAATGGCCAGCCGGTGCGCGAGCTGTTCAGTGCCAGCGTCACCTTTTCCGAGCTGCAGGGCAATGTGGTGGGCGGCACCTCGATGGTGTTTGCGCAGCGTGCGCCCGAGGGCCAGCTGGACCCCAAGGTCGGCGACCGCATCACCTCGTCGATCAAGGCCAATCCGCAATGGGTCGCGATGTTGCAGGGTTCCACCAGGAATGCCGAGCAGCGTTTCTCATCCAATCAACGGCAGGAGATCGAGCGCTGGCACGCTGGCGAGATGGCAAGGATCAACGCAAAGGGTGCGGCCGACCGCGCCGCCATCCGATCGCAGACGAATGCCGAGGTGGCGCAGATCTACTCGAACACCAATGCCAATACGCAGGCCACCAACGACAACATGCACCGCCGCAACCTGGAGGCGATTGGCGAGTACAACACCTACCGCGATGCCAACGGCAACAACGTGCGCGCCAGCATCCACGGCGGCCAGCGCGTGATCCGAAATCCCGATGGCACGTACACGACGACCAGCAACCCCTATGCCACGCCACCGGTGGGCGGTGAGGAGCTGAAGAAGGTGCGCTGAGAGGGAGTGGAGCGCAAGGAAGTGGAGCGGGTGATGGGAATCGAACCCACGTATCGAGCTTGGGAAGCTAGCGTTCTACCATTGAACTACACCCGCGAAGTGGCCAGATTCTAGCGCCGGCATTGGAGCGCGCTCTCTAGGAAATCGGGCTGGCTTGGGTATCCCTCCCTAGAACTCACCACCCATACTGGCTTCAGTCGATTTGTCTTCAACTGAACCAGCAAGGATGTCCCGATGCGCAAGCCCACCCTGACCCACGTCACCCTGAACACCGTCGAGCAGTGCCGCAGCGCCGCCACGCAAGTCGTCAAGGCCTACCGCCTGGGCGGCCACCGCGTCATCGGCAAGGTCAAGACCAGCAACGAACGCGTTAACACCCTGACTCAGCTGGCAGCCAAGGGCGTGGACCAGGTCGCCGACCGCAGCGAGCAGCTGATCGACATCAGCGCCAAAGCCACCGCCACGCAGATCAGCAAGGCCGCGAAGTTCGCCAACAGCATCGACAATCCGGTCCTGGCCAACGGCCTGCAGACCGCTTCGCGCCTGAGCCTGCCCAGCGCCCTGGCCGTGCTGGCCGTGGCCGGCAAGGCTGCCGCCGGTGCCGACAGCCTGGTGAAGGCTGTTGAAGTGAAGCGCCCGGCCCGCAAGGCCCGCGCCGCTGTCAAGCCGCTCGCCAGCAAGGTCGCCAAGAAGGTCGTCAAGGCTGCCAAGGCGGTGGCAAAGCCTGCTGCCAAGCCTGTCCGCAAGGCACCGGCCCGCCGCGCTGCTGCGCCGGCAGCAGTTGTCGCGCCGGTGGTGGCCAAGGCCAAGCGCGTTCGCGTTGCAGCCAAGCAGGCCGTCGAAGCCGTGGCAGCGACAGCAGCCGCCTGAGTTGGAGCGCTCCAAGCAAAAAGCCCGACTCAGGTCGGGCTTTTTGTTTGACGGGGCAGCGCTCTCAGGGCCTGGGCAAGGCGGCCGCGGTGCGTCGCCAATTCAGCTCAGAGCTTGAACAAGGAGACCACGCGAGACAGCGTCTGCGCCTGTAGCTTGAGGCTCTCGGCGGCGGCAGCCGATTCCTCGACCAGGGCGGCGTTCTGCTGCGTCACCTGGTCCATCTGCATCACGGCGTCGCTGATCTGGTCGATGCCCTGGCTTTGCTCGCGGCTGGCCAGGCTGATCTCGGCCAGCAACTGGCTGACGCGCTGGACTTGCGACACGATGTCGTCCATCGTGCGGCCGGCCTCGGTGACCTGCGCAGCGCCGGCCTCGACCCGCTCGACACTGGCGCCAATCAGGTTCTTGATCTCCTTGGCAGCCTCGGCCGAGCGGCTGGCCAGCGAGCGCACCTCACTCGCAACCACGGCAAAGCCACGGCCCTGCTCACCTGCCCGCGCGGCTTCCACGGCGGCGTTCAGCGCGAGGATGTTGGTCTGGAATGCGATGCCATCGATCACGCCGATGATGTCGCTGATCTTCTTGGACTGGTCGGTGATCTGGCCCATGGTCGTGACCACGCCCTGCACCACCTGCCCACCCTTGCCGGCCACGCCCGAAGCCTTGGCCGCGAGGCTGTTGGCCTCTTCCGAAGTCATCGAGTTCTGCTTGACGGTCGAGGTCAGCTCCTCCATCGAGGCGGCGGTTTCTTCCAGGCTGCTCGCCTGCTCCTCAGTGCGCTGGCTGAGGTCCATGCTGCCGCTGGCGATCTCGGTGGAGCCCGAAGTGATGGACTCGGCACAATCGCGCACCTGGCTGACGATGTCCACCAGGCCCTGATTCATCTTGGCCAGGGCTCCGAGCAACTGGGCGGTTTCGTCCGAGCCGCTGAATTCGATCTTGCGGCGCAGGTCGCCGGCGGCCACGGTTTCCGCAATCTCGACGGCTTCCTTCAAGGGGCCGGTGATCGAGCGCACGATCATCACCGACAGCACCGCAGCCACCGCCAGTGTCAGCAGGAACACGATGATGCTCGTCCATAGCAGCGCCTTGAAGGCCTCCTGGCTGGCCTTGTACTCGCTCTCGGCCACGGTCAACTGCAGGTCGATCAATTCCTGCAGATCGCCAGCCAGGGGGTCGATCGCCGGATACATCTCGGCGCCGGCAAACTTGGCCACGCCTTCGAGATTGCCTGCACGGGCCAGTTCGAGCAGCTTGGCGGCGGCGCCCTCGGCGGCTTTCAGGGCCGGTCTGGTCTTGTCGATCAGGGCCTGCTCTTCCTTGGTCAGCTCGGTGGCCAGATAGGCCTTCCACTCCTTGTCTACAGTTTTCAGCGCCTGTTCGATGGCTCGCACTGCAGCATCGGGCTTCATGCCGCCATCGCGCAGCTTGTGCGCTGAATCGACAACGCCGATGGCATAGCCGTCCGCCACTTCATTGAGCTGCTTGACCGGCACCATGCGGTCGCCATAGAGCGAGCGCAAGGTGTTGTTCGAGCTGTCCAGCCGCATCAGCGAGACAAGCACCACCAGGGCCAGCAGCCCCAGCAGGCCGACAACCAACAAGGCCAGCCTCTTACTGATCGAGATCGAGTTCATGTGCATTCCCCTTTTAACAAGGTCTTCAACCCAGCTACCCCAACCAGGCAAAACACTCAGCGAATCTCTCGACGCAATCCTCAGTAAATGAAGGGCTGCGGCTGCTCCAGCCCATACCCTTGTGCGAAATCGACACCCAAATCGGTGAGCAGGGCGATGATCGCCCCGTTCTCGGCATATTCGGCAATCGTGCGCCGGCCCATGACCTGCCCGATCTCGTTGATCGAACGCACCATGGCACGGTCCACCGGGTCGCTCACCATGTCCTTGACGAAGACACCGTCGATCTTCAGGAAGTCGACCGGCAAGGACTTCAGATAGGCATAGGACGAGACGCCGCTGCCGAAGTCATCCAGCGCAAAGCGCAATCCCAGGCGGCGGAACTTGTGGATGAAACGCAAGGTGCGCGGCAGGTTGGTCACGGCCACGGTCTCGGTGATCTCGAAGCACAGCTTGGGCGGCGGCAGATGGCCCTCCTCCAGCAGACGCTCGACGAACTCCTCGAACATCGGGTCGCCCAACGACAGACCGGAGAGGTTGACGCTGCACAGCGCCAGACTTTGCAGCTGCTCGGGATGGCGCCGGTAATGCCAGCTGAGGCGGCGCAGCACCCAGCGGTCGATCTGGGCCATCAGGCCGAAGCGCTCGGCCGCCGGAATGAAGCCATGCGGCTGCACCAGACCGCCCTGCTCGTCGCGCATGCGCAGGAGCACCTCGAAATGCTCGCCCTCCTCGTTGACCTGCAGGGGCTTGATGCGCTGGCGGTACAAAACGAAGCGGTCTTGCTCGAGCGCCTGGGTGAGGCGCGGCGCCAACTGCATCTGGGCCTGGCGCGTCTGCAGGTCGCCCACCTGCTCGTCATAGACATGCACGCGGTTGCGGCCTTCTTCCTTGGCCGCGAAACAGGCGGCATCGACCCGGCCCAGCAGCGCGTCGACCGAGGTCTCGTCACCCTTCACGGCGGCCAGGCCAACGCTGGCGGCCACGCCAAAGGTGTGCTGTTCCCAGACGAAGCGATATTCCTCGATGGCGCGGCGGATCTGGTCGGCCTGACGCTTGCCCTGTTCGATGCTGACGCCGACCAGCAGTGCGGCGAACTCGTCACCCCCCAGCCTCGCCAGCAGGTCCCCCGGCCCCAGCAGGCCGCGTATCAGCTCCGCCACTTCACGCAGCAGCTCATCGCCGGCCACGTGGCCACAGACGTCATTGACCACCTTGAACTGGTCCAGGTCCAGGTAGAGAAGGCAATGCGGCAGGCCGGCACGGCTGCTCAGCAGGTGAGCGAATGCGTCCTCGAAGGCCGGCCGGTTCAGCAGCCGGGTCAGGAAGTCGTGACGCGCCAGGAAGTTGAGCCGGTCTTCGGCCTGACGGCGCTCATTGACCTCCAGGCGCAGGTTGCGGTTGGCCACCGAGAGTTCGCGCGTGCGCTCGAGCACCCGGCGCTCGAGTTCCTGACGCGCTTCCTCGAGGCCGGCATTCTTCTCGGCCAGCTCGCGCACCAGCCAGCCCAGCTTCAGATGTGCCATCACGCGTGCGCCAAGCTCGGCTTCGCGCACAGGCTTGACGAGGTAATCTACGCCACCGACCGCAAAGCCCGCATCGACGTTGTCGCCAGCGCCGGTCACGAAGATCACCGGTATGCCGGCCGTCATCGGATTGCTCTTCAGGCGCCGGCAGGTTTCCAGGCCGTCGATGCCAGGCATCATGATGTCCAGCAGGATCAGGTCCGGCAGCAGGCGCTCGACGATCTGCAGGGCCCGCTCGCCGCTGGTGGCGGTGGACAACTCATGGCCCAGCGGTTGCAGGAGACCGCTGATGACCTCCAGATTGGCCGGCGTGTCATCAACGATCAGGATGCGCGCGCTGCGGCTGGTGCTGGTGCTGGTGCTGGTGCTGGTGCTGGCTTCAATCATGGTCGGCCTCCGCCAGGGCTGCAGAAAAACCGTCCCAGTCGAAGCGGCGCAGCATCTGCCGCAGCAGCTCCACAGCCTCGGCATCGCCACCGGCCACCAGCCAGCCGTCCAGCAGGCGTTGCGCCTTGGTCAGCTCCCCCAGCTCGGCCGCCTCGCGCAGGGCATGGCGCAGCGCCTCCGGCACATGCGGTCGGCCGGTTGCGGGGGGCAGGTCTTGCCTGGCCGGGCTCGAGGTATCGATCAGATGCACACCCAACAGCTGCGTCAGCGTGGCTACGATGTCCATGAGCATAAAGGGTTTGCTGACCGCTTCATCAAAGCCGGCCGAGAGAAAGTCTTCCCGCCTCATCGTCAGGCTGGACGCCGACACAGCCACGATGGGCAGTTGCGCCGTCGCAGCCTGGGCGCGCAGGTGCTTGAGCGCCTGGATGCCGTCCATGCGGGGCATGCGCAGGTCCATGTAGATGATGTCGGGCGGCCGGGCCAGCGCCAGATCGCAGCCCTCCTGGCCATCGACCGCCAATTGCACCTCGGCACCCAGGCCTTGCAAGGTCTCGCCGAGGATGCGGCGGTTGTCATCGTTGTCGTCCACCACAAGGGCCCGCACGCTGCGCTCCAGCCGCCCCTGGACCGGGCCTTGCCTGACGGCCTTTGGTGCCAGTTCCGCCGCGGCTGCCAGGGGCAGTTCGACACTGGCTTCACAGCCAGGGTTGGCGTTGCGCAAACGCACCCGGCCACCCATCGCATGCACAAGCCCGCGCGTGATCGCCAGGCCCAGGCCGGTGCCGCCCTTGGCAATGCCTTCCTCACCCTGGTGAAAGGCTTCGAAGACATGCTCGGCTTCGTTCTCTGGCAGGCCCGGACCGTCGTCGTGGATCAGGAAGCGGAAACGGCCATCGATCAGCCGCTCGGCTCGCAGCTCGATGCGTTCACGGCCGAACTTCATGGCGTTGCCGACCAGATTGATCAGCACCTGGTTGAGCTTGTGGCGGTCGCCGCGCACCGGGCAGGGCTTGGGCAGGACCAGGCCGGTGCACCAGGTCAGGCCTTGCTGGCGGCAGCGCAGCTCGAACAACTCGTCCAGCCCCTGAAGCAGCTCGCTCAGGTCAAACACCTCGTCCTGCAGGTCGATATGGCCGGCCTCGATCTTGGCCATGTCCAGCACCGAATTGATCAGCGCCAGCAGATGCTGGCCCGCCCTGGCGATGGCGTTGACCTTGTGCCGCTCCTCGGGGCCCAGCTGGCCGTCTCGCTGCAGCAATTGCACATAGCCCAGCACGGCATTCATTGGCGTGCGGATTTCGTGGCTCATATTGGCCAGGAAGCGGGTCTTGGCCCGCGAGGCATGCTCGGCGATCAGCAGGGCCTGTTCACGTTCGATCTCGGCCTCGCGCCGCACCTTGATTTCGGCTTGCAGCTCCTGGGCGGCGGCAGCCAGCGCGCGGCGCTGCAGAGCCTGGCGGCGCTGCTGCCAGGCCAAGGCCAGGCTGCCGGCTGCCAGCATCAGGCCGAACACCGCAAAGCCCTGTGCGACGACTCGCACCGGTTGATAAGCTTCGGCCTCGTCGATCTCTGTCGCAAGGCCAAAACCCAGCTCGTCCAGCCATTGCCAGGCACCGATCACGCGCACGCCGCGGTAGTCGCGGTAGCCCTCCACATCGATGCCGCTGCGCCCCGCGACGGCCGACTGCGCCATGCGGGTGAGCGGCCATTGCGCGGCGGGCAGCTTGTTGCGCTGCCCCTGAACCAGATTGACGCCCGGGTCGCCCAGGCGCAGGCCGAGGATGGCCGAATGCGCAGCCGGAGGCAGCAGCCCGATGGCCTGCAGATGGTCGGGAAACCGGCTCTCGGTGTACAACTCACCTTCCGGGCCGAAGGCATAGGACTCGCCCGTGGCACCGAAGCGGGCCACCGCCAGCGTGCGCGATAAACCCGCGCCGGCCAGGCGGTGCAGCAGCAGCGCATGGCGCACGGGCTGCCCCTCGGCACGCTCGAGCGGCACGGCAAGGCTCACCCAGGCAGACTGCCCAGGGCCGCGCCGCTGCAGGCCCAGCACCGTGTTCTCGCCGCGCCGCAAATGCACCAGGCCGCGAGCCCGGGAGAAGTCGGGCGCTTGCGTCCAGCTCACGCTGCTGGCCAGCAGCCGGCCCTCCATGTCGATCAGGCTGACGGCCTGCCCTTGCAGGCCTTCCTCGAGATCCTGGAGCCGCGCATCCAGGCGTGGCCGGTTGCCACTGGCGATGAGCTCGGCCAGCTTGGCACTTTCGAGCGCATGGCGCGCGCGCTGCCACTCGCTTTCCAGCCACAGCTGCATCGATTCGCGGTTGGCCGTCAGCGTGGCCTGCAGCTGGCTTTCGAGCGCCCGTTGCTGGCTGGCGTTGACAACCTGGAAGGTAGGCACGCCAACGGCCAGCGCCGCCAGCATCGGCAGCAACAAGGTCAGGCCCTGCCACCGAGACTCGCGGCGGCTTTGCTTGTCCATGCCTGCGTTCACAGCTGGATCGCGCATGCGCGGGCGCGCCCCTGGGCCTTGGCGCGATAGAGCTGCTCGTCGGCGGTTGTGATCAACTGCGCCGACTCGATGCCCGCATGCGGCTGCACGCAGGCAACACCCAGGCTGATGGTGACTTCGGCGCCGGCGTCGGAATGTGCATGCGCCATCTGCTGCTCACGCACCGCCTGCTCCATGCCGGTGGCCACCGCCAGCGCGCCCGCCAGGTCGGTTTCAGGCAGGACGCAAGCGAACTCCTCGCCGCCATAGCGACTGAGCAGGTCGCCAGGCCGCTTCAGGCAATCCTTCAGGGCCAAGGCGACACGGCGAAGGCAATCGTCGCCGGCCAGATGGCCGTAGTGGTCGTTATAGCGCTTGAAGAAGTCCACATCGGCCAGCACCAGGGACAAGGGCGCGCCGGTGCGGCGGGCTCGCTGGAATTCGAGCTCGAAGCGTTCGTCGAAATGACGCCGGTTGTAGAGGCCGGTGAGACCGTCCAGAAAGGCCAGGCGACGCAAGAGATCGGACTGCAGCTTCAGGCTCAGCTGCGCCTTGACCCGGGCCCGCACGACGCCTGCATTGAAGGGCTTGGAGATGAAGTCCACCGCGCCGGCCTCGAGGCCGCGGGTCTCGGCTTCGGCATCCTGGTGGGCGGTCACGAAGATCACCGGAATACCCCGCAGGTCGGGCGAACGCTTGAGCTCGCGGCACAGCTCGTAGCCGTCCATGCCGGGCATTTCCACGTCGAGCAGCAGCAGATCGGGCTGGCGGTCCCGGCACAGGGCCAGCGCCTGCGAGGCGTGGGTGGACATGAAGACCTGATAGTCAGCCGAGAACACCTGGTAGAGCGCCTGGATGTTGAGCGGCTGGTCGTCGACCAGCAGCAGGCGCGGACGCCGCCCGAGCAGCCTCAGCAGGCTGCCGTGGTCATGCGCCGGTGCACCATCCGCTGTCAGGCCCAGGTCTTCCATCAGCTGACTCCCTGCGGCAGATTCTGGCACTGAGCCAGCGCAGTCTCAAAATCAAGCTCGGTGATCGCTGCCTGCAAAGAGGCAAGACCTGGCCCCAGACTGGCGCCATGCTGCTGGCGCAACTGCTCGAAGGCGTCGAGCGCTGCCAGGTCGGACTGGGCCAGAAGCGCCACCAGGTTGCGCATCTGCGAAGCCAGTGAGGGCCCGTGGGAAATCGCTGCTGTTGCGGGCGGCGGCTCCGCGCCGGCGAGCGCCTTGGCAACCGACTGCAGTGCTGCGCAGGCCTCGGCCAGTTCGTGCTCGAAGCGCTGCAGCTGATCATCCGCCAGCGAGCCGTCCGCGCGAAGGCGGCTTTCCAGCAGCTGGGCCTGGGCGCTCAGGCGCTCGGCCCCAAGCGTGGCAGCCAGACCGCGCAGACCATGCAAGGCACCCGCCGCCTCGGCCACCTGGCGTGCGCCAAGAAGCTCACGAAGACGCGCAGCCAGCCCAGCCTGACCTTGCGCAAAGCTGGCGGACATCCGTGCAAGCAGTTCGCGCTTGCCGCCCAGCCGGTCGAGTGCTGCGGCGATGACTACACCCTGCTGGCGCGCAGCCTCCACAAGCACTGCGATGTCTTCCAGGCCGGCACGCGGCAGGCGCGCGGCGAGATTGCCGCGGCCGCAGAGCCGGTTCAGGAGTGCCACCAGATGGTCGATCTCGAAGGGCTTGCCGACATGCTCGTCCATGCCAGCGGCCCGGCTCGCTGCCTGGTCCGCCGGCATGGCGTTCGCGGTCATCGCGACGATAGGTAGCTCGCGCAAGCCCAGCTGCTCTCGAATCACGCGCGTGGCCTCGTAACCGTCCATCACCGGCATCTGCACGTCCATCAGCACGGCATCGAACTGCGGCTGCGCGCTGCTGACCAGGTTGACCGCCTGCTGACCATCGGCCGCGAGCAGCACGCTGGCGCCTTCATCCTCCAACAGCTCGCAGGCCACCTGCTGGTTGTTGAGGTTGTCTTCGACGATCAGCAGCCGCAAGCCGGCCAGGCGCTGCAAGGAAGGCAGACGCAAGGGCTTGCCGGGCTCGGCGCCGCCGGCGGTGCGGGCATCGACCACCGCATCCAGCAGCATCGAGGCAGTGACCGGCTTGACGAGGAAGCCGTTCAGCAGACCCTGCTCCTGCTCGCTGCGCTGGGCCAGCATTTCGCGGCCATGGGCAGTGACCATGACCAGCAGCGGCGTGGCCGCATCGGGCGCCAGCTCGCGGATGCGCTGGCTGGTTTCCCAGCCGTCCATGCCGGGCATCTGCCAGTCCACCAGCACCACCTGGTAGCTGGCGCCACCGCCATGCCGCGCGGCCAACTGGGCCAGCGCCTCAGCGCCGGAGCCGACGGTATCGACCCGCCAGCCGAGTGAGCGGGCCATCGAGCCGAGCATCTCGCGAGCGCTCGAGTTGTCATCGACGATCAGCACGCGCAGCTCCTGATCCTCATGCACAGGTGCGCCGGCCTCGGCGGCCGCCAGGACCGGCAGGCGCAGCTGGAAATGAAAGCGGCTGCCGGCACCCAGCACGCTGTCCAGCTTGAGCTCGCCGCCCATCATTCGAGCCAGGCGCTGGCTGATCGCCAAGCCCAGACCGGTGCCTCCGAAGCGCCGCGTCGTCGAGGCTTCTGCCTGGGTGAAGCCGGTGAAGATCTGCGCCTGGTGCTCGGGCGCGATGCCGATGCCGGTGTCGCGCACCGCAAACTCCAGCAGTACGTCTTTGTCGCCTCGCTCCAGCAGCCGCAGCTGCACCACGACCTCGCCCTTCTGCGTGAACTTGATCGCATTGCCGCCGAGGTTGATCAGCACCTGCTGCAGCCGCAAGGCGTCGCCCATCAGCAGCGGCGGCAGATCGGGTGCGATGTCGAACAAGACCTCGACCTGCTTGTTGCCCACCGTGGCCGAGAGGATCACCGAGAGCTCGCGGAACAGCTGGTCAAGCCGGAACGGATGCGGATCCAGGCTCATCTTGCCCGCTTCGACCTTGGAGAAGTCGAGGATGTCGTTGAGCAAGCCCAAGAGCGAGCGGGCCGCGCCATCAGCCTTGCCAGCATAGTCAGCCTGGCGTGGGTTCAGCGTGGTCTTCTGCAAGAGCCTGAGCATGCCGAGAATGGCATTCATCGGCGTGCGGATCTCGTGGCTCATATTGGCGAGGAACTGGCTCTTGGCCTCGTTGGCCTGCTCGGCCTTCTGCGTGGCCAGCTGCAGCGAAGCCTCGTGCTGCTTCTGGCGGGTCAGGTCGATGGCCAGTCCGAGGTGGCCCAGCATCTCGCCGTCCTCGGTCTGCATTGGATTCACCGTCAGCAGCACCGGCACGCGAGCGCCGCTCTTGTGGACATAGGTCCATTCCTGGGCCACACCCAGCAACGCGCGGTCGACAAAGACCTCGTTGCCCATGATCGGACGCATCAGCCGCACCGACCACTCGGCCGCGCGCTGGCGCACCTCCTCGGCATCATGGAACAGCTCCATAGCGCGCTGGCCCAGCACCTCCTCGCTGCGATAGCCGAGCAGGCGCTCGGCACCTCGATTGAAGACGGTGATCTCGCGCGATCGCGAGGTGGCGATGATCGATACGTCAACCGCAGCGTCAAGCACCGTGCGCAGCAGCAGGCCGGTGCGGGCGATCTCGGCCTCGGCCTTCTTGCGTTCGCTGATGTCGAGGTAGGTGGCGACAAAGCCCCCACCGGGCATAGGCGCGCCGCGCACCTCGATCACACAGCCGTTCGGCCGGTTCCATTCGACCTGGTGTGGCTCCTCGCTGCGACCGCGCGCCATGATCTTGGCGATATGTCGCTCGGCTTTCTCGACCGGGCCGTACTCGCCGCGCATTGCATTGAAGCGCACGATGTCTTCGTAGCGGGTGCGGCCGACCTGGAACTGCTCGTCGGGCAGCTCGATCAGCGCACGGAACTGCGCGTTGTAGGCCTGCAGGCGCAGCTCGGAATCGAACACGCTCAGACCGCAGGGCAGGTTCTCCAGCACGCTGCGCAGCACTTCGTTGTTGCGCACGGTGCGGGCCTCGAGAGAGCGACGGGCCGTGATGTCCTGATAGGCTCCGACCAGCTTGATCACGCTGCCATCGGGCCCGCGCTCGGCGGCTTCGCCAACCACGCGCACCCAGATGAAGCGACCGAGCGCAGTTGTCAGGGGCAGCTCGATGTCCCAGCCCTCGCCGGTGCGCGCAGCCGTCTCCACCGCATCGCGCAACAGGCCACGGCCGCCGCTGCCGTAGTACTTCAGTGCCTGGTCGAGTTCGGGTGCGAGGCCGCTGGGTTCGTCGTGGATGTGGCAGGCCTGCATCGACCAGCGCATGGTCCGCGTCGGCAGGTCGAGTTCCCAGCCACCGACGCCGGCCAGGCGGCCGGCGTGGTCCAGCATGGTGTTGCGCGCACGCAGCTCGGCCTCCATGGCCTTGCGCTCGGTGATGTCCAGCGCGATCTCGATGAAGCCGGTGACCGCGCCGTCAGCGTTGCGGATGGGCTGGATCTCGGTCTCGGCCCAGTAGAGGCTGCCGTCCTTGCGTCGATTCTGGATTTCGAGGCGGGCGCCGACGCCTTCAGAGGTCACATCGGCCAGCAACTGCAGCGCCGCAGGGTCGGTCTCCGGTCCCGTGAGCAGTTCACCCGGCGTTCGACCCAAGGCCTCTTCGCTGCTGTAGCCGGTCAGCCGGGTGAAGCCCTCGTTCACCCAGTTGATGCGCAGTTCGCGGTCGCCGCTGAGCACCGCGTTGTTGGTCGCACGGGCCACGCGTGCGAGCAGTTCCAGATCGACCGTCATCTCCTTGGCCAGTGCCTGAGCACGCCGTCGGCCCGAGCTGAGCAGCCAGGTTACCCAGGCCAGCGCAAGGCTCAACAGAGTGCCTGCACCGGCCAGCAGCCACGGTCGTTCCAGGTTGGGGCTTTGCTCGAAGGCCGGCGTACTCTGTGTTCGCAGGAGCAGTTCGCGACCACCAAGGGCAATGCGTCGCTGCCAACTGAAACGAGCGCTGCCAGCGTTGGTGGTGGAGACATAGACGCGCTGTTCCGGCAAGGGCAGCGGGCTGTCAAAGAGCTCGAACTCCAGCAGGCCGTCGGCGGCCTCGCCCATGCCGGCGCCCAGTTCATCGGCCATCAGCACTGCATAGACAAAACCCTGCAAGGCCTGAGGCGGTTCCGGCTCGCCTGCGCGCGGCACGCCACTTCGGTAGATCGGCAGCAAGAGCAGGAAGGCCTGCGCATTGCTCTCCTCCTGCAACAAGCGCAGCCGGCCTGACAAAGTGAGCGCGCCGCTGCGACGCGCCTGCAAGGCCGCGGCATAACGCGTGGGCTCGGCGTTCATCACCAGGCCCAGCGCCACGCGATTGCGCGCCGCCGGCTCGGCAAAGCGAACCACATACTGCTCGGCGTCGGACAGCTGGCTCTGCAAGTTGAAATGCTCCGCCCCTTGCGCACGCTGCGCCCGGACGAAACTCGCCAGCTCTTCGCGCGGCACGGCCTGCACGAAGCCCAGGCCGCGCACACCGCGCAGCTCGCGCCGCAGGCTCAAGGATTCGACAAAGACGCTGAACTGCTCGCGCCGCAATTCGCCGGAGGCAGCGAACAGGCCGCGGGCACCTTCCAGGGCCAGCACGCTGGCATCCAGCCGACGGCCAAGTTCGGCCTCGATCCGCTCGCTCAGGCCGGCAAACCGCCCCTGCACCTCATGCTCGGCCTCGGCTTGCCAGGTGATGGCCAGCAGGCCCGTGCTGGCCAGGCCGCCAACCAGCACCAGCAAGGCAGGCCAGGTCTCGGCCAGCACCAGCAGGCGCTGCCAGACCTTGTGGATGCCGTCGACCAGGGGCGATGCCTGCATGGGCTTGCTCCGCGCGCGCAAGATGCAGCGCGGATGACCCGATATTCAACGCAGGCACGCGTCCGCCGCCCCCGTGGAATCCCTGGCGAACGGTCTGTTCAGCCCTGGAGATCCCCCAGACAGAGGTACTTGATCTCCACATAGTCCTCGATGCCCTGGCGAGCCCCCTCCCGGCCGAGACCGCTTTGCTTGACCCCACCAAAGGGGACTTCAGCGGTGGAGATAAGCCCGGTGTTCACGCCCACCATGCCGTACTCCAGCGCCTCGCCGACTCGGAACACGCGGCCAATGTCGCGGCTGTAGAAGTAGCTGGCCAAGCCAAACTCGGTGTTGTTGGCCAGGGCAATCGCCTCGGCCTCAGTCTTGAACTTGAACACCGGCGCCACCGGGCCGAAGGTTTCTTCGCGGGCGCAGAGCATGTCGGGCGTGGCGTCCGCCAGCAGCGTGGGTTCGAAGAAGCGCAGGCCCAGCGCCTCGGCCCGGCGGCCACCCACAACCAGGCGCGCGCCCAGAGCCAGGGCATCAGCCACGTGGGCCTCGACCTTGGTGATGGCAGCGTCATCGATCAGCGGGCCCTGGTTGATGCCCGGCGTGAAGCCATTGCCGACCTTGATGCCGGCCACCTTGGCCGCCAGCTTCTCGACGAAGGCGTCGTAAACGCCTTCCTGCACATAGAAGCGATTGGCGCAGACGCAGGTCTGCCCGGCATTGCGGTACTTGCTGACCAGCGCGCCTTCGACGGCCGAATCCAGGTCGGCGTCATCAAACACGATGAAGGGCGCGTTGCCGCCGAGCTCCAGCGACAGTTTCTTGATCGTCGGCGCGCACTGGCGCATCAGGATGCGGCCAACCTCGGTGGAGCCTGTGAAGGAGAGATGGCGTACCACGGGGCTGTCGCACAGCACCTGGCCGATGGCGATGGACGCGTCGGCGTCGGCGCTCAAGACATTCAACACGCCGGCCGGCATCCCGGCGCGCTGGGCCAGCTCGGCGACGGCCAAGGCCGACAGCGGCGTGGCCTCGGCGGGCTTGATCACCACAGTACAACCCGCAGCCAGGGCCGGCGCGACCTTGCGGGTGATCATCGCGATGGGGAAATTCCAGGGCGTGATCGCGGCGCAGACGCCGATGGGCTGCTTGATCGCCAGGTAACGCTTGTTGTTGTCCGTGGTCGGGATGGTTTCGCCATAGATGCGCCGGCCCTCCTCGGCAAACCATTCGATGAAGCTCGCGCCGTATGTCACCTCGCCGCGCGCCTCGAACAGCGGCTTGCCCTGCTCGGCCGTCATGATGCGGGCCAGGTCGTCCGCATGCCTTATCAGCAACTGGAACCAGCGCTGCATGATGGCTGCGCGCTCCTTGGCCGGCTTGGTGCGCCAGGCTGGCCAGGCGTTGTTGGCCGCCGCCACGGCCGCTTCGGCATCCACCGCGCCGAGATTGGCCACCTCGGCCAGCAAGGCACCGGTCGCGGGGTCATGCACCGGGAAGCGGGCGCCACTGCTGCCGCTCACCCATTCGCCGCCAATCAGGGCCTGGGTCCTGAGCAGACTGGCGTCATCCAGGGTCGCCAGGGGTTCCAACAGGGATTGGTCCATCGTCACTCGCTCCGTCTCGTTCGTTCATTCGCTCGATGCGTTGGAGGGGCAACTCTACCCGGGCCGGGAGCCGCTTCGACGGGTCAGGCCGCTTATAATCGAAAGCCCCGAAAAATCAAGTATTTACCGCTTGCGGTAGCCGCAGAAAGCCCTCCGGAATGAAAGCAGCAGAGATTCGCCAAACCTTCCTGAAGTTCTTCGAGTCCAAGGGTCACCAGATCGTTGCCTCGAGCCCGGTCGTGCCCGGCGATGACCCGACGCTGCTGTTCACCAACGCGGGCATGAACCAGTTCAAGGACGTGTTCCTGGGCTTTGACAAGCGCGCCTACAGCAGGGCCACCACCAGCCAGAAGTGCATTCGCGCCGGCGGCAAGCACAACGACCTGGACAACGTGGGCTACACCGCGCGCCACCACACCTTCTTCGAAATGCTGGGCAATTTCAGCTTCGGGGACTATTTCAAGCATGACGCCATCCAGTTCGCCTGGGAGCTGCTAACCACCAAGTTCATGCTGCCGGCAGAGAAGCTGTGGGTGACGGTCTACGCCGAGGATGACGAGGCCTACGAGATCTGGAACAAGGTTGTGGGCGTGCCCGCCGAGCGCATCGTGCGCATCGGCGACAACAAGGGCGGCCGCTACATGTCCGACAACTTCTGGATGATGGGCGACACCGGCCCCTGCGGCCCCTGCACCGAGATCTTCTACGACCACGGCGAAGAAATCGCTGGCGGCCCGCCGGGCAGCCCGAACGAAGACGGCGATCGCTACATCGAGATCTGGAACAACGTCTTCATGCAATTCAACCGCACCGAAGACGGTGTGATGCACAAGCTGCCCAAGCCCTCCGTCGATACCGGCATGGGCCTGGAGCGCCTGGCGGCCGTCCTGCAGCATGTCCATTCGAACTATGAGATCGACACCTTTGTCAGCCTGCTCGCTGCGGCCAAGGCGGCCGTCGATGCGGCCGGTGGCGGCGACTGCGACAAGGAAAGCGCCTCGCTGAAGGTCATCGCCGACCACATCCGCGCCTGCTCATTCACCATTGTGGATGGCGTGATCCCGGGCAATGAGGGCCGCGGCTACGTCCTGCGCCGCATCGCTCGCCGCGCAATCCGCCACGGCTACAAGCTCGGCGCCCGCAAGCCCTTCTTCCACCAGATCGTTGGCGAGCTGGTGAACCAGATGGGCGATGCCTATCCGGAACTGCGCCAGGCGCAGGCGCGCGTGACCGAGGTGCTCAAGCAGGAAGAAGAACGCTTCTTCCAGACCATTGCCAATGGCATGGAAATCCTCGAGGCCGCTCTGGCCAAGGGCGAGAAGCAGGTCGACGGCGAAACCGCCTTCAAGCTTCACGACACCTACGGCTTCCCGGTCGACCTGACCGCCGACGTCTGCCGCGAGCGTGGCGTGACTGTCGATCAAGCGGGCTTTGACGCCGCCATGACCCGTCAACGCGAGCAGGCCCGTGCCGCCGGCAAGTTCAAGATGGCCGCCGGCCTTGAGTACAAGGGCACGGCCACGGCTTTCCACGGCTATGAGCACCTGGTCTGCGAAACGAGCAAGGTCACGGCTGTGTATGTGGATGGCGCGCTGGTCAGCGAAGCCAAGGCCGGTGACGACGCCGTGGTGGTGCTGGACCACACGCCTTTCTACGCCGAGAGCGGAGGCCAGGCCGGCGACAGCGGCGAGCTGCGCAACAACACGAGCCGCTTCGCCGTGGAAGATACGTTGAAGATCCAGGCCGATGTGTTCGGTCATCATGGTCGGGTGCTGGAAGGAACGATCAAGACCGGCGACCAGTTCGCCGCCAAGGTGAACGCCGAAGCCCGCAGCAAGACCGTGCGCAACCACAGCGCGACCCACCTGATGCACAAGGCCCTGCGCGAAGTGCTCGGCGGCCATGTGCAACAGAAGGGCTCGCTGGTCAACGCCGAGCGCACCCGCTTCGACTTCGCGCACAACGCGCCAATGACGGCCGAGCAAATCCGCAGGGTCGAGGCCATCGTCAACGCCGAAATCCTGACCAATGCGGGGGCCAAGGCCGAAGTGATGGCGCTGGACGACGCTCAGAAGAGCGGCGCGATGATGCTGTTCGGGGAGAAGTACGGCGAGACTGTGCGCGTGCTCTCCATCGGATCCTCCAAGGAACTCTGCGGCGGCACACACGTCAAGGCCACGGGCGATATCGGCTTGTTCAAGATTGTTGGCGAAGGCGGCGTGGCTGCTGGTGTGCGCCGCGTGGAAGCAGTCACGGGCGACGGCGCCCTCACCTATCTGCAATCGCTGGAAGACACGGTGCAGGCTGTGGCCGGCACGCTGAAGGCGGCTCCCACCGAGCTGGAGCAACGCGTTCATGCGGTGCTGGATCAGGTCAAGGCACTCGAGAAGGAACTCGCTTCGGCCAAGAGCAAGCTGGCCTCCGCCCAGGGTGATGAGCTGATGGCTCAAGCCGTAGACGTCAAGGGCATCAAGGTCCTGGCCGCCACGCTGGTCGGCGCAGATGCCAAGACGCTGCGCGAAACCATGGACAAGTTGAAGGACAAGCTCAAGACGGCAGCCATCGTGCTGGCAGCTGTCGACGGCGACAAAGTCCAGCTGGCAGCCGGAGTCACGTCGGACAGCATCGGCAAAGTCAAGGCCGGTGACCTGGTCAACTTCGTGGCACAGCAAGTGGGCGGCAAGGGTGGCGGCAAGCCCGACATGGCCATGGCCGGTGGCACCGATGCCAAGGCCTTGCCTGCTGCATTGGCTGGTGTGCAAGCCTGGGTGGCGGAGCGGCTCTGACCCGAGTCACTCACTCGAAGATTCAAGGGCCCTTCTGGGCCCTTTTCTTCTTGGGACCATGAGCCCCACCGCACCACCTTAACTACCCTCCACTTCAAGTGCTAGGCGGCGCCACCATGTGTGGACAGCTTCGCGATGGGCCGCCGAAACCCGAAGCCACCCGCTTGGGTCTGAGTCCGAAGGACAGCGCTCAGGTTGCGCTGGAAGGAATCAGATGGGCCTGACAAGACCGCGCACAGGCATGGGATGCTGCTGAGCCACGCGATACATGGGCTCGACATGTTGGCCCTCGATCACAACTCGGGGCAGCTTGGCCGGAGCGGGCGCCACCGGCGGGGGCGGCGTGCTGCCCAGGCGCTTGCCCGTGATGACCAGGCGCGCCAGCTTGACCACCTCACTCGCTTGCGCAGGCACAGCAGGCAAGCCCAACGTCAGGGCAAGGGTCAAAGAACTCGCAATAAGGCGGTAATCGCAGCGTCGCATGGGTCTCTCTCCACGAGCCCGGTCTGATGGCCGAGCTTTGTAGGGATCGGAGTATTCCCAGTGCCGAGATGAGCCGCCACGGACAAGCGACGAACTGCATCCCGCTGCGACAAAGCGGGGATACGAGGGAGCGAATACCTGCAGGAGGGAGATCTCGACATGTTCGATTAATGAACTTCAAGACAACTTCATCGCCGTCTTCGACATGTCACCGGGACTTGCCGCACCTTGTAGCCGATGCATCGGAAGACGGCGGCGCTTTCAAGGTATTGACGGAACGGGGCGTCCAAGATGAGCCAGGATGCCGACTGCAGCAGGACGCAGAGATATTGCATGCTGAGCGCAGATATTGCACGCTGCAAAAGCAAAAACCCTCCGACTCATGGGAGTCGGAGGGTTTCGCGGGGTAAATAGCCTGACGATGACCTACTTTCACACGGGAATCCGCACTATCATCGGCGCTGAGTCATTTC
>NZ_JBAJMV010000008.1:0-123632 GCF_036880965.1 Roseateles microcysteis | reverse complement strand
CGACATCGAACTTCCTCTTGCTGATATCCACACCTAGCTTCGTTCTCATGACGTTCCTTCGCAAAGCGCTTATCCGACTTGCGCACCCTGATATGCGGGGTCGCCACCGGAGAGGCTCCGGCACCGCCCCAAGACACCGTTCGAGCTGTCGCGTCGAATCCGCCGGGGGCACCAGTCTTTACCTCTGGCTCAAAGGCCATAGGGGGAGCGCGGCATCACCCTGACGGGCTTCGCTAAAGCGGAACGAAGCAGCGTGATTCTGATATCAGGAGGAGGATCGGGCGAAGCCCGGTCCGGGGGACAGGAGCACAAGCCCTCACCCGATGGCCTCGGCAGCGCGAAAGAAGGAACCAGCGTGTGGCTGCTAAGTGCCGACCGCCATCTTTCACAGTGTGAAGATCTTCCCCGGGTTCATGATGTTGCGCGGGTCCAGCCCGAGCTTGATCGAGCGCATCATCGCCACCGCGCCCTCGCCGGCCTCGTCGACCAGGAAGCCCTGCTTGTGCAGGCCAATGCCGTGCTCGCCGGTGCAGGTGCCTTCCAGACGCAGCGCCCGCGCCACCATCTGCGCGCTCAAGGCTTCGGCAGTCTCGCGCTCCGCGGGAATCTCCGGGTCGATCAGATAGCCCAGGTGGAAGTTGCCATCACCGACATGGCCGACGATGAAGTAAGGCAGGCCTGACGCCTCGACCTCCCGCACCGACTCGGCAATGCTCTCGGCCAGGCGCGAAATCGGCACGCAGGTGTCCGTGGTCACGCAGCGGCAGCCCGGCTTCATCTGCAGCGCTGAGAGGTAGGCATGGTGGCGAGCGGCCCACAGCCGGGTGCGGGCCTCGGGCGTCGTGGCCCAGTCGAAGTCTTCGCCACCGAATTCCTTCGCGATTTCCTGCACCGACTGCGCCTGCTCGGCCACGCCCGCCGCGGAGCCGTGAAACTCCATCAAGAGCATTGGCGCCTCGCGCAGCGCCAGCCGGTCGTGCTTGTTGACGGCGCGCACCGAGTTTGCATCCAGCAGCTCGCAACGCGCGATCGGAATGCCCATCTGGATGATCTGTATCGTCGTCTGCACCGCGGCGTCGATGCTCGGGAAAAAGCAGACCGCCGCCGAGACCGCCTCAGGCAGCGGATAGATACGCAGCGAAAGCTCGCTGATCACGCCCAGCGTGCCTTCGCTGCCCACCATCAGACGCGTCAGGTCATAGCCGGCACTGCTCTTGCGGGCGCGCGAGCCGGTGCTGATGGTCTCGCCGGAAGCAGTCACTACCTGCAGGCCCAGCACGTTCTCGCGCATGGTGCCGTAGCGCACCGCATTCGTGCCACTGGCACGCGTGGCCGCCATGCCGCCGAGCGTGGCATCGGCGCCAGGGTCGATGGGAAAGAACAGGCCGGCATGGCGCAGCTCGGCATTGAGCTGGTTGCGTGTCACGCCGGGCTGCACGGTCACCGTCAGGTCTTCCGCGTTGACGCGCAGGATCTTGTTCATCCGCGTCAGGTCCAGGCTGATGCCGCCCTGCACGGCCAGCAGATGGCCTTCCAACGAGCTGCCGGCGCCATAGGGGATCACCGGCACCGCATGTTCATTTGCCAGGGCGACGACAAAGGCCACTTCCTCGGTAGCTTCTGCAAACACCACGCAGTCCGGCGGCGGCGCATCGATAGGCGATTCATCCCGGCCATGCTGTTCGCGCACCGCCAGCGCGACGGAACAACGCGCACCCAAGCGATCGCCCAACGCAGCCAGCATGGCGGGCGGCACGGCGCGACCCGCGGCAGGGGCAGCGGCCATGGCAGCAGACAGGGCAGCGCTCATCAATCGATCTCCAAGGACTTCGGTCAATTCTAGGCAGGGCTTGTCAGCGGCCAGCCGCAGTGCCACGATGTCCGCATTGCAAGCACAGGAGTGTGGTCATGCAATGGATTGAACAGAACCTGGTCTGGTTGGCCGTCGCGGCGCTCGTTCTGCTGGCCCTGCTCAGCACCTTTCGCAGCGAGTTGCCGCTGCTGACCTGGCGTGAGCTGATGACGAAATTGGGCGCGCCGCGCGGCAGCGCAGAGATCGCACCACCGCCGGAGCATGTCCACCACAGCCCTGGCGCGCGCCCGCATGAGGCGATGCCGCACAAGCCCGCCTTCCACCGCAGCGGCAGACGCTCGATCCAGTGAGGCAAGATGCGGGTTTCGACGACTGAAGAACACCCGCATGGCCAACCGACTTTCACAGATCGCCACCCGCACCGGCGACGACGGCACGACCGGACTGAGCGACGGCTCGCGGGTGCCCAAGAACCACCTGCGCGTGCAGGCCATGGGCGATGTGGACGAGCTCAACTCGAACATCGGCGTGCTGCTGGCCGAGCCGCTGCCCGACGACATTCGCGAGCTCCTGATCACGATCCAGCACGAGCTCTTCAACCTGGGCGGCGAGCTGAGCATGCCCGGCTACGAGCTCTTGAAGATGGGCGCTGTGCTGCGCCTGGACGAAGCCCTCGCCCACTACAACGCCAACCTGCCGCGGCTGAAGGAATTCATCCTGCCGGCGGGCACACGCAGCGCTGCCATTGCCCATGTCTGCCGCACGGTGGCGCGCCGGGCCGAGCGTACCGTCATCACCCTGGTGGGCAGCGAGCCTGTCAATGCGCCGCCACGGCAATATCTGAATCGCCTGTCCGACCTGATGTTCGTGCTGGCCCGCGTGCTCAACCGCGCCAACCTTGATGGCAAGGGCGGCGACGACATGTACTGGAACAGCGCCCGCCTGAAGCGCTACGAAGAAGCCGACAAGGCCGAGCAGGAAGCCGCCGGGAAGGTCGGCTGATCGATCCATCAGCCCAGCTTTGCCACCGCCTCGCGCAGCCGCCTGGCATAGGCTTCACGCAAGGCCGGTGGCGCCATCACCTCGACCTGGCCGGCATGGCGCCACAGGTCCATCAAGAGTTCGGTCGCGTCAACGAAAGGCACCTGCAGGCGCCAGCGCCCATCGTCCAGCCACGCGCTCTGCTGCTGCGGATGCCACTCCTCACGTGAGACCCAGGCGGCCGCCTCGGCACTGAACACCAGCTCGGCGCGCTGCTCCTGGCCGCCGGCAAAGATGCCGTAGCCACGGTCCAGCTCCTCTTCCAGTTGCTTGACCGACAGCGTGCGGGCCTTGTCCTGCAAAGGCTCGGCCGCTTCCATCGCATCCAGCGCAAAACGGCGCAGGCCCTCGCTGCGGTGGCACCATGCATCCAGGTACCAGGTGTTTCGATAATGAACCAGGCGCTGCGGCGAGACCTCGCGCTCGCTCGTTTCGCCACCGCCAGGGCCCCGCTTCAGGTAGCGCAGCTTCAGCCGCTGGCGCTTCACCACTGCGCTGCCCACGGTTTCGAAAAAGGCCGAGGGCGCGCGTCGCCGCGCGGTATTGATCAGCTTGATGCGCCGTGTCAGTTCGCGCGCCTCGGCCGGATCGCTGCCCAGCATGCCGGTGAGCTTGTCGAACATGGGCTGCAGGTGGCGACCGAGGATGCCTTCCTCATCGAGGCTGGACAGCAACTGATGCATCGTCAGGAGCGCGTGCAACTCCTTCTCGCTGAACCAGACGCCGGGCAACTCATGCTGGGCCTGGCCTTTCCAATGCTGCACGAGGCGGTAGCCGTTGGCCATGACGTCGTACTCGATGGGCGCATCCATGCGCTCGCGCAGGTACTGCAGGTCACGCTTCAAGGTGGCCGGCGACACCTCCAGCGCCTCCAGGAGCGCCGCAAAGCTGACGCACTCCCGGCTGCGGATGAGCATCTCGATCTTGTAGAAGCGTTCAGTGCGATCCATTGCGATCCGTTTTTCTTGGCTGTTTTTGCTGGCTCACGTCATGAGCTACCTGGCCGCGAGACTGTGCCACAAGCCTGAAGCAGGAACAGCAGGCCAGATGAATCGAATCGCCAACCAGGAGCACCAACCATGGCCCAGATCTCCAGCCCCGCTACCCTTGCCGCCACCAGCACCACCCATGCCCAGATCGAACTCGGGCTGGAAGCCGCAGCCGTGCGGCAGCCCGCCGAGGCTTCGGCCCACAGCCGCCTGGGCTACGAGCTGGGCTGGGACTTCGCCCACCACGGCCTCACACCACCGATCGAGCACCTGTTCAACGCCTCGCCGCTGCTGCAAGGCTGGCAGGCCGGCCGCGCCACTTTTGGCGCCCGCACGCTGAAGGCCTCGCGCCAAGTGAGCCTCTGGCTGCACCTGCGCACCCATGCCTGGGCCCGCGGCCGCCAGTTCGAGGCAATGCAATTGACGCCCAACTACCTGCAGCAGCTGGACAGCACGCATTGCCCCATCCTGCGCAGCCCGCTGGACGGCCAGGGCTCGATCGACCGGGTTCGGGACGACGCCGGCTATGCCGCCGGCAACCTGGTCCTGATGAGCACGGCGGCCAACCGGGCCAAGGCCCGCCACAGCCATGCCAGCGCGGCCGAGCTGGCGCAAAGCGTGAGCCAGGGCCCCATCCAGAAGATTGCCGGCCTCGGCCCGCAGGAATGGCAGCGCGTGGCCGTGCTGTGCAGCTTCGTGACCGAACTGCCGCATGAAGACGCCGCGCAGATTCCCTTGAGCGTGCTGCCGCCGAACCGCCTGCGCCTGTTCAACCCGATCCAGGCCTTGCAGGCCCTGCTGACGCGCCAGTTGGCCACCCCCGGCTGGAGCCAGCGCCTGTCGCGCCTGGAAGCTTTGCTGACCAGCCAGGAGTCAAAGGCCGACTTCAACCGCTTCGTGATGGCGCTGGTGCCGCGCGTCTTGAAGGTCGATGCCCTGGAGCAGCCGCATGAGATCCGCTGGGCGCTCGAAGACGCCTGGGGCGATGCCCTGGTGATGAAGCGCTGGACCCGCTTTGCGCTGGGCCTCACGGCCGAGCAGGCGGAAAACCTGGTCCAGCGCGCGGCCGCCAAGCGGCTCTCGCCCGTCCATGTGCAAAAGCATGGCAGCGAGATGGCCACCGAGGGCTGGGCGCTGTCGCGCCGCGGCTATCGCGCGGCGTCCTGAGGTCGCTTCGTCTCAGACTGGAGCGCAGGGCTCAGCCGGGCAGGCCCTGGCTCAGCTTCTCGACCGCGCCGCTCTGGTCTTGCAAGGCCACGTGATAGCCCTGGCCGACAAACCAGTCGGCCCACTGCTTGGCCCTGCCCTTGCCCGGCAACCACGGGCCGGACTTGTCCACATGCACATGGCTGCCACGGCGCTCGTAGAACACGACGCGCCACATGCCGCCACCCATGGAGGTGTCGAACTTGTTCATCGCCTGCGCGCTTCGAACAAGCCTCAGACCAGGCTGCGTTGCAGGCGCAATTCCTCGAGTCGAGCGCCACCGACCTCGGTGGTCTTCACACTGCCCAGTTCGCGCTTGAAGCCAGCCAGCTCGAAAAAGCGCAGCGCACGTTCATTGCGCAGATAGGTCCACAGCGTGACCTTGGTGCAGCCTTCTTCCTGGAGCCCGTCGCGAGCGGCGTCCCACAAGGCCAGGCCCACGCCCTTGTCCCAGTGGATGGGCGAGGCGTAGATGGCCCAGATCTCGCCGGTAGTGGCCGGCGTGCCCTTGTCGCGCGAGCGATCAAAGCCGGCAAAGCCCATGATCTGGTTGTCCAGATGGGCCACCAGCACTTGCGGCTCGGCGTAGTCGATGGCCTCGCGCCAGAAGGCCTGGCGCTTCTGCACCGAGATGCCGTCCAGCGTGGCGGCGGGCAGGAGATCCTTGTAGGCATCCTGCCAGGCAGCAACATGGATCTCGGCGATGGCTTTGGCATCACGCAAGGTGGCGGGGCGGACCTGGATACTCGACATAGGCAAGGAACTGGGGAAACAAAGGGTCGGCGAAAGGGCAGGATTGTCCTTGCCCTGCAGCCTTCGCGGGCCGCTTGACAGAGTGAAATTTTCTGCTTCCAACCCGTCACTGCCGAAAGCGCATTTCGGTGCCGCCGCCGGGCACCCGCCCATGCCAAAAGACACAGGTACTTCAAGCCTCAAACAAAGTCATCGACCCAACTCTTCGGTGACAAAGCACTTCAAATGCCCATGGACGGCGTTGCTTTCGCGCCGAATCGTTGGGTTTGCAGGGGTGACAAAGAAATGCACCTGCAATGAAACTCGTCGGTCGTCGGCGTGACGCTGGCCGCAATTCCAGGCGTCTGGGCGCACAACGCCCCTCGACTTTCATTCACGAATCGGAGAGGTTATGAATCGTACAAATGGGGTGACCCCCCTCAATGCAGGCGCGCTGCTGCGTCGCTCAGCTGTGGCCGTTGCTGTCGGCCTGGCACTGACGTCCGGCACCGCTGTCTACGCTCAGTCCACCACCAACGGTAACGTCTACGGCCAGGTCACTGCAGCCGCCGGCACCGTCATCGTGCTGGAAAACGTCGCGACCGGCGCCAAGCGCACGATCACGCCGGAAACCAACGGCAGCTTCAACGCCACGGCCCTGCTGCCCGGCACCTATCGCGCCCAGCTGACCATTGGCGGCAAGGTGACCAGCACCGACACCATCGAAGTGGTGGCCGGTCAAGGTGTGGAGCTGCGCTTCGGCGGTGCTGCCGTCACGACCTCCCTGGAAACCGTCCGCGTGACGGGCCGCCGCCAGACCATCGACGTCTCGCGCTCCAACAGCGGCGCCGTGTTCACGTCCAAGGAACTGGCCGCACTGCCGGTGCAACCTTCGGTGGCATCGGTGGTCCAGCTGGCTCCGAACACCACCAAGGCCGACTTCCGCTACGGCAACAATGCCGCCAGCTTCGGCGGCTCGGGTTCTTCGGAGAACTCGGTCTACATCAACGGTTTCACGGCCACGAACGGCATGTTCCAGGTCGGCTACTCCTCGCTGCCCTTCGGCGCAATCGCTTCGACCAGCGTGATCACTGGCGGCTACGGCGCTGAATTCGGCCGTTCGACTGGTGGCGTGATCAACATCACCACCAAGTCCGGCACCAACGAGTGGGAATTCAACGGCGGCTTCTCCTGGGCCCCGAACACGCTGCGCTCGGTGGCCAAGGACATCGTCTACGCCAACCCAGGCCTGCCCGCCACCGACGGCAAGCTCTTCTACTACAACGGCTCGAACACGCAGACCGAGAAGATCTACAACCTGTCGCTGAGCGGCCCCATCATCAAGGACAAGCTGTTCTTCTACTTCGGCACCGAAATCGGCAAGCGCACACAGGAAGGCACCCGCCTGGCCTCCAATGCCACCGGCATCGGCACCACAGGCTGGCTGAAGCAAGAATCTACGGTCCCCCGCACGCTGCTGAAGCTGGACTGGAACATCACCGATGATCACCATCTGGAGTTCACCGGCATCCGCGACACGACCAAGACCAAGGATCGTTACAGCGGCTTCGACTACAACACGCTGCAGCACAACAACATCGTGGCCGGCGGCGCCGACTTCGAGAACTACGCTGCAGGTGTGCCTTTCCTGACGGCCACCGGCGCTGCCATGTCGGCTGGTCAGGGCGCTGACCTGAACATCCTGAAGTACACCGGCTACATCACCGACGACCTGACGGTGCAGGCCCTGGTGGGTACCAGCAAGACCAAGCGCAAGCAGACCCCGCTGGGCTATGTGCCAGGCCTGTATCCGGTGACCGCCGCGATCGAAAACCGCGCACCTGGCATCAACTACATCCCGACCCAGACGCAGGGCTTCGTCTCTGCCCTGCTGCGTGATGATGCACAGGACAAGAACCTGGGCTTCCGCTTCGACATCGAGTACAAGATCGGCTCGCAGCACACGCTGCGCGGCGGTGTGGACTCCAACGACATCAAGGCAGCCAACGGCACGTCCGCCGCTGGTGGTGGCAACTACACCTACCTGAAGTCGCCGAACCCGACCGTTCTGTCGGCCGGCATGACTGCCACGCCGGCAAGCACCGGCAGCCCGCTGGGTGCGCTGGGTTACTACGTCAGCGAGAACCATCAGGCCGTGGGTGCCAACCCGCGTGTCAAGCAGGCTGCGCAGTACATCGAAGACCGCTACCAGATGACCAAGCAGCTGCTGCTGACTTTCGGTCTGCGTAACGAGCAGTTCACGAACTACAACACCATCGGCGAAACCATCATCAAGAAGGATCGCCAGATCGCTCCCCGCTTCTCCGCAGCATGGGACGTCAATGGTGATGCCAGCCTGAAGGTCTACGGTACGGCCGGTCGCTACCACCTGCAGATCCCGGCCAACCTGGCCGTGCGTTTTGCCGGCGGTTCGCTCAACACCCAGCACTTCTACACCTACACCGGTGTGGACCCAGTCACGGGCAAGCCGCTGGGCATGCAGTCCATCAGCAACGACTACTCGCCCAACAACGAGTTCGGCGTGCCGCCGGTGGGCAAGTCGATTGCCGCACTCGACATCGATTCGAACACGCAAGACGAGTTCACGATCGGTTTCGAGAAGGCACTGAGCACCGAGTGGACGGGTGGCATGCGCCTCAATGTGCGCAAGCTCAAGAGCTCGATCGACGACGTGTCTGATGGCCGTCCGTTCGCCAAGTACCTGACACCGGCCGAAGGCGCCTACGTCGTCAACAACTGGCACGGCGCGCTGTTCAACCCAGGCAAGAGCAACACGTTCTACGTGGAAGTCTCGCCGGGCAACTACAAGACCGTCACGATCCCATGGAACGAGTTCGGTTTCCCTGAAGGCCTGAAGCGCCAGTACTGGGCTGTGGACTTCACGCTCGAACACCCGATGCGCAATGGCTGGTACGCCAAGATCAACTACACCCGCGCGAAGAGCACCGGCAACACCGAAGGTCAGCAGAAGTCTGACAACGGCCAGGCCGATGTGGGCTTCACTTCGGTGTGGGACTTCCCGGAGAACATGATCAACTCCACGGGTCCGCTGCCTAACATGCGCAAGCATCAGATCAAGGCTTACGGCGTGTACCAGATCAACGACGAGATCTCGATCAGCGGCAATGCGCTGATTGCATCGGGCCGTCCGCGTTCCTGCACGTCCATCCTGCCGCCGGCACAGGATCCGCTGGGTCTGAGCAGCGGCTACGGCTCGATCTTCTTCGCCTGCCCTGGCGCGTCGGGTCGCGGTGGTCTGGGCTACCTGCCTTGGGAAAAGCGCCTGGATGTGGCTCTGATGTACAAGCCGGGCTGGTTCAAGGGCCTGACCCTGAAGGCCGACGTGTTCAATATCTTCAACGAGCAGACCCCCACGGCTGTGAACGAAGCGCTGAACACGGCCGCAGGTGCCATCAACTCGCAGTCGCAGATGATCCAGAACTACACGGCTCCTCGCGCCGTGATGTTCTCGGCTCAGTACAACCACAAGTTCTGATGAGCTTGGCACTGGCCTCCTGAAAGGGAAGCCAGTCAATAACAAAGGCCCGGTTGCGCAAGCCCCGGGCCTTTTCTCATGGCATCACTGAACCTGCTCAGGCGCTCGCTGCAAATTCAGGGTGCCGGGTACTTCAAGCCGTTCTTGACCAGCTTGGCCTCCACGGCCGCTGCAATGTCCACACCGCTGTGGTCGGCGATCTGCAGGAGGTAGAGCATCACGTCGGCGATCTCCTCACCCAGGTGCTGGTGCCGGGCCGCGTCGCTCGCTATCGCCGCGCTTTCCTCGGGGGTGAGCCACTGGAAGATCTCGACCAGCTCGGCCGCCTCCACCACCATTGCCATGGCGAGATTCTTGGGCGTCTGGTAGGGCTCCCATTGCCGCGCCGCGGCGAAGGCGCGCAGGCGGCTCTGAAGGCCTGCAATGTCCAGCGGCAAGTTGCTGCTGCCCATGCTCATTCAGTCAATGCCCACGATCTTGTGCATTTGCATCGAGAGCCGCCATTGCGGATGCGCCATGCAGTAATCCACCGCTTCACGCGTGTGCTGCTTCTGCAGAATCGAATCCATCGGCTGCAGGAAGAAATTCTGGAAGGCGAGCGACTCGAAGCGCTCGGGCGGCGCCAGGGGCTGCGGATAGACCAGCTTCAACTCGTGCCCACTCTTGAGCACCAGCTCCGCGTCGGCCTTGGGGCTGACACAGATCCAGTCCAGGCCGGCCGGCGCTGGCTGCGTGCCATTGGTCTCAACGGCGACTTCGAATCCATGGCCATGGAAGGCCTCGATCAAGGGCTCATCGAGCTGCAAAAGGGGCTCGCCGCCGGTACAGACCACATAGGGCTTGCCAGGCTGGCCCTTGGGCCACAAGGCGGCCACTGCGGCTGCCAGCTCTGCAGCCGTGACGAACTTGCCGCCGCCCTGCCCATCGGTGCCGACGAAATCGGTATCGCAGAAATTGCAGACGGCACTCGCACGATCCTGCTCACGACCCGTCCACAGATTGCAGCCCGCAAAACGGCAGAACACCGCCGCACGGCCGGCTTGCGCGCCCTCGCCCTGCAGCGTGTAGAACATCTCCTTCACGGCATAAGTCATGTTCAACGCCTCACACCGGGATCAGCTCATCGATGCCGACAGCGCTGACGATGGCGCCAGAGCCACGGGTTTCATACATGTCGACACGGTCCAGGTGCGGCAACACCACGCGGCCCTTGGCCAGCACCCAGGCCGACAGGCTGGCGGTATCGCCATCGGGCAGATCGGCAATCTCGAACAGCGGACGGTGATCGATGGCCTTGAAGATCGGATCGAACAAGGTCTTCACGTCGCCAAAGTCGACGGTCCAGCCAGCGAATTCATCGAGTTCGGCGCCGAGATGCAGGCGCAGCGTGTAGGTGTGGCCATGGATGCCGCGCAAGACATGGCCCTCGGGTGCCCGCTTCAGCTGGATCGCGCTGTCCAGCGTCAGCTCTTTCCAGATCCGGTAGTTGCGGCCATCGAAATTGGCACCGCAGCTGCCGGTTTCATAGACGGTCACCCAGGACAGCTCAGGAAGCTGCGGCTTGATGCGTTGCCACAGCCAGGCCGAGATCACTTCGCTGGTCGGGTTGTCCAGACCTTCGATCTGGTTCAGGCACTGGTAGTTCAAGACCATGTGCAGGGGCGCCCAGATCTCGTCCAGGTGGTCGTAGTCGATGCTCAGGTCGCGTTCGCCCAGGTCCTGGTTGGCATGCAGGATGACCTCGAAGCCGTGGCCATGCATGCGGCCGCATTTGTGGCCCAGGGGCACATTGGGCAGCTGATGTGCCGCTTGAAAACGATAGCGCCGCCAGACATGGGCCTGGCCCGAGGCATCCAGATCGACGCCCGAATGCTGGGTGCTCTGAACACCGATCTGCTGGATGCCCTGCACATCGAACTCGGCCTGCAGACGCTCGCGTATCCAGCGGGCGATGTTCTCGTCGGTGGGCTGTTCAACCACCCGGTTCAGCAGCGCATGGTCCAGCGGTGCCACGCAGGCCTCCAGGCGGCGGCGCAGCTCTTCGACCTCGCCACCGGGGAATGGGGCCCAGCCGGCTGGCAGCTGGGCCCGCACGGTCGCGAAATAGCTGTGGCCATGCAGCCCATGGCTGCGATGGTTCAGGGCCAGCATCGGGATCTGGCAGGCGGATTCAAAGCCGGCGGAAGCGGTGTAAAGCGTGGCGGTGTTCATGCAGGGACAACAAGCCCAGCCTCCTCGGTGGCGGCTGGCAGCTCAGCAGTGTGACATGGCAGCCTGGGACCGGCCAAACCGGCCTGCGGCCCTGTGGTTTGTGCACACGGCAGAAGAACTCTCTTATTCAATGACGATATTGTTTTTCAGATTGGTGGTCGTAGTAGAGGGCGCCCCCTGCTGTGGATAAGCTCATTTGAGCCTTGTCTGACAAGGCTTTAGCTCACTCCAAAGCCTGTGCGCCGAGGGCCTGGGAGCGGCGGGACGAACCGACAACAAGTCCGTCCGGAGCCGCTGGCCTGTGGATAAGCCTGTACTTGTTCAAGAACTCTGCACAGGCTTGTGCATTGACAGCGGCTTCAGAAGGTTTCCCAGTCGCCGTCGTTGGCAGGTGCGGGCGCTGGCTTCGGCGAAGCACTGGGCGGTGGGCCGGGCGGCGGTGCAATCACCTTGCCGGCCGGCTTGGCCAGGGGCTTGGCTGCAGTGGCGGCAGGCTTCGGGCTGGCAGCGCGGGGTGCGGCCACGGGCGGCTTGCTGACGGTGGCTGGCTTGAGCCCGCCAGCCGGTTTGGCCAGGGCCGCCTTCAAGGCGCTGGAGGAGCCGGTGCCGGTGCGGAACACGGAAACCACCTCGGCCAGGCGCTGTGCCTGTTCACGCAGCGAGGACGCGGCTGCCGCGCTCTGTTCCACCAGCGCGGCGTTCTGCTGCGTCATCTGGTCGAGGCCGGTCACGGCCACATTGACCTGGGCAATGCCGTCGCGCTGCTCGGTGGCCGAGGCGGCGATCTCGCCGATCATGTCGCTCACGCGGCCGACACTGGCCACGATTTCCTGCATCACCGTGCCGGTCTGGTTGACCAGGGCGGCGCCGGATTCGACCCGCTCGACCGAGGCATTGATCAGGCCCTTGATCTCCTTGGCCGCTTCCGCCGAGCGCTGGGCCAGGCTGCGCACTTCGCTGGCCACCACGGCAAAACCTCGGCCCTGCTCGCCGGCACGGGCCGCTTCCACGGCAGCGTTCAGCGCGAGGATATTGGTCTGGAAGGCGATGCCGTCGATCACGCTGATGATGTCCGAGATGCGCTTGGAGCTGGCCGTGATCTGCTCCATATTGCCCACCACCTGTTCGACCACCGAGCCACCGCGGGCGGCGGCTTCAGCCGCCGAGGCCGCCAGCTGGTTGGCCTGGCGGGCCGTGTCAGCCGACTGCGACACCGTGGCCGTGATCTCTTCCATCGAGCTGGCCGTCTGCTGCAGGCTGGAGGCCGTCTGCTCGGTGCGGGCGCTGAGGTCGTGGTTGCCTGTGGCGATCTCGGCCGAGGCGGTGGACACCGATTCGACGCCCACCCGCACATCGCCCACCACCTTGCGCAGCTGGCTGGCCATGCGGTTCAGCGCATCCAGCAGCTGGCCGAACTCATCGCTGCGCTGCATGCTGGTCGAGGCCGACAGATCGCCCTCGGCAATGTGGTTGGCCAGCACGAGGGCTTCGCTCAGTGGCTGCTTGATCGAGCGAACCAGCCAGACTGCACCGGCCAGCAAGCTGCCCACGATGACGACCACCACCAGCATGGCCACACGCAGCGTGACCTTGCGGCGCTCGGCCAGCTCGGCGTCGGCGGCCTCCTTCTGCGTGGTCTGCTGGGCAGCGAAGTCGGCCAGCGACTTCAGATAGACCGCCACGGCCGGGTTGAAAGTCTGCCGCACTTCGTTGCCGGCTTCATCCGCCTTGCCGGCGGCCTTTAGCTCGCGGCTCTTGGCCAGGGAAGACAGCACCAGCTTGCGCTCGTCGGCGATGCGGGCCATCAAGGACTTGTCCTTGTCGGTCAGCTCCATGCCTTCGATGGCCTTCTGCACCTCGCTGATCTTGGCGATCGTGGCGGCAATCTCGTCCTTGAACAGGGCGTCCACCGCCGGATCGGTGCTGATGGCGGCGGCCTGCACGCGGGTCACATTGGTGGTGGTCATGCTGGCCCAGCGCTCGGCGGCGGCGCGCTTGGCGCCCATCTGCAGGTCGATGGCGGCGGCCTCGGCATTGAGATTGCTGGTCCGGATCGAAGAGAAGCCGATCAGGCCGATCAGGGAAACAATCACGGCCGCCACCGATATCCACAGCCGACCTGCCACACCCAGGCCCTTGAGGCTCAGTGCGGGTGCGGGCGCGCTGCCGCTGCCCGGCTTGTCGAAATTCATGCTCATGCTTGGTCTCCGCTTCAGATTGCGTATCGATGCATTGCACCTTACGCCTGGGCGGGCCGGCTGTCGCTAGGGCGGATGCCTAGGTCGGGGCGGTCAGCGTCGCCCGCGCGCCTGGTACAGCGGCTTCTTGCCCTTCAACTGGCGCTCGATGCCATCGTTGAGCCGGTTGCGCAGATCGACCACGGCCGCCAGGTGGCCGTAGATGCCCGGGAAGCGCAGGTCCAGCCAGAGCCACAGGGTGCAGCTGCGCAAGGCCTGCTCCATGCGGTCCAGCCGGCTGTGCTCGTCCACATCGTCCAGGAACCAGGGCGCGCCGACCTCGCCGGCCAGTGCGTGGCGCTGCGCCCAGTCGAGGAATTCCTGCACCTGGCTGTCGGTGCGGCTGTCCACCGGTGCCTGGGCGTAGATGAAGCGAGCCTTCAGCGGCAGTTGCGGCGCGGCGCGGTCCAGGCCTTCTGCCAGCTGCAGCATCTGCTCCAGCTCGGCCACGGCGAAATGGGCATCGTCCAGGCGCAGCCGGTCCATGAAGACCTTGAGCACCGCCTCGAGCTTGTTGAAGCCCAGGCTGCTCGCAATGGTCTGCACATGCCACCAGTTGGGTGCCACCGCTGCCTTGAAGTCGCGCGGCGCGCGCGGCTGCTTGGGCAAGAGCTCGCGCAGGGTCTTGCCGGCGCTGGCTTCGGCCTCACGCAGCACGCCGACGAAACCTTCGTCATGCATGCCGTAACGGCCGGCGCGGCCGGCGATCTGGTGCACTTCGGAGACGCTCAGGGAGCGGTCGCCCACGCCGTCGAACTTGGTGAGGGTGCTGAACAGCACGCGTCGGATCGGCAGGTTCAAGCCCATGCCGATGGCGTCCGTCGCCACCAGCACGTCGCTGGCGCCGACGGCAAATCGCTCGGCTTCGCGCCGGCGCACCTCCGGCGGCAAGGCGCCGTAGATCACCGAGACCGGATGGCCGGCCGCCGACACCTGGTCGCGCAGCATCAGCACCTCGCGGCGGCTGAAGGCAACGACGGCGTCGCCCTTTTTCAGCCCCGTCATCGGCACCGGTGCGGGCAGCAGCTGCACCTCCTGCTTGCGTTCGAATTGCCGCACCGTGCAGCGCTCGCCGCACAGACCCAGCAGGTTCTCGATGGCCGGCACCGCATAGGCCGAGCAGATGATGATCAGCTCATTGGCCGGCACGGCCACGATGGCCTGCGTCCATGCCCAGCCGCGGTAGTTGTCGAACAGCATCTGCGCCTCGTCGACCACGGCCACATCGATGGGCCGGCCGGTATCGACCATCTCGATGGTGGACGAGACGACGCGGGCGTTGTCGGCCGGCACGTTCTCTTCGCCGGTCAGAAGCGAGCAGGGCACGCCGCGCGCCACCAGGCGGTCGCGGCCCTCGAGCGCCAGCAGGCGCAGCGGCGCGAGGTAGGCGCCGTCATGGGCGGCGGCCAGCTTCTCGAAGGCCGCATGGGTCTTGCCGCTGTTGGGCGCGCCGACATAGAGCGTCACCGTGCGCTGCATATTGCGCGCGAGCTCGAAGCTGTCCGGGTAGCCCTGGAAGGCGAGCTGGCGCTCCAGCTTCTGCAAGGTGTTGATCTCGGCGACCCGCTGTTCCCAGCGGTCCTGGGCGCGGGTGCAGGCGGCGAGCAGGGCCGGCAGCGCTTGCGGCGTGGCGCATTCGGCCTGCAGGCGCGGCAGGAGCGAGTCGATCTGTTCCGGATGGCCCGAGGCGCTGCGCTCCAGCAATTGCGCGAGATGCGATTGCAGGGCATCCGCATCGGCGTAGCCCGGCGCCGGGCCGAGCGCGCGCTCTAGTGCGGCCAGATCGCCGTCGCGATAGAAATCCCAGAGGGCGCTGCTGTCCGGCAGCTGCAGCTGATAGGCCACCGTGAGCCGGCCGTCGAGCAGCGGCTGCTTGCACAGGCGCAGCCACTGCAGGCCGGCGCGGCGCAGGCCCAGCGCTTCGAGCTGGCTGCTGCGCTGCTGCATCAGGGCCCGCAGGGTCGGGCCGGTGCCGAGCGCCTCGAGATGACGCAGCGCCACCTTGATCAGGGCCGGCGCGATCCAGCGGCTCGGCCGGCCGCCGGCTGCAGCCTTGGAGATCTGCACCAGGCCCAGGCTGTCGGCGTCCTGGCCCTCGTCCAGGTCGGCTGGCGTCAGCACGTGGGGCAGCTGGTAGGCGGCCTGGCGGATCTCCTGCCATTGCTCGGACGTGAGCCCGGGTGGCAGGCGCTTCAGGTGGCGGGGATTGGGCAGCACCGGCGCGGGTGCGGCGGCGTCAGGGGAGGAATTGGGGGAGGAATTGACTTCGGACACCTGCCAAGTGGAACACAGGCCCAGCGCCGGCCCGTGGGTCGGCGCTGGGCCCAGCCGAAGCGAACAAGCGAATCAGCTGCTGCGATAGAACCAGCTGCGCACGCCCGTGGTGTCGAAGCGCTGCCATTGCCCTTCGGGCTGGGCCAGGCGGTCGGCCACCGCATACAGCGCCAAGGGATTCATGCCCATGCCGCAATGGCTGGCCTGGACCTCGATGTTTTCGCTCAAGGGGCCGGGCGCCATCACGCTGCATTGCCAGGCGACCACGCCATCGGTCTTGGAATAGATCGAGGTGGTGGGCACCGGCGGCGTGCGGCGAATTTCTTCCAGCAGCTCATGGTCCTGCACCCTTTGCCCGCTGACCAGCTCGAAGAGGCGCCAGGCATTCGTCGCGCGCGGATGGCCGGTGAATGGCGTGCCCAGTGTGATCACATGCCTGACATGGTCGGGCAGCTCCTTGGCCAGCTCGCGGGCATAGATGCCGCCCAGGCTCCAACCGATCAGGCTGACCGGCCGGGCGTGATCGCGGAACAGGCGCTTCACCTTGGCCGTGCAGTGCTCCAGCACGCCCTCGCGCGGGCCGAAATTGAAGCCATGGCCCCAGGGGTGGGTGACATAGCCCAGCTCGTCCAGAAAGCGGCGCAGGGCAAGGGTGGTGAAGTCGTTGGCACCGAGGCCGGGAAAGACGATGACCGGATGGCCGTCGCCCCGGGGCAGCTTGCGCAACCAGGGCGAGGCGGCGAGCAGGGCGGCGAACTCCCAGGGCGCGCGGCCCTCGAGAAGCATCAGCCAGGCATTGGGGGCGCGCAGCTCGTCATCTGAGCTGCCGGGCGCTGCGGCAGCGGCAGCGCTGCGGCGGGCTTGTTTCTGGGGCATGGACGGCATCCTAGCGCCGCCGCCTTGCATCGGTCTTGGGCGCTTGCCCTAGTAACGAGGGGTGTCGGCCGAGCGTCGTATATATTCGTATATATCGAAACAAGGAGCCGCGATGCCCTTGCTGGAACTGCGCCGATGCGCCCTGTCCCTGCTGATCTCGCTCAGTGCCTTGGGCGCTGGCGCCGCCAATGCGGCCGAACTGACGGTCTCGGCCGCCGCCAGCCTGACCCAAGCCCTGCGCGAAATCGCGCCGCTGTTCGAGGCCAGCCAGCCGGGCCACAGGCTGCAGTTCAACTTTGGCGCCTCGGGCGCGCTCCTGCAGCAGATCGCCAAGGGTGCGCCGGCCGATGTGCTGGCCACCGCCGACCAGGAGACGATGGACCGGGCCCAGGCGCAGCAGCTGATCACCGCCAGCCAGCGCCGCGACTTCGCCCGCAACGAGCTGGTGCTGATACTGCCGGCCGCAAGCGCCCTGCACCCCAAGGCGCTCGCCGACCTGGCCCAGCCGGCCTATGCCCGCATCGCCATCGGCCTGCCCGCGAGCGTGCCGGTGGGCCGCTACACACAGGAGGCCTTGCAGATGGCTGGCCTGTGGTCGGCCATCGAGCCCAAGATGATCGGCGCCAGCAATGTGCGCCAGGCGCTGGACTACGTGGCCCGCTCCGAGGTGGACGCCGGTTTCGTCTATGCCACCGATGCCGCGCTGCTGCCCGACAAGGTGCGCCGAGCCGCGTTCACCGTGCCCACGCGCAAGCCGGTGCTCTACCCGGCCGCGCCGGTCGCTGCGAGCACGCAGCCTGCGCTGGCCCGGGCCTTTGTCGAGTTTCTGCTCACGCCGGCCGCGCGCACCGTGTTGCTCAAACACGGCTTCGCCGCGCCCTGATCCCCATGGACGGCGCCTGGACCGCACTCGCTCTGAGCCTCAAGGTGGCGGGCTGGGCGACCCTGATCAACCTGTTCCTTGGCGTCGGCGTGGGCTACTTGCTGGCACGCCGGCGGTGGTGGGGCCGCGAGCTGCTGGATGCCGCCCTGACCCTGCCCATGGTGATGCCGCCCACGGTCCTGGGCTACTACCTGCTGGTGCTGCTGGGCTCGCAGGGGCCACTGGGCGCCTGGCTGATGCAGACCTTCGGCATCCGCCTGATCTTCACCTGGCAGGCGGCGGTGATCGCGGCGACCGTGGTGTCGTTCCCGCTGGTGTTCAAGGCCGCGCGGGCGGCCTTCGAGATGGTCGATGCCGACCAGCAGGACAGCGCGCGCACCTTGGGGCTTGCCAATGCGGCCGTGTTCTTCCGCGTCAGCCTGCCCCTGGCCTGGCACGGCATCCTGGCCGGCCTGCTGCTGGCGTTTGCGCGCGCGCTGGGCGAGTTCGGTGCCACCCTGATGGTGGCCGGCAGCATTGCCGGCAAGACGCAGACCTTGTCGATCGCCGTCTATGAAGCGGTGCAGGCCGGGCAGGACTACCAGGCCGATCTGCTGGTGGCGCTGACCTCGATCACCTGCATGGCCGTGCTGCTGAGCTCGAGCCGCCTCATGCGCAGCTCCCTGCCGCAGCGGGGGCAGCAGCGATGAACTGGCTGATCGAGATCGAGAAGCGCCTGAGCGGCAGCTTCGACCTGGTTTTGAACCTGCGCAGCGACGCGCCCAGGCTGGCGCTGTTCGGCCCCTCGGGCGCCGGCAAGAGCCAGACCTTGAAGATGATTGCCGGTGTGCAGCGGCCAGATGCCGGCCGCATCGCCGTGGCGGGCAAGACCCTGTTCGACAGCGCAAGCGGGCAGGACCTCGGCCCGCAGCAGCGAGGCCTGGGCTGCGTGTTCCAGGACTATGCGCTGTTCCCGCACCTGAGCCTGCGGCAGAACATTGCCTTCGCCCGCTGGCGCGGCTGGCGCAATCCGCCGCGCGATGTCCGAGACCCGCTGGCCGAGCAATGGCTGGAGCGCTTTGGCCTGGGCGCGGTGGCCGACCAGAAACCGTCGCAAGTCTCGGGCGGCCAGCGCCAGCGCGCCGCCCTGGCCCGGGCCCTCGTCAGCGCGCCGGCCGCGCTGCTGCTGGACGAGCCTTTCGCCGCGCTGGACCAGCGGCTGCGCCGCAGCCTGCGCGACGAGCTGGTCGACCTGCAGGCGCAACTGCAGATACCGTTGCTGCTGATCACCCACGAGGAAGACGATGTGCGCGCGCTGGCCGACGAGGTGGTCGAGCTGGCGCAGGGTCGTGTCGTCGCGCCGACCGTCCAAGCATCGACAGCCAGCACATGACCGAGAAGAAGAACAAGAGCCAAGCCGCCGGCAGCCAGGGCACAGGCCGCCTGAGTCTTGGTGGTTCGATCTGGATCAGGTCCGGCGACCAAAACCTCGGCGGCCCGGGCCGCATCGCCCTCTTGCGCGCCGTCGCCGAGCAGGGCTCGATCACCCATGCCGCCAAGGCCTATGGCATGAGCTACAAGGCCGCCTGGGACGCCATCGACGCGATGAACCGCGTGGCCGGCGAGCCCCTGGTGGAGCGCAGCACCGGCGGCCGCGGCGGCGGTTCCACCCGCCTGACCGAACGGGGCCTGCGCCTGGTGCAGCGCTATGAGCAGATCGACGCGGTGCACCAGCGCTTCCTGGGCCTCGTGGAGGCCGCCGCCACCGACCTCGGCCGCGAGTTCTCCCTCCTGGATGTGATCAACATGAAGACCAGCGCCCGCAACCAGTTCAACGGCACCGTGCGCGCGGTGCGCGAAGGCGCGGTCAACGACGAGGTGGAGCTCGAACTGCCCGGCGGCCAGCGCCTGGTGGCCATCGTGCCCCAGGAGAGCAGCCTTGCACTGGGCCTGCAGACCGGGCTGTCGGCCATGGCCTTGATCCCCTCGTCCAACGTCCTGATCGCCACGGGCCTGGACGGCTTCAAGGTCTCGGCCCGCAACCAGCTGTCTGGCACCGTTGAGCAGCTGCGACCCGGCGCGGTCAATGCCGAAGTTGACGTGGCCCTGGCCGGCGGCACTCGCCTGGTTGCCACCATCACCCAGTCCAGCGTCCAGCAGCTGGGCCTGGCACCCGGCGTGGCAGTGACCGCCCTGGTCAAGGCAACGGACGTGGTGCTGGCCGTGCTCGCCTGAAGCCCTGTTTGAGAGGCCTGCACGCACGAGCCGGTGACTGTCATGCTTGCATGCGGCTTCAGTTGAATAGCCGATTGCGCTGGCATGCCGCCTGCTGGCGCCCGCCCAACGGCAACACGCCGGCAAATCGGCGGGCTGGCGTCACAGGCCTAGCCGCGCTCCACCCGGCACTGGAAGCAGTTGAACTTCGAGCGGATGTGGACATAAGCCACGGCGGGGTCGGCGAGTATCTGCCGGCAGGCCTGGCCGAGTTCCGCGCCCGGGACGACCTGACCGGTCTCGTAGCGAATCCTGTCGTCATTGCCGTAGCCGCGGATCAGGGCCGGCTGCAGGTGCTCGAACCACTTTGGCAGAGCATCGCTGTCGTGGCGCTCACAAGCCTTGCTGTGCAGAAAGATCGGGCCCAGCTCGGCATAGGGCTGTAGCTGATCAAAAGGCCGATAGGCCAGCACCAGCATTTCCTCGCCCGGCGCTATCAGCTGCAGGCAATGTCGGCAGGGGTTGCCTTGGCCTTCGGCCAGCTGCTGCAGCGCGGCCTGGCCGTTGGCGTCAGGTCCGCCGCTGCGCAGCGCCTGCGCATGCGCGCCTGGAATTCCTCGCACGGTGAGTTTCATCGTCATCGTCTCGTTGGGTCACGGGGCCCTGGGGTGAGGGTTCATGCTGAGGATTTCATCGCACGAACGGGCTTGGGTCGTGCCGTTTCCGGACACGCAATTCGCTAACATCGAACTTCCTTTGACCGTCAAGCTCGAGCCTGACCGCAGACTGATGAAAAAACTCCTCGCTTTCGTCGCCCTTGTCTGGATTGCATTGCTGCCGCCCCTGTTCACGCGCGGGGCGTGCACGGAGGAATACGAAGCGGTGGACCAGCTGGTGACGGCCAACAAGCTGGAGTTTTCGACGCCGGACGCGGCGCTGGCGGCCTTGCAGCGGCGCGATCTGCCCGCCCGGCTCCTGACGCCGGACGACTGCGCCAGATCCAAGCCGCGCTTCCTGATGCAATGCAGCAGTGGCACCTTGGTCTATGCCGAGGTGCCGGTGCGCAACCGGGTCTGCCGCATCTACCGCGATGACAAGACCATGGTTCAGCTGCAGTACGACCGGCGCGACCGCCTGGCCCGCACCCTGGTCGAAATGAACCCCTACAAGTTCCTGCCCCTGCCCTGGGGCGGCAGCATCAACTGGGCCAAGTGATGCGGTGGGCCGATCAGGCCGCCATGCCCCGCCACTCCTCCAGCGCCTCGCGCAGATAGGCGGCCAGCGTGGCCGTCTCGGGCAGCGAATCGCTGCAGGCCATCAGGCCGAACTCGAGCGAGTCGCCATAGGTCTGCACCGTGATGTTGAGCGTCATGCCGTGCACCGCGATCGAGGTCGGGTAGTTCGTGATCATGCGGGCACCGGCGAGATACAGCACCACCTGCGGGCCAGGCACATTGGAGATCGCCACGTTGGCCAGCGCCGGCAGCTTCTCGGCCATGCTGGCTGCGCCATAGAGCCGCGCCGCGCCCTCCATCAGCCAGGGCAGGCCCAGCGACGGGAAGTCCAGCGGCATCAGGTCCTTCAAGGTGCCGAGCGAGCTCTTCATCGCGGCGGACGCAGCCAGCACATGGGCCAGGCGCTTTTGCGGGTCGGCGATGTGCGTGCCCAGGGTGACCGTGCTCATGGTGGCCTGGTTGTTCGACGCCGTGTCGCCGGCGGCGCGCGTGGAGACCGGCACGGCCGCGACCAGCGGCTTCTTCGGCAGCTCATGCCAATCCAGGAAGAGCCGGCGCAGCGCTGTGCCGCAGAGGAAGAGCACCGCGTCGTTCAAGCTCGCGCCATGGACCTTGCGAAGCCGATGCAGCTCGGCCAGCGGCAGGCTCACCGTGGCAAAGCTGCGCCCGGCCGTGATGCTGCGGTTCAGGCGCGTGCGTGGCGCCAGCTTCAAGGGGCTGGCCGAGGCGCTCTTGCCGCGCAAGAGGCCCAGCAGCGCGCCTGCCGCGTCGCCCGCTGAAGCACCGAGTGTGCCGATTGCGCCAGGCAGTGCCCGCGCGGCGTTCATGTACTGCTTGGCCTGGTGCAGCAGGGCGCCACGCAAGAGGCTGAGCGTGCCCGGCTCATGGCGTTTGCGCGGTGGCCTGGCCGGCATGTCGCGCGGCACCGGCGTGAGGTCCAGGATCACCGCGGCCAGCGCTACCGCCGCCTGGCCGTCCACCGCTGCGTGGTGCAGCTGCGTGTAGAGCGCCACGCGGGTGGCGCCGTCGTCGGGCGACGGCGCCAGACCTTCGAAGACGTGGAATTTCCACAGCGGGCGCTCGCGCGGCAGCAGTTGCGGATGCAGGCGGGCCACCGCTTCTTCAAGCGCCACCATGCCGCTGCCGGCGGGCAGTGCCACGGGCACGATGTGCTGTTCAAGATCAGGCTCGGCATCGACCCAGGCCGGGTTCACCACATTCAGGCCCACGGCCGCGAGGCGGCGCCTGAGCGCGGGCAGATGCGGCATGCGCGTGCGCATGTGCTTGCGCAGTGCTTCCAGGAAGCTGCCCTTGAAGCCTGCCGGCAGTTCGAGGACGTGCAGCGCACCCACATGCATGGGCATCTCGGCCGTCTCCAGGAACAGAAAGCTCGCGTCGAGCCCGGCCAATTGCTTGATTGCCATCGCTTGTCCTCCAGCGCTGGCTTGATGCTAACTGCTGCGCCGCAGCCTGAGCTCGAAGATCACGCCGTCCGCCACATTGCGCGCGTTGACGCTGCCGTCCATCTTGGCCAGATAGCTCCTGGCCACGAACAGCCCCTGGCCACGACGCTCGCCACCCTGAGCTTCGGGCTGGTCGGAGACGCCGTACTCGAAGATCTTGTCCAGCAGGTGCTCGTCGATGGCCGGCCCCTGGTTGTGGACCGTCAGCAAGACCTGGCCCTCGCCTTCCCCGGCCGTGATACTGATCGGTGTACCGACAGGCCGGTAGCGGTCGGCATTGCGCAGCAGGTGCGTGATCACGTCTTCCAGCGAATAGGCATCGGCCCGCGCCCACAGCGGCGTGCCGTGCGCCTCGTAACGCACATCGGCAATGTCGGCGAAGGCCGCATTGGCGGCCACTTCCTGCAGGAACTGGTCGATGTCCAGGCGGCCCGGGGCGAGCTGGGCCGAGGCAATCGCCTCGCTCGGCGATGCGGCGCCGTAGAGCACCCGCACCGCCTGCTGCATGCGTTGCAGATAGCGGTGGCTGGCATCGTCTGGTGAGCCATGCAGTGCCATCAGCGATTGCAGGGGCGACATGATCTCGTGCCCCACCGCATGCCACATGTCGCGCTCATGCTCGGCGCGCAGATGCTCGCGACGGATGCCGTCGCGCGTGCGCTCCAGCAGGTCTGACAAGGAGCCGGCCAGGATGCCCACTTCATCGCTGCCGCGCAGGTCCGAAACATCGAGCCGGCCCAGGCGCTGCTCGACCTGCGGATGCTGCACTTCGTACGACACCGCTGCCGCCCGCCTGGTGAGCCGTGCCACCCGGCGCATCAGCCCGAGCTCGATGATCAACCAGGCCAGGGCGATGGCCGCCAGCATCGCACCCACCAGCCACGAGGCGCGCGCCGCGCTGGCGCTCAGGGAGCGGTCCAGGCTGCGCCAATCGCCCCGCAAGGCGAGCTCGTAGCGGCCCAGCGGTGTCACCACGCTGTCTTCGGCTAGCAGCGCCGGCGCCTGCACCTGCACCGGCAGCCGGCGGATCAGCCGGGTCAACCAGGGCGAAGGAATCTCGGCCGGGTCGGCCGAGCCGCGCAGCGTCGTCACCGGCCGGCCATCGCGGGTGATGGTCAAGGTCTCGCCCGGCTGCAGCGATTGGCCCACGCTGTTCAGCGAGACCGGCGGCAGGAGCGTGCCGGCGCCACTGTCGAACAAGGGCGCGGCGCCGTTCGGCGCCAGCATCTCCATCCGCACTTCGATGCGGTCCAGCTCGGCCGGCGGCCAGGTCGGCGCGGGCTGCCGGAACAGCGCGTTGCGAAAGGCCTCGACCGGCAGACGGATCGAGTACAGCGTGCGGCGCGGGCAATCGGCGCCGTTCGTGTTCCTCAGGCAAGGCCCTTCGCGCCACAGCCAGCCGCGAAAGTCGCGCGTCGGCCTTGCGCGGACCGGCAGCTCATCCGTGCCACCGAGGAAGCCGGTGAGCCGCCCGAGCTGGCCTTCGCCGCCGCTTGCCATCGCTTCGAAGGGCGCGATCCACTGCTCGCTGCCACCGGGCAACTTCACCGTGATGCGTGCGCGATGCAGGCCGGCCAGTGCCGAGGCGCCGTGCTCACGCCCGACCAGCGGACCGGCGTCCAGGCTGCCCACGAGATAGATGAAGGCACCGGCCGCCGCCTTGCTGCCCACGGCCACGCACAGGCTGGCGCCATCGCTGAACTGCAAGGTGCAGCCCGACATCTCGACCGCGCGCTGCGCCTTGGTCGGGTCATCGAAATCGATGGCCGAGAAGGGCAGCAGCAGCGGCGTGATCGGCCGCCTGCCCTGGAAGCCCGGGTTCAGGAGCGCCAGCTGGCCGGTCGGGTGGCGCAGTTGCGCCGTGATCTCGCCGAGCGAGCGCTTGAAGCCCTGCTCGTAGCGCTGATAGCTGCGCTGTTTTTCTTCCAGCAAGAGCGAGACCGCCAGCGCCAGCGTGGCGGCAGCCAGCAGCAGAAACACGCCGTGGAAAACGATGCGGCTGCGAAAGGCCGCCAGGCCCAGGCGCGGCACCTCGTCGAGCGCCGGCAGTCTCATCGGCCGGTCCAGCGGAAGCCGCGCATCGGCACGTTCTCGATGCCGTCAAACGCCGGGTCGACATCGCGAAACGCGTCGCGGATCGTGCTCACATGCTTGCGCACGTTGTCCTTGTTGCGGCCGCTCTTCACCACCTCGAACAGCTCGCCGTAGCTGACCACTTCGCCGCGCCGCTGGTGCAGGGTGGCGAGGATGCGCTGGGCCGTGAGCGGCAGGTTGATGCGCTGGCCGCGCCACATGGCCGAGCGTTGCCACAGCGGGTCCAGCGTCAGCTCGGCCTCCACGGGCGCCGAGGAAGCGGCCGGGCGGCGGGCCTTGGCGGCGCGCAGCATGTCCAGAAAGGTCTCGATGAACTCGGCTTCATCGAAGGCCGTCTTCTGCAGATAGTCCCAGGCGTCGAGCGCCTTCATGATGCCGCGGTAGATCGCGGCCGGCATGGCGGACACCACCAGCACTGGCGTGCCCTGCTGCAGCTTGTTGATCGCGTTGATCAAGGCCACGCCGGCATGCCGCTCGCGGCCGAGCTCGATGTCCAGCAGCACCATGTCGTAGCCGCCGGTCGCAAGCGCTGCCTCGGCTTCGTCCCGGGTGAACCACTGGTCGACCTGCAGCTCCGGCCGGGCGGCGCGTATCCAGCCGACCAGCTGGTCGCTGGTGGGGCGGTCGTCTTCGATGACGGCGACTTTGTTGCTCATGACGCTCGCCGGGCTGCCCCAAGAGCGGCATGCGCCCCCTCGGGGGGCAGAGAAGCGGCAAGGCCGCGATCGTGGGGGCTCAAGGTCATGCGGTGGATTATGGGAGCCGCTGAAGGCCGGGCCTGTGAAGCTTTCTTCCGAGCCCCGGAAGAGAGTCACCCGCGCGCCGCCTTGTTGCTTCCTGCCCGGGCGCCGAATCATGCAGCCATCGCCAACACCAAGGAGAAGCGCGATGGAACTGATGCAAAGACTCAAGGCCCTGCCCCAGGCGATCCGCAACGCCATGCCAGCAATGTCGGGCGTGGCGGCCGTGAATGGCCGCGTGCTGGGCACCCTGCTGGTGGCCGGCGCCATCGGTACGGCGGGCTACCTGTTCGTCAGCCATCCGCCGCTCTACACCGTGCAGCGCGGCGAAGCGGCCGTGCGCAGCAATCTCTTCACCGGCGCGGCCACGGTCTGGACCGACGGCCGCATCCTGGCCTTGCCCGGCGTGCATGAGGTGCGCGGCCTGCCGCTGCACGACCTCAGCTACCGCGCCACCAACATGAGCCGCGCTGATGGCTCGGCGCCCTTGCAATCGGTCGAAGGCCTGTCTCTGGGCCTGGACCTGACCGTGCGCTATGGCATCGACCCGAACCGCCTGGCGCAACTGGCCCGCAGCCTGCCCGACAACATCGAGCGCGACCTGGTCGAGCCGGCCTTGCAAGGTGTGGCCTACCGACTGGTGGCCAAGCGCACCGTGCGCGAGATCTTCTCCAGTCAGCGCGCCGAGCTGCAGCAGCAGATGGAAGCCGAGCTGCGCGTGAAGCTGGCGTCTGACGGCATCCTCTTGCGCAGCGTGCAGATCGGCAAGGTCGACCTGCCGGCCGACTACCGCCGCGGCATGGACGCGCTGCTGGCCGAGGGCCTGTCGGCCGAGAAGATGCGCTACACGCTGGAGTTGAAGGACAAGCAGGTCAAGCAAAGCGAGCTGGAAGCCGCTGCCGACAAGGTACGCCGCGAAATCGCCGCCGAAGCAGCCGGCCGCGAGCAGGTGCTGGCCGCCAAGGCGCAGGAAGAGGCGATGAAGCATGTCATCCCCTTCAAGCAGCGCCAGATCGAGCAGCGCGAGCTGGAAGCCAAGGCGCAAAGCGCCTCGCGCATCAAGGTGGCCGAAGGTGAAGCGCAAGCCCGCCGCATCGAGGCCGAGGGCGAAGCGCAGGCACGCCAGAAGCTCGCCGATGCCGAGGCCTACCGCATCGCCCAGCTGGGCAAGGTCAATGCGCAGCAGATGGCCACCGAGGGCGCGCTGCTGTCAAAGCATCCTCTGCTGGTGCAGAAGACCATGGCTGACAAGCTTTCGGACAAGGTGCAAGTGATCATCGCCGCGCCTCCGGCTGCCGGGGGCTTCATCGGCAACGCATTGCTGGGTGCCGGCAAGCCGGCGGCGCAATCGGAAGAAGGCAAGGAGTAAGCAGTCATGAGCAAGAACAAGCGTCGCGTGTGCAGCCTGCCGGTCCTGCTGGTGATGGGCCTGTCGCTGGCGGCCGCCTGTCTCAACGTCGCCGCCGCTGCGGAAGCCGGCAAGCCGCTGGGCGCCGGCCTGGTCCTGCACGACCAGGCCCCGCTGCGCGGCGCCGCGCGTGACTCGGCACCCTTGCAAGCCAGTCTCTGGCGTGGCGAGGCGCTCGAGATCCGCGCCGAGCGGCTCGACCACTACCAGGTCTGGGACTACCGCCGAGAGCGCGGTGGCTGGCTGCGCAAGAGCCAGATCTACCGCCTGCCGAACGATCCCAATGAGCTGCTGGCCAGCTTGCGCCTGGTGCGCCTGCAGCAGGGCGCGGAAGCCTTGGGCCTGGGCCTGGCCGCCGCCTATGTGCAGAGCGCTTCTCGCGAGCAGCTGAATGGTGCAGGCGGCACTGAAGCGCTCGATGCGCTGGGCACGCTGGCGGAGCGCATCGCGGACCGGGCCAACCTCGGCAACAAGAACAACGAAACGCTGACCGCCGCCCAGCTCGACGTGGCCGCGCGCTACGGCCTGCGCTATGTGAGCTTCAACCAGCCCGATGGCCGGGTGCTGCTCTGTTACGACGGCGATGCCTTTCGCCGCGTGCTCTCGATGCCGGCGGCCGCCGAGGCTCAGGCCCGCGCAGCGTTGGCGTTGACCCGCCCCGATTGCTCGGATCCGGCCGCCCTGCCCTCGGACAAGGAAAAGCTCGACGCCTGGCGCGCCGAGGTCTTGAGCCATGTGGATGTGCAAGACCTGGCCCCGCACTGGAAGAACCGCGTCCTGATGCGCCGCGCCGCCGTGCAGGCCAGCCTGGCTTTCGCGCGCCGCGAGGCGGCGGCGTCAACAGCGGCGGCGCAAGCCTCGCTGGCTGACTTCGCCAGCCTGCAGCCGACTGAGCTGGCCGAAGACGATCAAGCGAGCTGGAACGACACCGCCATGCGGGTGAATGCGATGCGCTGGGCCGGATCGCCGCGCCTCTCTTCGCGTGAGTTCGGCAAGCTGCAGATGAGTCTCTCCGCCACGCCGGAAGGCGAGCAATGCCTGAGCCTCACGGACGGCAACCCGGCCAAGCCCTTGCTGCGCCGCTGCAGCTTCGGCCAGGTCTGGCTGGCTTCGGCAAGTCTCAACCGCGAGGGCAATGCCATCGCCATCGCCGCCCAGCCGCTGGAGGGCTGGCGCGAGCTGTGGATCCTGCACAAGAGTTCCGAGGGTTGGCGCCTGCAGGTGCTGCCACCCACCGCCGCCCATCCGGGCCTGGGCTATGTGGAATTCGCTGGCTGGGTGCCCGGCGGCAAGCAGGTGCTGGTCAGCCGCGAGGCGCGCGCCGAAGGGCGCTACGCCCGCCGCACGTTCGAGCTGCTGAACCTGCAAACCCTGGCCACCGAACGCCAGGCCGGCGAGCCGCAACTGCTGGGCGCCTTCCAGCGCTGGCAGGACCCGGCCTGGAAGCGCGAGTCGCTGGCCCTGCGCTGAGCGAACCGGGCAATCTTTGCCATGGCCTCCGGGGTGGCGCCACAATCGGCCTCCCCAGGAGGAGATGGCAACGATGTCTTACATGCTCTTGATCGTGGAACCGGTCGGCCAGCGTCAGGAACGCGGCCTGGAGGCCGGCCAGCAGGTCTATGACCGGATGCTGCGATTCGGCGAGATGCTTCAGCAGCGCGGCGTGCTGGTGGCGGCCAATTCGCTGGCCTCGACCCGGCGGGCCACGCGGCTGAAGGTGCGCGACGGCCGCTCGCAGGTGATCGACGGCCCCTTCGCCGAAGCCAAGGAAATGGTCGGCGGCTTCTTCCTGCTGGACGGCGTCAGCCGCGAGGAGGCGCTGGCCTATGCCGAGCAATGCCCGGCGGCCGAATGGGCGACGATCGAGGTTCGCCAGGTCGGGCCCTGCTTCGACGATTGAAGAAGAAATTCGGCCCTCTTGTCGAAATTGGGCGGGCTGGTCCGTCGTATCCCTGAGCGCCCTCACGCCGGCGTGCTGACAGGAGAGACAGATGCGTTTCATGATCATCGTGCGGGCCAATGCGGCCAGCGAGGCCGGCGTCATGCCGGCCCCCGACAACGAGCTGTTGGCCGACATGCTGGCCTACCACGAAGAGCTTGCCAAGGCTGGTGTCCTGCTGGATGGCGCAGGCCTCAAGCCCAGCGCAGAGGGCTGGCGTATCCGCTACGAAGGCGGGCAGCGCCGCGTGGTCGACGGGCCCTTTGCCGAAGCCAAGGAGCTGATTGCCGGCTACACCGTGATCCAGGTCCGTTCTCGCGAAGAGGCGATGGAGTGGGCGCGCCGTTTTCCAGACCCGTTCAAGGGCATCAGCGAGGACAGCGTGATCGAGGTGCGGCAACTCTACGAACCGGAAGATTTTGAACCCGCCGTGGCCGCCGGCCTGGGAGGGCACTGACTTGCTGAAGATCGTCCTGGCCAGTCTCAAGAAGATCGCCGAAACGCGCAGCTGAACACGGGAGCCGTCATGCACACCCAGATCTACGTCAACATCGCCATCAAGGACATGGCGCGCTCGCAGGCCTTCTGGCGCGAGCTGGGCTATGAGTTCAACCCCCATTTCACAAACGAGCATGGCGCCTGCCTGGTGCTGGGCAAGAACCTCTACGCCATGCTCCTGACCGAGCCTTTCTTCAGCAGCTTCACGGCCAAGCCGATTGCGGACGCCAAGGCCAGCACCGAGGTGCTGATCTGCCTGAACTGCTCGAGCCGCGAGGAGGTCGACAGCCTGGTGGCCAAGGCCGTGGCGGCCGGCGGCACCGCGCCGCGAGCACCGCAGGACCATGGCTTCATGTACGCCCACGGCTTCGAAGACCTGGATGGCCACATCTGGGAGCTGGCGTACATGAACACCAGCGCGGCCGCGAACCCGGAACGCGATGCCTGATCCGGCGCAGGTCGCCCGGCTGGCGGCGACACAGCGGGCCATAGCGGCGGTCTGGCGCCTGGAGTCGGCCAAGATCGTCGCTCATATCGCTCGCATCACGCGCGACGTGGGCGTTGCTGAAGAGCTGGCGCAGGACACGCTCCTGGTCGCCCTGCAGCGCTGGCCGAACGAAGGCCTGCCGGACAAGCCGGCCGCCTGGCTGATGACGGCGGCCAAGAACCGTGCGTTGGACCATGTGCGCGCTGCGGCCCTGCATGCGCGCAAGCATGAGGAGCTGGGCGCAGACCTGGAGGCACAGGAGGCGATGATCGTGCCGGACTTTGTCGATGGGCTGGATGCCGCAAGAGCCGATGACATCGGCGACGACCTTCTGCGCCTGATCTTCACCGCCTGCCATCCTGTGCTGTCCACCGAGGCGCGCGTGGCCTTGACGCTGCGCCTGCTCGGCGGGCTTTCCACCGCGGAAATCGCCCGCGCCTATCTGGTGGCCGAGCCCACGATTGCCCAGCGCATCGTGCGCGCCAAGAAAAGCTTGAGCGCGGCCCGCGTGCCCTTCGAGCTGCCGGCGCCCTCAGCGCGTCATGAGCGCCTGGCCTCGGTGCTGGAAGTGATCTACCTGATCTTCAACGAAGGCTACACGGCCACCGCAGGCGAAGACTGGCTGCGCCCGGCGCTGTGCGACGAAGCCTTGCGTTTGTCACGCGTGCTGATGGGACTGATGCCGGAGGAGGTCGAGGTGCTGGGCCTGAACGCCTTGCTGGAGATCCAGGCTTCGCGCGCCCATGCGCGAACCGACCGCCACGGCCGGCCGGTGCTCCTGATGGACCAGGACCGCAGCCGCTGGGACCTGCTCCTCGTTCGCCGCGGCCTGGCATCGCTCTTGCGCATTGCCGAGCTGGGCAAGGAGCTGGGGCCCTACGCCTTGCAAGCGGGCATCGCGGCCTGCCATGCGCGGGCGCTGCGGGCCGAGCAGACCGACTGGACCGAGATCGTCGCGCTCTACGACGCACTGTGCCAATTGCAACCCTCGCCGGTGGTGGAGCTCAATCGTGCCGTCGCCGTCGGCATGGCCGAGGGGCCGGCAGCGGCGTTGGCCCTGGTTGATGAGTTGGTGGACGAGGGCGCGCTCGCCAACTATCCCTGGCTGTTCAGCGTGCGCGGCGACCTGCTGGTCAAGCTCGGCCGCCTCAGCGAGGCGACGGTCGAGATCGAGCGTGCAGCGGCCCTCACCCGCAATGAGCGCGAACGCGAGCTCTTGCTTGAGCGCGCGCGCAAGCTCTCACAGCACTAGCAGGCTCAGGGCGCCACGTCGGTCCGCAGTACAGGGTAGAGATTGAAGCGCTCGTCCCAGCTGCTGTGGCGGCGGGCAAAGAAATCCAGGCGCTGGGCCGGGCTCTTGGCGAACGCCGCGTCTTCGGCGATGCGCTTGTCGAAGGCGGCGCGCAGGGCCGGGTCGGCGGCCAGCTGTTCGCGGGCGACCTCCTCGGCCACATAGCCCTCCATGTACTCCTTGCGTTCGAAGTGGTTGTTGAAGAAACCCCAGGCGACGTAGGAGTCCGGCGCCAGCGGCTCCAGCACCGACATCACCAGGCGTGCGCCGGGCTGGGCCATGGGCACGAACAGCGAACCGGCCGGCACGTCGCGGGCCTCGGCCGACCACTGGCCTTGCAGGTCCAGGCGCTGGTGGCTTTCCACCGACTGCATGCCGCGCTTGGCCGAGCTGGCGCGGAAGGTCTCCACTGCCGCCTTGACCAGCGGCGCCTTCAGGACGCGATAGCTGATGCCGTGCAGCTTGAGCTTGTCGGCCATCCAGGCCGCATGCTCGGCGGGGACGAGGTAGCCGGCCTTGGGCGCCGTGATCTGCAGGTCGGGCAGGATCTCGTCGCGCAGCGGCAGCTTCCAGAGCTCGGGCCTGGTTTCGTCGTAGCGCGTCATCAAGCCGCCGGAGATCTCGCTGGGCGTGCGGGTGTAGGCATAGCCGCGGAATTCGATCTCGCGCGCCTTGGGGCTGGCCTTCCAGGTCAGGGCCACCGTTTGACCGCCGAGCTGGCTGGCGCGCGCGTCGGCATCCTTCGCCACCTGTTGCCAGGCCGCGCCGCTCGCGCCCACGCGCTCCAGCACCGAAACCACGATGTTGCGCGTCACGCGCACGCGGTGCGGATAGTCCTTCCAGGAATGCGTTTCCACCAGCATGGCCAGGCGGTTGCGCAAGAGCGGGTAGCCGGTGGAGAAGCGGGGCGTGGAAACGCCGTCGGTGAAGCCCGAGGCCGGGTTGTCGTCCTCGTTGAACGAGGGGTAGAAGACCACCGGCAACGAGCCCTGCCTGGCGATGTCGGCCGCCACGCCGTCGCGCCAGGCGCGGCCGACCGCGCGCAAGGCCTCGTCGCCGGCATGGACCGGCTCGACCTGCACCGCTACGTCATGCTCGAACTTGGCGCCGTCGGTCACATGCAGGTCCACGAGCACCAGCGGGTCCCACAGGTCGATCAGGCGCAGCATGGCCTGCATTTCGGGCGCGTCGGCCTTCACATAGTCGCGGTTCAGGTTGTAGTTCTGCGCCGTGGTGCGCCAGCCCATCTGCTCGGGGCCGCGCTGGTTGGGCCGGTTCCAGGCGGCGAAGCGCTCGTGGCCGTCGACATTGAACACGGGCACGAAGACCAGCACCTGACCCTTGAGTGCGCCCGGCGCGGCCTGACCGTCGAGGACCTGGCGCAGGGCGAGGAAGCCGGCGTCCTTGCCGTCGATCTCGCCGGCATGGATGCCGCCCTGGATCAGGCTGACCGGCAACTTCCGCTTGCGCGCCTCGGCCGGGGTGAGCGCGCCGCTGTCCGAAGCCACCAGGGCCAGCATCGGCCGGCCCTGTGGCGTGCGGCCGAACTCCCAGCAGCGCACGCGGCCCGGATAGGCCTTCTCGAAGTCGCGGCACAGGGCCTGCACTTCGTCATAGCGGCCGGTCTTGAGGAAACCGCTGCGCTCGGAGACGGTGCTCAGCGGGGGCGGCGCGGCGAGCGCGCTGGCGGCAAGGAGGGAGGCGGCGAGAAGCGTGGAGAGCTTGAACATGGGCTGATCAGTCCGGGCGACAAAAGTGTCGCCGGACTGTACTAGCCGCCCGCTCGCTTTGCCGGATGTCCGGCCTTGACCAGCAGCTCGGTCACGCGCTCGGCATGGTCGCCCTGGATCTCGATCACCCCGTCCTTGACCGTGCCACCGGTGCCGCAGGAGGCGCGCAGCTTCTTGCCCAGCAGCTGCAGGTCGGCGTCGGCGAGGGTCATGCCCTTGACCAGGGTGACGGTCTTGCCGCCGCGGCCCTTGCTCTCGCGCCAGACGCGGGCCACACCGTCGCCGGCCGGCTTGGCGGCTTTCTTCAGTGCCGCACAGCGGCAGTCGGCCAGGGCCTGCCGGCAGTCCGGGCAGGTGCGGCCGGACTCGGTGGAGTAGACCAGTCGGCTGCCGCCGCTCATCGCTTCGCCCCCGAGGCGGCGGCGGGCGCCTGCAGCTGGCGGCGCTGCTGCTCGTAGTCGCGGTAGTCCTGGCTGTTGCGGCGCCTGCATTCGGTGCGCGCCGTGGCGTCCTGCATCTGCTCGCAGTCGCGCAGGGCGGTCTGCTGGCCCATGTCGTACATCAGCTCGCAGCCTGACAGCAGCGAGAGAAAGAGGAGCGCGACCAGGGCTTTCATTTGTCAACCTCGCGCTTGTCGTTTGCCTGCTCGCGCAGCATCCGGTTCATCAAGGCAAAGAAGCGGTCGTAGAAGTCGCCGGCGGGAATCGTCTCGCTGGCCACCTTGACCAGTGAATCCTGCGAGGACGACAGCGGCACCGAGATCGAGCCGATGGCGCTGATGCCGATGCTGCTCGCGTTGGTGCTCTTCTTGATCGCGTAGCGGTCCTGCTGGGCCGAGACATAGGCGGTGGCGATCTGGGCGTTCTTGCCGTCGGCCACGCAGACGATGTTGAAGCTCAGCTCCACATGCACCTCGCCCTCGGGCTGGAAGCGCTTGCTGCCGTTGATCGCACCCTCGCGGACATTGGTGATGATGTAGCCCTGGCTCAGGAGCGCGCGGCGCGCCGCCTCGCAGGTCTCGGCCACGCCGCCGTCGAACAGGCGCGAGAAGGTCTCGTCGCTCTGGAACTTCTCGTTCAGGTAGACAGCGCTCTTGGGCGTGGCTTGCAGCGGCGTCGACAAGCCGCAGCCGCTCAGCAGGGCGGCGGCAAGCAGGCCGCCGGCGAGCGGGCGAAGGAAGGAGCGGTGGGTCTGCAGCATTGGCGCGCATTATCCCAGTGCGAACGGCGGCTGCTGGCGGAGCTCGCACCGTATCACCCATACTGGGGTGATGCTAAGCTGGCCCGGCTGCAAGAAAGCGAGCCATGAACCTGTCGCGACGCCATCATCTGAGCGCCCTGCTGGGCCTGATGGCGGCACGGCCGGCGCTGGCCGGCAATGCGCGGCTGGCCGAGCTGGCCCGAGCCGCGCGCGCCGAAGGCCAGCTGGTCAGCACCGGCATGCCCGACAGCTGGGCGAACTGGCGCGAAACCTGGCACGACCTGCTGCACGAATACGGCCTCTCCCATGTGGACCACAACCTCAGCAGCGCTGAGCAGCTGACCCGCCTGGCCAGCGAAGGCCGGGCGGCGAGCATCGACCTGTGTGACGTGGGCTTCGAATTCGCAGCGCAAGCCAAGGCTGCCGGGCTCACGCGCGCCCACAAGCCTCTGCATTGGGAGCAGATTCCCGATTGGGCCAAGGACGCCGATGGCCATTGGGCCCTGGCCTACACCGGCACGATTGCCTTTGCGGTCAACACCCGGCGCGTTCCGCAGCTGCCACGCAGCTGGCGCGCCCTGCTGGCCAGTTCGGCGCGGGTGCTGATCGGCGATGTCGGCCCGACGGCGCAGGCCAATGCCGCCGTGCTGGCCGCGGCGATCGCGCTGGGTGGCAGCGAGACCCGGCTGGAGCCCGCCTTGCAAGGATTTGCCGAGCTCGCCAAGCATGGCCGCCTGATCAGCGACAACCCGACCCTGCCGCGCATGAAGGTCGATCATGCGGATGTCTATGTGATGTGGGACTTCAATGCCTTGTCCCTGCGCCACCGCCTGGGCAACGCGGGCGACTTCGAGATCCTGATTCCCGAGGACGGCTCGGTCGTTAGCGGCTATTCGCCCCTCATCAACAAGCATGCGCCGCATCCCAATGCAGCCGTGCTGGCGCGCGAGTTCATCTTCAGCGACGAGGGCCAGCTGAACCTGGCCCGCGGCAATGCCCGGCCGATACGCATCGACCACCTGAAGCTGCCCGAGAGGGTGCGCCGCCGCCTGGTGGACAGCGCCCAGTACCGCAATGCACGCGCCTTGCAGCCGGTGCTGTGGGCGCGTGAATCCAAGAAGCTCACCAGCAGTTGGCAGCGGGAAGTGCTGCGCAGGCCAGGCTGAAGACGCGCTGAAGGCCTTGTTGGTGCGCCCGGGTTTGCCCGCGCAGCCCAGTCTGGTGCGGCGGGCGTAGACTGGTCCGACACAGTGGTGCACCGGTGCCCTTTTGCACCGCCAACGTGCTTTCGCTGTGATCCGCACAGGAGGGTGTCCACGGTGCAGCGCAGCGATATTGCCGATCCGGCCTATTTCCACAAGGTCGTCGACTGTCAGTGGGCCTGTCCGGCCCACACCCCCGTCCCCGAATACATCCGCCTGATCGCCCAGGGCCGCCATGACGAGGCGTACATGGTGAATTGGGTGTCCAACGTCTTCCCCGGCATCCTCGGACGCACCTGCGACCGGCCCTGCGAACCGGCCTGCCGGCGCGGCCGGGTCGAGGAAAAGAACTCAGCCAAACCCGAGGCCGTGGCCATCTGTCGATTGAAGCGCGTCTGCGCTGACAACAAGACAGACGAGCTGCGTGCACTGTTCCCCAAGCCACAGCCGCGCAATGGCAAGCGGGTCGCCTGCATCGGCGCCGGCCCGGCCTCCCTCACCGTGGCGCGCGACCTGGCCACACAGGGCTATGCGGTCACCGTCTTCGATGGCGAGGCCAAGGCCGGCGGCTTCATCCGCACGCAGATTCCGCGCTTCCGCCTGCCCGAGTCGGTGATCGACGAGGAATGCGGCCACATCCTGAACCTCGGCGTCGAGCTGCGCGCGGGCGAGCGCATCGCGTCGATGAAGGCGCTGCTGGACGAGGGCCATGACGCGGTCTTCGTCGGCTGTGGTGCGCCGCGCGGGCGCGACCTGCAACTGCCCGGCCGCCAGGAAGCGGGCGCCAGCATCCGCATCGGCATCGACTGGCTGGCCTCGGTGTCGTTCGGCCATGTCACCAGCGTCTTGCCGCGCGTCATCGTGCTCGGCGGCGGCAACACCGCGATGGACTGCTGCCGCTCCGCGCGGCGCCTCGGCGCCAAGAGCGTGACGGTGGCGGTGCGCAGCGGCTATGCGCAGATGAAGGCCTCGCCCTGGGAGAAGGAAGACGCCGAGCATGAGGGCATTCCCATCCTCGATTTCCATGTGCCCCTGGCCTTCGAGCATCAGGGCGGCCAGCTCACCGGCATGCGCTTCAAGAAGGCGCAGACCGGCGAAGAGATCACCATCCCCTGCGACGAGGTGCTGATCGCCGTGGGCCAGGAGAACGCCTTCCCCTGGATCGAGCGTGACGCGGGCATCGCCTTCAACGAGCACGGCCTGCCGCAGCTCGATGCGCAGAGCTTCCAGTCCAGCCTGCCGCAGGTTTTCTTCGGTGGCGATGCAGCCTTCGGCCCCAAGAACATCATCACCGCCGTCGCGCATGGGCACGAGGCCGCAGTGTCTATCGACAGGTATCTGCACGGCGAGGCGGTCAGCAAGCGGCCGCCGCCCTACGTGAACCTGATGTCGCAGAAGATGGGCATCCACGAGTGGAGCTACGACAACGCGATTGCCAACGACGCCCGCTACAAGGTGCCCTGGACCGCGGCCGAGAAGGCGCTGGCCAGCATCAAGGTGGAAGTGGAACTCGGCTTCGATGCGGCCACCGCTTTCAAGGAAGCGCAGCGCTGCCTGAACTGCGACGTGCAGACGGTGTTCACCGACAAGCAGTGCATCGAATGCGACGCCTGCGTGGACATCTGCCCGATGGACTGCATCAGCTTCACGGCCAATGGCGAGGAAGCCGAGCTTCGCACGCGACTCAACGCGCCAGCCCTGAACATCGCGCAAGACCTCTACGTCTCGGACGAGCTGAAGACGCAGCGCGTGATGGTGAAAGACGAAGACGTCTGCCTGCACTGCGGCCTGTGCGCCGAGCGCTGCCCGACGGGCGCCTGGGACATGCAGAAGTTCCTGTTGCAGACAACGAAGGCCGGCCCGGCTTGTCGGGATCATGAGACACGGAGGGCTGCCACATGAGCCGTATCGAAGCCGTCAACGATTTCGTCGTCAAATTTGCCAACGTCAACGGCTCGGGTTCGGCCTCGGCCAACGAGCTGTTCGCCAAGGCCATCCTGCGCATGGGCGTGTCGGTCAGCCCGCGCAATATCTTCCCCAGCAATATCCAGGGCCTGCCCACCTGGTACGAGGTGCGCGTCTGCGAGGCTGGCTGGCTGGGTCGGCGTGGCGGCGTGGACATGATGGTGGCGATGAACCCGCAGACCTGGGCGCAGGACCTGAAGGAAATCAGCCCCGGCGGCTATCTGTTCTACGACTCCACGCGGCCGCTGCCGCCCGAGGCCTTCCGCTCCGATGTGCACGTGATCTCGATGCCGGTCACGGCCATCTGCAACGCCACCTACGAAGACTCGCGCCAGCGCCAGCTGTTCAAGAACATCATGGTGCTGGGCGCGCTTTCGCAATTGATGGGCATGGACCCGGGCGAGATCGAGAAGCTGTTTGCCGAGCAGTACAAGGGCAAGGAAAAGTTGCTCGATTCGAACGTGCGCGCGCTGCATGCCGGTCGCGAGTTCGCGCGAGACCATCTGGCCGATGCGCTGGGCCTGCAGGTGCGGCGCGGCAAGGGCATTGGCAATCGCATCTTCATGGAAGGCAATGCGGCCGCGGCGCTGGGCTGTGTCTACGGCGGCGCCACGGTCTGCGCCTGGTACCCGATCACGCCGTCTTCGTCCGTCGCCGAATCCTTCGAGAAGTACTGCAGCAAGTACCGCGTCGATGCGGCCACCGGAGAAAAGCGCTACGCCATCATCCAGGCCGAAGACGAGATCGCCTCCATTGGCATGATCACCGGCGCCGGCTGGAACGGCGCGCGCGCCTTCACCGCCACCAGCGGGCCGGGCGTCTCCCTGATGAGCGAGTTCCTGGGCCTGGCCTACTTTGCCGAGATACCTCTCACCATCATCGATGTGCAGCGCGGCGGCCCGTCCACCGGCATGCCCACCCGCACCCAGCAGGCCGACCTGCTGGCCGCCGCCTATGCCTCGCATGGCGACACCAAGCATGTGCTCTTGCTGCCCGAGGATCCCAAGGAATGCTTCGAGCATGCGGCCGCTGCGCTGGACCTGGCGGACCGGCTGCAGACGCCGGTCTTCGTGATGACCGACCTCGACATCGGCATGAACCAGCGCCTGTGCGAGCCCTTGCAGTGGAGCGACGAGCGGCGCTTTGACCGCGGCAAGGTGATGACGGCCGAGCAGCTCGATGCCGGACCTGAGTTCGCCCGCTACAAGGACGTGGATGGCGACGGCATTCCCTGGCGCACGCTGCCCGGCACGCACCCGAGCAAGGGCGCTTACTTCACCCGCGGCACGACGCGCGACCCGCAGGCCCGCTATTCGGAGAAGGGCGAGGACTACGTCTACAACGTCGAGCGTTTGCTGAAGAAGTTCGCCACCGCCGCCACGCTGGTGCCGCAGCCGGTACTGCGCGGAGCAACGCGCAAGACGCGGCTGGGTGTCATCTACTTCGGGTCGACCAGCCCGGCCATGGACGAGGCCCTGCACGCGCTCGGCGCCGCCGATATCCATCTCGATGCCCTGCGCCTGCGCGCCTTTCCCTTCCCGGCCAGCGTCAAGGAATTCATCGAGGCGCATGAGCAGATCTTCGTCGTCGAGCAGAACCGCGACGCGCAGATGCGCAGCCTGCTGGTGAACGAGCTCGAAGTGGCGCCAGCCAGGCTGACCAAGGTCCTGCACTTCGATGGCACGCCGATCACCGCGCGCTTCATCACCGAATCGATCACGCGCCATGTGCACGCCTTGGCGACGGCACCGCGCGAGCAGAGGAATCCGGCATGACCTATCTCGCCAAACCCACGCTGCACCATCCGTCCTTGCAGAAGAACAAGGTCGGCTACACGCGGCGCGATTACGAAGGCAAGGTCTCGACGCTGTGCGCCGGCTGCGGGCACGATTCGGTGTCCAGCGCCATCGTTCAGGCCTGCTGGCAGCAGGACATCGCGCCGCACCGCGTCGCCAAGCTCTCGGGCATTGGCTGCTCCAGCAAGACGCCGGACTACTTCCTCGGCGCCAGCCACGGCTTCAACACGGTGCACGGCCGCATGCCCAGCGTGCTCACCGGCGCGAACCTGGCCAACCGCGAGCTGCTGTACCTGGGCATCTCCGGCGATGGCGATTCGGCCTCGATCGGCCTCGGCCAGTTCGCGCATGCGATGCGGCGCGGCGTGCGCATGGTCTACATCGTCGAGAACAACGGTGTCTATGGCCTGACCAAGGGCCAGTTCAGCGCCACGGCCGACCGAGGCTCGGTGGCCAAGAAGGGCGCAACCAACAACGACGCGTCCATCGACCTGGTGGCGCTGGCGCTGCAGCTCGGCGCGACCTATGTCGCCCGGTCATTCAGCGGCGACAAGGCCCAGCTCGTGCCCTTGATCGAAGGCGCGATCCGCCATGGCGGTGCCGCTTTCATCGACGTGATCAGCCCCTGCGTGGCCTTCAACAACCATGCCGGCAGCACGCGCAGCTACGACCATGTGCGCGAGCACAACGAGGCCCTGAACCGCATCGACTTCATAGCCCTCGCCGCGCAGCAGGAGGCGGCCGGCGACGAGCAGGAAATCCTCGTGCCGCAGCCCGACGGCTCGCAGATGCGCTTGCAGAGAGTGTTGACGGACTACGACCCCACCGACCGGCTCGGCGCGATGAACCACCTGCAGGCGCTGCAGGCCTCGGGCGTGATACCGACCGGCCTGCTCTATGTCGACCCGAGCGCGCATGACATGCACACGGGCCTCAAAACCGTTGCCACGCCCTTGAACCGCCTGGCGGAGCGCGAGCTCTGCCCTGGCGCGGCCGTGCTCGACAAGATCAACGCCGGGCTGCGCTAGCAGCTTCGCCCCGCCCGCTCTTCATCGGCTTGTCACGAGCCGTCTCTATGGTCTCGCCCAATTCACACATCGGGCGAAAACCCTGGAGCGGTAGCAATGACTATCAAGAGCAAGACGAAGGTGGCGATGGCCGTCACCATGGCAATGGCCCAGATGGCCCTCATGGCCACGATGGCGGGCTGTTCCGGTGATGACGACCAGGCCGCGCCGGTCACGGTCAACGGGCGCCTGCTCGATGGCGCTGTCGAGGGCGTGCAATACAGTGCCTCGCCCTCCAAGCTGGCGGGCCGCACCGGTGCCGAGGGCGGCTTCCAGTGCCAGCAGGGCGACGTGGTGCGCTTCACGGTCGGTGACGTGATTCTTGGCGATGCGCTCTGCACCCAGACGTTGATGGCCTCCGAGCTGGCGTTGACGAGCAATCTTGCCGACCCGCGCCTGATCAACCGCCTGGTTTTCCTGCAATCATTGGATGATGACGACGACGCCAGCAACGGAATCCGCATCCCCGCCGCCGTGGCCGATGCCTTCAAGGGCAAGAGCCTCGATTTCACGGCTGCGCCCGACGTCTTCGAGGCCGCATTCAAGGCCCTGCTGCCCGCGAACCAGTTGGACAGCTACGGCCAGCCCTATGCCAGCCGCGCCATGGGCGAGCTGCGCCGCACGGCATCAAGCGAGCACTACGAATCGACACTGGCAAGCCTGATGGGCAAGACCGAGACCAGCAAGAGTACGCAGGCCACGGCCGGCGGCGATGTGCTCATCACCAAGTACGAGCTGCAGGCCGATGCCTCGATGTTCGTGCCTTACGAGGGCACGAACGCCGCCGCGAAGAAGGACTTTCCCAAGGGCTTCTACCCGGCCGTCGGCTCGGGCCTGGCCTTCAAGGGCAAGGCGGCCGATGGCAGCCTCGAGTTCTGGGGCATCACCGACCGCGGCCCCAATGGCGACAGCCCGAACGCACCGCGTCCCGACCAGGCCGGCGCTACCAGCATCACCAAGATGTTCCCGGCACCGAGCTTCACGCCTTCCATCGGCGTGATCAAGGTGGGTGCGGGTGGTGCGGTCACCACCAGCCTCCTGCCGCTGAAGTCCGACGCCAATACCAGGATCACCGGCCGCCCCGCGCCTTTCGGCGTGGTTGGCAGCAGCCTGGAGATTCCGCTGGACGACGCGCTGCGCTATGACGGTGCCAAGGGTGGTTTCGATGCCAAGGGCCTGGACAGCGAAAGCCTGGTCTATGACGACGCGGCCAAGGTGTTCTGGACCTCGGACGAATACGGCCCCTTCGTCGTCAAGATCGATGCCACGACGGGCGTGGTGCTCAAGCGCTACGAGCCCGGCACCGGCCCGGGCAAGCTGCCCGCCGTGCTGGCCCAGCGCCGCAGCAACCGCGGCATGGAAGGCCTGGCGATGGACAAGGCCAGCGGCAAGCTGCATGGCTTCCTGCAAAGCCCGATCGACGCGCTGGATGCGGCCGGCAAGTCCGTCGAGGTCATCGACAGCTCGGACCTGGACCAGGACGGCAAGAACACCGACAAGGTCAAAGTGCGCGACTTCGCCCAGTTCGCCCGCTGGTTGGAGTTCGACCCCAAGACCGAAACCTCCAGGCTGTACGCTTATCCCTTGAACCATGCCCTGTCGGCCAGCGGCGGCAAATGGGACCGCAACCGCACCGGCAGCGCCAAGCTGGGTGACCTGGTGAGCCTGGGCGAGGGCAAGTTCATCGTCATCGAGCAAGGTGCGGATGCGAATGGCCAGGTGCGCAACTTCCTGATGCTGGTGCAGGTGCCGAGCAATGCCACCGACATCAGCGCCCAGGGCAGCGAGCTGGAGAAGAACAGCATCGACGGCCTGACGGCCACGGCCACGCCCTGGAAGCAGGTCGTGACGCTGAAGAAGACGATGTTGCTGGACCTGAATGCCGCCGGCTGGTTGGCTGAAAAGGCCGAAGGCCTGGCCGTGGTGGATGGCCAGACCCTGGCGCTGATCAACGACAACGATTTCGGCCTGCGCACCACGCTGGTCGATGCCACGGGCAAGCTGGTCGACGGCGACCCGACGGCCTGCATGGTGGACGCGAATGGCAGCATCCTGAGCGACGGCGCCTGCGCCCCTGGCGCCACCGGTGTGCGTGTGACGCGCGGCAACGAGATCGAGCGTCGCACGCGCTTGTGGCTCCTGAAATTCCCTAAGGCGCTGGCAAGCTACACCCTGCCCTGACAGGGCCGAGAATGCGGCCTTCGCACAAGAACGAAGGTCCGCCATGCGCCGCCCCAGCCTCCTGATCAGCGCCCTGCTCGCCACCAGCGCAGCCGTGGCGCAGCCACTGCCGTCCTCGCAGTCTCCCGCCGCCGAGACACCTCTCGCCGCCCTGCCCTACACCCCGAGCCTGGACACCCAGGCGATGGACCGCTCGGTCGACCCCTGCGAGGACCTCTACCAGTTCGCCTGCGGTCACTGGAACAAGAACAACCCCATCCCTGCGGACCAGTCGCGCTGGTCGGTCTACGCCAAGATGGCCAACGAGAACCAGCGCTACCTCTGGGGCATCCTGGACAAGCTCTCTCAAGGCGGGCCCGAGCGAACGCCCAACCAGGTCAAGATGGGCGACTACTTCGCCTCCTGCATGAGCGAGGACGCAGCGCGCGCCCAAGGCCTGGCGCCCTTGCAGCCGCTGCTCACCAGCATCGATGCGCTGGCCGACAAGCGTGAGCTGCCCGCCCTGCTGGCCATGCTGCACCTGGCCACCAACAACGAACGCCTGTTCTTCCGCTTCGCCTCGGGCCAGGACTTTGCCGACTCCAGCCGGCTGATCGCCTTCGCCACCGCCGGCGGCCTGAGCCTGCCCGACCGCGACTACTACCTCGGGCAGGACGCCAAGTCAAAGAAGATCCGCGCCCAGTTCGAGGCCCACGTGGCGCGCCTGCTGGAGCTCGGTGGCGCCACGGCCGCGGCGGCACGCGCGCAAGCCAGGACGGTGTTGAAGATCGAAACCGCGCTGGCCCGCGCCTCGCTGAGCAAGGTCGACAAGCGTGATCCGTACAAGAGCTTCCACGTCGTCAATGCCCAGGGCCTGCAGGCGCTGACACCGGGCTTTGACTGGGCCGCCTACCAGCAGGCGCTGGGCGCGCCGTCGGGCCTCACCCGCTTCAATGTCACCGAGCCGGCCTTCATGAAGGCCTTTGCGGCGCAGCTCAAGGCGCTGCCACTGGCCGACCTGAAGAGCTATCTGCGCTGGCAGGCGCTGTCCAGCCATGCCGCGCTGCTGTCGCCCGAGATGGTGCAGGCCAACTTCGACTTCTTCGGCCACACGCTCAACGGCGTGCCGCAGCTCAAGGCTCGCTGGAAGCGCTGCGTCGAGCTGGTCGACCTGCAGATGGGCGAGGCCCTCGGCCAGGAGTTCGTCACGCGCAATTTCAGCCCTGCGCTTAAAGATGCGACGCTGAAGATGACGGCCCAGATCGAGACCGCGATGGCGGCCCGCATCGAGAAGCTCGAATGGATGAGCCCGGCCACGCGCAAGCAGGCGCAGGAGAAGCTGCATGCCATCGTCAACAAGGTCGGCTACCCGGACCGCTGGCGCGACTACCGCTCCCTGCCGGTGGCGCGCGGCGCCTTCGTGGCCAATGTGCAGGCAGGCCACGCCTTCGAGCTGCGCCGCCAATTGGCCAAGATCGGCCAGCCGCTGGATCGTGGCGAATGGGGCATGACGCCGCAGACCGTCAACGCCTACTACGACGCGCAGATGAACGACATCAACTTCCCGGCCGGCGTGCTGCAGCCGCCGCTGTATGACGCCAAGCTCGACGACGCGCCGAACTACGGCAACACCGGCGGCACCATCGGCCATGAGCTGGTACTCGCAAGTAATCCCACTAGAGCCGACATTCGCAAGTTCGCCTGAGATGGACAAGGGCGTGGACATGCACGCTCAGCGATTAGAGACGTCGTTGACCCGTTTTGGAGCCTCGGGGGACAGGTGCAACAGACGATGAGCCATGCGGAGATCTACAGCTCTATCACCACTGCATTGACACACGGCTCTTGCCATCGCGCCTCTGAGGGGAGGCTCGATGGCAAGAGCCGGCACAGTTTGCAGGATCGGCTATGCAGACCGCCCACAGCTTGAGGCGCTGCATTGGCGTGCCTACTCCGGACTTTTCGCTATGGGCCGAAGCGGTAGGACGTTGCCACCGGTGAGCTCCGCGAGCTGCTTCTTTAGCTGAAGAACCTCGCGCAGTAGGGAAATCTCGCGAGCAACGGCGGCCTCGAACTTCTGACGATACCTACCCAGAGGCCTTGGCTATCCAACCGCTTTCGCGTTTCGGCGTCCTGAATCGGCCGGATGAAGTACTCCCCGTCGGGCAGTTCGACACGCGTCGCGTCAGCGTCTGATGCATCGGCTAGTACCGTGAGGACCATCTTCGGTAGCAAGAGCTTTCGGGGCGGCTTCATGCGAAGGATCAGCATCCAACCGATACGATGTCCGTATCAGTAAATGTTATGCTAACTCGTTGATTTATAAGGAAATTATCATAGCAGAGGGCGTCGAGAGACGCTGACTAAGCGAACTGCTCTCTCCATAGCCACCGTCCGGGACAAGGCAGCACAGTGGCCGTGAACGGCTTCAGCGCGCGGTCCCTGATGCTGCAAGGTCAGTCGAAGGGTCGATATCTGCCCGTCGGTTCTTGGGGAGGCGTCGACTGCTTGGCTTGGTGATGGCGCTTACACCAGGTCACATGTGATCGCCGCGTGCAGCGAGGACAGTCCGCAATGCTGGGGGCTGTTACTTGGCCGTGCTTAGCCTTTGTATGGCCCATCATCAGTGAGTGGCGGCTCCGCAGCGGATGCTGCCATTCGGTCAAGTCGACGGGTGGGCCGCTTCCGGCTCAGAAGCAGACATTGGCGAGCGGCAGCGCTAGGCTGCGCTGAATCGGAAGTTCAATCTGTGTAGGTACTCCGCCTGACCTTGCCGACAGTGTGTAGCTCGTGACCCGCCGGTACGTGCTGTCGGGAAACTGACGAGCATTGTCAGTGCTTGTGCACTGAACGCAGATGGCCGCTGCTGTGCTCCGGCTGCGCATGGTCTTGCGACGCCTCCGTTAGACCGGCGAGGATGCCGCATTGGTCGGCCGGACGCACATCACCGCAACACTGCCGCAGTCGCTTGAGTTCCTTCTCTAGTGCTCTCAGTTCTTTGATGCGCTTGGATACATGACCGATGTGCTCATCGAGCAAGGCATTGACATCACCGCATCCTTCGTCCGGCGCATCTTTGAAGCGCAGCAAGACACGCACCTCCTCCAGCGACATGTCGAGTCCGCGGCAATAACGGATGAATTGCAGGCGTTCCAGGTGCGGGACCTCGTACACGCGAAAGTTCCCCTGGGTCCGGGCAGGCGCGGGCAGCAGCCCCTCGCGCTCGTAGAAGCGGATGGTTTCGATGGGCGTGGCCGATGCAGCAGACAGGTCGCCAATCTTCATGGGTTCTCCGGAGGTTCTCTATAGGGCAAGTGTAGGGACTTGACTCTGTAGTAGCTACAGGTTGTCAAATACCCTTGAACCCCACGAACCAGACAGCATGAGCCCCCACGATCACCACCACGGCGACCAAACGGACCACCACCATGAGCACGAACATGCTCGTGGCGCTGGGCATGACCATGGTCACAAGCACGAGACGCCGTGCTGCGGCTCTGCCTGCAGCACGGAGACCAAGGCGCCGACGGCGGCAACGACCAGTGGCCTGTTGCTGCGTATTCCCGCGATGGACTGCCCGACTGAGGAAGGACAGATACGCCGCGCGCTGGAGCGTTTCTCCGAAGTGCGCGGATTGCGGTTCGACCTGCCCGCGCGCGCCTTGAACATCGACGCGCCGCAGACGACCTGGGAGCCGGTTATTGCGGCCATCAACGGTATTGGCTTCAAGGCAGAGATGCTGTCGGCTCCGCCTCCCATGCAGGACACGGCAAAAGCTCAGCGTGCCGAGCTGACCCGACTGATTGGGGCCCTGCTCGTGGCCGTTGCGGCGGAGCTGGTCGATTTCCTGGCTCCGGACACGCTGGCTTGGCAAGTGGCCGGCATGGCCATCGCGGCCGGCGCCATCGCGCTCTCTGGGCTTGCCGTTTTCCGCAAAGGCATGTCCTCGCTCGTGCGCGGTGAGCTCAATATCAACGCCCTGATGTCGGTGGCTGTTGCCGGTGCGTTCGTCATCGGTCAATGGCCTGAAGCGGCAATGGTGATGGCGCTGTATTCCTTGGCAGAGCTCATCGAAGCACGCTCGGTCGAACGGGCGCGCAATGCCATCACTGGTCTTCTCGCGCTGTCGCCGCCCCGGGTAGAGGTGCAGCAAGCCGACGGCACCTGGGCCAGCGTCGATGCCAAGGCCGTCGCTATTGGAGCGACAGCCCGCGTGAAGCCTGGCGAGCGGTTCGCGCTCGATGGCCGCGTGACCGTCGGGCAGGGCGCTGTTGACCAATCTCCAGTCACCGGCGAGAGCATTCCCGTCGACAAGGCTCCCGGTGACGACGTCTTTGCCGGAACCATCAACCAGAGCGGCTCACTCGAGTTCGAAGTGACCAAGCGCGCCAGCGACACTGTGCTGGCCCGCATCATCCATGCTGTCGAGGAAGCCCAGGGCCAGCGTGCGCCTACCCAGCGTTTCGTCGACCGGTTCGCCGCTATCTACACGCCGGCCGTCTTCGTGCTGGCGTTGGCAGTCGCTGTGGGAACACCTTTCCTCATGGGCTGGCCTTGGCTGACGGCGATCTACAAGGCCCTGGTCCTCCTCGTCATCGCCTGCCCATGTGCCCTTGTCATCTCGACGCCGGTCACGGTCGTCAGTGGTCTCGCGGCAGCGGCTCGCCGCGGCATCCTCATCAAGGGCGGCGTCTACCTGGAGGAGGCTCGCAAGCTCAAGGTGATGGCGCTAGACAAGACCGGTACGCTAACCGAGGGCAAGCCGCGCCTCGTCGAGCATGCAGCCTTGTCGCAGCAGCTGTCGGAAGAGGAGGTAATGCTCATCGCCAAGAGCCTGGCCTCACGCTCTGACCATCCGGTGTCAAAGGCCGTTGCGATGGGTTTGGGGGGCGAGGTGCTTCCCGTAGAAGACTTCGGCGCCGACATGGGTCGCGGCGTTCATGGCACGGTAAATGGCCGCCAGTACATCCTTGGCAACCACCGCTGGGTGCATGAGCAAGGCCTTTGCTCTGTTGAGCTTGAGACCCGACTGGAAGGGCACGAGGCTCAGGGGCGCACGCTGTCCTTGCTAGCGGACCAGGAGCGCGTCCTGGGACTGTTTGCGGTTGCCGACACCGTCAAGGAGACCAGCCGGCAGGTGGTCGCCGAGCTGAAGGCTCTGGGTATCCGCTCGGTCATGCTGACCGGTGACAACCCATCGACCGCGAAGGCGATTGCCAGCCTTGTCGGTATCGACGACCTGCAGGCCAACCTGCTGCCGGAGGACAAGCTCAAGGTGATTTCAGAGCTGGGCCGGGTTCAGCAGACGGGCATGGTCGGAGATGGGGTCAACGACTCGCCGAGCCTGGCGGCGGCGGCTGTGGGCTTCTCGATGGGTGGGGCAGGCACCGATACGGCGAAGGAAGCGGCAGACGTACTCATCATGAACGACGACCTGAGCAAGGTGCCTGAGACCATCCGGCTGTCGCAGCGAACCTATGCCATCCTTTTGCAGAACATCATCCTGGCACTTGGTATCAAGGCCGTGTTCTTCGTGCTGGCAATATTTGGCAGCGCCACCATGTGGATGGCCGTTTTTGCCGACATGGGCGCGAGCCTGCTGGTGGTTTTCAACGGGTTGAGGCTCTTGCGTACTTCAGTCAGTCACTGATTGGTACGGTCCACAGCGATAATCACTATATGTACCGGCTCGTCGCATTGCTGCTCGCATTGTTGCTGCCGCTCCAGTTCGCCTGGGGCGCTGCGGCCGCGTACTGCCAGCACGAGACTAGCCAACAGACATCTAAGCACGTCGGCCATCACGCGCATGAGCACAAGGCGGATGAAGGGGCAAAGAAGCCCGTGGGCGCGAAGCTCGTGGTCGATAACGACTGCACGGCCTGCCACGCCACATGCTCGGCAATGGCCTGTGACGCTCCCGCCAGCATGGAATCTCTCGCGCTGACGAGTCGACTTGCCGCCCCCACTTTCGACGCTCATGCGTCCGCGCCCACCAGGGCGCCGGACCGCCCTCAGTGGCCCCGTCTCGCCTAGCCGGCGAGACGTCTGAACTCCCTCCTGTTCCGTCTCGCCGAATCCCAAGGTTCCAACCGATGAGATTCGATGAGAAAACTCCTATTGCCGCTCGGGCTGGCGGCAGCATTGCTCAGCCCTGTGCCTCTGTGGGCACAAACCATCCTTACCCTTGAACTCGTGCTTGAACAGGCGACCTCTCGAAGCCCGGCCATTGCGGCCGCGGCCAAGGAAGTCGAAGCTGCCGGCGGTGCCGCACGCCAGGCTGGCGTCTGGCGCAATCCGGAACTCAGCACGACGGTCGAGGACACCCGCCGCGAAAGTCGGACCACCACCGTCACGGTCGACATCCCGTTAGAGCTCGGCGGCAAACGTGCGGCCCGAGTCACAGCAGCGGAGCGCGCAGTCAGCGTTGCCTCTGCCGAGCTGAGCAACGTACGCGCCGAAGTTCGCTCCAGCGTCATCAACGCCTTCTTCGGCGTCTTGGTGGCCCAGGAGCGGATTAAGCTCGCCGAGAGCTCGAACGACATCGCCGCCCGCGCGGCGGACGCGGTCGCCAAGCGAGTTGCCGCAGGCAAGGTCTCGCCCGTCGAGGAGACCCGTGCCCGTGTTGACTTCGCCAATGCTCAGTTGGAGCTGGCAGAGGCCAGGTCCGAGCTGCAGACGGCCCGGTTTGGGCTCGCCACGCTGATGGGCGATAGCGCGCCGACGTTTGACACCGTCCAAGGCGACGCCAGGACGCTGCCTGCGCGCCCTGGTTTCTCCGAGCTAGCGTCGCAGCTCGAGAGCTCTCCATTGCTTCTGATTGGCCGCATGGAGGCCGAGCGACGTGCGGCACTCGTCAGTGTCGAGAAGAGCAAGGCCACCCCTGACGTGACGCTCAGTCTTGGCGGCAAGCGAGATGCGTCCATGGGCCGCAACCAGGCCGTTGTCGGCTTCTCCATCCCGCTGCCGCTGTTCGACCGCAACCAGGGCTCCATCCTGGAGGCTTCGCGTCGAGCCGAGAAGGCCAAGGACGAGTTGCAGCTTGCACGGCTCCGATTGCTCGGCGAGTTGCAGGACGCTTCGAACCGGCTGACGGTTGCGGGCACCTCCTTGCAAACATTGCAGGGCACCGTACTGCCCTCCGCCCAGGAGGCCTATGAGGCCGCGAGCAAGGGCTTCGACGCCGGCAAGTTCGGTTTCCTTGAAGTTATCGACGCGCAGCGCACCTTGCTGCAAGCGCGTTCGCGCTACCTGAATACCCTGGCCACTGCCTATCAGGCAGCCGCAGCCATTGACCGCATCACCGGTCGCTGAAGAGGGACAACAACATGAACATCACGAAGAAGCAACGAACCATCATGGCCGCGGTTGTCGCGGCAGGCCTCATTGGCAGCGGCGCCGTTCTTTGGAGCGGGCGCGCTGCAGTTCTCTCGGCAGAGCGTGTGGACACGCACGAAGACGAAGGCAAGGCCCATGGCAAGGGCGAGACCGGCAAAGCCGAAGGTGGCCACGAAGAGGAGCGCCTCGTCAAACTCTCCGCCGAGCAGATGAAGACGGCGGACATCACCGTCGTTGCAGCCGGCAGCGGAGCGTTGCAAGCGGCCAGCGACTTCTCCGGAGAAATCCGTTTCAACGACGACCGCACTGCTCACGTCGTGCCTCGCCTTGCTGGCGTAGCAGAAGCGGTGTCGGCCAACCTCGGGCAGCAGGTGCGCGCCGGCCAGGTGCTGGCTGCCATCGCCAGCACGTCGCTGTCGGAACAGCGCAGCGAGCTGCTGACGGCCCAACGCCGCCAAGAGGCCGCGCAGGCGACCTTTGATCGCGAGAAGAAGCTCTGGCAGGAGAAGATTTCTGCCGAGCAGGACTACCTGCAAGCGCAGACAGCGCTGCGCGAGGCCAACATCGCCGTCGACAACGCGCGGCAGAAGCTCGCGGCCATCGGCGCCGCAGGTTCCTCCTCCAGCTTGAACCGCTTCGAGGTCAAGGCGCCGTTCGACGGCACCGTGGTCGAAAAGCACTTGTCACGCGGCGAAGCGGTTCGTGAGGACACCAGCATCTTCACGGTCTCTGACCTCAGCTCGGTATGGGCAGAGTTCGCCGTGGCTCCCAAGGACCTGGCGGTCGTGCGCGTGGGACAGAAGGTCGTCGTCTCGTCCTCGGCCTTCGAGGAGAAGGTGCAGGGCACGATTTCCTACGTCGGCTCGCTGCTGGGTGAGCAGACCCGCACGGCGCGCGCCCGCGTCACGTTGGCCAATCCCCAGGGCGCGTGGCGGCCAGGTCTCTTCGTGACCGTCAGCGTGCTCGGGGCCGAGCAGCAAGTTCCCGTCGCCGTCGCGGCGGAGGCCATCCAGACCATTGAGAACCAGACCATGGTCTTCAAGGCGGTCCCCGGCGGCTTCCAGGCCGTGCAGGTGAAGACTGGCCGTGCCGACGGTAAGGCCGTGGAGGTGCTGCAAGGCCTGAAGGCTGGCGACAAGGTCGCCACGGGCAATGCCTATGTCCTGAAGTCGGAGCTGGGCAAAGCCAGCGCCGAACATGACCACTGATCGGAGGCGATATGTTTGAACGCATCATCCGCTTCTGCATCGAGCAGCGATGGCTCGTCATGCTCGCCGTCCTCGGCATGGCGCTACTTGGCGTCTTCAGCTACACGAAGCTGCCCGTTGACGCCGTGGCCGACATCTCGAATGTGCAGGTCGTCGTCAACACGCAGGCGCCTGGCTATTCGCCGCTGGAGACCGAGCAGCGCGTTACCTTCCCTATCGAGACGGTCATGGCCGGCTTGCCAGGGTTGGAGCAGACCCGTTCGCTGTCGCGCTACGGGCTCTCCCAGGTGACGGTCATCTTCAAGGACGGCACCGACATCTACTTTGCACGCCAGCTGGTCAACCAGCGCATGCAGGAAGCTCGGGATCGCCTGCCCGCCGGCGTTGCGCCGACGATGGGGCCGATTTCCACGGGTCTTGGAGAAATCTACCTGTGGACCGTGGAGGCCGAGCCCAAGGCCCGGAAGGCTGACGGTTCGGTCTACACGCCTACCGACCTGCGCGAGATTCAGGACTGGGTCATTAAGCCGCAGCTGCGCAACGTCCCGGGCGTCACGGAAATCAACTCCATCGGCGGCTTCGAGAAGCAGTACGTCGTCGCGCCGAACCTGGAGCGTCTTTCGGCCTATGGCTTGAGCCTCGCCGACGTGGTCAATGCGCTGGAGAAGAACAACTCCAGCCAGGGCGCCGGCTACATCGAGCGCAAGGGCGAGCAGTACCTGGTGCGCGCGCCAGGCCAGGTCCAATCCATGGACGACATCCGCGACATCATCATCGGCACAGCTCAGGACCAGCCGATCCGTGTGCGGGACATTGGCGACGTCGAGTTGGGGCGCGAGCTCCGTACGGGTGCCGCTACCGAGAACGGCAAGGAGGTCGTGCTGGGAACGGTCTTCATGCTGATGGGCGAGAACAGCCGCAAGGTTTCGCGCGCGGTGGACAAGCAGATGGAGGCGGTCAACAAAACGCTGCCTGCCGGCGTGAAGGTCGTGACGGTCTATGACCGCACGACCTTGGTCGACAAGGCCGTTCGCACCGTACAGAAGAACCTCATCGAAGGCGCTGCGTTGGTGGTCGCCGTGCTGTTCCTGTTCCTCGGCAACATCCGGGCCGCGCTTATCACCGCGATGGTGATACCGCTATCCATGCTATTCACCTTCACCGGCATGGTCCGGATGGGCATCAGCGCCAACCTGATGAGCCTTGGTGCGCTGGACTTCGGCATCATCGTTGACGGCGCCGTTGTGATCGTTGAGAACTGCGTGCGCCGCCTGGCACATGCGCAAGAGCACAAGGGCCGCGCGCTGACGCGCACTGAGCGTTTCCATGAGGTCTTCGCCGCAGCCCGCGAGGCACGCCGTCCGCTGCTGTTCGGCCAGCTCATCATCATGGTGGTCTACATCCCGATCCTGGCACTCACCGGCGTCGAAGGGAAGATGTTCCATCCGATGGCCTACACCGTGCTGCTGGCCTTGCTGGGTGCCATGCTGCTCTCGGTGACCTTCGTACCCGCTGCCGTCGCGCTCTTCATGGGCAAGCGAGTGGCGGAGAAGGAAAACCGGCTGATGCAGTGGGCGGAATCACGCTACAAGCCGCTGCTCGCCAGCTCGCTGTCCAACGCTCCAATCGTCCTGACGATTGCGGCCGTCCTGGTCGCCTTCTGCGGTGCGGTTTCCACCCGGTTGGGGTCGGAGTTCGTGCCGAACCTGAATGAGGGTGACTTCGCCATCCAGGCGCTGCGCATCCCGGGCACGAGCTTGAGCCAATCGGTTGCGATGCAGAAGCAGCTCGAGTCGCATCTCATGGGCAAGTTCCCTGAGATTGAGCGCATCTTTGCTCGCACCGGCACTGCGGAAATCGCTGCCGACCCGATGCCGCCCAACATCTCGGACGGCTACATCATGCTCAAGCCGATGGACCAGTGGCCCGAGCCCCGCAAGACGAGGGATGAGTTGCTGGCGGCCATCCGAGCGGAAGCGGACAAGGTTCCTGGGAATAACTACGAGTTCTCCCAACCTATCCAGCTGCGCTTCAACGAGCTCATCTCCGGAGTTCGGTCTGACGTTGCCGTGAAGGTGTTTGGCGACGACAACGACGTCCTCAATGACACCGCCAACAAGATCGCTCAGGTCTTGCAGGGCGTGCCAGGAGCCACCGAGGTCAAGGTGGAGCAGACGACGGGGCTGCCCATGCTGACCGTCAACATCGACCGGTCGAAGGCCACACGCTATGGGCTGAACATGACCGAAGTCCAGGATGCTGTGGCCACCGCCATCGGCGGTCGGGAGGCCGGCACCTTCTTCCAGGGCGACCGGCGCTTCAACATGTTGGTGCGACTGCCGGATGCTCAGCGCGAAAACCTCGAATCGCTGCGCCGCCTACCGGTGCCGCTTCCCAAGGGACGCGGTGAAGGCCGGGTGAGCTATGTGCCGCTGTCCGAGGTGGCCACGCTGGAACTGGCGCCGGGGCCGAATCAAGTCTCGCGCGAGAACGGAAAGCGTCGCATCGTCGTCAGCGCCAACGTGACGGGCCGCGACCTGGGTTCCTTCGTGGGCGATGCGCAGGCGGTCATCGACCAGAAGGTCAAGGTCCCCGCAGGCTACTGGACGACTTGGGGCGGCACCTTCGAGCAGTTGCAGTCGGCGACCCAGCGCCTGCAGATCGTCGTGCCGCTGTCGCTGCTGATGGTCTTCGTCCTGCTGTTCGCGATGTTCGGCAACGCCAAGGACGGCCTGTTGGTCTTTACGGGCATTCCATTTGCGTTGACTGGTGGGGTCTTGGCACTGTGGATGCGCGGCATCCCACTGTCCATTTCGGCAGCCGTCGGCTTCATCGCGCTCTCCGGTGTAGCCGTGCTGAACGGCCTGGTGATGCTGTCCTTCATTCGCAGCCTGCGCGAAGAAGGGCGCAGCGTCGACGAGGCGGTGCGCGAAGGTGCACTGACTCGCTTGCGACCTGTGCTGATGACGGCCTTGGTCGCGTCGCTAGGCTTCGTGCCGATGGCCTTGGCCACAGGCACGGGTGCTGAGGTCCAGCGCCCACTGGCAACGGTGGTCATCGGCGGCATCCTGTCATCGACGGCCTTGACGCTGCTGGTCCTTCCCATCCTCTATCGGTGGGCGAATAGGACGGGCCAGCGACTCGATGAAGCGGCGGACGATCCGGCCGCGTCTGGCGAGGAGCTAGCAACGCGCTAACAAGAACGGGCTGCAGGTTCAACGACCTTGCAGCCCTTTTGCTATTTGCGGGTCTGGATAGCTGGCGGCTGGATGTCCGGTCTAGATCAAAGCAGACGCTTGAGCCAACGACTGCCGATGACGCGTTTCAGCCTGCCGCTGACTTTCACCAAGTGACAGGCTCGTCTGCAGCGAGATCAGACATTCAATGACACCCAACGAATGACCGAACTGGACCGCTTCAGGGTCACTCGAAGCGAAGCCGATCAGATGTGGGCTTCGGTGGTGAGCGAGGGCTTCAGCAGGTTGAAGCTCAGGGTTTGACTCTCGGTGCCTACCCGCTCATCGCCGAAACTGGCGATGGCCCCACCTGCTCCCATCTGCATCAAGGCCAGGCGAACCAGCGGGGAGTCGAGGTGGCTTGACTCAAGCCTGAGCCCGCCGAAGGTCAATGACAGACTGATGGCTTCTTCTGCTTTGACGCTGATCTCCAGCGTCAGGCCGCTGGTGCTGGACGACGCCAGGGCGAGCAGGAGTTTTTGCATCCCCGCTTGGAACTGCTCCGCATTGCCCATCACCGCCAGGGTCCGGCTGGGCAGGGCCAAGCCCAGGTCGATGGCCTTGCTTTGGGTTCGACACCATGCGTCGAGCTCCGTCAGCGCCTGCGCCAGGTCAAAGCCTTTCAGCTGCGGGGGCGCAATCGGTAGCGCCGCGCGCCCCTGAACGGCGGCGACCAGGTCCTCGGCCGAACGGGCGCCGTCGCTCAAGGCCTGGAGCAAGGCCAGCTGCACGCCGGAGGCGACGACCGCATCGCGCAGCGCCTCGCGCCGCTGCTCGGCGGCGATTCGATCGCTCGCATCACGCAGCACGACGGTGGTGATGCGGTGCGCACCGCCCCCCTGCTGAAAGACCACCGGCTCCACCGATCGGACCGCGCCATCGCCGCGGAACAGGCGCAGCACCCGCGCCGGGCGGCCGCTGCGCCGCCGCTCGTTGGCTTGGGCCATGGCCTCGTTGGCAAAGTCCAAGGCCATCCAGCCGGGGAGCACCGCCTCCGCAGGCTGGCCGAGCGCGCGCTCCACCGAGACGCCGAACAAGGCGGCGGCGGCCTTGTTCATCAGCCGCACCACGCCGGCCGAGTCCACGGAAACGATGGCATCCGAGGCCACCGACACCAGCTCGGCCACACGGCGATCGCCCAGCTCCTGCCAGTGCGCGGCGATGGCGTTGGCCGTCTCCTCGCGCTCGCTGCGCAGCTGCAAAAGCTTGCGCACCCGGGCCAGCAGCACGTCGGGCTTGAAGGGCTTGGCCAAGAAGTCAGAGGCGCCGACCGCAAAACCCAGGGTCTCGTGCTTGGCCTCGGCGTGAACGCTGACGAAGGCCACCGGCACCTGGCTCAGCACGGGGTCGGTCTGCATGGCCTGGCACACGGCGTAACCATCCAGCCGCGGCATCTGGGCATCCAGCAGCACCAGGTCGGGAACCTCTTTGTGCATCTGGGCGAGCGCTTCCTCGCCATCGGCCGCCGCCAGCAAGGTGGCGCCCAGCGGCGCCAGCGTCGAGCGGAGTGCCTCGATCGCCAGCGGGTCGTCGTCCACCAGCAGGATGCGCGCGCTGCGCAGGTTCAGGGTGGCCGGCTGGTGGGCGCGCAGCGCCGACAGCCGCAGCAAGGCGCGCATGCGATCGACCAGCAGCTCCGGCTGGAACGGTTTGCGGACGAAGTCCTGGGCGCCGATCTGCAGCGCCGTGGCCTCCAGCGCTTCATCGCTGGCGCTGGTCACCAGGATCACCGGCAGCTGCGCGCTGGCGGGGCGGGCCCGGAGCTGCGCGAGCACCTCCATGCCCCCGAGGCCCGGCATGTTGACGTCGAGAATGAGCAGATCGGGCAGTTCCGACTCCACCGCCTGGAGTGCTTCGGCGCCGCTGCGCGCAAAGCGTATGCGGGCGTAGGGCGCCAGGGTCTTGCTCAGGACCTGCAGCGTGACCGTGTCGTCATCCACCAGCAACAGTCTGGGCTTGTCGGCCATCGATCAACCTCCTTGTGACCATCCCGGCGCTTCGGCTGGCGCCGTCTCTGTATTATTTGGGCACCAACCATAGCAAAGGATCGGCTCGCGCGACCGTCGCACGCTGCGCCACGCCAGGAATCCCAACACGATGCAAGCTCAACTCAGCAGGGCATGGACATGGGTCGGACTGCTGGGTCTGATCGCGACGGGTCTCGTCGGCGGCGGCTTGAGTCTGGAGAACGAGCGCCGACTCGCGCAGGAGATGGAGCGCCAGGCACAGCAGGTGGCGCAGCAGGTGGAGGCGCGCTTCGGCCTCTACGAGTACGGTCTGCGCGGCGCCCGCGGCGCCATCCTCGCCGGCGGCGGCGCAGACATCCGGCGCCCGACCTTTGCCGCCTACTCGCAAAGCCGCGAACTGTCGCGAGAGTTCCCGGGGGCGCGGGGTTTGGGCTTCATCCGGCGCTGGTCCCTTGGCCAGGATGAGGCCGAGCTGCGCCGCGCGCGCGCGGACGGCATGCCGGATTTCCGGCTGCGCGAACTGACTCCGCACCCGGGCGAACGGTTCGTCATCGAGTACATCTACCCCCAGGCCAGCAACCAGGGCGCGACCGGCCTGGACATCGCCTCGGAACGCCATCGGCGCGAGGCAGCGGTGGCCGCGGCCCAGTCAGCCGCGCCGCGGCTGACGGCGCCGATCACCCTGGTGCAGGCCAACCAGAAGCCCCGGCAGGGCTTTCTGATGCTGCTGCCGGTCTACGCGCCGGGCGTGCTGCCACCCGACCCTGATGCAAGACTGGCCCGGACCCTGGGCTGGTCCTACGCGCCGCTGCTGGCCGACGAAGTGCTCAGACCCTTGCTCGAGGCGTTCCCGCTGGTGAGCATCAGCCTGGCGGAACACGATCAAGCCCAGGCCTTCTTCGCGACCCACCCGGACACGAGCGACATGGGGGACGCGGACATGGCTCGCGTTGAAAAGAGCCTGTCAGTGTTCGGCCGGACCTGGCGCCTGGAGCTGCAGTCCAGCCCCGCCCTGCGCGCCCAGTCGCGCCTCGCACCGGTCTGGCTGGTGCTGGTGCTCGGCGCCTTGATCAGCGGGCTGATCGCCCTGGTCACCCGCCTGGCGACGGCCCGGCCGAATGCCGAGGTCCTGGCTCAACAGGGCGGCACCCGGGTGGCGGACTTCGTTCGCAGCCCGCTGGCACGCTGGTCCTTGCTGGTCCTGCTGGCCCTGGGCGGGGCCTATGCGGCCTTCGTGGGCTGGCAGGTCAGGCAGTCGGTTGCCGCCCGCATCGAGCGCGAGCTGCAGCTGCTGGTCGACCAGCGCGCCAGCACCGGCGAGACCGCCATGAAAGGCCGCAAGGCCGCGTTGGTCTACCTGCGTGGAACGCCGCCGGTCGATGGGCTGGTGCGCAGCGACGCCAGCGGTCGCGACCCGCTGGATGGCAGCGCTGCCGCGCTGTGGCGCCAGCGCATGGGGCAGATCTTCGCGGCCTATGCGCAGGCCAACCCGGATGCCCAGGAGATCCGCTTGATCCGCCTGGAAGGCAGTGCCCTGCAACTGGTCACGTGGCGTCGGGAAGCCGTCGGCCCCGCTCGGGCGGGTGCTGTGTTGGTGGACCAATCGATGGACCCGGCGTCGCTCGGCACGCTGAACGATCTGCGCGCCCGTCTGCTGCGCGGCGAGGCCTGGACGCATCCAATCACGGCCGCCCCGCGCCCGGGCGCGCAAGGCGAGCCGCTGCGGCAGCTCATTCGCTACACCCAACCGGTGCTGGTCGACGGCAGGCTGTTCGGCGTGCTGGAAATGGACGTCGATGTCTCCGCGCGCTTCAGCGCCGAGAGCCTGCGCCTGCCCTGGGGCGGCAGCTTGCATGTGCTGAGCAGCGACGAGCGCTGGCTGACCCGCCAGGGCCCGTTGGAGGGGAACGCCGCCGACAGCTGGCGGGACCGCTACCGCCCCGGCTCGTTGGCGGTCGCCACCCCGCTCGACCGCTTGCGCGCCTGGCAGGGCGCCCAGGCCGAGGTGCTGAGCGTGGAAAGCGTCATCGACCCCAACCCTGGGGACCGAAGCGCCAGAGTCATCTACCGCGCGGTGGTGCCCAAGTCGGCCATGGACGACGCGGCGATGACGCAATGGCGCTCGCGGATGCTGCCACCGGCGTTGCTGGCGGGCCTGTTCTATGCGCTGATCTACCTGTACTGGCGCCTTCAACAGCGCCATCAGAGGCGACTCACGACGCTCAACGCCGACCTCGAGCGCCGCGTCGCCGAGCAGACCCGGGATTTGCAGAGCGAACGGAGCCGACTGAGCAACATCCTGGAGGGCACCGGGGCCGCCACCTGGGAGTGGAACGCGCAGACCGGGGAGACCCGCTTCAACGCCCGCTGGGCAGAGATACTGGGCTACCGCCCCGAGGCCCTGCTGCCGATGACCCGCGACGGCTGGATCGCGCTGATCCACCCCGAGGACCTGGCACGTACCCGGCAGCTGCTGGGTGCGCACCTGAAGGGTGAGAGCGCGCAATACGTTTGCGAAAGCCGGCTGCGCCACCAGGACCAGCACTGGGTCTGGACCCTGTCGGCCGGCCGGGTGATGAGCCGCACCCCCGATGGCCGGGCCGAGTGGGTCAGCGGCACCTTGCTGGACATTTCCGAGATGCGCGCCGCGCAGCAGGAGCGCGAGCGCTTTGCCAACCTGCTGCGCGGCGTGCTGCAGGCAGCGACCGACTTCTCCATCATCGCCACCGAGCCCGATGGCCTGATCACCGTCTTCAACGCCGGTGCCGAGCGCCTGCTGGGGTACCGCGCCGAGGAGATGGTCGGGCGGCAGACGCCGGCCCTCATTCACTTGCCCGAAGAGGTCATGCAGCGCGGCGTCGAGCTCAGCGCGGCCGAAGGCGTAGAGGTACAGGGCTTCCGAGTCTTCCTGCATGTGCCCGAGCGTGATGGCAGCGAGCAGCGCGAGTGGACCTATGTGCGCCAGGACGGCAGCCGGGTGCCGGTGTCGCTGACGGCGAGCGTGGTGCGCAGCGAGCGCGGCGAGATCGTCGGCTATCTGGGCATTGCGCAGGACATCTCGGCCCGGCTGGCCGCCGAGCAGGCGTTGCGCCATGCCAAGGCCGCCGCCGAGCAGGCCAGCGCCGCCAAAGGCATGTTCCTGGCCAACATGAGCCACGAGATCCGCACGCCGATGAACGCGGTGATCGGCATCGCCCACCTGCTGGCCGACACCCCGCTCAGCGAGGACCAGCGCCAGCTGCTGCGCAAGCTGCAGGTGGCCGGGCGCTCGCTGCTCGGCGTCATCAACGATGTGCTGGACTTGAGCAAGATCGAAGCCGGCGAGCTGGCCGTCGAGCGCTCGCCTTTCCAGCTGAGCGAGCTGCTGCGTGAACTGGACGCAGTGTTTGCCGACCCGGCACAGGCCAAGGGCCTGAGGTGGGAGCTGCACAGCGCACCGGACCTGCCCGACACCCTGGTCGGCGACGCGCAACGCTTGCAGCAGGTGCTCGGCAATCTGCTCAGCAACGCCATCAAGTTCACCGCCCAGGGCCAGGTCAGCTTGAGCGTCGACCGCGTCGAGCTCGACGCGCAGCGGCCAGGCCTGCGCTTCCAGGTGCGAGACAGCGGCATCGGCATCCCCCCGGAGGCGCAGGCGCAGCTGTTCCAGCCCTTTGTGCAGGCCGAGGCGTCGACCACCCGGCGCTTCGGCGGCACCGGCCTGGGCCTGTCCATCGTCAAGCACCTGGCAGGTCTGATGGGCGGCACCGTGGCCCTGGAAAGCCAACCGGGCCAGGGCAGCGTGTTCACCGTGGAGTTGCCACTGCTGGAGGCGGCCGAGACCAGCCGGCACAGGCCGCAACGGCTGGAGGCGGTCATCGTTGAGGACGAAGAGCTGCAACGCGATCGCCTCAGCGCGCTGTGCGTCGGCTTTGGCTGGCAGGCGCGCAGCTTCGCCGAGGCCGCCGGCTTGCTGGCGCTACTCCAGCAGCGCCAGCAAGCCGGTCAGGCCCTGCCTGATGTGTTGCTGGTTGACTGGCATCTCGGTGACAGCCTGGACGGCATCAGCGCGATGCGCCGTTTGCGCGCATCGCTGCCGGCCGGCCAGGTGCCGGCGGCCTTGCTGATCACCCAGGACCAACGCCGCGCGCTGCAGACCGAGGACATCGAGGATGTGGTCGATGCGGTGCTGGCCAAGCCGGCCAACCCGTCCACGCTGTTCAACGCCGTCAACGAGGCGATCGCCAAGCGCAAGGGCAGCAGCGATCACCTGCTGGACCAGGCCGCGATCCAGCGCCTGGGTGGTGGCCTGCTGCCCGATATGCGCCTGCTCGTGGTGGACGACAGCGATATCAACCTGGAGGTGGCAAGACGGATGCTGGAGCGTCAGGGGGCGGTGGTGCGCTGCGACGGCGGTGCCGAGGCGGCGCTGGCGCGCCTGTCCGGCGGCGAAACCTTTGACGCTGTGCTGATGGACATCCAGATGCCCGGCATGGACGGCCTGGAAGCCACGCGGCAGATCCGCGAGGGTCTGCAGTTGCGCGAGCTGCCGGTGATCGCGCTGACGGCCGGCGCCTTGGTCGAGGAGCGCCGTCGGGCGATGGACGCCGGCATGGACGATTTCCTGACCAAGCCCCTGGACCCCGAGGCCTTGGTGCGCGCGGTCAGGCGGCGAGTCGAAGCGCGGCGAGGCGCGCCTCTGCCCGTGCGCGGCAGCGACACCCAGGCCGCGCTGCCGCCCGATTGGCCGCTGATCGAGGGCATTCAGGCCCAGGAAACCGCGCATCGTTTGGGCGGGGATGTCGCCCTGTTCCACCGCCTGCTGGGCAGGCTTCTGGAGACGCATGACTCGGCCTGGGTGGGGCGCCTGGCGGCGATGAGTGCCGAACAGGCTGCCGCGAGCCTGCACAAGCTGCGAGGCTCCGCCGGTTTGCTGGGTGCCAAGCCAGTGCAGGACCTCGCCGCCGAGGGGGAGGAGCGCTTGCGTCAGGGCGATCCCCTGACCGAACTGACATCACTATTCGACAGCCTGTCGCATTCCCTGTCGGCGCTGCGTGGCGCGGCATCGGCTTGGCTGGCTCAAGCCATTGACAAGGTGGACAGCGGCCAGGCAGCGCCCCTGAGCGACGGACCGGCGCGGTATGGGGTGCTTCTCGATTTGCTTCGACAGCAGGACCTGGATGCTGGCAGCGCTCTGAAGGAGTTGCGGTTCTGGTTGCGGGAGCGGGGACTGAGTGAGCAGGATGTTGCGGCGATCGAGGCCCACGTCGACGAGTTGGACTTTGAACAGGCTTTGCGTCTGTTGGAAGCTCGTCAGCTCTTAACTTGAACCTGTTGGCGCCACCTGCACTGCGATGTGTTTCCCTCTGGAGTCGAGAGCATGAACCCGATCGAAAGAAACCATGTCCGCCGCATCGGCCAGCAGGGCCCGGTGCTGCTCTATGCACATGGCTTTGGCTGTCACCAAGGCATGTGGGCCGGCATCACGCCGGCGTTTGAGGCCAGCCACCAGCAGATGCTGATGGGCTACACGGGCAGCGGCCCGGCGACTGCTCTTCGACAGCAGGCGCTGCAGCCGCCTGGACGGCCATGCGCAGGACCTGATCGACGCGAGGCCTGTCGCGGGGCATCACCCTGGTCGCCTTCAGCACCGCATCGCTGATCTCGACTTTGCGCCTGCGCATCCGTTCCTCCGTGATTGACAGGCATCCGATGCCTCGTCGCGTCAAGCATGATGCGCGTCGATAACGCTAGCAAACCCGGTCGTCAACTGACATGAACGAATCCAGACCCACGCCAGCCACGCTGCTCCTGGTCGACGACGACCCATCGATCATCCAGGCGGCCAGCCGCCTGCTGAGCGATTTCGGTCGCTGCCGCTTCGCGCGCAGCGCAGCGGACGCCTTGCGTCTGCTGCGTCAAGAGCCGGTCGATCTGGTGCTGCTGGACGCGGAGATGCCGGAGATGGGGGGGCTGGAGATGTTGTCGCTGATGCAAAAGGCCAGCGAATTGGCAGAGATTCCGGTGGTGCTGCTGACCAGTCACCGCGACGAGGCCACCGAGGAGGCCGCCTTCGCCGCGGGCGCCGTCGACTATTTGTCCAAGCCGATCCGCCCCGGCGTGCTGAGAGCCCGGGTCAACACCCAGCTGCGACTGAGCCGGGCTTTGGCCGAAGTCCGACGGCTGTCACGCACCGACCCGCTGACCGGGCTGTCCAACCGCCGCGCGATGCAGGAATGGCTGGAGAGGGAACTGCTGCGCGCCGACCGCCAGAACGCGCCACTGAGCGTGCTGATGGTCGACGTCGACCACTTCAAGGCCTTCAACGACTTGTACGGTCATGCAGGCGGCGATCACGCGTTGATCAAGATGGCCGACTGTCTTCGACAGGCAGCCAGCCGTGCCAATGACGACTGCGCGCGCTGGGGTGGCGAGGAGTTCTTGGTCCTGCTGCCCGACACCGACGGCCCAGGCGCGATGGCGGTTGCTCAGCACCTGCATCGGGCCCTGGCCGAACTTGCCCACCCGCATGAAGCCAGTCCGCTGGGGCAGTTGACCGCGTCGGTCGGCATTGCGACCTTGGAGCCGCTCAGTGAGGAGCGCGCCGCTGCACTGCGAGCGGCGCCGGTTCAGGATCGGATCGAGGAGTTGCTGGGGCGAGCCGATGCGGCGCTGTACCGCGCCAAGGCAGCGGGCAGAAGCCGGAGCGAAATCGCAGAGAGCTGAGGAAGCTCGAACCACGCCGCGTACGGCGACGGCCGCACAAGGCGAGCACGAAGCCGGTGATGGCGTAGAGCAAGACCGCACCAAGCTGAGGGCGACGCCGAATCCAATCGAGCGGCCTGAACGCAAGAAATGCAGACGGCCACGCTGAAACATGGGGCGGGTGCTGGCAGCCCGGTAGCGTCAGAGAGCAATTCGCACTCCAAATGGCAGCTTGAATCATTCGCCCATCGGCGCATGCTCTGATGCCCATCAACTCGATGGGAGACCATCATGAGCATGTCGAATGGCAACGCGTCTCGCGAGCCGTGGAATAAGGGCAAGATCGTCGGACAAAAGGCGCCCTTCAAGCTGAAAGACATCTGGGCGCTTCGCGTTCGCCTGCAGATGCAAGGACGAGTTCGCGAGCTCGCCCTGTTCAACCTGGGCATCGACAGCAAGCTTCGCGGGTGCGATCTGGTGGCGCTTCGAGTGAGGGATGTGTGCCATGGCGACCAGATGGCCTCCCGCGCCATCGTCATGCAGCACAAGACCCAGCGCCCCGTGCAGTTCGAGATCACTGCGAGCACGCGTGATGCCCTGCAAACCTGGATCAAGCAGGCCGGCCTGAGAAGCGAGGATTTCCTCTTTCCCAGCCGGTTGCACGAGTCGCCGCACCTGGGCACGCGTCAGTACGCTCGCATCGTCGGGCACTGGGTGAAGGAACTGGGACTCGATCCAGCGGACTACGGTACGCACTCCATGCGCCGGACGAAGGCGACCCTGATCTACCGGCGCACCAAAAACCTCCGCGCGGTGCAGCTGCTGCTTGGCCACTCCAAGCTGGAGTCGACTGTCCGATGCCTTGGGATCGAAGTCGATGACTCCCTCGAGATCTCGGAACAGACGGAGATCTGAAAAGGCTGCGGCGATCACAACGAAACAGATAGTGGCGTGACAGCCGCAAGCGCTGCGCCCTCCTTCTGGATCGCCGCATCCTGCTCCGTCCGACTTCTAACATCACCGGTTCCACCGGTTGGGGTAAGGGACCGATCCTGGGTGAAAGCGGCCATTGGGCAAAGAAGGGTTGACGGACGGCTCTCAGCCTGAACCAGTCTGTGCAGAATCGCTCGTGCTTTGTAGCCTGCCGTTCACGTCTTGGACGTTGGCTACAGGCCTGAGACATCCCCCCTTACGTCGCGCGCAGCACTGCCCTGCTTTGATTGCGCGTTTGTCTCGCTTGCGCGGCTGCTCTTCGCTCTGACAAGCACTCTTGCGCCGAAACGCCATACGCCCTATATTGCCTACAAAGTAATCAATACTTGGAGTTACCAATGGCAGCTTCTCAACATTGGGTCCGACATCCCGTGCTGTCGACCATCCTTGGCGTGTTCGCGGGGGCGATCGCCATCTCGCTGTTCGAGCTAGCTGGACACACGCTCGGGGGAAGTGCCGAGGCGCCCAAGCCTGCGGAGGCCTCTGGCAGCATCATCCTGGTCGTGGTGATCGGCTGGCTTGCTGGTGCCGCAGTGAGTGCGTGGGTTGCTGGTCGCTGGAACGGTAGCGGCCGCGCCACACCAGGCGTCGTGGCCGCACTGTTCCTGTGGGGCGCAACCGGGCTCACGCTGTGGACAGTGCCGCATCCGATGTGGGCAGTCGTCGCATCAATGGTGTTGATGCCTATCGTTGGCTGGTTTGCTGCGAATCGCGCGGTGAAAGCTAAGTCGTGACTGCTCCCGCCAGCATCGGCGAGTTCGAACTCTTGGTGTTGTTGAGCGTGCTGCGGCAAGGTCGGTCAGCCTACGCCGTGTCCGTTCGCGACGAACTGGAGCGCAGCACGGCGCGTCCCGTATCGCGGGGGGCTGTGTACGTGACCTTGGACCGGCTGGAGCATAAGGGCCTAGTGCAATCTTGGATGGGCGAGCCAACGGCGGCCCGCGGAGGCAAAGCCAAGCGAATCTTTGAAGTGACCCCTGAGGGGCGGTTGGCCACGCAGGCGTCTCTCCAACGCACCCAGTCGCTTGCAGCGGGCCTGGGGCTGGAACAAGGCTGACCGTGGCTGGCTCCGCGCCGCACCTGATGGCCCGGGCCATGTTGCGATTGGCACTGTTGGCCTTGCCATCGAACTTGCGGGAGTGCATCGAGGCAGACCTGAAGGAGTCCATGCCCGAGCGCGCGGACTCAAACGACGCCACACAGGCATGGGCCATGGCCCGCGAAGTGCTGGGCGTGGCTTGGCATTACCAAGCCGAATGCCACCGAACGCATGCCTCGCGGCTGCAGCTCAGCGCCCTTCTGGCGGGTTGTGCGAGCCTGATGTTCCTGGTGCCACCGGCGTTGAGGACGGCGGCCTTGGGCTGGGTATCAGTACAGCCCGATTCGTCCTTGACCGGGCCCTGGTTGAACATGGGGCTCTCGCTTTGCGCCGCAGTGGCGGCCGGTTTGGTACTTGGATCGTTCGCGCCGAAACAACCCCACCTCGCAGGCAGTCAGAACATGGTTCTGGCTGTTTTGGTGCTGATCGCCTTCAGTCATCACGCCTTGCCGGATGCGTTTGGCGGGATCGCCGCGCTGGCCGCTGGGCTTTGGCTGGGACGCAAACGCAATCCAGGACGTTGGATCGGCCCGCGCTGAACGTCTTTTCCCTCGTTGCAACTCATCTCCAGGAGCAAGCATGATGACCTTGGCAATCCGGCATTGCATCGTTCACCCTGAGGCTGCGGCCCTGGCCGGCTTTCTGGACAAACTCGGTCTCAATCGGCGCGAGATGAGCGATTGCAACGACACGACCAACGACGACGACTTCACCGGCGCGATCTTCCCGGCGGGAGACAGTTGGATCGAGGCCTGGACCGCGTCGCCCGAGATTCCGGCGTGCACCATGTTGCAAATCGTGGTGGACGACGCGGACGCCTTTGCGACCAAAGCCCGAGCTGAAGGGCTGGAGCTCCTTGGGCCCACGGACGCGCACGGCGAGCGAATCTACTTCGCTCAAGCGCCTGGGGGAGTGCAGTTGACCGTGCAGTCGGCGCTGCCGACTGGGGTTGCGAGTGCCGCGTAAGCGGTGCACTGCGGCGCGCCCTACAGTCCACGCGGGAACGGCTGACGCCTTTCGTTTTCGTGCCAAGATTGGAAACTGGCTGTGATCCTGCAATTCGTCGGGTAGGGTAATTCGGTGCTTCGGTCCCTAGAGTGAGTTCCATGACGCACACCAGAGGCCGCCCTCCATTCCCCGATCAGCTCACCCCTGCGGAGTGGCGGGTGGTCGAGGCTGTGCGTCATGGCCTCAGCAACCCTGACATTGCGCGCCGACAAGGGGTCAGCTTGGATGCCGTGAAGTACCACGTCGCCAACGCGCTGCAGAAGCTGGGACTTAGCAACCGCAAGGCACTGATGCAATGGTCAGGTGTGGCCAGGTCCAGCGTCTTGCCCAGCCCCGGAAAGTCGCCACCCATGAACGTTCAACTCGGCCCGATCGGGCAAATCTCGCGAAGCGTTTCCAACATTGAGGACGCCAAGCGCTGGTACGGCGAGGTACTCGGCCTGCCGTTCTTGTATGCCTTTGGCAACCTCGCCTTCTTCGACTGTGGTGGCGTTCGCCTCTTCTTGTCAGAGGGAGATGGGGACGTCAACTCCATCATCTACTTCCGTGTATCCGACATTCACGCCGCCACCGCATCGCTCCAGGAGCGGGGCATCGAGTTCATCAACGCGCCGCACATGATCCACAAGCATGCGGGCGGCACCGAAGAGTGGATGGCCTTTCTCAAGGACAACGAGGACAGGCCTTTGGCCTTGATGTCGAGTGTGGCCCCCGCTGCCGCAGGGGCCCAATCGTGAGGGCCCGCCACTTCAAAGCCCTGGCCATGGCGTTGGCGCTCGTGATCAGCACGGGTGCCCTTGCAAGCCAGGCCGAAGAGTTGCTCAAGGCAGTTCGCGCCAACGACACCGAAACGATCGACCGGCTTCTGCAGGCCAACCCCGCAAGCGCGACAGCACCGCTGCCCGACGGCACCACCGCGCTGACTCAGGCGGCCTACTTGGAGCGGCCGGCCCTGGTGGAACGACTCCGCAAGGCCGCTCCCACGTTGTCCTTCTTCGAAGCGTGCATCGTGGGCGAGGTTGCCCAGGTTCGAAAGGCCTTGACACTCGGCCAGAACGTCGACCAGCTGTCCCCGGATGGGTTCTCGCCGTTGGGATTGGCCGTCTTCTTCCGACAGCCGGAGGTGGCCAAGGTGCTGATCGATGCGGGGGCCAACGTTCGCACTCGCTCAAACAACACGCTGAGAGTCGCACCGATCCACTCGGCTATCGCGCGCGGAGATCTGGCCATGCTTCAGACCCTCTTGCTCAGCGGTGCCGACCCCGACCAGACGCAGCAGCGCTTGCTGCGGCCGATCCATGAGGCCGCAGCCGCCGGCTCGATGCCTATCGTTGCCATGCTTCTGATGTTCGGGGCAGATGTGGCGGCGCTATCAGAAGACGGTCGAACGCCTGCGGACTTCGCCGCAGGCAGCGGGCACGCTGAGCTGGCCAAGCGCTTGACTGCCCTCGCCGCGAAGTCCCGCTGAAGCACACGCGCCCATGCCCCAAGGAGTAACCATGCGCCTTGCAGTGGCCGTCAGCTTGTTCCTGACCTGTGGCACGGCAGGTGCTGCGGTCGTTGAGGTGCGTACACCGCCTGTCCAACCCGGCTATGCACCGGTGGTGCAGATCACCGGGCTTGCATAAGGGCAAGCTGTTCGACCATGGACGGCTCGCCGCCCACAAAGCGTTCGACCCCGTGTGGCAGCAAATGCTGCTGCCGCGCTCGGATGCCTACGAGTGGCTTGCTCACACGCTCGGTATTCCGCGACATCGTTGCCATATTGGAATGATGGCTCTTGAAGATTGCCGCCGTGTCAGTCAAGCGGTTTGGGAGCGCTCTGGCGGCTTGGACACGTTACGCTAGTTCTATCGTTCAAAGACACATATGCAGCGAGAGCCGTCGTTCGAGCTCGGACGCCGAGTTCACGTTAAGTGCCACGAAGCGGTCATGGCCCCACCTGGCAAAGCAGCGGCTCCCGAGACCCGGAACTGGGGTGGTTCTGTCGTCAGTGGCGGAGGCTTCCGCGAGGCCCTGGCTCTACATGCGAGTCGATAGACTGGCCGCGGCATCTCGGGGAGAACAACATGAAGAGGTCCTGGCAGATGGCCACGGCAGGCGAGTCCTTCGCGGCGGCGCAGTTCGCGCGCTGCGGGTGAGACGTGTCCATCCAGTACGACGCCAACCAGCCGGAGTACGACCTCGTCGCCGTCGATGGCTAGGCGGGCCAGAGCCCGGCAGTGGATTCGATTGGGGTTGGGCGTCGGCAGTCAAGCGAGCCACGCGCATAGCGTCGCGGCGGCACCTCGCACTACCAATGACTTCATATCGGATTCCCGTCGATGTCGTTGCTATTCAGGCTGGCCACCCCGCTCGAGGGCGTGGCCGACCGGGAAGGCCGCAGGCGGCCATCCCTCTTCTTCGTCACCAGTTCTCGCCGATCTTTGGCTGGCCTCCGAAGCGGATGACCTTGTCACCATAGAGCGCGTCGTAGTAGTGGCCCCCTTCCTTGTAGTCGGGGTTCCATTGCTTCTTGCCGTCGCTGCCCAGCCGATAGACGAATGGCGACATGTGCAGGCGCTCAAGATGCCAGCGCCCTTCGGCGCCGCCGGGAATGTCTTCCCCCTGACCGTAGAGCATCAGGCCGCCCTCGGCATAGACCTCGTGTGCGGGATCGGTCGTCTTGTACTCGTGGCTGACGTTCATCACCTTGTGCCCGATCTCGTGTGCCACCGTCCTTCGATAGCGATCCGGACGGGACAGGTTGGTGATGGTGATGACGCCACGCAGCGCCGCCGGCATGGTGTTGTGGTACGAGTAGGTCGGGAACGAGAGGCCGCCGGTCCGCACCATCTTGATCGTCCAGTTCCGCCCTTCCGAGACCTCGAGGAACGGAAAAAAAACATCCTGCAAGGCGACTAGGTAGATCGTGCGCGTGTTGTCCTTGTCCGGCTCCACGATGCTCTCGAAAGCATTGCGCGCCAGATCAGTCAGTTGCGACGGGTGACGCCGCATCGACTCGTAGGAATTGGCGTACTCGGTCTCTGGAACCCGGGGTATCTCGTTCGCCTGGATCGAGAGGAAGCTCGGGTTCACCGCACCCGTCTTGACCCAGAGCAGATTGAGCTGGACTCCTGCGGGCCTGAAGATCTCCTTGGCCGACTGGATGCTCTCCATCATGCGCGGCAAGGTCATCTTATTGAACGCCGGGTCGAAGTTCGAAGGGTAGTAAACCGCAACGTCGATGGTCGGCTTGCCCGGCACCAGATCCTTGTTGAAGGCGGCAATGTCGATCGCCTCGACACGCTTCCAGGCCACGGGCTTGGAAGCGGCCCCACCGGAGGGTGCTTGGGCCGCTCCCTGCGCACTGGCCAGGTCCAGCGCCAGGGCGGCGGCCAAGGCCGCAAGAAGGTGGTATGACTTCTTCATGAGCAGCTGCCCCTCACTTCTTGATGCTCTTCAGAACGGCGTCGAAATTCGGGTTGACGCTACGTGCAAAGACCACGGCCGGATGATCGGGCTTGAGCTCGCTGAAGTAGAACGGGATGCCGCTCTTGCGCTCCTTCTCGAGCTGGACCGCCATGGTCTTGAGGCCGCTGTTGAAGTTCTCATAGCTGGTGGTCTTGCCCTTGAGCTTCACGACGAGCAGCAAGGCACCTTCGCCGAACGGAGCCTCCCAGCCTGTAGGCATGTTGTCGCCGAAGCGGAACAGTGAACCCGCTTCCATGACCTGGCGCTTGCCCTCGCTGGCCAGAACCCACTTGCCGCGCACTGTGTAGATGATGCTGCCCAGATCGTGGGGATGCTCGCCCAGGAACATGCCGGGCTTCAGCTCGATGAAGAAGGCGCGCGTCTGCTCGGCGAACAGCAGCGGGCCGAACAGGCCTTCATGTGTCAAGACGCCTGAGGACTTGACCGCGTTTTCGATATTGGGAATGACCTCGACGTTCTTGGCCAGTTGAACGTATTCGGGGACAGCAGCCGTGGCCGGCACCGTCTTCTTCTCGAGAATGGCCGCCTTGTTTTTGTCGTCCTTGTGTTTGTGGTCGTCGCCGTGAGCGAGAGCGCCCAAGGGCAGAAGAAGTGCCAGGAGAGAGACTGCGAGCTTCATGGGTTGTCCTTTGGATGACAGGGTGTGATGAGTGGCGGCACCTGGTCGTCGACGCGCCGCCGCAGGGATGGAATCGGAGAGGTTCGACGCTTACCAGCGATAGCCGGCGCGGAGGTGCCAGCGACGGCCTTGCAGGTCGTAGGTCATGGTGTCGGTGTTGGCGTCGGTGTACGACTTGACGAACGGCGCCTTCTTGTCGAACAGGTTGTCGATACCGACTGACAGCTCGAGCTTCTTGTCGAACGCGTACTTCACTTGCGCCGAGTGGTACATGATGGCGGGGACCTTGGCACCGATGTCGGTGGGCGCAGCATTGATGTCGTCCGCGCTGCCGATGTACTGGACCGTGTAGGACCCTGACCAGGGGCCGAGCGCCGACGTCAGGGAGACTAGCGAGCGCCACTTCGCGTAACTGCCTCGGCCACCGGTGATCTTGCCCGTGTAGTCGATGGCGGCTGCGCCCGGGAACGGGACCACCTGATAGTTCTTCAGCCGAGAGACTTCGGCGTTCAGGGTGTTCGTGGCCGCACCGGTGCGGAACTCGTACAGCGCGCCGATGTCGAAGCCCGAGATCCGTTCGTCAGCCGCATTGACCGGCTGCGAAGACAGGAAGTCGATCTCGCCGGTCGTCTTGTTGCGGGTGAAGTTCGCCGGGGTGCAGAACAGGTGGCTCAGACCTTGAGAGTTGTAGCAGGTTGCCAGCTTGGTTGAGCCGGCCACGCTCTGGATCGCATTGCTGATCTTGATGCTGTAGTAGTCGAGAGTCAGCGTCAGCGACTTGAGCGGCGTCCAGACGATGCCAGCGGTGACCGTCTTGGCGTCCTCCGGTTCGAGCTTGGAATTGCCACCGGTCGTCGTCAGCACCGTGTTGCCCAACTGCTTGTAGCCGGCCGGAACGCCGGAGGCCTGGCAGTTCTGCGCCACGATAGAGGAAGCAGGTAGGTTGCTCCAGTTATTGCACGGATCGCTCGTCGTCAGGTTGCCCTGCGAGATGCCGCCGTAGAGCTCCGGGATGTTCGGAGCGCGGAATGCCGTCGAGAAGTTCGAGCGCATCTTCAGGCCCGGCATCACTTGCCAATCGAGGCCGGCCTTGTAGGTGCTCTTCGAGTCGAACTGACTGTAGTCGGAGAAACGCGCTGCGGTATTGAAGATCAGCGAGTCGACCATCGGCAGGCGCTTGAGCAGCGGCACCGAGAACTCTGCGTAGACTTCCTTCGCTTCGTACTTTCCTGCGATCGGGTCCTGGCGAATCGTGTTGGCCGCACCGATCACGGTGAGGTTGTCCGGATTGAGCCAGCCCGCCTCACGCCGAACCTCGACGCCAGAGGCAAAGCCGATCGGACCGGCCGGCAACTCGAACAGCTCGCCGCTGATGTTGGCGCTGACGCTCTTCTGGTCGTTGCCACCGCTGTCGACGGTGGTGGCCATGATGTACTTCAGCACGGCGGGCGTGATGTTGCCGTAGCCGAGGTAGTTGGCGCAGGGGATGGCTGCCCCGGCGGCTGTGCTGCATTTGGTTCGATCCAGCGTCAGGTCCACACGGTCGTTGTTGGCAACATTGGTCGTGTTCTGGCTGCCCTTGGTCCGGCCCCAGTTCACTGCCACCGACCAGTCCCACTGCTTGCCGATGTTGCCCTTCAGCCCCGACACGAAGCGGAAGGTATCCACCTCCTGCGACATGATCCGCGGTCCGGCCTCCTCAAGCCGCCGACGCTCGAGGGTCAAGTTCTGGCCCGTCGGGTTGGTGGGATGCGTGGCAGAGATGGTGATAGGCCGGTACTGACCCAGGGAGCCGGGAGTTGCAAGCTGGTCCGAGGCCCGGTGCGAGAACAGCACCTCCGTGAAGAGCTGCGTGTCCTGGCTGAGGTTCAAGGTACCGAAGGTGCTCAGGCCGATGCGCTTGATCGGATTCACGGCATTGAGCATCGGGTTGCCGTTGTACCCATGCTTGGCAGCCGAATAGAGCTCGTAGGTAGCGGGGTTGCTGGGTGGCAGGGCCTGGCTGAAGTTCACGCGCTGACCATTGGCCAGCAGCGCACGGCCGCCTATCGTTGCCGAGCTGCCCACGCAGTCGAGCTTGCCTGCCGTCTCGCCGAGGCCACACGGCGCGCGCGTCGCCATGTTGATGGCATCACCCTCTGCGTAGTTAACCGAGGTCATCAGCGAGCCGGCGCTGCCCTGGATGCCCCAGGCCAGGCTGGCCGAAGACTCGGCACCATCGCCGCGTGAGGTCTGGCCATAGCGCACAGAAGCCTCGCCGCCGCTCATTGCGTTCTTGGTGATGATGTTGACGACACCGGCGACAGCATCAGCGCCGTACACCGCTGAGGCGCCATCCTTGAGCACTTCGATGCGTTCGATCATCGCAACGGGGATCATGTTCAGGTCCACCGAGCTGTTGGCGCCATTGCCGCCGTTGACAACTCGACGACCATTCAGCAGCACGAGCGTGCGATTGACGCCAAGGCCGCGTAGATTGACTTGCGACGTGCCCCAGCCTCCATTCGTCCAATAGGCGCTTGTCTGGTTGCCCGCCGTGCCGGCGGAAGCTGGCAGGCGCTGCAGCAGGATCTCAGCGGAAATCGCACCTGTGCGTTGGATGGCCTCGGCATCGATGACCGTGACGGGACCAACTCCCGAGATCTGTGCCTGCCTGAGGCTGATGCGACTGCCCGTGATCTGGACTCGCTCCAGCGCCGATCCAGGTGCGGCGCCTGAATCTGTGGTCGCCCCTTGTTCGTTCTGCTGCGCCTGTGCACCTGCGCAAAGCAGGAACACTCCGGTGGCAATCGCGGTCTTGGTAATTCTTCTCGACATGATCGATCAACCTTCCAAAAATGTTGTCCACGGCCCGTCATCGCAACGATGGGCCACTGCTACCGAACACTTACCCGATCACCTGCACTTCGCCGCTTCGGCATGCGACGCGCGCCTGCTCCTGACTCATTAGCAATTCACATACCAGACTATCCAGAGGTACCCAGCAATCAAAGCCCGAGCGGCTTGATCGAGGCCCACGTGGGGACATGTCGGTTCGATCAGTACGACGCCTCGATGCCCTCCGGAATCGAAGACGAGTCGCGCGCAAAAACCATGCGGTACATGGTTCGAATGTCGCCGCTCTCGCATCCGCGCACCCGATGGCGCGGCGCCCTCAATCTGCAGGGGACAACGATTTGATGGACGTTGGCCGAGTGGGACATACATGCTTCTTGGAAGAAGCCTCTTGGAGTTACCAATCTACTTGACTAGACAGGTATATGCAAGCGTATACAAGTGGTTTTTTTGGACTTGTGGTAACCGCGCGCGATCGTTTGTTCGCATGGCGACTCGAAGCCACATGCCGTGCCGCACTAAGATCTGCCGATGCCGCGCAAAGACACCACTACAGCCGCCCGTACATCGCTTCCAACTGCGCCGTACGTTCGCGTAAAGAGGTTCCTCAAGGAAGGCCTCGCCGCCGGACGCTGGCCCACTGGAACACTGATGCCTTCCGAGTCTGAGCTGGTGGCGCAGTTCGAGGTCAGCCGAATGACGGTGACACGCGCAGTGCGCGAATTGCAGGCTGAGGGGCTGATTGATCGCGTTCAGGGAATTGGCACCTTCGCCGCTCAACTTTCCCGGGTGTCGTCGACATTGACGATCCGCGACCTCCACGAGGAAATCCTCTCGCGCGGTCATCGGCACAGGGCCGAAATTCACCTCGCAAAGAGGGAACGCGCCAGCGCTGCCGTAGCCACGCGGCTCGGCATCCAAACGGGATCGACTGTCTTCCATACGCTGATGGTGCATTTCGAGAACGACGTGCCCCTCCAATGCGAGGATCGGTACGTCAATCCGGCATGTGCACCTGACTACCTGAGTGTCGACTTCACGCAGGTCACGCCCACGAACTACCTTCTGCAGGTTGCACCACTCTGGGAGGCCCAGTACTCGATCGAGGCGGGTCTGCCCAGCGAGCAAGAGGCTCAGTTGCTGCGACTGAGGCATGACGAGCCTTGCCTCGTCATCGTGCGCAGCACGGAGCGGGGCGGCGTGCCGATCACGATTGCGCGCCTTGTGCATCCGGGCTCGCGCTACATGCTGAGCGGTCAATTCAAGCCTTGAAGGAGGCGCTGAGCGCGCTAGCGCTCGCGCGCACGGCGCTTGCGCTTCGGACGCCTTGCGGCCTCCCTTGAGACGCCGCGCCGACGCGCCCGCCGCCTCGCAAATTCGCTCCAAATGCCGATAGCAACTGCGACCACGAGCAGGCCTATCAGCACCCACCCCATGAAGGCTCGCAGCGTCGACACATCGTTTAGCAAGGTCGATGATTCGTACCCTTGCGGCATGGCTGAAACAGGCATCTCGCAAGCCTTTCAACGACGCATTGCATTGATCCATCGCGGGGTGAGCCATGGTGCTAGTGCCGGTGTGTATGGTGTGCGTCCGGCATATGGGCATGGGAATGCCGGACCGGTGCATGCCGATGCCGATGGCTGTGCGAGCCAGTCGGCATCGGGTCGTGGACATGGTCGTGATGTCCGTCGTCGTGACGGTGCGCATGCTCATGCTCGACGGCCTCATGCTCATGCTCGTGCGCATGGGATTCCGCCAGATGCAGCAGTACGCCCATCAGCATCAGGCTGCCGCCGATGACCATGCCCAGGGTCACCAAGCGGTCTCCCATCGGAATAGCGATCAACGCGCCCACGAACGGAGCAAACGCGAACACCGACCCGGTGCGCCCCGCACCGAATGCGCGCTGGGCAAGCAAGTACAAGCGCAGACTCAGCCCGTATCCGCTGGCGCCGATGGCCAGCAGCGCAGCCGCGGTGGCCGGCGAAGGCAGGGGCTCGCCCGCGAACAGCGCGAGGCAGAAGGTTGCCGCAGCACCAAGCGCCGATTTCGCCATCACGACCTGGGCAGGGTCCCGCTCAGCCAGCGCCCGCGAGAGGCTGTTGTCCATGCCCCAGGCGGCCGTTGCCAGTCCGACAGCTATCATTCCTTGGACGCGCGTTCCGCCGAGGGAGCCCTGATCCAGCACCAGGGTGACCCCGCCAACGAGCAATGCCAGCATGGCCAACCAAACCCGCCTGTCCATGACTTCGCCATAGAGGCGCCAGGCCAGCAAAGCGGTGAACAGCGCCTCCAGCGTCAGCATCAGCGAGGCGCCGGCACCACTGGTGCGCTGAAGCCCCCAGGCCAGGGCAACCGGTCCGACCACGGCACCGAAGGCGGCCACCCACATCAGGCGCGGCCAGTCACCTCGATGCAGCCGCGCCTCCTGCTCGACTGGTCGACGCAGGAGCAGGCCAATGACAGCAGCGCCGAAATACAGCAGCGAGGCGGTCGTGAACGCGCCCAGCCCACGGCCGAAGTACTGGACGAACGGCGTGCTCGCTCCGAAGAGCATGGCTGCCAGCAAGGCCAGCACCCCACCACGTACGGCGGGTGCACGGAGGCTGATGCTGCTCATGGCCTAGCCGATCACTTGAGGTTGAATCGCACCGTGACCGTCCTGCCTTCGACGTTGTTCAGTACGGCCACCACCTTCGAGCCTGCCGGAATCGACACACCGAGGGCGCGCAGCTTGTTGTCGTTGGCCGCCTTGACGTCGACTTCGGTCTTCTTGCTACCGCTCAGCACCGTCAGCTTGCCGGAGATGCCGGCCGAGGACATCGGCTGGTCGTGGTCCACCAGGTAGATCGTGGCGCCATCGGACTCGACGACGAATTCAAAATTCACGTCGTTGGCGACTTGCACGATGCCGCCGTGCAGTGGCTTGCCGGCGCCATGGGCCATCGCCTGGTTGAGGGTCAGCGCTCCGATGGTCAGGGCGGCGATCTGGATCAGTTGCTTCATCTTCATCGTTTCAGTCTCCATTCGAGGTGCGGTGCGCTTGGGGGCGGCACCGCCAGGCCCTTCGGTTCCGGGGATCAGAAGGCTTCGCGGGCTTGTGGTTCCGCGACGGCTTCGTCGGACTCGCGCAGCAGCCGTTCGGTCGGCTTGCGACCGAACAGCCAATACAGGAGCGGCGTCAAGAGCGTGTCGAGCAACGTCGAACTGACCAACCCGCCAAAGATGACCACCGCCACCGGATGCAGGATTTCCTTACCCGGCGCATCGCCGGCCAGCAACAACGGCGTCAGCGCGAAGGCCGCCACCAGCGCGGTCATCAGCACAGGCGTCAGGCGCTCCAAGGAGCCGCGCACCACCATCGCCTGGCTGAAGGTTTCTCCTTCGAACCGGCACAGGTTGATGTAGTGGCTGATCTTGAGGATGCCGTTGCGCGTGGCAATGCCTGCCAAGGTGATGAAGCCGACCATCGTGGCCACCGACAGCGTGACACCTGACAGCCACATCGCCACCACGCTGCCGATCAGAGCCAGCGGGATGTTGGCCATGATGACGCCGGCCAGCACCGCCGAGCGATAGCGCGAATACAGGACAAGGAACATCATGGCCAGCGAGATCAGCGACAAACCGATGATCTGGCTGGTGGCCTGCTCCTGAGCCTGGAACTGCCCCTCCAGACTGATGAAGCTACCTGTTGGCAAGGGCGTATCGGCAATGATCTTGCGGATGTCGGCGACGACCCGGCCCATGTCCGAGCCGTCGGTGTTGGCATAGACCACGATGCGCCGGCGCCCGTTCTCGCGCCCGATCTGATTCGGACCATCAGCCTCTTCGACGGTGGCAAAGCTAGACACCGGCAGGCGCCCCGCCGGCGTGTCCACCAGCGTGCGCGCCAGGTCCTGTGGGCTGCGCTGGTCATCAGGCAGGCGAAGCACCAGTTCGTAGCGGCGCGGGCCATCCACGATCTGCGCGCCGTGAGCTCCGTCCGTAAGGGCCTGCAGCATGCGGACGGCCTCCCCGGGCGGCAGGCCGGTCTGGGCAAGCCGATCCTGGTCGATGCGAACCATGATCTGCGGGATCAGGACCTGCTTCTCGACCGTCAGGTCCACCAGCCCATTCACGGCAGCCAGCTTGCCGCGCATTTGCTCGGCCAGACCGCGCAAGGTATCGGTGTCGTCGCCGTAGATCTTCAGCGCGATCTGCGCGCGCACGCCGGAAAGCAGATGATCCAAGCGGTGAGAGATCGGCTGGCCTATGGCCACCTGGGCTGGCAGCGAGGCGAGCTGCGCGCGGATCTGCGCCATCACGGCCTCGCGGTCGACCGGCTTGCCGTTACGGCGCAGGTCGACGTCGATCTCCGCCGAGTGCACGCCCTCGGCATGCTCATCCAGCTCGGCACGTCCGGTACGTCTGCCCACCTGCGTGACCTCAGGCACCTGTCCGATCAGTTGCTCGGCCAACGATCCCATCCGGTTCGCCTCGGACAACGAGGTACCCGGGTTAAACATCAGCGACAGCACCAGCGAGCCTTCGTTGAAGGCCGGAAGGAAGGCCCGAGCAAAGAAGGGAACGCTGACGGCAGCCAGGACCACCGCCACGACGGACGTGCCGATCAGCAGTCTGGCGCGCGGAAAGGACCAGGTCAGCAGGCGCGCGTCCCAGGCCTTGAGCTTTGCGACCAGCGGGCTGTCGCCATGGTCCAGTCGCTTCATTCCGGGAAGCAGGTAGGTACACAGCACCGGTGTGACTGTCATGGACACCAGCATCGAGGCCAGGATGGACACGATGTACGCGATGCCCAGCGGGGCGAACAGGCGTCCCTCGATGCCGGGCAAGGCAAATAGCGGCACGAACACCAGCACGACGATGACAGTTGCGTAGACGATGCCTGAGCGCACTTCAACGCTGGCCTGGCGCACGACTTCCAGCAGCGGTCGCGGTGCTGACAGCAGCCGGTTCTCCTTCAAGCGCCGCAAGATATTCTCGACGTCGACCACTGCGTCATCTACCAGCTCACCGATGGCGATGGCGAGACCGCCCAGGGTCATGACGTTGATCGACTGATCCAGCAGGCGGAACACCAGGGCCGTTACGGCCAGTGACAGAGGAATGGCCAGCAACGAGATCAGCGTGGTCCGAGCCGAGAGCAAGAAAGCGAATAGCACGATGGCCACCATGACGGCACCATCGCGCAAGGCTTCGGTGACGTTGCCGATCGAGGCCTGGATGAAGTCGGCCTGACGGAACAGCACCTTGGGGGCGGCCAGGCCTTTGGGCAGGCCGGCCTTGAGCTCGCCGAGCGCCTGCTCGATCTGCTGGGTCAGCTTGACCGTGTCTGCGGCCGGTTGCTTCTGCACGCTGACGATGACCGCAGGGGCTCCCTTGTAGCCGGCATCGCCACGTTTGAGCGCGGCGGCGAAACGTACCTGGGCGACTTGCTGCAACAGGACCGGACGACCATCCTTCCAGCCGACGGCCATACCCTGCAGGTGCTCAAGCCGGTTGGTCCGGCCAAGATGCCGAATCAGGTACTCGCGACTGTTGAGATCGATGAAGCCGCCGCCGGCATTGCCTGCGAAGCCGCGCAGCGCCTGTTCGACCTGGCTCAGCGTGATGCCCAGTTGCGCCATGCGGGCAGGGTCGGGTTCGACGCGCAGCTGACGCACCTCGCCACCGATAGGAATGACCTGCGACACGCCGGCGATGCCGAGGAGTCGCGGCCGCAGCACGAAATCGGCGTACTCGCGCGCCTGCATCGGCGAGGCAGCACCCTCACCCACTTGCAGGGGCAGCGCGATCAGCATCACCTCGCCCATGATCGATGAGACGGGCCCCATGACGGGCGTGATATCCCCTGGCAGCTGCCCACGAAGCTGAGCCAATCGCTCGCCGACCAGCTGGCGGTTGCGATAGATGTCGGTGCCCCAGTCGAATTCGGCGTAGACGACCGACAGGCCGACGCCGGAGGTGGAGCGGACACGGGTCACACCCGGCATGCCGTTGAGCGCCGTCTCGATCGGGAAGCTGACGAGCTGTTCGACCTCTTCGGGCGCCATGCCGCCGGCCTCGGTGAGGATGGTGACCAGCGGCTTGTTGAGGTCAGGGAAGACATCGACCGGTGTCCGCCACGCCGTGATGGCCCCGTAGGCCAGCAGTAGCGCCGCGAACGCCAGCACGAAGAGCCGGTTGTGCAGGCTGTATCTAACGATCCAGTTGAACATGCGGCACCTCTCAGCGGATCTGCGCCACGAGGGCTGCGCCCTGGACAACCACACGGTTGTCCGCGGCCAGGCCCTGCGTCACAAGAACCGTGGCACTGTCCAGTGCCTGGACCTGCACGGGTTGGGGCACGTATCGCTCGACGCCGGCCTTGATCCAGACCACCGGCTCGTTGGCCGGGCTGCGGACCACGGCGGCGGCCGGCAGCACAATGCCCTTGCGCCGCTCCTGCAGCGCGGCAATCAGCATCACCGGTTGGCCGAGGGCAAGTGGCGTTGCACCAAGCTCCACCGACACCTTGAAGCTGAGTGGCAACACGCCGTCGCGCAATGCACGCGCCGCGCCGACCAGCTTGAGCTTGACGCCGGCCATGCCAGCCAGCTTCGCATCGGTGAGCCGGCTACCCAGGGCCACGTCGGGCGTCGTGGCCTCGATCATCAGCCGCGTCGGATCGACGATCTCGACCAGCACGTCGCGGGGATCCACGATCTGGCCAGCCTTAAGATCAGACCGGGCAATTACGCCGGATATCGGTGCGCGCAGGGCCTCTCGTGCATCCAGGCTAGCAGTGATGCTCTGCTCACGGGTTGATAGCGACTGTAGATCGATGCGTGCGGCCTCGATGTCCTTGCGAGGCACCGTGCCCTCCAGCGATTCCAGGCGCCGCACACGCTGCTCAGCCAGCTCACGGGCGGCCTTCAGCTCGGCGCGCTGCGATTGCTGGCTGGCCATCGCATAGGGTTCTGCATGGTGACGCACCCAGGCCAGCACGTCGCCCTGACGCACAGCCTGGCCTGCCACCGGCAGGCCCTTGGGACCCGGTTCAATCCGGCCTCCGTGTGCGGACTGGATCTGGCCGCTGGCATTGGGATCGGCGACCACGCGTGCTGGCAGTTGCACGGTCGCGGCTGCCTCAGACTCGGGTACGAGCTGCGTGCGCAGTCCCATCCGGCGCTGCGCCAGCTTGGGTACGTTGACGCTGCCGTCCGGCAGACGCGCCAGGCCGCCTGCGCTGGGCGCGCTGGCCTGGTCCAGATGCTCACCGTTGGGCCCGTGGGCGCCTGGGCCGGCCCAGGTCGTGGAAACAGCGGTACAGGCAGCCAGCGTCAGCAACGCGGCGACCCAGCCGGGGGTACGAGTTGCCGCGGGCTTCATGCCAGGCCTCCATTGCTTTGATTGCCGAACGAGGACGTCGTCCTTCTGCGATGCCAGATCAGGCCGCCGAGCGCCGCCAGAGCTGCGCCAGCTCCGAGGGCCCAGCGCCCCCAGGGGCGGCCATGGTCCTCGGCGTGGTCATCGTGTTCGCCATGCCCATGCGCATGGGCCTCGGCACTGACCGGCTCGGTCACTCGAAGCACACCATCCAGTAGGTCGGTGTCCTCACCCGCCATCACGGTGATGACCAGCGCGTGTTCGCCTGGCGTCGACAGCTTCTTGAGAAAGGCCTCGTCATCGACGGAGAAGTCGCCGACGTCGGCATGGAACTTCGCCTTGGCTTTGGTGCCGCCGGTTTCGACCTCGACCTCGGCCTTGAGCAGCGGCTCATTGGTCGCAAAGCGGTCGATCAGGATGGACAGCTCGCCGCCCGCCAGCGTGCCGACCAGCTCGAACAGCTCGGACTTGGCTTCGATTCGAGGGCTTGCCTTGCCACCGGACAAGGTGGAGGACGGCGTATCGAGATGCTCCCCGTTGGGGCCATGGGCACCTGGGCCGGCCAGTGACGGCGCAACACTGATGACGAACGAACTCGCAAGCGCGAGCGGCAGAAGGATTTGATGCTTGGATTGGCGATTCATGGAATGAGTCCCAGAGCTTGTTGGAGTCGCGCCGCCGCCAGCTGCAGCCCAGCCTGCTGGCGTGCGCTGGCCGCCTCGGCATCTGCTGAAGCGCCTACCGCGCGCAGCAGGTCAGGCAAGGGCGTTTCGCCAGCCTCGAAGGACTTGGCGATGAGTCGGGCACGTTCAGCGAGAAGGGAGGCTCGCTCCCGTTCGAGCTTGGCTTGCATGTCGCTGGCCTGCTGATGTGCCGCCGCCAGCGAGAGTTCCGTTGCGAGCTGATCGCGCGTGCGCAGGGCCTGCCTGCGGGCGGTCTCGAGATCGGCCAAGGCCGCGGCGATCCGGGGCTGGCGGTGAGCCTCGCCGCCAAACGGCATGCGCAGCCCGACGACGACGCTGTTCTGCGCGCCCACGCCCTGACCCGGGCGTTCCTGTCGAACCCCGATCGACAACTCGGGCCCTTCCGTACGCTGGGCCTGTGCGAACTCGACCCGGCGCTGCCAGAGGTCGACCGCAGACTGAGCGAGTGACAGCTCCGGATGGACTTCGGGCACCTCAGGAGGCGCCTGGAGTACATCCTCTGCGCCGGGCAGTTGCTCCAGGCCGGTCAGCAGGCGCCAGGCCGCATGCTGAGCCGACGAGGATTGGCTCGCCGAGCGCAGCTGTGACTGTGCCGACAGGAGCTCGGCTTTGGCTGCCAGTGCATCGGCGGGAGCGAGATCGCCGGCCTTGACCCGGCGCTCCACATCCGCCGCAAGTTGCTGCAAGTTGGCGACATGCCGCTCCACCTGTTTGAGCTCGGCATCGGCCAGCTTGGCGGCGCCGGCCGCTTCACGAAGCTGTCCGGCCAGTCGCAGCAGCGCTGCTTGCTCAGCAGCCCGCGCCCAGCGCGATTCCGCCTCGGTAGCCTGGCCGCCTGCGGCGCGCGCCCCGAAATTCCAGAGCGGCAGCGCCACACCCAGTTCGGTCTCGCGCCTGCCCGAAGGCGAGCCGGACCGGCCTTCGCGTTGACTGAGCGATACCGACGCGGGCGCCGACAACCAGCTCTGCGCAAGCAATTGCTCGGCCCGGGCTCGGCCGTATCTGCCTTGCGATTCGGCTGCGGCTACGGACCGCTGCCAAGCCGCATCAAGGGCTTGTTTGATGGTGAAGCCCACAGCGGCGCTTGAGGCCGTTGCAGAGCCCTGTGCCAGCGCCATGGGGGCACTGAAAGCCAGGCACAGCGCGCCGGCCGCCACGCGGCGAACGACGTGCCATGGCCTTGGCCATGGAAAGTGACTCATGATGATCGAACGTTGGATGCGCCACGGCCGCTGGCTCAGATCAGCCAGCGCGGTCGGTGAGGCGCAGGGGCGACGACAAGCCAGGCGTCAAGGCGCCAGGCACACGGCAGGATCAGGCCGTGAGTCGAGGAGGTCGTTCGAGACCGTCCAGGAAGGGGAGCGGCAAAAAGGCCTGCAACACCGATTCAGGCTGCATGGACACAGGCGCCTGCAGTTCAATGGTCGGCAGGAATACCAGGGCCGGCGGGAAAACGCAGGCATCTGCGCTCAGGTGGCCGGTGGAAGCAGCTGATTCATCCTGATGCCAACCGTCGGCACCCCCATGTTCGTCATGGTGGTGAGAGGTGCCCTCGAAATGCATGAGGGCATGCTCATGGTCGTCGGTCTGCGCCATCACCACGCCAGCGCCAGCATAGGCGAGTGACTGCCAGCACATGCAAAGCGTGAGGATGAAGGCGACGAGCCGGCGAAACATAGTGATCGAGTGTATGCGAATACCCGCCTGTATAGACAAGTAAGAATAAACCCAGGGGGTGAATGCGCAATCGAGCACTGCTACCTCTAGCGTGCAGGGAGCGCCTTGCATGTGTCCCGCCGTCGATGTAATTGTTCTCACCGGTTTGCCGGCGGCACAGTGACGAAAGAGCACGCGCGGCGCCACGCAAAGAGGCCAGCATCGCGTTCAAATTCCGCCATGCGGGCTCGGTGTGGGTGCCAGATCCAGGAACTTCTTCACAGCGCCCACCAGTGGTTCGATCGCCGACGGCGGGAATGGAGACACGCTGCTCACGTTGATCTCGCAGAGCATGAAGCTATCGGCTTGCTCGCCGAACATGAAATCGCAGTCCCATAGCATGGGCAGCCGGTCGTGCGTCACGCTGGTCGCCAGCCGCAACTGATCAATCCAACCACCCTCGAGCAAGCCTTTCAGTGCCCCGAACCGAGGGAAGTCTGCCGGGTAGTACACGCGTGGCCCCGGCGCAGTGTGGGTGGGATGCAGTGCATTGATCGCTTGATAACCGAAGCCACCGACTCGGTCTTGCACGAGGTACGCGCGCACCATACCGTCGGCGATGCGCGGTTGCCAGACTTGGTCAATCATGTGGCCGCCTGCCTCGGGCTCGAAGTAAGGTGCCAGCCGCTGAAGCAACTCGGTCATGCCCAGCAACTCCTCGTCGCCACCGCGATGGGCGTGACGCACCTTGCACAGCGGCGAGCCGGCAACGGCCTCCACGCGCCAGATGCCGATGCCGCTGTGACCGCGGTACTGCTTGAGCACGCGCGGGCCTTCCTCGAGCCGCTGCGGAAGTTCCCGCTCAAGCTGGGCGAGGCTGTCCACGCGGTACACGTCGCTACCAAACGGCAGGTCGCGGACGCCCAAGAGGACGTCCTTGGTACCGAGCTTTGCGATGGTGTCCGGGTGGGTGCTGACCTGCACGCCGGCCGCGGCGACATCTCGCAGCATGGCATCCAGCCGGTCACGCCGCCGGCCGGCTTCGATGGGGTTGTTCCAGACCAGCACCAACTTGACGCGGCGCAGTTGCTCCGCCACCTCGTCGGCGAAGTCATCGTGATAGATCGCCGGTTCGGCATTCACCCCCGCCGCGGCGTAGGCCTCGAACAACGCAGCGAAGCGGCTCTCGGCTGGGTCGCTGCGGTCACGGGTGGCGCGGTCACCGGGGTAGAGCAAAGCGACGGTAGGCAGGCGTGCCATGACGTTCACCCGAGAGGCTTGTCAACGACGGCGCGGCCGGCTGCCACCCAGCCGTCGATGCCGCCCGCCAGGAAGCGAGCGTTGCGGCCGGCGGCCCGCAGTCGCATTGCTGTCGAGCGACCTACTTCATGGCCGTACAAGCAGTACACGACCACCGGCTCGCCTGCGGGAAGCTCAGCGGCCCAGTCGCTCACGCTCATCGGATCGCACCAGCGCGCGCCGGGAATCATGGACGCGGCCTGCGCGTAGACGCCTTGGCGCCGCACGTCGAGCACCGTCGCGCCCTGCAGTGCACCGGCATCCGCCGCCAGCGCCTCGCTGGCCCCATGCACCGCCAGCTGATAGCGCTCGTAGACGCCTTCCCAATTGATGTTGCCCATGAAGGCGTCCACATAGGCGCCAGCGGCGGCGCCGTGGTCGAGGTGATAGGCGTGCTCGTACATGTCCAGCGCCAGAATGGGGACGCCGCCGGCGACGGCATGCGTGTGGTCCGCCGCCCACTGGTTCACCAGCGTGCCTTCGCGCGGCTGGAACACCAGCAGCATCCAGCCTGAGCCACCGCCCAGTGCCTTGGCGCAGGCGACGAACTCCTCGCGCCAACGCTCGACGCTGCCGAAGTTGGCATCCAGTGCAAGCTTCATGGCCGGCGCCATCGTGACGCCATCGCCACCCAGGCCCGCGAAGTACAGCTCATGCAGCAGCACCGAGTTGGTGGCAATCAACTCCTCGCGCTTCAGCCCGTTGAGCTGGAACCCGGGAGCTTCACCGAAGGTCAGCTCGCCCAACTGCTTGCGAATGGCGTTCAGCCGTTTGGCAGCGCCGGTGTAATTGTTCTGATGGTGGCTGACGATCATCTTCTCCGACAGGCCATGCAAGCCGGCGGGGTCGAAAGGCAAGGGAATAGTCTGCAGGTCCATGGAAACTCCAGTGCGGTTCAGGTGTGCGCCAGCGGATAGAGAACCAAGCCGGCAACGGCGGCGACCGCCACCACGACGGGTTCGGGCAGCTTCTTGAAGCGCCACAGCACGGCGACCGTGACGAGCGCCAGCGCGGCTGTTGTCACGTCGGTGATGGAGCGCTGGCCGATGACGATGACGGCGCCGGTGATGGCGCCAATGGCGGCCGCCGTCACGCCGTCCACAAAGGCCACGATGCCGGGGCGCTTGCCATGCTTCTTGAAGTACGGCGCTGGCAGGATGGTGAAGAGGTAGCAGGGAATGAAGGTGCCTGCCGCGGCCACGACCGCACCCCAGAATCCGGACACCAGGAAGCCGATGAAGCCTGTTGTGATGACGACCGGCCCGGGCGTGATCATCGCGACGGCGACGGCGTCAACGAACTGCCGATCATTCAGCCAGTGGTACTCCTGTACGACACCGCCATACAGGAAGGGCACGATGGCCAGGCCGCTGCCGAAGACGAAGCTGCCGGCGTAGGCGAAGTAGGCACCGATCTGGCCGAGCTTGTGCCAGTCCAGGTGGTCCATCGCGAAGAAGGCGACCAAGGGAGCTGCCAGGCCATTGACCGTGCCCCTGGATGCCCATTTTGCCCACTTCGGCGGTGCACGCAGGAGCCAGACCAGCACACCGGCGCCAAGAAAGACCCAGATGACCTCGGACTTGGTGATGACCGTCACCGCCGCACTGGCTGCGAAGATGCCCCACAGCAGCTTGTCCTTGCCGATGTTCTTCGTCGTGAGCTTGTAGGCGCTCATCGCGATGATGCCGATGACCGAGGCGCCGACACCGTAGAACACGGCCTGCATCCAGCCGATGCCGCCGAACGCCACGTAGGCCGCGCCGATGGCGACGACCATGAAGAAGGACGGCAGCACGAAGGCAGCGCCCACCAGCGTGGCACCGAGCACGCGGTAGTGCACGTAGCCCAGGTAGATCGCGAGCTGCGCCGCCAACGGTCCCGGCATCAGCTGAGCCAAGGCCATGCCTTCCTTGTACTCGGCCTCGGCAATCCAGGCGCGCTTCTCCACGAGGTCCCGGTACATATAGCCCACCAGCGCCACAGGGCCGCCGAAGCCCCAGGTACCCAAGGCCAGCATGTAACGCACCATCTGCCACAGCGTGTAGCGCGGCAGCGCGGCGGGGGCGTTTTCGGTCTCGTTCATCGGGCCGTGCCCTTGTCTTTGCTGGCAGCGGCATCGCGCTGGAAATGGGCGTACAGCGAGTCGAGCACCTGGCTCATCTCAGCGAGCAAAGCGTCGTCGTCGCCCAGGCGTTCGCGAGCGCCCGACATCACGGCCTCGAAGCCCTTGGCCTCAGGCACCGGGTCGCCGCCCACATCCAGCGCGTGGACGATGGTGGCCAGGCGCATCAGCGCGGGATCCAGCTCCAAGCCGAAGCTGGCCATCAGCGTCTCGAAGCTCACGCGGTTGCCGACGTGCGTGAAGGTGGCGCCGTCGAAGTCAAAGCCCAGCGCTCGCTTGGGGCAGTCCGATGGCTTGGCCAGCCACTGGAAGCGAGCCGCCTTGTCGATGAAGCGCCGGATCAGCCAGGCGCTGGCGACGCGGTCCACCCACAGATGTCGGCGCGTAGCCCACACCCGGCCCTGATATGCGGAAACGTCCAGGCGAGGAATGCCGCCATCGATTTCATGGGGCTCGTCCGGCGACAGCAGGCTGTCGATGCGCTTGGTGAAGTCCGACCAGGCGGCTTCGGCTTCCACGGCGGCCTCGCTGGGGAAGAAGTCGATGGCACGCAGCGCATCGAATTCGCGCTGCAGCTTGCGCTGCAGCCGGGCCATTTCGGTCGCGCCCAGCGCAGCGAGCCCGGCATTCGCCTCTTTCCATGACTGGCGCAGCGCCGCGTAGTCCTCGTGCCGGTCAAAGAGCTGGCTGTAGGCGCTGGCCGCGTCGGCCGTGCGGGGCTGGACGGCCATCAGCCAGGCGCTGCCGCCTTCGCGCAGGCAATCGTCGGCAAGCGCTTGAAGTGCCTGTTCTCGCTCGGGTGAAGCCGGCAGCAGATAGGCACCGTCACGCATGGCTGCACATCCGAGCGCCTTGAGCCCGCGCCAGATTCGCATGCGGGCCGTGGCGCCCGAGCTGGGCAGCGACACGACCAGGAGTAACCAGGAAGCATTCGAATAGTTCATGTAGCGAATAATACATAAATGTATTTATCTCTACATATTGATGACCCTTCTAACCAGAGGGCTTCGGTACGACTCGCCCAGCAATACACGGCGGCCGTCGCAGGGTCAGTCCTTGCGGAAGACCTTGTGGCATCTGCTACAGACGTCGCGCAAGTCGTCGATGGTCGACCTCAGCCGCGGCAGGTTTCCAGACTCCGCGGCCTTGGTCATGGCCCCGGCCCGCGATTGCAATTCGGTTGCCAAGGTCTTGAACCGATCCTCCTCGAACCAGATGTCGTCCTTGGCTCGGGTGTCGCCGCGCTCGCTACCGGGAACAAAGCCTTCCCAAGGCAGGCGGCTGAGAAATTCGACGGCTCGGGCGTCTTCGAGCGACTGGGCTGCGTTGTATGGGCGCCCACCTTCGCTGGTCTGAACGAGTCGATTCACGTAGGTGCTCATCAACGTGAATGCAGACTTGCGATGTTTGATCGCAGATTCGATCTTGCGGTCCTGAGCTTGGGAGGCGACTGCCAGGCACGCGAGTGCGAATGCAAACATCCTTGCACGGCGCCCGGGAAGGCATGCGGATCGAGATCCATTTGTCATCTTTGTGCCCCAATCGAAGGTGGTCATGACTCAGTCGCCCGCCCGCTGGCGGCCGTGAGCTGAGAGTCCTCAGTGTCCACCTTCGGTGAATCGCCGACCCGCGGGTTTGCTGCTCATCCCCTTCATCTGCATTGTTGCCCCCGAGCGCGCGGCCGGCATCAATCCAAGAAAAGCTGGTACGTCAATGGCGATCAGCACATGCTTCGTGGCCCGCAACTCGATGGGAGACCATCATGGGAAACGCAAGCAACGCTGCTCATCGCGAGCCGTGGAACAAGGGAAAGATCGTCGGCCAAAAATTGCCATTCAAGCTCAAGGACATCTGGGCGCTGCGCGTGCGGCTCCAGATGGAGGGTCGGGTGCGCGAGCTCGCTCTATTCAATCTGGGAATCGACAGCAAGCTGCGCGGCTGCGATCTGGTCGCACTCAAGGTTCGGGACGTTTGTCATGGCGAACAGATGGCGACACGCACCGTCGTCATGCAGCACAAGACGCAGAGACCTGTCCAGTTCGAAATCACGCAGGCCACCCGGGATACCTTGCAGGCCTGGATCAAGCAGGCCGGCCTGAAGTCAGATGAGTTTCTGTTCCCGAGCCGACTTCACGGCTCACCTCATCTGGGGACCCGACAGTACGCCCGGATCCTCGGGCATTGGGTCAATGAGCTCGGTCTGGACCGCGCCGACTACGGAACGCACTCGATGCGCAGGACCAAGGCAACGCTGATCTACCGGCGCACAAAGAACCTGAGGGCAGTTCAACTGCTGCTCGGGCACGCCAAGCTGGAATCGACGGTGAGATACCTCGGCATCGAGGTTGATGACGCGCTGGAAATCTCCGAGCAGACAGAGATCTGAGGCAATCGACGGCGGCCTTGCTGGCACCTTGTCCCGGCGGTCGCCCCCGAATACCCCTTTATAGGGAACCGTCAAGCGACTGCTGACCGAGGTACAGCCTTCACTCGACGCCGCGCCATACGAATGACTGCTGAGCGACGATGCGGTCGCTCGGACGGCGGCGAGCGAGTGACTGAGATCAGCCTCAAGCCGCCCGACGCGTCAGCACCCATGAAGACCGCTGATGGCCGATATGAGCCCGCCGGAATTCCATCACGGAATGAACGAGCCGTACTGCATTCGAGCCAATTGGGATGCGGATGCAAGCGTCTGGGTTGCCACATCCGAAGATGTGCCCGGCCTGGTCACCGAAGCCGCTACCGTCGAGGCCTTGAATAGCAAACTCAAGAGTATGGTGCCGGAGTTGCTGTTGGCAAATGACTGCATGCCTGCCAATCGCCAAGTCACCATCGAGTTGCTCGCTCGACGGATTAGCGTCGTCGCGTAATCGGTGTTGGATGTGCTGCAGTCGGTCGAGCCCGCGGTCTGCAATTTGCCGCTTTGCGAGGTTGCCACCATTCGCTGTCAGCGGCCCAATTTCTCTGAACAGCCTGACGCGGCCATGATGCCGAGACCGATTGATGCGAAGTTGCCTCCAGCTGCAAAGGCCTATGAAGATCGGGGCAATGAGGTGCCGTAGCGTTAGCCTGTGCTGCCCAATGCCCTCAACTACCGTTCAGAGGAGATGTGATGTTTGAGCATGTTGCTCGGCGCGCGTTGAACTGCCTGCTGTGGCTTGCTTTGACCGCGCCGGCAGCGGCCGACACGACCCTGCGCGGCCAGGTCGTCAGCGTGGCGGGAGGAGATGTCGTCACAATAGTCGACGATCAGGATCGCGAGCACAAGCTGAGGTTGGCGTTCATCGACGCCCCTGAGCTGGGCCAGCCCTTCGGTGACGAAGCGCAGTCGGCGCTCGCGGCCATGGTGCTCGGCCGAGAGGTTGTCGCCCGGCTTGTCGACGAGGGCGCGGATGGAGCTGCTCAAGCTGAAGTGGTCGAGCCGCATGGTCACTCGGTCAACCTGGAACTGATCAAGCGTGGCCTGGCGTGGCATGACTACTTCGATACACAGGCCAAGTCGGACCGAGACCGGTATCAAGCCGCGTTATCAGCGGCTCAAACGGCGCGGCAGGGCATGTGGGCGCTTGATCGGGTCGAGCTGCCGCGCGACTTCCGCGCCCGAGTTGAACGGTTGCAGCGATGGTGGCTTTACGTCGCGGTCGGGCTCGCCGGCTTCACCATGCTGGGCCTCATCTTCACGAAATGGGACAAGAGAATCACAGGCTGGATTGAACGGCAGGAAGCGCAAACGAGGGCGGAGGGCGAGGCCTATCGTCTGGCGCGCATCCAAGCTGAAGCAGAGCAGGCCGAAAAGGACAGAACCCGCGAGATCGCCAACCGGGAGATGGATCGGCTTGCCGCGATTCGCCAGGCATCGTCTGAGCAAGGACCGCGGCGCAGATAGCTGTTCCGTGCTCGCGCTCGTCGACGTTGGCGGACCGTCTGGCAGGTAGTGACCAGGGCGCTGGTACTGACCTCGTGTAGGCGGCCGCTCTGCAGCGTTGTCGGTCGGCGCTGCGCGCGGCAAGGCCGGTTCGCCGCGCATCGCGGTCATCGCGGCGCCAGCCGGATCAATCCCCGACCGACCGGTTTAATGGCTAGATCCGCCCTGCGATGGTGTCGAAACGCCAGGGCATATGGTCGCTCAGGATCAGCGGACCTCCTGCCCCGCGCGAATGCCATCCATGCTGAAGATCTTTTCCATGGCTTGCTCGGACGACAAGTTGTTCTCGACGAAAGCGCGAAGGCCATCGACCGTCACGACGTCAAGATGGGACAAGCGAACGTACGCCTTCGCCACCTTGCTGCGCATCTCATAGAGGCGATCGATGAAGCACGAGACACGAATTGCCGGTGTTGGTTCAGAGGTTCGATTGCCATCGGCGTCGTACGTGACCATCCATAGGCGACCGTTGGGGACCACGACGAATGGGAAAGCTGCGGACATGAAGTGCGTCCCATAGTCATCGTCGCTTCCGTCCCAATACGCGTTCTCTACAAGCTCGACCATGGAACTCAAGCACTGGCCCCACTTCTCGTACAGCTCGCTGTCGTTACAGGTGATGGTGCCGTCTCCTGCCCGACCAACTTGCGCTGTGCTCTTGCCTACCGGCTGACCTTCCGGATACAAGGTCCAAGCCCCCCTTAGGCTATGACTACTGGCTCTGGGTTTGTCGAGACCTGGCACGTACAAGGAGTCTGAGGGCTTCTCTCTGGAAGTGAAAACGATCTGGTGGTACGCCTCCTGGGCGTGCCGCGGAACGCACGAGATCAGGATGGGGAAGTTCTCCCGGATGTTCTTGCATTCGACCGCCATCCGGACACGCCTGCGGTCGATGGTCTTCTCCGCACGGATGTCGAATTCTCGCGACTTTCCGGTCACCGGGTCCTCGTAGTGCCCTCCATGCTCGCAATCGACTCCCAGCGTGCGAAGCATCTTCAGGACGGACAGTTCGAAGCTGAAGTCCGACACCGAGTTCAGATACTCCAGCAGTTCGCTGGGGCCTACGGGCGCTGCCGAGAGTTTGGCCATGGCGGAATCGTGTAGTGCGACGGCCGACAGTGTCGACTATTAGTGCACCGGCATAGACTTAGCGACCAGGGAGAGAAAAAAATGCACTTGGCAAAGCTGGCGATCAAAAACTTCCGCAAGCTCGCGCACGCGGAGTTGACGTTTCAGTCCGGATTGAACGTCCTGGTCGGTGGCAACAACGTCGGTAAGACAGCTGTCGTCGATGCCCTGAGGGCCTTGTTGGCCGGGCATGACGAACCATTTCCTCGGCTCTGCGAAGACGACGTCCATCGCCCACCTGTCGGCAAGTCCTCTGGCGACATCGTCTTCGAATACGTCTTCAGTGGGCTCGACCTCGACGACGAAGCCGACTTCCTTGCGGCCCTTGTGCCTGATGCCAGTGGGAAGCTTCAGGCGCGCATCACCATCCGCTACTCCGAACCGGACAAAGCTGGCAGGCTGCGTGCAAAGCGCTGGTGCGGAGAGCATGAGGACGTCGGGCTGACGGCCGACATGATGGAGAACCTGCGGGGCGTTTACCTTCCGCCGCTTCGAGACGCATCGCAAGGGCTCAAGCCGGGAAGGACGAGCCAGTTGGCGCGGTTGCTGGAGCTTCTTGCCACTGAACCCGGCAAGGAAGGCATCAACCAGGTCTTGAAGGATCTCGATGTCGAACTCAAGAAGCACGCACCCATCGTCAGTACGCACGATGCGATCAATACGCGCCATCTTTCGATGCTCGGTCAGCAACTGGCACAGGCGCTTGAAGTTGGCCTGAGCGTCAGTGACTTCAGGAGCTTGAAGTCCAGGCTGTCGTTGCTGGTCGACGAGTTCGAGATCGAGCAGAACGGATTGGGCTTCAACAACCTAATTTACATGGCGGTGGTGCTCAGCGAACTCACGAAGAATCCCGAGTCCTGCTACCGCGGCCTCATCGTCGAGGAGCCCGAGGCGCACCTCCATCCGCAACTGCAGGCAGTCTTGCTTCAGTACCTTGAATCGATCAAGGCCGTCAACGGCGAGAAGCCAGTTCAGCTCTTCGTGACAAGCCATTCGCCCAACTTCGCCAGCATCGCGAAGCTGGACAGCCTGGTCTGCCTCGTCGACACGGGCAAGGCCATCGAGACGTTCTTTCCGCGCGACATCGTCTTCGAGAAGGGCAAGCGGGAGAAGCTGGAGCGCTACCTGGACGTGACGCGGGCCGAACTGTTCTTCGCGAGGCGGGTGATCTTCGTGGAGGGCGCTGCTGAACTGATGATGGTCAACACCCTGGCCAAGCGAATCGGGTATGACTTGCGCAAGCATGGGGTGAGCGTGCTCAGCGTGGAGGGGCTCAACTTCGACTCCTTCCTGCCGCTGTTCGGCGAAAAGGCATTGAAGATTCCAGTGTCTGTATTGACGGATGCTGATCCCAAAGCGCCCAAACAGGCGAAGGCCGACCCGGCTGCTCCGGCCGGCGGTGCGGCATCGGGTGCCACTGGAGCCCCGTCCACCTCCGCCCCATCGTCCGTTGAAGATGATGATGATGACGCCGAACCGCTCTACCCTACGCCGGGAGAAACCATCACTGTGTCCGCCAATACGGCCAAGATGAAGGCCCGTGAAGACGCGTTCGTCAAGGTGTTCCACGGCCTCAAGACCTTCGAGTACGACCTAGCACTCGATTCCGACAATCGCAGCGCGATGCTGGCTGCGCTGAAGGATCTGCATCCAAAGATCGCTGTGAGCCTGACCGCAGCCGTCGACGCGGCGGCCGACGACGCCAAGAAGGCTCGCGTGCTTTTCAGCGGCATGTTCGAGCGCAAACAGAACAACGTGCAGAAAGGCAGCTTCGCGCAGTCGTTGGCGCAGGTCATCTCGAAGTCCGAGGTGAAGTTCAACGTGCCGGCCTACTTTGAGGCCGCTATCAAGCACGCCTGCCAGGACGTTCCCAAGCCGTGAGCAAGCCGAAGCTCACGCCCGAACAGCAAGCGGTGGTCGATGCGCCGATGCAGCCGCTATGCGTCATCGCCTGCGCCGGTAGCGGCAAGACCAAGACAGCAGTTCATCGGCTGGTGCAGATGCGTCGCAACATGGGTGCCTCGCGCGGCCGTCTGGCCCTCTTGTCGTTTTCCAACGTGGCCGTTGATACGTTCCGCAAGGGCTACGAGACGCTTGCGGTTGACCTGCCTGCGGGTGTTGGGCGTGATCGGGTCGAGATCGCAACGCTGGATTCGTTCATCACCACCAACGTCCTCCGGTCCCACGGGCATCGGACGATGAAGTCCAAGCACGCCGCGTTCGTGGTGACGGGCAACGAGGCCTTTCTTGACGGCTTCACGTTCAACCCAGGCACATTTCCGATGTCGGTCACGAAGCTGAAAGTCGGACTCGTGGGCGGTGTCGAGCACTTCTTTTACACACAGAACGACACGGCTGTGGTCGTGCCAACGCATGTCGGTCACGCCCTGGCCAAGCGACTTGGCCAGACGGGGGCGTACACCCACGAGCTCGGGCGGTACTGGGCCTACAGGACCTTGAAGGAGCGCCCCGATCTACTCAAGGTGATCGCCCGCCGCTACCCACACCTTCTGATAGACGAAGCGCAGGACATCGGCTCCGTCCACCAAGCGATTGTGGAACTTCTGATTGGCGCTGGCTCCAGCGTCACGTTGATCGGCGACCCCAATCAGGGTATCTATGGCTTCGCGGGCGCTGATGGTGGTTTTCTTCGGGCCTACTTCAAGCGACCCGGCGTCCAACCTCACGAGCTGAAGAAGAACTTCCGTTCCGTTCCGAAAATCGTCAAGCTGGCGAACGGGCTTTGCGGTCGTGACGATGAGACAGATCGCACAGCGCTTGACCGGCCGCATGGCGCCTTCTTCACGGGGTACAAGCGATCCGAGGCCTCCCAATTGCTCACTGCCTTTCAGAGTGCGATGGTCGTCTCGGGCTCGCTGGTCAAGCAGTCTGCGGTGTTGTGCCGCGGGCGGGGTTTGGCAACTGAGGTCCGCGGCGACGACATGCCGGCTGGACAGGGGGCCGTCAAGACGCTGGCGGCTGCCGCGGTATCGCGCGACCGGAAGAAGGATTTTCAAGAAGCATTCCAACGAGTTGCTGTTGCAGTCGTGGCGCTGCTTGACAAGCCGCCTCACGGACTGGTCAGCTACGTCACCCAGGTCGGACCTGCGCCAGCCGCGTTCCCGCGGGCTCGCGAGCTGAGGCGCGTGATCTGGTCCTTCACGCGGGATGCGTCCGCCGGCCTGCCGTCAGCGTCGCTGCCGGCCGACACGCAGTGGCATTCGACGATGGTGAGCAGGACAAAGGCACTGCTGGTTCGCCTTCAGACCGATTTCGGCCTCAAGACGGTGGACAAGGTCGGCCTGAAGCTCAAGAAGACTGGACTACCTGCCACGCCGCTGATGAGCGCCGCCGACCTGGCCGACGAGGCCGCGCGGATCCGCGTGGACACCGTTCACAAGGCCAAAGGAGAAAGTCTCGATGCCGTCCTCTACATGACCTTGAAAGACCACGCCGGAGAGTTGCTCGCCGGCGTGGGCACCGAAGTCGGGCGCATTGGCTACGTCGCAGCTACCCGCGCCCGCGATCTCCTTTGGGTGGCAGTGCCGAAAACCGCCCTGAAGGAACTGCGCCCCTTGCTGCAAGCTAAAGGCTTCGAGGAAGTGGGCGTGGTTCAGTGTTCGACGTCGAATGCGCTTGCCACCCTGCTCGCCAAAGCCTAGGACTGAGGTCACCGGCGAACCCGCCATCCATTCTTTTTGTTGGTTAGCTCCGAATGATTGGGTGGCTGTGATCAGGGGTTTGGTGCCGTAGAGGTCACTCGACCGGTGTGAATGCATACGTCGGACCCAACGGCCGGTTCTGGGGGCGAACGGTCTCGGAACCAGCACTTCGAGCAAGACCTCGGACTATCAGCGGCGCACTTTCCGCTACTTCACCAACTACGACACCGCACTGGGCAGTGCCATCACTGGCCGATTCACGCTCGGCACCGACGTCGTGCTCTACGACTCCTACGAACTGGAGGGGCACAGCCACGACGACGGCACCGAGGATGCCCACGTCACCGCGGCCTCCTGGCGCAACTTCGGCTACTACGGTGTGGCCGAGTTCGGCTACCAGGACCGTCTGTACCTGACCCTGGCCGGCCGCGTGGACCAGAAGCTGCGCAACGTCAGCGCTGAGCATGCCCGTGCCTTCCAGCCTCGCGCCGGGCTTTCCTATGTCTTCGGCGACAGACCGACCACGGTGAAATTGAGGACCCAGTGGGGAACCAGCGCGCGCGTCCCGAACGGTGACCTGTTCGTTGACAGGCCGACCGGCAACACGCAATGGCGCGCTGCGACAAACCTCCAGCCCGAGCAGAAGGTGGGCTGGGACGCCGGCGTCGACGTGGTGTGGGAGAGCTACGGCTCGCTGTCGATTACACGCTTCGATGAAGAGGGGCGCGACCTCGTCATGCCGGTCATCGTCCAGACCGGGCGGCCGGAGATTCGCCAGTACCAGAACATCGGGCGCGTCGGAAACAAGGGCTGGGAAGTCGAGGCACGGTTTGTCCTGGGTCCCGTCGGCCTGCGCGTCAACGCGACCACGGCCGACAACCGCATTCTTGCCATCAGCAATGCCTATCGTCCGGGTCCCATGCAAGTCAATCAGGTCGGCGCACGACGCGCCGATGTGCCTCGGCACGCGGGCGGCATCTCCGCCACCGTGAATGCCTGGCGCGGCACCGTCAGCGTCGTTGGCACTTGGATTGGCCCGCGCAACCCGTCAATCTCCACTCAGGTCCTGCCAACGATGTGGCGGTTGAACCTGCGCGCGGAGCAGGCGTTCAACGAGCAATTCACCCTGTTTGGCCGGATCGACAACGTTCTGAACGACCAAGGTTCAGAGCGCTACTCCTTCGCCATCATGCGCGGCCGCTCGATGGTCATTGGCGTGCGCGCGACCTTCTGATTCCCGTCATCACTTTGCGGCGGGGCCAGCAGGCCCAGCCTCACCCAACATCCTCTTGAAAGCATCTATGAACACCAAGCCAACCCTCTTGAGCTGCGCCATCCAGCTCGCCCTCGCATCGGCCTTCGTCGCTCCGGCAGCCCAGGCACAGAGCACGGATTCCTCCTCGCGCCTGCGCAAGCTGGACAGCGTCACCATCATGGGTCTGCGCAAGCCGCTTGCGGAAGTCGCTGCGCCCGTTGACGTCCTTGACCGTGATGCGCTGCTCGAAGGCGGCGCCACGACGCTGGGAGAGGCGCTGAACGGCCTTCCTGGCGTGCATTCGGACACCTTCGGCGCCGGTGCGAGTCGTCCGGTCATTCGCGGCCAGACTGCGCCGCGCGTGAAGGTGCTGACCGACGGCGTTGCCGTGCTGGATGCATCCGACGTGTCGCCGGATCACGCGGTCACCGTCGATCCGCTGCTGAGCGAGCGCGTCGAAGTGCTGCGAGGTCCCGCGACCCTGCTGTACGGCGGCGGCGCCATCGGCGGCGTGGTCAATGTGCTCGACAACAAGGTGCCTTCGTTCTCCGTCATCGACGGCGAGCAGCTTTCCAGGCTGCTCGCAGTGCCAGTGCGTCGGCCAGCGCGTGGTGACGCTGGAGACCCCGATATAGAGAGGACTCTAGCCAGCTTGCCTCAGCGGCTGTCTGCCCTTCGATGGAACCGGACAGTCGGTCGATATTTTCTGGAAGGACCAGGGGCTGAACGCGATGCCAGATGTTTGCTGCCGACATTGCGTCTTGCAACAACGCGAAGTCGTCGTCGTAGTCGTACGCTACGGTCGTCTGCGGTGCCGATGCTGTCGCCCGGCTTATCAGCCACTCCCCAGCTCGGGTGCCTAACTCCCATGTTGAGCATTTGGATTTTGGTATCTGGCCAAATTGAGCAATCACGGCTTTATGCGCAAAGGCGCTCGCGGCACTATGCCGTTGCATTCCTATTGCGTCATTCGCCAGATCGAGCTCCAGGTATATCTCAGCGCCATCAAGCGAGACCATCGACAGGCTCAGCAGAGCGGGAGAAGTGAGACTGGTGAATTCGGTGTCAAGGAAGACCATCGGAAGCGGGACTCAGGTCGATCTAGTTCAGGTTGGCTGGTGTTACAGCAAGTGGATGATTCAGCTGAGGATCCTGAGCTCAATCAGAGATGGATCCGAGCATTTCAGGTTGCAGTATTTGCGGTTCATGCCCTTCCACGAAATGGGGAAAAAAGTCCGCTCCGTACAGGTCTTCGAGCACAAAGACCTCTTGACCATTGGCTTTTCCGCGCCAGAGAGAGCGCACTGAGCGCGCCGTCCATCGCCTTGACCCGGTCCGCCAGGGCGGCAGCATGCAGATCAAGTCGGTCAGCACTGACGAATGCCGTGACCGAATGCAATCCGCGAGGTCGGAAGCTCTCGAAAAGCACAAAGTGTCCCGCCCGCGGTATGGGTCGGCTTGAGATTCAAACGTTGCAATGAACCAAGGCAACTGAGCGCAAAGGTTGAATTCGCGCCACGCAAGCTTGGGTTGAAACTGTGTTGTGGACTGCACTTTCATGCAAGGCGTGGATCCTGTGAGGAACATGTTCGATGCAGTGTTGGGCGAGTTGAAATGAGTGCGGGCTATAAACGGTATATATGCCGTCTACATTCTTCACCGTGAGACTTCGTGTGTCACAGCTATCGTGCATACACCAGCAGAACTGATGCCTTCAGATGCACTGTTTGCATATCTGAAGCCTTGAGCTACGGTGGAGTCGAAGGTTTCACATGCAAAAGTTCATCCACAGCCGACAGAACGACTTGTTTCTTCAACTTCTGCGAGAACGCCGTACGAGCCTGCGCCTTCGTCAAGCTGATCTTGCTGATCGCCTTGGCCGTGGGCAGGCAGTCGTAAGTCGTGTCGAGCGCGGAGCGCGGCGCTTGGATGTGCTCGAGCTATGGGCCTGGCTGGCGGCGCTGGACTGTGACTTCCTTGCTTTCGTAAGGGAACTCGATCAGCGGCTAAAGACTTGTCCTCTGCCGGACACCAGGTTCAGCGCCGTCCGGCAGAAAGCTGCATTGGCGCGGTCGGTTTCAAGGACTAACGTCGTCGAGCCGTTTGACGTACCTTCTTCGCCATCAGCTGCTCAGCGGCAGCCATGATCTCTGCGCCGCTCACTCCAAGAGCTTTGGATATGCGCAGTAGCAATCCCACCGTAGGTTGGCGCTCTCCGCGCTCAAGCTTGCCGTAGTACGACCGATCAATCCCGGCGATAAGCGCAAATGCGTCCTGAGCATAGGACCGCTCCAATCGCATTGACTGAAACACGGTGCCAAACGCGAGAGCGACCTCTGGGTCGAACGAGGTGGAGCGTTTGGCCGGAATCGCCGTCTTTTCTTTGCGGGCAGTCACGGGCCGCAGAGTGGCTACATTGCAAGCAACTGGCCACGGCATATATGCCTCGCATCGCCAGTTCAAGCCACCCAATGTTGCCAAGTAGTTGGATCGAGACCGCTCAATGTCTCTGGGCGACGCCGTGGAGCCGTGAACGTGGCCCTCACGTTGACCGTCGACCTACGAGACAGCTACTGGGCGGTGTCCATTTCGTCGCGGGCTCGATGGACACAGAGGCTTTCTATTCACCATTTGAAATCAATCACTTAGGGTGTCCATTTTCATGTCACTTGCGTGGGAAATGGTGCACGGCTTCGACGACGAGGGCCGGCAGTTCGATGCCAAGGGCAATCTGAAGGACTGGTGGGGCAAGAAGGACGCCCAGGCCTTCGAGAAGCGGGCCGCCTGCGTGGCCGACCAGTACGCCAGCTACACGGTGGTGGACGACATCAAGATCAACAGCCGGCTGACCCTCGGCGAAGACCTGGCCGACCTCGGCGGCCTGGTGCTGGCCTGGGCCGCCTGGCAGGCGCAGATCGCCGACATGAAGCCCGCCTCACGTGACGGCCTGACGCCGGAGCAGCGCTTCTTCGTCGGCTACGCGCAGTGGGACTGCAACGATGCGCGGCCCGAGGCCTTGCGCGTCAAGGCCAAGACCGACCCGCATTCGCCCGGCCGCTACCGCATCAACGGCGTGGTGGTGAACATGGCCGAGTACGAGCGTGCATTCAACTGCAAGCCGGGCCAGAAGATGGTCAAGCCCGACGCGCAGCGCTGCAAGGTCTGGTGATCCAGGCAGGCTGCGCCGCCCGGCGCAGCCTCAGAACCCCATGCTGGCCAGCAGGTCGTCCACGTCGTCCTGCTTGAAGGCCTTGTCTGGCACCTGCGGGCCGGCCAGGTGTTCGACCTCGGGCGGATGCTCGGGGTCGGCCTTGGACGTTTCGATGAGGATGGCCAGCAGCTGGGCCTCGGTGCGGGTGATGATGTCCACGACCTTCTTGATCACCTGGCCGGAGAGGTCCTGGTAGGTCTGGGTCATCATGATGTCGCTGAGCAGCGTGCTCTGGCCATCGGCGAAATTGGCAGCGCGCTCGGCATAGTCGCCACACTGCTTCAGCATGGCCCGCGCCATGACTTCGCTGATCTCGCCTTCGGAGCGGCGGCGCAAGGTCTCGGCCAGCTCGCGGCCGCGGGCGGCCACGCTGTCGCATTCGGGCATGCCCTTCTCGACGGCTTCCAGCACCTTGTGCGCCGCTTCCTCGGTCAGCTTGCCCACGTAGACCAGGCGGTCGCGGGCATCCGGGATCTCGCGCGTCACCTGCGTCAAGCTGCGGTCGTAGCCCAACTCGCGCAGGGCCTCGTGAAGGGTGCGAGCGAGATGACCGAGCTGTTCAAAGGCGATGGGTTGGAGCGGGATGGGTTGACTCACGACGACCTCGGAAGTGGATGGGATCGGCTCAGCTGGCCAGGCCGCGCTTGAGCATGATGTTGCGCAGCTTCTCGTTCAGCGTTGCGGCGGTGAAGGGCTTGACGATATAGCCATCGGCGCCGGCCTGGGCCGCTTCGACGATGTTTTCCTTGCGTGCCTCGGCCGTGATCAACAGCACCGGTGTCTTGGCGAGCTCGGTATTGGCACGCACCGCCTTGAGCAGCTCCAGCCCGTTCATATTGGGCATGTTCCAGTCGCTGACGATGAAATCGACACGGTTGCTTTCGACCAGCTTGAGCGCCTGCGCGCCATCTTCGGCCTCGAGCACCTGGGTGTGGCCACATTCTTTGAGCAGGCCACTGACGATGCGGCGCATCGTCGAAAAATCGTCGGCAACCAGAAAGGTGAGGGACTGTTGCTGCATGGTGTCTCCTGCGCCTGATTTTCTGCACCCGAGCTTTTGGATTGCTGACGAAACTCAAGTGCTGTCGAACAGCACACGTCTGAAAGGCAGCGTGCGTGAATTTTGCGCGGTTCCGGCGCGCCAGATGCGCAGCGGGCCGGCGGCCGCAGCGCATAGACTCCCTGGATCACCGGCTGATGGGCTTGATCGATGTCACGCAAGTCTCGCTTTGCTCGCCGACTGCTCGCCGCGCTGCTATGCGCTGCCGCCGCACTGGCGGTTTCGGCGCATGAGATCCGCATCGGCAGCTCGGCGGCGCTCAGCGGCCCGGCCGCCGGCCTGGGCCAGCGCTTCCATGCCGGTGCCGCCGCCTATTTCACTCACCTGAACCAGCAAGGCGGCATCGCCGGCTCGCGGCTGGTCGTCGACCTGCTCGACGATGCCTACGAAGCCGACCGCGCCAACGCCAACAGCCGCAAGCTGGTCGAAGACCCGCGCGTGCTGGCCCTGTTCGGCTATGTCGGCACGCCCACCAGCAATATGGCCCTGCCGTACGTGCGGCGCTGGAAGCTGCCCCTCGTTGGCGCATACACCGGCGCCGACGTGCTGCGCGAGCCCTACAACCCGCTGATCTTCAATGTGCGGGCCAGCTATCAGGAAGAAGCCCGGCAGCTGGCCGTGGCCATGAAGGCTTCCGGCGTGCGCACGCTCAACGTCTTCTACCAGGCCGATCTGTTCGGCCGTGCCGGCCTGGAGGCCATGCGTTCGGCGGCCACGGCCGTGGGCATCAAGATCCTCGCCACGGCCACCGTCAAGCGCAATACCGCCCAGGTGGATGCCGAAGCGGCAGCGCTGAGCACGGGCACGCCGGCCGATGCGATCTTCATGGTCAGCACCTATGCCAGCACGGCCGCCTTCGTCCGTGGTGCCCGCGAGAACGGCTTTGGCGGGCGCTTCTACACGTTGTCCTTTGCCGGCCTGGAGCAGCTGCGCAGCGCGCTGGGCAAGGTCCATTCCAAGGGCCTGACCATTGCCCAGGTGGTTCCAGATCCGGAGGACCGCAGCATTCCCGTGGTCGCCGAGTACCAGCAGGCGATGCGGGACGTTGGCGACAAGCAGTTCGACTCGATCAGCCTGGAGGGCTATCTGGCCGCGCGCGTCATGGCCGAGGGCCTGCGCCGGGCCCGACAGCCCCTCAGCCGCGAGAGCGTCGAGCAGGGCCTTGAAGCCATCGGCAGCCTCGACCTGGGCGGCTTCCACGTCCAGTTCGGGCCCGGGCTGCGCAATGGCTCGAGCCTCGTGGAGCTGCGTGTGCTGCCCTGATCGGTGGCTGCGCCCCGGCGCACACAGCCGGGCAAAAAGCTTGCTCGCCGATCTGCGTGGAAGTCGCCAAGCGGCACGTAGCCGTCTTTCATGATGGCTCGAAGATCAGGCCGCTTGGGCACTCTGTTGCGTTCGTGTCCCCCGGCCTTCGGCCTCCTCCTCTACCTCACTCCACAGAGCGCCCAACCGTCCTGATCCGCACCGCCCGTCGCCTGTGTCGAGGCACATGCCCGCTGGCGGCCTGCTCTTCGACCAATCCAAACACCAGAACACGAACGGCCGCAACTTGCCGCAAAGGGACATCCCCGGGAATCGGTGAAGAATCAAAAAAAGCCCCGGGCTTCAGGAGCACGGGGCTTTGTTCTGTGTTGTCGGGGCAGCACGCCCCGAGGTGTCAGATCAGCGTTCGCGACGCAGCGCGCCTTGCGGCTTGGTGGTGCCGCCACCCATCACGAAGACGGTGTAGACGCCGCCTTGCAGCACGGTCAGGCCGGTGACGGAGTAGACCGGGTCGGCCGCGATCGGCGAGGTGACCGCCAGCTGCGAGCTGGTGCTGGCCGGCACGCTCAGCACGCTGGACGTGGCACCCGGCAGGATGTTGCTGGCGATGGCGCTGAAGTCCAGCGTCATGGTCAGGCCGGCAGCCGAAGTGGCCAGGCCGTTGACCAGGCGCATCTTGGCCGTGCCAGCGGTCGTCGGCAGGCGGTTGTCGTCGCTCAGGTTGATCAGCTGGGGTGCAGCCGCGTCGCCGTAGACCATCAGCGTGTAGTCGCCGCCAGCCGCCAGGTTCACGTTGGACACCGGCATGGCCACGCCATTCACCGTGACGTTGATGCCATTGGCACCGGCGGTCAGGGCCTGGTAGTCACCGATGGTCGGTGCCACCGAGCTTTGCAGCAGGGTCTTGGCGCCGGTGGTGGCAGACACGGTGGCATTGTTGCCAACCGCTGCGACGACACGAGCGCGTGCGATCGTGCTGGCGTAGTTGGTCGGGTTGCCTTGCTGCTGCATGAAGATGCCGTTGACCAGCACGCCGCCTTGCGTCGGGGTGAGGACCAGGCTGTGCACCTTGAGCGCTTCCAGGGTGATGGCCGGGATGTCCAGGCGCACGTCGTTGCGGTTGCCCGCGCCGGTGACGCGCACGCGGAAGGTGCCGCTGTTCAGCGACACATAGCCGCTGCTGGCACCGCCGTTGACCGTGCTGGCGGTGGGCGAGGCGTTGTCCAGGCTGTCGGCGGCTGCCGTCAGGTAGACGTCCACGGAGCCAGCGTCAGCGGCCAGGTTCAGCACCAGCAGCTTGGCGGTGCCGGCGGCCGTCGGGGCCTCGACTTCTTCTTCCAGCAGGGTTGTGCGCAGAGCGCCCGACCAGCCGTAGGCGATGATGCTGTACTTCTTGCCACCGGTCAGGGTGGGGGTGAGCGACGCGAGCGTGGTGCCGGTGCCATTGGCTTGCACCTGGCTGGCCGTGTCGCCCGTGTTGATGTCGCCGTAGCTGCCGGCTGCGGCATAGGCCACGCCGGTGTTGAGCTTGCTGCTGCTGCTGGTGATCGCGTAGTCCAGCGAGCTGTAGCCCACGCTGGCGTTGAGCAAACGGACCTGCGCCGTGCTGCTGCTGCTGCCGCCGCCACCGCCACCGCAGGCGGCCAGCAGGCTGCTGCCGATAAGGGCCACGAGTGTGGCCAAACTTCCAAAGCGCATCGCACTCTCTCCTGAAAAATATGGTCGCGATTGGACACGGCCACCGTGTCTGGCCCGCGTCGCAATTTGTGGGACTGTAAAGCATAGAGCGGTCTCCCCAGGTTTCGGCAGGTAAAGCCGAGCTAGCATGGCCGGCGCATATTTGGGAGTCCGCGATGTCCTTTCCCCGCTTGCTCGAGCCCCTGGATCTGGGATTCACCACCCTGAAGAACCGGGTGCTGATGGGCAGCATGCACACCGGCCTGGAAGACGGCCGCAAGCATTTCGAGCGCATGGCGGTGTTCTTCGCCGAACGCGCCCGGGGCGAGGTGGGGCTGATCGTCACCGGCGGCTTCGCGCCGAATATCGAGGGCTGGGCCAAGCCCTTTGCCGGCACGCTGGCCACCTCCGGGGCGGCCCGGCGGCACAAGATCATCACCGACGCGGTGCATGCCGAGGGCGGCAAGATCGCCCTGCAGATCCTGCACACCGGCCGCTACGGCTACCACCCCTTCTGCGTCGCGCCCTCGCGCATCCAGTCGCCGATCTCGCCGTTCACGCCCCGGGAACTGTCCGAGCGCGGCATCGAGCGCCAGATCCGGGCCTTCATCCGCTGTGCCAGGCTGGCCCGTGAGGCCGGCTATGACGGCGTGGAGGTGATGGGCTCAGAGGGCTACTTCATCAACCAGTTCCTGGTGAACCACACCAACCAGCGTACCGATGGCTGGGGCGGCTCCTACGAGAACCGGATGCGCCTGCCGCTGGAAATCCTCGCGCGCATGCGTGAGGCGGTGGGGCCGGATTTCATCATCATCTACCGCCTCTCCATGCTGGACCTGCTGCCCGACGGCAGCAGCTGGGACGAGGTTGTCGAGCTGGCGCGCCGCGTGGCCAAGGGCGGCGCCACCCTCATCAATACCGGCATCGGCTGGCACGAAGCCCGGGTGCCCACGATTGCCACCTCGGTGCCGCGCGCCGGCTTTGCCTGGGTGACGCAGAAACTGCGCACGCAATTGCGGGCCGAGGGCATCAACATCCCGCTGATCACCAGCAATCGCATCAACATGCCCGAGGTCGCCGAGAACGTGCTGGCCGAGGGCGCGGCCGACATGGTCAGCATGGCTCGGCCTTTCCTGGCCGACCCCGACTTCGTGCGCAAGGCGCGCGAGAACCGGGTCGACGAGATCAACACCTGCATCGCCTGCAACCAGGCCTGCCTGGACCACACCTTTGCGCAAAAGATCTCGACCTGCCTGGTGAACCCTCGGGCGGCCTATGAGCGCGAGCTCGCCATCGTGCCGATTGCCGCCACGCGCACGCCGCGCAAGAAGATCGCCGTGGTCGGCGCCGGGCCGGCCGGGCTGGCCGCGTCCACGTTGCTGGCCGAGCGTGGCCATGAGGTACATCTGTTCGACTCGGCGGCCGAGATCGGCGGCCAGTTCAACCTGGCCCGGCGCATTCCCGGCAAGGAAGAATTCAGCGAGACGCTGCGCTACTTCCGCCGCCGCATCGAGGTGACCGGCGTGCAGCTGCAGCTCAATCGCCGTGTCGGTGTGGAAGACCTGAAGGGCTTCGACGAGGTGCTGCTGGCCACCGGCGTGAGCCCGCGCAACCCGCGCATCCCGGGCCAGGACGATCACCCGGACCTGGTGCTCAGCTATATCGACGTGCTGCTCAAGCGCAAGCCGGTGGGCCGCCGCGTGGCCATCGTCGGCGCCGGCGGCATCGGCTTCGACGTGGCCGAGTTCCTGGTCGATGAAGGCCATTCACTGGCGCTGGATGCACAGGCCTGGCGGCGCGAATGGGGCGTGGCGGACCCGGCCGAAGTGCGCGGCGGCGTGGTGCGCCCGGCGCCGTCAGACCCGGCGCGGCAGATCACGCTGCTGCAGCGCAAGAGCGGCAAGCTCGGCGCCGGCCTGGGCAAGACGACCGGGTGGATCCATCGGGCCGCACTGAAGATGAAGCGGGTCGAGATGGTGGGCGGCGTCAACTACGAGCGCATCACGGCCGAAGGCCTGTGGGTCAGCCAGGGCGAGCAGCGCCGGGACCTGGAGCTGATCCCGGCCGACAGCATCGTGCTGTGCGCCGGCCAGGAGCCGCTGCGCGAGCTGGAAGAGCCGCTGCGCGCGGCGGGCCTGCGGGTGCACCTGATCGGCGGCGCGCTGGAGGCCGGCGAGCTCGACGCCAAGCGCGCCATCCTGCAGGGCAGCAAGCTGGCGCTGGCCCTTTGAACCTGCGGCACAAAGCCGGGCGCTGATCGCCCATGGGCTGGCGCTGGCCAGCCCTGCCGCACGCTTTCCGGCAAACCGTGAGGTATTGCTGACCCTGGTTGTTGCACCTCATGGGAAAACCCGTGGGCGCTGGAGAGCCGTGCCGCCACACTCCGGCCAAGTCGTAGAAAACAACGAGGGACGCCCCGCCGTACCAGGGCGCTGACCACCAACCGCCGGGTCACTACCAGGACCCTGGTGCCGATATAGGTCGCCAAACCGATGAACTTGACCAAGAGTCACCCGGGCCGCTGGGCCCTGCTGAGCTGGCTGGCATGGATGCCCGCCTGCGTGCAGGCGCATGCCAACAAGGCCGCCGGGCCGTTCGCGCTGCTGGGTCGCCCGGAAACCTGGCTTGTGGTGTTCGGCCTGCTGGGACTGCTGGGCATGGTGCTGGGCCTGGGCCTGGTGCGCTGGCAGCGTGTGCGCCTGAAGGCGCGCCGCGACGCGCTGCGCCGGGTGCGCAGCGAGCGCACCCGCCTGGCCGCCCTGCTCAATGCAATCCCCGATCCGGTCTTCTTCAAGGATGCCGCCGACGCCTATGACGGCAACAACCCCGCGTTTGCCAGCCTCACCGGCCTGAGCCATGCCCAGCTGCACGGTCGCCGTGATGAGGAGCTGCCGCTGCAGCCGGGTTGGACCCGCGCGATGAGCGGCAGCCGCGAGAGCGTGCAGCGCTCGCTGAGCTGGGTCGAGCGTCCGGACGGCAGCCGCGCCTGCCTGGACGTGCTGCAGGCGCCGGTGTTCGACGACCATGAATACCTGGGCCTGGTCGGCGTGGCCCGCGACGTGACCGTGCAGCAGGAGGCAATGGAAAGCGCCCGCCGTGCCGCCACCGTCTTCGAGCATTGCGGCGAGGGCATCCTCGTCATGGATGCCGAGTTGAACGTGATCGACCTGAACCCGGCGGCCTGCCGCATCAGCGGTCGTGCCCGTGAGCAACTGCTGGGCCGCGCGCCCGAGATGCTGCGCGCCATCGCGCTGGATGCCGATCTGCAGGACGAGCTCTGGACCAAGGTCGACACCGAAGGCAAGTGGAGCGGCGAGCTGCTGGACCGCCGCGACGACGGCATCACCGTGCCGCTGTGGGCCACGCTGGTGAAGGTGCCCGCCAGCGAGACCAATGCCCAGCAGTACCTGATGGTGCTGACCGATATTTCGCGCATCAAGGCCACCGAGGCCGAGCTGCTGCACCAATCCCTGCATGACCGGCTGACCGGCCTGCCCAACCTCGCGCTGCTGCGCGACCGCATCGAGCGCCAGGTCCATATCGCCCAGCGCGACCACACCAGCGTGGCGGTTCTCTATATCGACCTGGACGGCTTCCGCGAGGTCAACGACATTTCCGGCCACCGCGCCGGCGACGCCGTGCTGCGCGAGACGGCCGAGCGCTTCGTCAACGTGGTGCGGGCCAGCGATTCGGTGGCGCGCGTCGGTGCCGACGAATTCGTCATCGTCCTCTCTGGCCTGGTGGATGAAGAAACCGCGATGCGCCTGGGCGACCGCCTGATCCAGTCCATGGGCGAGCCGATCACGGTCGGCAACCAGAACTTCAACCTGGGCGCCAGCATCGGCCTGGCCCTGTTCCCGACCGACGGTGAAACGGTCGACTCGCTGCTGCGCAATGCCGAGGCCGCCATGTGCCGCGCCAAGGCCAATGCCCGCAACACGGTGCAGGCCTACCGGCCCGAGCTGACCCGCGTCGTCCAGCAACGCTTCGAACTGACGCATGCGCTGCGCCAGGCCAACGAGGCCGCGCAGTTCCGCCTCGAATACCAGCCGCAGGTGCGCCTCTCCGATGGCGCGCTGATCGGTGCGGAAGCGCTGCTGCGCTGGCGCCACCCGACCCGCGGCCCGATCTCGCCGGCCGAGTTCATTCCGCTGGCCGAAGACACCGGCTTGATCATCCCGATCGGCCGCTGGGTGCTCGAGCAGGCTTGCGCACAGGCCGCTCGCTGGCAAGGCCAGCCCGGCAAGCCGCAGCAGGTGGCGGTGAACGTCTCGGCGCGCCAGATGCGCCAGAGCGACTTTGCCGACACGGTGGAGCAGATCCTGCTGGACACCGGCTGCCCGCCGCAGGCCCTGGAGCTGGAAGTGACCGAAAGCCTGCTGCTGGAAGACGCGGAAGGCGCCATCGAACTGATGACCCGCCTCACCCAGCGCGGCGTGCGCGTGGCCATCGACGACTTCGGCACCGGCTACTCCTCGCTCAGCTACCTCAAGCGCATGCCGATCCAGACCTTGAAGATCGACCGCAGCTTCGTTTCCGAGCTGAGCAGCGATGCCAACGTGGCGGCCATTGCGCGCACTGTCATCGTGCTGGCGCGCAGCCTGGGCCTGGACGTGCTGGCCGAGGGCGTGGAAACCGCCGAGCAGGCCGAATGGCTGCGCCGCGAAGGTTGCGACTGGGCCCAGGGATGGTTCTACGGCCGCCCGGCGCCGGCGGAAGACTTCATGGCACCGGCCGTCGAGCTGCCGCGCAGCGAAACAAGGCGCCGCCTGCAGCTGGCCTGAACTGCTGGCTTGAAGGCCGGGGCGCGGCCACAATCGCGCCATGGACCCGACCCGACTGCTGCAGCGCATTGCCAACGGCCGCACCGACCTGATCCTGGACCGGCTGGCCGATGGCGGCTCGGCCGATGCCCGGATCGATGGCGCGAGCCTGCTGCAATGGTGTGCCTACTACGGCGATGTGAGCGCGCTGCGAATCCTGATGGACCGCGGCCAGGCCCTCTCGGAACTGGGCGATGACCTCGGTCTCAATGGCGCGGCCTTTCATGGCCATTGGCGCCTGGTCCAGTTCCTCCTGGAGCAAGGCGCGCCGGTTCAGCACGCCTTGCCAGATACCGGCGAGACCGCCTTGCATGCTGCGCTCTGCCATGACGAACGCATCGGCCGCGACCGGGTCCTGCAAGTCCTGCTCGAAGCAGGCGCCGATGTGCGCGCCGTGACGATGCCCGACCAGCCGACCGGCGGCTTCATGCGCGATGCCCGCACGCGCGGCGAGACCGCCCTGCACCGCGCTGCCCTGGTCGGCACGCCGGACACGCTGCAATTGCTGCTCGATGCCGGCGCCCATGTCGAGGCACGAGACGCCCACGGCGACACGCCTCTGGCCTGGGCCAGCTGGGCTCGCCGCCCGCCTGCCGTCTTGCACCTGCTCTGTTACGGCGAGCATCGCGTGCGACCTGACTACCCGGGCATGGCCGTCCACCTGTCCGGGCAACCCTTGACGCGCTGATGGCTATCGAGATCGAACGCAAATTCCTGGTCACCGGCGAGGGCTGGCGGCAAACGGACGCCCGGCGCTACAGCCAGGGCTATCTCTCCCGCGACCCCGCCCGCACGGTGCGCGTGCGCTGCGTCGGCGCGCAGGCCTGGCTGACGATCAAGGGGCGCTCGGTGGGCGCGAGCCGGGCCGAGTTCGAGTACGAGATTGCGTTCGCCGATGGCGAGCAATTGCTCAAGCTCTGCGATGGCCCGCTGGTGGACAAGTTCCGCCACCGGGTGCGCCATGCCGGCATGCTGTGGGAGGTCGACGAATTCCTTGGCGACAACGCCGGCCTCGTCGTGGCCGAAATCGAACTGAGCGATGAGGCGCAGGCCTTCGAGCGGCCCCCCTGGCTGGGCGAGGAAGTGACGCAAGACGCACGCTATTTCAATTCCAATCTGGCCGCCCATCCTTTCAAGCATTGGTAGGCATTGTTAGGCACTGGTAGTCCACCGCCTTGCTGGCGGCCGCGCGGCTTGGCATGCTGGGCCCATGGATGAATGCCCGCCCTTCCTGCCACGCGACCTGGATGCGCATCCGCCGGCCCTGGCGCCGGGCTATCGGTCCAGCATCTTGCGTTCGCCCCAGCAGGCGCTGGTCCCGTTGAACTGCCAGCTGGCTGCCCCGCGCTTTCGCCGCGAAGACCTGGGGGCGCTGGACCACGACCTGATACTCAACAGCGCGCAGGCCGGCCCGGCCATTGGCGAGCGGCTGCTGGTCCACGGCCATGTGCGCGATGAACTGGGCCGGCCGGTGCCCAACGCCTTGATCGAGGTCTGGCAGGCCAATGCCGGCGGCCACTACCGCCACCCGCGCGACCAGTACAAGGCGCCGCTGGACCCGAACTTCAGCGGCTGCGGCCGCCTGATGACGGACGCCCAGGGCTACTACTTCTTCCGCACCATCCGCCCCGGCGCCTATCCCTGGCCCAACCACCGTGCCGAATGGCGGCCGGCCCACATCCATTTCGCCCTGAATGGCGAGGGCTGGGCGCAGCGCCTGGTGACGCAGATGTATTTCGAGGGCGACCCGCTGATCGCGCGCTGCCCGATCGTCCACAGCATTGCGGACGAGGAGCAGATCCGCGGCCTGATCGCCCATGCCGACTTCGGTGCCGACGAGGCCATGGACAGCCGCGCCTACCGCTGGGACATCACCCTGCGCGGCCGACGTGCCACCTTGTTCGAAGCGCCGGGAGCGCATGCATGACGCGCCGCGAAACCGCCTCCCAGACCGCCGGCCCCTTCGTCCACATCGGCCTGCTGCCCGAGGCGGCCGGCCTGGCCAGCCCATTCGGACGCGCGACAGCCGGGCCCCGGCTCTGGACCGACGACACGCCGGGTGAGCGCATCGTCATCGAAGGTCAGGTGCTCGACGGCGAGGGCGCACCCCTGACCGATGTGCTGGTGGAAATCTGGCAGACCGACCTGGCCTTCAGCGCCTGGGGCCGCAGTGCGGCGGCGACTGACACGGGGCTGTTCCGCTTCGAGACGATCAAGCCGCAGATGGCCTTCATCAGCGTTTTCATCCTGGCGCGCGGCATCAACCTGGGCCTGCACACCCGCCTCTACTTCGAGGATGAGGTGGCGGCCAATGCCGCCGACCCGGTCTTGAATCGCATCGAGCCGGCTGTCCGCCGCTCGACCCTGATCGCCCGCCTCCAGGGCCCTGGCAGCTACCGCTTCGACATCCGGCTGCAGGGCGAGGGAGAGACCGTCTTCTTCGACCTCTGAGCGAACGCCAGGCTCAGTGCGCCTTGGCCGAGGCCACGTCAAAGGCCAGCAGCCAGAGGTCGAAATCCACGCCCGCTGGCGCGTCACTCACCTCCAGCCCCCGGCTCAGCTCGAACGAGGAGTCGAACCAGCCGCAGCCGGCGCGGTCGTCCTTCGCAGCGTCCAGCGCATCAGGCTTGGCGATCACGGCCACCGGCGCGGCGATGGCTGCGGGAGGCTGGCGGCGGGCGGTGAAGAACATGGCGGCTCCTGGGTGCAAGGGGTGGATGAGGACGACGGACGCATGTTCGGCGCGCCCGCTCTTTCGCCCCATCATCACTCGGAGGCCCCCCACCGGGAGGCATCCCCCCTCTCCCCACCGATGGGGGAAGGGCTTGCTGCAGGCCGTCAGATCGGCAAGGCGGTGGTGTTCTTGACCTCCTCCATCACCGCATAAGTACGGGTTTCCCGGACACCGGGCAGCGTCCAGATCACGCTGCCAATGAACTCGCGGTAATGCGCCATGTCGCCCACCCGGGTCTTCAGCAGGTAGTCAAAGCCACCGGCCACCAGATGGCATTCCAGGATCTCGGGCCGGGCCTGGACCGCGGCCTTGAAGTTGTCCATCACGTCCTGCACCGTGCGGTCCAGCAGGATCTCGATGAAGACCAGCATGGCCGCGCCGAGCTTGGCCGGGTTGAGCCGGGCCTCGTAGCCGAGGATGTAGCCGTCGCGGGTCAGGCGCTTGACCCGCTCCAGCACGGCCGTCGGCGAGAGGTGGACGCTTTCAGCGAGCTTCAGGTTGGAAATCCGCCCATCGGCCTGCAGCACGCGCAGAATGCGGGCGTCGATCTTGTCCAGCCCGCGCTGGCCGGTGTCGTCGTCTGAAGGGGTCATGCTGGATTTTCGGCTAGATCATTGGCAAGACTCGGAATTTAATTCATCAGAAGCGCTTTTAAAGTGCTGCTCTTCGCTAGCCTGCCGCCAGGAGCCCATGATGACCAGCTTCAACCTTCCGATCGAACGCGCCCGCCTGCCTTTCCCGTACCGGCCGGAGCGCCCTGTCGTCGAAGCGCTGGCAGCGCAGTTGCACGAACAGCTGGACTGGCCGGCCGTGATCCGCACCGCAGCGCCCTGGGTGGAGCAGGTGCGCGCCAACCCGGCGCCCTTCTGGGCCATGGAGTCGCTGCTGCGCGAATACCCGATCACCAGCAGCGAGGGCCTGGCCCTGATGCGACTGGCCGAAGCCCTGCTGCGCGTGCCCGATGCACCCACCGCCATCGCCCTGACGGCCGACCAGCTCGGCCGGGCGGACTTCGACGGCAACTCCGAAGGCCCGCACAAGATGCTGGCCAGCCTGTCGGCCTCGGCGATCTCCTTGTCGAAGAAATTCCTGCCCGAGGCCGAAAGCTCGGGCGGCCTCCTGACCCGCCTGGGCGCGCAGACCGTCGTGGCCGCCACCGTGCGCGCCATCCAACTGCTGGGCCGCCAGTTCGTGCTCGGCCGCAATATCCGTGAAGCGATGAGCGAGGCCGACTCGGCCCGCAAGCAGCAGGCTCAATTGCGCTTCTCCTACGACATGCTGGGCGAAGGCGCCCGCACCGAGCATGACGCGGCCCGCTACCAGGCCAGCTACCTGGCCGCCATCGAGGCCATCGCCTCGGGCCGCAAGGCCGAGTCCCCGGAGGGCTCGGACGGCATCTCGATCAAGCTCAGCGCCCTGTTCTCCCGCTACGAGATCCTGCAGCGCGAGCGCGTCTATGCCGAGCTGCTGCCACGCGTCTGGCAGCTGGTCGAGCGCGCCGCCAGCGCCAACATCAACCTGACCATCGATGCCGAAGAGGTGGACCGCCTCGAGCTCTCGCTGGAACTCCTGGACTCGCTGGCCGAGCGCATCGCTGCCAGCTTCCCGCGCTGGCGTGGCTTTGGCCTGGCGGTGCAGGCCTACCAGACCCGTTCGCTGCAGGTGGTCCACGAAGTGGCGGCCATTGCCCGCAAGCACGGCCTGCGCTTCATGGTGCGCCTGGTGAAGGGCGCGTACTGGGACGGCGAGATCAAGCGTGCCCAGGAGCAGGGCTTGCCGGCCTATCCGGTGTTCACGCACAAGCAGCACACCGACGTGAGCTATCTGGCCTGCGCGCAGGCGCTGATTGCGCATGCCGACGTGATCTATCCGCAGTTCGCCAGCCACAACGCCGGCACCATCGCCGCCATCGTGCAGATGGCCCGCGCGGCGGGCGCCGAGTTCGAGATGCAGCGCCTGCACGGCATGGGCGAGGGTGTGTACCGCGAGGTCCTGAAGGACGGCACGATTCCCTGCCGCGTCTACGCACCGGTGGGCGAGCACCGCGACCTGCTGGCCTATCTGGTGCGCCGGCTGCTGGAGAACGGCGCGAACTCGTCCTTCGTCCATCAACTGGCTGATCCGCAGGTGCGCCCCGAGGAGCTGCTGGCCTCGCCGCTGGAGCTGATCCAGCAGCACACGGCCCTGCCGCTGCCGGTGGACCTCTACCGCGACCGCGTCGGCCATGGCCGCGCCAACTCCACCGGTGCAGACCTCACCTGCCTGCAGCAGCGCGAGCCGCTGATGAACGCACTGGCCGAGGGCCAGGTCTTGCCCGTGACCGAGGCCACCCCGGAGCAGGTCAGCGCCGCGATGCAGCTCTTGCAAGGGGGCTTTGCCGGCTGGAACGCCAAACCGGTGGCCGAGCGCGCTGCGATCCTGCGCCGTGCCGCCGATGCGCTCGACGCCCGCCTGGCCGAGTTCTGCGCGCTGCTGGTCAAGGAGGCGCACAAGACCCAGGGCGACTGCATCGCGGAAGTGCGCGAGGCGGTCGACTTCCTGCGCTATTACGCGGACGAAGCCGAATCTCATGGCATTGCGATGCAAGGCCGCGGCGTCTTCGTCTGCATCAGCCCCTGGAACTTCCCGCTGGCGATCTTTGCCGGCCAGGTGGTGGCGGCCCTGGTGGCCGGCAACACGGTCGCGGCCAAGCCGGCCGAGCAGACGCCTTTTGTGGCGCTGAAGATGGTCGAGCTCCTACATGCCGCCGGCGTGCCTGCCGATGCGCTGGCGCTGCTGCACGGCCCCGGCGAAACCGTGGGTGCCGGCCTCGTGGCTGCCGAGCAGACGGCCGGTGTCTGCTTCACCGGCTCCACCCAGGTGGCGCAAATCATCAACCGCACGCTGTCAAAGAAGGACGGCGAGATCGTCCCGCTGATCGCCGAAACCGGCGGCATCAACGCCATGGTGGTGGACTCCACCGCGCTGCCCGAGCAGGTGGTGGACGCCGTGGTGCAGAGCGCCTTCCGCTCGGCCGGCCAGCGCTGCTCGGCGCTGCGCCTGCTGTGCGTGCATGAGAGCATTGCCGACAACCTGATCGAGATGATCAAGGGCGCCGTGCAGGAGCTGTGGGTGGGCCAGCCGGCCGAGCTGGCCACCGACGTCGGCCCGGTAATCGACGACGAGGCTTTTGAGAACATCCAGCGCCATGTGGCGCGCCTGAAGAAGGAGGCTCGGCTGATCGTCGAGGCGCGCGCGCACGACGCCGTGCCGCGCCTGGTGATGCCCGTGGCCTTCGAGCTGCAGAGCATCAAGGAGCTGGGCGCCGAGATCTTCGGCCCGGTGCTGCACGTGGTGCGCTGGGGTGGCGATGTGGACGCCGTGGTGCAGGAGATCAACGCACTGGGCTACGGCCTGACGCTGGGCATCCAGACCCGCATCGACAGCCGCGCGCTGCGCCTGGCGGAGGCCGCCAAGATCGGCAATGTCTACGTGAACCGCAACATCATCGGCGCGGTGGTGGGCGTGCAGCCCTTCGGCGGCGAAGGCCTGAGCGGCACCGGCCCCAAGGCCGGCGGCCCGAACTATCTGTGGCGCTTCTGCGCGCCGACGCAGGCAGCGCCTGCAGCCGCAGCCACAGCGCTGGCTGACGGAGCCGCCAGCGCCGAACTCGGCGCGCTCGCCCAGGCGCAGGCCGTCTGGGGCGATGTGGCCCTGGAAGCGCGCGCCGCCTTGCTGGGCCGCACCGCCGAAGCGCTGGGCGCCGCCGGCGAAGCTGCCGCGCTGCGCCGCCTGGCGCAAGACGCGCCGGCCGTGCTGGCGAGCCGAGAACTGCCCGGCCCCACCGGCGAAAGCAACGAGCTACGCCTGCATGGCCGCGGCGTGATCGCGGTGCTGGCAGCCGGGGCCAGCCCGGCCGAGATCGGCGCCGCGGTGGGCGCGGCCCTGGTGGCCGGCAACAGCGTGGCCCTGCTGGGCGCCGACGATGCGGACGCCGCGCAAGGCCTGCGCAAGGCTCTGCAGCAAGCGGGCCTGCCGGGCGCGGCCCTGCAGCTCTTTGCCATCGATGCCGAGCGCGCCTTGCTGCAATCGCCCCTGCTCGCGGGTGTCTGCGTGGCCGCCGCGAACAGCGGCCAGCGCCGCGCCGTGCAGCGGGCCCTGTCCGAGCGCTCGGGCGCTATCCTGCCCCTGATCAGCGCTGGCGAAGCCGCCGACCCGCGCCAGCTCTACCGCTTCGCGGCCGAGCAGACGCTGACGATCAACACGGCAGCGGCGGGCGGCAATGCGGCGCTGCTGGCAGGCGTGCACTGAAGGCGGGCACGGGGCTGGCGGCGATTAGACTTCCGCCCATCATGAGCAGCAGCCCTCAACAGACGCCCGCGTCTTCGCCCGCACTTCGCATTGCCTTCATCGGCGGTGGCAACATGGCCAGCGCCATCATCGGAGGCCTGCTGCGCAGCGGCCATGAGGCGGCCCGGCTGGCCGTGGTCGAGCCCTATGCGCCGCAGCGCGACAAGCTGCGGCAGGATTTCCCCGGCGTGGCGGTTGTGGCGCAGGCGGACAGCAGCCTTGGCGAGGCCGACCTGGTGGTCTGGGCCGTCAAGCCGCAGATGTTTGGCGAAGCGGCGGCGCCAGTGCAGGGCTCGGATACCTCGCTGCACCTGTCGGTGATGGCTGGCATCCGCAGCGAAGCCATCAGCCAGGCCACCGGCAGCGCACGCGTGGTGCGCGCCATGCCCAACACGCCGGCCCTGATCGGCCAGGGTATCGCCGGCCTGTTTGCCAGCGCAGCGGTCAGTGCGGCGGACCGGCAGCTGGTCGAAGCCGTGCTGGCCCCCACCGGCCGCAGCCTCTGGGTGGCGGCAGAAGCCGACCTGGACGCGGTGACCGCGCTGTCGGGTTCGGGCCCGGCGTATTTCTTCTACATGGTCGAAGCCATGATGGCGGCCGGCGTCGAGATGGGCTTGCCGGCCGGGCAGGCCCGCGAGCTGGCACTGGCCACTTGTGGCGGTGCCGCCGCGCTGGGCATGCAGTCCCAGGAAACGCCGACGGTGCTGCGCGAGCGCGTGACCTCCAAGGGCGGCACGACGTACGCGGCCATCACCAGCATGGAGACTGACGGTGTGGGTGCCGCGATCCAGCGCGCAGTGAAGGCGGCGCAGCGACGGGCCGTGGAGTTGGGTGACGAGTTCGGAGGAGCTGCGGCAAGCGGCACGGGCAAGCATTGACTGCCCGTCCGGCCAGTCCAGACCAGGTTGGTCGAAGCTCCGCTTCTCCCTCCCTCCCTCCCTCCCGCGGACCTACTAACTAGACAATCACCATGGGCATTGCAAGCCGTGCGAGCCTGCGCGACTGGTTGCGTGCGCCGGGCTCCTTGAGCAGGCGCCTGGCCCGCCTGGGCCAACAAGGCTTCGAGGTCCAGGTCTTGAGCCAGCGCATTGCGCCCTTGCGCCAGCTGGAACGGCGTGCGCTGGGATTGCCGCGCCGCGGGCTGACGCTGGTGCGCGAAGTGATCCTGCGCGTCGATGGGCGGCCCTTGATATGGGCTCGTTCAGCCTTGCATCAAGTCGCACTGGCAGGGCCCTGGCGTGCGCTCAAGGGCTTGGGGCATCGCCCCTTGGCTGACCTGCTGTATCACGACAAGCGCGTGCGCCGCAGTGAGCTGCAGCCGCGCAGGCTGTCTCGCTCAGGGCACACGAGAAGGCATATGCAACGGCAATGGTTGGTGGCCACCGGCACGCAAGCGTCCTCTCAAATGCTCTGGTCGCGCAACTCGGTGTTCAGCCGCTGCGGGGCGGAGCTGCGGGTGATGGAGTTGTTTGCGCCGGAGCTGGAAGGCCAGAGGCCCGGTAGTTTACGGCGACGCATGAGGCGTTGATGGCCTCTCTGGGTGCCGCCACCATCTGTCGCCCAGCCCAGCCCAGCCCAGCCCAGCCCGGCCCGGCCCGGTTCAGCTCTGCGCTGCCCACGGAGGGCGGCGCACCGCCATTGCCAACGTCTCCCGGTCTGGACTCCGAGCTTCATCTCGGCCCCGATCTCGACCCCGATCTCGACCTCGGGGCTGAAGGTTCGTGTTCATGTCCAAGTTCATGTTCATGTTCAAGCTCAGCAAATCCACCGGGCTCTTGACCGCTCCACCGCCCAGCTTCAGCACGTGCGTGTAGATCATGGTCGTGGCAACGTCTGCATGGCCGAGCAGGTCTTGCACGGTTCGAATGTCATAGCCGGCCTGCAGCAGATGAGTTGCGAACGAATGGCGCAGCGTGTGAGGGGTTGCTGGCTTGCCAATATTGGAGCGCTCAAGTGCTCGCTTGAACGCCCGTTGAAAACCCTGGTCAAACATGTGGTGCCGGCGTACGACGCCACTGCGCGGGTCAACCGAGTGCTTGTCCTGCGGAAACACCCAGAACCAGTTCCATGACGATCCGGCGCGTGGGTACTTTCTTTCGAGCGCATCGGGCATGTAGACCCCAGCCTTGCCATCGGTCTGATCGGCAAGCCAGAGCTCGCGGGCATGTTGCAGCTGAAGCTTCAGCGGCTGGACCAGGCTGGCAGGCAGCATCACCACGCGGTCCTTCCCGCCTTTGCCCTCGCGAACAATGATGGCGCCGTGGTCGAAGTCCAGGTCTTTCACCCGGAGCTGCAGGCCCTCGGTCAGCCGCAGGCCTGTTCCGTACAGCAGCTGTGCAAACAAGCGGTAGTCTTCGTCCAGCCAGCGCAGCACCTGAACGATGTCACCCGGGGTCAAGACCATTGGCAGCTTGCGTTTTGACTGTGGCCGCCCGATCTTTGCGAGCCACGGCAGCTGAAGGCCCAGCACCTTGCAATAGAGGAAGACAAGCGCCGACAAGGCCTGCTTGTGCGTGGACGGCGCGACGTGCCTGTCTGACGCGAGCCATGACAGGAACGCCTCCACTTCAGCCTGCCCGAGGTCTCTTGGATGCTTCAGGCCATGAAAGCGCACGAATGTCTTGCACCAGTGCACGTACGCCTGCTCGGTACGGGGGCTGTAGTGCAGGAACCGTATGCGCTCACGAAGCTGGTCAAGAAGCCGCTCAGACTGCAGGGGCGGTAGCCGCGCTGGAGCGCTAGCAGGGCGGGTTCTCGTTGTTGACGAATCCTGCATCCGAAGCTCCAATCCCCAGCAATTACTAACATCCAAAGGAGTAGACAGCGCCTTACACCCCATTCCGGTACCAAGCCGCTTCCCACCCCACGGATACACTGTATATGAATACAGCATACGCAAGCCATCAGCAACATACAAGCCAGTCTCGCCAGAACACGAACCAAAGAGTTAGGGCGCACGCGCACGAGTTACGCCGCGTTGGTGTCGCCCGATAACAAGGTTAGGCCTCAGCCTATGCCAGTCGATCTTCGCGATTTTTGGGGAACCAATTACTACAACCATCCGCCGCTGACGGACGAAATGGTTGCTTTCGCAGAGGCCATGCTGGGTGTGAAACTCCCGGTCCTTCTTGTGGACCTACTTCGAATACAGAACGGCGGGTACACAAAGGGCTTTGCGCATCCAATGACCGAGCGAACGACTTGGTCTGACGATCATGTCCCGCTTGACGACCTTGCCGGGATAGTTATAGGCGCTGCGGCAGGGACGCCCCAGAATCTGCTGCACTCAGAAGCCATGAGAGCTGAGTGGGGCTTACCGCCGAAGCAGGTATTGCTATCTGGCGACGGGCACTACTGGATTACGTTAGATTACCGATCAGGTTCTGCCCCTGCAGTTTCATGGATCGACGTTGAGTGCGGCGAAGATCTGCGGGTTGCAGATTCGTTTGAAGAATTCATCATTGGGCTAGTGCCAGCGGAGAGCTATGAGGTCTAACCGGTCGCTCAACCGGACCCGCAACGGCATGCCGCCTGCGGGCCTGATTTCATTCTGGCCCTTCGGTGTCCTGCCGTCGCGGGCCGGTTAGCTCGAACGTTAGGTGCTCATGAAGTACATGCGAACGCTGCTCGTCTTGGCTGCATCCATGCTGTCGTCTGCTGCCTTGTTCGCGGACTCATTCACCGTTCGTCTCTATGATTCTTGCAAGCACCAAAACGACTATTTTGAAAGAGGTGTTCGCGTGGCGCAGCATCAAATCCGAGAGGGAAAGCTTCACGTCAACGTCTATTACGAGTACGCACCACTTCCGGCAACATTGACTCAGCTTGAAGAAGCTAAGGCGCGCGTCCAGGTCCTTCGAAACCACGGAATTGAAGCGGAATTGAAATCCTCTGGAAGCGACATGGTCGACTGCATATGGACACCTTATTGGAGCGCCTACGACCAGGAAATGAAGAAGGCAATCGATGCCAAGTTCGGTGCTCAGTTTTGGACCAAAGTCGATCGTGAAGTTAAGAAGCGTCAAAGGCGGCATTAAACGAATGTCACCAATGCGAGCACCTAACCTGTCGCTCGAGCCGACTCGCGTCGGCAAGCCGCCGCTCGCGGCTCAGCTTCAACGTTAGGCGTACCTATGAGAGACAAGGCGGAGTTCATCGTTGAGCTTGGTGGAATCGAAGACATCGCGGCCTTCGCCAGCGCCTTTAATTCATCATTCATCCGCCTTGCTGGCGGTGAGTGGAACGGGCGAAGCTGGGATGCGTTCAACGACTATCTATCTTGGCCAGACGAAGACGAGTTCCGCCTGGTGCTCCGTGGATGGAAGTCCTGCCAAGCATTGGCCGAGACAGATCGGGAGATCTTCGAAGAGATCATTCGAGACAATCCACATGTTGAGGCTGTCTATGCATAGTGGGCGGTCGACTTTGGTGCGCCGTAGCTGCAAGGCCATGAGGTCGCTTCTCGGCGCGGGTACGCCTAACCAGTCGCTCGAGCCGACTCGCGTCGGCAAGCCGCCGCTCGCGGCTCAGCTTCAACGTTAGGCGTCTCACCGAATGAAACAACTTCAACGGCTACTCTTTTTGCAGGGGAATCGGTGCTTCTTCTGCGATCTTCAAATTCCCGAGGGTGAAGCTAGCGTCGAGCATCTGGACGCACTATCAAACGGCGGCGAGAAGCTAGACGAGAACTGTGTCGTTTGCTGCAAGACGGTGAATGCTGCACTAGGAAATCTGTCCGTGAAGGAAAAGTTTCGCGCTGTCCTTCGCCACAAGGGCGGCTTCACCTGCCCGCGCCAGGCTGGAACTGTGGCGCCTGCTGCAGGAGGGGCGAGTGCCGAGGCGTCAGACTATGCGGCGGAGCACCTCGGCACAGTACTTGAGAATCTGCAGAAGCGTGGGAACAAGCGGCCGAAGGGAATCGCGACTCTTCGCAACGTAATAGCGGCACTCTTGCCAGAAGCCGCACCGGAGGGCATTGATGCAATTCTCGATCTGCTTCGCGAGGGGACGTATATCGCCGAAGAGGGCAAGTCAGTTTGCTACCCTCGCCTTTAATCCGACGCCTAACCAGTCGCTCGAGCCGACTCACGTCGGCAAGCCGCCGTTCGCTGCTCAGCTTCAACGTTAGAGCGCAAATGCAGAATGCCGCCGACCTCCTGAGACAGGCACTTCGTCGTGGCGAAAGCCTCGAAGGCGCGCTATCTGCTTTGCGCTTGCACGCTGTGACCCCGGTTGAGGCGATTAAGGCAATTCACGAAGTGCAGAAGGTCGGGCTCGGCGAGGCCAAGGAAGTCTTCTCGAGCTCTCCGGCGTGGCGTGCCGAGAACGAGGCGGCCGATCGAATGCACGCGGAAATTTTGGCCGAACTAGGCAGGGAACAGGAGCCATGAATCTCGCGAGAATGCGCCCTAACCAGTCGCTCGAGCCGACTCGCGTCGGCAGGCCGCCGCTCGCGGCTCAGCTTCAACGTTAGGCCGCAAAGCCGTCACGCCATGAAAAGCACAATCTACGGGAGCCACACATGACAGCGCCCAAGAACTCTTCCGCTCCGGCTAAGAGATTTCCTAAGACCACACCGGTTGAAGACGCTGCAAAGCCAGCATCCGAGCTGATTGACGCCCGAATCGGGGAACTTCAAGATTGGCGAGGCGAACTGCTGTCTCGCCTGAGGCGCGTGATTAGGAGCGCCGATGCAGGAATTACGGAGGAGTGGAAGTGGAACACTCCCGTTTGGGCCTGCCACGGCATCATTTGCACTGGCGAAAGCTACAAGAATGCTGTCAAGCTCACCTTTCCGAAAGGCGCTTCTGTCAGAGATCCTGCGAACTTGTTCAACTCGAGTCTCGATGGGAACGTGCGGCGGGCAATCGACTTCCCCGCAGGTTGTAGTCTTGACGAGGATGCATTGAAGGCACTCATTCAGGCCGCCATAGCAGTGAACAAGTCGACCGCTGCTAGCAAAGCGAAGAATGCGGCCTAACCAGTCGCTCGAGCCGACTCGCGTCGGCATGCCGCCGCTCGCGGCTCAGCTTCAACGTTGTGCATCAGGCAGCTTGGAGAGCAAGTGAGGATGGTCCGTCGTTCGCGCCAGAGCCAGTGGGCCGTTTGCGGAGGCACAAATTCTCCTGGTGGCGCGGTTTGGCGCTCCTCGATCGCCGTCGCTGCGCCGCGTAGCGCCAGCACTCGTGGCCGTGTGGCCAAGTCGGGCGTTCATCGCTTCTCTTGGCGCGGGCGGCCCGCATGTTCAAGAACCAGCCTGTCGCCTCAGCCGTCTGCCACGTGGGTGTGGCTCCGGCTAGCATCTGGCGCTCGCAGCGGCCGATGCTTCGAAGTGGCTCTGCACAACCTGCCGGTCAAGTGGGACGTCCCACGGCGGGCGCCGGTTGTCCGTCTCGCGCAGGCCGTGCCGCCGTGGGCCGCCCCTTACCTTCACCGTTGTGCATCTGGCTGCCGGGAGGCCAAGTGAGGATGGTTCGTCTTGCGCGTGGGAGCCGTTCAGCCGATTGCGAAGGCAGCAGTTCTCTTTGTGGCGCGGCCTCGCGCAGCTCGATCGCCGCGGCTGGTCCAAGTGGCGCCAGTCGTCGTGGCCTTGTGGCCAAGGTCGGTCGGCAGTCCTTTCTCATGGCGCGGCGGTTCGTATGTTCGGCAGCCAGCCAGCCGCCTCGGGCGTTCGCCACGTGGGTGTTGCTTCGTCTAGCGCTTGGCGCTTGCAGCGGCCGTGCCTTCGACCTGGCTATGCACAACCTGCCGGTCAAGTGGGACGTCCCACGGCGGGCGCCGGTGGTCCGCCTTGCGCGGGCCGTGCCGCCGTGGGCCGCCCCTTACCTTCATCGTTAGACATCAGGAGAGTAAATCTGTGCCGCTGCGACGGATCGAAGAAGTCACGCTCGAGCAACCTTGGCGACTCCTTGTGCGGCCTGAGTTGGTCGGCGATGAAGGCTACGAGCTGATCTATCGCTCGGCCAATGGTCTCCGATGGGATCCGGGCCAGAAGGTGTTTTATGCATCCGAGCCAGAGCGTTGGGCGCATGCAGAACTTCTGCAGCACCTGGTGCGCACGCTAGCGGATGAGTTCGGTACAACTCTGCAGGTCACCAGTTCGACGCGGTGGGTGAACACTTCTGGTGAACTTCTGGCCGAGCTTGGCGCCTCTGTCAGTGGAGGCGCGCCCGATGTCTAACCTGTCGCTCGAGCCGACTCGCGTCGGCAAGCCTCCGCTCGCGGCTCAGCTTCAACGTTAGAAGTCCTGGATTTACATCGCGCCAATGATCCGTACCGCAATAAAAATTCTCATCGGTCTCATCGGCCTTATTCTTATCGTCGGTCTCGCCGTCTCTGCGTATCGTCACGGTAGCTGGGTTGGAGCCCTGAAAGCACTTGTGGCGCTCGCGGTGACATACCAATTGATCGCTCTTGTGGGGCGGAAAGAATCAAGCCTGAGTGGCGCCGGTTCTCCACGCGGGCTAACTCCGCGTCAAACACTGATCGGCGTTGCTGTTGGACTTGGCATCCCGTTCGCACTCTTGGTCGTCTACTGGTGGTTTCGCCCCGCGCAATGAATCTGCCTTTTGCAACCGGGACTTCTAACCAGTCGCTCGAGCCGACTCGCGTCGGCAAGCCGCCGCTCGCGGCTCAGCTTCAACGTTAGGCGTCATGAAGAAACTGGCCCTTGCTTGCATGATTGCTGTCCACTCAATGCCCTGCGTTGCGAGTCTTCCCGACCCGCCCCTTACGGTCTTGTATGGATGCCACCCCAAGAACGACGTGATCGCAATAGACGTCGACGAGTACAGCAGCCCGAGGCGACGAATCTCGGAAATGAACGCCATTGACTGGCTCCAGCTAGAAAAGACATCGAGGGCGGGGTCAATGGCCACTATCGAGAAGGTTTGTCGCCTTCGGAGCGCCACGTATAGGGTTGTCTTCTCGATTCATTTGAAGAATCGGTGCGGCGGGCTTAGCCAAGTGCCGACGGCCGCGATCTTCCGAAACGGGGTCGCCATTGCTTCCATGTTCAAGCTAGCTCCGTGCGTCGACGAGAAGTGGAAGCTGGATGCAAGCTACATCGTGAGCATGCGTTTGTGGGATGCAATTGGGCCAAACGAATACCATTTCGAGCTCACCCACGCAGCGAATAGCGGTATCGCGCCGACGCCTAACCTGTCGCTCGAGCCGACTCGCGTCGGCAGGCCGCCGCTCGCGGCTCAGCTTCAACGTTGTGCAGCAGGCTGCCGGTAGAGCAAGTGAGGATGGTTCGTCGTTCGCGTCAGAAGCAGTGGGCTGCTTGCGGAGGTACGAGTTCTCCTCGTGGCACGGACGGGCGCAGTTCGTTGCCCGCCGCAGCTCCGCGTGGCGCCAAGCGTCGTGGCCGTGTGGCCGAGGTCGGGCGGCATTCGCTTCTTTTGGCGCGGCGGTCCGCATGGTCAAGAACCAGCCTGTCGCCTCAGCCTTCTTCCACGTGGGTGTTGCTCCGTTTAGCATCTGGCGTTCGCAGGGGCCGATGCTTCGAAGTGGCTCTGCACAACCAGCCGCTCAACCGGACCCGCGGCGGCAGGCCGCCTCGGTCCGGTTAGCTTCATCGTTGTGCATCAGGCTGCCGGGAGTCCAAGTGAGGATGGTTCGTTTTGCGCGTGAGCAGCGCTCAGCTGATTGCCAAGGCCGCAGTTCTCTTTGCGGCGCGGCTTGGTGCAGCTCGGTTGCCG
>NZ_JBAJMV010000007.1:0-442881 GCF_036880965.1 Roseateles microcysteis | reverse complement strand
CTCGGTGGTCGGCGCGGCCTAACCAGTCGCTCAACCGGACCCGCAACGGCATGCCGCCTACGGGCCTCATTTCATTCTGGCCCTTCGGCGTCCTGCCGTCGCGGGCCGGTTAGCTTCAACGTTCGGCCTCAGCAATCCCAATCCTTTGCGATTGACCGCCACATTTAATGTAGCTACATTAAAGCATGCGAATTGAGTTCGACCCGGCCAAAGATGCGGGCAATCTAGAGAAGCATGGGCTGTCGCTTGCATTGGCTGCCGAGCTCGATTGGGACGCATCACTGGTGTGGGTTGATGAACGGTACGAGTACGGCGAATTGCGCATGATCGCGCTGGCGCCGGATACCGGGATCCTGTACTACGTGGCATTTGTAGATCGTGGCGAGGCGCGAAGGATCATCAGCTTGCGCAAAGCCAACCGACGCGAGGTGAAGCACTATGTCCAAAGTTTCTAAGCGCCCTGCCATCGTCATGCCGACGACGGCAGAAGACAAAGCAATTACGGCAGCCGCCAAGGCCGATCCGGATGCGCAACCTCTGACCCCGAAGCAACTGCAGGCTATGGTTCCAATGAAGGCCGTGCGCGGGCGGCCCAAGTCTGAGAACAAGAAGCTGTTGGTGTCGGTTCGCTACAGCCCGGAAGTCGTGGCGTACTTCAAATCAACTGGCGAGGGGTGGCAGTCGCGTATGGACGGTGTGCTTCAGCAGTACGTGGCGCGTCACTCGCGGCGAGCGTGAGGCCGAACCAGTCGCTCGAGCCGACTCGCGTCGGCAGGCCGCCGCTCGCGGCTCAGCTTCAACGTTAGCCCGCACGCAACGCGATATGTAGACTGCGACGAGCAAGATCAAGAACAAGCATCGGAGGAATTTGCAATGAACTTGAGCATAGGGACACTTTTCTCACCTGTAGCGTGGGCGGTTCTATTTTTCATTGCCTTGTTGCTTGTGCGTTCGGCATTCCGCGCAGAGCCAGGTGAGGTCGCGTGCTCATGGAAGTTCCGCACGGTGATCTATGTATCGCTGAGTTTGCTCATTCCGCTGTGGCCGCTCACGTTCCCGATCTTTCTCCATCTCGCGCACCGGTCCTATCTGGCAGGTGCTCGCCGCAGTTCGGCGGCGGCCTAGTTTTCACGGGCATGCGGGCTAACCTGTCGCTCGAGCCGACTCGCGTCGGCAGGCCGCCGCTCGCGGCTCAGCTTCAACGTTGTGCATCAGGCTGCCGGGAGTCCAAGTGAGGATGGTTCGTTTTGCGCGTGAGCAGCGCTCAGCTGATTGCCAAGGCCGCAGTTCTCTTTGCGGCGCGGCTTGGTGCAGCTCGGTTGCCGCGGCGGGTCCTAGTGGCGCCAATCGTCGTGGCCGTGTGGCCAAGGTCGGGCGTCAATCCGTTCTCTTAGCGCGCCGGGTCGCATGGTCAAGCACTAGCCAGGCGCCTCAGCCTTCTGCCACGTGGGTGTTGCTTCGTTTGGCATCTGGCGTGCGCAGCGGCAGTGCCTTCGAAGTGGCTCTGCACAACCTGCCGGTCAAGTGGGACGTCCCACGGCGTGCGCCGTTGGTCCGCCTTGCGCAGGCCGTGCCGCCGTGGGCCGCCCCTTACCTTCACCGTTAGGCAACCCATGAAGAAGGAACCTCTTTATCGCAAGGTCAACACGACTGCCCGTGGCGTGTTCCATCGCTTTGGAGAAGACTTCAGCACCAGGCGCAGGAGTGTCAATGCTGGTGAGATTGAGCTGGATGCAATCTCGATGAAACAGGGTGTACGTCGAGGCTTGGACTACACCCCTCTCTTCAGGTTTCTGCTCTCTCGCGTTGGGAGAAACTGGGATGAGGTCTACTCCGAAGCAGTTGCTCGGTTGGATCGGAAGGATCCAATCTTCTGGATGGTCGCTTTGCGAGAGACGGATGCACAGGACTACATCCGGGCTGGTGAAGCCAGCTACTTCAGCGGCCTAAAGGTCGACGAGGCTGGTGTGCTTCGAGTCGTTAACCCTTCGGTTGGCCCCGGTAGCCTCGTTCCTCAGTGCCCTTGCTGTACCCATACGTTCAACGGAATCAGGTTCACGCGCCCATATGACGAATCACTTCGCCCTCAGCGGTCTGCGACGAGGCTTGCCTAACCAGTCGCTCGAGCCGACCCGCGTCGGCAAGCCGCCGCTCGCGGCTCAGCTTCAACGTTAGGCCTCAAATGCAAATACGCCACCTAGCTCTAGTCATCCTGTTGCTAAGCCAATCACTTTCCTTCGCGCAGAAGACCGTCGTAGTAAATCCAAACGACATTCAGCTCAGCCCATACAGGCACAAGGAACTGCCGGTTGAGCTGCTGAAACGAATTCGCGCTACAACGGACGTGTTCCAGGCGATTGATGGCCTGTCGTATGACCAGGCTGTTGACCTATACAAGAGAGACGTCAACCCTGAAGAGAACCTCGTCATCTGGGAAGAAATGGTTAGGGGCTACAAGTCTTTTTGCAAGGCGAGGTGCACGACGGCGCCTGAAAGAATGGATGTCTATCGAGCTCTGTTGCTTCGCTCAATGTTCGAGGAGCCTGAAGCAATTCGGAGAACTCAGCCCAAAGTCCTTGCGCTCGCGGAAGTTCAGGCCGTGGTGAAGCTGTATCGCCTTCCAGCCAAGCCGATTGACGTGGTGAAAGGCAAGTAGGGCCGCAGTGAGCTCATCGATTTCGATTACAAGTGTGCGGTACGAGAGGCCTAACCAGTCGCTCGAGCCGACTCGCGTCGGCAGGCCGCCGCTCGCGGCTCAGCTTCAACGTTAGGCATCAGATGGAAGATCAGTCCGCCGCACAGATTCTGTGTCCTCGTTGCGTGCACGGTTGGGTACTGCACATGCGCATTCGCTCGAACCATAGAGAGATTCATGTTTGCGACGAATGTGACGCGACTTGGCTAGGCGCCAAGCCGGATCTATCGAGCAAGCACATCGACTATGGGACATACATGCGCGAGGCTGGGCTAACGGTGATGTGGACAGAACTTGAGCCGGTTCAATGTGATCCTGTAACCTCACGGAGAGCTGGGGATGCAGATGCCTAACCTGTCGCTCGAGCCGACTCGCGTCGGCAAGCCGCCGCTCGCGGCTCAGCTTCAACGTTGTGCATCAGGCTCCCGGTAGAGCAAGTGAGGATGGTCCGTGTTTCGCGTGAGTGCCGCTCGGCTGTTTGCGAAGGCCGCAGTTCTCTTTGTGGCCCGGCCTGGCGCATGTCGCTCGCTGCCGTTGGTCCTTGTGGCGCTGCTGGCGGTGGCCGCGTGACGCAGATCGGTCGTCAATCCGTTCTCTTGGCGCGCCGGTCCGCATGGTCAAGCACCAGCCTGCCGCCTCGGGCGTCCGCCACGTGGGTGTTGCTCCGTATTGCAGGGTTCGTGCGCCATGGCCGATGCTTCGACATGGCTATGCACAACCAATCGCTCGAGCCGACTCGCTTCGGCAAGCCGCCGCTCGCGGCTCAGCTTCAACGTTAGCCCGCAGCGCGAGTGCGCAAGACGCGTAGAGGGGGTTCAGTGCCGGAGTCGCTTGCAAAGCTTATCCACCTGGTTTCATTCGCTGGATCGCATGCAAAATCACGAGGCACCTGAACCCGGGGGTTACATGGTCCATCTCGGCTCTGCACTTCTTTTCGTCGCGGCCATTGCTCTCTACGCGCTTGGCTATTCCACTGAGAGCAGCGCTGCTTGCTTCATTGGCTTCATCCTTGAGTGCAAGTTCTGGTCGAACGTTTGGCGCAGTCGGTCTAAAGTGCAGCCGCCAAGTGAGCGCATTGCTGGGCAGTGAGTGCCGTGCGGGCGATATCCATGCCGTTTGGCCAGGTGCGGGCTAACCATTCGCTCGAGCCGACTCCCCTCGGCAAGCCTCGGGTCGCGGCTCAGCTTCAACGTTAGGCCTCACCCCATCTCTGCGCCGCAAGAATGATCGCTGAACGTCTTTACCGTCCGACCAAGGGCGAGAAGCTATACCACTATTGCAGCCCAGAGTCCTTCCTGGCCATCGCGCGCACCCGGAGACTTCGACTGGCCGATCTGTATGCCATGAATGACTCTATGGAGATGCATTGGGGATATCGTGTGTGGGAGGCTGCTGCAACAGAACTGCTGCCCACCACCGGAAAGGAATTTCTGGACCATGTCGATCTCGTCTTCCATGAGGCAGGCGCCCGGGCACTATTTCTGGCCACTTGCCTTTCGACAAGCGCTGACGTCTTGAGCCAATGGCGGGCTTACGCTCAAGATGGCATTGGCTACTCGCTCGGCTTCAATGCTGAGGATCTCTGCCAGCTAGCTGTCCGTCCGCTGCGAGTGCTGTATGACTGGAAGCAGCAGATTGCCGAAGTTCGCAACGCCGTTTACGCAATCTGGAAGAAGTGGCCGGAACCGAAGGCGGAACTGAGTGACTTCATCGGGGCGTGTACGAGCGTTGCCATTGATTTGGCCGCTATGAAGAACCCCGCCTTTTGCGAGGAGGCCGAAGTCCGCCTAGTCCATATCGTGCACATTGAATCCGATGGAGACGCTCGCTATTTTCAAGACAGGGGTGGATACACCCTCGGAAAGAAATCAGACGGTGAAGTGGTTTCGTTCTTCATGAGGGGCGGTACACCGGTTGCACACATTGATGTTGACTACACAGCAAATCTGCGACTGGCCACAATGCAGGATGTTGTCCTCGGTCCGAAGAACGATGCCCTGGCTGCAGGCGTCGGGCTGATGCTCGGAACGCTCGGATTTCGTGGCGTTGGTGTTCGAAAGTCAGCCGCAACCTACCGCTGAGATGCAAGAGTGAGGCCTAACCAGTCGCTCGAGCCGACTCGCGTCGGCAAGCCGCCGCTCGCGGCTCAGCTTCAACGTTAGGGCTCATCGAAGATGCCGTGCCAGCGCCGTGAGGATGTGGAAGTCTTTGCTGACTACAACCAGTTCTATGTTCAGGACGGGGGCATCAATCCATCCGCTCAGGAAGATTGGACCGACGAAGACGTGGCTCGTCGTGCCAAGGTGGCGGAGAACGTCTTTGTTGTCTGTCCGGTTCGGAACATGTCGGTTCCGGTGGAGATCTCTCTGTACGACGTCGCGCCAAGCTTGGAGCTGGACTTGTGGGACCACGCCGTTGCGGGCTCGCTCTTCTTGCCAAGCGGTCACTTGCAAATCCATGAATGCACCGGCGGCCCTGTTCTGGATTGGCAGGTTTCGCCGGGACATTACGAAGTTGCTGTTCTCTACGCTGGACTCGGTAGCTTGTCGCAAGATGGGCTGGAGGGGACCGATCAATACCATGTGCTCCTTTGGCCGGGCAAGGAAAGGGAGCTCGCGGTTCTTCGTGAGTGGGGTGGGCGCAGTGAGCCCTAACCTGTCGCTCGAGCCGACTCGCGTCGGCAAGCCTCCGCTCGCGGCTCAGCTTCAACGTTAGGCCGCAAAGACACCAATGCCTCCGATCACCGCCTTCTCGGTATCAATCATTGGCCTGGTCGCCGCGCTGGCAATCTATCTTGGCGCACGAGGGACGACGCTCATCCATCGGCTGTCCGCCATTTCTGGCGTGGCCGTGGTCCTATGTGTTTCAGTGCTTCCGTTCTATCTGCTCAAGGCCTTTGATAACCTCGGGTCAGAGAAGTACGAAGCAGGTTTCATCGCCTACCTCGCAGCTAGTTGCATTGCCGCAGTCGTCGCGCTCGCTTGCTGCGTGCGGTTGTTTTACGCGGGGCGTGGTCGTGCGGCCTAACCAGTCGCTCAACCGGACCCGCAACGGCATGCCACGGCTGGCCGTCATTTCATTCTCGGCCAGCCGCGTCCTGCCGCTGCGGGCCGGTTAGCTTCAACGTTAGCCCTCAATGGAACAGCCAAAATTCAAATTCAAATGCGCGTCATGCGACGAGTGGCATGAAGGGATCCCTGCTTGGGGCTGGAACTATCCATTCCATTTCCACACCATTCCTGAGGCCGAGCGAGAGGAGCGCTGCTTCCTGACGACGGACCTTTGCGTTGTGGACGACAAAGCTTTTTACGTGTGCGGATGCTTAGAGTTGCCTGTCGTCGGTACAGAAGAAGTCCTTTCACTCCGAGTCTGGGTTTCATTGAGCAAGGAGAACTTCTTTAAGTTCCAGGACCTGCTGGGTGTGGAGCACCGGTCACAAAACGGTCCGTACTTTGGATGGTTGAGTGTTCCAATCCCAACCTATCCGGAGACGATGAATCTCAAGACGCAAGTCCATATCAGGGATCATGGGATACGCCCATTCATTGAGCTTGAGCGAACGGCACATCCAATCTCGTTGGACCAGCAGCATGGGGTTGACGTCGAGCGGATTCAATTTCTCTATGACTATTTTGAGCACCGCGGAATTGAGGGCTAACCAGTCGCTCGAGCCGACTCGCGTCGGCAAGCCGCCGCTCGCGGCTCAGCTTCAACGTTAGCCGTCGAAAGCGCCAACATGCAGTTCACCCTTACCTACGAAGGACGTCTGCGATCCAACGCAAAGCCTGCGGATAAGCACGCCCTACGGCGCCACTTTCATCAGCAACTTTCAACTCTCTGGGAACTCAACCCGCTCTCCAAGTATCGGGACTGGGTTCAGGTTCCTCCTGCGGAAGGTGAGTTTTCGATCATCAAGTCGGTTCACGGATTTTCGTTTGCACCACTTGTCTGCGAGAAGCTTTGCGCAGTTGCTGAGCTTGAAGTCGACCTACTCTGGCCGCAAAGCCCAGGTTCAATAATTGTGAGCGGCGGCGATATAGACAACCGGCTGAAGACGCTTTTCGATGCACTGAAGATCCCTTCGGAGCCGTCAGCCCTGCCAAAGGGCACAGTTCCTCTAGAGGGAGAACAACCCTTCTTTTGCTTGCTCGAAGACGACAGCCTCATCTCAAGGGTCACTGTGAACACTGACCGCCTGCTTGAGCCAGAAGCAGATCCATCGGTTGTTAAGCTTCTCCTACGCGTCAAGACAAGAAATCTCGGGGACCAATGGAAGCAGCTGCCCTAAATACATCGACGGCTAACCAGTCGCTCGAGCCGACTCGCGTCGGCAAGCCGCCGCTCGCGGCTCAGCTTCAACGTTGTGCAGCAGGCTGCCGGGAGTCCAAGTGAGGATGGTTGGTCGTTCGCGTCAGAGCCAGTCGGCCGTTTGCGGAGGCACGAGTTCTCTTTGTGGCGCGGCCTGGCGCAGTTCGTTCGCTGCTGCCGGTCCAAGTTGCGCCAGTCGTCGTGGCCGTGTGCCCATGGTCGGGCGCCATTCGGTTCTCTTGGCGCAACGCTCCGCATGTTCAAGTACCAGCCTGTCGCCTCAGCCGTCTGCCACCTGGGTGTGGCTCCGGCTAGCATCTCGCGTCCGCGGCGGCCGTGCCTTCGAAGTGGCTCTGCACAACCTGCCGGTCAAGCGGGACGTCCCACGGCGGGCGCCGGTGGTCCGCCTTGCGCAGGCCGTGCCGCCGTGGGCCGCCCCTTACCTTCATCGTTAGGCTAGAGAAATGCCAGTAACTTCGATCGAGGTCCTTGATACAGCCGTGAAGGTTGGGCTCGGTGCGCTCATCAGCGGGCTAACTACATTCCTGGTTGCAAGGCGAGCCCAATCTCATGAGATTCGCAAGGTCATCCTCGCTGAGCGTCTGCAGTTGCTGCGTGAGGCAGCCGTAAAGCTGGAGCAGGGAGGCTCATTGATAAACAAGTCGTGCGAGGCTATTGCTGTGGCGCGAGCAACTGGCAGGCTAAATCAACAAGAGAAACTTTCAGAGGAACTGCCGAACTTCATCATGGCGTTCAACACCTTAAAGGAATCTCACACGCTCTTCTATCTATCGGGGAGGCGTGCGCTTGGAGAGCTCGTTGGCGAGTACGCCACCAAGCAGGATGAGGTGAGAAAGCATTTCATCGCGCGCGGCACAGAGTTCGACTTCGACGTTCTCAACAACCACTACAGAGAAGTAGCGGCGATGAAAAAGGAAATACTCAATGCTTTGGCCACGGAGCTCAATGCGTTCGAGGCCTAACCTGTCGCTCGAGCCGACTCGCGTCGGCAGGCCGCCGCTCGCGGCTCAGCTTCAACGTTAGGCCATGGGACAAAAACTTTCTGCGCAGGATCTGGCGCTTTATCGAGCCGTTGACGAAGTCCTGCACTACGTCTGGGATCCCATTGGAGTTGCAGGTACGCCGGAAGCCCGAGACGAGTACTACGGCTACTTGCCAAAGGTCTTTGCCTTGGTCCGAGATGGAGCAGAAGAATCTGCAATCGCTGCAGAGCTATGCTCTATCGCAACGCAGCGTATGGGGCTTTCAGCGAGGCCGGCGCACGACCTGGAGATTGCTCGCCTTCTCTTATCCTGGCGGGAGTCTGCCCATGAGCGCCTGGCCTAACCAGTCGCTCGAGCCGACTCGCGTCGGCAAGCCGCCGCTCGCGGCTCAGCTTCACCGTTAGGCCCCACAAAGCATGCTTGCTAGCCTTCGTCGCCTTGACCTGCTCGGGTTAGTCGAGACAGTTATTCCTAGAAGATGGCGGGTTGCAGGTCTTGGCGGAGTTGCTGTTTGAACTCTACCGGGGTCAAGTATTGCAGGCTGCTGTGGGGCCGGACCTCGTTGTAGTGGTTGCGCCAGACTTCGATGAGGACGGCCGCTTCGCGACGCGACCGGAACCACTCGATGGACAGGCACTCGTCGCGGAACTTGCCGTTGAAGCTCTCGTCGGTGCCGTTCTGCCAGGGCTTGCCGGGATCGTTCAGCACGGTGGCGATGCCGGCGCTCGAGATCCACTCCAGGATTGCTTGGCTGACGAACTCCGGCCCGTTGTCCGAACGCATGAACAGAGGTGCCCCATGCACGCTGACCAGGCGCGACAGCACCTCGATCACGCGCTTGGAGCGGATGGCCCCGGCCACATCGATGGCCAGGCACTCCCGGGTGTACTCGTCCACGACGGTCAAGCACTTGATCTGCTGACCGCTGGCGGTGGTGTCGAAGACGAAGTCATAGGCCCAGACCATGTTGGCCTTGAACGGTGTGTGGATGCGCGGCCGCACCGAGGCGATGCGCTTGCGCGGACGATTCCTGGGCACCAGCAGGCCCGCTTGGCGCCACAGGCGATGCGTTCGCGACCAACTCAGCTCGAAGCCTTTGCGGCGCAGGAACACGCGGATGCGACGGTAGCCGTAGCGCGGGTACTGGGCCGAGAGTTCCTTCATGGCCGCGAGCACCGGCGCATCCTTGGCAGGCAAGCGCAACTCGTAGCTGGGCGTGGCACGCGACATACCGATCAGCCCGCAAGCCCGACGAAGACTCAAGCCCCGTGCGCGCACGAAGGCCAGCTGTTCTCGCCGAGCCAGCGGGCTCACCATTTTTTTGCGTTGATTTCCTTCAGGATCGCGTTGTCCAGCGCCGCCTCGGCCAGCAGCTTCTTGAGCCGGCTGTTCTCAAGCTCCAAGGCCTTGAGTCGCTTGATGTCAGCGATTTCAAGCTGGCCAAAGTGCTTACGCCAGGCGTATATCGTGGGGCCGCTTACCTTGTGCTTCTTGGCGGCCTCGGCCACCGATGTGCGATCTGCTTCGCGCAGGATCGCGACCATCTGCTCTTCCGTGAATTGACTCTTCTTCATGGGCTCCTCTTTGGGCGGGAGCCATCTTCCTAGATATCAACGTCTCGGAGAAACCGGGCAGGTCAGTACTCCATTGGGATTGTGCAATCTAGCCAAGCGCCAGAGCTAATTGTCGTGGGGCTGAAGCGTGAGATCTCCCATTGGCTAGTGAATGAGTACAACCGCAGAGTGCGGGCTGGAGAGAGGTTTGCTCCTGGCGTCTTGTACGCAGGCTTTCTAGAAGGATTTGAGGTTCAGTTTGGGCTCGTCGATCGCGAGCACCGCGCGGAGTACATGCGTTCAGCCTCGTGGTTGCATGGTGGGCCGGACTTCGAAGCGTTGCAAATGCTCTGGCCAAGCACTAGCGGCGTATGGCCGTGGGAATCAAAGGCTAGTGAGTGGTTTCGAGCCAATCAGCCACTGCTTGGAGCGCTATGTTCGTGAAGCGCCCTAACCAGTCGCTCGAGCCGACTCGCGTCGGCAAGCCGCCGCTCGCGGCTCAGCTTCAACGTTAGATTCCTTGAACTGCACTGCGAAGGCCGAGATGCTTCACGAAGGGTTCGAAGTCGCGGTCGGAATGAAGAAGCGTGTATCCGCCTTCGATGCATCGCGTGGCGATGATCGTGTCAATGGTCTTGCGCACGGTGAAGCCAAGAGCGCGCAGTGTTCTGAAATTCTTCGCCGCTTGGATCGCAATGTCCTTGCCGCCAAGTTCCACAACTTCCAGCGAGTCGAGAAGCTTCTTGGCTTGATTGAAATCGCGATCACTCACGAACCCTTGCAAGACCTCGGCCAGGATCAAATCGCCAATTGCCAGTGGCTCACGTCCGAGCAAGCTATCGAGCTTCTCGGTCTGCGCCGTTGCCGCGCCTCGAAAGTAGTCGATCCAGACGCTGGAATCGACAAGAATCACTTGTCGGTTCTCATTGCGCCCAAGTCACCTTCCCAGGTCACTTTGCCGCGAAGTTGGCGTATCTTTTCCTGCTGGCGCAACAGAAGCACGGTGCGCAGCCCAAGTTCCACAGCTTCGCGCTTTGTCTTCAAGCCCGTCGCACGCAACGTATCGTTCATCAACTTGTCGTCAATCTCGATGTTGGTTCGCATTGTGTGTACTCCTTTGAGTTCGAATACACATTCTATCTTCTGCTGGGCAGGTCTCGGCAATGCGCCGGAATCTAACCAGTCGCTCGAGCCGACTCGTGTCGGCAAGCCGCCGCTCGCGGCTCAGCTTCAACGTTAGGCCGCAAAGCCGTCACGCCATGAAAAGCACAATCTACGCGAGCCACACATGACAGCGCCCAAGAACTCTTCCGCTCCGGCTAAGAGATTTCCTAAGACCACACCGGTTGAAGACGCTGCAAAGCCAGCATCCGAGCTGATTGACGCCCGAATCGGGGAACTTCAAGATTGGCGAGGCGAACTGCTGTCTCGCCTGAGGCGCGTGATTAGGAGCGCCGATGCAGGAATTACGGAGGAGTGGAAGTGGAACACTCCCGTTTGGGCCTGCCACGGCATCATTTGCACTGGCGAAAGCTACAAGAATGCTGTCAAGCTCACCTTTCCGAAAGGCGCTTCTGTCAGAGATCCTGCGAACTTGTTCAACTCGAGTCTCGATGGGAACGTGCGGCGGGCAATCGACTTCCCCGCAGGTTGTAGTCTTGACGAGGATGCATTGAAAGCACTCATTCAGGCCGCCATAGCAGTGAACAAGTCGACCGCTGCTAGCAAAGCGAAGAATGCGGCCTAACCAGTCGCTCGAGCCGACTCGCGTCGGCAAGCCGCCGCTCGCGGCTCAGCTTCAACGTTGGGCGTCTTAGTAGTGATATCGGAGTTGTGCGATCAGAAGAGCATCGCCTTCGACCTTGTAGACCACGCGGTGCTCGTCGGTGATCCTGCGAGACCAAAACCCTGAGAGCGCATGCTGGAGCGGTTCAGGTTTGCCGATACCTTCAAATGGCTCTCGCTGGATCTCTCGAATCAGCTTGTTGATGCGGTCAACCATCTTGCGGTCTTGCTTCTGCCAGTAGAGATAGTCTTCCCATGCCTCATCAGCAAAGATCAGCTTCACTTGGTCAGTTCTCGCTCAACGCCTTGGCCGGCGCTCAATTGCGCCGCCGCCGAGATCAAGCGCTTGGCGTTCGCCGGATTGCGAAGCAGATACGCAGTCTCTTCCATGGCCTGGAAGTCCTCGAGTGACAGCATCACCACTGACTGCTCACCATTTCGCGTAATGATGAGGGCCTCATGATCATTGCAAACTCGATCCATGGTGCTGGCCAAGTTGGCGCGGGCGGCCGAGTAGGTAATCGCATCCATTGCAGGGCTCCTTTGTTGTACGCATTATTGTACGCACTCAACGTCGGGTTGTCTAAGGCTCTGGTCAAGACGCCCAACCAGTCGCACGAGCCGACTCGCGTCGGCAAGCCGCCGCTCGCGGCGCAGCTTCAAGGTTAGGCTTCAAGTTCCAACTACCCTTGCGCCATGTTCTCGCACATCTTCATTGGCGTTAGCGACTTTGATCGAGCGCTTGATTTCTATGTACCGCTCATGGCGGCTCTAGGCATTGAGCTGCGCTTCTGCGATCGCAGTCGTCCTTGGGCTGGATGGCAATCGCAGGGGAATCCAAGACCCCTGTTCCTCATTGGCACCCCTTATGACAATCAACCGCCTCACGCTGGCAACGGTCACATGACAGCATTCTTGGCTACAAGTCGAGCGGGCGTGCGCCGCGCCTATCTACTGGCGTTGGCTAACGGGGGCACTTCCGAGGGGGAGCCAGGCTTGAGGCCCCAGTACCACCAAGACTACTATGGCGCCTACTTCCGAGATCCAGATGGAAACAAGCTCTGCATTGCCTGTCATGCTGAAGAGGGAGAGGCCAGCGTCAACGAAAACGCGTAGCCGTTCGCTCGATCCAGCTCCCGTCGGCAACCCCTGCATCGATCGGTGTTCTCCGGCATGCTTGGCATGCCGGAGACAGACGCTCATGTCGAACGACAGGCCACAGAATGCAAGCTCACCATGGGATATGACGCGCTAGTTCGCATCGCTGCTCTTTGTGTCGTTCTCGCAGGTGCCGAGACACTGCATGGGATCGCCAGGACCACGCTCGTCGTTCCGCGCATCGGAAAGGAGCGGGCACTGAAGCTGAGCGCTCTGACAGGCACATGCCTTGCATCTGCAATCTGCTGGCTCTTGGTGCCAGAAATCGGGCTGCAGTCGCCGGGTGCTCATCTGGTCTTGGGTATCGGCCTCGCTGGGTTCATGGCTGGATTTGACATCGCCCTTGGCATGTGGCTTTTGCGTAAATCTTGGGCAAAGATCTGGCCCGACTTCGATCCGCGTACCGGAAACTTCCTGCTGTACGGTTTGCTCGGCTTGTGCTTCATACCGCTGCTGGTTTGGTATGCGAACCACTTGTAGTCATGCCATGCGGCCCAGCCAGCCGCTCGAGCCGTCTCGCGTCAGCAGACCGAGTTCGCGGCTTCTACGATTCAACTTCACCGGACCCTGTATCGTCATACCATGAAGCCCATCCTCACCACCCTCCTGTTCATCGCCACCCTCGCGCAGTCAGTGTCGGCGGCCGACGCGAAGCTCGATACACCCCTGATTGGCTCCTGGTCCGTCGATACGTCCCGGCTGCCGATGGCTCCCGCCGCCCGACCCAAGAGCGTCATGATCACCTTCTCGGAATCAGGTTCAGAGCAGGTGAAGATGAAAGTTGAGGTTGTTGATCCAGCTGGGAATCGCATGGAGGCCGAGGGCATCACACCGCTGGACGGCACGCCGACGCCGGTGAAATCAAACTTCGAGGCTGATATCTCCGCAACCCTCATGCCGAGGCCTGATGTCCTGATCATGCAATTGGGCAAGAACGGCATTCCCGCGTCGACCCGAATCTACGCAGTCCAAGCCGACAGCGCTTCGATGATTGAAACAGTTGCCTACTTTGGTGCGGACGGCCGCCCGGTGCTGCGCAAGAACTACTTCTCCCGCGTTCGATGAGCGTGCAGGCGTCCAAGCAGTTGCTCAAGCCGACTCGCGTTTTCAGGCCGCCGGCTGACGCGCATCTTCAACGGTAATCATTGAAAATCCGCTCATGCGTCGCGCAGCAGACCTGCCCAATATCGGTCCTAAGTCAGAGCAGATGCTTGCCCTGGCGGGGATTACGAGCCTTGCGAAGCTGCAGGAGTTGGGTGCGGTGCCTGCGTTCTGCCAGGTCAAGCGTGCTGGCGCAAATGCGAGCTTGAACTTGCTTTGGGCTTTGGAGGGCGCGATCTTGGGGATTCCGTGGCAACAGGTTGCGCGCGAGCATCGAACAAGCCTTCTGTTGGCCCTTGAGGACTACGAGCGTGATGGACATTCATGAAAACTCTCAAAGGCACCGCACTATCCAGGCTGGTTCTCATGGCCCTTGCCGTCGCGAGCTCAGGACAGGCGCAGAGTCAAAGCCAAGGCTCGAACTGGGCTCAGGACTGTCGCGCCCGCGGCGGTCAGGTGGTTGAGTATCGAGTGAGCAGAGTCAAGGAAGGCGTTCCCTTGCACCTGAATGCACCGGCTGTACCCGCTGAGAAACGCGATGCAGCATGGGACGAGTACGCCTGCGCGTACCGGAAGGCTGCCGATCTCGTCGTGGACAAGAAACTCTGCATCCGATTGGCTCCGTGACAACCGCGCACATACCTTCGCACCTGGTCGACTTCTGGAGTGCTTTCTCCAACTCCATCGGTGGCATTGAAACTGCGCGCTTCTACGAGGCATGCATCTTCGGCGATAGTGAGGAACTGGCGAATGAGCTAGCCGCACTCGTGCTGCGGGGCGTCAAGCGCGCAACAGCGGCGTCGGTATGGTCCTGTGAAGGGGAGGGCAAACGACTTCCCGTTCCAGGCGATCTGAGTATCGTCACGAACTGGGCTGGCAGCCCTCTGTGCATCATTGAAACCGAAGCGGTCGAGCTTGTGCCCTTCAACGAAGTCAGCGCCGAGTTTGCAGCCACAGAAGGTGAAGGGGATGGCTCGTTGTCGTTCTGGCGAGAAGCGCACAGACAGTACTTCACCCGCGAATGCTCACGGGCAGGCCGTCAATTCAGCGAAGACATGCTTGTTGCCTGTGAGCGGTTCAAGCTTGTCTATCGGCCTTCAATCAGCTCGGTCTGACCAGCTCCTGGTGTCGACTGGCGCCGGCAAGAGTCAGCTGGCTTGCCTGCTGCGAGCGTGTCACCCCTCATCACGAGAGCGATTCCATGTTGCGAGCGGTCTCCCGCAGCCGCTGCTCATCGAGGATGTCGATGCGGTAGCCTCGTGTGGCGATGCAGCCCAGCGTCCGGAGCCGCGCCAGGCTGCGCGACAGCGTTTCTGGCGAGGTGCTCAGCTCGGAGGCCAGCAGGTTCTTGCGCTGCGCCAGCACGACATGCGGGCCTTCGGGCGACGGCGAGGCGGAGCTGAGGATCCAGCCGGCCAGGCGGCCGAGCACGTCCTTGCTGGCGAGATCGCGTTTGGCCTGGGTCTCGTGCTTCACGCGCTCGGCCATGCTGGCCAGGATCAACCGGTACAGCCGCGGATGCTGCGTGCAGACATCTTCCACCCGCGTCGCGGGAAACTCGTAGACGACTGAGTCGGTCGCCGCCACGGCCGACTCCAGGTAGGGCCCACGCAGCCAGGCACTGCACACATCCAGCCAGGCTCCGGAGCGCACGGTGCGCGTCTGATGCCAGGTTTGCTGCTCGTCCCAGTAGCCGATGGAGGCCTGGCCATGCGCCAGCAGCCATGCCGCGCCCGCATGCCTGTTCAGGCGCAGGATGGGCACCTTGGCCGCAAAGCTGTGGCGCGCTGCAATCTGCGCGAGCGCATCGAGCTCCTCGTCCTCGATGAAGGCCGGCGCGAAGGCCCGCTTGAGCGCCTCTCTCACCGAGTCGGGGCCGGCGCGTTCCGGCGCCGGCAGATTGAAGTCGTGCGAGCGAGCGAATGGATTGCCAGAGGCTGAAGCCGTGTGTTGAGTCATGAGAGTTCCCCTATTGCCGGTTCAACTCTCGCGGATTGCCGGGCGCATGGGATTGCCCCACATCAACCAAGCAAATCACTCAACTTTGATGGCCGTCAGCGAATCTGCAGATTCGGGCGGGGCCACGCAACCTGCCCGCTCGGCCAGGCGCGCTCGGCTAAGCAAGGGCGCCGAAGAAGCCCAGCGGGCTCTTGCTGAGTGCCACCGAGACAATCCAGCCCGCGCTCAACAGGGCCGCCAGCCAGGCCAGCAGTCGCACGGAGCGCGGCCTGCCCGGCCGCAGTGCCACGACACCCAGGCCGATGTAGACCAGCAGCCCGATGATCTTGGCCAGCAGCCAGGGCGCGGTCTCGGGTGAGGCCTTGATCATCGAGGCCAACACCAGCGCCGAGAGCAGCAGCACCGAATCCACGATGTGCGGAATCGTTCGCGCCGGCGGCTGGTTCACCCAGCCAGCGCCCATGAGCGATGCGGCGCCGCGCACGAAGAAGCCGGTCAGCGAGAGCGCGACTGCACCTTGGTGGATGAGCTTGACGCTGAAGTAGTCCATGGGCTTATCCCGGGCGCCCGTCGAGGCGGGGGCGCGAGAGCACTGGCCAGTAGCGGATCGCATAGAGCCCGAAGCCTGCTGACCAGAGCACGGCCGAGCCCTGCACTGCGGTCATCAGCAGCGAGGGCTGGATGAGCGGCACCGTGACGCGCACCAGGGCTGCCAGGGCCACGAGCACATAGCTGGCCGTGTCGTACCTGTCCGCGAGCAGCGGTCGCGCCGTATGCCCGCGCGCGGTGCGGGTCATCATGCCGATGATCAGCCCGCCCACGGCGCCCACCGTCAGCGCATGGGTGGCCAGCGTTGGCGCCACGTGGCCGAGCAGGCCCAGCGCGCGCAGCAACAGGTGGATCGGAATCCACAGATAGGCCAGGTGCAGCACCCAGACCAGCGGCGTCTTCAGCGTCTTCCAGGGCCGCCACTGCAGCCAGCGCCAGAGCTGGGCCGCGCTGGCCAGCGCGGCGATCACGGCGAGAGTCAGGCTGTTCAAGCCAATGACATCAGCGGCAAGCAGGGCCAGGGTGAGGCCCAGTGCGGCGCGCTCGGTGCCCACATGCCTGGTCGCGCCGGCGCCCGGAATGCCGTTGTTGGTGAACATCGGGATCACGCGGCCGCCCATCACCGCCATGATGAAGAGCACCACGTCCAGCGCAACCTGGATGCCCAGCAACGGGCCTTGCTGCGTCAGCTGCATCTGCGAGAAGTGGACCACGCCGGCCGCCACAGCGATCAACAGCAGCAGGCCCACGAAGAAGTAGTTGCGGCGATTGCCCGAGCGGTAGAAAGGCAGGGCCAGGCAGGCCGCGGCCGCGAGCGGGAAGGCGATATTGCAGGCAGCGGCCAGCCCCGCGTAGGGCGTCAGCACCAAGACGCGGGCCGCCAGCCACAGCGCCGCGAGCGCGGCCAGGGATGTGCCGGTCGGTGTCGGCAGGTTCGACCAGTTCTTGCCCGCGGTGAACAGGAAGCCGACGATGACCGCGAGCGTGAAGCCGAACACCATCTCATGCGCATGCCAGATCGGGCCGGCCAGATAGGCATGTGGCAGCAGGCCCGAGAACTGCAAGGTCCAGAGCGGAATCGACAAGGCGGCGAAGGCGCTGGCCAGCAGGTAGAACGGCCGGAAGCCGAGCTCGAAAAGCGCGAAGCGGCGTTGCACCTGCACGCGCGGTTCATGGATTTGTATCAAGGGCATGGCGATCAGGTCTTTGTTATGGAGGCGTGCACGCGCCGCCATGTGTGGGCGGGGCCTCCGGGCCGGCATACGGATAGCTGGCGGCGCTCATCTGGGCGTCCCCGCCTGCTTCGCCAGTGTCTGGAAATGCAGGACGTTTGCCAGTCGGGTCTTGTTGCGCGTGATGTCGGCCAAGGTGTAGCCGTCGAGCGCAGCGTAGAAGGCGTTGACTGCTTCGGCCAGCACGCCTTTGAGCTGGCAGCAGGCGACGATGGCGCAATTGCTCTGCGCATCCGAAAAGCACTCGGCTGGCATTGCTGCGCCTTCGGTGTCGCGCACCACGCGGCCAATGCAGATCTCGCCAGCCGGCATCGCCAGCAGCATGCCGCCGCCCTTGCCGCGCAGCGTCGAGATCCAACCGCTCCTAGCCAGGAAGTGCACGACCTTGGTCAGGTGATGTTCTGACACTTCGAAGGCCGCCGCGATTTCCGAGATCGTGGCCCGGCGATCAGGATCAGCGGCCAGGAACATCAGCACGCGCAGGCTGTAGTCGGTGAATGCGGTGAGCTTCATGATGCTGACGGGGGCACAGGGCCCCATCCATTCTTTCTCGATCAGGTCTTGCCGGTGGCGTTGCGTGAGGCTGGCCGCCAGACAGATAGATCTGCCCTCCGAGACCACCGAACGACAGGACGGAGAAGAGGTCGAGCAGAGGCCACAGCCTGCAGTCGCACTTCATGGCTTGCTACTGAGGCAATGAAGGTGCATTTGCAATGCATCTATTGTAAAAGCAGGATGTCCTTCTGCTTTGATTCGAATCAAAGAGCTTGAGGGCAAGGCGGGGGCTTGCGGGGACAATCACGCCATGGCCCTGCAATACAAGACCCTGCCCGTCACCGCCTTCCAGCAGAACTGCTCCGTCGTCTGGTGCGATGAAACGCTGGACGCGGCGGTGATCGACCCTGGTGGCGAGCTGCCGAAGTTGCTGGACTTCGTTGCGCGCCAGGGGCTCACATTGAAGGCGATCTGGCTGACCCATGCGCACATCGACCATGCCGGCGGCACCGGCGAGCTCGCGCGCACGAAAGGCCTGCCCATCATCGGCCCGCATCCCGGCGACCAGTTCTGGATCGACGGCCTGGCGCAGCAGAGCGCGATGTTCGGCTTCCCGGCGGTCGAGCCGTTCAAGCCCACGCAGTGGCTGGCTGACGGCGACCAGGTGCAGATCGGCCAGCAGACCTTGAACGTGCGCCATTGCCCCGGCCACACGCCGGGCCATGTGGTCTTTCATTCCGAGAGCGCCGGGCGTGCCTTCGTCGGCGACGTGCTGTTTGCCGGCGGCGTGGGCCGCAGCGACTTCCCGGGCGGCGACCATGCCACGCTGATCCGCTCGATCACCGAGCGGCTCTGGCCCATGGGGGACGCGACGGTCTTCATTCCCGGCCATGGCCCGGAGAGCAGCTTCGGTACCGAGCGGCGGACCAACCCCTATGTGCGCGGCACCTGAGCCGCGCCTGGCTCGGCGTCAGCGCAGCGGTCCGGCCACCTCGAAGCGCTGCGGCGGCTTGGCCGAGCGCTCATAGAGCCCTTGCACCTTGGGCAGGCTCAGCTGGATTTCCTTGATCCGCGTCTTGCTCGATGGATGGGTCGAGAGAAACTGCGGCGGCGCGCCCTTGGCGGCCTGGGTCATCTTCTCCCACAGGCTGACGCCCGCAGCGGGGTCGTAGCCGGAACGCGCGGCCAGCTCCATGCCCACCAGGTCGGCCTCGCTCTCGTCACTTCGGCTGTAGGTCAGGGTCAGGAGATTGGCGCCGACCTGCATCGCAGCATCGCCCAGATTGCCCAGCCCCAGCAGGTTTGACAACAGATTGGCGCCTACTCTTGTGCCGGTGGTCTTGGCCATGCGTTCGCGTGCATGTTCGCGCAGGGCGTGGGCGATCTCATGGCCCATGATGGTGGCCACCTCATCGTCGCTCAGCTTGAGCTTTTCGAGGATGCCGTAATAGAAGGCGATCTTGCCGCCCGGCATGCAGAAGGCATTGAGCTGCGGGCTCACCACCAGGTTGACTTCCCATTTCCACTGCTGGGCCCGATCGTTCCAGGGCAGCGCAAAGGGAATCATGCGTGCGGCAATGCTGCGCAGTCGGCGGGTCTGCGGATGGTCCGGGGGCAGCAAGGCGCGCTTGCCAGCCTCCTGGCCCATCATCTGCTGGTACTGCTGGGCCGCGCCCTGCTCGACCTGCGCAGCCGGTATCAGGTCGACAGCCCAGCTCTTCTTGCCCACGTCCACGCCCTCGCGGGCCCAGGCAGGCAGCACCGCCGCGGCGAGCAGCCCGCCCGTGAAGAGCCGCCGCCCGCGAGCGCGACAGTTGCAGTGGCCAAAGCCGTGAACGGGTGTTCCCGCCGCGGAGGCATTGGCGTCGGGATCGAAGGGGAGAAGGTCGTCAAACATGCGCCCATTCTGCGATACAAAGCCCGGGCATTGCCGAGGCCCGACAATAGTCACCATGCAGCCGTCGCCTGTTCCCGATGCCGTCAAGTTCCGTGCCGCCCTGGGCATGTTCGCCACCGGCGTCACCATCATCACCGCCCGGGCCGCCGACGGCAGCCTGGTGGGCCTGACCGCCAACTCCTTCAACTCGGTGTCGCTGTCGCCGCCGCTGGTGCTCTGGAGCCTGGCGAAGCAGGCCGGCTCGATGCCGGTGTTCAGCCGCGGCTCGCATTACGCGATCAACATCCTGGCGGCCGACCAGAAGGACCTGGCCCAACGTTTCGCCACCCGCGACATCGACCGTTTCGCCGGTTTGAAGTTTCGCGACGGCGCCGGTGGCGCACCGGTGCTGGACGGCGTGGCCGCCTGGTTTGAATGCGCCAACCGCAGCCAGTACGAGGAGGGCGACCACGTGATCTTCGTCGGCGAGGTCGAGCATTGCGGCCGCCGCGAAGGCACGCAGCCGCTGATCTTCCACGGTGGCCGCTACTACACCGAACTGCCGATCTGAACGCCTAGAACGCCGGCGCGCCCTGCAAGGCGTCCAACTCCAGCTTCAGACGCGCGTTCTCGGCCTCCAGCTCGGCCACGCGCTGGCGCAGGACCTGCAGTTCATCCGCGGCTGCCACCGCTTCGGTTGGCGCCTCTTCAGCCGGCTCAACCTTGATCGTCACCCGCTTCTTGGTTTCGCGCACCCGCTTGGCGGCCTGTTTGAGCTCGTCCTTGCCGCCGGCAACGGCCGCCTGCTGCTCCTCGGCGGGCAGCGAGGCCACGACGGCGGCGGCGGCCAGCGAGATCTGGCCGGTCTTGACCGCCTCGACCAGCTCGGGCGCCGCCTGCTTCTGGATCTTCTCGATCTGCAGCACCTGCGAGCTGCTCAGGCGCGCGGCCTTGGCAATCGCCTCGCGGGTGTTCAGGGGCGCGGGAGGTGGCAGCGCGGGCTCGCCCGCTGGTTCAGGCAGATCCGATTCCGGTGCGTCGCCCGAGAGCAGTGCAGCACGGCGGGCGGCGATGATTTCCTTCTTGCGCAAGGCAAGCACGCCGCGCTGGAAGTCGGAGACGCTGCGGCGGCCCAGGTGCTGGTCGATCATCCACAGGTGCACGTCTTCCATCGAGCGGAAGCGCGTGTTCTGCACCGTGTTGAAGGGCAGACCATGCTTCTGGCAGATGCCATAGCGGTTGTGACCGTCCACCAGCACCTCGCCCCACAGCACCAGCGCGTCGCGGCAGCCCTCGGTCAGGAGGCTGCGTTCCAGCGCCTCGTGTTCCTCGGGGGTCAGCGGCTCGATATAGGCCTTCAGCTCTTCGTTGACAACAATATTCATGGGCATCCCGGTGCGAGGGCCGGGACTATAGCTGGCCCGCTCGTCCTCGTTCATGCCCTGGCCGTCGTCGCTGCAGATGAACTGCAGCTGCTTTTTCGTCCAGCGCCCGGCATTCCACCGTCAAGAGGCCCTGCTCACGTCGCCAGCAGCGTCAGGCGGCGCAGCCAGCCACGTCGGTTCACTCGCAAGCCCTTCAGGCCCAAGAAACACCGCCCTTTTGACCGCACCCTTTTCGCACAGGTGCTTCGCCCTCGTCCACGGATCTGCGGTGAAGTCTGAGCGAGCCTAGGGCTGGCCGAGCGTGATCCAGTGGGCGACGGAAGCGTTGAAAAAACCCGATTCGGCATAGGCGCGGCGCAGCACACCCAGCCGGCGCAAGCGCTCGAGACCGAGATCGAGCCGCGCCTTCAGTGCAGCCGCATCGGGGTGCCGGGCCGACAGCAGGTAGTGGCGGCTGCCCCGCAAGGCGACCTTGATGCCGGGTATGGGCAGCAGGGAGTAGTCGCCGACGCGCAGCGACAGGTCGGGCGTGGCCTGGAAAGGCGCGAGCAGGAAGTCCGCCCGGTCGTTGGCCAGCATGCGCGGCATCAGCTCCCAGTTACCGGCATGTTGCACATCGCGAATGCCCAGCTGCTTGAGCGTCTGCCAATCGACCTGCCAGTCGCGGTTGCAGAGGGCGCGAAGTTCCTGCACATCGGCGAGCTTGCGCGCCGCCATCGCACGCCTGTTGCTGGCCACGGTGTAGAGGCCGGCTTCGAACTCGCCGTCCTCCAGCACCGCGCGGCTGAACAGCAGCTCGTCGCTTTCGGCCGGGAAGTCGCCGCGCCAGTAGGAGGTGCCACTGCTGGCGGCATGGCCAGCCCTGATCTCTCTTTGCAGGCGCGCCGAGGTCGGAGCCGACTGCAGCACCAGCCCGGCGTCCTGGCCGCCGGCGGCCAGCGCCTGATGCAACAGCACCACCTCGATCACATCGCGGCGCGAGTGCGGGCCGCCGAACTCACGCAGCGATTCGGCACGCCGCCCGTCAAGAAAAAGTCGGTAGTCGCGCAGCACGTCCTCGGGCATCACCACGGTGAGGCGGCCCTCGGCCATGGCCAGGGCGCATGTGCCGCTGCCGGTCAAGACCAGCAGTTGGCGGCGGGAGAGCTTTGCGAGCACAGGGGTTCAGGGCAGTGTGCCGAAGTCGGCACGGAGTCTGCCCATGCTAACCGAGGCCAATGAGCGAGGCCCGGGCACGACGCTCAGGGGAGCGATGCCTAGATCTGCACCCGTGTACCCAGCTCCACCACGGCGTTGTCCGGCAGGCAGAAGAACTCGGCCACGCCGCCGGCATTGCGGCTCATGGTTGCAAACAGGCGCTCGCGCCAGCCCGCCATGCCGGCGCCCTGCGTGGGCACGACCGTCTCGCGGCTCAGGAAGTAGCTGGTCTCGAAGGCCGGCACCCGCAGCCCCTTGGCTTCGCACAGGGCCAGGGCCCTGGGCACATCGGGTCGGTCCATGAAGCCGAAATGCAGGGTCACGCGCCAGAACGATGGCGCCAGGGCCTGGACCTGGACCCGCTCCTGTTCGCTCACCCAGGGGCAGTCCTCGAACTGCACGGTCAGGATGACATTGGTCTCGTGCAGCACCTGGTTGTGCTTGAGGTTGTGCAGAAGCGCCTGTGGCACGGTGTCCGGGTTGGCCACGGCATAGACCGCCGTGCGCAGGGCCTTGTTGACACTGTCGCCTTCCGCCATGTTCAGGGCCAGGTTCTCCACAAAGGGCTGCAGCGCCAGGCCTTCGGCGCGGATGCTGCCCATCAGCAGCTCGCGGCCGCGCGCCCAGGTGCTCATGCCAATGAAGAGCAGGAGACCCAGGGCCAGGGGGAACCAGCCGCCATCGAAAAACTTGATCGCGCAACCGGCCACCAGCAGCAGGTCGACTGCGAGGAAGAACAGCGTGGCGGGGATGGCCACCCAGCGCGGCAGGCGCCAGCCTTCGCTCACCACCACATAGGTCAGGATGGTGGTGATCAGCATCGTCAGGGTGACGGCAATGCCATAGGCACCCGCCAAGGCCGAGCTGCTGCCGAAGAGCAGCACCGCCGCCAGCACGCCCACCAGCAAGGCCCAGTTGACCGCCGGCACATAGATCTGGCCGGCCTCGCTCGCCGAGGTGGCACGCACCTCCATGCGCGGCAGGAAGCCCAGCTGGATGGCCTGCTTGGTCATCGAATACGCACCCGAGATCACCGCCTGCGAGGCGATCACTGCGGCCAGCGCGGCCAGCACCACCATGGGCAGGACCAGCGATTCGGGAAACAAGCGGTAGAAGGGGTTTTCTATGGCTGCCGGGTCGCCGATCAGGAGCGCGCCCTGGCCAAGGTAGTTCAGGGCCAGCGCCGGGAAGACAAGGAAAGTCCAGGCCAGGCGGATCGGCTTCGCGCCGAAATGCCCCATGTCGGCATAGAGCGCCTCGGCGCCAGTCAGCGCCAGCACGATGGCGCCGAGCGCCGCAAACAGCTTCCAGCCGCGTTCGCTCAGGAACTCCCAGGCATGAAGCGGGTTCAGGGCCGCCAGCACCTCGGGCTGCTGCTGGATGTGCACGAGGCCTACCAGGCCCAGCACGCCGAACCAGAGCACGATCACCGGCCCGAAGACCTTGCCCACGGCTGCCGTGCCGAATCGCTGCACCACGAAAAGGCCCGCGAGAATGCCTATCGAGATGGGCAGCACAAAGGGCTTGAGCGCCGGCGTGACGACCTCCAGGCCTTCGATGGCGCCCATTACCGAGATGGCCGGCGTGATCACGCTGTCGCCGTAGAACAAGGTGGCACCGAACACGCCCAGCAGCAGCAAGAGCTTGCGCAGCCGAGGCTTGCCGGCCACTGCATGCGTGGCCAGTGCCGTGAGTGCCAGGGCACCGCCTTCGCCGCGGTTGTCGGCCCGCAGGATCAGGATCACGTACTTCAGGGTGACGACCAGCATCAGCGCCCAGAAGATCACCGACACCGCGCCGATGATGTTGTGCGCGTTCAGCGCCACGCCGGTGGCCGGCAGGAAGATTTCCTTGACGGTGTAGAGCGGGCTGGTGCCGATGTCGCCATAGACCACGCCGATGGCGCCCAGGGCCAGCGCTGCCAGGCCGCTCTTGGCGGCGCCCGGATGGGCAGGGAGTGAAGATGAATTTGTCATGCCCGCAGCATCGCGCCGCGGGCATCAGGAACGCATAAGTCCCCCCGGGGCTACGCCTACTTCTTCGCGCCGCGCAAGACCTGGCCGCCCTGCTTCAGCACGGCCGCTGCCACCTTGCCAGAGACATCACGCTCGAATTCGACAACGGCGCCCACGGCCTTGATCTCGATGCGGTCAGCACCGGCGACGTCGGCGGCAATCGCCGGCTGGCCTGTGCCCTGCACCATCAGCCGGCCCTCGCGCTCGAAGACCTTGAGACTGAACTGCGGCACGATCTGGAACTCGCCGGCCCAGTCGCGCCAGGCCGGGTTGCTGATGCTAGGCACGGCGGACGCCAGGCCGATGCGCTCGGCCTCCACCATGCCGCCGCCCTGGCGCCAGGAAAAGCGCTCGACCGGCTGGCCCTCAGCGGCCGGCACGGGCACCAGCAGGGCCGAGAATTCAGCTGGGTAGAAGGCGCCGCGGCTGTCATGCAAGAGTTCGAAGGCACCCTGCCCTTGAGCCTGGAACATCAGCTTGCCGTCCTGCGCCCAGATGCGCGTGGGCAAGCCAGCGAGCCTGTAGTCGCCGGCCATGGCCTTGAGCAGGGCGGCCGGCGTAGCGATGGCCAGCCGAGGCGGCTGCACCGGCACTTTCAGGCCCAGCAGCGACAAGCCGATGTCTCCCAGGCCGCCCAGGTCGGCCAATGAGGTATCGGACAGCAGCACCACTGCGCGGTGCGCAGCCGGGTCCAGGGCCACCAGCGAAGAGAAGCCGCCCGTGCCGCCTTCATGCATTAAGAGATCACGGCCCTGGATCTTGCGGTGCATCCAGTTCATCGCGAAGCCATGGGCCAGGGGCTGCTGCGTCTGATGCATCCGGGCCACCAGCGGAGCCGGACCTTCACCCAGTTCGGCGAGGGCAAAGCGCTCCATGTCGGACAGTGTGGCCTTGACCATGCCGACGCCGGCCAGATTGCTGGTGATCGTCCAGGCGGCCGTGGGCTTGCCGCTGGGCAGGTGGCCGCGCGCGGGCCCGGCGGCGAGCGGCTTGGCGATGAAGGCGCTCTCCATCGCCAGAGGCTTGAACAGCTTGTCGCGCAGTGCCGCCTCGAAGTCGCCCCCGTTGCTGCGCGCCACGGCCAGCGAGACCAGCATCATCCCGAAATTCGAGTACTCGCTCTGGCTGCCGATGGGACGCGTCAGCGTGACCTCGCCCAGCGCCGCGAGGACTTGCGCTTCGGTCAGTGCGGCATAGGGACTGCTGGGGTCAGCTATCTGCATGCCCGGTGGCAAGCCTGGCAGGCCGGCGCTGTGGGTCAGGAGATCGCGCACCAGGATCTGGCGCTCGCCCTGGCGCGGCACGCTGGTGCCGGCCGGCAGGTGCTTGGCGATGGGATCGTCCAGCGACCACTGGCCGCGTGCGATCAGGTCGGCCACCAGGAAGGCGGTCATGGTCTTGGTGACCGAGCCGATCTCGAAGGCTGCGTCCATCGCGGGAGCCGGGTCGCTGCGCGTTCCGGCACAGGAGCGGGCGCGCAAGACCTGACCCTTGTCGATCACAGCCGCCACGACGCAGGCGCCTGTGCGGTCGCCTGCGAGTCGGGCCGCCAGCCGCTGCTCCAGGGCAGCCGAGCTGTCTGGCGGGGGCGCTGCTTGCAAGAGCAGCGGCAGGCTGGCGGCGGCGGCCGCAAGAATCTTCAATTTCTTCATGGCATCTCCTCCTTGGGCGTCAGTGCCCGGAACTGCTGAGCGCGTCGAGTTCGTCGATCTGGCGCTGGAAGCGGCGGGCGGCAAAACGGTTGACCACTGCGATCGCAATCATCAGCAAAGCGGCGATCAGGTAGGCCACCGGATGGTGGACATTCAGCTCGGCCTGTCGCCCCCACATGAAGACGACGAAGCCGGGAACAATGGGGCCGATGTACCAGAGCCAGACATCACGAACGGCATCGCGCTGGCGCACCAGCTCGGCGCGGTGGAAGGCCACATGCGAGGCGCCCAGCGCTTCGGGCAGCTCGCGAGAAGAGGCGCGGCGGTGCAACTGCCACATCACGACGATCGTGCCGAGCACCGTGAGCAGCGCGCCCACCTTGGTCACCCAGTAGGGAAAGATCCAGGCGTAGGCGAGGAACACCGGCACCACCAACGTGCCGGCGATGTACTCGCGCCGGTTGCGCTTCCTGATGCGCTGCTGGAAGGCGCTGGCCCTCTGTTGGATCTCGGCCGGTGGCACCGGCTGCATTGGCTGCAGCGGCTGCGACTTCCACAGATCGCTCACCTTGTCTTCGCTGCTCATGGTGCGTTCCTCTTCAAGCCCAGCTGGGTTGCCAGCACGGCCTTGATACGGTGAATCTTGGTCGCGACATTGCGCGCCGACAGTCCGGTGATCTCGGCCATGCCGGCGGCGTCGAGATCCTCCAGATAGAGCAGCATCAGCTCACGGTCCAGCGGTTTCAGGCGGTGCACCAGGGCCAGGATGCGCTGCAGGTCGAGGCGACGCTCGGTCTGACCAGGGTCCTGGCGCTCGTCGGGCAACTGCTCGGCCTCTTCCAGTGCCAGCATCTGCTGCGCCCGGCCGGCGTGCTGCTGCACATGGCGAGCGCCCACGTTGTGCGCCACCCGGTAGACCCAGGTGCGCAAGGAACAGTCGCCGCGAAAGCCGGCCAGGCTCTGCCAGATCGCCAGCTGCAATTCCTGTTGCAGTTCCTGGCGCCTGGCTGGGTCGCGCTCGTAGCCGCCGACAAAGCGGGCCAGCTCGGCCCCATGGCTTTGCAGGGCCTCCCGGTACAGCTGATCTTGTGGGCTTGATGAAGCGCTCATGAATCAGGTAGTGAGGCTGCGGGCCGACTTCTTACAGCGCGGCCGAAAGATTTTCTACAGCGCCTCGACCAGCCGATAGCCGACGCCGGGTTCGGTCAGCAGCCGCTGGGGGTCGGCCGGTTCGGCCTCCAGCTTGGCCCGCAACTGGCCCATGTAGAGCCGCAGGTACTGCGTGTGCTCGGTGAACTCCGGTCCCCAGACGTCGCTCAGGAGGGCGCGATGCGTGACCACCTGGCCGGCGCTGCGCACCAGGCGCGCCAGCAGCTTGAACTCGGTCGGGGTCAGGTGTTGCTCCTGGCCGTTCAGCTCGACCCGGTGAGCCGCCAGGTCGACCAGCAGGCCCTCGCGCTCATAGCGGGTGATCGCTGGCCTGAGCAAGGTGCCGCGATGGCGCATCGCCACGCGCATCCGCGCCAGCAACTCGCCAATGCTGAAGGGCTTGACCAGATAGTCGTCGGCGCCGGCGTCGAGCAGTCTGACCTTGCTGCCGTCCTGATGCCGGGCCGAAATCACCAGCACCGGCGTTCCCTTGCTGCGCCGCAGCTCGGCAAGCAGTTGTTCGCCTTCGCCATCGGGCAGGCCGAGGTCCAGCAGCACGAGGTCGGGTGCATGGTCGTGCTGCATGAGGGCTCGGCCTTCGCTGAGGCTGGCGGCGGTTTGCACCGTGTAGCCCTCGACCTGCAAGGCGTCGCGCAGCGTGGTGCGCAGTTCGCGGTCGTCTTCAACCAGCAAGACCCTCATGGCATGGGCCCTTCGCCCGGTTGAACCTCCACCGGCAACCAGCATTCAAAGCTCGAACCGCCATGCGAGCGCGCCCGGTAGCGCATCTCGCCGCCATGGGCGCGGGCGATCGCGCGGCAGGCCGCCAGGCCGACACCGGCGCCGCGGGCGGCCGAGCCGTCGGGACGCTGGCGGTCCAGCTCCTGGCCGCGCTGGAAGACTTCGAAGATGCGCTGCCGCCAGGCCGGCGGCACGCCGGGGCCGCGGTCGCGCACGGCCAGGACGAGCTTGTCGCAAGGAAACGCCGGGCCGCCCCAAGTTTCCGTGACCCCGTCAGGGGGCGGGCTGGACGCAGGCCGGCCCTGGGGGCGCTCAACGCCTTCTCGCCGCACAAGGATCTCGACACCGCTGGTGCCGGCGTACTTGAGCGCGTTGTCAACCAGGTTCTCCAGCAGCTGCGTCAGCAGCAGGGCGTCGCAGCGCAACAGCGGAAGCTCCGGCTCGATTCGGGCGCGCAGCCGCGGCCCACCCTCCTCCGGCTCCACCGCGCGGCGCTGGCGCACGCGGCGCAGCACGGCACCCACCAGCTCCTCGGCCGATTCCCAGTCGAGCTTGAGCTGAACACCGGGCGCATCGAGCCGAGCGAGCTGCAAGGTGTTGTCGGTGAAGCGGCTCAAGGCGCGCGTCTCGTCCATCACCGTGTCGAGCAGCCGGCGTCGCTGCGCGCTCGTGAGCCTGTCGCCCTGCTCCTGCAAGGCCGAGGCCGCGCCAAGGATGGTGGCCAGCGGCGTGCGGTAGTCATGCGAGATTGCGGCCAGCAGGGCGTTGCGCGTGGCCTGGCCTTCGGCATCGTCATGGGCTCGCTGCGTGGCGCGCTCGGTGGCGCGGCGCTCCAGCGCCTGGCCCATCAGGTCGCACAAGGCCTGGGCCTGCTCGCGCTGGCCGGTGTCTGCTGCACTGGGCAGGGCGATGCGGGCGGCGCCGAAGCTGGTCCTGCGGCCGCGCATCGGCAGGTACCAGGCCGGCAGCTCCTCGTAGCGGCCGGTGCCGGGCCCGAAAGCCTGGCCGGCGCGCAGGCAGGCCCAGAGGCCGTCGTGGCCATCGGCATCGGGCTGGCCATGGATCAGGGCCGCGCCATCGTCATTGCGGGCCGGCAGACGGTCCAGCAGGCACAGCAACTGCACCGGCATGCTGCTGAGCGGCTGCAGGGCCTGGGCCAGCGCGGGCGCTGATTCTGCGGGCTGGGCGGTGTCGCGCAGGCGGTCCGCGAGGCTGCGCAGGGCTTCAGCCTGGGCGGCGTGGCGGCGCGCAGCTTCAGCCTGCCAGCGCAGGCGGGCGAGCAGGATGGAGGAGACCCAGCTCAACGCCACCATCGAGCCCAGCAGCAGCGCATGCTGGCGCAGGTCGATGGCGAAGCTGCCGCGCGGGGGCACGAAGAACCAGTTGAAAGCCAGCACGGCGAGCAGGCTCGTCAGCATGGAAGCCGGCACGGGCAGCCAGAGCGAGGCCAGGGCTGCCGACATCACCAGCAGCATGGACAGGTTGGCCAGGTCGACCCGGCCATCCAGGGCCCACATGGCGAGTGCGCCCAGCAGCCAGACGCCCAGGGCGGCGGCCCGGTGGCGAAGCTGGTTGGTGTGGCTGGCGGTCATGGGCCGCACGGTAGCAGGCGCTGCATCAGGAAAGCATCAGGAATCTACTCGACGGCTTGAAACCCGCGCGGCGGCCCCCAGGTGCATGGACATCATGCTGATCACTTGCACCCACTGCCAGACCAAGAACCGCGTGCCCGACGAGCGCGCAATGCAAGACCCCGTCTGCGGTCGCTGCGGCAAGGCCCTGCTCAGCGGCGAGGTCGTCGAGCTCGATGAAGCCAGCTTCGACGCCGTGGTGGCGGGCAGCGAGTTGCCGGTGCTGGTCGATTTCTGGGCGCCCTGGTGCGGCCCTTGCCGGATGATGGCCCCCCAGTTCGAGGACGCAGCACGCCGGCTCAAGGGCCGCGCGCTGCTGGTCAAGGTCAACAGCGACGAGGCGCCGCGCCTGTCGCAGCGCTTCGCGATCCGCAGCATTCCCACGCTGATCCAGTTCCGCGCGGGGCAGGAGCTGCAGCGCATGTCGGGCGCTCTGCAAAGCTCGCAGATCATCGGTTGGCTGAAGTAGCGAACCCGCTCAGGCCAGGCGGCCGACCGGCAGGGCCTGCGGTGCCGATACCTGCTTGCGCCAGCGGGTGATGCCCAGCACCAGAGTGAGGAGCGCCTGCAGCGAGCCATAAATCCAGATCGGCACACCCGCCCATCTGTAGAGCACATAGCCCAGCAGGGCGCTGGAGATCACGCCAAAGACCAGCAGCACCGGCCCATGGCCCTTGCTGGCCTGGCGAGCCCAGTCGCGCCAGACCAACGCTATCGGCAGGAGATAGGCCAGCAGGAAGGGCAGCAGCATCTCGGCGGGGGCACCGCTGAAACCCATCACCACCGTGGCGACGGCCAGCCCGAGCAGCCAGGTCAGGCCGAACTGCGCGAGCCATTGCCGGGCCAGCAGGCGGTTCAATGCCTGGCCGCGCGGCATGCCGGGCAGGAGCACCAGCAGGCGCTGCTCGTTGCGGGTCTTGTCCAGGGTGCGGGCGATGCCGGTCAGCGGGCCCAGGAGCGCGCTCATCAGGCCGATGGTCAGGCCGAAGCTGCCGGCTCGCAGGAAGTCGACGAAGCCGATCGGAATCCAGAGGCTGCCCAGGCAGACCAGGCCGAAGATCGTGCCGAAGATGATGCAGCCGCTCAGCTGCGCGGTCCAGTGCGTGGCCGGGCCCAGGCCCAGCATGAGCCGGGCGCCAACGCTCGCCGCGTCTGTGCGGCTGCTGAGCCGGCGCAACTCGCGGCGATAGGGGCTTTGCACCAACGTGGTGATCCAGGAGAGGGGTGCTGGCAGCTTGCTGCTGTCCCAGGTTTGCGCACCGTCGCCCTGGCGGGCCATGTCGCGCCAGCGCTCGGAGCGGGCGTAGGCCTTGCGGTGCGCGCCATTGCCCTCGCCCAGCACCTGGAGCAGCGGCAATGGTGGCAGCACCAGACTGACCAGCACGCACAGCGCAGGCCGGCTCTGCAGCAGCTCGGCGGCTTGCGCAAACAGGCCGTTGCGGTAGAGCCAGACGGCAAGGAAGGGCACGACGGACAGCAGCGTCCAGCCCAGCGGCCAGCGCATCAACAGACCCAGGGCGGCCATGCCCCAGGCCGACACGATCCAGGCCGGCAGCGCAGGCAAGCCCATCACCGAGGCGCCCACGGCCATCGGCAGGCTGCTCAGCAGCCAGCCCGCGATCAGTACCTGGCGCAGGCGGGGCACATGGCCCGGCACCAGGCGGGCAGCATTCGGATGGTTCTGCTCCAGCAGATTCACGACCAGTGCACCCCAATAGACGGCCGCAACCGTCATGATCAGATTGCCACCGATGACCCCGGCCACCTTGGCGCTGCCCCAGATCATCAGCACCACGGCCGGCACAAGCACCATGGCGGCCACGATGGCCAGCGTGCGCCAGCCCTTGTCGTTGCTGCGCTGCTGCAGGCCATGGGCCAGGATCAGCTTGTAGGGCGTGGTGTTCATTGCGTCAGCTCCATGAACAGGTCTTCCAGCGTGGGTGCCTGGGTCGGCAAGGCGCCTGGCAACGCGGGCTGGCCTTCGCTGAATCGCACCAGCCAGCGCTCGCGGCCGCCGTCCAGTGCCTGTGCCGAGAGCCGGGCTGCGCCACGGACATGCAGGAGCGTCTGCAGCTGGCTGCTCGGGCCGGTCACGAGGCGGCAGCTCTCCAGCAGCTCGTCCAGTGGCGCCTGCAGCGCGATGCGGCCCTGGCTCAGGAAGGCGATGTTGAACGCCACGCGCTCCAGGTCCGAGAGGATGTGGGTGGAGAACACCACCGTCGTGCCCCGGTCGATCACCTGCTCCACCAGCTCGCGCAGGAAGTCGCGGCGACCGGCAGGGTCGAGGCTCGCCACCGGCTCGTCCAGCACCAGGAGGTCGGGCTCATGGGCCAGCGCGCGGATGATGGACAGGCGCTGCTTCTGGCCGCCGGAGAGCCGCGCGATGGGCTTGTCGCGGGCGATGTCCCAGCGCGACATCAGGCCCTCGACCTTGGCTTCGTTCCACTGCGGATAGAAGCTGCGGAAATAGGCCAGCAGCTGGGCCGGGGTCAGCCATTCGAACAGCTCGGCCTGCTGGGGCACATAGCCGATGCGGGCGCGCGCCGCGTCGTCCAGGCCGGCCACCGGCTGGCCGAACAGCATCGCCGTGCCGGCCGTCGGCTCGCGCAGGCCCAGCAGCGTTTCCAGCAGCGTGGTCTTGCCGCAGCCGTTGCGGCCCAGCAGGCCGACAACCTGGCCGGGCAGCAACTGCCAATCGATGCCGCGCAGCACCTGTTGCGCGCCGAAGTCGACCTGGACGCCTTGCAGATGGGCCGAAGCGCTCGGCTGCGCCTGCTCGGCGTGCAGGCCGACGCTGAGTTTGGACGCGAGCGTGGCAGTTGCGGTGTTCATGGGAGGGTCTTCCTTCTTCTTCACTTCGGTTCTTCGGCAAGGATCTGCTTGAACAGGCCGAGCGCCTGAGTGGCGGGCAGTTCGAGCTGGCGGCTTTCAGCGGCGGCGCGTTCCAGCGTCGGCCGCAGGAGTTCGATGCGTTCGGTGGCTGGCTGGGCCTTCCGGTGCATGGCGGCCACGACCATGGGCAAGCCCCGCCGTCGCTCGAACAGCCCCTCCGCCTCCAGCTGGCTGTAGGCCTTGGAGATGGTCATCGGGTGCACGGCCAGGGCGGCCGAGAGCTCGCGCACCGAAGGGATCTCCTGGCCCGCCTTGAGCTGGCCGGCAGCAATCAGCCGCCGCGCCTGCTCGATCAGCTGGCGGTAGATCGGCTCGGTGGAGCCGGTGTTGATATGGAAGAGGATGGTGTCGCTCACGGCAGGGTCTCAACGTGTACTAGTACGATAGTACACGTATACACCGCGAGTCAAGTGCCGTTCGCGAGGGTGGGTCGACACACCCGATTCAGGGCATCAGCCGATAGCCTACCGCCGTCTCGGTCAGCAGATGCCTCGGCCGTGCCGGCTCGGCTTCGAGCTTCTGGCGAAGATTGCCCATGTAGACGCGCAGATAGTGGCTGTCGTCGGTGTGCGAGGGCCCCCAGACTTCCTTCAGCAGCTGGCGATGGGTCAGCACCTTGCCGGCGTTGGCAATCAGGTGGGTCAGCAGCCGGTATTCGGTGGGCGTGAGGTGAACGGGCTCGCCGGCGCGCAGCACGCGGCGCGCGGCCAGGTCAACCGCCACCTCGCCAAAGTGGAACACCGGCTGCGCGGCCTGGTCCGCTACCGCCAGAGACTGGCGCCGCCGCTGCGCCACGCGAACGCGCGCCATCAGCTCTCCAATGCCGAAAGGCTTGCTCAGGTAGTCGTCGGCGCCGGCGTCGAGCGCGGCGATCTTGTCTTCCTCGGCCGTGCGGGCCGAGAGCACGATGACAGGCACGCCCGACCAGGCACGCAGGTCGCGCAGGTACTCCACGCCGTCGAGATCGGGCAGGCCCAGGTCCAGCACGATCAGGTCCGGGTGGCGGGTGCCGGCATCGATCAGGCCCTGGCGGGCGGTCTCGCATTCGTGCACTTGCCAGCCTTCCGCCTCCAGCGCCAGGCGTACGAAGCGGCGGATGCTGGGCTCGTCTTCGACGATCAGGGCGACGGGTTCGTTCATTCGGATTCGATCTCGGGCATCTCAGGCGGTTGACCCAGCGGCAGCTCGATGCAGAAGCGCGCGCCGCCGCCAGACACTTCGGCCGCCTCTGCCCAGATGCGCCCGCCATGGGCTTCGACGATGGCCCGGCAGATTGCGAGGCCCAGGCCCACGCCCGGCGTGCTGGACTCCCGCTCGCCACGGGTGAACTTGTCGAACAGGCGATCGATCTGCGCGGCCGGCAGGCCGGGGCCGTTGTCGGCCACCTCCAGGTGCAGCTTACCGTCTGGGTTGCGCGCTGCGATGCGGATCACGCTGCCCGGCGGCGTGTACTTCGCCGCATTCTCGAGCAGGTTCCCGAGCACCCGTTCCATCAGCGCAGCATCGAGGTTCAGCAGTGGCAGGCCCTTTGGCAAGTCCAGCTCGATGCGATGGCCGACCAGCACCTGCTCCAGCGCCTGCAGGCTGCTGCCCACCACCTCGTCCAGCGGCTGCCACTGCAGGTTCAGCCGCACGGCGCCGCTCTGCAGGCGCGCCATGTCGAGCAGGTTGTTGACCATGGCGCCCACGCGCTGGGACTGCTGGCTCAAGGTCAATGCCAGCTCTCGCGCCTGGCCATCCAGGTCCGGCTGAGCGGCCAGGGTCTGGGCCATGCCGTAGACCACGGCCAACGGCGTGCGCAGGTCATGCGACAGGGCGGACAGCAGCGAGTTGCGCAGCCGCTCCGACTCGATCTGCACCAGCGCGCCCTGCGCGACCTCGACGTAGTGCACGCGCTCCAGTGCCTGAGCCACGATGCGCCCATAGGTCTCCAGCTGCGCGCGCAGCTCGGGCTGCAGTACGCTGCGGTTGCTGCTCGGGCGCAGCGCCAGCACGCCGCGAGTGCGCATCGCGGCCGACAGTGGCAGGAAGAACCAGGGGCTGCCGGGCAAGGTGTCGGTGGCCAGGCCCGCCGGGCGGTCGTGGTCGAAGGCCCAGCGCGCCGTCCCGGCATCGGGCCGCTCCGCATCTGCCAGTGCCGCTTCACGCGGCGAGGGCTGCAGGCGGTCCTGCAGGTCTAGCGAGTAGACGAGAGCCTGGCCATGCACCTCGCGTGCCAGCGCCTGCTCGGCGATCTCCAGCACCTGCTCGGCCTGCAGCGCGCCGGCCAGGTCGCTCGTGAGCTCGAACAGCGCGCGGGCGCGGGTCTCGCGCTCGGCCGACACTCGAGCCTGGTAGCGCAGGCCCGCAGTTAACTGGCCGGTGACCAGGCCCACGGCCAGCATAACGGCGAAGGTGACCAGGTACTGGACGTCCGACACCGCGAAGCTCAGCTTGGGCTCGACGAAGAAAAAGTCGAACAGGCCCACGCTGAGGAAGCTGGCCAGCACGGCCGGACCGCGGCCCAGTTTCAAGGCCACGCCGACCACGGCGAGCAGGAACAGCATGACGATGTTGGCCTGTGCGAAATGCCATTGCAGCGGCCAGCTGAGTGCCGCAGTCAGCGCGCATGCGCCGGCGGCCATCCCGTAGTGGCGCATCTGGCGCGGCCAGTCTTGCTCGTCGCTGCGCTTGGGCGTCTCGACGTCCGGCGCCACTGGCGAGGCCGCCACGGCCACCACGTCGAGCTCGGGCGCCACCTCGCCCAGGCGCTGAGCCAGCGGCCGCGGGCCGGCCAGACGCCGCCAGGTCGACAACGGCTCGCCTCGGCCCAGCATCAGCTTGGAGAGGTTGTGCTCGCGCGCATGCGCAGCAAGGGCCACGGCGGGGTCCTGCTGCTGCAGCACGGCCGTGGTGGCACCCAGCTCGTGGGCCAGGCGCACGACGCGCAGGATGCGCTCGCGCTGCGCATCGGGCAGGCGCTGCAAGGCCGGCGTCTCCACATAGACCGCATGCCAGCTGACGTTGAGCTGCTGGGCCAGCAAGGCGGCGCTGCGCACCACGCTCTCGGCGGCCGGTGTGGGGCCGATGGCGCAGAGGATCGCGGCTTCGGTCTTCCAGACCTCGGCCACGCGCTGGTTGCTGCGCCAGGCCTGCACGTCGTCCTCGACCCGGTCAGCCGTGCGCCGCAGCGCCAGCTCGCGCAGGGCCATCAGGTTGCCCTTGCGGAAGAAGTGCTGCGTGGCACGCTCGGCCGCTGCCCCGGTGTAGACCTTGCCGGCCTTCAGGCGCGCGAGCAGCTCATCGGCCGGCGTGTCGACCAGCACGACCTCGTCGGCCCGGTCGAAGAAGGTGTCGGGCAGGGTCTCCTGCACGCGCACGCCGGTGATGCCACCGACCACATCGTTGAGGCTTTCCAGGTGCTGGACGTTGAGCGTCGAGTAGACGTCGATGCCGGCGGCCAGCAGCTCCTCGACGTCTTGCCAGCGCTTGGGGTGGCGCGAGCCGGGCACGTTGGCGTGTGCCAGCTCGTCGACCAGGATCAGCGCGGGCTGGCGGGCGAGCGCGCCGTCCAGGTCGAACTCGGGCAGGCTCCTGCCCCGGTACTCGATCAATTTCGGCGCCAGCATCGGCAGGCCCTCGGCCACGGCAACCGTCTCGCTGCGGCCGTGCGTCACGACCACGCCGGCCAGAACATCCACGCCCTCGGCCTTGAGCTTGCGCGCCGCCTGCAGCATGGCGTAGGTCTTGCCCACGCCCGCCGAGGAGCCGAAGTAGATGCGCAGCTTGCCGCGCCGGGCGGCCTCCTCTTGCTCGCGCAGCTGGGCGAGCAGCGCGTCGGGGTCGGGGCGGGGGCTGTCGATCATGCTGAGGCGGATTCTCGGCTCAGAAGCTCTTGCCGGCGCTGATCACGACCCCGGCCTGGCCCAGGCGCTTCGCCTGCTGGCCGGCGGCGTTGCCAGCCTGGTAGAAGTCGCGCCTGGCATCGGTGCCCACGAGCGCTCCGGTCCAGGTCAGGCCGGCCATCTCCTTGGCGAGCGAGAGCTTGTAGTCGCTGTAGGAGAGCTCGCCATAGTGGCGCACGCTCAGGTGGCCGGCATGCAGGCCCAAGGTGGCACCGTCGCCCAGGTCGAGGCTGTAGTTCAGGTCCAAGTAGGTCGAACCCTTGGAGGCGCCGCGCGCCGCCAGGCTGCTGAAGTAGGCATAGCCGGCCGTGGTCGAGCTCAGGCCGAAATAGTCGGTGGCGGCATACGACAGCTTGGCGCTGAAGGCGCCGGCCGACACGGCGGCGTAGAGGTCCACGTTGGTGTACTTCTCGTTCGTCGCCACGCCCGGCGCGCTGTTGAGCTTGGCGCCGGGGTAGACATAGGCCAGCGCGCCCAGGTCAAGGGTCAGGTCTTGCGAGAGCGCAAACTTCCAGCCGCCGTAGAGGTCCAGCTCCAGGCCGGCGCTGTTGTTGTAGCTGTTGCCCGAGACATTGGAAGCCCAGGTGCCCAGGTAGAAGCCGCTGGCATGCGAATAGTCGAAGCCGCCCTGCAGGGCCGGCAGTTTCCAGGTTTGACTGATGCCGCGGAAGCGGTAGTCGCTGTTGAGGCTCAGGTTGCCGGTCAGCGTGTGCTCGGGCGTGGCGGCGGCGGCGGGGCTATCGGCCTCGGCGCGGGCCAGGCCGGTCAGCATGGTCAGGGAGGCAATGGCGATCAGGGAAAGGTTCTTGGACATGATGGGATGGTTCCGAAAAGAGAAAAGCGATGAAGCCCACCCCCGTTCAACGCTCGCTCCTGGGGCTTCATCGGGGCGCCTTCAGGCGCCCGAAAGGGGTGCTTGGACTCAGACGGGCTTGGCCGCGTCGAGTGCCAGATTGAGCTTCAGGACGTTGACGCGCGGCTCGCCGAGCACGGCCAGGTCGCGGCCCTCGGTGTTGGCGTCGATCAGGCGTTGCACCTCGGCGGCCGACAGGCCGCGAGCACGCGCGACCCGCGCTACTTGATAGCGGGCAGCCGCCATCGTGATGTGCGGGTCCAGGCCGCTGGCCGAAGCCGTGACCAGGTCGGCCGGAATCGGCAGCTGGTTGTCCGGGTCGGCGGCGCGCAGGGCCTCGACACGGCCCTTGACCGCATCGGCCAGGGCCGGGTTGATCGGTCCCTGATTGGAGCCCGAGGACCCGCCGGCGTTGTTGGACATCGGGCCCGTGGCCGACGGACGACCCCAGAAGTACTTGGGCGCCGTAAAGCTCTGGCCGATCAGCTCGGAGCCGACGGCCTTGCCGCCCTGCTCGATCAGCGAGCCGGCCGCCTGCCGCGGGAACAGGCCCTGGCCGACACCGGTGACCAGCATCGGATAGATGAAGCCGGTCACCGCGCTAAGCAGCACAAAGGTGGTGAGGGCGGGACGGAGATAGGTCTTGATCATGATGAATGTCCTCAGACGAGGTGCAGGACCACCAGCAGCCAGTCGATCGCCTTGATGCCGATGAAGGGCACGATCAGGCCGCCGAGGCCGTAGACAAGCAGGTTGCGGCGCAGGAGCGCAGCCGCGCCGATGGCACGGTAGGGCACGCCTTGCAGGGCCAGCGGGATCAGGGCAATGATGATCAGGGCGTTGAAGATCACCGCCGACAGGATGGCCGAGGTGGGGCTGTGCAGGCCCATCACGTTGAGTGCCGAGAGCTGCGGATAGACGCCCACGAACATCGCCGGGATGATGGCGAAGTACTTGGCCACGTCGTTGGCGATCGAGAAGGTCGTCAGCGACCCGCGCGTCATCAGCAACTGCTTGCCGGTCTCGACGATCTCCAGCAGCTTGGTCGGGTTGGAATCGAGGTCGACCATGTTGCCGGCCTCTTTCGCGGCCTGCGTGCCGGTGTTCATGGCCACGGCCACGTCGGCCTGGGCCAGAGCGGGCGCGTCGTTGGTGCCGTCGCCGGTCATGGCCACCAGGCGGCCTTCGCCCTGGTAGTCGCGGATCAGCTTGAGCTTGGCCTCGGGCGTGGCTTCGGCGAGGAAGTCGTCCACACCGGCTTCCGCCGCGATGGCCGCAGCCGTCAGGCGGTTGTCGCCGGTGATCATCACCGTCTTGATGCCCATGCGGCGCAGCTCGGCGAAGCGCTCCTTGATGCCGCCCTTGACGATGTCCTTCAACTCGACGACGCCGAGCACACGGGCGCCATCGGCCACCACCAGCGGCGTGGAGCCGCGGCGGGCGATCTGGTCGACCGCGTCATTGACTTCGCTCGGGAAACGACCGCCCAGGGTCTCGACCCAGGCGCGCACGGCCTCGCCTGCACCCTTGCGGATGCTGCGGTTGGGGGCTGCGGCGTCACCGAAGTCCACGCCGCTCATGCGCGTCTGCGCCGAGAAGTGGACGAAGTGGGCCTGCAGGGCCGTGATGTCGCGCTCGCGCAGGCCGAAGCGGGTCTTGGCCAGCACCACGATGCTGCGGCCTTCGGGCGTCTCGTCGGCCAGCGAAGCGAGTTGCGCCGCGTCGGCCAGCTGCTGCTCCGATACGCCTGGCGCTGGCAGCATGCTTGCTGCCTGCCTATTCCCCAGGGTGATCGTGCCGGTCTTGTCCAGCAGCAGCACGTCCACGTCGCCGGCGGCTTCGACCGCGCGGCCCGAGGTGGCGATCACATTGGCCTGCATCATGCGGCTCATGCCGGCCACGCCGATGGCCGAGAGCAGGCCGCCGATGGTGGTCGGGATCAGGCAGACCAGCAGCGACACCAGGGCCGTGACCGTCACCACCGTGCCCGCACCGGCCGCCTCGACGCTGAAGATCGAGTAGGGCAGGAGCGTGGCCGTGACGACCAGGAACACCAGCGTCAGCGCGATCAAGAGGATGGTCAGCGCGATCTCGTTGGGCGTCTTCTGGCGCTTGGCGCCTTCGACCATGGCGATCATGCGGTCGAGGAAGGACTCGCCCGGGTTGACCGCCACGCGCACCACCAGCCAGTCGGACAGCACGCGGGTGCCGCCGGTGACGGCCGAGAAGTCGCCGCCCGATTCGCGGATCACCGGTGCCGATTCGCCGGTGATGGCGCTCTCGTCCACCGAGGCCACGCCTTCGATCACGACGCCATCCAGCGGCACCATGTCGCCGGCCTCGATCAGCACGGTGTCGCCCTTGCGCAGTTCGTCGGAGGGCTGCGGGTGCCACTGGGCACCATGCTTGGGCTCATGCAGCTTCTTGGCCCAGGTGCGGGCCTTCAGGCCGCGCAGCGAGGCCGCCTGGGCCTTGGAGCGGCCCTCGGCCAGCGCCTCGGCGAAGTTGGCGAACAGCACCGTGAACCACAGCCACAGCGAGATGGCCAGGATGAAGGCGCGGCCTTCGGTGCCGGCATAGCTGGCATCGAACAGGCTGGCGACGAACAGGCCGGTGGTCAGCAGGCTGCCGATGTAGACGACAAACATCACCGGGTTGCGCCATTGCGCTTGCGGACTCAGCTTGACGAAGGACTGGACCAGGGCCGGCTTGACCAGCTGCGGGTCGAACAGGGGAAGATTGGTTTTCATGATGACGATCACTTCCAGAGCTGCAGCTGCTCGACGATGGGGCCGAGCGCCAGCGCCGGGACATAGTTCAGGAGGCCGACCAGCAGCACCGTGCCGATCAAGAGCACGATGAACAGCGGGCCATGCGTGGGCAGGGTGCCGTTGCCAACCGGGATGCGCTTCTTGGCACCCAGGCTGCCGGCAATCGCCAGCACCGGCACGATCACGCCGAAGCGGCCTATCCACATCACGATGCCCAGCAGCGTGTTGTAGAAGGGCGTGTTGGCGGACAGGCCGGCGAAGGCGCTGCCGTTGTTGTTGCCGGCCGAGGTCAGCGCATACAGGATCTCGGAGAAGCCATGGGCGCCGGGGTTCAGGATGCCGGCCTTGCCGTCTGCCGCAAGCACCGCGATGGCCGTGCCGGTCAGCACGACCAGCGGCGTCACCAGGATGGCGATCGAGATCATCTTCATCTCGAAGGGCTCGATCTTCTTGCCCAGGTACTCGGGCGTGCGGCCAATCATCAGGCCGGCGATGAAGACCGCCAGCAGGGCGAAGATCAGCATGCCGTAGAGGCCCGTGCCGACACCGCCGAACACCACTTCACCCAGCTGCATCATCACCAGGGGCACCATGCCACCCAGCGGCGTCATGGAGTCGTGCATGGTGTTGACGGCGCCGCAGGAGGCGGCCGTCGTGATCACGGCGAACAGCGAGCTCGTCGTGATGCCGAAGCGGGCTTCCTTGCCTTCCATGTTGCCGCCGGCCTGCAGACTGCTCATCTGCTGGTCGACCGCCAGGGAAGTGAATGCCGGATTGCCGGCCTGCTCGGCCGTCGTCGCAGTGATCACGCCGGCGAAGAAGAGCACGCTCATCGCGGCCAGCACGGCCATGCCCTGGCGGCCGTCGCCGATCATCTGGCCGAAGGTGAAGCACAGGGCCGCCGGGATCAGGAAGATCGCCAGCATCTGCACGAAGTTGGACAGCGGCGTGGGGTTCTCGTACGGATGGGCCGAGTTGGCATTGAAGAAGCCGCCGCCATTGGTGCCCAGCATCTTGATCGCTTCCTGCGAAGCGACCGGGCCCATGGCCAGCTGCTGGGTCGGCGTCGAGGCGTCCTCGGTCACGACCTGACCCTTCTCATCCTTCAAGGGCTGGCCGTCCGTGCCGAGCTTGGGCGTCTGGTAGTTGTTAACTTCCAGCGTCGTCACATCCTTGTAGGCGTCGAAGTTCTGCACCACGCCCTGGCCGACCAGGAACACGGCCATGACGAAGGAGATCGGCAGCAGCACCCACAGGGTGATGCGGCTCATGTCGGTCCAGAAGTTGCCGATGTCGCTCAAGGCCTTGCCGGCGAAGCCGCGGATCAGGGCGAACACGACCGCAATGCCGGTGGCGGCGGACACGAAGTTCTGCACCGTCAGCGCCAGCATCTGGGTCAGGTAGCTCATCGTCGACTCGCCGCCATAGCCCTGCCAGTTCGTGTTGGTGACGAAGCTGATGGCGGTGTTGAAGGCCGAGTCCGCCGAGATCGCTCCCATGCCTTGCGGGTTCAGCGGCAAGAGATGCTGGAAGCGCTGCAGCCCGTAGACCACAAGCACACCGATGAAGTTGAAGACCAGCAGGGCCACGGCATAGCGCTTCCAGCCCATGCCTTCATCGGCTTTGACGCCGGCCAGGCGCAGGAGGCCGCGCTCGGTGGCCAGCATCCAGCCGGGCAGCCGGCCGGTGGCGACCTTGCTCAGCCAGCGCGACAGCGGCCAGGCCAGCAGCAGAAGCACGCCCATGTAGAGCGCCAGTTGGGTCCAGGCAAGGGTGCCCATGATTCAGAGCTCCTCGGCGCGCCACAGCGCGACGACCAGGTAGACGAACAGCCCGCCGGTCGCGAGACCGCAGGCCCAGTAAAGAACAGCAAGGGAATTCATTGCTTGACCTCCAGCCGCTGGCTGGCTTCGGCCAGGCCGACCAGCAGGGCGAATAGCAGGGCGGCGAGGCCCAGGTACAGCCAGTCCATGGCTTTCTCCAACGCGTTTGTTGCGATGCAGCAGAGCTTAGGCAGGGCCGTCTCAACTTGTTGTCGAGAGCCGGGCGGGCGGTATCAAGAAGCTGTAAAGACTTGCGTGGCGGCGGCTAGGATGCCGGGCATGAATCTGCGCACCCTGCTCTTGCTGGCGCTCGTGAGCCTGCCCGTGGCGGCGCAAGCTGCCCCGCCGCGTTGCCTGGCCTATGGCCCGGCCATCTCCAGCATCGGCGGCCGCCTGGAGAAGGTGGCCGGCAAAGCCCCTGGCGAAGAGGCCCTGGTGCTGGTGCTCACCCAGCCAGCCTGCATGACGGCCGGCCGCGAGCAGGCCGATGCGAAGGCGATCAAGCAGGTGCAGCGCGTGCTGATATTGGCCGACGCCCGGCGCCATGCGCAGCTCAGCAAGCGCGTGGGCCAGCGCATGGGTTTGCGCGGGCGTTTGAGCCCGGCGCCGGCCGGGGCTCACCGCGCGCCCTTGCAGCTGGCGCTGGTGATGCCCGAGTAGAGACTTGGAAGGCGGCGGGCTTCAGGAGCCTCGCGTCACCGGCATCTGCACCTTGTCGGCGGGCAGTTTCATGTGGCTGGCCAGTTCCAGCTTGGCCAGCGAGTTGCGGTGCACTTCGTCCGGGCCGTCGGCCAGGCGCAGCGTGCGCTGGTGCGCCCACATCATGGCCAGCGGCGTGTCGTCCGACACGCCCATGCCGCCATAGACCTGGATGGCCCAGTCGATCACCTTCAGCGCCATATTGGGCGCGACGATCTTGATCATCGCGATCTCGGCCTTGGCGACCTTGTTGCCCACCGTGTCCATCATGTAGGCGGCCTTCAGCGTCAAGAGGCGTGCCTGCTCGATGCTGCAGCGCGATTCGGCGATGCGCTCCTGCGTCACCGTCTGCTGGGCGATGGTCTTGCCAAAGGCCACGCGGCTGATCGCGCGCTCGCACATCAGGCCCAGCGCGCGCTCGGCCGCGCCGATGGAGCGCATGCAGTGGTGGATGCGGCCGGGGCCGAGGCGCCCTTGTGCGATCTCGAATCCACGACCTTCGCCGAGCAGGATGTTGGAGGCTGGCACGCGCACATTCTTCAGCTCGACTTCCATGTGGCCGTGCGGCGCGTCGTCATAGCCAAACACGCTCAAGGGACGGATCACGGTGATGCCCGGCGCATTGGCCGGCACCACGATCATCGACTGCTGCTCGTGCCGCCCGGCTTCCGGATTGGTCTTGCCCATCACGATGTAGACGGCGCAGCGCGGGTCACCGGCGCCGGAGGACCACCACTTGCGGCCGTTGATCACGTACTCGTCGCCATCCCGCTCGATGCGGCATTCGATATTGGTGGCATCCGACGAAGCCACGGCGGGCTCGGTCATCAGGAAGGCCGAGCGGATCTCGCCCTTCAGGAGCGGCTCCAGCCATTGGTCCTTCAGCGACTCGGAGGCATAGCGCTCCAGCGTTTCCATATTGCCGGTGTCGGGTGCCGAGCAATTGAAGATCTCGGGCGCCCAGGAGACGCGGCCCATGATCTCGCACAGCGGCGCGTATTCGAGATTGGACAGCCCTTCCGGCGCGCGGCTGGACTTGGGCAGGAACAGGTTCCACAGGCCGGCGGCGCGGGCCAGCGGCTTGAGCTCCTCGATCACCGTGGTCGGCACCCAGGCATTGCCCTTGGCGCGGTTGGCGGCGATCTCTTCATGGAAGCGGCGTTCGTTGGGATAGACGTGCTGATCCATGAAGGCCAGCAGGCGTTCGCGCATCTGCTGGACCTTGGGGCTGTAGTCGAAGTTCATGGTCATGAGGCACTCCTGATCTTGGCGTGACCCGAGTGTGAACCAAGCTCGCCGCGCCGCCTGTCGCCGAGGCGGCAGGCTGTCTCCCGCGGCTCAGACAAGCCCTCAAGCCGTCAGCAGCTTCTCTTCCGCCAGTGCCAGCGCCTCGTTGACGCCCGACAGGACCAGGGTGTCGCCAGGTCGAAGGGCCAGTTCGTCAGCTGCCTGCAACACGGCGCCACCGGCACGGCGCAACGAGACCACCGAGACACCGACCGCATGCAGGGCCAGGTCACCGAGCTTCTCGCCGGCATGGGGGCTGGCTTGCGGCAGGGTGACGCTGCGCAAGCGCACCTGCGCCCGCTCCTCGATGCCGTCGTCGTCAGCGCCATGGAAGTAGCCGCGCAGGAGGCCGTAGCGGGCATCCCGTGCATCGCGGGTCAGGCGGATCACGCGGCGCATCGGCACGCCGACCAGGGCCAGCGCATGGCTGGCCAGCATCAGCGAGCCCTCGATGGCTTCAGGCACCACCTCGGTAGCACCGGCGGCGCGCAGGCGCTCGAGGTCGCTGTCGTCGATGGTGCGGACCACCACCGGCACCTGCGGCGCATGGGCCTGGACCAGGTGCAGGATCTTCAGCGCCGAAGGCGTGTCGGGATAGGACACCACGACGGCGCTTGCGCGCGCCAGGCCCGCCGCCATCAGGCTTTGCAGCTTGGCAGCGTCGCCGAAGACCACGCTCTGGCCCGCTGCCGCGGCCTGGCGCACCCGGTCGGGGTCCAGGTCCAGCGCCATGTAGGGAATGTGCTCGGTGTCCAGCAGCCGCGCCAGGTTCTGGCCGCTGCGGCCGTAGCCGCAGATGATCACGTGGGCCTCGGTCTTGATCGACTTCTTGGCGATGGTCGTCAACTGCAGCGACTGCATCATCCAGTCGCTGCTGGAGAGCTTCATCACGATGCGGTTGCTGTACATGATCAGGAAGGGCGAGGCCAGCATCGACAAGACCATGCTGGCCAGTACCGGGCTCACCCACTGCGGCGAGATCAGCTGATGCTGGGCGCCGAGCGTCAGCAACACAAAGCCGAACTCGCCGGCCTGCGCCAGGTAGAGGCCGGTGCGCAGCGCGGTGCCTGTGGGTGCGCGCAGCAACTTGGCCAGCAAGGCGATCAGGCCTGCCTTGGTCGCGACGGGCAGCAGCGTCAGTAGCAAGACCAGGGGTAGCTGCTCGGCCACCGGCCGCCAGTCGAGCTTCATGCCTATGGTGATGAAGAACAGGCCCAGGAGCACGTCGTGGAAAGGCCGGATGTCGGTCTCCACCTGGTGCTTGTATTCGGTTTCGGCGATCAACATGCCGGCGACGAAGGCGCCCAGCGCCAGCGACAGCCCGGCGTGTTCGGTCATCCACGCCAGGCCCAGGGTGACAAGGAGCAGGTTGAGCATGAACAGCTCTTCGCTCTTGCGCCGGGCCACCAGCGTAAGCCACCAGCGCATGGCCTTCTGCCCGCCCCACAGCAGGATGCCCAGGAGCACCACGGCCTTGAGCCCAGCCCAGCCCAGCGACTGCAGCATCACCGTACCTTCGCTGTTCAAGGCTGGTATCAGCACCAGCAGCGGCACCACGGCCAGATCCTGGAACAGCAGCACGCTGACCACGCGCCTTCCATGCTCGCTTTCCAGCTCCAGCCGTTCAGCCATCAGCTTCACGACGATGGCCGTGGAGCTCATGGCCATGGCGGCGCCCAGCACCAGTGCACCCTGCCAGCCAAGCTGCCATTGAATGCCCAGCAGCGCGAAGCTCCATTCCAGCATCACGTTGCCGATCACCGCACCGACGATGGTGACCAACACCTGTGCCAGGCCCAGGCCAAACACCATCGCCCGCATCGAGCGCAATTTGGGCAGGTTGAACTCGAGCCCGATGACGAACATCAAGAACACCACGCCGAACTCGGCCAGGTAGCGCACGCCAGCGGTGTCCTTGGCAAAAGCCAGCGCATTGGGGCCGATCAGCACGCCGACCGCCAGGTAGCCCAGCATGGGCGGCAGCTTCAAGGAACGGCACAGCACCACGCCGGCCACGGCGGCGACCAGGTAGAGCAGGACGAGTTCCAACGATGTCATGGTCGGGATGGTAAGGGGTGAGTTTCCTCATCCGGCGCCATGCCTTCCCCGGAGTACCATGCGCCGCGGCCCTGGAGGGCCCTTCGGAGGAGAACCGGACAATGCAGAGCAAGAGCAAGCAGAGGCTGCGCCGCGGCCTGATCGCCGCCGTCGTCATCGGCCTCGGCGCAGGCGCCTGGTGGGCCTGGGGCAAGAGCCATCCCACGGCGCCACCGCCGCCGCCATTCCGCACGGCCACCATCGACCAGGGCCCGATCACCCAGGTGGTCAGCGCCAACGGCAACTTGCAGGCCATCGGGCTCGTCGTCGTCGGTGCGGCTGTCAATGGCACGGTCATGGAGCGCAAGGCCGACTTCAATGACCGCGTGAAGAAAGGCCAGATTCTCTTGCGCCTGGACGACACGCCGTATCAAGCCCGCCTGCGCCAGGCGCGAGCGCAGCTCGTTTCGGCCGAAGCCCGCGTGGCCTTTGCCGCCGGCAGTCATGAGCGCAACGAAAAGTTGGCGGCACAAGGCTTCATTGGTGCGGCCCAGAGCGACCAGAGCCGGCGCGAGCTGGACATGGCGCGCGCCGACGTGAACGCCGCGCGCGGCCAGGTCGAGGCGGCCGAGAACGACGTGGCCCGCTGCACCGTTGTTTCGCCGGTGGACGGCGTGGTGATCAAGCGCAGCGTGGACGTGGGCCAGACCGTGGCCGCCAGTTTCCAGACGCCCGAGCTGTTCCAGATTGCCCGTGACCTGGCCTTGATGGAAGTGGGCGTCAACGTGAGCGAGGCTGACGTGGGCATGATCCGCGAAGGCCGGCCGGTGCGCTTCTCGGTCGATGCCTTCTCGGAGCGCGAGTTCGAAGGCAAGGTCCGCCAGGTGCGCCTGGGGGCGACCAATCAGCAGGGCATCGTCACCTATGCCGTGATCGTGGACGTGGACAACCGCGACGGCCTGCTCAAGCCCGGCATGACGGCGCAGGCCCGCATCGTCGTCGCCACCAAGCCGCAGGTGCTGCGCGTGCCGACGGCGGCGCTGCGTTTCCGCCCGGATGAAGACGCGATGGCTGCGGCCAAGCCGGCGTCAGGCGCATCGGCGGTGGCTTCCGCTGCCGCAGCGTCGGCCGTAGCCGCGGCATCGAATGACGACGGCGTGCTCAACCAGTTGCGCGGCGGCGTGCGGGTCCACAAGGTCTACACGCTGGATGCCCAGGGCAAGCCGCAGCCGACCGAGGTGACGGTGGGCCTGTCCAACACCCGCTACACCGAGCTGGTCAGCGGCAAGCTGAAGGCAGGCGACGCCGTCGTCACCCGCGCCAAGAACGCGAACAAGGACGACAGCAAGTGAGCGCAGCCCCCCTGATCGAACTGCGGGGGCTCACCAAGAGCTACCGCAGCGGCGAGATCGTGACGCCGGTCTTGCATGGCATCGACCTGGATGTGGCGCGTGGCGATTACGTGGCCCTGATGGGTGCCAGCGGGTCGGGCAAGAGCACCTTGATGAACCTGATTGGTTTGCTGGACCGGCCCGACGAAGGCCGGCTGTCGCTGGCCGGTGCTGACGCAGCCAAGGCCGACGTGAATGAGCAGGCGCGCATCCGCAACCGCGAGATCGGCTTCGTGTTCCAGAGCTTCAACCTGCTCAAGCGCATGACGGTGCTCGACAACGTCGCCCTGCCGCTGGTCTATGCCGGCCAGTCGCGCAGCGCTGCGCGTGAGCGCGCCACCGAGATGCTCGGCAAGGTGGGGCTGGGTGCGCTGGGCAAGCGCCTGCCCAACCAGCTCTCCGGAGGCCAGCAGCAGCGCGTGGCGATTGCCCGCGCGCTGGCCAATCGCGCGCCGCTCCTGCTGGCCGATGAGCCGACCGGCAACCTGGACAGCCAGACCACCAGCGAAGTGCTCGATGTGTTCGAGCAGCTCAATCGCGACGACGGCCTGACCATCGTGCTGGTCACGCACGAACCCGACGTGGCCATGCGGGCCAAGCGCCTGGTGCGGCTGAAGGACGGTCGCATCGCTTTTGACGGCAAGCCCGGCACGGAGGTGCACTGACATGGGCTTCTGGCAACTCACTCTTGAAGCGCTGCGCTCCTTGCGCGCCAATCGCTTGCGCTCGGCCCTGGCCATCCTCGGTGTGATCATCGGCATCACCTCGGTGGTGATGATGATGGCCACCGGCGACTGGATGCGCGCCTTCATCGACAAGGAACTTTCGCGCCTGGGCCGCAACCAGCTTTTGGTGTTCCCGGCTGCGGCCACCGAAGGCGCGGTGCGCACCTCGGGCAAGCGACCGGCGCTGACGCTGGGCGACGCCGAGGCGATCGCGCAACTGCCCTCGGTGAAGCTCGCGGCGGCTGAGATCCGCGGCTTCGTGCAGGCGCACTTCGGCAGTGACAACGAGAACCTCTCGGTACTCGGCGTCACGCCCGAGATGCTGAGCTTGAAGAACTGGCCGGTCGAGCAAGGCGTGAGCTTCGACAACAACGACGTGCGCAGCGGCAAGCGCGTGCTGCTGATCGGCGCCAAGCTGGCCAAGAAGTACTACGCCGGCCGGGATCCCATCGGCCAGTCGGTGCGACTCGATGGCCGACCCTACACCGTGATCGGTGTGCTGGCCACCGAAGGCCAGGGCCTCAACGGCAATGACGAGGGCGAGCTGATGCTGGTGCCCATCACCGCGGCGCCGAGCCGCGAACGGCTGCTGCCCGGCGTCGTGAATGCGCTGACGGTGCAGGGTCGTGAAGGCACGGCCATGAGTGACGTGGAGATGGACGTCGCCGAACTCCTGCGCGACCGCCACCGCATCACCGGTGATCGTGAAGACGATTTCCGCACCATCGACCTGGCCGGCATCGCCAAGGCCGGCGCCTCCATCGCCAAGGGGCTGCAACTGGGCATGGGCTTGATCGGCGCGATTGCCCTGATCGTCGGCGGCATCGGCATCATGAACATCATGCTGGTGAGCGTGTCCGAGCGGGTGCGCGAAATCGGCATCCGCATGGCCATTGGCGCCAAGCCGCGCGATGTGCTGGCGCAGTTCCTGGTCGAGGCTGTTGTCCTTTGCATCCTCGGCGGCCTGGCGGGCCTCGGCCTTGCCTGGGGTGCAGCGGCGGCGATCAGCCATTTCGCCCACTTCGACATGCCCCTGGCCGTGCGCCATATGGTGGTGGCGGTGAGCTTTGCGGCGAGCGTCGGCTTATTCTTCGGCTACTACCCGGCCAGGCGGGCGAGCAAGCTGCTGCCGATTGAGTGCCTGAGGCAGGACTGAGGGCGGCTTGCGGCACATAGCAGCCAAATGCTGTTTCCTTCTTTCGCGCTGCCGAGGCCATCGGGTGAGGGCTTGTGCTCCTGTCCCCCGGACCGGGCTTCGCCCGATCCTCCTCCTTTACCTCGCCCAAACCCTCACCCGACGCCCTCGGCCGAACCTGCGCATGCCACCAGGCGAAGGCCACAGTGGTGCGGATCAGGTCGGCAGTGGGTTTCCCGAAGCGAGGTAAAGGAGGAGGACCTGGCGCAGCCAGGGCCGGGGGACACGAGCGCAGGGGAACCCGCTGGCGGCCTGATCTTCGACGCACCTTCGAGGAAGAAGGCAAGAGTCCGCAACGTGCCGCATGCCGTCAATCCGTGCATTTGTTTGCGCAAAGCCTTGCCAAAGCGCAAACTCGGACGCCCTATGCACAAGGCGCATAGGCGCATGTGAACAAGGCTGCGGCCGAGGCTGGCGCGCCGCACCCGGTTCGCGATACCGTTCGCGCCACCGAAAATTACGGAGCAGTACATGCCCAACCTGTCCTTCGTTTCGCCCACGCGCAACAGTCCCTGGGGTACCTACCTGTCCCAGATCGACGCCGTCGAGCCGTACCTCGGCCATCTGGCACGCTGGGTCGAGACGCTGCGCCGCCCCAAGCGCGCGCTGATCGTCGACATCCCCATCGAGCTCGACAACGGCACCATCGCCCACTATGAGGGCTACCGTGTCCAGCACAGCCTGACCCGCGGCCCGGGCAAGGGCGGCGTGCGCTACCACCCCGACGTCACGCTGGAAGAAGTGATGGCCCTGTCGGCCTGGATGACGATCAAGAACGCGGCCGTGAACCTGCCTTACGGCGGCGCCAAGGGCGGCATCCGCCTCGATCCGAAGGTGCTGTCGCTGAAGGAGCTTGAGAAAGTTACACGCCGGTACACGAGCGAAATCGGCATCATCATCGGCCCGCAGCAGGACATTCCGGCGCCCGACGTGAACACCAACGGCCAGATCATGGCCTGGATGATGGACACGTACTCGATGAACACCGGCGCCACCGCGACCGGTGTCGTCACCGGCAAGCCGATTCCGCTGGGGGGCTCGCTGGGCCGCGTGCAGGCCACCGGCCGCGGCGTGTTCGTGATCGGCCGTGAGGCGATGCGCCGCCTGAACGTGCCGATGGAAGGCGCCCGCGTTGCGGTGCAAGGCTTCGGCAACGTCGGCTCCATCGCCGCCAAGCTGTTCGCCGCCAACGGCGCCAAGATCGTGGCCGTGCAAGACCACACCGGCACCATCCTCAACGAGTCGGGCATGGACATGCAGAACCTGCTGGACCATGTGGCGGCCACCGGTGGCGTCGGCGGCTTCAAGGGCGCTGACAAGATCGCGAACGACGACTTCTGGAAGGTCAAGAGCGACGTGCTGATCCCGGCCGCCCTCGAAGGCCAGATCACCAAGGAGCGCGCCGAAGGCCTCTCGACCAAGATCGTGCTGGAAGGCGCCAATGGCCCGACCACGCCGGACGGCGATGCCGTGCTGGCCGACCGCGGCATCATCGTCGTGCCCGACGTGATCGCGAATTCGGGTGGCGTGACCGTGTCCTACTTCGAATGGGTGCAGGACTTCTCCAGCTTCTTCTGGACCGAAGACGAGATCAACGTCCGCCTGGACAAGATCATCACCGGCGCCTTCAAGCACATCTGGGAAACCAGCGAACAGCACCGCATCTCGCTGCGCACCGCCGCCTTCGTCGTGGCTTGCACCCGCGTGCTGCAGGCGCGTGAAGAGCGCGGTCTGTATCCCTGAAATCCCGGCCTCGGCCCGGACAGACAAGGCCCGCTTCGGCGGGCTTTCTTATTGCGACCGCTTGCCGCTCAGCAGCCACTGGGCGCTGGCCGTCGTCAGGGTCCAGCAGATCCACGCCGTCCACATCGTATGGCTCGGGTAATGGGCGCCGCGCGCCATCTGCGCCCAGCCGTAGCAGGCGCCGCAGATCAGCACGCCGACCAGAAAGCCTCGCGCCAGTTGCGGGTAGGCGCGGCGCATCGCGAAGAAGCCGGCGAGAAAGGCAAAGGCCGAGCTGGCGTGGCCCGAGGGGAAGCAGTGGCCGGGGCCGCCATCGGCCACGCCAAAGCGCCAATGCGAGACGTACTGCGCCATGCCGCCGAACTCGTTCAGGTCCCAGGGGCAGCTGCTCAGGCTCTGGCGTTTAAGCAGCGGGATCAGGAGCAGGCACACCAGCGAAGTGCCCAGCCACCAGAGCCGTTCTCGGCGTGTCATGGCCAGCAGGAGACCGCGCCACAGATTGAGCACGACCATGAAGGCAATCACCAGGCCGGCCAGCGCGCGGCCGCCTTGATGGAACACGTCACGCGTCAGCCAATGCTCGCGCCAGGGGAAGCCGTCGCTGCCAGCCCAGGGACGGATGACGGCGAGGTCGAGGCCGCCGGCATCCCAGGCGAGCAGGGCCAGCAGGCCCAGGCCGGCAATCAGCCATGCGGGCTTGAGCGAAAACGCGGAAGGGGTGGCAGCGGTAGAAGGGGTGGAAGAGGCAGCGTTCATGGCGCGGCGCATCGTAGCGGCCCGAGCTGAAGCCCGCCTTGCTGCAAACCCGGCCAGCAGCCCCGGCGGCTACACTGCCGGCCATGACTGAAGCTGCCAATTTCGACGCCGCACGAGCGGTCGCAATGGCCCGCCAGGCCCTGCAGATCGAGGCCCGCGCATTGACCGAACTGGGCCCGCGTCTGGGCGATGAGTTCGCCCGCGCCGCCCGCCTCGTGCTCGACTGCAAGGGCCGGGTCGTGGTGATGGGCATGGGCAAGAGCGGCCATGTGGGCCGCAAGATCGCCGCCACGCTGGCCTCCACCGGCACGCCGGCGATGTTCGTCCATCCGGGCGAAGCCGCTCATGGCGACCTGGGCATGGTGACCACGCGCGATGTGGTGCTGGCCCTCTCCAACTCGGGCGAGAGTGACGAGCTCAATGCCATCCTGCCGGTGCTGCGCCGCCTGGGCGTGCCCATCATCGCCATGACCGGCCGTGCCGAATCGAGCCTGGCCAACCATGCCGACGTGGTGCTGGACAGCGCCGTCGCCGAAGAAGCCTGCCCCTTGAAGCTCGCGCCCACCGCCAGCACGACGGCGCAGATGGCATTGGGCGATGCGCTGGCCGTGGCCCTGCTCGACGCGCGCGGTTTCCGCGAGGAAGACTTCGCCCGTTCCCACCCCGGTGGTGCGCTGGGCCGCAAGCTGCTCACCCATGTGCGCGACCTGATGCGAAGCGGTGACGCACTGCCGCGCGTGGGGCTGGATGCCGGCTTCACCGAGATGATGCGCGAGATGTCGGCCAAGGCGCTGGGCGCTGCTGTCATCGTCGACGCGGCCGACAAGGTGCTGGGCATCTTCACCGACGGCGACCTGCGCCGCCTGGTTGAAAGCGGCCGCGACCTGCGCTCGCTGCAGGCCACTGACGTGATGAAGAAGGGCCCGCGCACCATCCGCGCGGAGGCTCTTGCCGTCGACGCCGCCGAGCTGATGGAAACCGCCCGCATCACGCTGGTGCTGGTGGTCGATGAGCAGAACACGCTGCAGGGCGCGATCAGCATCAACGACCTGATGAGTGCGAAGGTAATTTGATGGCCCCCAGTCTCCCTTTGGTCGCCACCCCCCAAGGGGGCCGCCGCGCCCTTCGGGCGGCCGTGCGGGCGCGGGGTCAACTCGTATGAAAGCTGCTCTTGTTTTCCCGCCCGAACTGCTGCTCAAGGCCCAAGGCCCAGGCCTTGGCTTGAAAGCCGCCATCTTCGACGTGGACGGCGTGCTGACCGATGGCCGCATCTATATCGGTGAAGAAGGCGAAGCCTTCAAGGCCTTTGCCACGCTGGACGGCCACGGCCTCAAGCTGCTGGCCGAAGGTGGCATCGTGCCCATCGTCATCACTGGGCGCGATTCGCCGGCGGTGCGCCGCCGCGTGGCGGACCTGGGCCTGAAGCATGCGGTCTATGGCGCCAAGGACAAGCTCGCTGCCGCGCTGCCGGTTCTGCAGGCGCTGGGCCTGCAATGGAATGAAGTCGCGGCGATGGGCGACGACTGGCCCGACCTGCCCTTGATGACACGCGCCGGCTTTGCCTGCGCCCCGGCCCAGGCCCATGCCGAGGTCATTGCCCTTGCTCATCACGTGACTGCAGCGCCCGGTGGCCATGGCGCCGCGCGCGAATTCTGCGACCTGCTCCTGATGGCCAACGGCCGCTATGCCGGGCTCTTGAACAGCCATCTGGAAACGCTGGACGGGGGCAAGGCTTGAATCCGGCCGCCCGCCTGGCTCCGGCGGCCGGGCCGCGTCGGCCGGTCAGCAACAAGCCCTGGGTGTGGCGGCTGCAATCGGTGCTGTCGGCCTATCTGCCCTTGCTGCTGCTGGTGTTCCTGGCGGCGGGCACTTCCTGGCTGATCAAGAATTCGCCGCAGCCTGAAGATGCGCAGACGGAGGCGCCGCTGAAGCATGAGCCCGACTACTCGATGCAGGGCTTCGGCCTGCAGCGCTTCGACCCCAAGGGCGCGATGCGCGTCGAGGTCGAAGGCCGCGAGATGCGCCACTACCCTGACACCGACACGGTCGAGATTGACGGCGTGCGTCTGCGCTCGATCGGCCAGGACGGCAGCATCACCGTGGCCTCGGCCAAGCGCGCCATCGGCAACGCCGACGGCAGCGAAATGCAGTTGCTCGGCGACGTGACCCTGCAGCGCATGGCGGCCGGCCAGCAGCGTGCCGGCCTGGAAGTGCGTGGCGAGTTCCTGCACGCCTTCCTGCATACCGAGCGGCTGCGCTCGCACCTGCCGGTGCGCGTCAACTACGGCAACACCGAGCTGCAGTTGCACAACTTCGAATACGACAACCTCAAGGGCCGGCTGACCTTCAAGGGGCGCAGCACGGCACGCCTTGATCCGCCTGGCGCGCGCAAGCAGGACTGATGGCATGACGGCAAGACTCGTCTTCATTACCGGCGCTTCCAGCGGCATCGGCCAGGCCCTGGCCCTGCACTACTACCGGGCGGGTTGGCGGCTGGCGCTGGTGGCCCGCCGCTCGGCCGAGCTTCAGGCCTGGGCGCGCGAGCAGGGCCTGGCACCGGAGCGCTTCGCCGTCTATGGCGCCGACGTGCGCGACATCGCCGAGATCACTGCCGCCGGCCGCACCTGCATCGCCAATCAAGGCTTGCCCGATGTGGTGATCGCCAATGCCGGCATCAGCATCGGCATGGACAGCGCGGAGTTCGAGGACATCGAAGTGATGCGCGCCATCTATGAAACCAACAACATCGGCCTGGCCGCGACCTTCCAGCCCTTCATCGGCCCGATGAACAAGCGGTGCTCGGGAACCCTGGTCGGCATCGCCAGCGTGGCCGGCATACGCGGCCTGCCGGGCCATGCGGGCTATTGCTCCAGCAAGGCCGCCGTCATCAGCTATTGCGAAAGCCTGCGCGGCGAATGCCGGCCGCAAGGCGTGCAGGTCGTGACGATCCTGCCCGGGTATATCGACACGCCGCTGACCCGCAAGAACCGCTACGGCATGCCCTTCCTGATGCAGCCCGAAGACTTCGCTGCACGTGCCTTCGCGGCCATCGAGGCCGGCGCGAGCTACCGCACGATCCCATGGCAGATGGGCGTGGTCGCCAAGCTGATGCGTCTCTTGCCCAACTGGCTGTTCGACAAGGCGCTGGCCGGCCGGCCGCGCAAGCGCCGTCAGGGCGAGTAAGAAAAAAGCCGTAACCATGACCCTTGGCAGGCCCGTCGCGGGCTGGCTACACTGCGCGCCATTCAAGAGAAGCGCCGGCCATGGCGGCGCAAGGAGGCCCAGATGATCAAGGTTCTGCATCCCTGCTGAGAATTCGTCCGCTCCCCGACGAATCCGCGAGTCCGGCCCCGCCTGTTGCTGAAGGCAGCGCGGCCGACCCCGAACCTGGCCCGGCGCACGCAAGCGGCGCGGGCCACTCTCTTGGTTTCCTGAATCATGAACAAGTTTTTTTCCACGGCCCTCGTGATGGGGCTGGGCGGCAGCGCATGGGCGGCCGATCCCGAGCCGGCGGCCGCCTCGATGCGCGCGCTGCGCCAGGCCGGCCAGGCCGCGCTGCAGATCGACGGCCGGCTGGACGAGCCGCTCTGGCGCGCGGCGCCGGTCTACGAGCGCTTTGTGCAGTTCCTGCCCGAAGACCGGCAGCCGGCCCGCTGGCGCACGACCGTGCAAGTGATTGCCGACGAGCATGCGCTCACTTTTGCAATCCGTGCCTACGACCCGGAGCCCGGGCGCATCCGCGCGCCGCTGAGCCGGCGCGATGAAGTCGGGCTCGAGCAGGACTATGTCTCGGTCGTCATCGACCCGGTTGGGCGACGGCGCGCGGCGCAGTTCGTGCGCGTGGGCGCGTCGGGTTCGCTGGCGGATGGCGTGTTCATCGCCGATGACGACAGCGACGACCTGGCGCCCGACTTCGATGTGCAGGCGGCGGTGCAAAGCTTGCCCGATGGCTACAGCGTCGAGCTGCGTTGGCCCCTGGCGGCCTTGCGCTTCCCGCACAGCGGGGGCGAGCCCTGGCGCGTGATGCTCACGCGCAGCGTGCCGCGTGAGGACGCGAATCTGATGGTCAGCCCGCCAACGCTGACCAAGGACGCCCTGAACTTCATCGCCGAGCTGCAAGCGCTGGAAGGTCTGGGCGACCTGGTCGAGCAGGTGCGCGAGCGCAGCTTCCTGAGCATTCGGCCCGAGCTGACCTGGCGCCGCGCTGAAGGCAGCGGCAAGGCCACGCTGGGAGCCGAGCTGAAGTGGCGGCCGCGCGCCGACTGGGTGATCGATGCGACGCTGAACCCGGACTTCTCGCAGATCGAATCCGACGCGCCGCAGATGGCCGCCAACACCCGCTTCGCGCTGTTCCAGCAGGAGAAGCGGCCCTTCTTCCTGGAGAGCACCGACGTGGTCGGCCAGAGCCAGCCGGACGAGTCGGGCCAGGCGCATGGCCTGGCGGCGTTCTATTCGCGCACCATCAGTGACCCTGACTGGGGCTTGCGCGCCACCTGGCGGGGCGCCTCGGCCGATGCTGTGGGCCTGAGCCTGCGCGATGCCGGCGGTGGCGATGTGCTGCGCCCGGCGGCCTATGCCACCGCTGCCCATGCCTACCGCGGCCATTCACAGGCGAGCTTTGTTCGCGGGCGACAACAGCTCGGCAATGCCAGCCTGGGCTTGCTCGCCTCCGAGCGCGGCTATGGCGGCGGCGCGTTCAATCGTGTCGTCGGCAGCGACTTCAGCTGGCGGACGGGCGAGTCCGATCTCTTGCGGGGCCATTGGCTGCAGTCCGCCAGCACGGCCGCGTTTGACGGCGAAGGCCGGGCCGTGCGCAGCGCCAGTGAAAGCGGTCACAAGCTCTGGCTGGCCTGGCAGCACCGCTCTGCCGAATGGATCAACCAGCTGCACCTGGAAGAGATCACGCCACGCTTTGCCAATGACAACGGCTTCGTGCCGCAGGCCGGCATCCGGCGTGCTTCAAGCGAACTGGCGCGCCGCTTGGGCGCAAGCGAGATGGCGGGCCTGCCGCTGTTCGAGCTGGAAGCGCAGTTGAAACTCGCGCAGACCGAGGCGCTGGCCGATGGCGCGCAACAGCGCGGTGGTGAGGTGATCGAACGCCTGCTGGAGCCGGGTTTCTGGTTCGCCACGGCGCGCAACACGGGTGTCTGGGGTCATCTGGGCCTGGGACAGCAGCGGGCGCGCTCAGGCGGTGCGCTGCATGCGCCGCGCACCGTGAACATCGGGCTGGAGTCCAATCCGGCGCCTTGGCTGAGCCTGCTGCATGCCGAGCTGCAGTGGGGGCGTCGGCTGGATGTCGAGGCGGATCGCCTGGGCAGCGGCATGAACCTCGTGATGCAGGCCAAGTTCCGGTTTGCCTTGCCGCAATCGTGGTGGCTGGAGCTGGAGCAGCAGCTGGGGCAGGGCTGGGTCAACAACCCGGCCGGGCAACGCAGCCTGAGCGAGCGCAACAGCCAGACCCTGGCCGTCGTTCACTTCGATGCCCGCGATTCCTTGCGCCTGATCAGTCAGCGCAGCCATGCGGGGCGGCGCGCCGAGGGGGTGCTGGCGGCGCTGGACGAGCAGGGTGGCAGCGACTCGCTGGTGTTGCAGCGTCGCGTGGGCCATGGCCGCATCCTGAGCGTCGGTGCCAGCCAGGCGCGCGAGTCTGCGCGCGAGCCCTGGCAGCGCCAGCTGTTTGCCAAGCTGGTCTGGGCCTGGTCGAACTGAGGCTGCGGGCGATCCAGAAACGACAAAGGCGCTCCGAGGAGCGCCTTCTTGCCTGTGCATCAACCCGTGAGGGTTGATCGGCCTGTATCAGTAGCCGCCGGAACGGCCACCGCCGCCGTAGCCGCCGCCACCGCCGGAACGGCCACCGCCGCCACCGCCGTAGCCGCCACCGCCGGAACGGCCACCGCCGCCACCGCCGTAGCCGCCGCCACCACCACCGCCGTAGCCGCCACCGCCGCCACCACCGTAGCCGCCGCCGCCGGAACGGCCACCGCCGCCACCGAAGCCGCCGCCGCCCGAACGGCCGCCGCCGCCGAAGCCGCCCGGACGCTCTTCACGAGGACGTGCTTCGTTCACGACGATGGCGCGGCCTTCCAGGGCCTGGCCATTCATGCCGTTGATTGCCGATTGAGCCTCGGCATCCGAACCCATTTCGACGAAGCCGAAGCCCTTCGAACGGCCGGTGTCGCGGTCCATCATGACCTTTGCAGAGGTCACAGTGCCAAATTGACCGAATGCTTCTTGCAGCGATTCGTCACGCACGCTGTAGGCCAGATTGCCCACATAAAGCTTGTTTCCCATGGGGAAGCCCTTTCAATACCAAAAAAACCATGCGGACTTTCAACCCACGTGAACCATTCAAGCGAAGGTGCGGCGTCCAGACACAGGTAGCCGATTATGGGTGAGGGGTCCAGCGATCCATACAACGCCCACGGCGAGTGTTGTTTTTCGTGCCTAGAGATAACCCGGTCGGGCCGATCCCGCAGTGCGGGCCTGCTGGCTAAGATGCGCGGCCCATGACCCAGCCCCCCGAAATCCGCATTGCCAGCCTGGTGCCCTCGCTGACCGAACTGCTGGTGGCGCTCGGCCTGGCGCCCTGGCTGGTGGCTCGCACCGGCTTTTGCATCCACCCGGCCGCGGCCGTGGCGAGCATCCCCAAGATTGGGGGCACCAAGGATGTGAACCTGGCCAAGCTGCGCCGCCTGGCGCCCAGCCATGTGCTGGTCAATGTGGATGAAAACCGGCTGGAAACAGTCACGGCGCTGCGCGAGTTCGTGCCCAATATCGTCGTGACCCATCCGAACGCGCCGCAGGACAACCTCGCCCTGCTGGACCAGATGCTGGCCCTGTTCGGCCACTTGCCGGGCGTGGCTGATCGGGCGGCGGCCTTGCGGAGGGCTCTGGAGAACGAGCTGGCCGCCTGTGCAGCGCGCCCCTGGCCGGCGCGCCGGGCGCTCTATCTGATCTGGCGAGCGCCCTGGATGACCGTGGCCCGCGACACCTATATCGCCCGCATGCTGGCCCAGGTCGGCTGGCAGACCTGGCCGCCTGTCGAGGGCGGCGAGCATGGCGCGGCCCGCTATCCGGCCTTGAATGGCGATGAGCCCTGGCTGGCCGGGATTGACGAGCTGCTCCTGAGCTCGGAGCCCTATCGCTTCGACGCCTCCCACCTGGCCGAGGCGCAGGCCCTGTGCCCGAATGCCCACGTGCGCCTGGTGGATGGTGAACTGCTGAGCTGGTACGGGCCGAGAGCGGCTCCAGGGCTGGCCTATCTGCGCCGGCTGGCGACTCAGGGATAGAACCCGGCCGATGCGTCTCTGGCTGCACTGACAATTGCCTCATGGATTTCAAGCCCCTCGTCGCCCTGCTGGTCATCGTCAACCCTGTCGGGGTGGTGCCCTTCTTCATCCATTTCACGCAGAACTTCACGCGCGAGCAGCGCCGCCGCACCATCGTGGTCAGCTCGTTCACCGCTTTCGTGGTGATCGCCTTGAGCGCGCTCTTCGGCATGAAGATCATCGAGTTCTTCGGCATCTCGCTGGCCAGCTTCCAGGTTGGCGGCGGCACGCTGCTCTTGATCAGCTCCCTGCAGATGCTCAATGCGCAGCCGGCCGAAGGCCGCAAGGAAGACGTGAGCGAGGGCGCGCACAAGGTCGATGCCGGCGCCAGCATCGCCGTCGTGCCGCTGACCATCCCGCTGCTGACAGGCCCGGCCACGATCTCGACCATGGTGATCTATTCCAAGCAGACCCAGCAGTGGTGGCAGCTTGGCGTGCTGGTGGGCTATGGCGTGGTCGTCGGGCTGGTGACTTTCGCAGTCTTCTCGGCTTCCGGCCGCATCGCCAAGGTGCTGGGCCAGACCGGCATCAACATCATGACCCGCTTGATGGGCCTGATCCTCGCGGCCCTGGCCGTTGAGTTGCTGGCCGACGGTCTGCAGAAGCTGTTCCCAATCCTGAGCTCGGCCGCGGGCCACTGAGCTGGGTCCTGTGTTCTATTGCTGGAGGATGCCCCGGCGATTGCCGACACCATGCGGTTTTCCTTGCGCCGCGTGGGCCTGGACGTCGAGCATTTCAGCTGGCTGACCGAAGCCCGCCAGCGCCTGCAGCAAGCGCCACCCGACCTGGCGCTGTTCGACCCGGTCAACCCCTTCGTGATGAGCGACCGCGCGATCAAGTAGGGCGTGCTCTTCATTGCGCTGACCTTCATCACCGTGGGCCTGGCCTTGAGCCTGTTCTTCCTGCTTCTCCTGAGCTTGTCGGAGCACCTGAGCTTCGGACTCGCCTATGGCTCCGCCGCGCTGTTCGTGCTCTTGCGCCTGGAGCAGGCTGCCCTGGTGATCGGCTCGCTCCTGCTGTTTGCCCTGCTGGCGGCTGTCATGACGCTGACGCGCAGGCTCGACTGGTACAAGCTTGGCGCCGGCACAACGCCGACGCTCTCGACTCGGTGATAGGCCGCTTGCCGCTCGCTGGCTGCTCGGCCAGCATGGCGGCATCATGAATCTCTACGACCACATCATCATCGGCGCCGGCACGGCCGGCAGCCTTTTGGCCAACCGGCTGTCGGCAGACCCGCGCCGGCGGGTCCTGCTGCTGGAGGCCGGGGGGCGCGACGACTATCACTGGATTCACATCCCGGTCGGCTATCTCTACTGCATCGGCAATCCGCGCACCGACTGGCTCTACAAGACCGAGCCCGATGCGGGTCTGAACGGCCGCTCGCTGCGCTACCCGCGCGGCAAGGTGCTGGGCGGCTGCTCCAGCATCAACGGCATGATCTACATGCGCGGCCAGTCGCGCGACTACGACGACTGGGCCGCTGCCGTCGGTGATGCGCGCTGGCGCTGGGATTCGGTGCTGCCCTTCTTCAAGAAGCATGAGGACCACTGGCGTCTGGATGGGCCAGGCGCCAGCACTGCCTTCCAGTCGGCGCATGGCCATGGCGGCGAATGGCGGGTCGAACGCCAGCGTCTGCGCTGGGACATCCTCGATGCCTTTGCCCAGGCTGCGACCGAGGCCGGCATCCTGGCCACCGAAGACTTCAACGCCGGCAACAACGAAGGCGTCGGCTACTTCGAGGTCAACCAGCGCAAAGGCCTGCGCTGGAACACGGCCAAGGCCTTTCTGCGTCCGGCCTGCTACGGCCGGCCCAACTTCGAACTCTGGACCGGTGCGCGCGTGCAGCGACTGCTGTTTGATCGCGTCGATGGCCAGTTGCGCTGCACCGGTGCCGAAGTGCACACGCCGCATGGCGTCGAGCAGGTCATGCTGAAGCAGGGCGGCGAGGTCTTGCTCGCGGCGGGTGCCATCGGTTCACCGCAGCTCCTGCAGGTCTCCGGCATTGGGCCCGGCGCGCTGCTGCAGAAGCACGGCGTCGAGGTGCAAGCGGAGATGAGCGGCGTCGGTGCCAATCTGCAAGACCATCTGCAGATCCGCGCGGTCTTCAAGGTCCAGGGCGCGAAGACGCTGAACAAGCTGGCCGGCAACTGGTGGGGCAAGGCGATGATCGGCCTCGAATACGCGCTCAAGCGCAGCGGGCCGATGAGCATGGCACCTTCGCAGCTCGGCGCGTTTGCCAGGAGCAGCGCAGACAAGGCCTGGCCTGATCTCGAATACCACGTGCAGCCGCTTTCGCTCGATGCCTTCGGCGAGCCGCTGCATGCCTTCAGTGCCTTCACCGCCAGCGTCTGCAATCTGAACCCGACGAGCCGCGGCACGGTCAACATCACGTCTGCCGACGCGAGCGTGGCGCCAGCGATTGCGCCGAACTACCTGAGCACCGAGGAGGACCGCCGCATTGCGGCGGAGAGCCTGCGCCTGACGCGCCGCATCGTGTCGCAGCCTGCGCTGGCCCGCTACAAGCCTGAGGAGTTCAAGCCGGGCTCGCAGTTCCAGACGGACGAGGAGCTGGCGCGCCTGGCTGGCGACATCGCCACCACGATCTTCCATCCGGTCGGCACCTGCAAGATGGGTCGGGCGGAAGATGAATCGGCCGTGGTGGACAGCGAGCTGCGTGTGCGCGGCGTGGCCGGCCTGCGCGTGGTCGATGCCAGCGTGATGCCGACCATCACCAGCGGCAACACCAACTCGCCGACGCTGATGATTGCCGAGCGCGCGGCGGAGCTGATCTTGCGAAGTTAGGTCGCCGGCAGGCGCCGGGCCGCCCCAAGCCTGCCGGGCACCCGCTCGGCGGGTGGTGGCGGTACACCGCCACCGGGTGCTCACATTACTTGAAGCGCTCTTCGAGGTAGGCGAGCAGCGTCCGTATCGTCTGCGCTTCGCCGCCGACCGGGCGGCCGGCGCGGGCCACGTCGTTCCAGGCGAACAGGTCCACATGCAGCCAGTCCTGGTACTCGGGCACGAAGTACTCGAGGAACAGCGCGGCATTGATCGCGCCACCCAGCGCATTGCGCCCGGTGTTGACGATGTCGCCGATGCTGCTGGCAATGCCTTCCTTGTAGGGCGCCCACAGCGGCATGTGCCACAGCGGGTCGTCCAGCTTCAGGCCCAGGTCCACCAGGTCGCGGGCGGTATCCATGTGCTTGGCAAACAGAGCCGGCAATTGCGCGCCCAGCGCGATGCGGGCGGCGCCGGTCAGGGTAGCCAGGTCGATGATCAGCTCGGGCTTGGACTCGCTGGCGTAGGCCAGGGCGTCGCACAGGATCACGCGGCCTTCGGCGTCGGTGTTGCCGATCTCGATCTGCAGACCCTGGCGGGTCTTGATCACGTCGCCGGGGCGGTAGGCGTTGCCGGCCACCGAGTTCTCGACCGCGGGGATCAGCAGCTGGAGGTTCACCGGCAGCTTGAGCGCCATCACCAGCGAGGCCAGGCCCAGCGCGTTGGCGGCGCCGCCCATGTCCTTCTTCATCTGGCGCATGCCGTCGGCACTCTTCATGTCCAGGCCGCCGGTGTCGAAGCAGACGCCCTTGCCGACGATGGTGAGCTTCGGATGCTTGCTGCTGCCCCAGTTCAATTCGATCAGGCGCGGCGCACGGGTGCTTGCGCGGCCCACGGCGTGGATGGCCGGGAAGTTCTTCTTCAGCAGATCCTCACCGACGATGGCCGAGAACTTCGCGCCATGCTGCTTGGCCACATGCTTGGCGGCCTGCGCCAGCTCATCCGGGCCCATGTGCTCGGCCGGCGTGTTGACCAGGTCGCGGGTGGCGGCAATCACATGCGCCATCGCGAGGCCCCGCTGGGCTTCGGGCGAGGAGAGCAGTTGCAGCGTCGCTGCTGGGCGGCGGCGCGGCTTGTAGACGTCGAACTGATAGGCGCCCAGCTCCCACGAGAGCGCGGCCTGCTCGGCCGGCACTTGCAGGCCGGCGTCGCTCAGTTGATAGGCGCCTTGCGGCAGCGTTTGCGGCAGTGCAGCCAGCGCCCAGGGGCTGGCTGCGCGCTCGACGCCGGCGAACACCTGGCCCAGCTTGCCTTCGGCATCGGGGATGAGGGCGTGGCTGTCGGGCTTGCCATCAAATCCGACCGCGGCCAGCCAGTTGCGGGTGGCGGCCGGCAGTTTCGGAGCCAGTTCCTTGAAGGCGGCGCGATCGACCACGGTAATGGCGATGGCAGCGGAGGGGGCGGACTTTGTGAGTTGAACCGTCATGGCAGCGGGTACCGAAGGCTGGTGAAGGAGAGCGCCATTGTCGCCCGCCAAGGTGCGCCCGATCAGCAGCTGTGCTGGAGTCGAGCCAGCAAGGACATGGCGGCTGGCGACGCCTTGGCCGGGCCGGCGCCTGCCATGCTGGCCAGCAGGCGTTCGGCCGTTGCCAGCTGCGGCGTGATCGGGCCGATGAAATGCAGGAGGGCGCCCTGGCCCACCAGCAGGGTCGGGAAGGTCTCGACCTCCAGGTCGCCGACCAGTTCCTCGTCGTCCTCGATGTCCACCCAGACGAAGCGGACCCCCGGATGGCGCTCGCGCAGCTGGGCAAAGACGTCGTGGTAGCTGTCGCAGACGCGACACCAGCTGGCGCACAGGCAGGCCACCAGCGGGGTGGCAGCGGTAGTTGCGGGGCTCATCGTGGGGCCAAATGTAGCCGCAGCCCGAGCGAGTCAGGCCGCTTGGTCAGCAAATGTTGCTGGACTGTCAACCGGCCTCAAATTGCCTGCGTTGTCCCCCTCAACAGCCCGGCAAGGGACCCCGCTCAGAGGGACCCGGGTTGAGTCAACGGGGCATACAGCCATGATGAAGTCTCAGCAACGCACGACCGAACAGCAACCGCGCCGCATCCCGATGCCCGAGTGGCAGAGCGACAAGGGCCGCAAGCACGAAGCCTTCGAATCCGGCCATTTCGGTTGCGACCGCCGCAGCCTGGCCCTGGCCCAACGCTGCGACCGCAAGCGCTAAGTCCCCCGCCTCCATCAGCGCACCACCACGGTGCGCTGAGCCATTTCAGGCCCCACCCAACGGGGCCAGCAGCAGGTCCAGATCCGCTGCCGAGAACTTGGCCGCCGCGGCCTCGTCACTGCCCAGCACGGCCTCTGACAGCGCCCTCTTGCGCGCCTGCAGTTCCAGCATCCGCTCCTCGATGCTGCCCTCCACCACCAGTTTGTAGACAAAGACCGGCCGGTCCTGGCCGATCCGGTGCGCCCGTGCGGACGCTTGTTCCTCGACGGCCGGGTTCCACCAGGGGTCGACATGGATCACCGTGTCCGCCGCAGTCATATTGAGGCCGACGCCGCCGGCCTTGAGGCTGATCAAGAACAGCGGTGATTCGCCGGCTTGGAAACGCCGGACCAACTCGCCACGCGCGCCCGCCGGCGTGGCGCCGGTCAGCTGCAAATGGGCCAGCCCGAGCTGGGTCAGCTCTTCCGTGAGCAGGTCCAGCATGCCGGTGAACTGCGAGAACACCAGCACCCGGCGGCCCTCTTCCACAAGGCCCGGCAGGGTTTCGGCCAGCCAGTCCAGCTTGGCCCGGCCCTGGTTGTCCTTGCCTGCTTCGCCAGGCAGGAGGCGGGGGTCGCAGCAAACCTGGCGCAGCTTCAAGAGTGCGTCCAGCACGGCGATGCGGGCGCCATCGAACCCCTGGCGCTCCAGCACACGCTTCACCTGCTTGTCCGCGGCCACCCGCACGCTTTCATAGAGTTCCCGCTGCCGACCCTGCAAAGGCACGCGGCGCAGCACCTCGGTGAGCGGTGGGAGCTCGGCCGCCACCTGGTCTTTCAGCCGACGCAGGATGAAAGGGCGCACCCGCTGGGAGAGCAGTTCGGCACGCAGCGTTTCGCCGTTTTCCTCGATGGGCTTGCGCCAACGTCGGGCAAATGTGCGTGAATCTCCAAGAAAACCCGGCATCAGGAAGTCAAACTGTGCCCAGAGCTCACCCAGATGGTTCTCGATCGGCGTCCCGGTCAGGCTCAGCCGGTGCCGGGCCTTGAGCCGGCGGAGCGCCTTGGCCGCCAGGCTGCCGGCGTTCTTGACCTGCTGGGCTTCATCCAGCACCAGCAGATGCCAGGGCTGGCCCGAGAGGATGTCGATGTCGCGCCACAGCAAGGGATAGCTCGTCAGCACCAGGTCGAACTCCGCCAGACGGGCGAAATTGGCCTGGCGCGCCGGGCCGTGCAGCGTCAAGAGCCGCAGGTCTGGCGCGACCCTTGCCGCCTCCGCCCGCCAGTTGAACAGCAAGGACGTCGGCAGCACGGCTAGCGCCGGGCGGTCCAGGCGGCCGGCCTGCTTCTCGATCAACAGATGTGCCAATGTCTGGGCGGTCTTGCCCAGGCCCATGTCGTCGGCCAGGATGCCGGCCAGGTTCTGTTCGCGCAGGTATTGCAGCCAGGCCAGGCCGGTGCGCTGGTAGGGGCGCAGGTCCAGGCCAAGGCCGGCAGGTGGTTCAACCAACCGCGGCTCGCCGGCCAGGCGAAGGCGCCGGGCCAGCAGGCGCAGATCGGCGTCGCCATGGAACTGCCAGCCACTGCGGTCGTCCAAGGCCTCCAGCCTTCCGGCCTCCCAGTCACTCAGGGCAATGGGGCCGGCGTCCTGGATCTCGACCAGCAGCTCCACCATCGCGCCAATGACGGCTTTCAGCGGCGCCGCACGCACCGCGATCCGGCGGCCGCCCGGCGCATGCAGGATCACTTCGGCATCGTCATCGATGCTGGCAATCACCTCGGCACGCAGCCAGCGGCCATCGCGGCGCAAGAGGTCGGCGATCAGCGGCGCCAGGTCCAGGTTCTCGCCATCAATCTCCAGACCCAGGCTGAGCAACCAGGAGCCACGCCTGCCGGAACCGGCCAGACGTTCCAGCCGGGCGCTGCAGACTTCGGCCCGCGCCGGCAGGTGGGCAAATCCGGGCTGCACGTCGACCTGCCAGCCCAGCTCACGCAGCTTGGGCAACTGACTGACGCAAAACTCGCCGAACTGGGCCTCCTGCGCCAAGGTCCAGGGGGCGGCCGGGCAGGCGGCGGCGTCGGGGTCGCGCCATTGCAGCCGAGTGGCGTCGACCGGCATCAGCCCGAGGTCCCAGAGCTGGTCCCGCGCATCGGCCTCGGCGGCCAGGTCGCGCTGCAGCCAGCGGCCGGCGACCTGCTGTCGCGCGGGTGCCCGGCTGTTGAGCAGGCTGCGGGGTGCGGGCGTCTGCCAGGCAAAGCCGGCGGCGCCGCGGTAGGTCCAGTCCACCCAGGCGAGGCTGACGCTGTCGCCCCGGGGCCCGATGGCGCCGTCGCGCGCCATACCCAGCAGCCCGTCGCCCCGGCCCAGGGTGCGTAGGGTCAGCCGGGGGCGGAAGACGGCTTGCACCTCGGCGCCCAAGCCGTCGTCCATCAGCAGGTCCAGCAGGCGGCCGGCATCGGCATCGGCCAGCCTGGGCAGTTCTCTCAAGGTGCTGCGGCTGGCCTGACTGCGCAGCGCGCCGGCCCATTGCACCAAGGCATCGCTGCCGGCATCGACCGCAGCATGGCGGGGCAGGCTCAGGATCACGGCGGCGGCGTGCTCGCAGAAATGCCTCTGCTTGCATGTGCACAGGGCGCTGTAGTGTGGCCGGCCATCACGACCGGTCACGCCCTGCAGCGTCAGCTCGAAGACCTGTCCGCCCGCACCGGAGAGCCGCGCCATGGCGCCGTCTTCGTCCAGCTTCAGCTCGATCAGGCGCTCACCCAGCAGTGCGCCGCGGCGCAGGCGCTCGGGTGCGAAAAGCTGGCGCATCCGCTCGGCGTCGGGTGGCCAGATCGGGTTGGCGGCATCAGGGCTCGGGGCGGTCATGGCCTGCCATTGTCCAGCCCCCGCTACCGCACAATCGCCGCTGGCCGATTGGGGCTGATCTTGCACAAGGGCTTGAAGTGGCTGCTGTTCGATTCCTGGGGCGTTGGAGCCGCCGCCTTCTGATCCTGCTGCTGCTGGCTCTGCTGCTATCCCTGGTGCTGGCCGTGCAGACCTCGCCGGTGCTGAACGCTCGCCCGCCCACATCGGCCGCCGACCTGGACGCCGCCCGCGCCCTGTTGCGACGCGCCGACCCGCGTTCGGGCCCGGTGGGCCGTCCGCGGGTGGTTTACGCCAGCGAACGTGAGCTGGACCTGATCCTCAACTACCTGGCGCGCCATGGTGGCGTGGCAGCCAGCCAGCTGAAGGTGAGCCAGGGAACGATGACGGTGCGGGCCAGTCGGCGTGTCCCGTTGCTGCCCCTCTGGCTGAACCTGGAGCTGCGCCTGGTCGAGGGGCCGGGCCTGCCCGACATTGCCGGCGGCCAGCTGGGGCGGCTGCCGCTGCCTCGGCCTGTGTTGCGCTGGATGGGTCAGCGCCTGCTGGACCGCTACAGCGCCACCGCAGGTTTCGAGCTCGCCGGTGACCTGGTCCAGCGCATCGAGTTTCAGCACCAGCGGGCGCTGCTGGTCTATGTCTGGCAGGCGGACAGCGCTCGCCGAGCGGTGGGCAGCCTGTTGCCCGTGGCCGAGCAGCAGCGTGCCCGGGTCTATTGGGAGGTGCTGCAGCGGCGCCTCGCGGCGGCGGCCGGCCTGGAGCAACTGCCCACTGTCGAGGTGTTCAAGCCGTTGGCCGAGCTCGCCCTGAGCCGCAGCAGCGACGACGCGAGCGCCTCCCTCGAAGCGCGCGCCCTGCTGGTGGCATTGGCCCTGCATGCCTCGGGCCGAGGCCCCGCCACGCTGTTTCCGAAGGCTGACGACTGGCCGGCGGCGCGCCCGGCCTGGTTGGGCTTTGCCCGGCGCCAGGACTTCGGACAGCATTTCCTGATCTCGGCGGCGCTGGCCTCCGAGGCGGGCGGCCCGCTGGCCGACGCCATCGGTGTGCAGAAGGAGCTGGCCGATGCCCGGGACGGCAGCGGTTTCAGCTTCAACGACATCGCCGCCGACCGCGCCGGCAGCCGTTTTGGCCAATGGGCCCGGCAAAGACCCCGCGAATGGCTGCAGACTCTGGCCCAAGGCGTTGTGGAGGAACAACTATTCCCCCATGTAGATGACCTGCCTGAATTTCTTCATGAACGCGACTTTCGCAGCCGCTATGGCGGCCCCGGCGCCCCGGCCTACCGCCAGATGATGGAAGAAATCGAGCGCCGACTGCGTGCCCTGCCCCTGGGCGCCCCATAGAAAGGGGCCCTGCGGGGGGGTATGACACCTCGGCGACACGTCTATAGCCCAGCTTGACCCTTGGCAAGCCGCGGAACACGGGGGGTGTTGTGGCAGCGTCACGACCAGTCGTTGTTATTGGGATTCACCCTTAGGGGGGTCGGGCCGCACTTCGCAAAAAATCGCCGCTCGCGTGTCTGTGACTTATGGGACATGAACCTAGTCACAGGGGCACACCTTTTTTCTTCCTGGAGAGATCCTCTATGAAACAAGCAAAGCGGTCGACGGTGGTGATGCGCCAGTCGATCTTGGCGGCGGCAGCCAGCCTGTGCATGGCCAGCGTGGCATATGCCCAGAGCGCTGAAGGCGCAATTTTCGGTAGCGCCACGGCGGGTGCCACGGTCTCCATCGTCAACATGGAAACCGGCCTGCGTCGTCAAACGACGGTGGAAAAGTCCGGCGCGTTCAACTTCGGCAAGCTGCCTCCTGGCCGTTACCAGATCGTCTCCGGCGGCAAGACCCGTGAAGTCACGGTGAACATCGGTACCGGTACCGAAGTCAAGCTCGACGCTGAAGCGCTGGAACGCGTGGACATCGTCGGCTCGGCCCGCCGCACCACCATCGACGTCTCCAGCGTCGAAACCAACACGGTCTTCTCGGCCAAGCAGGTCGAAGCGCTGCCGGTGGCACGCGCGGTCAACTCGGTGGCCCTGCTGGCTCCGGGCGTGGTCGCTGGCGACGCCGGCATCGGCGACGGCACGCTGCCCTCGTTCAATGGCGCGTCGGTGGCTGAAAACGGCTACTTCATCAACGGCCTGGACGTCACCAACATCCGCAACTTCACGTCCTACGCGCAACTGCCGTTCGACGCGATTGCTCAGCTGCAGGTCAAGTCCGGCGGCTACGGCGCCGAGTTCGGCCGTTCGCTGGGTGGCGTGATCAACCAGGTCTCCAAGCGCGGTACCAACGAATGGAAGGTTGGCGGCTCCCTGTACATGGAGCCTTCGGCCCTGCGCTCCAGCGGCACCGACGTGCGCGACAAGGAAGCTGATCGTCCGAATGCCTACTACCTGTTCCAGTCGCAGAACACCCGTTCCTCGACGAACCTGAACGTGTATGCCGGCGGTCCGATCATCAAGGACAAGCTGTTCATCTTCGGCCTGGTCGAAGGTCGTTCGATCAAGAATGACACCTACGGCACGACGCAGAGCACCGTTACCGAGAACACCCGCCCGCGCGGCATGGTCAAGGTCGACTTCACGCCGAGCGACGACCACCGCTTCGAGCTGACCGCGATCGACACCAAGAGCTCCGTCGACTACACGGACTACAAGAACTCGGTCAACTACAGCCCGTCGCATGACGGTGTGGGTGCCAAGAGCCAGCTCAAGGGCGGCGGCGACGTCGGCATCCTGCGCTACACCGGCTACATGACCGACAACCTGACGGTGTCGGCCCTGTACGGTCGCGTCAGCGACTACCTGGGTGTGTACAGCGGTGCCCGTACCGGCGGCGCCGAGTGCCCGACCGTCTACGAAGTCGGCGCTCTGGTGGCCCTGGGCTGCTGGGTCGAGCCCTTCCCCGGCACGCCGGGTCGTGACCCGAACGCCAAGCCTGACCGCGACCTGCGCGTCTCGTCGCGTTTCGACATCGAATACAACCTGGGCTCGCACACGATCCGCGCCGGTCTCGACAACGTGAAGTTCACGTCGTCGCAAGCCGGTGGCTCGAGCTACTCGGGCGGCCAGTACTGGCGCTATTTCGTGACGCCGGCTGCCGGCGGCACGGTTTATGGCGTGGCACTGCCAGGCAACACGCCTTACGTTCGCCTGCGTACGTCGGACCAGACCAGCGGCGAGTACGACCTGACCAACAACACGGCCTACGTGGAAGACAGCTGGCAAGCCAGCCGCAACCTGCTGCTGTACGGTGGCCTGCGTTCCGAGTCCTTCGACAACCACAACAGCGCCGGCGTCAGCTTCATCAAGGCCACCAACCTGATCGCTCCGCGTCTGGGCTTCGCCTGGAACATGGCAGGTGACTCGTCGATCAAGCTGTACGGTAACGCTGGCCGCTACTTCATTCCTGTTGCCTCGAACACCAACATCCGCGCAACGCGCGGCGAGTCGAGCACGGAAGCGATGTACCGCTACACCGGCCGCGATGCCAAGACGGGCGCTCCGACGGGCCTGACCCAGATCGGCTCCACCGTCGTCAACTCCGACGGCCGTCAACCGGATCCGCGCACCATTGCCGCGACCAACCTGAACCCGATGAGCCAGGACGAATGGATCCTCGGTATCCAGAAGGTCGTGGCCAAGGGCTGGACCGCTGGCGTGAAGGGTACGTACCGCGTCATCCAGGACGGCATGGACGACTTCTGCGGCCACTATCCGATGGTCAACTGGGCCGCCGACAACGGCAAGACGAACTTCGACTCGCATACGCTGGCACCCTGCCTGATGGTCAATCCTGGCAAGGACGTGAGCGTCGCCATGGACCTGGAAAACAACGGCACCTACACCGTTGTCAACATCCCGGCCAAGTACTTCAACCTCGCCAAGTACGAGCGTAAGTACTCCGCTCTCGAACTGAGCCTGGAAAAGCCCTTTGACGGCAAGTGGGGCGTGAACATGTCCTACGTGTGGTCGAAGAGCAAGGGCACGGCCGAAGGCTATGTGCAGTCGACGCTGAACCAGGAAGACGCTGGCCTGACGCAAGACTTTGACTTCGGCTCGTTCACCGACGGTGCCTATGGCTACCTGCCGAATGACCGCCGCCACGTCGTCAAGATCTACGGCAACTACGCGCTGACCGACGAGTTCCGCGCCGGCCTGAACGCCTCGATTTCGTCGGGCCGTCCGTACAGCTGTATCGGTTTCGTGCCGAACACGGTGCCGGACTATGACGAAACCTGGAAGTCCAGCCCGTCGTCGTACTACTGCCGCAAGAGCGCGACGGAAGTCGCCCTGATCCCGCGCGGTAGCGCCGGCCGTACGCCGTGGTCCACGCAGATCGACCTGCAACTGTCGTACACCCCGAAGTGGGCTTCCGACAAGCTGACGCTGCAGGCTGACGTGTTCAACGTGTTCAACTCGCAGACCGCTCTGGAACTGAACGAAACGCGCGACTATGACCAGGCCACTGGCATTACCGCTCCGTACCGTCTGAACCAGAACTACCTGAGCCCGAGCCGCTTCCAGGCACCGCGTTATGTGCGCCTGACTGCTCGCTACGAGTTCTAAGTAGAAGCCTGAAGAGCGGCACCTCCGGGTGCTGCCTTGACATGCTGAAAGCCGCCCCTCGGGGCGGCTTTTTTGTTGTTCATCGCCGATCTGGGTGGGCTGCTCTCGGCATGTAGCAGCCACTCGCTAAGCCACGTCGGGAGAGCGTTGCACGGGGGTGTTTGCTCGCAGGCCATGAGCCCGGTGGCGGTGCCAGCCTGTGCCTACCGCCCGACCTCTGCTAGCGCGAAGCGAATGGCAGCAACGTGCCGTTGTCGGCCGCCTGGCCCGGAGGCTCTCAGTCGCCGCTCATGCCCTGGTGATGGCTGAGAAAGACCTGGCCCTTGAACCATTGCTGCCAGCCGCCAGCGCGCAGGCGGTCCAGCACCGGGCCCTTGACCTCGGACAGATCGAGCTGCACCCGCTGGCGTTGCAAGGCCGTCTGCAGTTCCCGCAGCGCTTCGAGGCCGGAGAAGTCGATGCTGTTGACCGGCGACATCAGGAGCACCACGCGGCGCGTGCCGGGATGATGGTCGACATGCAACTGCACCACGTCCGTCAGGCTGCGCGCGTTGGTGAAGACCAGGCTCTCGTCGATGCGCAGACCCAGCACATCGGCCCGGCATTCGACCTGGTGCCGGTCGACATTGCGATAGTGCTCGGTGCCGGGGACGCGGCCGATCAAGGCCACATGCGGGCGGGCCGTGCGTTGCAGCAGCAAGGCAATCGAGCCGGCCACGCCGAGTGCCAGCGCTGCCGCCAGGCTCCAGGCGAGCACGGTCAGTGTCACCAGCAGCATCAGCAAGGCTTCGGGCCGCGAGAAACGCCAGGCCTCGCGGTAGGGCTGAAGCCGCAGGCCGGAAAGCACGGCGACCAGGATGGTGGCGGCGAGCACGCCTTTGGGCAGCCAGGCCAGCGGCTCGGCCAGGAGCCAGGCGGCCAGACCCATCAGGACGGCCACGAAGACGCCGGTCATGCGGGAGCGGCTGCCGGCGTCGTGCATCAGGACGCTGCGCGAGAAGCTGCTGGCCACTGGCATCGCACCGCTGCAGCCGGCCACCAGGTTGGCCGCGCCCAGGCCCAGCAATTCGCGCCGCGCGTCCACGCGCTCGCCACGACGGCGCGCCAGCGATTCAGCCACCACCAGGCTGGAGACATAGGCCATCAGCGCCAGCAACAAGGCATGCGGCAGCAAGGCGCTCCAGATCTCGCCGTCCAGCCGCGGCAAGGCCAGGCCCAGATGCAGCGGCGGCAGGATGCCCACCACGGCCACGCCCCGGCCCTGCACCTCGAAGCCCCAGGCCAGGCCCAGCGCCAGCAGGAGGATGACCAATGGCGCAAACCGAGCCGCCTGGCCGCTCAAGGAACGGCGCGCGAGCACCAGCAGGGTCAGCGCAGCGACGCCGAACAGGGTGGTCGTTGGTTCGAACTGCAGGAGCTGCGCGGTTCCCGGGCTGCCCAGCAGTGGCGGCAGTTGCGACAGTGCGATCGACAGCGTCGCTCCGGTCTCGAAGCCATGAAGCACGGGCACGCTCAGCAGCGAGGCCAGGGCATCCAGCCTCAGTGCTGCTGCCAGCAGCATCAGGAGCCCCACTTCCACCGCCAGCACCAGGGCACCTTCGGCAGGACTCACGCCAGCCGGCAAGGCGCCGAGCGCCTGCGAAATCATCAGCGCCAGCACGGCCACCGGGCCGATGCCCAGCACCGGGCTTGATCCAAAGAAGGCATAGGCCAGCAGCGGCAAGAGGCTGGCGTAGAGCCCCACTTGCGGCGGCAGGCCGGCCAGCAGCGCATAGGCCAGGCTTTGCGGAATCAGCAGCACGCTGACCACCAGGGCGGCGCTGAAATCCTCACGCAGGAGCCGGCGCGAATAGTCGCGCCAGGAGTTGGCCGGGCTGAACATCAGCCCTCGCGCTGCGGGCCGAGGATCTGCTGCAGGCTGACCCGCTGCGAGGAGCAGGCGGCGTCAAAGTCGGCCTCGATCTGCTGCAGCGTGTCGCTGTCCTTGGCGTCCACGGTCGCGATGCCCATGGCGCGGTTGCGGCCTTGCGACTTGGCGGTATAGAGCGCCATGTCGGCCCAGTTGACCGCCTGCTCCCAGTGCAGTGCCAGGCGCATCGGCGGCAAGGGGAAATGGGCGAAACCGATCGAGACGGTGATGGACAGCGGCCCGTCTTCGGTCGTCACCGGTTCGGCGCCGACGCTGAACAGGATGCGCTCGGCCAGGCCGTGCAATTGCGACTGTGCCACACCGGGCGCAAACACAAGGAACTCTTCACCGCCCCAGCGCACGACCAGGTCCTGCTGGCGCACGGCATGCGAGATGCGACGGGCCACCTCGCAGATGACGATGTCGCCGGCCGCGTGGCCATGGCGGTCGTTCACGTGCTTGAAGTGGTCGATGTCGACCATCAGCAGGGCGCCGTCGAACTGGTTGGCCGCCTGCTGCTCCATCACGGCCAGGAAGTGGCGACGGTTGGCCAGCTCGGTCAGTGGATCGCGTTCGCTCTGGGCGCGCAGCAGCGCTTCGTTGGCCTTGAGGTTCTTGTTGGCCACCTGGACGCGGCGCACCATCACGCCGCCCAGCACCACCAGCAAGGCCAGCAGCACGCCGACGGCGATGCCCACCTGCTGGGCCAGTCGGCTGTTGGCGAGTTCCTGGTCCTTCAGGCTGCGGTCGCGTTGCAGCAACTCCAGATCGCGCTCGCCGCGGGCGCTGTCGTACTTCAGGCGCAGCGCTTCAAGGGCGGCTTCGCGGGCACGCTCGTTGGCCTTGCTGGTCAGCGCACGTTCCTCGTGGAAGACGGCAATTGCTTCGCGGGGCTGACCCGATTCGGCCATCGCCTCGCCCAGCTCGCGCAACTCGCGCGCTCGGCCGGCCAGATCGGGCTGGGTCTGGCGCAGGACTTCTACCTGCGCCATCTCGCGCTTGGCGGCCTCCAGCTGATGCAGGCGGATCAGGGCGACCGACATGTTGTGGCGCAGGAGCCGCTCCATGCTGCGGTCCTTGAAGCTCAGCACCACCGGCAATGCCGTGCGGGCCATGGCCAGCGCCCGTGCCGGCTCACCGCGGTGCATGTAGTAGTCGCTCAGATTGGCCTGGGCATGTGCGACCTGACGGACCGCACCGGCCTGCTGGGCAAATTCGAGGCCGCGCAGCTGGAACTGCAATTGCGCCTGCTTGTTGCCGCCCCGCCCGGCCAGCACCGCCTGGTAGGTCATGGCCTGGAACATGCGCTGGGCATCGCCCTCGGCCGCTGCCGTCATTCGGTCCAGCGCCTGCTGCATGGGCTCGGGCTGATCGAGCGACTGGTACAGCAGGGCCAGCGAGCCGGCGCTCAAGACCACCATGCTCAGGTCCGGGCCCGCCTGCGCCAGATTGAGCGCGCGTTTGGACAGTTCCACGGCCTGCGTCAAGGCACCGCCGCCTCGCTTGGCGGCTTCGAGCAGGCGCAGGGCCGACCACAGCGGCCGGTAGTCGCAGGCGCCGCGCTCAATGGCGGCGCGCTCCTCATTCACCGGGCAGCCCGGGCCCAGCAACTCCACGGCCTTGGTGGCGCTGGCGAGCGAGGCCTCGGCATTGCCACGGCGGTCATCGATCAGCGCGCGCAGCACTTGCAGGCGTCCTGCCTGGGCCGGCAAGCCAGCCAGGCGCTTGGCGCTCTGGTCGGCGGCCTCGAGCCGGCCGGCATCCAGCAGCACCCGCGTTTCGGCATAGTCGAGCGCGGCGGGCAGGGTGCCGTCCTTGCGCAGCTCCTCCAGGCGGCCGAGTGCCTTGTCGGGGCGGTCCAGCCCTTCGCGGATCAGTGCCATCAGCTGGCTGTCCAGCTCTTGGGCCGTGGTCGGCTGCTGTGCCGCGGACGGGCTCAGCAGCAGGGCTGCCACCAGCGGCAGCAGCGCGCGCGCGCAGGTGCGCCTCATAGCCGGCTCTCCCCGGGCGGACCTTGCAGCACGCTCAGCCCGACCTGGCCCTCATGCCAGGCCGCTTCCATGCGGGTGGAGATCGTCTGCAGCGCGGCCTCGTCTGTCACGTCCATCCGCTCGATGCCATAGGCGCGGTTGCGGCCATGGGCCTTGGCCATGTACATGACCGTGTCGACCAGGTCGATGGCGCGCTCCCAGTCGACCAGCAACTCATTGGGCGCCAGCGGGAAGCTGCCGAAGCCGATGGAGGCGGTGACCGGCACGCGCAGGCTGCCGTGCTGGACCGCCGGTTGTGCGATCAGGTCCAGCAGGCGCTGGGCGAGGTGCTGGGCCGTGGCCGGGTCGCGCGTCTCGACGACGATCAGGAATTCCTCGCCACCCCAACGCACCACCAGATCGTCTTCGCGCAGAGCGGCGCGCAGGCGGCGGGCCACCTCGATCAGCACCGAGTCGCCGGCGGCGTGGCCATGCTGGTCGTTGATGCGCTTGAAATGGTCGATGTCGATCAGGAACACGGTGCCCGACAAACCGCCCTTGGAAGCCAGGCGCTTGATGGCGGCCTGGAAGTGGCGGCGATTGGCCAGGCCGGTCAGCGGGTCGCGTTCGCTCTGGATCTTCAGGCTCTCGTTGCTGGTGGCCAGCGCCTGGTTGGTCTTGCGGATGCGCTGGTAGGCCAGGCCCAGCAGGGCGGCGGAGAGCACGATGCAGCCGCCCAGCGCGGCCCACAGCTTGAGTTGCAGGTCGCGGGCGCGGATCTGCTCGGCCTTCAGGCTGTTGCCGCGATTGAGCAGCTCGATTTCCTTGCCGCGCTGCTCGGCGTCGTAGCGCTCCTGCTGCTCCAGCACGGTCTTGCGTGATTCCTCGCGCAGCACGCGGTCAATCAGCTCCCGGTAGCGATGGTGGGCATCGATGGCCCCGGCCCAGTCGCCGGCCTTCTCGAGATAGGTGCCCAGCTCGGCCCAGCCGTCGGCAGCGATCGAGATCGCGCCCTGCTGCTCGTCCATGGTGATGGATTGCCGCACTTCCTGCTTGCCTTCCTCGACCCGCTTCAGCGCGATCTTGGCGATGCCGCTGTTGTGCAGCGACAGCGACTCGGCGCTCAGCTGGTGGGCCTCACGCGCGAGCTGCAGTGCTTGCGTGGCCAGCTCCAGGGCGCGGGCGAACTGGTTCTGGCGCAGGTGGATGTCTGCCAGGTTTGCCAGGTTGAGCGCGATCACACCGGGCGCACCGGCCTGCGTCGAATACTCCAGCGCTTTCTCGAAGGACTTGCGGGCCGTGACGAGGTCGTCGACCAGGCTGTAGACGATGGCGCGAGCGGTCTGGACCTGGTTCAGGGTCATCGGATCCGGAGCAGGGTCGCTCTCGGCGAGCCGCACGGCTTCCTCGATGGTCTGCTTGCCGCGCTCCGGCTGCTGCGAGCGCATGTAGAGGCTGGCGATGTCGGCCAGCACGAGGACCTTGCGCCAGATCTGGCCGCTGCGCTCGGCCAGCTTCAAGGCCTTGTCTGCGGCCATCACCGAGGCGTCGAGGTTGCCGGCGTCAGATTCGGCGAAGGAGCGCAGCTGCTGGTAGCGCAGCTGCAGGAGCATGGGGGCGGCGGCGACGCCCTCGGCCGGCGCCTGGCGCAGGACCTTGACCGCTTCGCGCAGGTCGCCGCGCTCGCGATGGAATCGGGCCAGGGTGGTGGCGGCCACGACCTTGGCCGCGGCGGCTGACTTGGCGTTGGGCCACTGGTCCAGCTCGTTCACGACCTGCTCGATGCTGGCGCGATCGATGGAAAGGCCGGCCACTTCGCCGCGCAGCCCCAGCAGGTGCAGGCGCTCGTCACTGCCCGGCGCCGTCTTGGCCTGCAAGAGGGCGAGTTCTTTCAGGTGTTCGCGCGGACGCGCGCGCGCGCTGCGCTCGATACGGTCCACCGCTTCATCGAGCTGCTTGTCGCTGCCGACAAGCGAAGCAGCGCTCGCGCTGGCTGCCGGCTCAGCCGGCTTGTCGGTGCTCGGCTGGCAACCCAGCACCAGCAGCGCGCAGCACAAACCCGCCAAGGCATGGGCGGGCCTCCGCGGCGATGGCCGACGGTTCGTGACGGTGGGGGCTGACACTGGAAGGGCCATGCTCATCGAACGGGCTATCGGCCTGCTTGCTTTGCGCTTCAGGCACGTCGCCAATCCAACCGGGGTCTGCTTGGTTTTTTGGAGCTTTATTGCTGCTGCGGACACGGGCGAGTGTAGTGAAGCCCGCCCGCACCCCGACCCGGGCTATCCCCGAAGATGTGCACATACAGCCGCCAGATGTGAAATATGGTCCAGAACCCTGCGATGGCCGAGGCCGCTGCTGAGCAGCAAGCTCGCCTGAGGCAAGGCTTCGTCCAGCGCACGCGCATGCGCCAGTGGTGCTGCGCGGTCCTGCTCGTCATGGATCAGCAGCACCGCCTGCTGCAGGTGAGCGCCCAGCCAGGCCGGTTCGAACTGTTCCAGCGGACCATCGCTCAAGTGCTCCAGACGTTTGCGCAAATCATGGCGACTTTTCTCGCCGAGGCCGAATGCGTGGCCGAACCAGCCCAGCACCGTGGCTGGCGGCGCTGAGGTGGCCAGCAGCGCCAGGCGCCTGACAGGCAGGCCGCGCGCCGCAGCGCTGAGTGTGGCGACCGCGCCCAGCGAATGCGCCACGATGCCATGCAGTGGGCCGAGCCGCGAAGCTGCGACGAAGAGCGCTCGCCGCCATTGCGGCAGATGGCTGCTCCAGCCGCCGCTGTGGCCATGGGCCGGCATGTCCAGCAGCACCGGGTCGAAACCTTGCTGCCAGAGTGCGTCGGCGAGCGATTTCATCTGGGCCGCCCGACCGCCCCAGCCATGGACGAGCAGCACCCGCGGCCTGTCAACGGACGCGTCGGCATGGCGCCAGGCGCGCAGATGGCTGCCTTCGAAGGCCCAGTCCTCGGCCAGCCAGGGAGCTGGCAGGGCGAGCCGGCCCAGGAACTTGGGCGGCAGCGGGCTGCAGAACAAGCGCAGCGCCAGCGCGCCACCCAGCCGCGGGCCCATGGCCTGGGCCAGCCGCAAACCCTGGCGCAGCAAGGCGGCCGTGGCGCCGCCGGCGTAGAACAGGCTGGCCGGATTGGCCTTGGCCGCGCCGGGGCTCATCGCAGCTCCTCCAGGGCAAAGTCGTGGTTGTCGCGAGGCAATGCGTGCCAGAGGCGGCGCAGGGCCAGGGCACCGCGGGCAAGCGTGGCGATGACGACGAGGAACAGCAGCGGAATCAACATGACAGCCTCCTTAGGCTTGACTCGGTGTTTGCGCACGACCGTGCGAAAAGACATCGAGCAGGAACGCGCCCTGGGTCTTCATGGAACTCAGGCGCCGGTGGGACGGTAGTGGGAGATCAGGCGCTCATAGGCGGCCAGGCCGCGCGCCATGACTTCGGGGTTGCGCAGGAAACGGGCCTCGCGCAGCAGGCCCGTGAACAGGGCGTCGAGCTCGAACACCAGCTGCTCGACTTCGGTGTCTGCCTTCAGGTGGCCGCAGTCCTTGGCCTGCAGGATGCTGCGGCGCAAGACGCTGCGCCAGCGCTGCACGCCTTCGAGCAGCAGCTCGCGCATCGGGCCGTCGCGGTCATCGAACTCGAAGGCACCGGCCACATAGAGGCAGCTGCCCCGCGGGCCGGCGCGGCAGACGCGCTCCAGCCAGGCTTTCATCATCGTGTCCAGCCGCGGCAGGCCGCGAGGCTCGCGCAGGGCGGGCAAGAGCACGTCCTGCTGGAAACGGCGCTCGAACTCCGCCATCACTGCGCGCTGCAGGCCTTCACGGGAGCCAACGCGCGAGAACACGCCGCTTTTGGACAGGTTCAGCTTCTTGGCGACCTCGCCGATGCTCAGGCTGTCCAGCCCGTCGAGCGCGGCCATCTCCAGCGCGGCATCGACGATGGCACTCTGGGTCAGTTCGCTGCGTTCGGTCTTGGCGGCTTCCATGGCGAAGACTTTAGCACGACCGTGCGAAGTCGCAAGCCCCGTTGCATATCAGGGGGATTCACCGTCTTCCTTAGGCGGCCGGCCGCGCTTGGCCGGGTTCAGCTCGGGCTTGATGCCACGCCGGGCCAGCGCCTCGCGCAGCAGGTACTCGATCTGGGCATTGGCCGAACGCAGCTCTTGCGCGGCCAGGCGCTCGATCTCGGCCCACAGGGCGGGGTCCAGGCGCAGGGCGAAGCTTTTCTTGTCGGGGCTGGCCATGGCTTCTTTTCAGGCGGCGACGTCGGCCGCGACAGCGATCAGTATCAAGACAAGAACCCTGCGCATGACCTGACCCCCGACTCAGTTATAGAGCGTGCCGGCGTTGACGATGGGCTGCGTCTCCTTGTCGGAGCACAGCACCACGAGCAGGTTGGACACCATGGCGGCCTTGCGCTCGTCGTCCAGCACGACGATGTCGCGCTCGGACAGGCCTTTGAGCGCCTCCTCGACCATGCTGACCGCGCCCTGCACGATCTTCTTGCGGGCGCTGATGATGGCTTCGGCCTGCTGGCGCCGCAGCATCACCTGGGCGATCTCGGGCGCATAGGCGAGGTGGGTAATCTTGGCGTCGACCACGGTCACGCCGGCTTCGGCACAGCGGTCCTGCAGCTCCTTGACCAGTTCGCGCACCACCTCGTCCTGGCCGGCGCGCAACGTGGTTTCGCCGCTGTTGGTGTCGTCGCCTTCGTCATAGGCAAATTGCGAGGCGAGGTGGCGGATCGCGGTCTCGGCCTGGATGCGCACATAGGTCTCGAAGTCGTCGACCTCGAACACGGCACGTGCCGTGTCCTCGACACGCCAGACCAGCGCAGCCGCGATCTCGACCGGGTTGCCGCGCTTGTCGTTGACCTTCAGCGTCGCTGCATTCAGGTTGCGCGCGCGCAGCGAGATCTTGCGCTTCATCGCCAGCGGGTTGGCCCAGCGCAGGCCGTCCTTGCGGTCGGTGCCGCTGTAGTGGCCGAACAGCGTCAGGATGCTGGCTTCGCCGGGTTGCAGCATGTAGAGGCCAGCCACCGTCAGCACTGCAGCGGCGATCAACAGGATGGCGATCAGCATGGGCATCGGGTTGCCGATGCCACGGTACATCAGCAGGCCGCCGGCAACGGCCAGCGCCAGGGCGACCAGCAGGGCCGAATAACCATTGGCCGTAAGAGCTGCGGTCTCGCGGCGGCCGCTTGTGGTGTTGCTCATCGTGATATCTCCTCTAAAAGGTGATATCACTTTAATTTCACCTGCCCGCAATTGCAAGCGCTGGTTTCAGCTCGTGGCCAGCGCCCCCTGATAGCCCCTCGGCACGGCGCCCAACAATTTGCGCGTGTACTCCTGCTGCGGCGCGGCCAGCAGCGCCTGAGTGTGGTTCTGCTCGACCACGTCGCCGTTCTGCATCACCAGCACTTCGTCCGAGATGAACTTCACCACAGCCAGGTCGTGACTGATGAAGATGTAGCTGAGGCCGAACTCGTCTTGCAGGTCTTTCAGGAGATTGAGCACCTGGGCCTGGACCGAGACGTCGAGCGCCGAGACCGCTTCGTCCAGCACCAACACCTCGGGCTGCAGGGTCAGGCAGCGCGCGATGGCGATGCGCTGGCGCTGGCCGCCGGAGAACTCGTGCGGGTACTTGGCGAGCGCCGAGTCGTCCAAGCCCACCTTCTTCAAGAGCGCGCTGGCCGTGGCCAGTCGCTCAGCGTGATTGGCGCCGATCTTGTGGATCTCCATCGGCTCGACCAGGGTCTGGCTGATGGTGAAGCGCGGGTTCAGGGAGGCATAGGGGTTCTGGAACACCACCTGGATGCGGCGGCGCATCTTCTGCCACTCGTTGCCGCTGAGCTTGAGCAGGTCGCGGCCCTCGAACAGCACCTCGCCGCCGCTCGGTTCATGCAGGCGCAAGAGGGTCAGGCCCATCGTCGTCTTGCCCGAACCCGACTCGCCGACCACGCCCAGCGTGTGGCCCTTCCTCAGCTTGAAGCTCACTTCCTTCACGGCCTTGAATTCGGTCTTGCCGAACAGGCCGGTCTTGAAGAAGAAGCTCTTCGTCAGGCCGCGCGCCTCCAGAATCACCGGTGCATCCGGGTCCTTGGGCTTGGCCGTGCTCTGAGCGCTGCGACCGGCGATGTGATCGTCGATCACCAGCAGCCGCGCGGGGTTCTCGGTCAAGCTTGGGCGGCAGGCCAGCAAGGCCTTGGTGTAGCTGTCTTGCGGTGCGCCGAAGATGCGCGCCACAGGCGCCTTCTCGCGCACCTCGCCATGGCGCATCACCACGACCTGGTCCGACATCTCGCCAACAACGCCGAGGTCGTGCGAGATGAAGAGCAGGCTCATGTGGTGGCTTTCCTTCAGCCGGGCCAGCAGCTCCATCACCTGGCGCTGGATGGTCACGTCGAGCGCCGTGGTGGGCTCATCGGCGATCAGCAGCTTTGGGCCACAGGCGAGTGCCACGGCAATCATCACGCGCTGCTGCTGGCCGCCCGACATCTCATGCGGATAAGCCTTGAGCCGGCGCTTGGGTTCGGGGATGCCGACTTCGTTCAGCAGCTCCTCGGCGCGCACCAGCGCTTGCCGGCGGCTCATGCCCAGGTGCTTCATCAAGGGCTCGCAGATCTGCGTGGCCACGTCGAACACCGGGTTCAGGGAGCTCATCGGATCCTGGAACACGCAGGCGATTTCGCGGCCACGCACCGACTGCAAGTCGCGCTGACTTGCCTGCAGCAGATCGCGGCCCTGGAACAGGATCGCACCGCTGCGCTCGGCATTGCTGGGCAGGAGGTTCAAGATGGACATCGCCGTCACGCTCTTGCCCGAGCCCGACTCGCCAACCAGGGCGACGGTCGAGTTCTCCGGGATGTCGAAGCTGACGCCCTTGACCGCCTGCTGGCGCTGCATCTGGCCGTCGACGCGGCCCATGCGGAACGCGACCTTGAGGTCTTGTATGGATAGCAGCATCTCGCTCATTCCAGGCCTCGCAGCTTCGGATCCAGCGCATCGCGCAAGGCATCGGTGAACAGCGCGAAGGCGGTCACGAAAACAGCCATGAAGCTGGCCACGGCGGCGAGCTGCCACCAATAGCCGAGTATCAGTTCACCCTGCGCTTCCGACAGCATCGTGCCCCAGGAGACCTGGTCCACGCCCACGCCCAGGCCAAGGTAGGAGAGGATCACTTCGCTCTTGAGGAAGCTCACCACGCTCAGCGACAGCTGCACCAGCGCCACATGCGAGACATTGGGCAGGATGTGCTTGAACATGCGCGAGAACCTGGAGGCGCCAATCGCCTCGGCCGAGCGCACGTACTCGCGGCCACGGTGCTTGATGAATTCGGCACGCACCAGGCGGTAGGTGCCGGTCCAGCCGGTCAGGCCCAGGATCATCACCACCGAGCCGACGCCCCGCCCGAAGATCACCGCGAAGGAGAAGATCAGGAGGATGTTGGGCATCGCCGTGAAGACGTTGTAGACCCACTCCATGAAGTCGCCAATGCGTCCGCCGAAGAAGCCCGAGATCGAGCCCAGCACGGTGCCGATCAGCGTGGCCACCAGCGCGGCGAGCAGGCCCACCATGATGGACACCTCGGCACCCTTGAGCACCTTGGCGAGCACATGGCGGCCCAGGCGGTCGCCACCCAAGGGCAGGGTCTCGGCCTTGACCACTTCCGTGGTCTTGAACTGGCTGGCCCGCTCGGCCCACTCCTTGTACTTGGGCGCCAGCGGGTCGATGTCGCTCAGGTCCACGTTCGGGCCCTTGGGCGAAACGATCACGCCGGTGGCCTCCGGCGGCGCCGGGCCCATCAGCGTGGGTGGCGCGTTGGGCACACCCTTCTCTTCCTGCCAGTCCGATGCAATCCAGCCCAGGCCTGTGGCGAGCACCAGGATCAGGAAGCACACCACGATGGCCATGGCCACCATGCCCACCTTGTCGGCCCGCAGGCGGCGTCCGGCCGCATGCCAGACGCCGCGCGAGCGTTCCGGCTTCGCATTCGTTGTGAGGACCGCGCTCATTTGAGGACCACCCGTGGGTCGACGAGGCGATAGAGCAGGTCGGTCAGGAGGTTCACACTCATCGTCAGCATGGCCAGGTAGATGGCAAAGGCCTGGATCACCGGATAGTCATTGCGATTGACCGCCAGCAGGATCTCGCGGCCCAGGCCCGGGATGGAGAAGAACACCTCGATCAGGAAGCTGCCCACCAGCACGCCGGGCACCAGCACCGTGATGTTGGTGAGGATCGGGATCAAGGCATTGCGCAGCACATGCTTCAGCAGCACCACGCGCTCGCTCAGGCCCTTGGCGCGCGCGGTGCGCACGTAGTCGTGGCCGATCTCGTCGAGGAAGAAGCTGCGGTAGAGCCGGATCTGCGGCGCCAGCGCCACCGTCACCACGATCAGGATCGGCAGCGGTGCGTACGTCGTCAGATTGGTCCAGACGCTGTCGCTCCAGCCCTGCACCGGGAACCAGCCCAGGCGGAAGGCAAAGAAGTACTGGGCCAGGATCACATAGACCAGCAGCGACACCGACAGTGCAACCGTGGTGATGACCATCACGGCGCGGTCGGTCAGGCTGCCGCGCCGGTAGGCCACGGCCATCGCGAACGGGATCGCGAGCACCACCTCCAGGAAGAGGATGGGCAGGGTCACGGTCAGGGTGGCGGGCAGGCGGGTCTTGAACAGGTTCGCGACCGATTCGCTGGTCGCCCAGCTCTTGCCCCAGTCGAACGTCACGATCTGCGTGAGGTAGATGCGCAGCTGTTCCCAGACCGGCTTGTTGAGGCCGAGCTGTTCACGGATCGCTTCGATCTGCGCCGCGCTGGCGTTCTGGCCACCGAGGATTTCGGCCGGGTCGTCGCCGAAGAACTTGAACAGGAAGAACACCAGCAGCACGACGCCGAGCAGGGTCGGAATCATTTGCCACAGGCGCCGTATCAGGTATGCCGCCATTGCTGTACAGCCTCCAGGGGTAGCGGGAAAGGCAGGCCCCGCCACCAGCGCGGTGGGCGGGGCCCGTCTCGAATCTGGCGCAGTCTAGTGCAGCGCCTCCTAGGGTTCACCCGCGCAAACTCCGGGCTTTCCCGGACCCATGCCGAACTGGCAAGAGGCCATGCCGATGGTGGGGCGTTTGCTCGCCTTAGACTGCGCGCTTCCCCTAGCCTCGATGAGATGAATGCCGTGACGTTTGAGACGCTTCGACATCGCCTGGTCTGCGTGCTGCTGGCATGCCTGCCCCTGGCCGCGGCGCAGGCCCAGCAAAGCAAGCCCGAGCCCAGGAAGGTCTTGCGCTATGCGATCCGCGTGGCAGAAACCGGCTTTGACCCGGCCCAGGTCAGCGACCTGTATTCGCGCATCGTGACCTCCGGCATGTTCGAGACGCCCTTGCAGTTCGCCTACCTGGCCCGGCCCACGCAATTGCGGCCCGGCACCACGGCGGCGATGCCCGAGATTTCGGCCGACTTCAAGACCCTGACCTTCAGGTTGAAGCCGGGCATTCTCTTTGTCGACGATGAAGCCTTTGGCGGCAAGAAGCGCGAGCTGATCGCGGCCGACTACATCTACACGATCAAGCGCCATTTCGACCCGCGCTGGAAGAGCCCCAATCTCTACCAGCTGGAGCCGGTCGGCATCCTGGGCCTGAACGAGCTGCGTGCCGAGGCGCTGAAGACCAAGAAGCCATTTGACTACGACCATCCGATCGAGGGCCTGAAGGCCTTGGACCGCTACACCTTCCAGGTGCGCACCAGGATCGGCAACCCACGCTTCGTCTACCAGTTCGCCGACCCGCTGATGGGCGCCGTGGCGCGCGAGGTGGTGGAGCACTACGGCGACAAGATCATGCAGCACCCGGTGGGCACCGGCCCCTGGCGCCTGGCCGAGTGGCGGCGCAGCTCGCGCATGGTGTTCGAGAAGAACCCGAACTACCGCGAAGTGTTCTACGACGAGCAGCCGCCCGCCGACGATGCGCGCCTGCAGGCGCAGGCTGCCAAGCTCAAGGGCCGGCGCATTCCGCTGGTGGACCGGGTCGAGATCTCGGTGATCGAGCAGAACCAGCCGCGCTGGCTGAGCTTCCTGGGCGGCGAGGCCGACTTCGTCGACGAGGTTCCTCCGGACTTTGCCAGCGTCGCCATGCCGCACAACCAGCTTGCGCCCAACCTGGCCAAGCAGGGCGTGCAGATGATCCGCTATGCCCGCGCCGACTCCTGGATGTCGTACTTCGCCATGGAGCACCCCGTCGTCGGTGGCTACACGCCAGACAAGGTGGCGCTGCGCCGGGCCATCTCCCTGGGCGTTGATCTGGACCGTGAGATCACGCTTGTGAGACGCGGCCAGGGCGTGCCGGGTCAGGGCGTGATCGGCCCCAACACCTTCGGCTACGAGCCTGGCTTCAAGAGCGAGATGAGCGAGTTCAACCGCGCCAAGGCCCGCGCGCTGCTGGACATGCACGGCTATGTCGACAAGAACGGCGACGGCTGGCGCGACCTGCCCGACGGCAGCCCGCTGGAGCTGGAGTACGCCACGCAGTCCGACAGCCAGAGCCGCGCCCTGATCGAGCAGTGGCAGAAGAACATGGATGCCCTGAACATCCGCATCAAGTTCACGATTGCCCAATGGCCCGAGAACAACAAGGCCTCGCGCGCCGGCAAGCTGATGATGTGGGGCTTCGGCTGGAGCGCCTCGACGCCAGACGGCGACGACTTCCTCGGCCTGGGCTACGGGCCCAACGCGGCGCAGTCCAACCATGCGCGCTTCAACCTCAAGGCCTTCAACGAGATCTACCAGCGCCAGCAGCAGTTGCCCGACGGCCCCGAACGCCAGGCCGCGATGCGCGAGGCGCAGCGCCTCCTGGTGGCCTACATGCCCTACAAGGTGCATGTGCACCGCATCTTCACCGACATGGCCCAGCCCTGGCTCGTCGGCTACAACCGCAATCTGTTCCGGCGCGACTTCTGGCAGTTCGTCGACATCGACACCGAGCTGCTGGCAAAGAAGACCGGCAAGGGCTCCTGAACATGGCCGTGAAGCGCCGCCGCCTGCTGCAAGCCTCCCTGGCTGCGGGCCTGATGCCTGGGATGGCGCCAGCGAAGGCGGCAGCTGCGCAAGCCAAGGTCTTGCGCTATGCCTTTGTCGTGGCGGAGACCGGCTTCGATCCGGCGCAACTGACCGACCTCTATTCGCTGACCGTCACCAGCCACATCTTCGAAGCGCCCTACGGCTACGACCCGCTGGCGATGCCGCCGCGCATCGTCCCGCTGACGGCGCAGGCGCTGCCCGAGGTGTCGGCCGACTTCCGCGTCTTTCGCATCCGGCTGCGGCCGGGCACCTTCTTTGCGGATGATCCGGTCTTCAAGGGCCGGCGGCGCGAGCTGGTGGCGGCCGACTATGTCTACAGCTGGAAGCGCATGGCCGACCCGGCGGTGAAGAGCCCCAGCTGGGCGGCCATCGAGGAGCTGAACATCATCGGCCTGAGCGAGCTGCGCAGCGAAGCGCAGCAGCTGAAGAAACCCTTCAACTACGACCGGCCCATCGAAGGCTTGCGCGCCATCGACGACCACACGCTGGAAATCCGCCTGGCCCAACCCCGGCCGCGCCTGGTGCAGACCTTGGCGCAGAACGACCGCATGGGCGCACTGGCCCGCGAGGTGGTCGAGGCGTATGGCACGGACATCATGGCGCACCCGGTGGGCACCGGCCCGTTTCGCCTCACACGCTGGCGACGCAGCTCCTTGATCGTGCTGGAAAAGAATCCCGGCTACCGTGAGCGTTATTACGAAAGCGAGCCGGCCAAGGATGACGTGGAAGGTCAGGTGATCGCTGCCACGCTGCGCGGCCGCAGGCTGCCGATGGTGGACCGGGTCGAGCTGGCCATCATCGAGGAGTCGCAGCCGCGCTGGCTCAGCTTCCTCAATGGCGAGCAGGACTTCATGGACCGCGTGCCGCCCGAGTTCGTCAATGTGGCGCTGCCACATGGCACGGTGGCGCCCAACCTGGCCAAGCGCGGCATCAAGCTGACGCGCACGCTGGCGGCGGATGCGGTGTTCACCTTCTTCAACATGCAGGACCCGGTGGTGGGCGGCTACACGCCCGAGAAGGTGGCACTGCGCCGCGCGATCTCGCTGGCCTGGGACGTGGAGCGCGAGATCCGCCTGCAGCGCCGCGGCCAGGCGGTGCCGGCGCAGTCGCAGGTCATGCCTTACACCAGTGGCTACGACCCGGCCTACAAGAGCGAGATGTCGGACTTCGACGTGGCGCGGGCCAATGCCCTGCTCGACCTCTATGGCTACAAGGACGTCGATGGCGACGGCTGGCGCGAGCTGCCGGACGGCAAGCCGCTGGAGATAGCATTCGCTACCCAGCCGGACTCCCTGTCACGCTCCTACGACGAGCTGTGGAAGCTCAGCTTTGCGCGCATCCACGTGAAGCTGAAGTTCGTCACCGCCAAGTGGCCGGAGAACCTCAAATCGGCGCGCGCCGGCAAGCTGATGATGTGGTTCCTCGCTGATACCGCGGTGCAGGCCGATGGTGCGGCCTGCATCCAGCGCCTGTACAGCCGGCAGATCGGCAACCGCAATATGTCGCGCTTCGAGCAGCCGGACTTCGACAGGGCCTACGAGCGCCTGCAGTTGCTGCCCGATGGCCCCGAGCGTGAGGCCCTGTTCCTGCAGGTCAAGCGCCTGCAGCTGGCCTATATGCCCTTGAAGACCCATGTGCACCGCATCATTCCGGACCTGATGCAGCCCTGGGTCGTGGGCTACCGCCGACCGCTGTTCCGCTACGAGTTCTGGCAGTTCCTCGACATCGAGCCGCACTGAGCGCTTCGCTTTACTGGCATGCACCTTCCGGCGCCGGGTCGACAGCGCCATAGCGAGCCTGCACCAGGCGGCGCCCCTCGGCCGCTGGCGTCATCAGGAAGAGATGGCTGAACGAGGTTTCGCACAGCTCCTGCACCACCGGTCCGCCCAGGGCATTGACCAGCGGCGCCAGCGTGTTGCTGTGGCCGACGATGAGCACGGTGCCGTCGAGCTCGCGTACGGCAGCCGCGACTTCCTGCAGATGCACCGGCATCGCGCCTGGCTTGATGGTGAACACCTTGGGGCTCAAGCCCTGCGCCGTCAGCAGCGGCCCGGCCGTCTGGTGGGTGCGGCGGTAATGTGTGGTGATCACGTGGCGCACGCCGGCCGACTTCAGGGCCTCGGCCAGTGCCTGCGCGCGCGCCTGGCCGGCTGCCGAGATCGATGGGTCCTTCGTGCCGTCCTCGGCCCGCTCGGCATGCCGCGCCAGCACGATCAGCGAAGGTTCGGCCAGCGCAGGCCCAGCGGCCAGGCACATCAAGGCGATCAGGAAAGTCCTCATGCGGGCGTCCTCACATTCAATCTGTGTGCCAGTATGCTCGCAGCTCGGGAGGTGCCGATGCGGGGATTGTGCGCAGGGCTTTTGAGTTTGCTGCTGGTCCTGCCGGCTCAGGCGGCGGAGGTGCGTGTGGCCTTTGGCCATTCGGTAGCGCCTTTTGCCGATGCGCAGGACGGCACTGGCGTCGAGGTCGACATCATCCGGGCCGCCCTGCAGGCCGTGGGCCACACGGTCCGGCCGGTCTTCATGCCCTCCGCCCGCAAGATGCTTGCATTGCGCAACGGCGAAGTGGAAGCCGCCGCCACGCTCTCGCCGCAGGATGGGCCCGATGCCTGCTTCTCGGATGTCTACATCCACTACCAGGACTTCGCGATCACGCCCAAGGGCCGCTACCCCAAGGGACTGCGCCTGACCGACTTGGCCGAGCTGCGTGTCGTGGCCTACCAGCTGGCCACCCATCACCTGGGGCCGGAGTACGCCGCCACCGTCAAGAACAACCCGCGCTATATGGAGCAGGCCGACCAGCTCTCGCAGCTGCGCATGCTGTTCGGCGGCCAGGCCGACGTGATCGTGGCGGAGCGCCACATCTTTGAACACCAGCTCAAGCGCCTGGCCGAGAGCCGCTTCAAGGAGAGGCCCTTCCCGGTGGACTTCATGCCCTTGTTCAAGCCGGTGGCCTACCGCGTGGCCTTCAAGGACTTGGCGCTGTGCGAGCAGTTCAACGCAGGCCTCTCGCGCATACGCCGCGAGGGCGTGCTGGAGCGCATCTCGGCCGCCTACCTGCCCATCGTCAAACTCGCTCAACCCGCTGCATCGGAACCCCGCCCATGAAACTCGCCAGCAACGGCCTGCAGTTCGAAGTTATAGACGAAGGCCCGCGCAATGGCCAGCCGCTGCTGATGATCATGGGCCTGGGCATGCAGTTGACCGCCTGGCCCGATGGTCTGGTTCAGCAGCTGATCGCGCGTGGTTTTCGCGTCATCCGCTTCGACAATCGGGACATCGGCCTGTCCAGCCATCTGGACGAGCAGGGCCTGCCCAATCTCGGCCTGGCCGCAATGCTTTATGCACTGCACCTGCCAACGCCGCAGCCGGCCTACATGCTGCAGGACATGGCGCGCGATGCGCTGGGTCTGCTCGATGCGCTGCAAGTGCGCGAGTGCCATGTGCTGGGCGCCTCGATGGGCGGCATGATTGCGCAACACCTGGCACTGCTCGCGCCGGAGCGCGTCAGGAGCCTCAGCTTGATGATGACCACGAGCGGCGCGCGGCGGCTGCCCGGGCCTTCGCTGAAATTGCGCGCGGCCCTGCTGTCCCGACCGGCGAGGCCAAACGACGTCGACTGCGTGGTCGACCACCTGCTGGGCATCTACCGACTGATTGGCAGCCCGGCCTACCCGACCGAACCGGCCGAGCTGCGCGAGCGCGTGGCATGCCAGGTGAAGCGCAGCCACCACCCGCGCGGCGTGGCCCGGCAGCTGGCCGCCGTGGTGGCAGACAGCCAGCGCGCCAAGCTCGTGAGCCAGATCCGCGCACCCACCCACATCATCCACGGCAAGGCCGACCCGCTGGTGCCGCCGGCCGCCGCCCCCGACCTGCAGCGCCGCATCGCCGGCTCGACGCTGGACCTGGTCGACGGCATGGGCCACGATCTGCCCGAGCCGCTGTGGCCGCGCTTCGTGGCTGGCATTGCCGGCGTCGCCGGCCTCTGATCGCAGCGCTCAGGCGCGGACGTCGATCAGACCCAGAGCCCGCGCCCGGGTGACCGCATGCTTGCGCGAACCGGCGTCGAGCTTGGCGTAGACCTTCTTCAGATGCCATTTGACCGTCTCGTCGCCTATCGACAAGGCGGTGGCGATTTCCTTGTTCGAGTAGTTCAAGGCCAGCAGCTGCAGCACCTCGCGCTCCTTGGGCGTCAGTTGCAGCGCCATGCTCTTGTCGCCCTCCACGAGCGGCATGGCGAAGGCCGGGCGCCACAGGCCCGCGGCATCGCTGGTGGGCAGGCTGCGCATCGGCGTGCTCGGTGGACGCACCTGCATCAGCTCGATGGCCCGGCGCGCGTGTCCGTAGGCAGAGGCCCAATCCTTTGCGGCGGCGCAGTCCTCGGCCAGCAGCGCATAGAGGTGGGCGGGTGGCTTCCAGCCCGCGATCTTGAAACCCTCGTGCAGGGCGGCTTGCGCGTAATGCAATGCCGGCGTCGTGGCGATCAGGCCGGCCGGTGGCGGCAACACATGGCGGCGGTGGATCTCGGCCAGCGCCTCGTAAAGGGCGACCTGCAGCGTGCTGAAGCCATGCTCCTGGATCAGCGCCTGGCATTCCTCGACGGCCAGCAGTGCCGCCTCGGGCTGGCCTGCTGCGGCGAGCGCCCGGCCCTGGTGGATCAGGCACAGCGCCAGGTTGTCGGTCGAGCGGGCCTCGCGGTACATGCGGATCGCCTCGGCCATCGGCGGCACGGCCTCCACGCCCCGGCCCAGCAGCAGCAGGCTGCGCGAGAGTTCCGAACAGGCGTTGGCGCGGTTGATGCCGCCCGGCGTGGCGGCCAGCGAGCGCAGCGCAGCGCCGGCGAGGGCATGGGCCTCTTCCTCGCGGCCCAGCTCATTGAACAGCGCCGCCAGGCGCGTCTGGCTGGCGCCCAGCAAGGCGGGCCAGCCGGTCTGGTGGGCCACGCGCTCCGCGAGGTCGAAGCAGGCCACGGCATCGTCCACTTCGCCGAGTCCTTGCAAGGCCGTGCCCGCGTTGATCACGCAGATCATCGCCAGGCGCAACATGCCCACGCGCTGGGCCTGTTCGCTGGCATGCAGAAAGAGCGAGGCCGCCTCGGCGGGCTCGCGCCGCGACAGCCGCAGGCCACGGGCCGCGCTCCACAAGGCGTCGCAGGCCGGGTCGGCGGGCAGCGCGGGCGCCGTGGCCGCCTTGGGCTCGCTGAATGTGTTCTCGTAGGCCACCCAGGCCTCGGCCTGGGCCTGCCGCTCCAGCAGCCGGGCCTCGGCATAGACGGCAGCGGCACGGCTGTAGGCTTCCAGCTCGCGCTCACGCTGGCCGCGGGCCTTGGCCACGGCGGCTTCGGCCAGCAGCGCATCGCCACTGGCCAGCGGGTCGGGCTGCTCGGCCAGCAAGGCGCGCGCCAGGGCGAGCCGCTCCTCGGCCACCTCGAAATGGCACAGCAGGGCGGCAATCTCGCTGGCGCTCAAGGCCAGGCGGATGCGCAGGCGCTGGGACGCCGGCGATGCCGGCGCCGCCTGCCCGTCCAGCAGGGCCTGGGCTTCATCGATCAGGCCCTGGGCGCGTGCGCTGTCACGTTGACGCAGGGCCCAGGCCAGCGCGGCCAGCGCACCCGGCCGCTCGCCGGCTGAGGCCTTGCCCAGGCGAGCTTCCAGCAAGGGCAGGTCCGGGTTCGGCGGGTACAGCGGCATGGCATAAATTGTAGGGAGGGCCGGGGCTAAGATGCGCCGCCGGTCATCCCGAGGAGCCCTATCTCCATGAATATTGCCTGGACTCAGTTCACCCCTGTGCATGCGCTGATCGGCGGCAGCCTGATCGGGCTGGCCGCTGCGATCTACTTGCTGGGCAACGGCCGCGTGGCCGGCATCGCCGGCATTCTGGCGGGCCCCTTGCAAGCGCTGCGCAAAGGCAGCCTCAGTGGCGAAGGCACGCGCCTCGCCTTTCTGGCAGGCCTCATTGCCGCGCCCTGGTTGTGGCGGGTCTTTGCAGAGCTGCCGGCGGCCAGCATCGATGTCGGCACGCTCGGCCTGGTGCTGGCCGGCTTGCTCGTCGGCATCGGTGTGCGAATGGGCAACGGCTGCACCAGCGGCCATGGGGTCTGCGGGCTGAGCCGGCTTTCGCTGCGTTCGCTGGCCAATGTGCTGACCTTCATGGGGGCAGGTTTTGCCACCGTCTTCGTGCTGAGGCACTTGCTTTGAGGAGGGGCATCCGCATGAACACGAAACGCTTCGCGCTCGCCTTCGCCAGTGGCCTGATCTTCGGCCTTGGCCTGATCGCCAGCGGCATGAGCAACCCGGCCAAGGTCAAGAATTTTCTCGACCCGTTGGGCGCCTGGGATCCGAGCCTCGCGCTGGTGATGGCTGGGGCCATTGGCGTGGGCCTCGTCGCCTATGCGGTCGCCAGGCGCCGCAGCCTTTCCTGGACCGGCGAACGGATCGAGCTGCCCACGGCCACCCACATCGATGCCAAGCTGCTGGGTGGCGGCCTGCTGTTCGGTGCCGGCTGGGGCATTGCCGGCCTGTGCCCGGGCCCGGCCGTGGTGGCCTTGAGCGTGGGTTTCGGCCCGGCGCTGATCTTCGTGCCCGCCATGCTGGCCGGCATGTTTCTGTACGACTTCGTGATTGCCAAGCCGCGTGCCTGAGGCGCGATGGAGCCCTGCCATGCTGATCTTTCGCCAACTCTTCGACCCGACTTCGTCCACCTACACCTACCTGCTGGGTGACAGTGCCTCCGGCGAGGCGCTCATCATCGACCCGGTGTTCGAGCATGAGCGCCGCGACCTGGCACTGCTGCGCGAGCTGGGCCTGCGCCTGGTGGCCACACTGGACACCCATGTGCATGCCGACCATGTGACCGGCGCCTGGCTCCTGAAGGAGCGCAGCGGCAGCCAGATCCTCTTGTCGGAAGCAGCAGGCGCCAGCGGGGCCGACCGGCTGCTGCGCCATGGCGACAGGGTGGGCTTCGGCAAGCGCTACCTGGAGGTTCGCGCCACACCGGGCCACACCAGCGGTTGCCTCAGCTATGTGCTGGACGACCAGAGCATGGCCTTCACCGGTGATGCACTCTTGATACGCGGCTGCGGCCGCACCGACTTCCAGCAGGGCAGCCCGGGCCTGCTCTACCGCTCGGTGCATGAGCAATTGCTGTCGCTGCCGGCGACCTGCCTGCTCTATCCGGGCCATGACTACCGTGGCCTGACCGTGACCAGCGTGGCCGAGGAGCGCCGCTACAACCCGCGCCTGGGTGGTGATGTGAACGAAGGTGACTTCACCGGCTACATGAACCACCTGGGCTTGCCGCATCCGAAGCTGATGGACATCGCCGTGCCCGCCAACCTGCGCTGCGGCCAGCCCGAGGGCGGCACGGCGCTGGCCGATGACGAAGGCCACTGGGCGCCGCTGACTCTGGCCTTCAGCGGCATCTGGGAAATCCAGCCGGGCGTGCTGGCCGAGCGCCTGGCCGATGCCACGAATCAGCAGCAGATCCAGCTGCTCGATGTGCGTGAGCCGCAGGAGTTCAGCGACGCGCTGGGCCACATTCCTGGCGCCAAGCTGCTACCACTGAAAGAGCTGGCGGCACGCATGGGCGAGCTCGACCGCGAGCGGCCGCTGGTGGCCATCTGCCGCTCCGGCGCACGCTCGGCGCAAGCCACCGTTCTTTTGCGCAAGGCCGGCCTCAGCCGTGTGGCCAACCTCACCGGCGGCATGCTGCGCTGGCGTGCGGAGCAGCTGCCGGTGGAGGATGGCCTGGAGTGAGGGGCGTGGATGCTGATCCGCGTGAAGCGGTCGCCACGTTGAGCAGCCCAATGGTGCCTGAGCTGTGCGATCCGGACTTGCCCCTAAACTAGGCCGCCCTACTACCGAGCAGCCGAGCAGCATCAGCCAATGAAGAGCCCCAAGAGCGCCACCAAGTCCATTGCCGCTGCAGCGAAAGCCTCGGGCGCGAAGGTGACGCTGGGCATGGTGGCCGAGGCTTGCGGGGTTTCGCCGAGCACGGTGTCACGTATCCTCAATGGCACGGCCGTGGTGAGCCAGGAAAAGCGCGACGCGGTGGACCGGGCGATTGCCGAGCTGGGCTTCGTGCCCAATCCGATTGCTCGCGGCCTCGCGGGCGGGCGCACGCTCAGCGCCGGTGTTGTGACGCAGGCCATCGACAGCCCGTTCTACGGCGTAGCCCTGCGCGGCATCGAGGAAGAGCTGAGCCAGGTGGGCTACAGCCCGCTGTTCGTCAGCGGCCACTGGAATGCCAAGGAAGAGCAGCGCTGCATCGACGTGCTGCGCTCGCGCCGCGTGGACGGCATCATCGTGCTGACCGGCCGCCTGAGCGACGAAGCCCTGCGCAAGCTGGCCAAGGAACAGCCAGTGGTGGTGACCGGCCGCAGCATCAAGGCGCCGGGCCTGTATTCGCTGGACTTCAATGACTTCGAAGGCGCGCGCCTGGCCACGCATCACCTGCTGAGCCTGGGCCACCGCCAGATCGCCTTCATCGCCGGCGACCCGGTGCACCCCGATGCACAGGAGCGCCTGCGTGGCTACCGCGCGGCGCTTGAAGCAGCCGGCGTTCGCTACAAGGCGAGTCTGGTGCTGCCGGGCAAGTTCCATGAAGAGAGCGGCCTGATGGCGGTGGAGCGGCTGATCGACAGCCGCGAGCCTTTCACCGCAATCTTTGCGGCCAATGACCAGATGGCATTCGGCGCCTCGCTGGCGCTCTACCGGCGCGGCCTGCGCGTGCCGGAGGACGTCTCGCTGGTCGGCTTCGACGACCTGGCCGGCGCCGCGCACTCGGTGCCGCCGCTGACCACCATCCACCAGGCCGCCCATGAACTGGGTCGGCTGGCGGCGCAGTCGCTCCTGCAGATGCTGGCCGGGCAAAAGCCCACAGCCGTGCTGCCCGAGCCGCGATTGATCGTGCGCTCTTCGGCGCGCCCGCTGCAGCCCTGAAGCCGGGCCGCTGTCGCGGCTTGCGCAACAGCTCGGCATTTACCCTCGATTGACACCCCGAACCGCTGCGACCTATTATGAAAGCGCTTTCATAAAGAAGACATAGAGTCGTGATCCTGCAGACTCTGCCCCAGGGCAGGACTTGCTGCGACACGCCGGAGACAAGGCATGAGGTTGGTGGTCAGGAGTTTGTGGAGCGCTTCTCTGCGCTGTGGCCTGGGTTTGAGCCTGGGTCTTGCGCTGGCCGCTCCGGCGGCAGCCCAGCGCACGCTCACCGTCGCCGCGTTCCCGGCGGTGGACGAGATCGTGCGTGCCGCGCTGCCGGCCTGGAAGCGGCTGCATCCCGACGTCGAGGTGAAGGTGGTGAGCCGCGAGCTCAATGACCATCACACGGCCATGATCACGGCGCTCTCCACGGCCGTCCATCTGCCGGACGTGATGGCGCTCGAAGTAGGCTACCTCGGCCGCTTTGCGCAGGGCGCAGGTCTGCTGGACCTGACGCCTGCGCCCTATGACGTGCGCCGCTTCGAGTCGCGCTTCGTGCCCTATGCGTTCCAGCAGGCCAGCACGCCCACGGGCGCCGTGCTGGCCGTGCCCACCGACATCGGCCCAGGCACCTTGCTCTATCGCCAGGACCTGCTGGCCAAGGCGGGCCTGACCGAGGCCGACATCACGCGCAGCTGGGAAGGCTATGTGCAGGCTGGCGTGAAGCTCAAGGCTGCCACGGGTGCCTACCTGATGGCCCATGCACGTGACATGAAGGACATCCTGATACGCACCGGCATCCAGCCGGGCGAGGGCATCTACTTCGACAAGGACTCGAAGCCCTTGGTAACCTCGCCGCGATTCGTGCGCTCCTTCGAGCTGGCCCGCGCGGTGCGCCGCCAGCAGCTCGATGCGCGCGTGACGGCCTGGTCCTCCGACTGGGCCGAAGGCTTCAAGCGCGGAGGCATCGCCACGCAGATCTCCGGCGCCTGGCTGGCCGGTCACCTGAACAACTGGCTGGCGCCGAGCACGCGCGGCATGTGGCGCGCAGCGCAATTGCCGGAAGGTGCCTTCGCCGCCTATGGCGGTACCTTCTTCGCGATGCCGCGCCAAGGGGAACAGGCGAATCGAGCCCTGGCGTGGGAGTTCATTCAGATGATGACGATGGACCGCCAGCAGCAGCTCGCCGCGTTCAAATCGCAGGACGCGTTCCCGGCATTGCTGGAAACACATGCCGACCCCTTCCTTGACGAGCCTATCGCCTTCCTCGGTGGCCAGACCGCGCGCCGCGATTGGCGCGAGGCGGCGAGCCATGTGAAAGCCGTTCGCGTTCACAAGCAGGATGCATTCGCCCGCGAGGTAATCGACACCGAGCTCGACAAGGTGCTGGAGCGCGGCAAGGACATTGCCACGGCCCTGGCCGATGCGCAGCGCCTGCTGCAGCTGCGCGCCCGTCGCTGAGAAGAGCACGTCATGAAACTGCCCAGCCTCTCACCCCGCCACGCGCCGTACCTGTTGCTGGCGCCGTTCCTGTTGCTGTTCCTGGTGTTCGGCCTGTTCCCGCTGTGCTTCTCGCTCTACCTCGCGTTCCAGAGCTGGGAGCCGACCAGCGGCCTGGCGGCGATGCACTTCGTGGGCTTTGACAACTTCGCTTTCGCGCTGCAGGACGAATGGTTCTGGAAATCCTTGCAGAACACCGGCTGGCTGGCCGTGGTCTCGGGTCTGCCGCAGCACCTGGTCGCCATTGCGCTTGCCTGCTTCATCAACCTTGCCTTTCAGCGCTGGCGCAACCCGGTGGTCGGTGCCTACTTCCTGCCCTACATCACTTCGTCCGTGGCCATCGCCATCCTGTTCAGCTCGCTCTTCTCGACCGACTACGGCCTGATCAATATCGTGCTGGCGGTGCTGCGCGAAATACCGGGCATCAGCTGGCTGCTGCCCGCGCATGCCGTCGACTGGCTGAATGATCCGGATGCCTTGAAGCCCGCCATTTCCCTGATCGTGTTCTGGCGCTACGTCGGCTTCAACATCGTGCTCTACCTCGCCGCGCTGCAGACCATACCGCCCGACCTGTACGAGGCCGCCACCATGGACGGCGCCAGCCGTATCAAGCAGTTCTTCTACATCACGCTGCCGAGCCTGAAGCCGATGATCTATTTCGGTGTGACCTTGAGCGTGATCGGCGGCCTGCAGCTGTTCGAGGAGCCCTTCATCCTCACCGGCGGCAAGGGCGGCTCTGACCAGGCCGGCATGAGCACGGCGGTCTACCTCTACCGCACCGCCTTCGATTTCAACGACTTCGGCGCGGCCAGTGCGATGTCGTGGCTGCTCTTCATCGTCGTGGCCCTGCTCACCTGGGCCACCAACCGGGCTTTCCGCCCCCGCGGAGGCTGATCGGCATGAACCACACGATGCAAGCCCAGCGCGTGAATCGCATGGCGCCTTGGGCCGCCTATGTTCTCGTTGGCATCGGCGCCTTGCTGATGCTGGCGCCCTTCTATTTCATGTTCGTCTTCGCCACGCATTCGCGCAGCGAGATCTTCAGCCTGCCGCCGCCACTGTGGTTCGGCGACGACCTGATGAACAACATCGCCATCCTGACCAAGCGCCTGCCCTTCTGGCGCAACCTGGGCTGGAGCCTCTACGTCGGCCTGGCCTCGACGGCGCTCACGCTCCTGTTCTGCTCGATGGGCGGCTATGCCTTTGCGATGTTCGAGTTCCGCTACAAGAAGGCGCTGTTCGCGCTGGTGATGGGCACCATGCTCTTGCCCAGCTTCATGAACATGATCCCCAGCTTCATGATCATGGACCTGCTGGGCTGGATCGACCAGCCGCGCGCGCTCTACATTCCCGGCGCGGCGAGTGCTTTCGGCATCTTCCTGATGCGCCAGTTCGTCAGCTCGTCGATTCCGCGCGAGCTCGTGGAGGCGGCGCGCATGGATGGCTGCAGCGAGCTGGGCATCTATGCCCGCATCGTCCTGCCGCTCCTGAAGCCGGCGCTGGGCACCTTGGGCCTGATTGCCTTCATCGCCTCCTGGAACAACTTCATCGGGCCGCTGGTGGTGATGCGCTCGCCCGACATGTACACGCTGCCACTGGCGCTGCGCAGCCTGCAAAGCCCGGTGGATACCGAATGGGGTGCGCTGATGGCCGGCTCTGCCCTGGCGACGCTGCCGCTGATCGTGCTCTTCGTGCTGTGTTCCAAGCAGCTGATCTCGGGCCTGACCGTTGGCGCGGTCAAGTAGCCCTCTCCTGAACCTTGATGCCATGACCCACTACGACCCATTGGCCGCGCAGGCGGCCTTCCCCACCGACTTTATCTGGGGCGTCGCGACCAGCGCCTTCCAGATCGAAGGCGCCTCCACCGCTGATGGCAAGGGCCTGTCGATCTGGGACAGCTTCTGCCGCCAGAGCGGCGCCATCGCCGATGCGAGCAACGGCGATGTGGCCTGCGAGCACTACAAGCGCTGGGAAGAAGACCTGGACATGATTGCTGGCCTGGGCGTCGACGCCTATCGCTTCTCGGTCTCCTGGCCGCGCGTGCGCCCGACAGGCAGCGGTGAATGGAACGAAGCGGGCCTCGCGTTCTACGAAAAGCTGGTGGATGGCCTGCTGGCGCGGGGCATCAAGCCCTACCTGACGCTCAACCACTGGGACCTGCCGCAGGCGCTGCAGGACGGCGGCGGCTGGGGCAATCGCGACACGGTGCATCGCTTTGTCGAATACGCCTGCGGCATGGCGGAGCGGCTGGGCGACCGCGTGGTGTCCATCGCCACGCACAACGAGCCCTGGGTGATGGCGCAGCTGGGCCATCAGGTCGGCATCTTTGCGCCAGGCCTGAAGGACCGCAAGCTTGCCGCCCAGGTGTCGCACCACCTGCTCCTGAGCCATGGCCTAGCACTGCAGGCCTTGCGCGCACAGGGCTGCAAGGCCCAACTGGGGCTGGTGCTCAATCTCTCGCCGATGCATGCGGCAACGGACTCGGCGGCCGACCGCGCGAAGGCCGTGCTGGACGATGGCCGCGTCGTTCGCTGGTACATGGACCCGCTGTTCAAGGGCCGCTACCCGCAGGACGTGCTGGACGACCTCGGCGCCGACGCACCACAGGTGCAGCCCGGCGACATGGAGGTCATCACCACGCCGATGGACTTTCTGGGCGTCAACTACTACTCGCGTTCCGTGATCAGCGCCGGCGAGCCCTGGGACGTGCGCAGCAGCGGCCGCGAAGTGACCGACATGGGCTGGGAGGTCTATCCGGAAGGCCTGACCGAGCTGCTCCTGCGCCTGCACCGCGACTATCCGGTGCCACCGCTTTTCGTCACCGAGAACGGCGGTGCCTTCAAGGATGAACTGAATGCCGACGGCCGCGTGCATGACGCCGGCCGCACCCGCTACATCGCCACCCATATTGCCGCAGTCGACGCAGCGATGAAGCAGGGCGTGCGCATGGGCGGCTACATGGTCTGGAGCCTGATGGACAACTTCGAGTGGGCCTCGGGCTACGAGAAGCGCTTCGGCATCGTCCACGTGGACTACGCGACCCAGGCCCGCACGCTCAAGGACAGCGCACGCTGGTACCGCGACTTCCTGCAACAACAGCGGGCTCAGCGCTGATCACAAGGACAAGCAGAATGGGACAAGTGACCCTGCGGGGCCTGCGCAAGCGCTACGGCGAAACCGAGGTGATCCAGGGGCTGGACCTCGAGATCCGCGACGGCGAGTTCATGGTCTTTGTCGGCCCCTCGGGCTGCGGCAAGTCCACGACGCTGCGCATGATCGCCGGCCTGGAAGAGATCAGTGGTGGCGAGATCGCCATCGATGGCCAGCGTGCCAACGAGCTGCGCCCGGCAGACCGGGGCGCCGCCATGGTGTTCCAGAGCTATGCGCTCTACCCGCACATGACGGTGGCCGAGAACATGGGCTTTGCACTGAAGATGGCCGGCGTGGGCAAGTCTGCCCGCGAAGAGCAGGTGCGCAAGACGGCGGAGATCCTGCGCATCACCGAGTTGCTGGCCCGCTACCCGAAGGAGCTCTCGGGCGGCCAGCGCCAGCGCGTGGCCATTGGCCGCGCCATCGTGCGCAAGCCCAAGGTCTTCCTGTTCGACGAGCCGCTGTCCAACCTGGATGCGGCCCTGCGCGTGGACATGCGCATCGAGCTCACGCGGCTGCACCAGCAATTGGGCACGACGATGATCTACGTGACCCACGACCAGGTCGAGGCCATGACCATGGGCGACCGCATCGCCGTGTTCAACAAGGGCCGCATCGAGCAGCTTGGCAGCCCGACCGACCTCTACCAGCGACCTGCCAACGAGTTCGTGGCCGGCTTCATCGGCGCGCCGCGCATCAATTTCATCGACCGGCCCGCGGCAGGCGCCAGCGCCGCGCATCTGCAGCTCTGGCGCGACCTGGGTGGCGAGACCTTCGGACCGTCGACCCAGCGCCTCGGCCTTCGTCCCGAGCATCTGCAGGTGGCGGGGCAAGGCGTGCCTGCCACCGTCGTACTGGCCGAATACCTGGGTGACGTGCTGATTGCCCACCTGCGTGTCGAGGGTCTGGATGCCCTGCTCACCGCCAAGCTGCCGGCCGACCGTGCTGCGCTGCAGAGCGGTGCCACGGTGGCCATCACCGCCGAAGCCCAGCACGCGCTGGGCTTCGACAGCGCGGGCCAGGGCCTGCATTGAGTTCCCCGGTCGCGCCACCCGTTTTGTGGCGCAAAAACACTCGCTAGGGTTAATCAGTATGAGTTCGGTGTCCGTAACAGCTAAATTGTGAAAGCGCTTTCATGATGCAGCCGACCGAAGCTGCACCCTGCTGATACCTGCCTAGCGAATGACCGGTCCGACCGCCAGAGACGGACCAAGAGCCAGCAAGTTGATCAAACGATAAGGAGACATATGAAACCCGCTCACCATCACCGCCTGCGGCATGGCCGCAGCTTGCAGCGCCAGCCCGTGGCTGCCGCCTGTGCCCTGCTTTTCATTGCGGCCGCGCCGGCCGAGGCCCAGCAGGCCAGCTCGACGACGCCCGAAGTCAAGCAGATCGAAACCGTGGTGGTGACGGGTATCCGTCGCAGCATCGAGTCGTCCGTGGCGCAGAAGCGCACGTCCGACTCCATCATCGAAGTCATCTCGGCGGAAGACCTGGGCAAGCTGCCCGACGCCAGCATCGCCGAATCGCTGGCGCGCCTGCCCGGCCTGACCGGCCAGCGGGGCCCGGACGGCCGGGTCAACGTGATCTCGATCCGCGGCCTGTCGCCCGAGTTCTCCGGCGTGCTCCTGAACGGCCGCGAGATGGTCAGCTCCAATGACAGCCGGGCGGTCGAGTTCGACCAGTTCCCGTCTGAACTGGCCGGCTCCGCCACGGTCTACAAGACGCCTGATGCCGGCCTGATCGGCCAGGGGCTCTCGGGCACCGTGGACATCCGCACCCTGAGCCCGCTGAACCTGCGCGGCCGCCAGATGGCGGTGAACCTGCGCGGCGAACGCAACTCCAACGGCACCATGGTGCCCGGCGTGACCAGCGAGACCGGCAAGCGCTTCAGCTTCTCCTATGTCGACCAGTTCGCCAACAACACGATTGGCCTGGCGGTCGGCTTTGCACGCCTGGATTCGCCATCGCAGACCAAGCAGACCGAGCTGGTCGAATACGGCGACTACACGCCCTTCGGCCTGCCGCTGTCCGGCAATGTGGCTTCCAAGGTGGGCACCGGCCAGGCCATGCTGCCGATGTTCTGGACCGCCACCACGGCAACCAAGAAGAACGTGCGCGACGGCCTGATGATCGTCTTGGAGCACAAGCCCAACGAGGACATGCACAACCAGCTGGACCTCTACTACTCGAAGTTCAAGACGCATGAGGTGGGCGGCAAGTTTGCGCAGAGCCTGTTCGGCAATTGGTCGGCCGGCATCGCGCCTGCGCTGTCCAATGTCGGCACCACGCAGATCGGCCAGAACACCTACGCCACCAGCGCCACCACGTCGCAGCTGGTTGCCAACATCGGCAATATGGACACCCGCCGTACCGACGACATCGTCGCAGTCGGCTGGAACACCGAGCTGAAGCTGGCCGACAAGTGGAAGGGCGTGGCCGATCTGAGCTACTCGCGTGACAAGCGCAACGAGCGCTATGTCGAGGCCTACGGCGGCCCGTACAACCACGGCAGCAAGCAGTGGACCTTCGGCGCGTACAACTGGAACGTGCCGACCAACGGCGACCCGCAGACCTTCACGCCGGTGCAGGCGGGCTATCTGTCCAACCCCGCCAACCTCGCCTTCGGCGACGTGGCCGGCATGGACTGGGTGCCCAACGAGGCCTGGATCGGCGCGATCCGCCATCCGGAAATCAAGGACGAGATCAAGACGATCCGCCTCGCGCTCAAGCGCGAGATGGACGGCTTCTTCAGCGGCTTCACCGGCGGCGTCAACTTCACGCAGCGCGGCAAGGACGTGGCCAAGAACGAAGACCGCATCCTGATGTCCAAGGACTCGGGCGGCAACTACATCCGCACGATACCGAACTCGGTGGTCCGCGCGCCCTTCGACATGAGCTGGGCGGGCATTCCGCAGTTGCTGCGCGTTGATGTGCCCGCACTGGTCGCCAGCGGCACGGTGACCCTGGAAGAGGGGCAGTTCAGCAAGTGGGTGGCCAACAACTCGAACGTCAACGAGAAGGTCAGCACCGGCTTTGCCAAGTTCGACATCGACAGCGAATTCGCCGGCATCTCCATGCGCGGCAATGTCGGCCTGCAGGTCGTCCATGCCAAGCAGGATTCGCAGGGCTGGGAATACCGCGGCGAAGACGAGAAGCCCGATCCCAAGCTCCTGTTCAAGCGCACCGGCGGCACCAGCTACACCGACACGCTGCCCAGCCTGAACCTGGTATTCGACTTCAAGAACAACTGGATTGCCCGCTTCGGCCTGGCCACGACCATCGTGCGCCCGAACATCGTCGACATGCGCGCCGGCACCAGCACGCCGACGGTGCTGCTTGACCCGGCCGGTACGCCGCATGCTGGCGAATGGACAACGGCTTATGCCGGCAACCCGGCCCTGAAGCCCTGGCGTGCAGCGGGCATCGACCTCTCGGTCGAGCGCTACTTCGGCAAGCGCAGCTATGTGTCGATGGCAGCCTTCCGCAAGAACCTGCTCAGCTACATCTACAACCAGCTGACAGCGGTCAGCACCGTGGGCTTCCCGTCCACACCGCCCGTCGGCGTGACGCCCAAGCTCATCGCCCCGATGATCCAGCCGCTCAACGGTACAGGCGGCAAGGTCGAGGGCATCGAGTTCGCCACGTCGCTGGAAGGCAGCCTGCTGCACCCAAGCCTGAGCGGCTTCGGCCTCGTGTTCAGCGGCTCCAAGCTGAGCAGCTCGATCAAGGACCAGAACCCGGACCCGACGGTCAGCACCGAGCGCAATGTGCCGCTGAACGGCCTCTCCGGCCGCTCCAACAGCGTGACCTTCTACTATGAGGACCACGGCATCTCGGCCCGTATCAGCCAGCGCTACCGCTCGCCGTTCACGGCCACGACCCGCGACATCTTCCTGAACAACACGACCCTGCAACAGGCGGCCGACAAGGTGGTCGACATTCAGCTCGGTTATGCGTTCGAGGAGGGCGCCTACAAGGGCCTGTCCATCCTCCTGCAGATGGGCAATGTGGGTGACAAGCCGACGATGAATCGCAAGTCGGTGGGCGCCAACGCGCCGGATGCTTCGCAGCTGCTGCCGAACTACATCCGCTACTACGGCCGCACCACCTTGCTGGGCGTCAATTACAAGTTCTGACGGGGTGGAGCCTGGTCGCGTGCGGGCGGCCAGGCCATGAATGTCTCCTCTTGGCCGGTGTTGCTGATGGTTTATCAGCAGCCCGGCCTTTCTTTTAGCTCGGAGAATCAAGTCCATGAACACCATCCGCAACATCGTCATCGTCGGCGGCGGCACGGCTGGCTGGATGACGGCCGCTGCATTTGCCAAGGCGCTGGGCCCGACCTATTCGATCCGGCTGATCGAGTCCGACGAGATCGGCATCATCGGTGTCGGCGAGGCCTCGATTCCGAACCTCACCGAGTACAACCGGGCGCTGGGCATCGACGAAGACGAATTCCTGCGCGCGACGCGTGGCAGCTTCAAGCTGGGCATTGAGTTCGTGAACTGGGGCGCGGTCGGTGAGCGCTACATCCACGGCTTCGGCAAGATCGGCGGCGCCGACGAGGCGCTGCCCTTCTATCACTTCTGGTTGCGTGCGGCCCAGGCGGGCCGGGCCGAGCCGCTCGGCGAATACTCAATCAACACAGTGGCACCGCGCCAGGCCAAGTTCATGCGGGCACGTGCCGACATGGCCGGCTCGCCGCTGGGCGACATTGCTCATGCCTATCACTTCGATGCGGGCCTGTACGCCAAGTTCCTGCGCGGCTTTGCCGAGCAGCGCGGTGTCAGGCGCCTCGAGGGCAAGGTGCAGCAGGTGCTGCTGCGCGACGCCGATGGCTTCATCGAGGCGGTGGTGATGGAGAGCGGCGAGCGGGTCGCCGGCGACTTCTTCATCGACTGCTCCGGCATGCGGGGCCTCCTGATCCAGCAGTCCTTGCAGGTCGGCTACGAGGACTGGTCGCAGTGGCTGCCTTGCGACCGGGCCATCGCCGTCCCCTGCGAATCGGTCGCGCCACTCTTGCCGATGACGCGCTCCACCGCGCATTCGGCGGGCTGGCAATGGCGCATCCCGCTGCAGCACCGCATCGGCAATGGCCATGTCTACAGCAGCCAGTACATGGACAAGCAAGAGGCCGAGTCCATTCTGATGAACAACCTGGATGGGGCCGCCACCGCCGCGCCGCGCCATCTCTCGTTCCGCACCGGCCGCGCGAAGAAATTCTGGGACCGCAACTGCGTGGCCGTGGGCTTGTCCAGCGGCTTCCTGGAGCCTCTGGAGTCGACCAGCATCCACCTGATCCACATGTCGGTGGCGCGCATCCTCGACTTCTTCCCGCGCCAGGGTTTCGAGCCGGCGGACATCGCCGAATACAACGCCCTGACCAGCGTCGAGTTCGAGCGCATCCGCGACTTCCTGATCCTGCACTACAAGCTGACACGCCGCGACGATTCGCCGTTCTGGAACTACTGCCGGACGATGGAAATTCCGGAGGGCCTGCAGCGCAAGATGGACCTGTTCGCCGCCAACGGCCGCACCTACCGTGATGGCGTGGAACTGTTTGTGGAGACAAGCTGGATCCAGGTGATGGTCGGCCAGGGCCTGATGCCGCGTGGCCACCACCCGTTTGCCGATCAGCCGTCTGAAGAAGAAGTACTGGCGCATGTGAACAATGTGCGCCAGGTGGTCGCCAAGTGCGCGAATGCGATGCCGGCTCATGCCGAGTTCATTGCCAGGCATTGCGCGGCCACGCTGGATTGAGGCGTGATGCGCTCCGGCTGCCTCGGGCTCTTCATCGCAGCGACGCTGGCCGCGCAGCCCGCCGCGGCTGATTCAGGCAAGCCCTTCACTTGGCCGAAAGGCGCGAAGGCGGCCGTCAGCCTGTCCTATGACGACGCACTGAATTCCCAGCTAGACCATGCCCTGCCGGCACTCGACGCCCATGGGCTGAAGGCCACGTTCTACCTGACGATGGCGAGTGAGGCCGTGGCCAAGCGCCTGCCCGAGTGGCGGACCGCCGCCGCGCGCGGCCACGAGCTCGGCAACCACACGCTCTACCACCCCTGCTCGCGCAGCGGGCCGGGGCGTGACTGGGTGCCGCTGCACCACGATCTGGACAAGATCAGCCCCGCAGCGCAGCGGGAAGAGCTGCTGCTGGCCAATGTTTTCCTGCAGGCGATTGATGGCCGCAGCGAGCGCACCTTCACCGTGCCTTGTGGCGACCTGCTCGCTGCAGGTCAGCCCTACCTGCCCTTGGTGCGTGGCGTCTTTGTCGGTATCAAGTCGCGCGGCGGCGGAGTGGTCCAGGACATGGCGACCCTCGATCCTGAAGACGTGGAGACGGCAGACCCGGCCGCGGCCAGCGGGGAGCAGCTGATTGCGTTGGTGGAGCAGGCCGCCGCGCGTGGCACCATGGTGAGCCTGACTTTCCATGGCGTCGGGGGTGATCACCTGAGCGTCTCGAAGCAGGCGCACGAAGCCTTGCTGCGCCATCTGGCGCGCCATCCCGAGCGCTTCTGGGTCGACAGCTTCGTCAACATCATGCGCCACGTGAAAGCGCAGCGCGGCCGCTGAAGGCAGCCGCCGCGCTGGTTCATCACTGCTTGGGCGCCTGGTACACCCGCACGTAGTCGACCTCCATGGTCACCGGGAAGATCGCATCGTCGATGGGCCCGCCCAGGTCGCCGCCGATGGCGATGTTGAGGATCAGGAACTGCGGCGCGTCGAACGGCCACTGCGCCTTGCCCGTGCCGGCGTTCTTGTAGGTGAAGTGGCTCTTGCCATCGATGCCGAAGCGGATCTGCTGTGCGTTCCACTCCATCTGGTAGGTATGGAAAGCCGTGCAGGGGTCGGCCACCACCGTGGCTGCGCCCGAGCCATTGCCGCCGCTGCCCGAGGTGGTGTGCGTGGTCGAGAAGACGCGGGTCGGGTTGCTGCCGACCTGCTCCATGATGTCCAGCTCGCCGCCGGCCGGCCAGCCGCCGGTGCTGCCCAGCATCCAGATCGCCGGCCAGGTGCCCTTGCCGCAGGGCAGCTTGGCGCGGATCTCGAAATAGCCGTAAGTCCAGTCGGCCTTGCCGGCGGTGATCAGGCGTGTCGAGGTGTAGCTCTGGCCGCCCCAATCCGCGGCGGAGCTCATCTGCTCCTTGCGCGCAGTAATGACCAGGTTGCCGCCGCGCTGCTCGGCGTTCTGCGCGCGCGGGCCGCTGTAGTACTGCTTCTCGTTGTTGTGCCAGCCCTGCTTGTTCATGCCGACGTCGTAGGCCCACTTGCTCGTGTCAGGCAGGCCGGCGACATCGAACTCGTCGGACCAGACCAATTGATAGCCCGCCGGAATGCCCAGGGTGTCGCCGGGCGGCGTGGGCGTGGGTGTGGGCGTCGGTGCTGGCGTTGACCCGCCCGAAGCACCGCCTGCGCCACCACAGGCGCACAGGCTCAAGGCTGCGAGCAGGGGCGCCCAGCGCCAGCGTTGGGAAATTCTCGAGTTCATGTCTTCTTGTCTCCAGTTGATTGTGTTCTCAGCGCAGCGCTCTTCGCTGCAGCAGCTGTTCTGCATCGGCCAGCGCCGCGCGTATCGGCTTGTCGCGGAGCAGGACCTTGTCGAGCTCGGTCTGCACCACCTCTTCGGCGAACTGGTTCTGCTTGTGCACCGGCAAGGCCGTGATGCGCCGTGCCGCCTCGCGCCAGAGCTGGCGTGCCCGCTGGCCGCCGAGAAAGGGCAGCGGCTGGTCGAAGAAGGGGTCCTCATGCGTGGACAGCAGCGCGGGGAATGCGTCGTAGTCCTTGAAGGCCTGCAATTGCAAGCGAGGGTCCAGCGTCATCAGCTGCATGAACTCCCAGGCCAGCGCCTTGCGTTCGGGCGCCGCGCGGCGCGGCATCGCGTAGAAGGCGCCGCCATAGGCCGCCGCGCCGTTCTCGGGCAAGGGTGCCGCGCGCCACAGGCCGCTGGTGCTGGGTGCGATGAAGCTGTTGAGCTGGCCCACGACCCATGCACCCGAGAGCTCAGTGGCCAGGCGCCCGCGCTTGAAGCCTTCTGCCCAGTCGTTCGACCAGGCCGAGACGCGCGCATCGAGGCCCTGCCTGCGGGCGAGCAGCGCGATCTCGAAAGCGCGCTCGAAGCGTGGCGAGTTCACCAGCACACGCGATTGCGTGTCGAAGTACAGGCCTTCGCCCGCGTTCAGGCCGCCGCGGATGATGATGTCCTTGATCTCCTGCACATGCGCGATCAGGTAGGCGCCGGTGCGGGCCTTGATGCGCGCGCCAGCCGCGACATAGTCTTCCCACTTGCCGGTCAGCTCGGCCTCCTGCACACCGGCCTTGGCGAGGATGTCGTGGCGGTAGATCAAGGTGCCGGGGCCGATGTCCGCCGGCATCGCCACCACGGCGCCGTTGCGGGCGATGGCCTGGTCGTAGGCAAAGGGCACCAGGCGTTCGCGGAAGCGCTCCACGCCGTAGGGTGCCTGCCGCAGATCTTCCAGCCCGCCGCCCTGCGCGAAGCGGCCGACGAAGCTGGACTCGAGCGCCATCACATCGGGCAGCGCCACGGCAGTGGACAAGGCCGTGGTCATCGCCGTGTGATGGTCGCTGTACTGGCGGCTCAGGATGCGCAGCTCCACCTCGGGATGCCGCTTCTGCCACGCGGGGATGGCAGCGCGGACGATCTCGTCGACCAGCGGAAAGGCCGCGATGGTCAGCGTCTGCCCCTCGCTGGCATGGGCTGACGCTGCGAGTGGCAGGGCACTGGCCAGCAGCGCGCGGCGGCTGATCGACGAGTCGCTTGTCATCGCAGGAACGTGGCGATGGCGCGTGGCGGCAGCTCGGCCAGGCAGGCTTGCCCATCCACGCACAGGACAAACCGGTGCGCGACCTCGCTGCGATTGAGCACCACCAGCGCCACGCGACCATTGGGGTTCACGGCGGCCGTGCACTCAAGGTCCTGCTTGCTTGCCGCGCACAGCACGCGCTCGGCGCCAGGCTTGATGAAGCGGGCGAAATGGCCGAGATAGTCGAAGGAGCTCTGCGGCATCAAGTCACCGCTTGCCCGGTCCGCCAACATGGGTGCGCTGCAAAGATTGCCGACATGGTTGGGGCCGCCGGTTTCATCGAGCAGCAGGTTCCAGTCGATCCAGCCGACGGTCCAGCGGTTCAGGTCGTTGATGATGTTGCGGGCGTAGCGCTCGGCCGGCACATGGGAGCCGACATGCGGTCCGCCTTCCTGGCAGCCTTCGGTGAACAGCAGTTGCTTGTCGGGCCAGGCGTCGTGCACCAGCTGCACATGGTCGAAGTGATCTTCGCCATACCAGTGGAAGCCGCAGCCCCAGACATAGCGCGAGGCATCTGGGTCGGCGTAGACCGTATCGGCGCGCTGCACCATCTGGTCGCGGTTGTGATCCCAGATGATGATGCGCACGCGCGCCAGGCCCGCGGCATGCAATGCCGGGCCCAGATGGTCGCGTACGAAATCGCGCTCTTCCTCGGCTGTGTAGATGCAGGAATCCCAGCGTTGCACGGCCTCGGGTTCGTTCTGCACCGTGACGCCCCAGACCGGCACGCCTTCGGCCTCGTAGGCCTGGATGAAGCGCACATAGCACTGGGCCCAGGCGCTGGCGTACCGAGGCAGCAGCTTGCCGCCGTTGTTCATCTCGCCATTGCTCTTCATCCAGGGCGGCGGGCTCCAGGGCGAGACCAGCAGCTGGATGGGCTGGTTGGCCACCGCCTGCGCCGCCTTGATCATCGGCAGTAGCGCCCTGCGGTCGCGGTCGATGTTGAAGTGCAGCAGCGCTTCGTCGCCCGGCACCTCGGCATGCGCATAGTTGCCCAGCGAGAAGTCGCAGCTGTTCATGTGCACCCGGCACAAGGAGTAGCCGTGGCCGGCGGCGCTGTCGAAGTACGCCCGCAGCAGTGCATCGGCTTCAGCCGGCGGCAACTGCTGCCAGACGCTTGCTGCCGATTCGGTGAAGGCGCCGCCGAAACCCTCGATGCGCTGGAAGCGCCGCTCGCTGTTGACCATCAGCCGCGACAGGCCAGCGGCCTCGGGGCTGGCCATCAGTGCAGCGGCCGGCTGCAGAGGGAGTTCATGCTGCGGTGCGAGCCGCTGGGCCGCGGCGCCGTCGCTCGCCATGGCAGTGAGAAACCATTGGAGAAGGGCTGTTGAAGAAGCGGCTGCTTGAGTCATGCGATAGAGGTTGCTCGCGAGTTCTGTCCGCGAGATGCTTGAACAGGGCGCTCCATGTCGAATTTTCCCGATCTATGAAAGCGCTTTCGTGGCGCGAGAATAGTGGCTCGACGAGTCGCGGTCAATGGCGTATCCATCAAGCAGCAAGCGCTTCGGGTAAATCAGCGCTTGATTCGTGAAAGCGCTTTCAATACTATGCCAGCAGCATTCGAACCGGACCATCCATGCTTCAAGCTCAGCAGACCTATCCGCGCCTTCTCGGCGACATCGGCGGCACCAATGCCCGATTGGCCTGGGCCAGCAGCCCCGGTGCGCCGCTCACCGACATCGCCCGCTACCGCTGTGCCGATCATGGTTCCCTGGCCGCTGCGATTCAGAGTTATCTCAGCGAGCATGGCAAGCAAGAAGGTCCGCGCGCCTGCGGCATCGGCATCGCCAATCCGGTCACCGGCGATGAGGTGAAGATGACCAACCATCACTGGTCATTCTCGATCTCGCAACTCAAGCGCGAGCTCGCCGTCGAGCAGCTGGCGGTGGTGAACGACTTCACCGCATTGGCGCTGTCGCTGCCCGCGCTGGGCCCGCAGGACCTCTTGCCCATCGGCGGCGGTGTGGCCAGTACGGGTGAGGCGATGGCGGTGCTCGGGCCGGGCACTGGCCTTGGGGTCTCAGGGCTTCTGCCGGCGCCTGGCGGTGGCTATCTGCCGGTGGCTGGCGAAGGCGGGCACAGCACGCTGGCGGCCAACGATGAGCGCGAGGCCGCCGTGATCGAGCACCTGCGCAAGCGCTTTGGTCATGTTTCGGCCGAACGCGTGCTGTCCGGACCCGGCCTGGTGAATCTCTATGAGGCGGTGACGGCGCTGTCAGCGCAGGTGGGCTCGCATCTGGATCCGTCCGAGATCGTTGAAAAGGCGCGCCAGGCCGGTGACCCGCATTGCGAGGAAGCCATCGACCTGTTCTGCCGTTTCCTCGGCAGTTTCGCTGGCAATGTGGCCTTGACGCTGGGCGCGCGCGGTGGTGTCTATATCGGCGGCGGCATTGCGCCGCGCCTCTTGCCCGAGCTGTGGGCCTCGCGATTTCGCGAGCGCTTCGAGGGCAAGGGCCGCTTCCAGAGCTACCTGGCGCAGATCCCTTGCCTCCTGATCAATGCGGCGGTCTCGCCGGCCTTGATCGGCGCCTCGCGGGCCCTGGAGATCGAGCGCTACCGCTGCCCCGACCACTGACGCGTGTCAGCTGCTCAGACGCGTGCCACCCACTCGGCCCAGTGCTCGATGCAGGCGCGCAGCTCTGGCAGGCGGTGACGCTCCTGCAGCATCACCGCATAGACCGGCATCGCTGCCTGGGCGGCCAACTCGGGCAGCACCCGCACCAATGCGCCCGCCGCTGCCAGCGGATCCGCCACGATGCTGATGAGGCGGCCGATGCCCGCGCCGTGCTGCACCAATGAGAGCACCACGCCACTGTTGTCTGCGCGCGTGTGGCCGCGCACGCTCAGCTCGCGGGCTTCTCGGCCGCTGCCGAGCTGCCATTGGTTGAGGATGGGACTGGCGGTGTTGCCGATCAGGCGGTGATTGGCCAGCTCCGCTGCAGCGTCGCGCAGGCCCTGCCCCGGTGCCGAACAGCGCCCCGTGAAGGGCCGACACCGACCATGCCCTTGCCACCGAGAGCCATGTCCACGTGAACGATGTGCGCGCCGCCGCCCATGGCCATGGCGGTCGGACGCAGGAATGGCGCCTCCACCATCCTGAAAGTTGAGCGCCGGCCCTTACCAGGCCTCGTCCAGCTCAGCGCGCGCCTGGCCAATCACCGAACGCGCCGCGCTGAGGGCCAGCAGCGCCATCACGCCAGCCACCGCCAGGTCGGGCCAGGCGCTGCCAGTGCCGAACACGCCCAGCGCCGCAGCCATCACGACCAAGTTGCCGATGGCGTCGTTGCGCGTGCACAGCCATACCGAGCGCATGTTGGCGTCGCCCTCGCGCCAGGCGTAGAGCATCCAGGCCACGGCGAGGTTGGCCATCAGCGCCAACGTGCCGATCACGCCCATGGTGAGAGGCTCCGGCACGTCGCCCTGCCAGAACGACCAGGCCGCGCGGCCCAGCACGAAGAGGCCGAATGCACCCATGCTGAGCCCCTTGATCAGCGCCGAGCCGGCGCGCCAACGCAGGGACAAGCCCATCACCGCCAGTGCGATGCCGTAGTTGGCCGCGTCGCCAAAGAAGTCCACCGAGTCGGCCAGCAGCGAGACCGAGCGCGAACTCCATCCGCCCAGCAGCTCGACGAAGAACATTGCCAGGTTGATTACCAAGGCCGCCCAGAGCACGCGCCTGTAGCGCGGCGAGTCGGCGACTGAGAGGTGGGCGTGATGATGACCATGGTCGTGATCGTGGGAGCAGGCGTCGCTCATGGTTCCTGGCTTTGCTTCGTTGCGAATGTCGGCATTGGAAAGCCTGTAGCAACTCCAGAGTCAAGCGATACTGACCAGACCCTGCAGGAGTGCATCCATGCGCATAGGCGAACTGAGCCAGGCCACCGGCGTCGACATCGAAACTATCCGCTTCTACGAGAAGAGCGGCCTGCTGCAGGCGCCGACGCGCGAAGCCAATGGCTACCGCGACTATGGCCAGCCGCAACTCGAGCGCCTGGCCTTCATCAGGCACTGCCGGGCCCTGGACATGAGCCTGGCCGACGTCGGGCTGCTGCTGGCCGCACTCGATGACGGTGCCGCACAGACGCTGGCGGCCGTGGACGGCCTCGTCGATGCGCAGTTGGCCAAGGTGCGCGCCCGCCTGGCCAGCATGAAGGCGCTTGAAAGGCAGCTGGCCGCCTTGAAGGCCCGCTGCGATTCAGACCATGCCCACCATGGCTGTGGCGTGCTGGAAGAGCTGGTCGCTGCCGCGCATGGCGAAGCTTGCGCTTGCCATGAACCGCCGCTTCAGGCGAGCCCCCGGATCAGCAAGGCTAGAAAGGCCAGGCTGTAGATCGCCGTGAAGCCGATCAGCCAGCCGCGCCTGGGCAGGGCCAGGGCTGCCAGCGGCAGCAATTGCTCGGCATGGATGCCCAGGAAGTGCGCCGGTCGCAAGTCGCCGCCGCCCAGGGCCCAGCCCAGCAGTGGCAGGCTGGCGCCGCCGCTTGGTGGCTGTTGATTGCCAAGCAGGATGCCCACACCGGCGCCGAACACAAAGGTCAGCAGCAGGCCGAGCAGCATGGCCAGTCGATGCACTGGCGCCTGCTGCGAGTCCGGGTGGCGCCAGAGCTGCCAGGCCAGCATCGGCTGGGTGGCTGTCAGCAAGAGCGCGCCCAGGCCCATCAGTGTGTACATCACGCCGTGCCAGAGGTCGCCAACGTTGTAGTGCGAGGCCTGCCCCAGCGCCGCCTGCAGGGTGATGTAGACGAACTCGAAGCCGCCGCTGGCGATCAGCAGCCAGACGATGCGGCGCACCGCCAGGCCCTGGCGGCTTGCCGCTGGCAGATGACCGACGAACCAGGCGGTGGTGAAGGCCAGCAGGGCAATCGAGAGGGCGAACTTGATCGGTTTGATCCAGATGTTGGCGCCGCGCAGCATGCGATCGTCCAGGCCCCAGGCGATGGCCATCGGCAGGATGAGGGCGAGCAGCAGCGCACCGAAGAGGGCCAGGCGTCGCTCGCGGTGCAGCAACTCCTGCCAGAGGCTCGAGATGGCCGAGGACTCCGCCAGGCCAGCCGCTTGCATGATCGATGGATTGAGCTTGTGGTTCATGTGCCTTGTTCCTCAAAGAGCCATCGCCTGTGCCGGGCGCTGACGCCAGAACTTGCGCAACAGGGCGAATGCCAGCAGCCCGGCCGGGCCGAACAGGAAGGTCAGCGCCAGCAAGGGCAGCACCAGCCAGTGCGGCAGGCCCAAGGCGCCCGCATGCTCGGCGATCCAGCTGCCGACAAACAGGTCGAAAGCCAGGTAATGCAGCCAACCGGCCACCAGCAAGGCGGGCTGGGCCAGCAGGCGCTGCACGGCAGCCATCGAGTCGTAGCCGCCGTCGCCCATGCCATTGCTGGCGAACAGCGCTACATAGGCCACCGCCAGCAGCAGCGGCACGACGCGCCCGGCATAGCGGCGCACGGCCGGTGCCCAAGGCCTGCCCGCGGGCGACAGCGCCAGGGCCAGCCAGCCGGACATGGCCAGGGCGCTGCCGGCGGAGAACAGCGCGTCGGGAGTGATCGGAAGTGGGGGCATGCCGAGTTCCTCGGGTGTTGTGGATCGAGATCTAAACAATGTTCAGATAGATCTTCGCCTATGATCTGAACGCTGTCAAGTTTCAAAAGTCGAGTGCCCTTCCATGAGCAAGCCCGAACCCTCTCGCCAGGCCACGCAGGCGCCGCGCGACGCCTATCACCACGGTGCCTTGCGCGAGGCGCTGATCGCCGCCGCCGAGACCGTGCTGGCCGAGCGTGGGCTCGAGGGCTTCTCGCTGCGCGAGGTGGCGCGCCGCTCGGGCGTGTCGCCGGCGGCGCCGGCCCATCATTTCGGCGATGCACAGGGGCTGCTGGTCGCCGTGGCGACCCTGGCCTTCGATGGCCTGAGCGCGGCACTGAAGGCGGGCGACCAGCGCGGTGGCCCGGACCCGGTGGCGCAGCTGCGCGAGCAGGGCCTGGGCTATGTGGATTTCGCGCTCCAGCATCCCGGCCGCTTCGGGCTGATGTTCCGCTGCGAAGGCTACAAGGACGAAGCCCTGGAGCGCAGCGGCCGGGCAGCCTTCGGCGTGCTGGAGGATGGCATGCGTCGTCTGTATGGCCTGCCCGCGGGCGCCAACCTGTCGCCGCAGCAGTTCCAGGCCTTGCTGATGGTTTGGTCGGTCGTGCATGGCTTTGCCCATCTGGCGCTGGCCGGGCAGTTCGACGACCTGCTGCCGGCCAGCGAACGGGCAGCCAGCCTGAGGGCGACACTGGCCGGCATGCTGGAGTTGCAGCTCCAGGCGCTGCGCCCCGCGCCCCGCCGCAAGCCTTCGCCCGCGAAATAGTGCGCGCATAGCGCCCGCCAAAAGAGGGATGCGGCGCTCATTGCCGAGTGGCGCGCGAATGCTGCGGTTAGAGTCCGCCCGGTCGCAATCTGCCGGCAGCCGTGCCGCATTAACGCTGTCAATGCGCGTCTGCTCACTCATCTCCGTCAGGGAACGCATCGTGCTCGGTCAGCCGCTGGCATTCAGCGTGCGCGATGCCGGCCGCTTGCTGCTGCTGGCCCGTGGCCAGGTCATCGCCGACGATGAACAGCTCGAGGCCCTGCTCAAGAGAGGCGCCGTGGTCGAGGTGGAGGAGCTCGCCGCAGCCATCCAGCCAACCCGCCGTCTGGACCCCGAACAGCGCCTGGCCCGCTTGCCTGCCGAGTGGGAGCGGGTCGGCCATGATGTGCGCCTGGCCCTGGGCGCCGCACCTGCGCAGATGGCGGCTGCGGTCCATGGCAGCACCGACCTCCTGCTTTCACTGATCGACGCTTCGCCCGAGGTGGCCTTGTCGCAGATCGTGCGCCAGAGCGAAGGCCACTACGGCGTGCGCCACTCCATCCAGGCGGCCACCGCCTGCCATGCCGCAGCGCGGCTGCTGGGCTGGAGCCCGACCGAGCAGCGCCGCGCCTTCCAGGCCGCCCTGACGATGAACGTCGGCATGCTCGACCTGCAGGCCAAGCTGGCCACGCAGGTCTCGCCGCTGACCGCAATGCAGCGCGAGGCGATCAACGAGCATCCGCTGCGCAGTGCCGAGATGCTGGCCGAGGCCGGCATCGATGACCAGGATTGGCTGGTCGCCATCCGGCAGCACCATGAGCTGCCCGATGGTTCGGGCTATCCGCACAAGCTCAGGGAGGTCGAACCGCTGGCCGAGCTCTTGCGCTATGCCGATATCTACACCGCTCGCCTGAGCAGCCGTGCCAACCGGCCGGCCATGAGTGCCATGCAGGCCGGCCGCGAGCTGCACCAGATGGCTGCTGCCAGCCCCTTGGCGGCAGCCTTGATCAAGTCATTCGGCATCTTTCCGCCCGGCAGCATCGTGCGCCTGGCGTCGGGCGAGATCGGCCTCGTGGTGCGCAATGGCGACAAGGCACATTGCCCCCAGGTGGCCACGCTGACCGATGCGATGGGCGAGCCGCGCATGAGCCCGCTCCTGCGCGACTGCGCCCGCGATGCCTATGCGGTGGCCGCGCTCCTGCCGCTGCAGGCACTGCCGATGCGGCTGACCGACGAGAAGATCGCCAGCCTCATTGGCGCGGGCTGAAGCCGGCGGTCAACGCAGCGGGCGCGGCACTTCCAGGCGGCTGCTGCCGGAGCCGAAGCCAGGCCAAGCCACAATGGAAAAGGCCCGCGCGATGCGGGCCTTTCGAGGCTGTCAGCAGAGCTGCGCCGAGCGGTGCCGGCGCGGCAGGCCTCAGGCCTTGTCGCTGCTGCCCTGCGCTGATTTGCGCTTGCGGGTGACGGCGCCCATCATGCCAAGGGCCGCGAACATCAGTGCGTAGGTGGCGGGTTCGGGCACGTAGATGTCGGCGGTTCTCAGGGTGCCCATGGTCATCGCGTTGACGCTGAGGTTCCAGCCCATGGCGTCGAAGGCTGCCATATCCAGGCCCGTCACTTCGCCCATCTGGCCGTAGCAGAAGGTCGGGTCCATGATGCCCAGCTGGCCGGTGCAGCCGACCGTGTCCTTGAAGTGCGAAGCTTGCTTGCCGTCGCCGTTGTACCGGCCGGTGGACATGGTGTTGCCGAACAGGGCTGTGGCGCCGCCGTCGATCGAGAAGTACTTGGTGCCGCCGGTGTGGAAGTCCAGCGTGCCGGGAGCGCTGTAGCGGAACATGTCCAACGCGCTGAAGATCGACGTGTCGTTCAGGTCGTAGCCCAGCAAGCCGCGGCCAGGGCCAGCTCCATAGCTGTAGACGTCAAAGAGGTCGACACCGGAAACAAAGCCGAGTGCATGGCCGATTTCATGGATCGCCACGCCCAGGAAGTCCATGGTGCCGGCGGTGATGCCGTCATACGGGTCGTAGTCGAAGGCGAAGGCGCTGCTGAAGGTCACCGAACCGTCAAGGGCGGTTGGGTCCGCCACCGAACCGCCGAGCGCCTTGATCAGCGAGGTGTTGGCATACAGCACCCGCGAAGCTGTTTGGGTGCCGTCCAGCAACTGCGAGGTCAAGGCGCTGTTGTTCTGGTTGGCTGCACTGACCGTGCCCTGGGTGATGCCGCTGACACCGCCGGTCGTGAGGGTCGGCAGGATGGCATTCTGGTCGATGTAGGAGCTGCTCTTGGTCGCGTTGACCAGCGACTCCCAGGTGGCAACGCTGAGGTCCTGGCGGGTGCTGCCGGTCGAACCGATGATGCCGGCACCCAACGTACCGAACTTCACGCCCAGGTTGATCGTCGCGGAGTTGGTGAACATGTTGCCCCAGAACTGGGCCGCGAGCTTGAAGTCCTTCTCGGCGACCGAGCCGGTCACGCCGCCCAGGTCGACCAAGTTGATCGTGGTGGCGCTGGCGCAGGTGGCGGTGAGCGCCGCAGCGGTGGCGAGGGCGGATTTGATGGCTTTCAGACGCATGACGTTCATCCTGGTTTGGGCAGGAGGACAGATTAGCAGCGCGCACATTTGTGCGGTGCGCATGCTCCCCCGTGTTCGCGGGGCAGGAAAACCAGGATAGGGATTTACCGCTTTCTAGCGGGTGCCAGGCACGACCTGACCCTCGCCATAGTAGAGATCGACAAAGGGTTGCAGGTGCCTTCTATAGGGCGCCGCGACGTTCAGGCCATCACGGTTGATGGGCTTGCGCACCTGCAAGGCGCTGGCTGTCAGCACCACCCGATCCGTCGTGTGCGAGCGGTGTACGGCCGACTCTTCCTCCAGCCCGCAATGTGCAAGCAAGGTCCGGGTCCAGGTTTCCGGCGCTTCGACGAACTCTGCATAGGGCACCACCAGCAGGCGCTCGCCCAGGCGGGCCTTCCAGAAGGCCAGCAAGGCATCCTCGATCTGGAAATGGTGGGCGATGTCGGCCAGGTCGTAGCTCCAGCCGACGCCATGGATGAAGAAGGTGCGCAGGCAGGACCAGGCGCTGTCCAGCGGGTCGCGGCGCATCCAGATCAGCGGCGCATCCGGCAGCGCCGTGGCTACCAGGCCGAAGAATCGGCCGGCGTCGATGGTCTTGTCGACGATGCGTCCGTTCGGGCCAAAGCGTTCCTCCAGCAGATGCAGATAGAGCTGGGCCAGTGCATCGGGCGAGCCACCCTTGGCAAAGTAGCTCTCCAGCGCTTCACCGGAAACGCCGCCCGCCTGTACCGCCAGATGCTGAACGATGTTCAGCTCGGCGCCGTCGGCCACCTCGCTGTGGCTGGCCAGGATGTGCTCGATCAGCGTTGTGCCCGAGCGCGGCAGGCCGGTGACGAAGATCGGTCGGCTGGTGTTGCGCTGCTTCCGGGCATTGAACCTTTCGATCATGCCGTCGGGATAGCCGCTCATTGCCGACGTGGCAATGTTCTTGTTGCCGGTGCGGCTGTAGGGCGTCTCCTGTTTCAGGAGCTTGGCACCGCGGTCGTAGGCGGCGAAGGCCGCGTCCGGGTCCTTGCGGTCGACATGCAGCTTGCCCAAGGCATAGAAATAGCGGGCCAGGTCGGCCGGACCCTGCTTCTCAGCCGCTGGTCCGTCGGCCAGCAACTGCTCGCCCAGCGGATCATTGGCAAGGTTGACCGCGGAAACCAGCGTCAGCCATGCGGGGCCCCAACCCGGGCGGTACTTGACGGCAGTCTCGAGCCGTTCTCGCGCCTCTTCGACGCGGCCCAAGGTCATTGCGACATTGCCCAGCACATAGGCATGGCCTGCGCGGTCGGGCACGTCGGCCGGAAGCTTGGCGATGCAGTCGTAGGCCTCGCGCATGCGCCCGGTCTGGGTCAACAGCACCACCTTGGAATAGAGCGCCTGCGGCGAGCTGCCGACGGCTGCGATAAAGCTGTCCATGGCGCGATGGGCCAGCGTGTACTCGCCGCTGATGCGCATCAGCTCGCAGACCGAGCGCCACTGCTGGCCGAGCGGCGCGCGCTGGTCCAGCAGCTTCTGTACGGCAGCGTTGGTCGAAGCGCGATCATGAGCCGCGAGCGCGCGCTTGAGCTCTTCCAGCAGGGGCGTCCAGGGGGAGGTTGCCATTCAGTTCTTTTTTGCTGTTCAGAGCTTGAAGTCGTAATCGATCGTCAGCGGCGCATGGTCGCTGAACTTCTGCTCCTTGTAGATCGCGCAGCGCTTGGCAAGGGCGGCGAGCGCGGGCGTGGCGAAGTGGTAGTCCAGCCGCCAGCCCACGTTGTTCGCGTAGGCCTGGCCGCGGTTGCTCCACCAGGTGTAGCAATCGTCCGTCGTGTCGGGCTCCAGCTGGCGATAGACGTCCACCAGGCCCCCCTCGCCGAACAGCTGGGTCAGCCAGGCGCGCTCCTCGGGCAGGAAGCCGGAGTTCTTCTGATTGCTGCGCCAGTTCTTCAGGTCGGCCTGCTGGTGGGCGATGTTGATGTCGCCGACGAGGATGAACTCGCGCTCAGCCTTCAGGGCCATCAGGTGCGGGTACATCAGGGCCAGAAAGCGGAACTTGGCTTGCTGGCGGTCCTCGCCGCTGCTGCCGCTGGGGAAGTAGCAGGAGATGAGGCTGAGCTTGCGGCCGGGCTTGTCGAAGCGCTTCTCGACCCAGCGCCCTTCGGCGTCGAACTCGGGCGAGCCGAAGCCGATGATCAGCTCGCTGGGCTCGTCACTGGTGTACAGGCCCACACCCGAGTAGCCCTTCTTCTCGGCGTAATGGAAGTGGCCCTGCAGCTTGCCGATGCTGTCGAACTGGCCGTCGACCACATCGGCCTGGGCCTTGACCTCTTGCACGCCAATGGCGTCGGCCCGCTGGGACGGGGCCCAGTCGAAGAAGCCCTTGGTCGAGGCAGAGCGGATGCCGTTCAGGTTGGCGGTGATCAGTTTCATCGGTGCGACTCAAGCGTTGCTGCGCGCGCATTGTGGCAGCGCTGTCCAGCCCCTGTTGCGCGACCGGCACAGCGCTTGAAACAGCCGGCCTTCCGAGGTGACGAGACCAGAGCGCAAGCGCTAGATTCGTCGGGTTTCGTTTGTATCCCCAAGGAGTACCTCATGCAGCATCCCCGCAAGCCTCAAGCACTGAACTTGGCCATCGGCCTGGCCCTGACGGCCTGGCCTCTCTCTGCCGCCCTGGCCCAGGAGGCAAAACCGGCCGAGAAAAACCAGCTCGAGACCGTGGTGATCACCGCCGAGCGCCGGGTCGAGAACATCAAGGACGTGCCCAATGCTGTCTCGACGCTCAGCGGCGAGAAGCTGGAAGTGCTGGCCTCTGGCGGGGAGGACCTGCGCTTCCTGTCCGGCCGCGTGCCCAGCCTGAACATCGAATCGTCCTATGGCCGCGCCTTCCCGCGCTTCTACATTCGCGGCTACGGCAACACCGACTTCCGCCTGAATGCGTCGCAGCCGGTCTCGCTGATCTACGACGACGTGGTGCAGGAAAACCCCATCCTGAAGGGCTTCCCGGTCTTCGACCTGCGCGCGGTCGAGGTGGTGGCCGGCCCGCAGGGGACGCTGTTTGGGCGCAACACGCCTGCCGGCGTGGTCAAGTTCGACTCGGTCCTGCCCTCCAAGAAGCAGGATGGCTATCTCAGCGCGTCTTATGGTTCGCATGGCAGCACCAGCGTCGAAGGCGCATTCAATCTGCCCCTGGGGGGCGATTGGGCGGCGCGCATTTCGGCCCAGGTTCAGCACCGCGACAACTGGGTCAAGAACCAGGTACCCAATGCCGTCACGCCTGAAACCGAAGGTTTTGACGACCGCGCCGTGCGCATCCAGGCGCTCTATGCGCCCAGCAAGGATTTCAGCGTCCTGTTCAACATCCACAACCGCGAGCTCGATGGCAGCCCGCGCATGTTCCGTGCCAGCATCATCAAGCCCGGCACGAATGAGCTGGTGGACGGCTTTGATCCCGCCAAGATGTATATCGACGGCAAGAACGAGCAACGCCTGCATGCCACCGGCGGCAGCATCAAGCTCAAGCTCAATCTGGGCGACGTGACGCTGCATTCGATCAGCGCCATCGAGACCGTCCAGCCGTTCAGCCGCGCCGATGTGGACGGTGGCTACAACGTGCACCTGGGCCCGAACTTCCAGTTGCCGCCCTATGCCAAGGAAGGCGACGTGTTTTTCCCGGTCGAGACATCTGATGCGCTGACGGACCACCGCCAGCTGACCCAGGAGTTCCGTCTCGAGTCCAACGGTCGCGGCCCGCTGCGCTGGCAGGGCGGCGTGTACCTGTTCGACGAGCGCTACACGATGGACCAGATCGACTACTTCGTGCCGCTGCCCGACGGTCGCGTCCTGACGAGCCAGACCAACCGGGCCTATGCCGTGTTCGGCTCGGTCAACTACGACGTGACGGCCGACTTCAAGCTGCGAGCCGGCCTGCGCTACACGCAGGACAAGAAGTCGCTCGCGATCCTGGCCGGCGCGGTGAACGCCACGGCCGGCACCAGTGCAAAGACCGATGACAACAAGGTCAACTGGGACCTGTCAGGCACATATGCCCTGGACAAGCAGACCAATCTGTACGCCCGCGCTGCCACCGGCTTCCGCGCCGCTTCGATTTATCCGGCCAGTGCCTTCGGTCCGCAAAGTCAGGCCCGTCCGGAGAACGTGCTGTCCATGGAATTCGGTGTCAAGAGCGACTTCTGGGAGCGGCGCGCCCGCCTGTCGGCCAGCGCGTTCTCGTACCGCGTCAAGGACCAGCAGCTGACCGCCGTGGGTTCGACCAGCAACACCAACACGCTGCTGAATGCCAGCAAGGCCACGGGCCAGGGCTTCGAGGTGAACCTGGACCTGCTGCCCACCGATCAGCTGATGCTCACCCTGGGCGCCAGCTACAACGACACGAAGCTGAAGGATGCCAGCCTGTACGACGTGCGGGCCGGCAGCGGTGCCGTGCCCATCGGCACGGCGGACTCGCAGGGCCGCTACAGCCTCTACAACAACCCGATGCCCAACGCGCCCAAGTGGATTGCCAACGTGACCGCCCGCTACAGCATCCCGATGTCGGACGGCAGCGAGTACTTCGTCTATACCGACTGGGCCTATCGCTCCAAGATCAACTTCTTCCTGATGCGATCGGTCGAATTCGTCGGCAAGCCGCTGCTCGAAGGCGGGCTGCGCGTCGGCTACAACTGGGACAACGGCAAGTATGAAGTCGCCGCCTTCGGCCGCAACATCACGAACAAGGTCGTGGTCAACGGAGCGATCGCCTTCAACAACCTGACGGGCTTCATCAACGAGCCGCGGAGCTACGGCGTGCAGTTCAAGGCGCTGTTCTGAGCCCGGGTTCCGCCCGCTGAATTGGCCCGCCCCCGCCGGGGCGGGCTTTTTTTCTGCGGCCCGGCCTTCTGCCTACAATGCGCCGACCCCATTCGTGCCCGCCTTGCAATGACTGCTGCCGCCTCCGCCTCGCTCGCCCAGGAATTTGTCGCCTTCGCGGTGGACGCCGGCGTGCTGCGTTTCGGCGAGTTCAAGACCAAGGCCGGCCGCCTGAGCCCCTACTTCTTCAATGCCGGCCTGTTCGACGACGGCGCCAAGCTGGCCCGCCTGGCCGAGTTCTATGCGAAGACGCTGCTGGCCTCGGGTCTGCAGTTCGACATGATCTTCGGCCCCGCCTACAAGGGCATCACGCTGGCGGCAGCCGTGTCCATCGAGCTGGCGCGCCTCGGCCACAACAAACCCTTTGCCTACAACCGCAAGGAAGCCAAGGACCACGGCGAAGGCGGCACGCTTGTCGGCGCCAAGGTGGCGGGCCGCGTTCTCATCATCGACGACGTGATCTCGGCCGGCACCTCGGTGCGCGAGTCCATCGCCATGATCTCCGCCGCTGGCGCCACGCCCTGCGGCGTGACCATCGCGCTGGACCGCCAGGAAAAGGCGGCCGAGAACGGCGTCGACATGGAGTGGAGCGCCGTGCAATACGTCACCAAGAACCTGAACCTGCCGGTGGTGGCCATCGCCGCCCTGGCCGACCTGCTCGACTATCTCCGCAATACCAGCAACCCGGCTGTGCAGTCGCATGCCGCGGCCGTGCTGGCCTACCGCCAACGCTACGGGGTCTGATGCGCCATTTGCCCGCTCTCCTGCCGCTGGTCGCCCTCGCTGTTGCGCTGCCCTGCGCCCATGCGCAGGCGCCCGCCGGGGGTGGCAAGGCCATCTACACCTGCACCACGCCAGACGGCCGCAAGCTGACCGGCGACCGCCCGATTGCTGAATGCATGACCCGCGAGCAGCGCGTGCTCAATGCCGACGGCTCGCTGCGCAGTGTGCTGCCACCCACGCTCTCGCTGGAAGAGCGGGCTGCCAAGGAAGAGCAGGACCGCAAGCTGGCGGTCGAGCGCTCGGCCCAGGCCGACGCGGTGCGGCGTGACCGCAACCTAAAATTGCGCTTTCCCAACGAGGCTGCACACAAGCGCGCCCGCGACGCCGCGCTGGACGACGTGAGAACCGCCATGCGCACCTCGGAGCGCCGGCTGCAGGACCTGGCCACCGACCGCAAGCCGCTGACCGACGAGGCCGAGTTCTACGTCGGCAAGCCCCTGCCGCCCAAGCTCAAGCAACAGCTCGATGCCAACGACGCTGCGGCCGAAGCGCAGCGCGTCCTGATCGAGAACCAGAAGGCCGAGCTGGTGCGCGTCAACAAGCTCTACGACCAGGAATTGGCGCGTCTCAAGCGCCTGTGGGCCGGCGCGCCGCTTGGCAGCATTCCTTCCGCCTCGGCCGCGTCGAACTGAGACCGCGGGGCTCAAGAAGAAGGCCCGCTGCAAGCGGGCCTTTTCTCTTGAAGCACGCTGCGCTCAGCGCTTCAAGAGGTTCTGCTGCATGAAGCCGATCATCGAATAGAACAGGTAGTCCTGGTTTTCCTTGCGCTGGAAGCCATGGCCCTCGTTCTCGGCGCGCAGGTACCAGACCGGCGTGCCCTGCTCACGCACCTTGGCCACGATCTGCTCGGCCTCGGTGTACGGCACGCGCGGGTCGTTCTTGCCCTGGACGACGAACAGCGGCTTCTTGATCTTGGCGGCATTGGTCAGCGGCGAGATCTTGTCGAGGAACTCCTTCATCGCCGGGTCGCGCTCATCACCGTACTCGACGCGACGCAGGTCGCGGCGGTAGCTCTCGGTGTTGTTCAGGAAAGTGACGAAGTGCGAGATGCCGACGATGTCGATCGCGCCGACGATGCGCTCCGCATAGTTCGTCGACACGGCCAGCACCATGTAGCCGCCGTAGCTGCCGCCCACCACCATCACGCGGCTGGCATCGAGGTTGGGCTGCGTGGCGATCCAGTCCAGCAGCGCGCCGATGTCCTTGACCGAGTCCTCGCGCTTGAAGCCGTTGTCCAGGTCCAGGAAGGTCTTGCCATAGCCGGTCGAGCCGCGCACGTTCGGCTGGATCATGGCGATGCCCATCTCCTGCACGAAGTAGTTGTTGCGACCGATGAAGCCCATCGTCGACTGGCCTTCCGGCCCGCCATGGATGTTGATCAGCACGGGGCGCTTGCCCGGGAATTTGTCGGCCGGCGGCAGGTTGATCAGGCCGGAGATCTGGCGGCCGTCGAAGCTCTTCCAGCGCACGATCTGCTGGTCGCCGAACTTGGCGGTGTCGATGCTGGGTGGCGCGTAGGCCTTGGTCCATTGCTGAACCTTGCCGGCCTTGTCGACCGAGAAGATCTGGCCCGGGCCTTGCGCGCTGTCCAGCGAGAACATCAGCTCGTTGCGCTGCTTGTCATAGCGCGCGTTGCCCACAGAGCCGGCCGGCAGCCTGGGCGCGGGCAGCGGCTTGAAGCTCTTGGCATCGAAGAAGCGCAGCTCGTCGCGGCCATCGATATTGAACTGCAGCGCCAGCGTCTTGCCATCCTCGGTGATGGTGCCGCCGCTCAGGTCCCAGGGCAGGCCGCTGTCCAGGCGCTCCAGCTTGCCGTCTGCCAGCGTCATGCGGCCGAACTCGCGGAACTCGCTGAACTTGGTCGTGGTGATGAACAGCTGCTTGTTGTCGTGCGTAAAACCGGCTGGCGAATAGCTCGCGCGCTCGGTCTGGCCGGCGGCCGGCAAGACCTGGCGCTTCTCGCCGGTGGCCAGGTCCATGATCCAGATGCGCGACTCGGCGGCCGACACGTACTCGGTCAGCGCCACCTGCTTGTCGTCCCAGGAGATCGAGCCCACGCCCCAGCCACCGCCGGGGAACTCGGTCAGCTTGCGCTTCGCTTCAGGTTTCTCGGGGTCCATGATCCACAGCTGCGTCATCACCTGGGCGCGCGAACCGCCCTGCGCGGTGCGGTCCAGCGGCACCGAAGTGAAGAGCAACTGGCTGCTGTTGTGCAGCCAGCCGTTCAGCGCATGGCGCTGGTCGGGGTCGGTCAGCAGCACCGGCTCCTTGCCCTTGCCGTCCAGGCGGTAGAGCTGTGCCACTTCATTGCCGCCGGTGGCGCGGGCAAACACGATGTAGCGGCCATGCTTGGGCTCGTAGGTGGCGCCGCCGACCGGGTCTTGCGAGTCGGTCAGCTGCTCCAGCTCGCCCATCGGGCTGGCAAGGCGATAGAGCTGGCTGGTATTGGCGCCGGCCTTGCGGTGCGAGACCAGCATTTCGCGCTGGGTCGGATGCCAGCTGACAAAGCCATGGCCACGGAAATCGGCATAGGCGGCGACGGCATCGGCGAGGCTTTGGGGCACGGCCGGAATGCCCTGGACGACCAGGTTGGCATTGGGCGCGAGCACGGCGGCAGCAGGCTTGTCCTGGGCCTGGACCAGGCCGGCGCCGGCCAAGGCCAGCAGCAGCGCCGCCAGGCGCAGGGAAGACAGTGATCGTTGCATCTTGAACTCCCGTACAGCAGAAATGACGAGGGGCCATTCTGACCGCGGTCAGCATGGCCCCTCATAGGTCATGCCCCAGGGCGGGGCATGGCTTCAATCGTCAGTTCGTGGGCTGGATGCCCGCAATCGCCCATTCGCGGCTGCCGTCCAGCGGGCGTGCCAGATGCCAGACTTCATCGAAGCCGCTCGCCGCGTCTTCGCTGCGCTCGCGCACCAGGCCCCAGAAGCGCACGCTGACGACCTGGTTGCCCTGCTCTTCGGCGCGGTCGATCACCGTCGCGTCGAGCTGCAGCACTTCGGTCTGCTGCGTGGCCCCCTTGCGGTCCAGCAGCTCCTGCTGGATCGAGGCATACATCTCGGGCGTGGTGAAGCGGCGCAGGTCGGCCTGGTCGCCGCTGTCATTGGCGGCCTGGAGGCGAATGAAAACCTTTTTGGCCAGTTGGGCGAACTCGGCGTCTTCGCTCGAGACGGCAGCCGTGGCGGCAGCTGCGGCCTCCGGTGCTGCCGCCGCTGCTGCGCCAGAGCCCGCGAAGGGCTGCGGATCCAGGCGTTGCACCGGTGCATAGCCGCTGCCATTGCCGCCAGCGTTGCCACCGGCGAAGGCGGGTTGCTGCGCTTGCTTGGCAGCGCCGAAGCGCCGCACCAGGAAGCCGATCACCAGCATGGCGACCAGGCCGATCAGGACCATGGTCATGATGTTGGCCATGGCGGCGCCGAAGCCGAAGTGGCTGGCCAGCGCCGCCAGGCCCAGGCCAGCGGCGAGGCCGGCGAGCGGACCCATCCACGAGCGCTTGGGAGCCGGGGCGGGCGCTGCAGCAGGAGCCGGCGCGGCGGGCGCTGCCGCGTTCTGCGTCGGGGCAGGTTTGGCCGGGGCAGCCGGTGCCGTCTGCTGCGGCACGGTGCGCTTCATGCCGCCGCCGCCGATGCGCTTGGCGTCAGCGCCAACGCTGCCGAGGCTCAGGCCCACGATGATTGCGCTCAGCACGAGCTTGTTCAGAAAGTTCAACTGGATCTCCGGAAGTCGCCCCGAGAACGGGGCAGAGTACGAAATTGGGGTGAGGGTAGACGATTTCAAGCCTGGCGCACGTCGGCGATGGGCTGGCTGCCAAAGTCAGGGCGGCGCAGATAGGCAATGACCTTGCCCGCCGCCTCGTCGGGGCTCATCAAGGCGCCGCTGGCCTTGAAGTCGATAAAACGCTGCTGCTCGGGGAAGCCCGCCGGGTCGGCCGTGCGCAGCTGGATCTGCATGTCGGTGTCGATCACGCCCGGCGCCAACGAGACGATGCGTGCGCCGTTCGCGCGTTCTGCTTCGTCGAGTGCCATCGAGGCCGAGAGGTTGTCCATGCCGGCCTTGGCGGCGCAATAGGGCGCGCTGCCGGCCATGGCGCGGCGGCCCAGGCCCGAGCTGATGTTGAGGATCTTCAAGGGCACGCCCCAGGCGCGCGTGGCCTGCAGGAAGGCGGCAGACAGCAGCAGCACCGACTCCAGCCCGACACGGATGGCATTCGACAGCTCGGCCAGCGAGGCCTGGTCGATGGGACCGGGCCGCGAGATCACGCCGGCGTTGTTGATCAGGGTCGCGCTGGCAAACGGGCTCTGCTTTCCCAGCCAGTCCTGGAGCCGCTCCGCGGCTTCCAAGGGGTGGGACAGGTCCTGCTGCCAGGGCTCCAGACCGGACACCTCGGGCCCTGCCAGGCGGGCAATACCGATCACGCGGTGCTCCGGGCCGGTGAGTCGGCGGGCGATGGCGGCGCCCATGCCGCGCGAGCTGCCGGTGACGATGAAGAGGTGCTGCTTGCTGTTCATTGCGCGCATGGTACTCAGAACGGCACCGGGCTCTCGACGGTCAGCGCGCCCACCGTCAGTTCGCAGGCGTGCAGGAGCAGTCGCTCGGCGCCGGATTCATTGCCATACAGCGCGTCGCCCGCTATCGGGTGGCCGATAGCCATCAGGTGCACGCGCAACTGGTGCGATCGCCCGGTGACGGGCTCCAGCGCCACGCGGGTTCGCTGCCCCTCGTGCGAGAGCGCGCGCCAGCGGGTCAGCGCCGGCTTGCCGGCTGCGTGGTCGATCTTCTGCTTCGGTCGGTTCGGCCAATCGGCAATCAGCGGCAGTTCGATCTCGTGCCAGTTGCCGTCGAGGGGCAGCAAGCCCTCGACGACGGCGACATAGCGCTTGTGCACCCGCCGCTGCATGAATTCGTAGCTGAAAGCGCGCTGCATTTCGGCGCCACGGGCGAACAGCAGGAGGCCGGAGGTGGGCTGATCGAGCCGGTGGACGATCAGTGCATCCGGATAGCGGGCCTGCACGCGCGCGGCGGCGCAGTCCTGCTTGTCTTCACCGCGACCAGGGACGGAGAGCAGGCCGGCTGGTTTGTCGACGACGACACAGGTCTCGTCGACATGCAGCCAGACCAGCTCGCCTGCTTCTTTCAACCGCCCAACTTCTTCTTCAGAAGCTCGTTGACGACGGTCGGATTGGCCTTGCCCTTGGTCGCCTTCATCGCCTGGCCGACCAGGGCGTTGAAGGCTTTCTCCTTGCCAGAGCGGAACTCTTCCACCGACTTCTGGTTGGCGGCCAGGACTTCGTCGAGGATGCGTTCGATCTCGCCGGTGTCGTTGGACTGCTTCAGGTCCTTGGCGGCAATGATCGCGTCGACATCCGAGCCTTCGCCGGCCCACAGCGCATCGAAGACCTGCTTGGCGGAGTTGTTCGAGATCGTGCCGTCGGTGATGCGGGCGATCAGTTTCGCGAGCAACTCGGCACCGACCGGCGCAGCGTCGATGGCCAGGCCCTCGCTATTGAGTCGCTTGCTGATCTCGCCCATCACCCAGTTGGCCACCAGCTTTGGCGCGGCACCCGCGGCCTTGGCGGCCTCGTAATAGCGCGCCGTCGCCAGGCTCTGCGTCATCATCGTCGCGTCGTATTCCGGCAGGCCGTCGGCCGACTGGAAACGCGCCGCCATCACGGCGGGCAGCTCGGGCATCTCGCCCTTCACGCGCTCCACCCATTCCGGCGCGATCACCAGCGGCGGCAGATCGGGGTCGGGGAAGTAGCGGTAGTCGGCCGAGTCTTCCTTGCTGCGCATCGCGCGGGTCTCGCCGGTGTCCGGGTTGAACAGCACCGTGGCCTGCTGGATCTTGAAACCGTCCTCGATCTGGTCGATCTGCCAGTTCACCTCGTAGTCCACCGCCTGCAGCAGGTAGCGGAAGCTGTTGAGGTTCTTGATCTCGCGGCGTGTGCCATAGGGCTCGCCGGGCTTGCGCACCGAGACGTTGACGTCGCAGCGGAATGAGCCTTCCTGCATGTTGCCGTCGCAGATGCCGAGCCACATCACCAGCGCATGCAGGGTCTTGGCGTATTCGGCGGCCTCGGCGCCCGAGCGCATGTCGGGTTCGGAGACGATCTCCAGCAGCGGTGTGCCGGCGCGGTTCAGGTCAATGCCGCTCTGGCCGTGATAGTCCTCGTGCAGGCTTTTTCCCGCGTCCTCTTCCAGGTGGGCACGGGTCAGGTTGACCTTGTGCTTCACATCGCCGACAAAGAACTCCACCTGGCCGCCCTGCACCACCGGGATCTCGAACTGGCTGATCTGGTAGCCCTTGGGCAGGTCCGGGTAGAAGTAGTTCTTGCGCGCAAAGATCGACAGTGGCGCGACCTTGGCGCCCACGGCCAGGCCGAAGCGGATGGCCCGCTCGACGGCCGCGCGGTTCAGCACCGGCAGCGTGCCGGGCAGGGCCAGGTCCACGGGCGAGGCCTGCGTGTTCGGCTCGGCGCCGAAGGCCGTGGAGCTGCCGCTGAAGATCTTCGACTGGGTCGAGAGCTGGACGTGGTTCTCGAGGCCGATCACGACCTCGTAGCCACGGATGAGTTTGGGTTTTGTCGTCATTGCGAGATCAGCCTCCGCCGAGCCGCCTCAAGGAGGCTGGCGCCCCCGTGGGGGCAGCGAACAAAGTGAGCGTGGGGGTCAACATTCGTCAGAAACCTGCCGGTGCCTTCTGGTGCCAGTCGGTGGCCTGCTGCAAGGCGTGGGCCGTGTGCAGGAGCTGGCCTTCCTTGAAGTAGTTGCCGATCAATTGAAGACCGACGGGCATGCCGCCTTCGCCAAAGCCCACCGGCACGCTCATGCCGGGCAGGCCGGCCAGCGAGCCGGGCAGGGTGAAGATGTCGGCGAGGTAGGCCTTGACCGGATCGTCCGAGCCCTCGCCCGCCTTCCAGGCCACGCTCGGCGCCACCGGGCCGGCAATCACGTCGCACTGCGCGAAGGCTTGCTGGAAGTCGTCCGCGATCATGCGGCGCAGCTTCTGGGCCTGCAGGTAATAGGCGTCGTAGTAGCCGTGCGAGAGCACATAGCTGCCGATCATGATGCGGCGCTTGACCTCGGGGCCGAAGCCTTCGGCGCGGGTCTTCTTGTACATGTCCAGCAGGTCGGTGTACTTCTCGGCACGGTGGCCGAAGCGCACGCCGTCGAAGCGGCTGAGGTTGGAGCTCGCCTCGGCCGGGGCAATGATGTAGTACACGGGAATGGCCAGTTCGGTGCGTGGCAGGCTCACGTCTACCAGGGTGGCGCCGAGCTTTTCCAGCTCCGCCAGGCCTTGGCGAACGGCGCTGTTCACGTCGGCCGACAAGCCTTGCGGGAAGAATTCAGCAGCGACGCCGATGCGCAGGCCCTTCAAGGGCTGAGCAGCCGTGGCGCCATCCCGTGCCTGCAGCATCTGGGCATGGAAATCCTGCGGCGGCTGCTGCACGCTGGTGGCGTCGCGCTCGTCAAAGCCGCTCATGGCAGACAGCAGCAGCGAGCAGTCTTCGGCCGAACGGGCCATCGGACCGGCCTGGTCCAGGCTGGAGGCGAAGGCGATCATGCCGTAGCGTGAGCACACGCCGTAGGTCGGCTTGATGCCGGTGATGCCGGTGAAGCTGGCTGGCTGGCGGATCGAGCCGCCGGTGTCGGTGCCGGTGCTGGCGGGCACCAGGCGCGCCGCGACAGCCGTGGCAGAGCCGCCGGAGGAGCCGCCGGGCACGCGGCCGGCATCCCAGGGGTTGTGCGCCGGGCCATAGGCCGAGTTCTCGTTGGCCGAGCCCATGGCGAATTCGTCGCAGTTCAGCTTGCCCAGGGCCACGGTGCCGGCTTCGTTCAGCCGGGCCACGACGGTGGCGTCGAAGGGGCTGCGGTAGTTCGCCAGGATCTTGGAACCGGCCGTCGTCGGCATGTCGGCCGTGACGTAGATGTCCTTGTGGGCCAGCGGAATGCCGATCAGGGCGCCGCCGGGTTGTGAACCTTGACCGGCCGCGAGGCGGGCGTCCGCCGCATCGGCACGGGCCAGGGCGGCATCGGCGTCCACATGGAGGAAAGCGCCCAGCGATTCGTGGGCCTGGACGCGAGCCAGCAGGGCCTGCGTCACTTCGCGGCTGGAGGTCTGGCGCTGGCGCAGGGCCTGACCCAGCTCGGCCACGCCCAGTTCATGCAATGGTTTCATGGAGAAGATCCGCTCGCTCTTGTTATTCGATGACCTTGGGCACCAGGAACAGGCCGTCCTCGACCGCCGGTGCGCTTCTCTGATTCAGCTCGCGCTGGTTACTCTCCGATACCTTGTCGTCGCGCAGGCGCAGGTGCACGTCCTGCACGGCCGAGAGGGGGGTGTAGAGCGGCTCGACGCCGCTGGTGTCCACCGCGCTCATCTGCTCGACGATGGAGAAAAAGCCATTGAGCTGCGGGAGCAGCGCGGCCGCTTCGGCCGGGGAAAGTTCCAGCCGCGCCAGATGGGCGATGCGGCTCACGTCGTCGGATGTCAGGGCCATCGGGTGGGGGCTCCAAAGCCTGCGAAAGAAGAGCCCCAAGGGCCTTCCCTCATGCGTAATTTAGGGGGTGATCGGGTATTATCTCCGCTTATCTCCATAGCTACGGGGCTGCCCTACCGGCAAGGTTCAGGCAGCCTCGTTGCATATGGTGCGAACACCGCCCGCGGCCGCCTGGCGTGAAGGTCAACCTCAGGGTGGGCCTCATGCCAAACGACCGCCGTTTCTCGACCCAACAATGCGCCCAGCCAGCAGCGCGACCTCTGCCGCCACAGCGACAGATGCGCCGCGTTGGCATCCAAACACACCATGTTCGCCTCCCTGCGCCGCTACTTTTCCACCGACCTCGCCATTGACCTGGGTACCGCCAACACGCTGATTTACGTCCGCGGCAAAGGCATCGTGCTCGACGAGCCCTCGGTCGTCGCCATCCGTCATGAAGGCGGTTCCAACGGCAAGAAGACCATCCAGGCCGTCGGCCGCGAGGCCAAGGCCATGCTGGGCAAGGTGCCCGGCAATATCGAGGCGATCCGCCCGATGAAGGACGGCGTGATCGCCGACTTCGTGATCACCGAGCAGATGATCAAGCAGTTCATCAAGATGGTGCACGACACCAAGCTGCTGCGCCCCTCGCCCCGCATCATCATCTGCGTGCCCTGCGGCTCTACCCAGGTCGAGAAGCGCGCCATTCGGGATGCCGCCCTCGGCGCTGGCGCCTCCGAAGTGCACCTGATCGAAGAGCCGATGGCCGCGGCCATCGGTGCCGGCCTGCCGGTCTCCGAAGCCTCGGGCTCGATGGTCATCGACATCGGCGGCGGCACCACCGAAGTCGGCGTGATCTCGCTGGGCGGCATGGTGTACAAGGGCTCGGTCCGCGTTGGCGGCGACAAGTTCGACGAAGCCATCATCAACTACATCCGCCGCAACTACGGCATGTTGATCGGCGAGCCCACGGCTGAAGCAATCAAGAAGAACATCGGCTCGGCCTTTCCCGGCTCCGAAGTCAAGGAAATGGAAGTCAAGGGCCGCAACCTCAGCGAAGGCGTGCCGCGCAGCTTCACCATCTCGTCCAACGAGATCCTTGAAGCCCTGACCGACCCGCTGAATCAGATCGTCTCGGCCGTGAAGAACGCGCTGGAGCAGACGCCGCCCGAGCTGGGCGCGGACATCGCCGAACGCGGCATGATGCTGACCGGTGGTGGGGCGCTGCTGCGCGACCTGGACCGCCTGCTGGCCGAGGAAACCGGCCTGCCGGTGCTGGTGGCCGAAGACCCGCTGACCTGCGTGGTGCGCGGTTGCGGCATGGCGCTGGAGCGCATGGAGCGCCTGGGCCTGATCTTCGCCTCCGAGTAATCCCCTCCATGTTCCCGAGCAAGCCGGCACGTTGTACGACGGGCCGGCTTTTCTCCGTTTGGCGCCCATGAGCCTCGGTACCCTAGATCGCAATCCGCCGCCCTTGTTCCGACAGGGCCTGTCGGCCGCCAGCAAGCTGGCGGTCTACGCGGCGCTGGCCATCTTCCTGATGGTGGCCGATGCGCGCTTCAAGCTGACCCAACCCTTGCGCATGGTGCTGGCCACGGCCCTGCATCCGATGCAGCGCGCCTTGCTGGCCCCGGTGGATGCCTGGGAAGCGGGTGGCGACTATCTGCGCGGCATGGAGCGAGCCACCGAGGCCGAGAACCAGGCCAGGCGACAGCTGGTACTGCAGGCCGAGAAGCTTTCGCGTGCCAGCCAGTTGCAGGCCGAGAACGACCGCCTGCGTGCGCTCCTGAAGATCCAGGCAGCGCAATCCGTGCCATCGATGGCGGCGGAGGTGCTTTATGAAGCGGCTGATCCGTACTCGCGCCGCGTCGTCATCGACCACGGCAGCCGCCATGGCGTGCGCGCCGGCGCGCCGGTCATCAACGATGCCGGCGTGCTGGGTCAGGTCACCCGGGTCTACCTGCTCTCAAGCGAGGTGACCCTGCTGGGCGACAAGGACGCTGCCATTCCCGTGCTCAACAACCGCACGCAGCAGCGTGGCGTTGCCTTTGGCGGCGAGCGCAGCGAAGGTCCGATGGAACTGCGCTTCATGGCCGCCAATGCCGACATCAAGGAAGGCGACCTGCTCTCCACCTCGGGCCTGGACGGCGTCTACCCGCCCGGCCTGCCGGTGGCCACCGTGGCCACCGTCGAGCGCCGTGGCGATACCAGTTTTGCTCGCGTCAGCCTGAAGCCGACCTCGTCGCCGGACGCGGCCCGCCATGTCTTGGTGCTGGAGCCCTTGGCCCTGCACGAAGCAGCGCGCAGCGAAGCCGCGGCAGCCAATTCGGCCGAGGCAGCGAGCGCCGCCCAGCGCAAGGCGGAAATCAAGAGCGATGCCAAGGCCAAGGCCGCCGAAGCACGCGCCGCCGCAGCGAGCAAGCCCGCGCAAGGGGGCGAACGATGATCATGCCGCGCGGCACCGGCCAGCTGCTCCTGCCGGTCAACCCTCTGTTCATCGCCATGAGCCTCTTGTTGGCGCTGATCTTCGACATGGTGCCCATCGGCCGCGTGGCCGCAATGCCCGACCTGCTGGCCCTGGTGCTGGTGTTCTGGAATGTGCACCAGCCGCGCCGCGTGGGCGTGGGCTGGGCCTTCAGCTTCGGACTGCTGGTGGACGTGCACCATGGCGCCTTGCTGGGTCAGCACGCGCTGGCCTACAGCATGCTCAGCTTTGGCGCCGTGGCCCTGCATCGCCGCTTGCTGTGGTTCAAGCTGCGCGAGCAGGCCCTGCATGTGCTGCCGCTTTTCATCGGCGCGCATGCGGTCTCCCTGATCGTGCGCCTGATGGTGGGTGGCATGTGGCCGGGCTGGACGCTGATCTTCGCGCCGCTGATCGAGACGGCGCTGTGGCCCATTGCCACGACCCTCCTGCTCGCGCCGCAGCGCCGGCCGCCCGATCCCGACGCCCACCGTCCGCTGTGAGGCTGGCCTAGCCCGTGACCCTGATTACGAATCTCCACCAGGAGCTGAGCCGCTTCCGCTTGCGCGTGCTGGCGGCCGGCGCCTTCGTGCTCTTCTGCTTCCTCTTGCTGCTGGCGCGCCTGCTCTGGCTGCAGGTGGCGCAGCACAGCGCGCTGCTGGAGCGCGCCGAATCGAACCGCGTGACCGTGGTGCCTATCGTGCCCAACCGCGGCCTGATCAAGGACCGCAACGGTATCGTGCTGGCCAGCAACTATTCGGCCTACACGCTGGAGATCACACCCAGCAAGGTGGTGGACCTGGAAAAGACCATCGACGAGCTGGCCGGCGTGATCGAGATCCAGCCGCGCGACCGCAAGCGCTTCAAGCGCCTGATCGAGGAAAGCAAGAACTTCGAGTCGCTGCCGATCCGCACCAAGCTGAGCGATGCGGAGGTGGCGCGCTTTGCCGCGCAACGCTTCCGCTTTCCCGGTGTCGAGATCAAGGCGCGGCTGTTCCGCAACTATCCGCTGGGCGAGATCGGCAGCCACCTGATCGGCTATATCGGCCGCATCAACCAGGCCGAGAAGAAGGCACAGGACGACTGGCCCGAGGAAGACATCGCCAACTACCGCGGCACCGAGTACATCGGCAAGCTGGGCCTGGAGCAGGCCTACGAGCGCGAGCTGCATGGCGTGACCGGCTTCGAGCAGGTCGAGACCAGCGCCGGCGGCAAGGCCGTGCGGCGCCTGGCGCACCGGCCGCCCACGCCGGGCAATACGCTGGTTCTGTCCATCGACATCCGGCTGCAGGCGCTGGTGGAAGAGCTGTTCAAGGACCGGCGTGGCGCGCTCGTGGCCATCGACCCGCGCAATGGCGAGGTGCTGGCCTTTGTTTCCAAGCCAACCTTCGACCCCAATCTCTTCGTCGACGGCATCGATGCCGACAGCTGGCGCGAGCTCAACGAGAACCCCGACAAGCCGCTCCTGAACCGGGCGCTGCGCGGCACCTATCCGCCCGGCTCGACCTTCAAGCCGCTGATGGCGATGGCGGCCTTGAACAGCGGCAAGCGGGCAGCCAATGTGGTCATCATGGACAACCTGAACTACACCTTTGGCAACAAGGTGTTCGGCAGCCCCGAGACCGACCGGGCCGGCCCCAAGGACATGCGCCTGGCCATCGTCAGCTCGTCCAACGTCTACTTCTACAGCCTGGCCAACGAGATGGGCGTGGACCTGATCCACGACCAGCTGGAGCCTTTCGGTCTCGGCCGCAAGACCGACATTGACGTGCAGGGCGAGGTCACCGGCGTGCTGCCCTCGCAGGACTGGAAGCGCCGCTACTTCGCCAAGAACCCGGCCAACCAGAAGTGGTTTGCCGGTGAGACGATCTCGCTGGGCATCGGCCAGGGCTACAACAACTTCACCATGCTGCAGATGGCCAACGCCTACTCCACCATCGCCTCGGGCGGCCAGCGCTTCAAGCCGCGCCTGGTGCGCGAGATCGAGGACGTGGTGCAGCACAAGCAGCGCCGCATGGCCAGCGACGCGCTGCCGCCGCTGCCGCTGAAGCCCGAGCATGTGGAAGTGATCCGCAATGCCATGAACGGCGTGACGCTTGAAGGCACCTCGCGCCAGGTCTTCCTCGGCGCGCCCTACACCAGCGGCGGCAAGACAGGGACGGCCCAGGCCGTGGGCCTGAAGGCCGGCGAGAAGTACAAGGACATCAAGGCCGACGAGCGCAAGCGCGACCATTCGCTCTACGTCGCCTTTGCGCCGGTGGAAGCGCCGACGATCGCGCTGGCCCTGATCGTCGAGAACGCCGGCTGGGGTTCCAGCGGCGCCGCGCCGATCGCCCGCCGCGTGTTCGACTACATGCTGCTGGGCCAGTACCCGAGCGAGGAAGACATCGCGCTGACCCAGCAGGCCAAGACTTACGCACCGGTCGGCACGCCGCGCCGCGCGGTCGATGTGCCTTTGCCTGGTTCATCGGGCGCCCCGGCCGCCGCCAGTGCGCCGGCATCGACAGCCTCTGAGGCCAGTTCGGCGGCATCGGGAGCCTCAAGATGAACGCAGTACTGAGCAAGCCCAGCCTCTTGCGCCGGATGCGGCCCCTGTTTGCCGGCTTCGACGTGCCGCTGCTGCTGGCCATGTTCTGGCTGATGGCGCTGGGCCTGCTGTGCATGTATTCGGCCGGCTATGACCACGGCACGCGCTTCGTCGACCACGCCCGCAACATGTTGCTGGCGCTGGGCGTGATGTTCGTCGTGGCGCAGGCGCCGCCGCAGAAGGTGGCGCGGCTGGCGGTGCCGCTGTACGTCTTCGGCGTGGCGCTGCTGATCGCGGTGGCGCTGTTCGGCATCAGCAAGAAGGGCGCGACCCGCTGGCTCAATATCGGCGTCACGCAGATCCAGCCCTCCGAGCTCCTGAAGATCGCCGTGCCGTTGATGCTGGCCTGGTGGTTCCAGAAGCGCGAGGGTCAGTTACGGTTGCCGGACTTCGTAGCCGCCTTCATCCTGCTGGCCATTCCTGTCGGGCTCGTGGCCAAGCAGCCAGACCTGGGCACGTCGATCCTCGTGCTGGCCGCCGGCCTCTATGTGATCTTCTTCGCCGGCCTGTCCTGGAAGCTGATCGTGCCGGCCGTGGTGGCGGGCGCGCTTGCCATCACGGCCCTGGTGATGAGCGAGGACGCGATCTGCCAGCCCGAGGTCAAGTGGCCGGTGCTGCGCGAGTACCAGAAGAACCGCGTCTGCACCCTGCTGGACCCGAGCAAGGACCCGCTGGGTAAGGGCTTCCACATTATCCAGGGCGAGATCGCCATCGGCTCCGGCGGCGTGACCGGCAAGGGCTTCATGAAGGGCACGCAGACCCATCTGGAATTCATCCCCGAGCGCACGACCGACTTTGTGTTCGCCGCCTATGGCGAGGAGTTCGGCCTGATCGGCGCACTGGGCCTGCTGATCGGCTTCACCGCGCTGATCCTGCGCGGGCTCGTCATTGCCAGCGAGGCGCCGACGATGTTTTCGAGGCTGCTGGCGGGCGCCATCACCCTGAGCTTCTTCACCTATGTATTCGTCAACATGGGCATGGTCAGCGGCATCCTGCCCGTGGTGGGCGTGCCCTTGCCCTTCATCAGCTATGGCGGCACGGCCATGGTGATGCTGGGCATCAGCCTGGGCCTGCTGATGGGCATTGGCCGCAGCCGCCGCGCATCGCACCATTCCTGAGCTGTTCCCGAGTCACTCCTGAGCGGGCGGCGGCAAGGCCTGCTGCGACTGGGCCTGGAAGCGGATCGTGAAGCGGGCGCCTGGCGTTTCGTGGCCGGGCGAGGGGCGGCGTTCGCGGGTGTCGTCCAGCGTCACCTCGGTGCCATGCTGTTGCGCGATCTCGCGCACGATGGCCAGGCCCAGGCCCGAGCCATCCACCTCGGTGCCAAGCGCCCGGTAGAAGGGCTGGAATACCTTCTCGCGCTCGCTTTCGGGAATGCCGGGGCCGGAGTCTTCCACCTGCAGCACGACGACCTGGCCGAACGGGTCTTCCACGACGCGCACCGTCACCGTGCCGCCGTTTGGCGTGTAGAGCAGGGCGTTGTCCACCAGATTGCGTATCAGCTCCCGGATCAGCAGGGGATGGCCCAGCACGCGCAACTGGCTGGCGGCGATCTCCGCGCCTTCATAGCCGAGGTCGATGCGCTTCTCCATCGCGCGGGGCACGAAGTCGCGCACTGTTTCAATGGCCAGGCCTGAGAGATTGACCATGCTGCGGCGCGCGGCATGTTCCTTGTCTTCGGCGCGCGCCATGGCCAGCAGCTGGTTGACCATGTGGGCGGCGCGCTGGCTGGAGAGCGCGATCTGCTGCAGCGAACGCTTCAATTCGGACGGCGAACTGCGGCCTTCATCGATCTCGCGCTGCGCGAACTCGGCTTGCGTGCGCAGGCCGGCCAGCGGTGTCTTCAACTGGTGCGCGGCATCGGCGAGGAAGTGCTTCTGGCTGCTGATTGACTGGTCAAGCCGCGCCAGCAGGTCGTTGATGGCGCGCACCAGTGGCGCCACTTCATCGGGCACGCGGCCTTCGTCGATGGGACTCAGGTCCGAGCTTTCGCGGCGGCGGATGCGGCGCTGCAATTCATTCAGCGGCGCGATACCGCGCGCCAGGGCCAGCCACACCAGCAGCACCGCCAGCGGCAGGATCACGAACTGCGGCAGGATCACGCCCTTGATGATCTCGTTGGTCAGCCGCGAGCGCTTTCCCAGCGTCTCGGCCACCTGGACCAGCATCGTCCGGTTGGCGCCGGTCTGGCCTTCTGGCGCGACCCAGAGATAGGCCACGCGCACGCTCTCGCCGCTGATCTCGTCGTCGCGGAACTGCAGGTCCCAGGGCTGGATGCTCGCGTCGGCCTGAGGCACCGGCAAGGCCTGGTCGCCGCTCAGGTACTCGCCACGCAGGCCTAGCACCTGGTAGTAGACGGTGTCGCTTTCGTCTGCCCGCAAGAGCGCGGCGGCTTCCGCGGAGAGGGCATAGCGAGCCTTGTTCTGCGTGCCGCGCGCCGACTCGGTGGCCACCTGCAGGCCAAGGTTGCGCGCCATCTCGCCGAGCTCGCGGTCGTAGGGCCGGGCGGAAATGCCCTGGGCCACCAGCCAGGTCAAGGCCACGCTGATCGGCCAGATCAGCAGGAGCGGCGCAAGCATCCAATCCAGGATCTCGCCGAACAGCGAGCGGGGCTGTGGTGCGGCGCTCATTGGACGAAGGGTCGATGGCTGCTGCCAGCCATCGGAGAGTCCCGTTCAATCATTCAGCCGGGGATCTTTTCGAGGCAATAGCCGAGGCCGCGCACGGTGGCGATGCGGATCGGCCCCTGCTCGATCTTCTTGCGCAGCCGGTGGATGTAGACCTCGATCGCGTTGTTGCTGACCTCTTCGCCCCATTCGCAGAGGCGCTCCACCAGCTGGTCCTTGCTGACCAGTCTGCCGGCGCGCTGCAAGAGCACTTCGAGCAGCGAAAGCTCGCGCGCCGACAGTTCGATCATCTGTTCGTTGATGTAGGCCACGCGGCCCGTGGCATCGAAGGACAAGGGGCCGTGCTTGATGACCGTGGATGCACTGCCCAGGCCACGACGCGTGAGGGCGCGCACCCGCGCTTCCAGCTCCTGCAGCGAGAAGGGCTTGGCCATGTAGTCGTCGGCGCCCAGGTCCAGGCCCTTGACGCGCTGCTCCACGCTGTCGGCCGCTGTCAGTATCAGCACCGGCACACTGGAGCCACGGCCGCGCAACTTGCGCAGCACCTCCAGCCCATGCAGCTTGGGCAGGCCCAGGTCCAGGATCAGCAGGTCGAACTCATGGGAGGCCAGCGCGGCGTCGGCTTCGCTGCCGCTGCCGACCTGGTCTACCGCATAGCCCGAGGCGCGCAGTGAGCGCAGCAGGCCATCGGCCAGCACTTGGTCGTCTTCAGCGATCAGTATCCGCATGGGCTGTCTCCGTGTTTCCCCCATTCTAGGGAGCAATACATGCTGACAAACCTTGGCAGCAGACCCTGGTTAAACTACTGTACGGATATACAGATTTCGGCTGATAATGCCTTCAGCCCCCAACAGGAGAAAACATGGACGCACCGGTCAAAGCCCTCAACACCGAAAAAGCCAAGGCTCTGCAAGCCGCACTGGCCCAGATCGAAAAGCAGTTCGGCAAGGGTTCGATCATGCGCCTGGGTGAAGGCGAGGTGATCGAAGACATCCAGGTCGTCTCCACCGGCTCGCTGGGCCTGGACATCGCCCTGGGCGTTGGCGGCCTGCCGCGCGGCCGCGTGGTCGAAATCTACGGCCCCGAGTCCTCCGGCAAGACCACGCTCACGCTTCAGGTCATCGCCGAAATGCAAAAGCTCGCCGGCACCTGCGCCTTCATCGACGCCGAGCATGCGCTGGACATCCAGTACGCGCAAAAGCTGGGCGTCAACTTGCAAGAGCTGCTGATCAGCCAGCCCGACACCGGCGAGCAGGCCCTCGAAATCGTCGACGCCCTGGTGCGCTCCGGCTCGGTGGACCTGATCGTGGTCGACTCGGTCGCTGCGCTTACGCCCAAGGCCGAACTCGAAGGCGAAATGGGCGACAGCCTGCCTGGCCTGCAAGCCCGCCTGATGAGCCAGGCTCTGCGCAAGCTCACTGCCACGATCAAGAAGACCAACTGCATGGTCATCTTCATCAACCAGATCCGCATGAAGATTGGCGTGATGTTCGGCAGCCCCGAAACCACCACCGGTGGCAACGCCCTGAAGTTCTACGCCTCGGTGCGCCTCGACATCCGTCGTATCGGCTCGATCAAGAAGGGCGAAGAAGTCATTGGCTCTGAAACCAAGGTCAAGGTCGTCAAGAACAAGGTCTCGCCCCCGTTCAAGACGGCGGAGTTCGACATCCTCTATGGCGAAGGCATCAGCCGCGAGGGCGAAATCATCGATATGGGTGTGAACGCCAAGGTGGTCGAGAAGTCCGGCTCCTGGTACGCCTACAACGGCGAGAAGATCGGCCAGGGCAAGGACAACGCCCGCGAGTTCCTGCGCGAGAACCCCGACGTGGCCGTCGAGATCGAGAACAAGATCCGCGAGTCGGTCGGCATCGCACTGATCAACAGCGTTCCCGGGGCGGAGTAAGCGCCGATGGCGGCCGGCAAGCCGCTGTCACTGAAGGCCCGCGCGATCGCGCTGCTGGCTCAACGCGAGCACAGCAGCGCCGAGCTGCGGCGCAAGCTGCTGCGTATTGCACGGGATCGTGACCGAGCAGCTGCCCTTGCTCAAGCTGGTGAAGCGGCGGCCAGGCGGGAGGCATTCGCCGAGCCCAACGAAGAATCGGCGGTGAACGCGGCCGAGGTCGCGGCCGAGGTTGAGCAGCTGCTGGTCTGGCTGCAAAGCCAAGGCTATCTGAACGAAGAGCGCTTCATCGAATCGCGAGTTCATGTTCGTTCGCAGCGCTTTGGCGGGCTGCGCATCAAGCAGGAGCTCGCCCAGCATGGGCTGGCTCTTTCGCCCGAGCAGGCGCAGGCCCTGCGTGAGGGCGAGCTGGACAGGGCACGCGAAGTGCGCCGCCGCAAGTTCGGCGAGCCAGCGCCACTGGCGCAGGCTGACCGGGCCAGGCAGAGCAGGTTTCTGGCGGCCCGGGGCTTCTCACCCGAGACGATCCGCCGCGCGCTCAAGTCGGAGACTGAGTCCTGACCTGGCTCAAGGCAGCTCGATAAAGCAAGGGAAAGGCAGCGCCGAGCGGCCGCTTCAGGCACCAATACGGGGCGCGCCGACAGTTCCGCGAAAGCCTTGATGCGGCGCAGCATGCTACATTGCCGGCTTGCGCAAACTCCGCGGCAACCGATGTTCCATCGTGCCCCGCGGTCTTGTCGCGAACCCTGCAAATACCTCTCGATGTCCCCGAACGCCCCCTCTGCCGAGCGTCGTTTGATGCACAGCCGCGCCACGCTGGTGCAGGTCTATGCACGCGAGGACGGGCTGTTCGACGTGGAAGCCGAACTGCGCGACATCAAGACACGCGACATGCAGCTCTCGGCCGGCATTCGCAAGGCCGGCGAGCCGGTTCACGACATGCTCTTGCACCTCGTCGTCGACAAGCACCTGAACATCATCGATGCCGGCTCGGTCACCCATGCCATGCCTTACCCCGGACATTGCGACCGTCACGGCAACGCCTACGCACGCCTGAAGGGCCTGAACCTGTTGAAGGGCTTCCGCGCCGCAGTCAAGCAGCAGCTCTCCGGGGTGCAAGGCTGCACCCATCTGACCGAGCTGTGCCAGATCCTGCCTACCGCCGTGATCCAGGCCTTTGCCGGCGTTGTCATCGACACGCGGGAAGGCAGCGACGACGGCCAGCCCCCTTTCCAACTCGACCGTTGCCATGCGCTGAGGCGCGATGGCGAAGTCGTGCAAGCCCATTACCCGCGCTGGTACCGCCAAGGGGAGGCCCGCGCGGCCGCTCCGGCCGTGGCGCCTGCAAGCACTTCCTGAAGACTATCTTTCCCTCTAAGCGAGACCCCTATGAAGATTCATGAATACCAGGGCAAGGAAATCCTGCGCCAGTTCGGTGTGCCGGTGCCGCGCGGCATTCCCGCCTTCACCGTGCAAGAAGCGGTGGAAGCCGCGCAAAAGCTGGGCGGCCCGGTCTGGGTGGTCAAGGCTCAGATCCATGCAGGCGGTCGCGGCAAGGGCGGTGGCGTCAAGGTCGCCAAGACCCTGGACGACGTGAAGGCCCTGGCCGAAAAGATCCTCGGCATGCAGCTGATCACGCATCAGACCGGCGCTGAAGGCCAGAAGGTCCGCCGCCTCTACATCGAAGACGGCGCCGACATCAAGAACGAGCTCTACGTCTCGCTGGTCACCGACCGCGGCACCCAGAAGGTGGCCTTCATCGCTTCCAGCGAGGGCGGCATGGACATCGAAGAGGTCGCCCACTCGACCCCCGAGAAAATCATCACCGAGATGATCGACCCGCTGGTGGGTCTGACCGCCGATCAGAGCAAGAAGATCGCCGCGGCCATCGGCCTCACCGGCGCCTCCATCGACCAGGCCGTCGACATCTTCGCCAAGCTCTACAAGTGCTACATGGACACGGACGCGTCGCTGGTTGAAATCAACCCGCTGAACTGCGATTCCAAGGGCAACCTGATGGCCCTGGACGCGAAGTTCAACTTCGACGCCAACGCGCTGTTCCGTCACCCGGAAATCGTCGCCTACCGCGACCTGGACGAAGAAGATCCGGCAGAAGTCGAAGCCTCCAAGTTCGACCTGGCCTACATCAGCCTGGACGGCAACATCGGCTGCCTCGTGAACGGCGCCGGTCTGGCCATGGCCACGATGGACACCATCAAGCTGTTCGGTGGCGAGCCGGCCAACTTCCTGGACGTCGGCGGTGGCGCCACGGCCGAGAAGGTCACCGAGGCCTTCAAGATCATGCTGAAGAACGAGTCCGTCAAGGGCATCCTCGTGAACATCTTCGGCGGCATCATGAAGTGCGACACCATCGCCGAAGGCGTGATCACCGCCTGCAAGGCCGTGAATCTGTCTGTGCCGCTGGTCGTCCGCATGAAGGGCACCAACGAAGAACTGGGCAAGAAGATGCTGGCCGAATCCGGCCTGCCCATCATCGCCGCCGATTCGATGGCCGAAGCCGCGACGAAGATCGTTGCCGCCGTTGCCTAAGCCCAGCAAGGAAAAGAAACCATGTCGATCTACATCAACAAAGACACCAAGGTCATCACCCAGGGCATCACGGGCAAGACCGGTCAGTTCCACACCCTGGGCTGCCAGGCCTACGCGAACGGCAAGAACGCCTTCGTCGCCGGCGTGAACCCCAAGAAGGCGGGCGAGAAGTTCTCGGACATCCCAATCTTCGCCACCGTCAAGGAAGCTGCCGGCCAGACCGGCGCCACCGTTTCCGTGATCTACGTGCCGCCCGCTGGCGCCGCTGCCGCGATCTGGGAAGCTGTTGAAGCCGACCTGGACCTGGCCATCTGCATCACCGAAGGCATCCCGGTCAAGGACATGCTGGAAGTGCGCAACAAGATGAAGGCCAAGGAAGCCGCCGGCGGCAAGCGCACGCTGCTGCTGGGCCCCAACTGCCCCGGCCTGATCACGCCCGATGAAATCAAGATCGGCATCATGCCTGGCCACATCCACCGCAAGGGCCGCATCGGCGTGGTCTCGCGCTCGGGAACGCTGACCTATGAAGCCGTGGCACAGCTGACCGAAATCGGTCTGGGCCAATCGTCGGCCGTCGGCATCGGTGGCGACCCGATCAATGGTCTGAAGCACATCGACGTGATGAAGGCCTTCAACGACGATCCGGACACCGACGCCGTCATCATGATCGGCGAAATCGGCGGCCCGGACGAGGCGGAGGCCGCCCGTTGGTGCAAGCTGAACATGAAGAAGCCGGTCGTCGGCTTCATCGCTGGCGTCACCGCCCCTCCGGGCAAGCGCATGGGCCACGCCGGCGCGCTGATCTCGGGCGGCGCCGACACGGCAGATGCCAAGCTCGCCATCATGGAAGAGTGCGGCTTCACGGTCACGCGCAATCCGTCCGAGATGGGCAAGCTGCTCAAGGGCCTGCTGTAAGGCAAGCTCTGGCACCAGCCAAGACCGAGGGGGCCGCAAGGCCCCTTTCTCTTTTCTGCCGGTATCCAGCGAGGCCTTCGCTATAGTGGGCCGCACCTGGGTTGCCCGGCAAAACACGAATCAGCAATGGACAACTTCCTGAGCCCCGAGTTCTGGCTGGCAGTCGGCCAGATCATCATGATCGACATCCTCCTGGGTGGCGACAACGCCGTGGTGATTGCGCTGGCCTGCCGCAAGCTGCCGGATGCGCAGCGGCGCAAGGGCATCCTTTGGGGCACCGTCGGCGCGATCCTGCTGCGCGTGGTGCTGATCTTCTTTGCGCTGACGCTGCTGAAGATCGCCTTCCTCAAGCTGATCGGCGCGGCGCTGCTGCTGTGGATAGGCATCAAGCTGCTGGTGCCCGAAGACGATGACGAGCATGCCGGCATCGAGGCCAGCGACAAGCTCTGGTCGGCCGTCAAGACCGTCATCGTGGCCGACTTCGTGATGAGCCTGGACAATGTCGTGGCCATTGCCGGCGCGGCCGAAAGCGCCGGCGGCGAGCATCAGATGCCGCTGGTGATCTTCGGCCTGCTGGTGTCCATTCCCATCATCGTGGGCGGCAGCCAGCTGGTGATCAAGCTGATGGACCGCTTCCCTTTCGTGATCACGCTGGGCGGCATGCTGCTGGGCTGGATCGCTGGTGGTATGGCCATCGACGATCCGGCCTTGCTGGCCTGGGTGCCCACCGTGCCAGCGGCCAAGCCTGGCGGCGCACCCGATGTGCTGCCGGCCCTCCACTACGCTTGTGCGGTGGGTGGCGCGCTGCTGGTGCTGTTGGTTGGTAAGCTGCTGGCGCGGCGCAAGTCCTAGGGAGCGGGCATGAGCGGAGGCGGATTCTGGAAACGCGTATTGGGCGGTGCTGGCAACGAGGCCAGCGAAGCCGAGCGCGCCGCCCCGGCCGGCTTGCAGCGCTACGAGATTGGCGAGGAGATAGGCCGCGGCGCAATGGCCGTCGTCTACCGCGCCACCGACAAGCAAAGCGGCGAGACGTTGGCCATCAAGCGCCTGGCACTGCAGCGCGAGTTCGCCTCCGAAGACCTGGCCGAGGTGCGCCAGCGCTTCATGCGCGAGGCCCGCGCCGCCGGCCATCTGCAGCATCCCGACATCCTGCGGGTAATCGATGCCGGCGAGGCCGAGCAGGACGCCTTCATCGCCATGGAGCTGGTCTCGGGCGAGGACCTGAGCCACTTCACCCGCGCCGGCCACCTGCTGCCCCTGCGCGAGACCGTGGAGCTGGGCATTCGCCTGGCCCGTGCGCTGGCCTATGCCCACAGCCAGGGCGTGGTGCACCGCGACATCAAGCCTGCCAACGTGATGCTGGACCGCGCCAGCGCGGCCGTGAAGATCATGGATTTCGGCATCGCCCGCATTGCCGACGGCAGCCGCACCCGGACCGGCCTGGTGCTGGGAACGCCGTCCTTCATGTCGCCAGAGCAGCTGGCGGGCCTGAAGGTCGATGGCCGCAGCGACCTCTATTCGCTCGGTGCCCTGCTTTATCAGCTCCTGACCGGCCAGCTGCCGCATCAGTCGGAGTCGATGGCCAAGCTGATGTACCGGATCGCCAACGAGCCGGCCCCCGACGCCCGCCACCACCGCAAGGAGCTGCCCGAGTCGCTGGCCCTGGTGCTGGCCTTGGCGCTCGAGAAGCGGCCCGAGCTGCGCTATGCCAGCGGTGAGCAGCTGGCGCAGGACCTGGAAGCGGTACTCCCGCAGTTGCCAGCCGAGCCCGTCGCCGAGCCTGCTTCAGTGCAAGCCGCGGCGCAAACCGTGGATCCTTTCGCACAAACGCAGCGCCTGAATGTGACCGATCCAGGGCAGAATCCCTGAACTTTGCCGATTCTCAATCTCACCTCAACCCGCGCCCGCTCACGCCCATGACCCTGGAGTTCTTCAGCGCCACTGACGTCGGCCGCGCGCGCGACAACAACGAGGATTCGGTGGCCATGGACGAGGCCGTGGGCCTGGCGGTGCTGGCTGACGGCATGGGCGGCTACAACGCCGGTGAGGTGGCCAGCTCCATGCTGACCTCCTTCATCAAGGCCGAGCTGGGCCGCTGGCTGAAGGAATCGGGCAGCAGCGTGGCGCCGACCGATGTGCGCCGCGCGATGGACATCTGCGTGGACAACGCCAACCGCGCCATCTTCAATGCCGCCAATACCAACCCGCGTTATGCCGGCATGGGCACCACCCTGGTGCTGGCGGTGTTCCGCGAGGAGGGCCTGCTGCTGGGCCATGTCGGCGATTCGCGTGCCTACCGCCTGCGCAATGGCCAGTTCAGCCAGATCACCCGCGACCATTCCTTGCTGCAGGAGCAGCTCGATGCCGGCCTGCTGACCCCCGAAGAGGCGGTCTTCTCCAGCAACAAGAATCTGGTCACCCGGGCCGTCGGCGTCGAAGATGCGGTGATGCTGGAGCTGCACCAGCATGAAGTGCAACCAGGTGATGTTTACCTGATGTGCTCGGACGGTCTGTCCGATATGCTCGACGACGATGCGCTGGCACAGTTGTTGATTAGCCACCCTTCTCTGTCGGAAGCGGCGCAGGCACTGATCGATGCCGCCAATGACATGGGCGGCAAGGATAATATTGCGGTCGTTTTGGTCCGCGCCGAAGGCCGGGCTCGGCCCTCGGGTCGTACCTGGTGGCCATTTGGCCGACGCTGAAGTCTCGCGCTTCGGTAGCAGCATCCCTGCAATGGCGTCGGTCCGCCGCAGATAACTATGGGGTCAACAATGGGCAAGCTGGTTGTTTCGCTCGACGGAGTGGTGATCAAGGAGGTGCAGATCACCAAGGACAAGACCACGCTTGGGCGTCGGCCCTACAACGACATCGTCATCGACAACCTCGCCGTCAGCGGCGAGCATGCGGTGTTGCAGATGGTGGGTGCGGATGTCTTCATCGAAGACCTCAATTCGACCAACGGCACCTACATCAACGGCAAGGCGATCAAGAAGCAGCTGCTGGCCAACAACGACATCGTCGAAGTGGGCAAGTACAAGATCAAGTACCTGGTCGAAGACAGCGCCGACTACGAAAAGACCATGATCCTGAAGCCGGGAGCGAACGCGCCCACCGGCTTCGGCCTGCCGTCCAGCTTCGGCGCTCTGTCGGCCCCGGCCAGCAGTACCGTGCCGGCGGTGATCAAGGTGCTGACTGGCGCGGCTGCCGGCCGTGAAGTCAGCCTGACCAAGGTCGTCACCACGGTGGGCAAGCCCGGCGTGCAGGTGGCGTCGATCACCAAGCGTCCGTCGGGCTATGTGTTCGCCCATGTGGAAGGCGCCCAGCGCCCCAGCGTCAATGGCGCACCGCTGACCGCCGAGTCCGTGGCGCTGCGAAGCGGCGACGTGATCGAGCTGGCCGGCACCCGGATGCAGTTCGTCCAGAGCGCGTGAAGCAAGTCACGTGAGCGGGTGCCGCACCGCGCGGCCCTCGTTCATCAGCTCATTCGGTGTGAACTAGGGCGTGGGCGGCGCCGCTTGCAGCGCGTAAATTCAAGGCCTGTTGCCCGTGTGCCAATCCCTGGACGCGGAGCTCGCAAGCCTCATCCATGACTATTCGCGTTCTCGGCTGCTCCGGCGCCATCGCTGCTGGTTACAAGACCACAGCCTTCCTGCTTGACGATGACGTCCTGATCGACGCCGGCACCGGCGTGGGCGACCTCACGGTGCAGGAGCTGGCCGGCATCGACCACATCCTGATCAGCCATTCGCACCTGGACCATGTGCTGGCCATCGGCCTGCTGGCCGACACGGTGCTGCGCCTGCGCGCCCAGGCCGGGCGGCCGCCGATTCAGGTCCATGCCTTGCCCGAGACCATCGAGGCGCTGCGCCGTCACATTTTCAACGGCGTGATCTGGCCTGACTTCAGCCGCCTGCCCAGCCCCGACGCGCCGGTCCTGAGCTTTCATCCCTTCCAGATCGGCGAGCGGCTGACCCTGGGCCCCGGCCGCGAGGTCGAAGTGCTGAAGGCCGAGCACACGGTGCCGGCCTGCGGCTTTGCGGTCGACAACGGGTCGGGCAGCCATTGGGTCTTTACTGGCGACACCGGCCCCAACGCGGCCCTGTGGAAGCGCCTGGCCACCATGAAGCTGGCGCACCTGGTGATCGAGACCGCCTTCGGCGACGACGAATCCGAGCTGGCCCGCATCAGCCAGCATCTCTGCCCGCAGGAGCTGGGCCGCGAGCTGGCGCAGCTGGCCGGCAGCGTCGAAGTGCACATCACGCATATCAAGCCCGGCGAGCTGGACGCCGTGATGAGCGAGATCGGCGCTCAGGCAAGCCCTCACCACATCCGGGCCCTGAGCGCAGGTCAGTTGATGACCTGGTGATTACCCTCGGTCCAACTGCCTCGCGGCCGCCGATCTGGCGGCCGTTTTCATTTCAGAGCCGGGCCCTGCAGGCTGACAAAAAATGTCAGCTGACGTGCCGTGAGCCCAAATGCGGCAGCGCTGATGACAATTTCCGTCAGCCCGTGGCTCGGCGAAAGCGGCGGTTCGTGACCAGGCTCACGAATCCAGGCCGACATGGGGCTGGCACGGCAACTGCATTCATTGGGAGTGTCTCTACCCCTCAATCCCTGCTGTAGGAGTTCCTCATGAAGCGTATCCAACAAGGTTTCACCCTGATCGAACTGATGATCGTCGTTGCGATCATCGGCATCCTGGCCGCCGTGGCCATTCCCCAGTACAAGGACTACACGGCCAAGTCCAAGGCCGCATCGGCCCTGGCCAGCCTGAATTCGGTCAAGACTGCAGTCACGATCTGCGCCCAGGAAAAGGGCACGCTGGCTGCCTGCAATGACGCAGCCGCCGGCATTCCTTCGTGGACCGCCACGCCGCTGGTCAGCGCCATCTCTGTCGATGCCACCACCGCCAAGATCACCGCTACTGTTCCGGCCAACGCCATGGGCAACTCCGCCGCTGGTTCGATCACGCTGGAGCCGAGCCTGGGTGGAGCGGCCGTCCTCTGGAAGATCGAAGGTTCCGCCGAACTGCCTGAGGCCGTCGTGAACGCGCTGAAGAAGAACAACGCGGCTTCTGCGACCACCTAAGCTGACATAGATCTCGGCAGCGCAAGCTGTTCGAACCGGGAGGGGGCTTCGGCCCCTTTTCTCGTTTCAGCGTCTCTTCATCGCCATGGATCTTGCCCACCACGATTTGCGGCTTCCGCCGAGCGCAACGCGCGCTCTTGCCGCAGTGCTGCTGGCAGCGCTCTTGCTGCTCCTAAGCATCCCGGTCCTGTTGGATTCCTGGTTTGTCTTGACAGGCCGCCGCGAAAAGCCCTTGCGGATGGCATTGATGCCCTTGCTGCTGCATGGATTGCTGCTGGCCCTCTTGCTTGGGCTGTGTGGCAGGCTTCGTCGGGCGCTGTGGGTCCTGGTGCCCGCGGCCGCGCTCGCACCTTTCGAGTTCTTCTACCTGTTGCAGTACCGATTGCCCTCTGGCCCGCACGTGTACGGTGTGATTGCTGACACGGATGGCGCCGAGGCTTCCAGCTGGCTGGGCCCGTGGGTAGTGCCGCTGGTGGTTGGGCTGGTCTTGCTGCTTGCAGCGCTCGCCTGGACAGCCCGGCAGATCCATCGAGCTGACATGTACTGGCGGGGACGCTCCCGCCTCCTTTTGACGGGCGGCAGCATGATGCTGATGTTGCTGTTTGCCGTCCTGGACATGGCGAGCGACAGGGTAGACACGGCAATCAGGCCGGCGCTTCCCAACAGCTATCTGCAGCATTCGCTTTCAACCTTCAACCCGGGCTTGGTGCCGGACTTGCAGCGAAGCTTTCCTTGGGGTTTGCCGATGCGTTGGCAGCACTTCCGGGAGCACCAGCAGGCCTTGGCGGCCCACCGCGAAGCCGCAGCGCGTCATGACTTCGGCGTTCGCTGGCGATCGGGTCAGGAGAGCTCGCAGCGGCAGCTGGTGGTGCTCGTCATCGGCGAAACAGGCCGGCCGGATCGCTGGCACCTGTTCGGCGCCGCTCGTGCCACAACGCCCAGGCTGTCTGCACGTGCCGGCATCGTGAAATTTAACGATGCCGTCAGCGGCGCCTCCGCGACGCGCGAGGCCGTGCCCTTGATGCTTACCCGTCGCCCGCCAGAGCAGATGCTGTCGCCACCCAGCGAGGCCTCCGTGGTGAGTGCCTTCAAGCAGGCGGGCTTCAAGACCTACTGGCTCAGCACGCAAGGCGCAGCGGGTGCGCATGAAACACCGATCTCGGTGCTGGCTCGAGAAGCCGATGAGCAGCACTTCGTGAACGGTGTCGACTACCGTGGTGCTGGTGCACTGGATGGCGATCTGCTCCCCCTGCTGCAGAAAATCCTGGCCAAGGGCGAGGACAAGCAGTTCATAGTGCTGCACACGCTAGGTAGCCACATGAACTACGCGCATCGCTACCCACTGTCCTTTGAGCTGTTCAAGCCGGCCTTGTCTCACCAGGACAATCCCGACATCTGGCGGCCCGTGCAAGTTGAGGAGATGCGCAATGCCTACGACAACAGCGTGCTCTACACCGACCATGTGCTCGACGCGGCAATCGAGCTGCTGGCGCGCACCGGCGGTCACGCAAGCCTGATGTATGCGGCCGACCACGGCGAGGCACTCCACGACGGCAATTGCAAGCGGGCGGGGCATGGCTTTGCCGCTGCAGTCAATTACCGTGTGCCGATGTTCCTGTGGTTGTCTGAGCGTTGGCAGCGCGACCGGCCCGGCAGCAAGGAACTGCTCGAGCGCCGCCGCCATGAGCCCGTCAGTGCGATGGCAGTCTTCCCCACCCTGACGGGCCTTGCCGGTTTTGACATTGCCGCGCCGCATGCCCACACCGACCTGGGCCTGGCGACTGGATCCGGCGCGCGCCGCCTGGTGACCCATTTCGGCGACTTTGACAAGGATCTGGCGGGCAAGCAGTGCGACAGCCAGCCGCTTGTTCCATAGGCAATGGTGATGCCGCACCAGCCGCTACAGTTCAGCATTTCGCCCCGAGCTGAAGCGATCCGGATGCAACCGTCGACACGCCCTGATGCCTTGAACCCGGCTGCGCTGGTCATCTTGCTGGCCGCTGCCGTCCCGCCCCTGCTGGCCTACAACCTCACTCCTTCCGCCACGCTGTTCAATCAGCTGGCTTCGCTGGCCGCCTGGGGTGTGGTGCTGGCGCTGCTGGCGGCCAATGGGCAGCGCCTGGCAAGGCGCATGCCGGCAGCGGGCTGGGCCTTGTTCCTGCTGATGGCGGCCATCGTCGCGTCACCGTTCTGGACCGGCTTGCCAAGCTCGCTGGCCCTGAGCGGACTTGGCCTGGTAGGCGCGGCGCTGCTGGTCCTGCTGGCGGCGGCGGGCACCAGCGCTGAACTGAGGGTGCGGGCCTTTGAGGGCCTGGCCTGGGCGCTGCTTCTGGCGGGCCTGGCCAGCGTCGGGGTGTCACTGGTGCAGGTGTTCGCGCCGCAATGGGCGGACGGCAGCTGGATCGCGCGCTCGGGCATTGCCGGCCGTGCCGTCGGCAATATGCGCCAGCCCAACCATCTGGCCAGCCTGCTGCTGTGGGCCTGCATCGCGGCCATGTTCCTGTCTGAACGATATGGCAGCTGGCGCCGCTCGCGCATGGTGCTTCTGCCCCTGGTTCTCTTCGCATTCGTGTTCTGCGTGGTGCTGACGGCCTCCCGCACCGGCATGATCGGCGTCGGCCTGCTGGCACTCTGGGGTTTGCTGGACTGGCTGGACGGCAAGCTGAGCCGCACCAGCCGCATCGCCCTGCTGCTCACGCCCTTGATGCTGTGGGCCAGCTGGGAGCTGGTGGCCGCCTGGGCCCATGCGGGTGGCCACGCCTTTGGCGCCGAGTCGCGCCTCGCCGAAGGTGCCGGCTCGCCCTCGCGCCTGGGCGTGTTGCGCAATGCCTGGTCGCTGGTGCTGGCCTATCCGCTCACTGGCGTGGGCTGGGGCGAGTTCAATCTCGCCTGGACGATGACGCCGTTCCCGGACCGTCCGATCGCCTTTTTCGATCACACGCACAACCTGGTGATGCAGTTGCTCGTCGAGCTGGGCGTGCCGCTGGCTTGCGCAGTGCTCGGCTTGCTGCTCTGGTCGCTTTGGCGGGCCTTCGCGGCGGGGCAGCGCCAGCACGGGGAGCAGGGGGCGATGCTGCGTTGCGCCTTCATGCTGGTCTTGATGATCGGCCTGCACAGCCTGCTGGAGTACCCGCTCTGGTATGCCTACTTTCTGCTTCCGACAGCCTATGCCTTCGGCCTGTGCCTGATGCCTGCCCAGGCACCGGCGAGCATGTCGTCACAGGGCTCGCGCAGCAGCCATGTACTCTTGCTTGGCGGCCTGCTGATGGTGTTCGGGAGCGCTGTTGCATTGCGTGACTACCGCTCCGTGGTGGCCATCTATGCGCCGGCCGAAAACGCCGGCCCGCTGCAGCAGCGCATAGCTGACGGGCAGGCCAGCCTGTTTTTCGCGCCTCAGGCCGAGTACGCGGCAGCAACGAGCCTGGGTGTCAGCGAAGCTTCGCTGGATGCGGCCAGGCGCACTGGGCATAACCTGATCGATGTGCGCCTGATGATGGCCTGGGCGCAGGCACTGCATGCGACCGGCGACGACGACCGGGCCCGCTATCTGGTGCAGCGCCTGAAAGAATTCCGCAATGCCCAGGCAGAGGAATGGCTGGCCGAGTGCGCCGCGCCGTTGGCCGAAGGGGCGGCGCGACCCTTCCAGTGCGACCCACCGAGCCGCGTCTACAGCTTCAAGGAAATGCGCTGAGCGCTCGAGTGTGTGTGTGCCTGCGCCGGGGCCTACACCTCGGCGCGCCACTCGCCTGACTTGCCGCCCTGCTTCTCCAGCACCCGAATCTGCTCCATGACCATGCCGCGGTCGGCGGCCTTGCACATGTCGTAGATGGTGAGCAGGCCGATGTGCACGGCGGTGAGCGCTTCCATCTCGACGCCGGTGCGGCCCAGCGTTTCGACCTGGGCACGGCAGTTCACGGCATGGGCTTGTTCATCGATCTCGAAATCGACGGCCACGCGGGTGATGGGCAATGGGTGGCACAGGGGAATCAGCTCTGCCGTGCGCTTGGCTGCCTGGATGGCCGCGATGCGCGCCACGCCCAGCACGTCGCCCTTCTTGGCCGTGCCGCTCTGGATCAGCGTCAGCGTGGCCGGCAGCATGCGAATGCGGCCGGCCGCCACCGCGACCCGGTGGGTCTCGGCTTTGGCGGCCACATCGACCATATGGGCCTGGCCTTGAGCGTCGAAATGGGTCAGAGGCGAGTTCATGGGTTGGAAACAATCCGGAGACACAGTCTCTGCCATGATAGGGGCCTTGCTCCCCGGTGCCGATGCCATGTCCCGTTCCCTGAACCGACCCAGCCGCCTGGCCGTGGCTTGCCTCAGCGCGCTGCTGATGCTGGGCCCGCAAACCCGCTTGCACGCTCAGGTCAACCTGCCCTCGCTGGGCGACGCGGTCTCGGACGAATTCAGCATCAGCAACGAGCGCCGTATCGGCGACCAGGTGATGCGCTCGATCAAGCTCGACCCGGACTACCTCGACGATCCGCTGCTGTTCGAATACATCAGCAATCTCTGGCAGCCGCTGGTCGGCGCAGCAACCCGAACCGGCAACCTGGGTGAGGACGTCAAGGAGCGCTTCGCGTGGGAGCCCTTCCTGGTGCGGGACCGCAGCGTCAATGCCTTTGCACTGCCCGGCGGCTATGTCGGTGTGCATCTGGGCCTGATCGCGATGACCGGCACCCGCGATGAACTTGCCTCGGTGCTGGCGCATGAGTTGTCGCACGTCACGCAGCGGCATATCGCGCGCTCTGTGGCGCAGGAATCTCGCAACAGCCTGCTCGCCACGGCAGCGATGCTGGCGGGCCTGCTGGTGGCAGTGAAGGGCGGCAGCGCGGACGTGGCCAACGCGGCCATGGTCGGCGGCCAGGCGGCGGCCCAGCAGGCCTCCCTCAATTTCTCGCGCGACATGGAGCGCGAGGCCGACCGCGTCGGCTTCGGCGTGCTGACGGAAGCGGGCTATGCCGGCACCGGCATGTACGCGATGTTCGAGCGGCTCGAGCAGGCCAATCACCTGAACGATTCCGGCGCCTATCCCTATCTGCGCACCCACCCGCTGACCAGCGAGCGCATCGGCGATGCCCGCGCCCGCCTGGGCACCGGCAGCTGGGAGCGGCCGCGCAGTGCGGCCGAGCATGTGCTGATGGCTGCGCGCTCGCGCGTGCTGATGGACCCGCGTGCCGAATCCTGGGCGCAGCTGCAGAACCTCGATGCCGGCGCGCGCACGGTCGATGGCAAGAGCTTCGAGCAGCTGGGCGCTCGCTATGCAAGCGCCCTGGCCTCGATAAAGATGCGCAACTTTGATCGCGCCGAGGCCGCCTTGGGCGCTGCCTACTTTGAGCTGGCGCGCCTGGGGTCCGACTCACGCGGCTTGCGCGCCTTGCACTATCTCGCCGCTGAACTGGCGGTGGCGCGCGGTCGTCCGCAAGCTGCACTCACGGCGCTGGGTCAGCTCGATGGCGAGCGCAGCCGCGTGATGCTGCTGGAGCGGGCCAAGATCGGGATGACCGATCCCGACCTGGCCACGGCGCGTGATGCTGCCGATGGCTTGCAAACCTATGTCGCCGTCAACAACCGCGATGCCACTGCCTGGAATCAGCTGGCGCAGTTGTGGGAGCGCTTGAACCAGCCGCTGCGCGCGGTGCGCGCGCAGGGTGAGGCGCGGGCTGCCGTGGGTGACTTGGGCGGCGCCATCGACCGCCTGCGCTCCGGCCTGCGCCAGTCAAGGAGCCGCGACTCCGACCAGATCGAAGCATCGGTCATCGATGCGCGTCTGCGCACCTTGATCTACGAGCAGCGCCAGTTGCTGGCCGAGATGTACCCGCGCGGCGTGCCGCCGGGTGCCGAGCGGCCCTGACAGCCAGGCTATTCAACCGCCGGGAACAGGCGCTCCATCGCCACGTCGATCACCATGCCGCACAGGCTGTAGATCAGCGAGCCGATCAGCGCCGCCCAGAAGCCGCTGACAGCAAAGCCTTCCAGCAGATTGGCCGCAGCCCAGAACATCAGCGCGTTGATCACGAACAGGAAGAGACCCAGGCTCAGCACCGTGACCGGCAGGGTCAGCAGCACGAGGATGGGCCGCAGCAGCGTATTCAAGAGGCCCAGCACCAGGGCCGCAATCAGCGCCGAGACGAAGCTCTTGACCTCGACGCCCGGGTAGAGGTGCGCCAGCAGCAGCAGCGCCGTGGCAAGTAGGAACCATCGCACAAGGGTCTTCATGGCCCGAGCATACAGGCGCGCCCGGGCACTCGGCATCGGGAGCTGGAGCAGGAAAGCGACGCGAAGCGACAAGATATGAATGGCAATAGGAATCGTTCGCATTTGTGTTAAGCTTCGGCAACGCGAGGCCAGTCGATGCGCTCGCGACCCAGCTTGACCCTTGTGATGAGTCAGACCCTCGCACTCTCTGCCAACTTCGGTGCCGCCATTCCAGGCACTGCGCCTTACGCCGAGGCACCACGCCGCCGCCTGGCCCTGGGCGTGCTGGCGCTGCATCTGCTCTTCCTGTGGGGATTGCTGCAGCACGAGCTGGTGAGCCAGGTGGTGCAGAAGGCCAAGCCCATCGTGGTCAGCCTGATTGCAGACAGCGAGCTACCCAAGCCGCAGGTGGCCGTGGTGGCACAGCCGCAGCTGCCGCAGATGCAGATTCCGGCCCTGATCGTGCCCGTGCCCGAGGTGCAGATCACCGCGCCGGCTGTCACGCCGCAAGTGACCGTGGCGCCACCGCCGCCGGCGCCGGTCCAGCCGCAAGTGACTGCGCCCACCGCCGTTACAGCGCCCACGCAGCCGCCCGCGCTGCCGGCCATCAAGACCATTCCTGCCGGCGCGGTGCGCTACCTGAACGAGCCGCGGCTGCTGGTGCCGACGCTGTCGCGCAGGCTGGGTGAGCAGGGCATCGTCTACCTGCGCGTGATCATCGATGTGAACGGGCGTCCGCGCGAAATCAGCTTGAAAAAATCCAGCGGCTTCGACCGCCTCGATCAGCAGGCGCTGCAGGACATGCGCAGCGCCCGCTTCGTGCCGCAGACCGAGAACGGTCAGCCGATCGAATGGGAAGTGGTCGCCCCGCTGTCCTACGAACTCGTGCGCTGAGTCGCCGCCGCACTCAGACCCAGTGATCCACCGCTGACAAGGCCGCCCGTGTGGCGACCATGGGCAGCGCTTTGCCTGAATTCATTTGAGGAGATCCGACATCATGTCCAACAAGATCAAGAAGACCATGCCGCACGCGCTGCTGCCACTGGGCGCGCTGGCCGCCGGTTTCGGCCTGGCCTCGGCCAGCCTGGCCCAGACGGCCACGACGCCGGTTGCACCTTCCAAGCCAGCGAGCGCACCGGCCACGCCAGCTGAAACCACGCTGCCCGTGGTGCGTGCCAAGGCCACAGTGGAGAAGAGCGGCAAGGAAGACTATCAAGCCACCGAGACCCAGATCGGCAAGGGCAAGCAGGAACTGCGCGACATTCCTCAGTCGATCACGGTCGTGACCGAGAAGCTGATCGACGACCGCAACCTCGACACGATGAAGGACGTGCTGAAGAACACCGCCGGCATCACGTTCATGGCGGCCGAAGGCGGCGAAGAAGACATCCGCCTGCGCGGTTTTCCGCTGCAAGCGACCGGCGACGTGTTCATCGACGGCATGCGCGACCCGGCCTTCTACGAGCGCGACACCTTCTTCTACGACCGCCTGGAACTGCTGCGCGGCTCAGCCTCGATGCTGTTCGGCCGCGGCTCCACCGGCGGCGCGGTCAACCAGGTCAGCAAGAGCCCTCGCCTGCTGAATGAAAACCAGATCGATGTCACCCTGGGCAGCCATGAGTACGCCCGCGTCGTCGGCGACTTCAACATGAAGACCGGCGATGGCGAGGCCCTGCGCATTGGCGCCATGGTCACCAAGGCCGACAACAACGGCGCCGGCAGCTCGCTGGACAAGCGTGGCCTGGCCGCGACCTACCGCCTGGGTATCGGCGAAGTCGACGAGTTCGCCGCCACGCTGTACTACCTCGACAACGACAACGGCATGAACTACGGCATGCCCTGGATCCGGCCGACGCTGAGTGCGCCGACCAGCGAGACCACGACGATTCCGGTGGACCCGAGCGCCTTCTACGGCATGGCCAGTGACCGCAATGCCGGCAGTGCCGCCTGGGCTCTTCTGAGCCACACGCACCGCTTCTCGCCCAGGACCGAAGTCACCACCAAGATTCGCAAGGCCGACTACACCCGCGACCAGCGCGCCGGCACCGTGCGATTCGCAGGCGCGACTTCGCAGCCTGACCGCCTGGGCGTTTCGCTGGAGACATTCGGCCCTAACACCGTCATCACGCGCGGCACGCAGCTGAAGGTGCAAGACCTGCAGACGCTGTCGGCCCAGAGCGACTTCAGCTCGAAGTTCGATGCCCTGGGTGTCGGCCACGCGCTGCAGGCCGGGGTCGACTACTCGAAGGAAGAGAAGCAGGTCTATGGTGCGCTGAGTGCTGCCCAGGGCGGCGTGTCGCCGACCAAGGTGAGCACCACGGTGGGCAAACCGAGCGACGGCGCCTCGATCGACGAGAGCCTGCGCAAGTTCCGCGTCGCCAACGAGTACACCTCGAACGCTGCCGGCGCCTACCTGCAAGACCTGATCCAGCTGGCACCGCAATGGAAGGTCCTGGCCGGCGTGCGCTACGACTGGCTCAAGGGCGACTACAACACCTTCAGCATTCCCAATGCGGCAGTCACGCCGGTCACCACGACCAGTTATCGCATGAAGGTCTCTGAATGGAGCAAGCGCGCTGCCGTGCTGTTCCAGCCGAATGCCTTGATGTCCTTCCACTTCGGCGGCGCCACGTCCTTCAACACCTCGGGCGATGCCTACTCGCTCGGCGCTTCGAACCAGAACACGCCGCCGGAACAGTCGGTCAATATCGAACTCGGTGCCAAGCTCGATTCCTCGGATGGCAACTTCACCACCCGCCTGGCCCTGTTCCGCTCGACCAAGCTGCACGAGCGCAATACCGACCCACTGGTCGACCTGGTCACGCTGTCGGGCAAGCGTCATGCTGCCGGCTTCGAAGTCGACTTCACCGGCCGCCTCGCGCCGGGCTGGGAAGTGTTCTCGTCCTTCATGTGGATGCCGGTCGCCAAGATCGACATCGCGGCGCCCGGCGCTGAAGGCCAGGGCTCCCGCCCATCGCTTACGCCGCAGTACTCCGGCACCTTCTGGACCACCTACCAGATCACGCCGCAGCTGCGCCTGGGCGGCGGCCTGAACGCCCGCAGCGCTCAGCAGCCCAATCGCAACCCGGGCTTCTACGCCGACAAGTTCATCACCGGTGACCTGATGGCCGAGTACACGATGGTGCAGGAGAAGCTGGTCTTCAAGGCCAACCTGAGCAATGTGACCAACAAGCTCTACGCCGATTCGCTCTATACCGGCCACTACATTCCGGGTGCTGGCCGCCTGCTGCAGCTGACTGCGAGCTTCAAGTTCTGATCTGTCCTTCAGGGGATGTTGGGCGCCGTGTCGGACCTTCCGGCCGGCGCCGTTTCTTTTCGGGTCGCCTGCCCGGACGCTGACGCTGTGATGGATCAATGCGTGCCGGCCAATCTTTGCTAAGGTGGCAACCATGCTGCTGCGAGTTCCCCAAGTCCTGAACCCTGCCGAACTGCGGCAGGCCCGCGAACTGCTGTCTGGTGCCAGCTGGAGCGACGGCGCCTTGACCGCCGGCAGCCAGGCCGCACAGGTCAAGCACAATGAGCAGCTGCCGCGAGACGGCGCCGAGAGCCAGACGCTTCAGCAACTGGTGCTGGGCGCGCTGGAACGCAGCACGCTGTTCTTCTCGGCGGCCCTGCCCAAGCGCGTGTTGCCGCCGATGTTCAACCGCTATGCCGGCGCGAACAACCGCTATGGCAAGCACGTGGACCAGGCGATCCGCTACATCCCCGGCGGCATGCAGCGCGTGCGCACCGACGTTTCCTGCACCGTGTTCCTGGCCGGGCCCGATGAATACGAGGGCGGCGAGCTGGTGATAGCAGACACCTTCGGCGAGCAGCGCATCAAGCTCGAGGCCGGCGATGCGGTGCTCTACCCCGGCACCAGCGTGCATTGCGTCGAGCCGGTCACGCGCGGTGCGCGCCTGGCGAGCTTCTTCTGGATCGAGAGCATGGTGCGAAGCGACGAGCAGCGCCGCCTGCTGTTCGAGCTCGACCAGGCCCTGATGCAGCTGCGCACCGAGCATGGCGACAGCGAGGCCACCACACGTCTGGCCGGCACTTATCACAACCTGCTGCGCATGTGGGCCGACACCTGATGGCCGACCCGATGCAGCAAGGCCTGGAGCCCATCCCCGCGGGCGTCGTAAACCTCACCGACTTCGAGGCGCATGCGCAGGCGCGGATGAGCGAGCAGGCCTGGGCCTACTTCAGCGGCGGTGCGGCGGACGAGCTGACGCTGCGCGCCAACCACGCTGCCTGGGATGCCATTCATTTGCAGCCGCGCGTGCTGCGCGACTTGAGCGGCGGCCACACGCGGGTCACGCTGCTTGGCCGCGAACTGCCGCATCCGATCCTGCTGGCGCCGATTGCCTATCAGCGCATGGCCCATGCCGATGGCGAGCTCGGCGTGGCGCATGCAGCAGCCGCGCAAGCTGCCGGCATGATCCTCAGCGCACAGTCCAGCATGCCGATGGAGCCGATTGCCGCTGCCTTCGCCGGCGAGCCGCAACGCGGGCCGCTGTGGTTCCAGCTCTATTGGCGAGACGACCGCGACTTCATGAGCGAGTTGCTGAAGCGGGTCGAGCGCGCAGGCTATGAAGCCCTGGTGCTGACGGTCGATGCACCGGTGCATGGCGCGCGGGACCGCGAGCGCCGCGCCGGCTTCGCATTGCCGGCCGATGTGCGCGCGGTCAATCTCGGCGGCTTGAAGAAGGCCATCGATCTGCAGCCCGGCCAGAGCCTGATGTTCGATGGCCTGATGGCCCGCGCCGCTACTTGGGCGGAGGTGCAATGGCTGCGCGAGCACAGCAAGCTGCCGCTGCTGCTCAAGGGTGTCCACCACCCGGATGACGCGCGGCAGGCGCTGTCGCTCGGCGTTGCAGGCTTTGTCGTGTCCAACCATGGCGGCCGCACGCTCGATGCCTTGCCGCCTTCCGCCGCGCTCTTGCGCCGCATGCGTGCGGCGCTCGGGCCGGAGGTGCCGCTGCTGGTGGACGGCGGCATCCGCCGCGGCACCGACGTTCTGAAGGCGCTCGCGCTGGGCGCCGATGCGGTGCTGCTGGGCCGTCCCTATGTGTTCGCGCTGGCCGCTGCGGGCGCGCATGGAGCGGCGCATGCGATCCGGCTTTTGCGCGATGAATACGAGATCGCGATGGCCCTCTGTGGTTGCCGCACGCGCTCCGACATCGGGCCGCAGTTGCTCCAGAGCGCGCACGAATGATGCACGCGAGCGACAACCAAGGGTAAACAAGGCCGATTTCATCGTGTCTTGTCGCAAAGTTCCTCTATGAGAGCCTTCTCAATGCGAGAGGTGCGCAGTACCATTCGCTGCGCAGGGTGCTAGAGAGAAACGAAGGGTCAAGACCTTCCCCCGGACCCGGCACATCAACAACCTTTGATGGAGAGAATCGAAATGGCAACTGCGAAGAAGGCCGCCCCCGCCAAGAAGGCGGCACCGGCTAAGAAAGCCGCTCCGGCGGCCAAGAAGGCGGCTCCGGCCAAGAAGGCCGCTCCGGCGAAGAAAGCAGCTCCTGCGAAGAAGGCTGCACCCGCCAAGAAGGCCGCTGCTCCCGCGAAGAAGCGGACTCCCAATGCAGCATTCATGAAGGCCATGACGCCTTCCGCTGCACTGGCCGCCATCGTCGGCTCGGCACCGCTGCCGCGTACCGACGTGACCAAGAAGGTCTGGGAGTACATCAAGAAGAACAAGCTGCAAGACGCGGTGCAGAAGCGCATCATCGTCGCCGATGCCAAGCTGAAGGAAATCTTCGGCAAGGCCAAGGCCGATATGTTCGAGATGACCAAGCTGATCAACAGCCACTTGAAGTGAAGCGCTGGCGCGGCTCTCGCAGCCGCGCCGCCGCAGCAACAAACCCGGCCCCGGCCGGGTTTTTTTATGCCTGCGCCATCAACCTGTGCACGAGGCCTTTGCTTCAGGGCAGGCCGAGTTGACGACGCAGGGCGGCGAGCAGCTTCAAGACATCAATGGGCTTGAGCCAGTAGTCGACAAAGCCGGCCTTTCGCGCGGCGGCGATGTGCTCATCCAGCGCATCGGCCGACAAGGCAATGCAGGGCGGCTGCGGCAGCGCGGCATTCGCGCGCAGCGCCGAGAGCAGTTCCAGGCCATTCATGTCCGGCAGGTTCATGTCCACGAGCATCAGGTCCGCCCCCGAGGCGGCCAGCAACGCCAGGCCCTCGGCACCGGTCTCCGCGCAATCGAGCTGCCATTGCTGCTCGGGTGGCAGCAGGCGGAACACCTCTTCCATCAGCACCATATTGAGGCGGTCGTCTTCGATGTAGATGACGCGGGGCATGGCCGCAGAGCGTAGCAGCGTTCTGCGTGGGCCTGGCCGAATCAGCGCGAGCGCTGCAAGCGGCGCTCGAGAAAATCAAGCCGGTCCTGGCCCCAGAACAGCTCGCCTTCGACCGCATAGGTTGGCGCGCCGAACACGCCGGCGTCGATGGCTTGCTGCGTGTTGAGGTCGTAGCGCTCGGCCGCGGCCTGCGAATGGCCGTCCTCGATACGACGCGGTGCCAGGCCTTGCCGAGCCACGAGATCGGCCAGCACGCGCTCGTCGGCGATGTTGAGCTCTTCCACCCAGACAGCCCGCAGGATGGCGCCAGCGAGCTTCATGGCGGCCTCGGCGCCGTCGAGCAGGTCCACCGCGATGATCAGCTTGGCCGCATCGTCCGGTTGCACCGGAAAGTAGCGCGGCTTCAAGGTCAGGGGCACGTCCAGCCATTCGCTGAAGCGCTGCAGCTCGACCAGGCGATAGGCCTGGCGCTGCGGCGCCCGCTTGGCCAGCGGCAGGCCGCCGGACACCGGAAAGACCTTGCCGCCGAGGTCGCAGGGCAGGATCCTCACCACCGCACGGTGGCGTTTGGCGATCTCGGAAAAGCGCTGATGGCCGAGGTAGGTCCAGGGCGAGTTGGGCGCGAAGTAGTAGTCCACCGAAAGGGTCGAGGCCATGGTCTGGTTTCCTGCAAGGGAAAGGCGGGCAGCCAGTCTAGTCCGCTCGTGTCCGGTGTGCAGCCAGGGGTTTTTGCCCGCTGGCGTCAGCGTCCGAGCAGCGGCTTCAGATAGCGCCCGGTATGGCTGCCTTCGTGGTCGGCCAACTGTTCCGGCGTGCCGGCCAGCAAGAGCTGGCCCCCGCCCGAGCCGCCTTCCGGGCCCATGTCGATCAGCCAGTCGGCCGTCTTGATCACGTCCAGGTTGTGCTCGATCACGACGATGGTGTTGCCCGCGTCGCGCAGCTGATGCAGGACTTTGAGCAGCAGCGCGATGTCGGCGAAATGCAGGCCGGTGGTCGGCTCGTCCAGGATGTAGAGCGTGCGGCCGGTGTCGCGCTTGGAGAGCTCCAGCGCCAGCTTCACGCGCTGCGCCTCACCGCCAGACAGCGTCGTGGCGCTCTGCCCCAGCTTCACGTAGCCGAGGCCCACATCCAGCAGCGTCTGCAGCTTGCGCGCCAGCGTTGGCACGGCGCTGAAGAAGGCATAGGCGTCTTCCACCGTCAGGCCGAGCACCTGGGTGATGTTCTTGCCCTTGTAGAGCACCTCCAGTGTCTCTCGGTTGTAGCGCGCGCCGTGGCAGGTGTCGCAGGGAACGTAGACGTCGGGCAGAAAGTGCATCTCCACCTTGATCACGCCGTCGCCCTGGCAGGCCTCGCAGCGGCCGCCAGCGACATTGAAGCTGAAGCGGCCGGGGCCGTAGCCGCGCTCACGGGCAGTGGGCATCTCGGCGAAGAGCTCGCGGATCGGCGTGAACAGGCCGGTGTACGTTGCGGGGTTCGAGCGCGGCGTGCGGCCGATCGGCGACTGGTCGACGTTGATGACCTTGTCGAAAGCGTCCATGCCTTCGATCTCGTCGTGCGCCGCCGGGTCCTGGTGGCTTTGATAGAGCTTTTTGGCCACGGCCGCGTAAAGCGTGTCGTTCACCAGCGTGCTCTTGCCCGAACCCGAAACGCCGGTGACGCAGGTCAGGACGCCAATGGGGATCTCGACCGTCACGCCCTTCAGGTTGTTGCCGCGCGCGTTGACGATCTTGAGCCTGCCCGCATCCTCCGCTGGCTTGTGTCGCTCGGCCGGCACTTCGATGCGCTCCACGCCGCTGAGGTAGCGGCCGGTCAGCGACTCGGGATTGGCCGCCACTTCGGCCGGCGTGCCCTGGGCCATGATGCGGCCACCATGCACGCCGGCGCCGGGGCCGAGGTCCAACACATGGTCGGCCGCTCGGATCGCGTCTTCATCATGCTCGACCACCAGCACCGAGTTGCCCAGGTCGCGCAGCCGGCGCAGTGTGGCGATCAGGCGGTCGTTGTCGCGCTGGTGCAGGCCGATGGAGGGCTCGTCGAGCACATACATCACGCCGGTCAGGCCAGAGCCGATCTGCGAGGCCAGGCGGATGCGCTGGGCTTCGCCGCCAGAGAGTGTGTCGGCGCTGCGGTCCAGGCTCAGGTAATTGAGGCCCACGTCGTTCAGGAAGCGCAGGCGCGAGGCGATCTCGCGGATCACCTTGCCGCCGATCTCGGCCTTGGCGCCCTTCAGCTGCAGGCCTTCGAAATACTCCAGGCATTCGCGCAGCGTGGCGTGCTCGACGTCGTAGATCGGCCGGCCCTTGAAGCCCGGCGCGGCATCGGCAGGCTGCAGGACCACGTGGCGCGCCTCGCGGCGCAGGCGCGAGCCTTCGCAGTGCGGGCAGGGCTTGGCGGCCTGGTAGCGGGCCAGGTCTTCGCGCACGGCGCTGGAGTCGGTTTCGCGGAAGCGCCGGGCCAGATTGGGCAGGATGCCTTCGAAGGGATGCGAGCGCTTGACGCTGCGCTTCTTGCCAGTCGCCGTTTCGGCCTGGTAGCTGAATTGGATGTCTTCGCTGCCCGAGCCATGCAGGAGCACCTGGCGGGCTTGGTCCGGCAGATCTTCGAAGGCGAGGTCGATGTCGAAGCTGTAATGCGCGGCCACGCTTTCCAGCATCGAGAAGGTATAGGCGTTGCGGCGGTCCCAGCCCTTCACAGCGCCGCTGGCCAGGCTCAGCGTCGGGAAGGCCACGACGCGGTCCGGGTCAAACACGGTGACCTGGCCCAGGCCTTCGCAGCTTGGGCAGGCGCCCACCGGCGAGTTGAATGAAAACAGTCGCGGTTCCAGCTCCGGCAGCGAGTAGCTGCAGATCGGGCAGGCGAACTTGCTGGAGAAGATGGTTTCTTCGCTGCTGTCCAGGTTGAGCACCAGCGCGCGGCCTTCGGCCAGCCGCAAGGCGGCTTCGAAGCTCTCGGCGAGGCGCTGGCGCAAGGTATCGGCAGCGTCATGACGGATCTTGATGCGGTCCACCACCACATCGATGTCGTGCTTCTCGGCCTTCTTCAGCGTCGGGATGTCCGGCGCCTCGACCGTCACGCCGTCAACCCGGAAGCGCACGTAGCCCTGGGCCTGCAGGTCCTGGAACAGCTCGGCGAACTCGCCCTTGCGGTCGCGCACGACGGGCGCCAGCAGCATCAGCTTGCTTTCGTCGGGCATGGCCAGTACCGCATCGACCATCTGGCCGATGCTTTGTGCTTCCAGCGGCAGGTGGTGGTCCGGGCAGAAGGGCGTGCCGGCGCGGGCATAGAGCAGGCGCAGGTAGTCGTGGATCTCGGTCACCGTGCCCACGGTGGAGCGCGGGTTGTGGCTGGTGGCCTTCTGCTCGATCGAGATCGCCGGCGACAAGCCCTCGATCACGTCCACGTCCGGCTTGTCCATCAATTGCAGGAACTGGCGGGCGTAGGCCGAGAGGCTTTCCACGTAGCGGCGCTGGCCCTCTGCATAAAGCGTGTCAAAGGCCAGGCTGGACTTGCCCGAGCCCGACAGTCCGGTGATCACCACCAGCTGGTTGCGCGGCAGGTCGACGTCGATGTTCTTCAGATTGTGGGTGCGCGCCCCTCTCACCTTGATCAAGGTGGCTTCTGGCTGGAGGCGGGGAACATCGGACATGGCGGACAGCAAGCGGGCAGGGGAAGAGAACTCGCCATCATAGGCCGAGCAGCCATTTGGCCGTGATCTGCGGGCCGGGACGCTGTGCGGGCGCACGGTTCAGCTGCCATGACTTGCAGCTGGCGACGTATTTCATGCCATCCATCGCATCCGCCTCGCAGCGGCCGGGGTGGCTCACGATACTGACTCCATCGACACAGCAATTGGGCTGTGAAGACACAAAGCAAACCGAACCCCAAGGAGTCCATCATGAAGAACCTGATCCAAGCCCTCGTCGCCACCAGCCTGCTGGCCACCGCCACCTTTGCCGCTGCTGCCCCGCAGAAGATCGAGCAACTGCCCCGCGTCGTCATCACCGGCAAGTCGGTGCAGAGCCAGCAAGTCGTGCAACTGCCACGCGTCGTTGTTGAGGGCCGCAGCCTGCTGAGCCAGCAAACACGCCTGGCACTGAACGCTCGTCGCGCCGCACTGCGTGGCTGATCTGGGACGGTGACTGCATGAATCAAACAACCGTCGTCCCCTTGCACTGAGCCGAGTCAAGGGCGCATCCGCGAGGTGCGTCGCTGACTCGGCTCAGGTCATTTCATCAGGGCCGGATGCTCACCAGCATCCGGCCTTTTTCGCGTCCCTTCACCGACCTGCGTGGAAGACTCCAACCGGCACATAGCAGCCACACGCTGTTTCCTTCTTTCGCGCTGCCGAGGCCATCGGGTGAGGGCTTGTGCTCCTGTCCCCCGGACCGGGCTTCGCCCGATCCTCCTCCTTTACCTCGCCCAAACCCTCACCCGACGCCCTCGGCCGAACCTGCGCCTGCCACCCGGCGCAGGCCACGGTGGTGCGGAGCAGGACGGCAGTGGGTGCCCCGCAGCGAGGTAAAGGAGGAGGCGCCGGCCGCAGGCCGGTGACGGGGGACAGGAGCGAAGGGGTGCCCGCTGGCGGCCTGATCTTCGACGTACCTTCGAGGAAGAAGGCAAGAGTCCGCAACGTGCCGTCAACAGGCATCGGCGGAAATCGGCGCGGGCGACGAAAGTCACTGTTCATCGGCATTGCAAGCCGTTCGCCCGTGCCGGCATGCGGCCCATCGCACGCGCCTGGGAATCAAGAGTCGGCTTGCCGAAACTACAGGTACCGACACAGCAAACCCACCAGGAGCCCATCATGAACATCATCGCCAAGACCATCGTCCTTGCCACCGTCTGCGCCGCCACGTTGAGTGCCTTCGCACTGGCCTACCAAGGCGCTGCACCGCAGCCGAAGATCGTCAAGTTGGAGCGTGTGGTGATCGTGGGCAAGCGCATGGGTGTCGAGCACATTGCCCAGTTGCCGCGTGTGCTCATCGAAGGCCGCCGCAACCAGGTCGGCAGCGACCTGCAAGTGGCGCAAGCAGCGGCTTGCCTGAACAGGCAAGTCTGCTGAACACAGCTGCTCGGTAGCCCTGTGTTCGAGAAGCCCGGCCCAGGCCGGGCTTTGTCGTTTCTGGGCCGGCGATTGCAGGCTTAAACAGGCTGATGTCGGAAGTCATGTGCGGAGGGAAAGCTCTCAACTTCGCGCGACAGCCGGTCGTCGTCACCGGCATTTCACGCCGCTGCGCCTGCCATCCATCGCCTGCCGCTGGTTCTGCAAGGGAGCGATGACGACACTTCAATCATCGCAACGACCTCCGGTCCTAACACCCCAAGGAGCCCACCATGAACGCAGCCACCAAGACCCTCTTCACTGCCCTGGTCGCCGTCGCCGGCGCAGCCGCAATCGGTACCAGCATGGCCGACCATCTGTCGGTGGCCGATGCCCAGCCGGTGCACAAGCTGGAGCGCGTGGTGGTGGTCGGCAAGCGTTCGGTGGATGCCCAGCATGCACAGATCGTGCAATTGCCCCGCGTGGTGATCGAAGGCCGCAGCAGCTACCAAGTTGCCAGCGCCGCCGATTGCAAGGCTGCCGTCTGCTGAGTTGGCAAACCCAGGTCAGCGCGATAAACAAATGGAAAGGCCCGCTTCGGCGGGCCTTTTGCATGCCTGGAAGGACTTGCTCTTCCTGATTCAGAACGTTTCCCAGTCACCGCTGTCGGCCGGTGCTTCCTTGGGCGCAAGCGCGGGCCCTTGTGGGCTCAGCAACTTTCCAGAACCCGCAGGATCTCACGCCCATAGGCTTCGAGCTTCTTGGCGCCGACCCCCGAGATCTGCGAAAGCTCGTCCAGCGAGGCCGGCCGCTGGCGCGCCATCTCGGCCAGCGTGACGTTCTGGAAGATCACGTAGGCGGGCAGCCCATGCTCCTTGGCCACCTCGGCGCGCCAGGCCTTGAGCGCCTCGAAGACCTGCTCGCCCTGGCTGTCGAGGTCCAGCGCCTCCACCTTGGCGCGGCTGCTGGCGCTGCCGGTGCGAGTGGTCCGGGATGAGCGCTTGGGCGGCACGCTGGGCACGCGCAGCAACAGCCGCACCTCGCCCTTCAGCACCGATCTCGCGCTGTCGGCCAGCACCAAGGTCATGTACTCCCCCTCGGTGAACACATGGCCCAACGAGATCAATTGCCGCAGCACCGCGCGCCACTGCGCCTCGGGCAGGTCGGCGCCTATGCCCCAGGTGGAGAGGCTCTGATGGCCGTATTGCGTGACCTTGTCGGTCACCTTGCCTCGCAAGACGTCGATCAAGTGGCCAGCACCAAAGCGCTGGCCGCCGTTTTGCTGGAAGCGGTAGATGCAGCTGAGCAGCTTGCGCGCGGCGTCGGTGCCATCCCAGGTCGCGGGCGGGTTCAGGCAGTTGTCGCAGTTGCCGCACGGCTGGCTTTCTTCGCCGAAATAGGCCAATAGCCGCACGCGGCGGCAATCGGTGGCCTCAGCCAGCGCCAGGAGCGCGTCGAGCTTGCCGCGCTGGCCCTTCTTGAATTCTTCATCGGCCGGGCTCTCGTCGATCATGCGGCGCTGGTTGACCACGTCTGCGAGGCCGTAGGTCATCCAGGCGTTGGCCGGCGCGCCATCGCGCCCGGCGCGGCCGGTCTCCTGGTAGTAGCTCTCGATGTTCTTGGGCAGGTCCAGGTGGGCGACGAAGCGCACATCGGGCTTGTCGATGCCCATGCCGAAGGCGATGGTGGCCACCATCACGATGCCGTCTTCGCGCAGAAAGCGGTCTTGATGTTTCTGGCGCACGGCTGCATCGAGGCCTGCGTGGTAGGGCAAGGCCTTGATGCCTTCGCCTTCCAGCCAGGCGGCCGTTTCTTCGACCTTCTTGCGGCTCTGGCAGTAGACGACCCCGGCTTCGTCCTCATGCTCGTCGCGGATCAGGCGCAGGAGCTGCTCGCGCGGCTTGGCGTCTTTCTCGACGATGGAATAGCGGATATTGGGCCGGTCGAAGCTGCTGATGAAGACACGCGCTTCTTCGAGCTTCAGGCGCTCGATGATGTCGGCGCGGGTCAGGTCGTCGGCCGTGGCCGTGAGCGCGATGCGCGGCACATCCGGGTAGCGCTCATGCAGCAGCGACAGCGCCAGATATTCGCTGCGGAAGTCATGCCCCCATTGGCTGACGCAATGGGCCTCGTCGATGGCGAACAGGCTCAGCAGGCCGCGCTCGTAGAGAGAATCCAGTTGCGCCAGGAAGCGCGCATTGGTGACGCGCTCCGGCGCCGCATAGAGCATCACCAGGCGGCCGCTCATCATTTCGCGCTCCACATGCAGCGCCTGTTCGCTGCTCAGGGTGGAGTTGAGGAAGGCGGCATGGACACCGGCCTCCTCCAGTGCACCAACTTGGTCATGCATCAAGGCGATCAGCGGGCTCACCACCACGCTGACACCCTGCCCAGCGCGGTGCCGTGCGATGGCGGGTATCTGGTAGCACAGGCTTTTGCCGCCGCCGGTGGGCATCAGCACCAGGGCGTCCCCGCCGGCACTCACCTGTTCAACGATCTGGGCTTGGGCGCCGCGGAAGGCGCTGTAGCCGAACACCTCTTGCAGGATGTGCTGGGCCACGGGATGATGGTCTGGTCTTGTCATGGAAGACCGGCATTGTCGAGGACTTTGCCGATTCACCCCTCCACAAGGCCAGCGATGAAGATTCCCGACATTCCTGCTGACGAAGCCGAACGCCTGCAGGCGCTGCAGTCGCTGCACCTGCTGGACAGCGAGCGCGAGGAGCGTTTCGACCGCTTTACTCGTTTGGCACGACGCTTGTTCAATGTGCCGATGGCACTGGTCGGCCTGATTGACGCAGAGCGAGAGTGGCTCAAGTCGGCCCAGGGCATGGAGGGGATCACGGAGACACCGCGCGACCTCTCGTTCTGCGGCCACACCATCCTGCGTCCCGAAACCATGGTGGTGCCCGACGCGCTGCTGGATGAGCGCTTTTTCGACAACCCGATCGTGACCGGTCCGCCCCATATCCGCTTCTATGCCGGCCGGCCCTTGCGCAGCCCCTCGGGCCATGCGGTGGGCACCTTGTGCCTGCTCGATACCCAGCCACGTCAGCTCAACGAAGAAGACCTGGCCCTCCTGGGCGACCTGGCCGACATGGTGGAGCATGAGCTCGCCATCCTCCTGCTGGCCACGCTGGACGAGCTGACCGGCCTGACCAACCGGCGCGGCTTCGAGGCGCTGGCCCGTCATTCGCTGGGCATGTGCCGGCGCATGAAACGGCCGGCGGTGCTGCTGTTCTTCGATCTCGATGGCTTCAAGCGCATCAACGATGACTACGGCCACGCCGAAGGCGACAAGGCTTTGCAGACCTTCGCGCGGCTGCTGCGCTCCACCTTCCGGGAGTCTGACGTGGTGGCGCGCCTGGGTGGCGATGAGTTTGCCGTGCTCCTGACCAATGCCACGCAGCAGGACTGCGACCGCGCGCTGGAGCGGCTGACGCTGGCGCTCTACGAGCACAACGCCATGGCCGCCTATCCGCTGCGCCACAGCGTGGGCCGGGCCGACTTCGATGCCGACAAGCATGCAGATGCGGCGGCGCTGCTGGCCGAGGCCGATCGCCTGATGTACCGCCAAAAACAATCAAGAGGCCGTTAGGCCGGGCGCTTCACTGCGCAGTGCGCTTCTCGCCGTGCCCGGTCACCGTGCTCATGCCCGAGCTGCTGCGCCTGAGATTGGGCTTGCCCCAGTAGTCGACGCTGCCGATGCCGGAGACGCCGACCCTGAGGTCGTCGATCACCCAAAGCGCCGCGCTGCCGATGCCGCTGATCGACACGCCGGCCTTCTGCGTCTGCAGTTCCTCGGCCTGCAGCTTGCCCTTGCCGGAAACGCTGAGGGCGAGCTCGCGCACCTTGCCGCGCAGCTGGCCCTCGCCAGCGCCCGAAATGTGGAAGCCCAGCTGTTCGCAATGCAGCTCGTCGAAGCGCGCCAGGCCGGCGCCCGAGATGTAGATTTTCAGCTGCTCGGCCTTCACCGGACCGGGCGCATGCAGGTCGCTGGAGCCTGACAGCACCAGCTGGGTCATGTGGCGCATCTCCACGTCGATCTGCAGCCGCGTGTTGTTCCAGAACTTCCAGGTGCCGGTGGGCTTGATCAGCACGCGGTCGCCCGAGAGGCTGACCTCGACGCTGCGCTGGATGTCGCTGCCGCCGACGATGAAGATCTCGTCCTTGTCGCCCTGCACCAGCTTTACATTGGCCGAGCCGGCGACTTCCAGCCGTTCGAAGGGGCCGAGGCTGTAGACCTGGCCGGTACGCGGCGTGCCCGTCTGGGCCCAGCCGCTTGTGCAGGCCAGCAGCAGTGCGGTGGCGAAGAGGGCCTTGTGCTTGATCGTGCTCATATCGATTGCTCCCTCAGCTTCTTGGAAACCTCGCGGCTGGCCGTGAAGCGGCTGCCGTCCTGCATCTGCACCACCAGCTGCGAGTTGTCGTCCGGCGTCATCGATTCGACGAAGTCCAGGTTGACGATGCAGCTGCGTTGCAGCTTCAAGAACCTCTGGGTGTCGAGCCGCTGCTCGAACGCGGTGATCGGCAGCCGCACCAGGTATTGCTTGCCACGGCTGGCCACAGCTGTGTACTTGGTGTCCGAGCGCAGGTACTCGATCGCCTCGACATTGATCGGGAAGATCTTGCCCTGGTCGCGCACCAGGATGCGCTGCAGCGGCTCGACCGGCATTTCGCTTGCGTGGCTGGCCTGGCTCAGCGCTTCGCTCAGCGCGCTGCTGCTTTGCAGCCTTTGCAAGGCGTGCTCCACGGCTTCGTTGAAGCGCTCCTGCGAGAAAGGCTTGAGCAGATAGTCGGCGGCATGCAGCTCGAAGGCGGCGAGCGCATGCTCGTCATAGGCGGTGGTGAAGATCACCGCCGGCACCTGGCCCAGGCCCGCGGCTTCAGATTCGGCCAGCGCGCGCAGCACCTGAAGGCCGGTCATTCCGGGCATATTGATGTCCATGAAGACAAGACCCGGCTGCTTGGCGCGGATCGCTTCCAGAGCAGCAGGGCCGTTGGGCGCGATGCCCAGCAGCTCCAGCTGTGGCAGCTCCTTGATCCATTCGGCCAGGCTTTCTGCGGCCAAGGGCTCGTCCTCGGCGATCAGCGTGGTGATCTTTGTGTTGCTCATGATTGCGGAATCCACAGGTCGACGCGAAAGCCCGCGCCGGGAGCGGTGTGCACGCGCAGGCGCGCACGTCCTTCATAGTCCAGGGCAAAGCGGCGGCGCAGGGCGCCGAGGCCAATGCCGGGGCGGGCCGAGGCGGCGTCCAGCTGGGCCGGGTCGCAGCCCTCGCCGTCGTCGCGCACGCACAGGTTCAGGCCATCGGTCAGTGCATCGCGTTGCGCGCTGATCGTGATGCAGCCGCCGTCCATGCGCGGCGCAATGCCGTGGACGATGCTGTTCTCCACCAGCGGCTGCAGCGTGAGCGGCGGGATCTCGTCTTCCAGCGTGCGCTCGTCCAGCTCCCATTCGATCTTCAGGCGCTGCCCCAGGCGCAGCGCCTCCAGCGCCAGGTAGTCGCGCAGGAAGTCCAGCTCCTCCTGCAGCGTGACCCGGTCGGTGGCCTCGCGCTTGGTGGCCAGCACATAGCGCAACATGCCGGAGAAGCGCAGCAACGCGGCCTCGGCCGCCCGGGCGTCCTTGCGGGTCAGGGCGATGATGGAGTTGAGCGTGTTGAAGAGGAAATGCGGATTGAGCTTGCCGCTGATCACGGCCAGCTCGGCCCGGGCCAGCGCCGACTCGGCCTGGGCTGCGGTCACCGCCAGCAGCTTGGCCCGGCGCGCGTTCAGCGCCGCGACAAAGCCGGTGGCCAGCACGGCGTAGACCAGGAGGCCCCAGATGGCCCGCCAAAGAAAGCTCTGCTCCAGCGTGGCGTCGGCATGCTCGGCGCCGAACAGCAGCAGGGCAGCGCCGTAGTCCAGCCCCAGCCAGGTGATGGAAAACAGCAGGGCGGCAAGCAGGTGGACGAAGAGCAGTACGGGCAGCGCCGGCTCATGGCGCGCAAACCAATGGGCCAGCGGCAGCACGGCCAGGCCCAGCAGCATCGGCGCCCACAGCGTGAGGGTGGCCTGGTAAACAGCCTCCCACAACTGCCAGAGCCCGCGCTGGAACTCGGTGCCCGCCAGCACGAAAAGGAGCCAGGCCACCAGACAGGCCGCCCCATAGCCCAGCAGCAGCGGGGCGCTCGTGCGGGCACCGGCTGGGGTCTTGGAGTTCTTCAGGCTGGGCATGTCGGCATCTTAGGGAAGGCTCAGACGCTGCCGGGCGGGTGGCAGACCAAATCCCGGATTGTGGGTATGAGCCTCCGCCCGGCCGATCCGAAGGGGGCTCGCGCCGTAGTACTTCGTACGGAGGCTTCAAGGTCGGCGCCGGCCCCTGGCGACCATGATGTGGTGTGGGCGGCATAATCGCCCCCTTCAGATTCCATCCAGCGGAGCGCTGCACCATGGCCTCGGTCAACAAAGTCATCCTCATCGGCAACCTCGGCCGCGACCCCGAGCTGCGCTACAACCCCAGCGGCGTCGCTTTCTGCACCATCAGTCTGGCCACCACGCGCCAGTGGAAGAACCGCGAAAGCGGAGAGCGCCAGGAAGAAACCGAATGGCACCGCGTCGTCTTCAACGACAAGCTGGCCGAAATCGTCGGTGAATACGCCAAGAAGGGCCGTCCGCTCTACGTCGAAGGCCGCCTGCGCACCCGCAAGTGGCAGGACAAGGAAGGCAAAGACACCTACACCACCGAAATCATCGCCGACCAGATGCAATTGCTGGGTGGCCGTGATGGCGGTGACGAAGGCGGCAGCGGTGGCGGCGGCTATGCCCGCGGCGGCCGTGGCGCCGGCGGTGGTGGTGGCGATGAAGGCGGTGGCGGCTACGAGCGCGAAAGCCGTGCCCCGGCCCCGCGCGCGCCAGCCGCACGCCAGGCACCGGCGCCTGCCCCGAAGTCGGCCACCGGCTTTGACGACATGGATGACGACATCCCCTTCTGAGATCTTCTTTGTAAGATCGAAGGGCAAGAAGCCCGCAGCGCTTGGCGCCGCGGGCTTTTTTCATTTCGATTTCATTTCTATTGATGTCGTAGCCCGCACAGGGCACGGCAGACAACAACAGCAGGGAGGCTGTGGACATGAAGACTTGCTCTGATTCCAGGGGGCAGGGCGCGAGCCGTGCAGCGAGGCGCTGGTTGCCGCTGCTGGCAGCCCTCAGCTTGATCTCGGCCGGACTGCCAGCCTGGGCCGAATGCAAGCTGCGTTCGATGGAGATCCCGGTTCGCCTGGTCAATCACCGGCCGATTGCGACGGTCGAAGTCAACGGCGTCGCGCTGCCAATGCTGGTCGACAGCGGTGCGTTCTACAGCTTCCTGCAGGCCTCCACGGCGGCTGAGCTGCAGCTGCCCTTGCGCGAGCTGCCGGGGGACCTCCGGCTTGAGGGATACACCGGCCGCATCGAGGCCAAGCGCACGAAGGTCGACAAGATCAAGATCCAGAGCGCCGAGATTCCCAATGTTGAATTCATCGTCGGGGGCAACGAGCTGGGCTCAGGCATTCGCGGCATCCTCGGGCGCAACCTGCTGGCGGCCGGCGACACCGAGTACGACCTGGCGCGTGGGGTGATCCGCCTGGTCTTTCCGCTCGGAGAATGCCGCGACACCAACCTTGCCTACTGGGCAGGCGATGCGCCCGTCATCAGCGAAGACCTGCACCGCCGGGACGGTGCGATCCGCGTGCCCGTGCGCGTGAACGGCAGGAAATTGATTGCGGTGCTGGACACGGGCGCACCGGGCACCGCACTGAAGATGCGCGCGGCACGCCGTGCCGGCATCGACGACAAGGAAATGGAAATGGTCGGCCTGGTGGGCGGCGCGGGCGATGGCAGGGTGCGCTCCTGGACGGCCAATGTGACGGCCTTCGAGCTCGGCGGCGAGAAGATCGCCAACAACCGATTCGCGATCGACGAGACCTCCAAGGGCGACGACGACATGCTGATCGGCCTCGACTATTTCCTGTCGCACCGGATCTATGTATCGCGGGGCCAGAACAAGCTGTACGCCACCTGGAACGGCGGCCCGGTCTTCGCCCGTGCTGGCCAAGAGGGCGTTTACGACCAGAGCCATGCGGCTGTGCCGGCAGACGTTGCGCCCGAGAACGCCAACGGATTTGCCGCTCGCGCGGCGGCGGCCGTGACCCGCGGGGATCACGCGGCTGCCCTGAAGGACCTGGATCGCGCTTGTGAACTCGCGCCGACGGACGCACACCATTTCCATGCGCGCGCCCGGGTCAAGCTGGCGCTGCGGCAGCCGCGCGAAGCCCTGGCGGACTTCGACGAAGCCTTGCGCCTGCAGCCCACGCTGGCCGAGGCGCAGATGGACAGGGCTGGTTTTCGCTTCGCCACGAAGAACCGGGCCGGTGCCGAAGCCGACCTGCAGGCCCTCGATGCCGCCTTGAGCCCCTCATCCCCCTTGCGGATGAATATGGCCAGCCTCTATGCCGAGCTGAACCTGGCGCCCGAGGCCTTCCGGCAGTGGGAGCTCTGGCTGCCGACGCGCCGCAGCGACGCCAGGTTTTCCCATGTGCTCAACCAGCGCTGCTGGCTGCGCGCGCGCCTGAATATCGAGCTGCCCAAGGCCTTGGAGGACTGCAAGCAGGCGATCGACAAGGATGGCGCCGAGCCGTCCTATCGAGACAGCCTGGGCTGGACCTACCTGCGGCTCGGTGAGGCTGCCAACGCCCGCAAGGCTTTCGACGCCGCCATTGAGCGTCAGCCCATTGCATGGGCGCACTTTGGCCGGGCCATCGCCCTGCAACGATTGGGCAATCCCGAAGCAGCGCAACGCGACCTGGAGGCGGCGCGAAAGCTCGATCCAAAGATCGAGGACGGGGTGCGCAAGGCCGGCTTCGGTGCGCTGCTGAGCGAATCGCCCATCTGATCAACGCGTCTCCAGCCTCAATCTCAACCCGCCCGCCGGCCGCAGGGTAACGGCCAGGCGCGGCACCGGCTCTGCCTCGCCATCAAGCGGCTGCAAGCTGAAACGCTGCAGCAACTGGGCGGCGAGGATGTTCATCTCCAGCAGCGCGAAATGCTGGCCCAGGCACACGCGCGGGCCCAGGCCGAAGGGAATGTAGGCGCCGCGCGCAATCTCGTCCGGCGCACCGGGCAGAAAGCGCTCGGGCCGGAATTCGTCGGGGCCGCGCGGCCACCAGCGTGGGTCGCGCTGCAGCAGCCAAGGCGTCACGCGAACCATGGTGCGCGCCGGCAGGCGCAGTGTTCGGCCGTCCGTCAACTGCAGCTCGATCTCGCGCTTGAGCCGGCGCGTCAGCAGCGCAGCGGCGGGCGGATACAGGCGCATCGCTTCCTTCAAGGTGGCACCGAGCCAGGGCAGATGGGCCAGGTCGTCGGTGCCGGGCGCGCGGCCTTGCAGACGGGAGTCGATTTCTTCGGCCGCACGTTTCTGGGCCGCCGGGTGCCGGGCCATCAGCCAGCTCCACCACAGCAGCGCCGTGGCGCTGGTCTCGTGGCCAGCCTGGAAGCTCAGCATGCACTGGTCAAAAACCTCCCGCTCGGTGAGCGCGCCGCCACCTGCCTCGTCGTCGCGCAGCGCCAGCAGCATGCCCAGCAGATCGGTGCGGACCTCGCCTGATCGGCGGCGCTCGTCGATGCGTTCATTCAAGAGGCCGTTGAGCAGGCGCAGCGCGCGGCGCTTGGCGGCCTTGCCGGGCAGCGGCAGCCAGTCCGGCAAGGTCATCGGCCAGAACATCTCGCGCAGGCCGATCTCGCTGAGCTTCTGCACCGCGGCGGCGGCCTCGTTGGTGTTGGCGCCAATCGGACGACTGAACAAGGTGCGCGAGATCACGTCCATGGTCAGCTGGCTGAACAGCGCGTCCATCGCAGTGACCCCAGCTTGCAGCTGGGCAAGCCCGGCCTCGCCGGCCTCGGCCATCTGTGCTGCATAGCCGGCCACCTTCTTCGGCGTGAAGGCCTGCATCAGCATCCGCCGTTGGCGCTGCCAGGTCGGCCCTTCGGTCACCAGCACCGACTGCCCCACCGATTCGGCGAACACTTCAGTGCCCCGCTCCCACCGGATCAGGTCGTCCGCATGGTCGATCAGCAGGCGGCGCACCAACTCGGGATGGAAGAGGTCCAGCGTGCGCTCGTTGACGATTTGCAGCCGTACCAGGTCGCCGTGCTCGCGCTGATGGCGTTCCAGCAGGCCCAGGTAGTCGCGGCTCATCGCCAGCAGATTGCTCAGGCCGAACCAGCGGGTCTCAGGGCCGGGGAGATCGTCGTAGTGGATTTGCATGGCGGCATGGTGCCCATTGGGGCGGCGGGCCTATAGAACGATTGCGACACAATGATCCGCATGAATGATGGCGCGCGCCTCTGGCTGCCCCCGCTGAGCCTGGCGGGCTGTGTGCGCGCCGGCTTTCTGCGCGACACGCGCAGCCTGCTCCTGCATGGCGATGAGCTCGATACCTACTACCCGGCCTCGCCGCTGGTCTGCCTGACCTTTACCTTTGCAGGCTCCGCCGAATGGCTGGCCTCGCCCGGCTTCGTGCCGCCGTCTGCCGGCTTCCGGGTCTGGCCGGTGGCGCTGTCGGGGCCTATCACGGGCCCGACGCATCTGCGTGTGGCGCCCGCGGGCGTCCACGGCTTGCAGCTGCTTTTCCTGCCGGACGCCTTCCGCCTGCTGACCGGCATTGACGCCGCCTCGCTGGTGGACCGCTGCGTGGATGCAGCCAGCCTGCTGCCTCCGGACTGGCTGGACTGGACCGCGTCCCTGGCCGGGCTCGCGGACGACGAAGCCCGGCTCGCGGCGATCGAAGCCTTCCTCGCGCCGAGGTGGCAGCCTGTTGCTGCGCATGAAGGCGCTGGCCAGCGCTATTCGCAGTGGCTGGAGGCCTTGGCCGTGCGTGCCGCCGGCAGCGCGGCCGGGCGCAGCATGCGGCAGTTCGAGCGGCGCATCAAGGCCTGGGCCGGCCTGCCGATGCGCGAGCTGCGGGCGGTGTCGCGCGGCGAGCAAGCCTTTCTTGCGGCCGTGGCTGAGGCGCAAGCGCCGTCCTGGGCCGAGCTGGCCCTGCAGACCGACTACGCCGATCAATCCCATTTGTGTCGCGAGACGCGCCGCCTGACCGGCTTCAGCCCCGAGGATTTGCGACAGCGCATGCGCAGCGAGTTGGCATTCTGGCCCTACCGGCTCTGGACCTGATGCTCAGGAATGGGCTTGCCAGTCCGTTCCTTATATGTGACCATTGAGTCACCTATGAAGCCCGACGAGCTCGACGCCACCTTCCACGCCCTGGCCTCCGAGCCGCGTCGGCGCATGCTCGACTGGCTGGTCAAGGAGCCCGGCTGCAATGTGGCGCGGCTGTGCGAATGCTTCGAGGGCGAGCTGAGCCGCTTCGGCGTGATGAAGCACCTGCAGGTGCTGGAGCGCGGCAATCTCGTCATCTCCCGCAAAGAAGGTCGCGAGCGCCTGCTCTGGTTCAATGCCGCGCCCATGCAGCTGATCCACGAGCGCTGGAGTACCGAGCTCAGCGCCTACTGGGCGCCCCGACTGACGGCTCTGAAGTACGCGGCCGAAGGCGCCGAGGTGCATTCCCTGTTCCCCACCCCCAAGAGGAAGTCACAGCCATGAGCGAACGCGTTTTCCGCATCAAGATCAGCGCGCCTATCGAGCGCATCTGGCACGAGCTGACCAAGACCGACGAGGCGCAGGGCGCGATCTACGACGCCTGGCTGCACACCACGGTCCTGGGTCCCGGCGCGCCGATGCAGATGCGCACGGGCAGCGGCAAGAACGTGATCGTCGATGGCCGGGTGCTGGTCTGCAATCCGCCGCACCACTTTGCGCACACGCACCGCTTCACGCAGCACGACGACCCGGTCTGCGAGGTGCACTACGAGCTGAAGGAGCTGGGCGGCGGCGAGGTCGAGGTCACCTTGCGCGTGGTCGGCATCCCGGAGGGCACGGCCACGGGCAAGGCCATGGCCAGCGGTGGCGATTTCATCCTCAAGCACCTGAAGCTGCTGGCCGAGGGCCAGGGCCTGCCGCTGTCGACCAAGCTGATGTACTTCATGATGAACCACATGGAGTTCGTCCTGCCCCAGCGCTGCCGCAGCGCCAATTGGCCCATGAAAGCAAAAGGCGACTGAGATGGCAGACCCCCAAGCAGCCCTGCTCACGCAGGTGAAGAACATCCAGGCCAAGACCGGCCTCACCCTCGCGCAGATGCATGCGCAGATCGAGGCCAGCGGCAAGGAGAAGTACGCCGAGAAGCGCAGCTGGGTGATGGAGCGCTTTGGCCTGGGCCATGGCGACGCCAACACCGTGGTGCACTTCATCGGCAAGCCGCTGCCCGATGTGCAAGTGGGTGCTGCGCCGCCAGCTGCCGAAGGCGACCCGCTGGATGCCATCTACACCGGCAAGAAGGCAGCGCTGCGGCCCTTGCATGACGCCGTGATGGCGCGCATTGCAGAACTCGGTGATTTCGAGATCGCGCCCAAGAAGACGTATCTCAGCCTGCGCCGCAACAAGCAGTTCGCCATGGTCGGGCCGGCCACGGCCAGCGAGGTCGAGATCGGGCTGAACTGCAAGACCCTGGCGCCGCACCCGCGGCTGAAGATCCTGGCGCCCGGCGGCATGTGCCAGGCGACGACGCGCATCAGCGATGCCAGCCAGGTTGACGCGGTGCTGCTGGGCTGGATCGCTGCGGCCTACCAGGCGGCTGCTTGAGCCTGGTCAGCCGGCCAGCCGCCTCAGATCCACCCCAGATCAATCGCCCTCAACACCGCCTGCGTCCGATCCCTCACGCCCATCTTCGAGAACACCGTCGAGCAGTGGTTCTTGATCACGCCCTCGCTGTTGCCCAGCAGGGCGGCGATTTCGGTGTTGCTGCGGCCGCTGGCGACGAGGCGCAGGACCTGCAGCTCCTTGGGTGACAGCGGATCGGGTTCGGGCGTGGCGCTGAAGGCGCGCTCGCCGCTGTGGCGCTCGATGCGCTCGGTGATCAGGGGGCGCAGCGCCGTGCCGCCGGCGGCCACGTCGCGCAGCGAATGGAACAGCACCTCGGGGCTGGTGGCCTTGAGCAGGAAGCCGCGAGCGCCAGCCGAGACAGCTTCGTCGAAGGCGGCGCTGTCGTCGAAGGTGGTCAAGAGGAGTACCGGGATCTTCAGGGCCCGCGCGGCCAGGGCGCGGATCAGGCCGACGCCGTCCATGCGCGGCATGCGCATGTCCGAGAGGATCACGTCGGGCAGTTGCTCCGCCTGGGCGGCCGAGATCCACTCCAGCGCGGCCGCACCGTCGCTGGCCTCGCCCACCAGCTCGATTTCCTCGTGCAGGGCCAACAGGCCCTTCAGGCCTTCGCGGACCAGTTGCTGATCCTCGACCAGCAGCAGCTTGATGTGGGACGAGGGGGCTTGCGGATTGATGCTCTTGCTCATGGGGTACTCAGGCTGTTCTGGGGCACTGCAATTCGATTGCGAATCCGGGCTGCAGCGAGCGCGTGCCCATGCTGCCTCCCAGCTCATTCATCCGTTCGGCCATGCCCTTGAGCCCGTTGCCGGGCTGCAGGACGCGGGGGCCCTGGCCGTTGTCTTCAACGCTCACGCGCACTGCTTCAGCGCTCGGCGCCGACAAGCATATGCGGATTTCGCTGGCGTGCGAATGGCGGACGCTGTTGGTGACCGCCTCCTGTACGCAGCGCAGCAAGGCGTGCGCCGTTCTCGGGCCCAGGTCGCGGGCGGCTGGGGCAATATCCAGCTGGATGCGCGGATGGCTGATGCCGGCGGCCAGCGCCTCCAGCGCGCTGCTCAGGTCGATTCGCTGGGCATTGCGCTCGGCCGAGACGGCGGCGCGTACGTCCGCGAGCAGGGCCGCGGCGCCTTGCTGGGCCTTGGCCACGGCCTGGGCGGCGGCCGCTGCATCGTCGCGCTGCAAGAGGGCCGAGCCGACCTGCAGATGAAGGTTCAGGGCGGTGAGATGGTGGCCGACCACGTCGTGCAGCTCGCGCGCCATCAATTGGCGCTCGGCGTAGCGCATCTGCTCGGCCTGCCACTGCTCGGCGCTCATGCGCTCGGCTAGCATGGCCTGCAGCCAGCGGCGCTTCTCGGTTTCTGCCGCCGCCATGCGGCCGAGGCCGAAAGCCAGGCCATGCAGGGCCACCAGGGCCATCAGCTGAGACATGGCATTGACCCACACTGGCAGCTCGGAGCTGAGCAGCTCGGCCCGCTGACTGTCGCTCGGCAGCACGAGGTAGAGCAGCAGGCCGATGCCGACCTGGCCGAGGCCGAAGATCAGCGCCTGGCGGCTGCGCAGTTGCACGGTGGCCAGGGCGGTCACGAGGAAGGGCAGGCCCGGCGTCACGGCCAGGGCAAGGGCGTTCAGGCCGATCAGGCCGGCCAGCGCATGGCGCGGCGGGGTGTCGCCGGCTTGCGCGGTCAGGCGCCAGCAGCCATAGGCGAACAGGGCCAGCAGCGTCAGGCAGGCGAGCAAGAGACCCAGGTCGTCGCTGGCACCGCCCAGGCGACGGTAGAGATTGGGCAGGATGCCGTCGTAGGCATCGGTGCGGCGGCCGGCCAGCGCGGCGCCGGCGGCAATCAGCTCGAGCAGGCAGATCGACAACGCCGCAATGCGCAGCACGACCCCGGGTCGGGCCATTTGCTGGAGCAGGCGTTCAATGCGGTCCACGGAGTTCCCGGCGAGCAAAAGGTGCGAAGCGTGCCAGAGCCGGGACTTTGATCACCGTGCCGATGGTCATGCGATCCCCCGACCCGGTGCCATCCGGGCCGTCAGGCCTCGGCGCCGACGATGACGCCGCCACCCAGGCAGACCTCGCCGTCATAGATCACGGCGCTCTGCCCTGGCGTCACCGCCCATTGCGGCTCGGGGAAGCGGAGCATGAAGCGGTCCGGCGGCAGATCGGTGAACTGGCAGGCTGAATCGGCCTGGCGGTAGCGGCTCTTGGCGGCCAGGTCGACCTCAGTTGGCGCATGGCCGCTGCACCAGCTCAGGTCGTCGGCCACCAGCATCCGGCTTTGCAACCAGGGGTGGTCATGGCCCTGCACCACGATCAGCGTGTTGCTTTCCATGTCCTTGCGGGCCACGAACCAGGGCTCGTGCGCACCGCCGCCGCGCGGGCTGCCCTTCTCCTTCACGCCGCCAATGCCCAGGCCCTGGCGCTGACCCAGCGTGTAGAAGGACAGGCCGACATGCTCTCCCAGCTTGCGGCCGCGGTCGTCCTTGATAGCGCCGGGCTTGTGCGCCAGATAGCGGTTCAGGAACTCGCGGAAAGGCCGCTCACCGATGAAGCAGATGCCGGTCGAGTCCTTTTTCTTCGCATTGGGCAGGCCGATTTCCTCGGCAATGCGGCGCACCTCGGTCTTCTTGAGCTCGCCGACCGGGAACATGGTCTTGGCCAGCTGCGCCTGGTTCAGGCGGTGCAGGAAGTAGCTCTGGTCCTTGGTGTGGTCCAGGCCCTTGAGCAATTGAACTTCGCCCTGATGCTCGCGCACCCGCGCGTAATGACCGGTCGCGATCTTTTCGGCGCCCAGGCGCATCGCATGGTCGAGAAAGGCCTTGAACTTGATCTCGGCATTGCACAGCACGTCGGGGTTGGGCGTGCGGCCGGCCTGGTACTCGCGCAGGAAGGCGGCGAACACGCGGTCCTTGTAGTCGGCGGCGAAGTTGACATGTTCGATCTCGATGCCGATCACGTCGGCCACGGCTGCCGCATCGACGAAATCGATGTTGGAGGAGCAGTACTCGCTGTCGTCGTCATCTTCCCAGTTCTTCATGAAGATACCGACCACCTCGTGGCCCTGCTGCTTCAGCAAATGGGCGGTGACGGCCGAATCGACGCCGCCGGACAGGCCGACGACCACGCGCTGCTTCTTGGGATTCCCGGAACTCATGCTGGCAATTGTCCCGCAAGCCCCAGGCCCGGCGCTGCCGTCAGGGCTTTGCCGGCTTGAACAGCTGGCGCACGGCGATCAGGGCGGCCGGGTGGTAGACCGTCATGTGCGTCTCGTCGGGCAGCGGCAGCAACTTCCAGTGGGCGGCCTTGGCCTGGGTCAGCAGCTCGGCAAAGCGCCTGGCCGGCTCAAGAATCGTCGGCTCGCTGCTGCTGGCCACGAGGAGCGCCGGCTTCACGCTGGCCGGGCGTGTCTTCAGCGTCTGGGCGGCCGTGGCGATCAGCCCTTCCTTGTTCCACCAGAGGCTGGGGTCGAGTGCGATATAGGTGTCGAACAGCGCCGGCTCCAGCACCCAGGTCTCGACGACGAAGAGCCCGGCCAGCGACTCGCCGATGATGGCCCGCTCCTGGGTCGTGCGGTAGCGCGCCTGCACCGCCGGCATCAGCTCCTCGCGGATGAATTGGCGAAAGGCCGCCGAGCCGCCGACGCGAGGCGCGATCTTGCGGTCCGAGGCCTGTTCGGTCGGGCCGGTCAGGTCGCGGCGACGCTCGGTGTTCTCGATGCCCACCAGGATGAAGGGCCGCATCGTCAGGTTGGCCGCCGAGACCTGCAAGAGCCCGGCCACATGCAGGAAGTCTTCCGCCAGGCCGCCGTCGGGCATGTAGAGCACCGGCCAGCGCTCCTTGGGTGCCTGGGCATAACCGGCCGGCAGGTAGACGTTGATGCGGCGGCTTTCGCCGACGGCCTGGGACTTGATGGTCAGCGTCTCGCCGATCACCAGCGGTTTGACTGCTTCATCGAAGCCAGCGGACCAGGCCGGGGAAAGGGCGACCAGCAGGCAGGTGCTGGCCAACAGTCGTCGCAGCTGATTCATCAGTGAGCGCTTCCAGTGAATTTGCGCGGCAGTGTAGAGCTCAGGACTTGACCAGCGGCGCATAGAGCGAAGCATCGACCCGGATCACGTCCAGCGGCAGGCACCGCCCGGCCGCATGGTCTTCGCAGCAGCGCAGCACCAGCGGGCTGCGGTGCCGCTCAGCGGTGGCGCGCAGCTCCTCCAGGCTCATCCACAGCGTGCGGACGATGCCCTGGTCCAGCACCCTGCCGGCGATCTCATCACCGGCGCGGCCACCGAAGGCCAGGCGCAGATAGGTCACATCCTCATGCCGGGCCGGCCGCACGAAGCGTGCCATGTAGGCGCCAAGAAAGAACTCCGGTGTGAATGGCCTGGCCGTTTCCTCCAGCGCCTCCCGCACCACCGCCTCCAGTGGCGACTCGCCTTCTTCCAGGTGCCCGGCCGGGTTGTTGAGCATCAGGCCTTCGGGCGTCTCCTCTTCGACCAGCAGGTAATGGCCGTCCCGCTCGATCACGGCGGCCACGGTGACCGAGGGCCGGAAGCGTTCGTGATTGGGCATCTGTGGCTTGCTCGCTTGTACGGGTGTCGGGTGTCATCCCTATTGTGTAAGCTCCGCGAAAGCAGCCGCTGGCCCGAACTCAGATTTTCCCCAGGAGGGATTCATGCAGATTGGTGTTCCGCGCGAAAGCGCGGCCGGAGAAACTCGCGTGGCCGTCACCCCAGAGACGGCCAAGAAGCTGGTGGCGCAGGGCCATGCCTTGCTCATCGAGAGCGGTGCAGGCGTCAGCGCCAGTGCCATCGACGAGGCCTATGTGGCCGCCGGCGCCCAGATCGTGGACCGTGCGGCCGCCCTCGGCGCCGAGCTGGTGCTGAAGGTGAAGAGCCCGAACGCGGAGGAGCTGGGCCTCATGAAGTCAGGCGCGGCCCTGGTCGGCATGCTGAACCCCTTCGACCGGCCGGGCCTGGAGGCCCTGGCAGGCGCCGGCCTCACGAGCTTCGCCCTGGAAGCCGCGCCCCGCACCACCCGGGCGCAGAGCATGGACGTGCTGTCCAGCCAGGCCAATATCGCCGGCTACAAGGCCGTGATGATCGCGGCCGACAAATACCAGCGCTTCTTCCCGATGCTGATGACGGCAGCCGGCACGGTGAAGGCCGCACGCGTGGTCGTGCTGGGCGTCGGCGTCGCCGGCCTGCAGGCCATTGCCACGGCCAAGCGCCTGGGCGCGGTGATCGAGGCCTCGGACGTGCGGCCCTCGGTCAAGGAACAGGTCGAGTCGCTGGGCGCCAAGTTCATCGACGTGTCCTACGACACCGAGGAAGAGAAGGAAGCCGCGCAGGGCTCGGGCGGCTACGCCAAACCGATGCCGCCCAGCTGGCTGGAACGCCAGAAGGTCGAGGTGGCCAAGCGCGTGGCCCAGGCCGACATCGTGATCACCACGGCCCTGATCCCCGGGCGCGCCGCCCCGGTGCTGGTGACCGAGGAGATGGTGAAGAGCATGAAGCCGGGCTCGGTGATCGTGGACATCGCCGCCCCGGCCGGCGGCAACTGCCCGCTGACCGAGGCCGGCACCACCGTGGTCAAGCATGGCGTCACGCTGGTCGGCGAGACCAATCTGGCCGCGCTCGTGGCGGCAGACGCCTCGGCGCTCTACGCCCGCAATGTGCTGGACTTTCTCAAGCTGGTGCTGCCAAAGGATGGCGGCTTCCAGGTTCCGATGGATGACGACATCGTCGCTGCCTGCCTGATGACGCAGGGCGGCACGGTCAAGAGGAGCTGAGAGCGATGGAACTGGTCTCCCCCCTGGTCACCAACCTGATCATCTTCGTGCTGGCCATCTACGTGGGCTACCACGTGGTCTGGACCGTCACGCCCGCCCTGCACACGCCGCTGATGGCCGTCACCAACGCGATCTCGGCCATCGTCATCGTCGGTGCCATGCTGGCGGCGGCCTTGACTGAAACCGATGCCGGCAAGTTCATGGGCACGCTGGCCGTGGCGCTGGCGGCGGTGAATGTGTTCGGCGGCTTTCTGGTCACGCGAAGAATGCTTGAGATGTTCAAGAAAAAGGCGCCGAAGAAGGAGGGCAAGTGATGAGCATGAACCTTGTCACGCTGCTTTACCTCGTTGCGAGCGTCTTCTTCATCCAGGCCTTGAAGGGCCTGTCGCATCCGACCACCTCGATCCGCGGCAACCTCTTCGGCATGGCCGGCATGTTGATCGCCACGGTCACCACGGCCGCCCTGATCGTCAAGCTGGCGCATGGCAACCTCTTCGGGCTGAGCTATGTGCTGGTCGGCCTCCTGATTGGTGGCGGCCTGGGCACCTACATGGCCAACAAGGTCGAGATGACCAAGATGCCCGAGCTGGTCGCGTTCATGCACAGCATGATCGGCCTGGCGGCGGTCTTCATCGCGAGCACGGCCGTGCTGGAGCCCAATGCCTTCGGCATTGCGCCCACGCGTGAGCTGATTCCCGGCGGCAACCGCATCGAGCTGGCCCTGGGCGCCTTCATCGGTGCCATCACCTTCAGCGGTTCGGTGATCGCCTTCGGCAAGCTCAGCGGCAAGTACAAGTTCCGCCTGTTCCAGGGCGCGCCCGTCACCTTCACCGGCCAGCATCCGCTGAACCTGGTGCTGGGCCTGGCCTCGGCTTTCTTCATCTTCGGCTTCTGGCATTCGGCCTCCTGGATGGACTTCGGCCTGGTGCTGGCGCTGGGCTTCCTGCTGGGTGTCCTGCTGATCATCCCGATCGGCGGCGCGGACATGCCGGTGGTGGTGTCCATGCTCAACAGCTATTCGGGCTGGGCGGCGGCGGGCATCGGCTTCTCGCTCAACAACTCCATGCTGATCATTGCCGGCTCGCTGGTCGGCTCGTCCGGCGCCATCCTCTCGTACATCATGTGCAAGGCGATGAACCGCTCGTTCTTCAATGTGATCCTGGGCGGCTTCGGCGGCGAGGCCGGTGGCCCGGCCTCAGGTAGCACGCAGCAGCGCAACGTGAAGAGCGGCAGCGCCGACGACGCAGCCTTCATCATGGGCAATGCGGAGAGCGTGATCATCGTCCCGGGCTATGGCCTGGCGGTGGCGCGCGCCCAGCATGCCGTGAAGGAGCTGGCCGCCAAGCTGACCGAAAAGGGCGTGACCGTGAAGTACGCCATCCATCCCGTGGCCGGCCGCATGCCGGGCCACATGAACGTGCTGCTGGCCGAGGCCGAAGTGCCTTACGACCAGGTGTTCGAGATGGAAGACATCAACGCCGAGTTCGGACAGGCCGATGTGGCCATCATCCTCGGCGCCAACGACGTGGTGAACCCGGCCGCCCACATCAAGGGCAGCCCGATCTACGGCATGCCCATCCTGGAGGCGTACAAGGCCAAGACCATCATCGTGAACAAGCGTTCGATGGCGGCTGGCTATGCAGGACTGGACAACGAGCTGTTCTACATGGACAAGACCATGATGGTCTTCGGCGACGCCAAGAAGGTGGTCGAGGACATGTTGAAGGCCGTGGAATAGCAAACCGGCGGCTGACCGGGTGGGCGCACAGCGCCCCCGGTTACCGCCCGATGACAGAAGGGTCAAGGCATCGGTGAGAATGCCGCCCGAACCCTGGAGACAAGGCAATGGAGAGCAAGACCTGGCTGCAGCACTACCCGGCCGGCGTGAGCGCCGAGATCAATGCTGATCAGTACCCGTCCCTCGTGGACCTGATGGAGGCGGCATTCCGGAAGTACCCGGAACGCCAGGCCTACACCATGATGGGCCGCAGCATCAGCTTCGGCCAGCTTGACCTGGAAGCGAAGGCGCTGGCCGCCTACCTGCAGAGCCTGGGCCTGGAGAAGGGCGACCGCGTCGCCCTGATGATGCCCAATGTGATGCAGTACCCGGTGACCGTGGCCGCCGTGCTGCGCGCGGGCTTCGTGGTGGTCAACGTCAATCCGCTCTACACGCCGCGCGAGCTGGAGCATCAGCTCAAGGACAGCGGCGCCAAGGCCATCGTCATCCTGGAGAACTTCGCGGCCACCTTGCAGCAGGTCATGCAGAACGTGCCGACCAAGCATGTGGTGCTGGCCTCGATGGGCGACCTGCTCGGCTTTGCCAAGGGCATGATCGTCAACTACGTCGTGCGCAAGGTGAAGAAGCTGGTGCCCGAGTTCGAGCTGCCCAGCGCGGTGCGCTACAAGGACGCTGTTTCGCGCGGCCGGGCCCTGAGCTACAAGGCGCCCAAGGTCTTGCCGACCGACATCGCCGTCCTGCAATACACCGGCGGCACCACGGGCGTCTCCAAGGGCGCCGTGCTGCTGCACCGCAACCTGGTGGCCAATGTGATGCAGGCCGAGGCCTGGTACCAGCCGGCCTTGAAGAAGGTGCCGGCGAGCGACCAGCTGGTCAGCGTCTGCGCGCTGCCGCTGTATCACATCTTCGGTTTCACCACGAACATGATGCTGTCCATGCATGTGGGCGGCAGCAACATCCTGATCCCGAACCCGCGCGACCTGCCGGCGGTGTTCACCGAGCTGTCCAAGCACCGATTCAACAGCCTGCCGGCCGTGAACACGCTGTTCATGGCCATGGCCAACCATCCACAGTTCAACACGGTGGACTGGAGCCATCTGGTGATCTCGGTCGGCGGCGGCATGGCCGTTCAGCAGGCCACCGCCAAGCTCTGGCTCGAGAAGACCGGCTGCCCGATCTGCGAGGGCTACGGCCTCTCTGAAACCTCGCCGGTGGCGGCCTGCAACCCGACCGACAGCGAGGCCTACACCGGCACCATCGGCCTGCCGCTGCCGAGCACCGAGCTCAAGCTGCTGGACGACGACGGCCAAGAGGTGGCTCCCGGCCAGGCGGGCGAGATCGCCATCCGCGGGCCGCAGGTCATGGCGGGCTACTGGCAGCGCCCGGACGAAACCGCCAAGGTCATGACGGCCGACGGCTTCTTCCGCACCGGCGATGTCGGTGTCAAAGATGAGCGCGGCTACTTCAAGATCGTGGACCGCAAGAAGGACATGATCCTGGTCAGCGGCTTCAACGTCTATCCGAACGAAGTCGAGGATGTGCTGACGCAGATGCCCGGCGTGCTCGAGGCTGCGGCCGTGGGCGTGCCGGATGCGAAAGCGGGCGAGGCGGTCAAGGTGGTGATCGTCAAGAAGGACCCGAACCTCACGGAGGCCGATGTGCGCGCCTATTGCGAGGCCAACATGACCGGCTACAAGCGGCCCAAGATCGTCGAGTTCCGCACCGAGCTGCCCAAGACACCGGTCGGCAAGATCCTGCGCCGCGAGCTGCGCGACAAGTCCTGATCGCCCATGCCGGGCTGGTGCTGAGGCGTGGGCCTCACTCCCCGTCGCAGGCGATCTTGCGAAACGCGAAGTCGATGCCGCGCAACTGACCGTTGCGCATGCCTTCGATGCGGGCCTGCATCTGCAAGCCCTCGCGCTTGTAGCTGATGCGCTGCGGGAAGTCGTGCCCGGTGTTCTCGAACAGCACCGATTGCGACCCCTGCTCCTTCAAGCCGAAGGCGGTGGGTGGCCGGCCCTGCGGCTGGGCGATGAAGTCCAGCTTGCCCTCGGCATTCGGCCGGATCTGCAGGAACTCGAACTCGGCCAGCTTGCCGCGGCGCAGCGTGCGTGACATGCCCATCATCTGCCCGGCGGCCGGCGCCATCCATTGCTCGGCCGAGCCGGCTTCGGCGCCCTCGAGCTTCCAGCAACCGGCCATCCATGCGGGCGGCGTCGCTGCCTCCTGGGCATGAGCAGGGGTCATGATCAGGAGGCAGAGAAAACTCACAAGAGGCAGGGCTGGGCGCATGGAAAACTCCGCGTTGAGTGCGGGACAATTCAACCATGCCTCCCCGCTTCTTTGTTGATCTCGCGCTTGCCGGCCAGACCGAGCTGAACCTGCCGCCCGGCGCCGCCCGCCATGTCCAGGTCTTGCGCCTGCAGCCCGGTTCCGCCCTCACGCTGTTCGATGGTTCGGGCTTTGAATGGCAGGCCGAGGTGAAGACCATGGGGCGCAGCGAGGTGACGGTGCACCTGCAGTCGCAGCAGCTCGTCCAGCGCGAGCTGGCGAACGCGGTGACGCTGGCCGTGGTGATGCCGGCCAACGACCGCATGGACGGCATCGTGGAAAAGGCCACCGAGCTGGGTGCCGCCAGCGTGCAGCCCTTGATGAGCGAGCGCTCGGTGCTGCGACTGAATGGCGAGCGGGCCGAGAAGAAGCAGGCCCATTGGCAAGGCGTCGCGGTTGCCGCGGCCGAGCAGAGCGGCCGCAGCAAGGTCACGCGCATTGCGCCGGTGCAGACGCTGGCTGCCTGGCTGGCGTCGCTGCCCGAGTCCACAGCCGATCAACGCCGCTGGCTCTTGAGCCCCACGGCGGCCGAGCCGCTCTCGCGCTTGAACAGCCAGGCGGCGGACCAGACGCTGGTCCTCAGTGGCCCGGAAGGTGGCTTGAGCCCGGCTGAAGAAGCAGCGGCGCGGGCCAGGGGCTTTGTGGCGGCGCAGCTGGGCCCGCGCATCCTGCGTGCCGACACCGCGCCATTGGCCGTGCTGGGCTGGCTGGCCTTGAGCGAACGCTGAGCGTTCAGCCGGCCACGAGCTTTGGATCGCCCGCTTCGACGTTGAAGCGGGCGGCCAGGCTGACCGTGGGCTCCAGCGTGGCAATGCTGTTGATCGTCATGAAACTGGTCTGCACTTGCTTGGGTGTCACTTCCACCACCGCATAGCCGCATTTACCCGCCTGCGCGAACTGCGCGTGCGGATTGGCGGCCTTGATGTCCGCGATCATCTTGGGGAAGAAGGAACTCATGGTGATGCCCGTCACGACGAACTCGCTGGCCACCGTCTGACGGGCAGCCTCGCCACTGCCGCCGGGCACGTTGCAGGCCCAGTTCTCATGCAGGTCGCCGCCGATGAAGACCGGCCCTGCCACGTCCTGGCCCACGAGGCTGGCGATCAGGCGTTCGCGCGCCGCCGGGTAGCCGTCCCAGCCATCGTTCCAGACCCGCTGCTTGCCCAGCACCGGGATCTTGCGCGGCGAGAACATCGTTGTCTGCAGGAGCAGGTTCCAGGCCTGGCCTTCGCCGCGCCGCTGCTTCGCCAGGCCGGCGTGCAGCCAGGCTTCCTGTTCGGCACCCAGCATCGTGCGCTTGGGGTCCAGCATGGCGTCGCAGACGGGTGTTTCGATCATGCCGCCCACACCTGAGCAGGCTTGTGCGTCGCGGTACTGGCGGCAGTCCAGCAGGTGCATTGAAGCCAGCTGGCCCCATTGCGCACGGCCGTAGATGCGCAGCTCTTCGCCGTCCTGCGTCAGCCCTTGCATGCCGCGCACCAGGCTGGCCAGGCGAAGCGGCATGTGCTCGTAGTAAGCCTGGTAGGCCGCGCGGCGCTGGCGTGCCTCGGTGCCAGGGGCGAGGCCACGCGCCGGGCTGCCGGCGTAGTCGTTCAGTACCTCGTGGTCGTCCCAGATCAGGAGCCAGGGCAGGGCCGCATGCGCCTCCTGCAGCGCCTGCTCGCGTTTGTGGGTTTCGTAGTGCAGGCGGTAGCCGTCCAGCGTGCGGGCCGGCTCCAGGCCGCGCGGCAGGATGGCCGAGGGCCAGGCACCGGAGTCGTAGATGTAGTCGCCAAGAAAGGTCATGGCGTCCAGGTTCTCTTCCAGCATGCGCGAGTAGGCGCCGAAGTAGCCGTTGGCCAGGCGCTGGCAGGAGGCGACGCCAAGGCGCAATCGCTGCACCGGCTCATCCGGCGCGGGCAGGGTGCGCGTGCGGCCGGTGGGGCTGACCGCGCCGCCGACCAGGAATCGATAGTGGTAGTGCCGGCCGGGCTCCAGGCCTTCGACTTCCACATGCACGCTGTGCGCCAACTGAGGCAGTGCTTGCGCTGTGCCGGTGCGTACGAGCTTGCTGAACGAGGCGTCGTCGGCCAGTTCCCAGCGCACGTCCAGCGGCGCATCGCCCCAGGGGTTGCGCAAGGTGTTGAGCGGCAGCAGGCGCGTCCACAGCACGATGCCGGTGGCGCTGGGCATGCCGCTGGCGACGCCGAGCTGGAAGGGGTCGACCTCCAACAGCGGCGCTGCCTTGCTGAGGGAGCCCCATTGGCCGAGGCTTGCTGCCGTGGCCATGCGCAACCAATCACGTCGATTCATCACCATACCTCCGCTGCAGCAGCATAGCGGTGGATTGGCGGTGCCAGGGCGTTCGGGCGCTCGCTCGGGGTCAGGTCTCGCGCTTCTCGCGTGCCGAGCCCTTGACCAGGTCGAAGCGGAACAGCCGGCACTCGATCGGGCCGTTCCACATCGGGAAGCGGCGCGATTCCTTCAGGCGCATCTTGTTCGGCAGCTTCATGTCGGGGCTGAGCATCCAGGCCGTCCAGCCCGATTCCTCGCTCGTGTAGCCGCGCTTCCAGTGCGAGGCCAGGCGCGGGAAGAACTCGTCGTCGGCATCTCTTTGCTCCGAGCCCGAGGCATCGCGGACCGCGGCCGCCTTGCCGCGCACTTCGATCCGCTCGCCATAGGGCGGGTTCATCATCAGGGTGCCGGGCATGTTCTCGGGCAGCGCCGGTGCCGGGCGCTCCAGCGCATCGCCGCCATTGAACTGGATGTACTGGGCCACGCCGGCTCGTTCGGCATTGCGCCGCGAGAAGTCGACCATGCGGAAGGCCACGTCGCTGGCGAAGATCGGCACAGCCGGCGGATGGACGCGGGCCTGCGCCGCACGCTTCATCTCGGACCAGCGGTTCTGCAGCGGCGCGAACGGCAGTTGGCGCTCGAAGGCAAAGCGGCGGTTGATGCCGGGTGCGATGCCGCAGGCAATCTGTGCCGCTTCGATGGGGATGGTGCCGGAGCCGCAGCAGGGGTCGTGCAGGGCACCGCCAGTCTCAGGCGTGCCGCGCCAGCCGGCAGCGGCCAGCATGGCGGCGGCCAGGGTTTCCTTCAGGGGGGCATCGCCCTTGTCCAGGCGCCAGCCGCGCTTGAACAGCGGCTGGCCTGAGGTGTCCACATAGAGTGCGGCTCGCTCCTCGCCAAGGTGCAGGACGACCGGGAAATCTGGGTCGTGCGTATCGACGCTCGGACGCTCGCCGAACTCCTCACGCAGCTGGTCGCAGATCGCGTCCTTGATGCGCAGCGTGGCGAAGTTCAGGCTCTTCAGGGGCGAGCGGTGGGCGGTGGTGTCGATCTTGATGGTTTCGCGCGGCGTGATCCAGCGGGTCCAGTCGACCTTCAGCGCCAGCGCGTAGAGATCGTCCTCATGGCGGTAGCCGCCCTCGATCAGCTCGACCAGCACGCGCTGCGCCAGGCGGCTCTCGAGGTTGATTGCCAGCACCGCCTCGTACGGCGCCTTGTGCAGCGCCACGCCACCGCGCAAGGCCTCGGTGTGAACCTTGGGCACGATGGTGCGCAGCTCTGCTTCCAGCAGCGCTTCAACGCCGCCGGGGCAGGAGACGAACAGATCGAGGGTTTCGGGGCGGGACATCGGCAGGGCCTGGCTTCTTGGGAAACAGGCGCCGATTGTCCCCCAGGCTTACCGTTTGGGCTGGGGCTTCAGGATCGCGTCGGCCCGTGCCCGGTCTTCAGGCTGCAGGAGCGGCTCGATGGCGCCCAGCGCTGCGGCTGCCTGTTCATGCCCCGAAGCCTGGGCCAGCGTGAACCAGGCATAGGCCGTGCCCAGGTCCTTGGGCCCGCCCTCGGCGCGGCTGAGCATCACGCCCAGATTGAACATGGCCTCGGCCTGTCCGCGCGTGGCGGCGGCCTGGAAGAGCTTGCGGGCCGTGGCCATGTCCTGCGCGATCAGCTGGCCGTTGTAGAAGTAGGTGGCCAGCGCGTTCTGCGCGTCGGCATGCCCCTTCAGCGCGGCTTCCTTGTAGAAGACCAGGGCGCGGCCCTGGTCCAGCGGCAGGCCAACGCCCAGGTCGTACATGCGGGCCGCGGTGTAGGTCGCTTCCACATGGCCGGCTTTCGCGGCCTCGAGGAACCAGGCGCCGGCGCGCTGCGGGTCGCGCGGCACGCCGTCGCTTCCGTCGCGGTAGAGCCGGGCCAGCTCGTACGCGGCCGGCGCATGGCCTTGCTCAGCGGCCTGCTTGAAGAGTTCAAGGGCCTGGCGGCCGCTTTTCTCGCCGCCATAGCCGATCAAGGCGGCCTGGCCAAGCAGATGGGCCGCCGGCATGAAGCCGAAATCCAGCGCCTTGGCATACCAGCGGCGGGCCTCGGACGGGTCTCGTCTCGTGCCCTGGCCGGTCATGTGGATCTTGGCCAGCATCATTGCGGCGTCCACCCGCACCGTCAGCTGATCCGGCGAGCGCGGATCGAAACGCATCCGGTCGGCCACCGGGTCGAAGCGGCCATCGGTGATCTTGCGAAACCAGGCCAACGCCTGCTTCGTGTCCTTCGCTGTCCCCAGGCCCAGCAGATGGATGCGGCCCAGCATCATGGCCGCCTCCTCGTAGCCGAGTTTGTCCCAGGCCTGCTCGAAATGCTTGCGCGCGCTGGCGAAGTCCTCGGCCTCGAAGGCATCGAAGGCCTGGCTCAGCGACTTGTCCTTGCGGGCGATCCAGTTGCGGCCGGCGGCGAAGGCGCGGTCGGACTTGGAGCAGCCGACCGTGGGCGCGTTCGGGTCAGGGACGGCTTCTTCCGCTGCCGCAATCGCGCTGCCCGGCATGCTGGTCGCCGCCGAGCCTTCTGGCGCGGTGTCGCGCAGGCGCTCGGCTTCGTTGGACGGGCTGTCCTGCAGGCCGAAGTCGCGCATGTAGGCCAGCGTCACCGAGTCTTCGCTGGCCTTGTAGCTGCTCATGAAGGCGCAGGAGGACGCGTAGTTGCGCGACAGCAGCTTGCTCTTGGCCGCGGTGACGATCGCCGGGTCGACACCGCCATTGCGGCTGCCGCTGACCTGCACTGGCGAAAGCTCCTTCTTGCCGCCGTCCTGGGCCAGCGCCGAAAGCGGCCCGGCCAGGATCAGCAGCACAGCGAGGCGGGTTCGCCTCACTGCAGGCTCCGGATGTTGAAGCCCACCATGAAGCGGCGGCCGGTGTAGGCATCGCTGTAGACGCTCGGGATGCCGCCGCTGTATTCCTCGTAGCCGCCGGTGTTGGTCTGCGTGCGCTGGCCGGTCAGGTTGCGGCCCTCGAGGAAGATCTCGACGCCGTTCTTGAACTTGTAGGCCATCTTGGCGTCGATGAAGCGGGTGCGGCTGCTCCAGATCGGCACGCCCGGGTTGTAGGGCAGGCGCCAGTTGTAGGTGCCTTCGGACGGATAGTTGTTGACGTTCAGGGTCGAGTTGGTGCCGCAGGGCTGGTAGCAGACATAGCGAGGTGCCACGACCTGCAGCGCCACGCGGGCGGAGAAGCCACCGTCGTCATACCAGAGCGAGGCGTTGTACGAATACTTCGGCTCGCCGACGATGGGCTGCTCCTGGCCGGTGATCAGGTCCAGCGTGGGCACAGCCTGCTTGGAGCGGACCCGCGTGTAGTTGGCATCCAGGCCGGTGAAGCGCAACACCGAGGGCAGGAAGGTGAAGGCGGTCTTCATGCCCAGTTCCAGGCCCCGGCGCGTGGACGGCTGCTGGTTGTCCCATTGGTTGAAGGCGAACTCCAGCTCCGACAGCGGCTTGCCGGTGACCGGATCGATGGTGTCGGTGCCTTCGAAGACCTTGACGTTGGTGCGCGGCACGACCCGCGTCGGCGCGCCTACGAGGCCGCGGTGCTTGAAGACGGCGGCGGTGAGCATGGTGTCCTTGCTGACGTACCACTCCATCGCGATGTTCTGGTTGATATTGGTCCAGGGCTTCAGGCCCGGGTTGCCCATGGTGCCGGTGCAGTTCTGGTCGGCGTCGCTGCCGTCGCTTTCGTTGGCCCAGTCCTCGCGGCGCTCGTCGTAGATGCAGGTGCCCGAGGGCAGGAGGAAGCTGTAGGCCGGGCGGGCAATGGTCTTGGCGCCGCTGTAGCGCAGCACGGCCTTCTCGGGCACGACCCACAGCGCCAGGTTCAGCGAAGGCATCACGTCCGTCGTTGATTTCTGGATCGATGTGTTCTTGCGATAGGTGGTCGAGACAATACCGCCCGCCGCATCGGGGGTGAGCGGGTCATAGGTCGCCGTCTTCTTGCGCGAGATGAAGGTCAGGTAGCCGGTGCCGGTGACGTCGGTCTTGACCGCACGCACGCCGACATTGCCGGCCAGCTCCATGCCGAAGGGCAGCTTCCAGTCGGTGAAGGGCACGCGGTCCAGCTCGAAGTCCGTCATCAGGTAGGCGGCATTGGCCTTCTCCTGGAAGCGCGAGAACGGCTGCTCGTAGGCCTTGCCATCGCTGGCCTTGCAGGTCACCACGCAGTTGAGGTTGATCGGGATGCCGGCACCCTGGAACAGCTTGTCCACATCGATCTGGTTCCAGCCATTGATCAGCGTCGGCGAGCGGCCGCTGGCGCCGGCATAGAACTGGCCGGCCGGTGCCACCGACAGCACGTTCTGCACGAGCGCCTGGTACTGGGCCTGGGTCATCACGGTCTGGCCGTTCTGCGGCGTGGCCGGGTTGGTGCTCGGGTTGAAGCCGTAGGCGCAGGGCTGGCCGCCCACGGCGAGCGAGCCGGCGGTGTTCTCGCAGCCGACGATGGAGCTGCGCACATTGACCGTCGGCAGGTAGATGCCGGCCACATAGCCGGGCTGGCCGAAGGTGCCCAGCGGCTCCTGGATCGTGGCACCGCCCAGGCCCCAGAACTTGCCCGAGGTGTTGCGCAGGTTGATGCCGCCCTGCACCGAGTTCAGGAAGGGCAGCTTGTCCTGCAGGTCATAGGTGAGGTCGAGCTTGCCGGTCTTCTCCGAGGTCTCGCTCTTGAAGATGCGGCTGATCAGGACATTGGTCGTCGGGGTGACCAGCGGCTTCTGGGCCGCGGTGTAGGCCGGCACGGCCACGGTGTTGGTCGCCGAGACCGGCACGGCTGCGCTGGCCAGTTGCGGCGAGAGCACGGCGTACTTGGCGAAGTTCAGCTGGTCGTTGCTGCTGCCGGGTGGCAGCGCGAAGCTCCAGGAGCCATCGGGCTGCACGGCGAAGGTGGACTCGCCGTACTGATAGCCGAAGGACGCACGGCGGTCGTAGCGGAACATGCTCGAGTCGGCCTTGCCCCCCATGAAGACGGCCTTCAGGCGGCCGTTGCGGTACTCGCCACCGGTCTGCAGATACTTCGAATCCGTCTCGATCTTGCTGAAGATCATGTCGGTGTTGTAGTAGCTGTCGGTGGTGGTGTAGCTCGTCACGTGGTGCGAGTCATCCACCGTGTAGCCGGGCTTGATGTTCACCGTCGCGCCCTGGGCCAGCGGCGCACCGGCGCGGTAGCTGTAGGTCGTCGGCATCAGGGTGTAGGGGTAGGCCAGGCCGGTGCCCAGCGAGCGCACGCCAGCGGCCGAGTCGACGAAGGTGCCGGCCGTGTTGTAGGTCGGCGTGCCACCCACCGAGAAGTTGCCCACCACGTCGGCCACCTTGCGCTGGTTGGACGCGTACTTGCCGTAGATGTTCAATTCATCGCTGACCTTGAAATCCAGGCGGATGTCGCCGCCGTGGCGACGGTCGTCCTGGCCGCGCACATAGGAGCGGATCAGCGCCGGCGTGTAGTCGTTCCACTGGTTCAGGCAGCTCAGCTGTTCGTTGTTGCGCTGGTTGATGGCCAGCGTGCGCGCCGTGCTGCCGTTGATCGCGCTGGTCTGCGCCGTGGTGAGATTGGGGAAGGCAGTGAAGCAGTCGGCCTTGCTCTGCGCAGCGGCCGATTTGGTGATCAGCTCCAGCGGCGTGGCTGCATTGAAGGTGCCGCCGGCCGTCAGCGGCGAGGCCAGGAACGTGGCGTTGACCGTCGGGTCGGTCTTGGAGACCGTGGCCGGGTTGAAGGCAAAGGTCTTCTCCGGCGAGTTGTCGAAGTCCGCCTGGCGCAACAGGCCTTGCAGGCCGTTGACGCCGCCATTGCTCTGCTGATGGCTCTCGCTGTTGTAGTTGGACTTGTTCAGGTTGACCAGCACGCCCAGACGCTTGTCCAGGAACTTGTCGGCCAGCACCAGGTTCAGGTTGGGCGTGGTCTTCCTGTTCAGGGAGCTCTCGGTGGCGGCCACGCGCAGCGAGTAATAGGGCTTCTTGAAGTCCAGGCCGGTCCGCGTGTTGATGATGATGCTGCCGCCGAGCGAGCCTTCGGTCATCGCGGCGGTCGAACCCTTGACCACGTCCACGCTCTTGATCAGGTCCGACGAAAGCTCGCGGAACTCGACACCGCGGCCACCGCCACCACCCAGCAGGTCGGTGCCGCCACCAGCCTGCACGGCCTGGCCATCCATCTCCACACGCGTGAGATCGGCGCCGGTGCCGCGCACCGAGACGCTCACGCCTTCGCCGAAGTCGCCGCGGTCCAGCGCCACACCGGCAATGCGCGAGATCGCTTCGCCGATATTGCGGTCAGGGAAGGCACCGACGTCTTCCGCCACGACCGAGTCGGTGGCCGTGGCCGCGCGCTTCTTGCGGTCGATGCTGGACTGCTGCGAGAGCCGCGTGCCGATCACCAGCACCGAGCTCAGCTCGGCCGTGGCCTTCGCTGCCGGCTTCTTGTCATCCTTGCTGTCCTTGGCCTGTTCACCGCCTTGCGCCGCTTCGGCCGCGGGCTTGGCCGGCGCTACGGGCGTCGTGCTCGCTTGAGCCATCGCGGCCTCGCTGGCCATCAGCGTGAGGGCCATGGAAACGGCCAGGGCCAGGCCATCCGGCCGCAAGGCCAGTTTCGAAATCTTGTTCACAAGCTGTCTCCGTCACCGGGCTTGGCCGGCACTTTTTGTCATTGACTGGTGTTCACCGCAAGCGCCCCGAGGCTTCACGAGGCGGCGATCTACAAGCCTGCTTGCAAGGCCCGGATGAGGCCCGCCTGCGCTTGTGAGGAGTCCAGCTTATGAGGACGGGTCCGAATCGATGTATGACGCTTGTGCGTCGAACTATCGGAATTTTGAATAGCGGATGAATCGGCCGGGAGGCAAGGTTTCCGGTCACCCACTTTGCGGGTTATCCCGGGCGGATTCAGGGCGCATCAATCAACGCCTTGATCGTTTGTGCCGGCGCTGTTGCGGTGCGGCGACTGACGCGGCAAAGTCCTAGCAAGTCGCTGGGTCATGCGTTGGCAGCGCGCTGCGCGGCAGGCATTCAGGGCCCCGTTCAGACCCCCGCTCAGACCCCAGGTCAGAGTCGCGTCAAAGCGCCTTGCGCAGATTGGCCGGCGCAATTTTCAGCGCCTCGCGGTACTTGGCCACCGTGCGCCGCGCCACCTGGATGCCCTGCTCTTCCAGCATGTCGGACAAGGCGCTGTCGGACAGCGGCTTGTTGTTGTCTTCGGCGTCGACGAACTGCTTGATCAGCGCGCGCACCGCCGTGCTGGAGGCATTGCCGCCGGCATCGGTGTTGAGGCCGGACCCGAAGAAGTACTTCAGCTCGAAGGTGCCATGCGGCGTGGCCATGTACTTGGCCGTGGTCACGCGCGAGATGGTCGATTCATGCAGGCCCAGCTCGTCGGCTATTTCTCTGAGCACCAGCGGCTTCATCGCCAGCGCCCCATGCTGGAAGAAGCCCTTCTGCCGCTCGACGATGGCCTGCGAGACACGCAGGATGGTGTCGAAGCGCTGCTGGATGTTCTTGATGAACCAGCGCGCCTCCTGCAATTGGCCGCCCAGCGCGCTGTTGCTGATGCCGCCGCGCGTGGCGCGCAGCGCATTGGCATAGAGCTCGTTGATGCGCAGCTTGGGCGCGACCTCGGGGTTGAGCATCACACGGAATCCGCGGCCGCTCTTGCTGACGATCACGTCCGGCACCACGGCCGCCGCCTCGCCTGGCGCAAACGGCCGGCCCGGCTTGGGCTCCAGTGTCTGGATCAGCGTCTGCGCCTCGCGCAGCAGCTGTTCGTCGGCGCCGGTGAGTGCCATCAGCTTCTTGCTGTCGCGCCGGGCCAGCAGCTCCAGGTGGTTCTTGCAGATCAGGATGGCCACCACCTGCACCTGGCTGCGCGGCCGCGTGCGCAGTTGCAGGAGCAGGCATTCGGAGAGGTCCCGGGCGCCGACACCGGTGGGCTCCATGCTCTGCAGCCAGCGCAAGGCCACCTGCAGGCGTTCCAGCAATTCCTCGAGTGCCTCGGGGTCGTCTTCACCGGCGAGCGAGGCGGCGATCTCTTCCAGCGGGTCGGCCAGGTAGCCGTCGTCGTTCAGCGATTCGATCAGCACCAGGAGCGCGGCGCGGTCTTCGCTGCTGAAAGACATGCCGGCCATCTGCTGTTGCAGATGCTGCTGCAGGCTGATGGACGGCGCCTCGGTCTCGGGCCTTTCTCCGTCTTCGCTGCTGGAGCTGGCGCTGCCGGGCAGCTCGCGGATGCCGTCGAAGTCGTCGCCCTCGGTGCCGTTTTCCCAGTCTTCGCGCTCGGTGGTGCCGAAGTCCTCGGCCTTGATCTCGCTCGCGGCCTCACCATCGCCTGAAGGTGCCGAGTCGGGTTCGTCGGACGCGTTGCCGCGGACTTCGCTGAGCTCGGGTGCGGTGACCGCGCTGCCGAATTCCTCGTCGGTCTCGAGCAGCGGGTTCTGCGCCAGCATCTGCTCCACTTCCTGGTGCAGCTCCAGTGTGGAGAGCTGCAGCAGCCGGATCGACTGCTGCAACTGGGGCGTCAGCGCCAGATGCTGACTGAGCCGTACCTGCAGGGTGGGTTTCATCTCAGCGCAGCCCCAGCAGCCTACATTTTGAAGTGTTCGCCGAGGTACACCTTGCGCACGTCGGCGTTGGCCACCAGCTCGTCGGGCGTGCCTTCGGCCAGCACCTCGCCCTCGCTGATGATGTAGGCGCGGTCGCAGATGCCCAGGGTCTCGCGCACGTTGTGATCGGTGATCAGCACACCGATGCCGCGCGCCTTCAGGAAGCCGATGATGCGTTGGATCTCGAGCACGGCGATCGGGTCCACGCCGGCAAAAGGCTCGTCCAGGAGGATGAAGCGCGGCTGCGTGGCCAAGGCGCGGGCAATCTCGACCCGGCGGCGCTCGCCGCCCGAGAGCGCGGGTGCCGGGCTGTCGCGCAGCTTCTCGATCGAGAGCTCGTGCAGGAGGCTGTCCAGCATCTCGTTGATGCGGGTCTTGGTCCAGGGCTTGCCGTTCTCGTCCTGCTGCAGCTCCAGCACGGCGCGGATGTTTTCCTCGACGGTGAGCTTGCGGAAGATCGAAGCCTCCTGCGGCAGATAGGACAGCCCGAGGCGCGAGCGGCGGTGGATGGGCAGGCGCTCCAGCGCCTCGCCATCGAGCCGGATCTCGCCGGCGTCCGCCCGCACCAGGCCGACGATCATGTAGAAACTGGTGGTCTTGCCGGCACCGTTGGGACCCAGGAGGCCCACGACTTCACCGCTGTCCACGGCCAGGTGCACGTTCTTGACCACGCGACGCACGCCGTAGGTCTTCTGCAGTCCGTCGGCCTCAAGCCGGCTCGGGCGGTCCGGTGCCGCCGCTGCGCTGTCGATGCCGCTCATGAGGGCTTGCGAGGCGTGGTTTGCAGCGTGGTGCTGGGCTGCAGTTGGGTAGGTGCGCTGCTGGCGGACGGCAATGCCTCGGGCGCACTGGCTGCGCGCGGCATCAACACCATGCGGCCGCGGCCGTTGGGGCTGCGCTCGACATTGCCGCCGCTGGTCTTGAAGAGTTCGCTGCGGTTGTCATAGGCGATCTCGCCACCGGTGGTCTCCCCGGTGACGAGGCCGTTGCGCAGTTGGCGAAGCACCGCATTGCCGACGAAGCGGACGGTTTCCTTGCGGCTGTCGTATTCGATCTGGTCGGCCCTGCCTTCGATCACCTCGCCCGGCGTGTCACGGCCCTGGCTGAAGCTCACCTGCTTGTCGCCGTCCGAAGTGGCCGAGGCCTGGAAGAAGCCGTCGGGGGTTTCCTTGATCACCACCTTGCCGGCCTTCAGCAGCAGGCTGCCCTGGCTCAGGATCACGTTGCCGGTGAGCTCGGTCAGCTGGTTGGCGATCTCGACCCGACCGCCTTCGTCATAGCTGATGTTCATCGGCTTGTAGCGGTCGCCCTTTTCGGCGCCCGCCGGCGCAGCGGCCAGCAAGGCGAGGGCGCTCAGCAGCAGCGAGGAGGAAAGATGGGCAGGGCGCATGGTGGGTGGGCGGCACAAAACTTGCAGGCCATTCTAGGCCCAGCCCACCCCCGGGCCGCTGGCAATTACGTCACGGCTTTGAGCTGCGCGCGCGCTGGATCAGGCTGTTGGCGACCTGCAGCGCGCGCATGCCCTGTTCCTGTTCGGTCATGCCACGTTCGCCCACCATCGAGGGCGAGGTCCAGAAGCGGCCGCCGATGGCGATCGCCGGCACGCCGTCCATGTTGTAGGCCTCGAACAGCTTGTTGGCCTGCAACAGCTTGCTCTCGATGCCGAAGGAGTTGTACATCGCGGTGAACTTGGCGGTGTCCAGGCCCATCTTGGTGGCCAGCGCGATGATGGCCTTGTCGTCGTCCAGCTCCAGGCGCTGCTGGTGGAAGGCGGCGAAGACGCGCTGGTGGTATTCCTCGGCCTTGCCCAGGCCGTCAAGCGCGTAGAACAGCTTCTGGTGCGGCTTGATATTGGGGCGGAAGCCGACATGCACGCGGCGGAACACCACGTCGGGGGGCAGCTGCTTGACCCATTCCTGCAGCATCGGCTCCAGCGCATAGCAATGCGGGCAGCCGTACCAGAAGAACTCGGTGACCTCGATCTTGCCCGGCGTCGTGGGCAGCGGGCTGGCGAGGCGCTTGAAATGCTTGCCCTCGATGGGGCCGCCCTGTGCCTGGGCGAGGCCGGCGCTGCCAAGTGCAAGGGCCGAGAGTCCGAGAGCGGAGAAGTCGCGACGATTCATGAATCAGCTACCTGTGAACTGCGAATAGGGGGTGCAACGGCCGGGATCGTAGAACAGCTGACCGATCAGCGCTGGACACGCACCAGATTGGCGTCGACGCCGGCGGTTTCCAGCTTCTTCTGCAGGCCTTCGGCGTCCTCGCGCGCATCCAGCGGGCCGATGCGGACCCGGTACACGGTGCGGCCCGATTGTTCGAATTCGTAAATCCTGGCGCTGTGGCCGAGCAGGGCCAGCTTGGCGCGCTGGGCTTCGGCGTCGTCATTCTTCAGATACGCGCCGGCCTGAACGAAGTAGATCGATGGGTCGGCCGCGGGAGCCTTGGCATCCACCTTGGCCTCAGCCTTGCCGGCCTTGCTGGCGGCGGGTGCCGGCGCTGGCGCTGGCGCGGGTGCTGCGGCCGGTGCCGTGGTTACGGGCGCGGGCGCGGGTGCGGGTGCTGGGCTTGCGCTCGAAGGGGCTTGAGCAGGTGCCGCCGGCTTCACTTCGCCGCCGCTGACCACGCCGCTCGCGGCCTTGGCGTTCTTGCCGGCCAGCGGTGCGTTCGGGTCCCAGTTCTTGTTGCGTTCGGCCTCTTCGGCGTCCTGCTCGGCGGTGCGTTGCGGCACCTTGTTGACGAAGGGAATCGGCGTCTTGTTGATGTAGAGCGCCACGCCCAGGGCAACAGCCAGGCCGATCAAGAGGCCGACGATCAGGCCGAGGACGAAGCCTCCGCGCTCGCTGCTGCCGCCACCACCACCACCACCGCCCTGACCTTTGCTCATGCAGACTCCGTCGTTGCTTGTTCACCACGAGACATTGCTTCCGGCGCGCTGACACCCAGCACCGTCAGCGCATTGCGCAGCACCTGGCGCGTGGCCGCCAGCAGGGCCACTCGCGCACGGGTCAACTCTGCAGCCTGGCCCAGCACGCGTTCGGCCGCATAGTAGCTGTGGAAGGCACCGGCCAGATCGCGCAGGTAGAAGGCCACGTCATGCGGCGCCAGGCCGGCCGCGGCGCTGCTGAGCATGCGCGGATAGTCGGCCACCTTGAGCATCAAGGCGGCCTCGGTCGGGGCAGTCAGCAGGGCCAGATCGGCACCGTTGAGCGCGGCCTCGTCGCCGCTCTCTTCATCGACCCAGCGGCGGATGATGGAGCAGATGCGCGCATGGGCGTACTGCACGTAGAACACCGGGTTCTCGTCGTTCTGCTGCAGGGCCAGGTCGACGTCGAAGATGAACTCGGTGTCGGCCTTGCGGCTGATCAGGAAGAAGCGCACGGCATCGCGGCTCGTCCAGTCGATCAGGTCGCGCAGCGTCACGTAGGAGCCGGCGCGCTTGGAGATCTTGACCTCCTCGCCGCCCTTCATCACCGTGACCATCTTGTGCAGCACGTAGTCCGGGAACCCTTGCGGAATGCCCAGGCCCTGCGCCTGCAGGCCGCCGCGCACGCGAGCGATGGTGCCGTGGTGGTCGGTGCCCTGGATGTTGATGCACTTGGTGTAGCCGCGCTGGAACTTGTTGACGTGGTAGGCCACGTCCGGCACGAAGTAGGTGAAGCCGCCTTCACTCTTGCGCATCACCCGGTCCTTGTCGTCGCCGTAGTCGGTCGACTTGAACCACAGCGCGCCGCCTTCCTCGTAGGTCTTGCCGGCGGCGATCATGCGCTCGACAGCCTTCTCCAGCTGGCCACCGGCGTAGACGCTGGACTCGAGGAAGTAGTTGTCGAACTTCAGACCGAAGGCCTGCAGGTCCAGGTCTTGCTCGTGGCGCAGATAGGCCACGGCGAACTGGCGGATGCCGTCCAGGTCGTTCACGTCGCCCGAGGCGGTGAACTCTCGGTCGTCTGCCTTGACGGTCTTCCTGGCCAGGAAGTCGTCAGCGATGTCCTGGATGTAGTCGCCGTTGTAGGCGGCCTCGGGCCAGCCTGCATCGCCCGGCTTCAGGCCTTTCAGGCGGTTCTGCGTCGACGAGCCCAGCGTGGCGATCTGCACGCCGGCGTCGTTGTAATAGAACTCGCGGGTGACCTGGCAGCCTTGGGTCTCGAACAGGTGGCAGATCGAATCGCCCAGCGCGGCCTGGCGGGCATGGCCCACATGCAGCGGGCCGGTCGGGTTGGCCGAGACGAACTCCACCATCACGTGGGTATCGTTGGCCTGCTGGGTGCCAAAAGCTGCGCCAGCGCCCAGCACCTCGGCCACCACGGCCTGCTTGGCGGCGGGCTTCAGGCGGATGTTGATGAAGCCGGGGCCGGCGATCTCCAGGCCCTCGACCCAGCGCTGGAAAGCAGGCTTGGCCTGCAGGGCGGCGATCAGCTGTTCGGCCAGCGCGCGCGGGTTGGTCTTGAGCGCCTTGGCCATCTGCATGGCGACGGTACAGGCGAAATCGCCATGGCTGGCTTGCTTGGGGGACTCGAATGCGGCGGCCAGGTCGGCGCCGGGGTTCAGTTCCTGGATGGCTTCGCCCAGGGCGGCGAGCAGTTCCTGCTTGGCTTGAATCATGGGCCGAATTCTACGGGTCCATGCTTATGATGGCCGCATGAGCAGCACGGAGACCGGCAGCCCCTTGGCCTCGATTGGCAGTACGACAGCCGACCTGCCTGCCTATGTCGGCAAGTACCGCGTGCTGCGCCGGCTCGGCGAAGGCGCCACCAGCGACGTCTATCTGGCCATGGACGGCTTCAATGGCAAGGAGGTGGCGATCAAGCGCGTGCGCTCCTGGGCGCTGGGCGCTGACGACATCGAAGGCCAGATCAGCAACCGCTTCTTCGCCGCCGAGGCCGCGCTGGCCGGCCGGCTGCAGCATCCGAACGTGGTGCAGATCCTCGACGCCGTGCCCGACCCCGACTCGCCCTATCTGGTGATGGAGTACGTGCCCGGCGTCACGCTGAAGAACTTCTGCCGCAGCGACCGGCTCTTGCCGCTGGACCAGATCGTCGAGCTCGGTTTCAAGTGCGCGATGGCGCTGGACTATGTGTTCCGCCAAGGCCTGATCCACCGGGACGTGAAGCCCGCCAACCTGCTGGCGGTGCTGGATGCGCAGGGCCAGGTCACCGATGTGAAGGTCAGTGACTTCGGCTCGGCGCTGAACCTGATGTCGGACAAGACGCAGGTCCACCGCGTCGGCTCGCTCGCCTACATGCCGCCCGAGCAGGTGGAGGGCGGCGACGTCGATTGCCGCGCCGACATCTATGCGCTGGGCGCCGTGCTCTACCACCTGATTGCGGGCCGCCCGCCCTTTGACGCGCCCAACCAGATGGCGCTGATGCACCAGATCTACCACCAGCAGCCGGCCTCGCTGGCCGACCTGCGTGGCGGCGTGACGCCGGAGCTGGAGGCGGTGATAGCGCGGGCGCTGGCCAAGCACCCGGAGGAGCGCTATCCGGACTGGGGCAGCTTTGCGCGTGCCTTGTCCGAGCTGGTGGCCAAGCAATTGGTGCCGCTGGCGCGGCTCTACGAGGTGCGCGACTCCGAGCGTTTCAACATGCTGCGCGACCTGGAGTTCTTCGCCGACTTCGGCGACGTGGAGCTCTGGGAGGTGGTGCACCGGGCGCGCTGGCGCCGCTATCCGCTGGACCATGCGCTTTACAGGCGAGGCCAGGAGGGCAATACCTTCCACATCATTGCCCAGGGCGCGGTGGATGTGTTCCGCGATGGCAACAAGGTGGTGACGCTGGGCCAGGGCACCTCGGTCGGCGAGATGGCCTACCTCGCGCCCAACCCCGACCTGCGCCGCCACAGCACCGACATCCGCGTGAGCGATGTCTGCACCACGATTTCGTTCACGCCCGAGTCGCTGGGCCTGCTGAGCCCCGAATGCCAGCATCGCTTCGACCGCGCCTTCATCCAGGTGCTGGTGCGGCGCCTGCATGCGGCACATGAGCAGCTGTCACATCCGCGGCGGATCATGTAGTTCAGTTCCTTTCCTGTTGTCCCTTGTTGTCCAGAAAGAGGTAGTTGTGATGAAGAAGTCCCTGCTGTCCCTGATCGTTGTCCTGTCTGCCGCCTTGGCGGGGCCCGCCTGCGCTGCTGATGCAGCTTCCGCCTGCGATGCCAAGGCGGCCGAGAAGAAGCTGGCCGGCGCTGCCAAGACCAGCTTCCTGAAGAAATGCGTGGCGGACGCCGGTGGCGGCGGTGATGCCGCATCGGCCTGTGACGCCAAGGCAGCCGAGAAGAAATTGGCCGGCGCAGCCAAGGCCAGCTTCACGAAGAAATGCGTGGCCGATGCAGGCGGCGCCGCGACCGCCGGCCCGGAAGCGGCCTGCGAGGCCAAGGCCGCCGCCAGCAAGCTGCACGGCGCTGCCAAGAACAGCTTCACCAAGAAGTGCGTGGCCGACGCTGGCGCGGGCGCCAAGTAAGCACCTCCTGAATGCCGGCACCGCCCGAGGGGTCTTGGGCGGCGGCCGGCCTGACTTTCCCCTGGCGCCTACACTGCGCCGATGTTCGAGACCGACACCAGCCGCTGGGTCGATTGGTTGCCGCTTGGCGACCTCGCCTGGCCCCTCGTGTTGCTGCTGGCCTGGTTGGCAGGCGAATGGGCTTACCGCGCCCTGCGCCTGCCCCGCATCTGCGTCTATGCGCTGGTGGGCTTTGTGGCGGCACCCACTCAACTCGGCTGGCTGCCTGCCCCGGCGCCTGCCCTGGCGTTGTATGGCGCCAATCTGGCCTTCGGCCTGATCCTCTTTGAGTTCGGCTACCGCATCAATCTGCGCTGGTTCTGGCGCAACCCGTGGCTGGTTGCCGCCGGCCTGCTGGAGAGCCTGCTTACCCTGCTGGCCGTGCTGAGCCTGGCCCGGCTGTTCGGCCTGGCGGACCTGGACGCCTGGCTGGTGGCGGTGCTGGCCATGGCCTCGTCGCCGGCGGCCATCCTGCGCGTGATCCATGAGCGCCGGAGCGCCGGCCAGATCACTGAGCGGGTGCTGCATCTGGCGGCGCTGAACTGCGTGCTGGCGGTGCTGGCCTTCAAGCTGCTGCTGGGCCAGTTCGTGTTCCAGCAATCGGGCAATCTGCTGCAGGCGCTCTATGCCAGCTCGGTGGTGGTGATGGGTTCGGCCCTGCTCGGCCTGGCGGCCGGTGCCCTGGTGCCGGGCCTGCTGCGCCTGCTCGGCGGCGACCGCGACTGCACGCCGCTGTTCGTGCTCGGCGTTGCGCTGCTGGTGGCGCTGACCTATTCGCTGCGGCTCTCGCCCATCGTGGCGGCCCTGGCCTTCGGCCTGACGGTGCGCCAGCAGGGCATCGTGTTCGGCCGGGCGCAGCGTGGCTTCGGTGCGCTGGGCGAGCTGCTCTCGCTGCTGCTTTTCATCTTCATCGCTTCGCGCATCGACGGGTCCGCCGCCGTGGCCGGCCTGGGCCTGGGCCTGGCGCTGGTGCTCGTGCGCCTGCTGGCCAAGGCCGGTGCCGTGGCCCTGCTGGCGCGGCCCAGCGGTACGACGGTGCGCAAGGGCCTTTTGACCGGGCTGGCGCTGACGCCGCTGTCGGCCTTCGTGATCCTCCTGCTGGAGCAGACAAGACATATGGGTGTGTCGCTGAACCTTGCCTTGCCGGCCCTGGCCGCCATGGTCCTGGTGCTGGAGCTGCTCGGGCCGGCCGTGCTGCAGCTGGCGCTGCGCCTGGGCGGCGAGCTGCCCGACGAACGCGAGGGAGGCTGAGCGATGGCGCTGGAACCCTTCAAGACCTCGGCGGCGCTGACGCTTGGCGTGGAGCTGGAGCTGCAGCTGGTCAGCCTGAGCGACTACGACCTCACGGCTGCCAGCCGCGACATGCTGGAGCTGCTCGGCCGCCGGCCCTTCCCGGGCAATGTGGTGCCCGAGATCACCGAAAGCATGATCGAGGTGTCGACCGATGTGCAGACCGGCCACGCCGGCCTGCTTGACCAGCTGCATGAGATCCGCGACCGCCTGGTCGAGGCCGGCGAGCGGCTCAATATCGGCGTGGCCGGTGGCGGCACGCATCCGTTCCAGCAATGGACCGAGCGGCGCATCTTTCCCAAGCCGCGCTTCCAGGAGGTGTCGCAGCTCTACGGCTACCTGGCGCGCCAGTTCACGATCTTCGGCCAGCATGTGCACGTGGGCTGCAGCAGCGGCGACGATGCGATGTATCTGCTGCACTCGCTGTCGCGCTATGTGCCGCATTTCATCGCGCTGGCGGCTTCCTCGCCCTATGTGCAGGGCCGCGACACGCTGTTCAGCTCGGCGCGCCTGAACTCGGTGTTCGCCTTCCCGCTCAGTGGCCGCGCGCCGTTCACGCTGTCCTGGGACGAGTTTGCGACCGGCTACTTCCGCAAGATGGAAGCGACCGGCGTGGTCAAGAGCATGAAGGATTTCTACTGGGACATCCGGCCCAAGCCCGAGTACGGGACCATCGAGCTGCGCGTCTGCGACACGCCGCTGCAGGTCGAGGACGCGGCCGCGCTGGCGGTCTATCTGCAATGCCTGTGCGCCGAGCTGCTGGAGGACCGCAGCCAGCTGCCCGCCGAGGACGACTACCTGGTCTACAACTACAACCGCTTCCAGGCCTGCCGCTTCGGCCTCGATGGCGGCCTGGTCGACCCGCGCAGCCATGAGTCCTTGAGCCTGCGTGAAGACCTGCTGCGCACGCTGCGCCGCCTGCAACCGCAGGCCGAGCGGCTGGGGGCCGAGGCCGGGCTGGAGCGGCTGCACCAGCTGCTTTTCGTCGGCAATGGCGCGCAGTTTCTGCGCAACGCCCAGCAATCCAGCGCCGGGCTGGAGGGCGTCGTGGCCAGCGCGCTGCAGCGCTTCAGGTCTTGAGCACGGACGCGCCGCGCCAGTAGGCCGCGCTGCCGTATCGGGCCTTCAGAAAATCCACCCACAGCCGCACCCGCAGCGGCAGATGCTTGCGCTGGGCGTAGACGGCGTAGATGCCGTTGGGCGCAGCGGCATAGTCGTCCAGCACCGCTTGCAGGCGGCCGGCTGCGATGTCGGCCTCGACCTCCCAGGTCGAGCGCCAGGCCAGGCCCAGGCCCGCCAGGCACCAGTCGTGCAGCACCTGGCCGTCGCTGCAATCGAGCCGGCCGCTGGGCCGGGTGTGGACCAGTTGTCCGTCGATCATGAAGGCCCAGCCGCGCGACTGGCTGGCGTCCGAGCTCAGTACCAGGCAGGCGTGGCGCGTGAGCTCGGCCGGATGGCGCGGCGCGCCGGCCCGCTTCAGGTAGGCAGGTGCGCCCACGCAGAGCCGGCGGTTGTCAGCGAGGCGCTGGCTCACCAGGCTGGAGTCGGGCAGGTCGCCCACGCGCACGGCGCAGTCATAGCCCTCGGCCGCCAGGTCGACGATGCGGTCGCTGAGGTTGAGTGAAACGCTGAGGTCCGGATGCGCGGCCAGGAACTCAGGCACCAGCGGCGCCACATGGCGTCGGCCGAAGCCCGCCGGAGCGGTCAGGCGCAAATGGCCACTGGCCTGGATGCCGCCGGCGCTGACCGAGGCCTCGGCATTGGCAAAGTCGATGAGCAGACGCTGGCAGTCCTCCAGGAAGGCGCTGCCCTCGTGCGTCAGCGTGAGCCGACGCGTACTGCGCAGCATCAGCTTGATACCGAGGCGTGCTTCCAGCGCATCCAGCCGGCGCCCCATCACGGCCGGCGTGACGCTTTCGGCCTGGGCGGCGGCGCTCAGGCTGCCCTTGGTGGCGATGGCGACGAAGGATTCGATCTGCTTCAGGCGATCCATGTAATCAACCAGGAATTTCGCTGGATCTTTGCATAAAAGTAATGAATCCAATGCGTCCGGCGTCAGCAATCTTTCCGTTCGCCGGGTCTAAATTGGCGGTAGTTCCTGTATTCGCTACTTTCTCCTTCTTGCCTTTCGGAGTCCGCCATGAGCCAACGCACCGCCCTCCACCGCCTGCAGGTCGACAGCGCCCTGTACGCCTTCATCAACACCGAGGTGCTGCCCGGCACTGGCGTCAGCCCCGAGGCCTATTGGGCTGGCGTCGATGCCATCGTCCATGAGCTGGCGCCCAAGAATGCCGCCCTGCTGGCCGAGCGCGACCGGCTGCAGACCGAGATCGATGGCTGGCATCGCGCCCACCCGGGCCCGATCACCGACATGCCGGCCTACCGGGCCTTCCTGGAAAAGATCGGCTACCTGGTGCCGCCGCCGGGGAAGACGCAGGTCACCACGGCCCAGGTCGATGCCGAGCTCGCCACGCAGGCCGGCCCGCAACTGGTCGTGCCCATCCTGAACGCCCGCTATGCGCTGAACGCGGCCAACGCCCGCTGGGGTTCGCTGTACGACGCCCTCTATGGCACGGACGCGATTTCCGAAGACGGCGGCGCTGAACGCGCTGGCGGCTACAACCCGGCCCGCGGTGCCAAGGTGATCGCCTACGCCCGCCAGGTGCTGGATCTGGCCGCGCCGCTGGCCGGCGCCTCGCACAAGGACGCGGCGGGCTATCGCGTTGAGAACGGGCAGCTGGTCGTGAGCCTCATCGGCGGCGCCAGCACCGGCCTGGCCGACGGCTCGCAGTTCGTCGGCTATCAAGGCGCTGCGACCGCACCCAGCTCCGTGCTCCTGCGTCACAACGGCCTGCATCTGGACCTCCAGATCGACCGCGCCACCGCCATCGGCGCGAGCGACGCCGCCGGCGTCAGCGACCTGGTGCTGGAAGCGGCGCTGTCCACCATTCTCGACCTGGAAGACTCGGTCGCCGCGGTCGATGCCGAAGACAAGCTTCTGGCCTACCGCAATTGGCTCGGCATCCAGCTCGGCACGCTGACCGAAGAAGTGGCCAAGGGCGGCAAGACCTTCACTCGCACCTTGAACCCCGACCGTGTCTACACCGCACCCGCTGGCGGCGAAGTCACGCTGCATGGTCGCTCGCTGATGTTCGTGCGCAATGTCGGCCACCTGATGACCAACCCGGCCATCCTGTGGGACGGCGGAGCCAGGGAGATCCCCGAAGGCATCATGGATGCGCTGGTCACGGTGGCCATTGCCAAGCATGACCTGACACGTCGCGGCAACTCGCGCACGGGCTCGATCTATATCGTCAAGCCCAAGATGCACGGCCCGGCCGAGGTGGCCTTCGCGGCCGAGCTGTTCGGCCGCGTCGAGCAACTGCTGGGTCTGCCGGACAGCACCGTCAAGCTGGGCATCATGGACGAAGAGCGCCGCACCAGCGTCAACCTGAAAGCCTGCATCGCCGCCGCTTCCAGCCGGGTTGCCTTCATCAACACCGGCTTCCTCGACCGCACCGGCGACGAGATGCACACCGCCATGCTGGCCGGCCCGATGCTGCGCAAGGGCGACATGAAGACGAGCGCCTGGATCCAGGCCTACGAGCGCAGCAATGTGCTGACGGGTCTCTCCTGCGGCCTGCGCGGCCGCGCCCAGATCGGCAAGGGCATGTGGGCCATGCCCGACCTGATGGCCGCCATGCTGGAGCAGAAGATCGGCCACCCGAAGGCGGGTGCCAACACCGCCTGGGTGCCTTCGCCGACCGCTGCCACCCTGCATGCGCTGCATTACCACCAGGTGAGCGTGGCTGCGGTGCAGGCCGAGCTGGAGAAGATCGATGCCGACGCCGAGCGCGAAGCCATCCTCGAGAAGCTCCTGAACATCCCGGTCGTGGCCAAGGCAGAGTGGAGCGCCACCGAGCGTCAGCAGGAACTGGACAACAACGTGCAGGGCATCCTCGGCTATGTGGTGCGCTGGATCGATCAGGGCGTGGGCTGCTCCAAGGTGCCTGACATCAATGGCGTGGGCCTGATGGAAGACCGTGCCACGCTGCGCATCTCCAGCCAGCACATCGCCAACTGGCTGCACCATGGTGTGGTGACCGAGGCCCAGGTGCGCGAGACCTTCAAGCGCATGGCCGCCGTCGTCGACCAGCAGAACGCCGGCGACCCGGCCTACAAGAGCCTGGCGGCGAACCCTCAGGGTGCGGCCTTCCAGGCGGCGCTGGACCTGGTGTTCCAGGGCCGCTCGCAGCCCAGCGGCTACACCGAGCCGCTGCTGCACGCCTGGCGACTGCGCGTGAAGCAGCAGGCTTGATGACCGAATGAAAGAGGCCCCGCGGGGCCTCTTTCATTGGCCGCTCGTCAATGCTCGCAAGTCCCTGCTGCCCATGCGGCGGTGCCGGCGAGCGGCCCTCAGCAGGCCGCCTGACTACCCATTTGGGTGGGTCGCGCCGATGCGTTGACGCCACAAGTGAGCGGCCGCCATGCGCGGCGGCAGAAGGCCTGCGGCAACTTGGGTGCTGATCGCCGCCGGGAGCCGGTGTTCAGCGCTGCATTTGGGCGCAGATGTGCGGCGTCGCCCGAAGCGAAGGCGCAGCTTCTGGAGCGCTTTCGTTTTTGTGGACGAGCGGCGCAGGGAGGTGCTGATTTGCACAAATGACACGCCAACCAGACTCTTGGGGGGGCTGGGGTGGCTGTTGTCTTCCGGCCGCCCCGGCTGGGGGTGTGCCTTCTCACGGGTGGCTTTCGGCAGGGCTGTTGCGGCAATATCGCGCCGCCGCCAGAACGGCGACATCAGAGAGAAGGTGCCCAGCCAACTGCAGCAGCAGCGCAGCGTCGCTTGCATGACTGCCAGGTCTGGGGATTCTCATAAGTCGAAAGCGCTGCAAAACACAAAGGCGCAAGCGACAACCATTGCTTCATCGGAGGAAATCTATGAGTCACTTCAACCGTCAAGCCGGCAAGCGCTTGACCCGCTCGCTGGTGGCCGCAGCCGTCGGCACCTGCCTGGCAGGCATCGTGATGGCCCAGAGCACCAGCGGCAGCGTCGTCGGCTCGGCCAAGGCCGGCACCGTCGTCACCATCTCCAACGACAGTGGCTTCAGCCGCACGGTCACGGTGGATGCGAGCGGGCGTTTCAGCGTCGCTCAGTTGCCCATTGGCGACTACAAGGTCGAAGCCAAGGGCCTGGGCAGCCGCAAGGTCACGGTGACCGTGGGCTCGGCGGCCGGTGTGTCCTTCGAGAACACGCTGGAGACTGTCACGGTGAGCGGCACCAAGCTCATGATCGACACGAGCTCCACCGATGTCCGCACCGTCATCACCGCCAAGGAATTGTCGCGCCTGCCGCTGGTGCAGTCGGCGCAGGCCATTGCCTTGCTGACACCGGGCGCCAACGCCGGCGCGGCCAGCTACTTCGGCGGTTTGACCTCGTTCGGCGGTGCTGGCGTCTCCGAGAACGCCTACTACGTCAACGGCTACTTCAGCGGTGAGCCGCTGAGCAATCTGGGTCAGTTCGAGCTGCCCTACGGCGCCATTGCCCAGCAGGAAACCTATACCGGCGGCTACGGCGCCAAGTACGGTCGCTCCGCTGGCGGCGTGATCAGCCAGGTCGGCAAGGCCGGCACGAACAAGTGGGTGTATGGCGGCCAGTTCTCGCTGACGCCTGCCGGCACCCGCGCCAAGGCCAAGGACAGCTTCTATCCCAAGCTCGCGCTGCCGGGCGACTACGAGTACGAAGACAAGGAACTCCCCGGCACGCTGTACCGCCGCAACAGCCAGAACCGGAGTGAAAGCGCCAGTCTCAGCGCGTATGTCGGTGGCCCGGTGATCCAGGACAAGCTGTTCATCTTCGCGGCCCTGGAAGGCAGCAGCACGGATTCGCTCAGCGTGCCTGTCAACGGCACGGCCTACAGCACGCGCAGCAGTTCGAGGGACCCCAAGGCCTACCTCAAGCTGAACTGGAACGTCAGCAATGACCACCTGCTCGAGTACACCTACCTGGGCGAGCGCTACAGCTCTGAAGGCACGCGCAATGCCTACAACTTCGCGACCGGCGTCGAAGGCGCGGTGTTGAGCACCGTGCCCACGCCGGTCTACAAGAACAGCGGCTACAACATCCTCAAGTACACCGGCTACCTCACCGACGACCTGACCCTGAGCGCCACCTACGGCAACAGCCGATTCACCAACAAGCAGGTCAATCCCAGCGTCCTGCCGGGTGTGCCCTATCTGTCGGGCGTGACCAGCCAGAACCCCGCCATCGTCGGCAGCACGCCCATTCCCAACATCCAGGGTGCCTACCAGGGCCACGATGGTCGCGACAACACCAACGGCCTGCGTGCCGACCTGGAGTGGCGCCTGAATTCGGCCCATACCCTGAGCGCGGGTATCGACAACATCAAGTTCGTGGCGAAGAACGAGGGCGACGCCCAAGTGGCCGAGTACTGGCAGTACGCCCGCCTGGGCAAGTCCGGCAACATCGATGCCAACCTGGGTGTCGGCAACCCCTACAGCCCGACCAATCCGAACGGCTACTACGTGCGCCAGCTGAAGTACTTCAACAGCACCGACATGTCGCTGGAGCAGAAGGCCTGGTACGTCGAAGACCGCTGGAACCTGAGCAGGAATTTCCTGCTGTCGATGGGCCTGCGCAATGACCAGTTCACCAACAAGAACAACGTCGGCGAAGCCTATATGAATGCCAAGAACCAGTGGGCGCCCCGCCTGGGTGCCACCTGGGACGTGATGGGTGATGCCTCGCTGAAGGCCTTCGGAAATGCCGGCCGCTACTTCCTGGCCCTGCCGAACAATGTGGCCATCCGCGGCGCTTCCGCATCGACCTACACCTGGCAGTACTTCACCTACACCGGCATCGCCGCCAATGGCATGCCCACGGGGCTCACAAGCGTGCCGGGCATTGGTGGCGCACCTGCACCGGGTGCTGTGTCAGGCAATAGCGAGTACGGCACGCCGGTCGATGTCCAGGGCTTCTCGCCCAAGGACCTGAAGAACATGTACCAGGACGAGTTCATCCTCGGCTTCGAGAAGGCGGTGAGCAAGGGCTGGACGGCGGGCGCGAAGTTCACCTATCGTTCGCTGAAATCCTCGGTCGACGACTTCTGCGACCGCGCCTCGCTGGCCGCTCAGGCCGGCCTGACCCATGTGAAGGACGTGGCCGGTCGGCACATCTACAAGACCAGCGACGGCAAGCAGTATTACGTGTCGGGCTGCTACATGTTCAACCCGGGCGGCAGCAACACCTACAGCTTCGAGCAGGTGGGTGGCGGCGAACGCCTCACCAAGAAGATCAGCGCCGCACAGCTGGGCTTCACGGAAGGCCTGAAGCGTGACTACAGCTCGATCGACCTGTTCCTGGAGCGCAATTTCAACAATGACTGGGGCCTGCGTGTCGACTACACCTACTCCAAGCTCAAGGGCAACAACGAAGGCCAGGTGAAGTCGGAGTTCGGCCAGGACAACATCTCCAAGACCCAGGACTGGGACGCCTGGCAGATGATGGAGTACGCCAACGGCTACCTGTTCAACGACCGTCGCCATCAGATCAAGGTCCGCGGCTCCTACCAGTTCGCGCAGGACTGGATGATCACTGGCAATGCGCGCATCCTCTCCGGCACGCCGGTCAGCTGCCTGGGCTACTACAACCCGGACGGCAAGATCGACGAAGGCTCGGCTGCCGGCGACCCGATCTCCTACGGCGCGGCGTATCACACCTGCCTGGGCAAGATTTCCCGACCAGGTGATGTGCGCACGCCCTGGACCTATCGCATCGATCTGGGCCTGCAATTCCGCCCGAAGGCGCTGGACGACAAGCTGGCCGTGACCTTGAACGTCTTCAACATGCTGAATCAGCAGCGTGTGACGCAGTACGACGTGACCTCGGAAACCGGCCCGTACACGATCAGCAATACCTTCATGCGTCCCATGTCGCGCCAGTCGGCTCGTTCGATGACGCTCAATGTGTCGTACGACTACTGATCTGCTGCAGCCACTTCCCAGCGCTGACCAGGGGCCCCTCGCGGGGCCCCTTTTCATGGGCTGCGAGAATCCACCCTTCGATAGGGAATAGCGATGGAGAGCTCTTCGATGCAGTGTGACGTTCTGGTGGTCGGCGCAGGCCCGGCCGGCAGCGCTTGCGCGCGCGTGCTGGCGCAGGCCGGCGTGGATGTCTTGCTGATCGACCAGGCCGCGCCGGGTCGCGACAAGATCTGTGGCGACGGCCTGATTCCCGACGCCCACGCCGCCCTCGCGCGCCTGGGCGTGCTGGACCAGGTGATGGCTCGGGCCCAGCGGGTCGACCATGTCGGCTGCATCGGGCCTCGCGGCGGCCGCATCGACGTGCCCGGCACGCTGGCGGTGCTGCCGCGCCGTGAACTCGATGCCCTGCTGCTGCGCGCCGCGCAAGATGCCGGCGCCCGGCTGCTGGCGCCGGCCCGCTTCGAAGCGCCTGTCGTGGACGCAGCCGGTCGCGTGGCCGGCGCCCACCTGAAGGTCGATGGCGACGAGATCGAGGTGCAGGCGCAGTGGGTGGTGCTTGCCACCGGCGCCGTGCCCAAGGCGCTCAGTGCCGCCGGCCTGTGCGAACGCCACACGCCCAGCGGCGTGGCCTTGCGTGGCTATGTGCGCGCGCCCTCGCTGGTCGGCCAATTCAAGGCACTCGAAGTGGTGTGGTCCAAGGCGGTGCGGCCGGGCTATGGCTGGATCTTCCCGGCGCCTGACGGCTGCTTCAATATCGGCGTCGGCGTGACCAACAGCCACAACACCTTGAATGGCAAGGGTGCCAAGAAGGACATCAATCTGCGCGCGATCTTCGACGCCTTCTGCGAGCACTACGAACCGGCCGCCAGATTGATGCGCGAAGGCGAGCTGGTCGGCGAGTTGAAGGGGGCGCCACTGCGCTGCACGCTGGAGGGTGCGCGCTGGACGCGGCCCGGCCTGCTGGTCACCGGTGAAGCCGCAGGCAGCACCTACTCCTTCACCGGTGAGGGCATTGGCAAGGCGATGGAAACCGGCATGCTGGCCGCCGAGGCGGTTTTGCAGGGCCGCCGCCAGGGCCTGGACGATGGCGCGGTGCGCGCCGGCTATGAGGCCTCGCTGCACGCGCTGAAGCCCAAGTTCGACCTTTACCAGCGGGCCAATCGTGTCAATGACATGCCCTGGCTGGCCGACCTCCTGATCTGGCGCGCCCAGCGCAGCCCGACCCTGCTGCGGCGCATGAGCGGCGTGCTCAACGAAACGAGCAACCCGGGCCATCTGGTCAGCCTCAAGGGGCTGACGCGCCTTTTCTTCGAATGACCCGCTGATTCGATATGTGCCAGCTCCTCGGCATGAATGCCAACACGCCCACCGACGTGATGTTCAGCTTCGCCGGCCTCGCGAACCGGGCCGATGAGCACAAGGACGGCTTCGGCATCGCCTTCTTCGAGGGCCGCGGCCTGCGCCATTTCGTCGATCACCACAGCGCACGGGTCTCGCCGCTGGCCGAGCTGGTCAAGCATTACCCGATCAAGAGCCAGAACGTCATCGCCCATGTCCGCAAGGCCACGCAGGGTGTGGTGTCGCTGGAGAACACGCATCCGTTCCAGCGCGAGCTCTGGGGCCGCTACTGGGTGTTTGCCCACAACGGCAACCTGGTCGACTTCCATCCGCGCCTGCATGCCGCCTTCAAGCCGGTGGGCGACACCGACAGCGAGCGCGCCTTCTGCTGGCTGATGCAGGAGTTGGCCAAGGCCCATTGCTCGGTGCCCAGCATCGAGGAGCTGAGCCTGACGCTGGCCGAGCTGATGCCGCAGCTCAACGCCTACGGCACCTTCAACATGCTGCTCTCCAACGGCCAGGCGCTGTGGGCCCATGGTTCGACCAAGCTGCACTACCTGCTGCGCCAGCATCCCTTCGGCAAGGTGCAATTGCATGACGAAGACTTGAGCGTCGACTTTGCCCAGGCCACCACGGTGCGTGACCGCGTGGCCGTGATCGCCACCGAGCCGCTCACCCGCGACGAAGCCTGGGTCGCTTTCGAGCCGGGCCAGCTCAAGGTCTTTGTCGACGGGCTGCCGCTGGCCTGAGCCGCCGGCCAATCCCCTGCCCCGTCCCATTCATCCCGCCATCCCGCCACTCGCCGCCCGAACCGCCCGCCGGGGCCGGGGCAGCGCCTAGACTGCGGCCCCATGAGCACATCGACCGCGACCCCCAACCGCTTCCAGCGCTGGTACTTCGGCTGGGCGGAGCCGCACTACCAGCGGCTTTCGCCGGAGCTGCAGGCCCAGGCGCGCGAACTCGACCGCCTGCTCTACAGCCGCCGCGGCCTGGGCATATGGTTCGGTCTGCTGGGCGGCCTGGTGGGTTCGACCCTGGGCCTGCATGGCGCGGGCATGGGTTGGGTTTCGTCCTTCGGCATTTCCCTGCTCTGCGTCGCGGGGCTGCTGGTGGCCCTGCTGGCCGCCTGGCTGCAGCCGGAGAAGTTCCTCGGCCGCCGGCGTTTCGGCGGCATGTTCCTGCGGGTCACCCTGGGCATCATGCTGGGCGTGCTGCTGGGCTGGATGGTCGGGCGCATCACCCGCCACGGACTGGGGGGCCTGGAGCGCCTGCCCGAGGACCTGGAAGGCCTGCTCAAGGTCGGCCTGCCGCTGGCGCTGGGCGTCGCAGTGGCCATCGGCCTGCTGCTCTCCCTGATGGCGGCGGCGCGCCGCAACATGCTGCAGCAGCAATTGCAGAGCAGCCGCGAGGCCGAGGCCCAGGCCCAGAACCAGCGCGAGGCCACCGAAGCCCGCCTGCGTCTCTTGCAGGCCCAGATCCAGCCGCACTTCATCTTCAACAGCCTGTCGGCGGTCCAGCATTGGGTGGACAGCGCCGACCCGCGCGCCAGCGGCCTCTTGCGTTCGCTCACCGCCTTTCTGCGAGGAAGCGCGGAGCAGATGCTCAAGCCCCAGGTCAGCCTGGCCGAGGAGCTGACCCAGGTGCAGCACTACCTGCAGGTGATGCAGGCGCGCTGGGGCGAGCGGCTGCAATACGAGCTGGAAATCGACCAGGCGTTGTCCGAGCGCGCCATGCTGCCGCCCGGCATCGTGCTCTCGCTGGTCGAGAACGCGCTTGAGCATGGCCTGGCGCCCACGCTCAGCGGCGGCTTGCTGCGCATTGTGCTGATGCCCGACGCGGCCCAGGGCTGGCGCCTGGAGATCTGCGACGACGGCGTCGGCATGCATGACTTCGGTGTCGAGGGGCTGGGCCTGGCCAATTGCCGGGCCCGCCTGGGCCACACCTTCGGCGATCAGGCCAGCCTGGTGCTGGATGCCGACCCCGACGGGCGCGGCACGCGCGCCACCATCTGCGTGCAGGGAGGCAGCCATGGCGTTTGAGTTCCCGCTGCTGGCGCGCTTCAAGCGCTGGTGCATGCCGCAGGACCTGCAGGCGTTCGCGCCGGAGCAACTGGCCCGTGCCGGCGACCAGCCCTGGCCGCGGCAACTCGACCGCTATGTGTTCATCCAGTACGCGGCGATCTCGACGGCCTTCTTCGTGCTGATGCCTCGCCACCTCGCGCCGGTATTGATCGGCGGCGGGCTGCTGCTGTTGCTGGGCATCATGGCCGAGAGCCGCCGGCTCTGGCGTGATCCGTCGTCCAAGCGGGTCAATGCAGCGATCCGTGTTGCCGGCCTGATCTATATGGCTGGCGTGTTCGCTTCCGCAGGTCTTCTCGAGAAGGCCCATTCGGTCGCGGCCATCGTGGTGCTGGCGGTGCTGCTGTTCTTCTGCACCTCGGCCTGGTGGGGCTTGCTGATGTTCCGTCAGACCCAGATCAAGGGCCGGCTGCGCGAGCTCGAAGAGCGCGACCTGCAATCGGCGCTGCAGGCCCAGCTGCTGCAGGCGCAGATCCAGCCGCATTTCCTCTTCAATTCGCTGGCCTCGCTGGGTCATTGGGTGCGCAGCCAGGACCCGCGCGCTGCGCCGATGCTGGAGGCGCTGACCGCCTATCTGCGCGCGACCTTGCCCTTGTTCAATCGCGAACAGCTGAGCGTTGGTGAAGAGCTGGCCGCCGTGCGCGAGTACCTGGCCGTGATGCAGGCCCGCCTGGGCGAGCGGCTCAAGGTGGAGATCGACGTCGACCCGGCCCTGCATGAACAGTTGCTGCCGCCGGCCATTCTTCTGACGCTGGTGGAAAACGCCATCGAGCATGGCGTCGTGCCCAAGCTGGGCGAAGCCACGTTGCGCATCGAAGGCCGCCAGCTCAAGAAGGGCGTGCTGATCAGCGTGGCCGACGATGGCCCCGGCCTCCCGGAACAGCCGGCACCGCAGGCGCCGGGCCGAGGTGTCGGCCTGAGCAATTCGCGGCTGCGGCTGGCACAACGCTTTGGCGAGCGGGCGCGCCTGAGTCTGGAGAACGGTCCCTTGGGCGGCTGCCTGGCCCAATTGCGTGTGGAGCCCGCCTGATGTTGGCTGCGATGAAGAGCTTCTTTGCCAAGGTCGACTGGCGCATGGCCCTGATGCTGGGCCCGCGCCACACCTTCACGCCTGAGCAATGGCAGCGTCTGGCGCCGCAGGTCGCGATCTCGCCCAGCGTCAAGGTCGCAGCGCTGCTGAACGCCGTGCTGGTCTCGGGCTTGCTGGTCCAGAACCTGCCGCAAGGCGTTGCCGGGCCGACCTTTCTGATCTTCCTCGCCCAGGCGCTCCTGATGCTGGGCCTGGCTGCAGCCATCTGGCGCCGGCCGACGATGAAGCGGCTCTACCTGGCCTATGGCCTGACCTCGGTGCCTGCCGGCTTCCTGGCTGGCTTCACCATGGCCTATCTCAAGAATCATGGCCTCGGCGACATCGCCCAGGAGGTCCTGATGCGCGACCTGATGCTGGGCGTCCTGTTCGCCTTCGGCATCTGGGTCGTGGCCATGTGGCGCAACGAATTCCTGGCCGACTGGTTGCATGACGAGGAGCTGCGCGCGCAGGCCGCCGAGGCTTCGCGCAAGCTCTCCAGCGCCCAGATCCAGCCGCATTTTCTTTTCAACTCCCTGGCCTCGCTGCACCACTGGGTCGCCACCAAGGACGACCGAGCGGCGCCATTGCTGGAGTCGCTGACGGCTTACCTGCGCGCCACGCTTCCCTTGTTCGACCGGCCACTGCTGGCGGTGGGCGAGGAGGCCGAGGCGGTGCGGCGCTATCTCGAGGTGATGCAGGCGCGGCTGGGCGAGCGGCTGCGTTTCTCGCTGGAGATTTCACCCGCTGCGGCCGATGTGCTCCTGCCACCGGGCGTGCTGCTGACCCTGGTCGAGAATGCGGTCGAGCACGGCGTGCAGCCCAGCCTGGCTGGCGGCGAAGTGAAAGTGCAGGCGAGCTTGCTGGACGGCGGCGACCTGCTTCTTGAGGTGCTGGACGACGGCCCGGGGCTTGGCCCGCAGGCGGCCGTCTCCGAAGGCAGCCTGGGCCTGCACAACAGCCGGCTGCGACTGCACCAGGCCTTTGGTGGCCGGGCCGCGCTGAAGCTGGGCAACCGGGCCGAGGGTGGCTGCTGTGCGGCCGTGCATTTGGCCTGCGCGCGCTGACAGCAACGAAAGATCAAACAGTAAAAACCTAGGAGAGAGAACCCATGAGCAAGAGGAACCCCACCGCCCTGATCGCCGACGACGAGGAAGGCCCGCGCGAGCAGCTGCGCGCTGCGCTGAAGCGGCTGTGGCCCGAGCTGGAGATCGTGGCGGCCAGCATTCATGGTGTCGATGCCTGGGACGACTTCCTGCAGCACGAGCCCGAGGTCTGCTTCCTGGACATCCGCATGCCTGGCCTGACCGGCATCGAGGTGGCGCGCCGCATGGCAGCCACGGCCACGCCGCCGCAGGTGGTGTTCGTCACGGCCTTTGGCGACCATGCACTGTCGGCCTTTGATGCCGGTGCGGTCGACTACGTGATGAAGCCGGTGGACGACACCCGCCTGGCCCAGGCCATCGAGCGGGTGCGCGGCCGCCTGCAGCAGGACACGCCGCCTGCCAGCGCCGGCCCTGACCTGCAGGCGCTGCTCAAGCAGCTGCTGCCGGCCGCTGCTGCGCGGCCGAAGATGATCCAGGCTTCGCTGGGCCGCGAGGTCAAGATGATCGCGCCCGAAGACGTGATCTATTTCGAGAGCGACAACCGCTACACCCGCGTCGTCTACACCGGCGGCGAGGCCTTGATCCGCACGGCGCTGAAGGAGCTGCTCACGCAACTCGACGCCGATGAGTTCTGGCAGGTGCACCGCTCGGTGCTCGTGAACAGCCGCTGCATCGCCAGCGCAATCCGCGTGGATGAGAACACGATGGTGCTGACGCTGAAGGGGCGCGAGGAAAAGCTGCCCGTATCCAGGCAGTTCCAAGGCTTGTTCAAAGGTCAATAAGACCTATTGAGTTCCGTGGCGGATGAGCTTGCCGTCCTCGCTGCGGTCGTCGTTCTTGAACACGCCTTCCCAGCGGTCGCCATTGCTCCACAGGAAGGCACCCAGGCCTTCCTTGAGGCCGGCGATCCAGCGGCCGATGTACTTGTCGCCATGCTTCCAGACATAGGTGCCCTGGCCGTCCGGCTGGCCTAGCTTGAACTCGCCCTCGTAGACATCGCCTGAGGCGAACTGCAGCTTGCCGGTGCCGTGCGGCAGGCCGTTCTGGACCTGGCCTTCGTAGTAGTTGCCGTTGGCAAAGCGCAGCTTGCCTCGGCCATTGGGCTTGTCGTTGACCCACTGGCCCTCGTAGCGCTGGCCGCTCTTCCAGAGGTAGGTGCCCAACCCCTCCGGCAGGCCCTGGTGCATGGTGCCCTTGTACTTGTCGCCCGAGGCGTATTGCATCTCGCCCTCGCCCTGCGGCTGGCCGTCGGCGATGGCGCCCTTGAACACGTTGCCATTGGCAAAGCGCATCTCGCCCTGGCCGCTGGCGCGGTCGTTGACCCACTGGCCCTTGTACTGCTGGCCGCTGGCCCATTTGAATTCGCCCTGGCCATGGCGCTCACCGCGCAGCAGCTCACCTTCGTAGCTGTCGCCGTTGTCCCAGGCGATTCGGCCCTTGCCGGTCAGCAGATTGCCGGCGCCTTCGCGCACGAACAGGCCCTTGAAATGGGCGTTGCCCGACTTGAGGTCGACTTCCTGGGCTGCGGTGGCAGCCGCGGGCAGGGGCTCGGCCTTCGGTTCGGCTCTGGGTTCAGTCTTCTCGGCAAGGGCCGGCGCCTTGCTCAAGGCCTGTGCCGCCGCAGTGGCTGCAGCGCCGGCGACCGGGGTGCCGCTGCTGGCGACTGTTGTGGCCGCCGTGGCGCCTGTCGGTGCCGTCGGTGTGGGCACCGATGCCGGCTTGGCAGTTGCTGCAAGCGGGTTGCTGGCCGCGGGCGCTGGCGCCGGGCGGGCCGGTGCCGCGCGCGGGGCAGCAGCCACCATGGTGCCGGGTGGTGGTGCGGGCGGCTGCGTGGCCACCCAGGGCGTGCCGCGTTCGCGGGCCAGGGTCTGGGCGGTGTTGCGGGCCGTGGTCGAGGCTTCGTTGCGGCACTGGTTGGCCGCCTCGCGCCACAGCGTTTCCGAGATCTGCGACTGGCGCTGCCGTTCGTCGGGCGCCAGACCCGCCTGGGCACTGCGGAACTTCTGCCAGAAGCTGCGGGCGCGATCGAACATCGGTGCGCAGAACTCGGCGTTGTGGGCATCGACCTCAGCCTCATCGCGGCGCTTGGTGGCCACCGTCTGCTGCACGCCGGTGCAGACCTCGGTGGCCAGGTCCCAGCCGTTCTCGGCCTTGCGGAACAGCAGTGCCGCCTGGTCCCAGCGGCTTTCCGACAAAGCCTGCGTCGCCAGTTCGCCCAGCGCCGCGGCATCGCGATGCGCGGTTTCGCACTGGCTGCCGGCGGCCAGGCGTTCGGCCAGCTGTTCGCGCTGGCCGAGCGTGTCGGCCAGGTTGCGGTTGGCACGCTCGCGGGCCCGGCCGTCGCAGGTGTTGGCGGCCTGGGTCCAGAGCGACAGCGCCTCGTCATAGAGCCTGACCTGTTCTTCCAGCGGCTTGTTCTGCGCCAGGGCCGTGGCCGCGCGCAGGTCGGCGGCATTGGCCCGGGTGGTCAGGGCGCCGCAGCTTGGCGGTGGCACGACCGGCGCGACCGGCGCACTGGCGGCGGGCTCGGGCGCCGAGGCGGGCAGGGCAGCCTCGGGTGCGGAAGCTGCGGAGGCTGCGGGTGTGACCGGCAGGGCAGCCGGCGGCGGTGTGTCGGACTGGGCAAAGACCAGCCCTGCGGCCAGCATCGACGGAAGCAGCAGAGCAGCAAGACGCGGAGTCAACGGCATTCCCTTACTTTCCCTTCTTGGTGGCCAGCGGCATGGACAGCGTGGCATCGATCAGGCCATTGGCATAGGGGTTGGCGCCGGGGTCGTTGTCCAGCGTGTAGCTGAAGCGCTTGCGCGCCGAGGCCACTGGCATGGCGCCCACATCGGCCACCATCTCGTCGGGCTTGATGCCCTTGAGGATGGCCACCACCTCGGTCTCGAAACCCTTGGCCGCGGCGACCTTGTTGAGCGCGCTGAGGCGCTCGGCATCCATGATCATCGAGTTGGAGGTCAGGTCGCGCTCCAGCAGTTTCTGGTGCAGGCTGAACGCGGCCAGCGGATTTCCGTTGAGCTTTTCGACACGCGCGAAGGCCCAGGTGTCGGCGCGCTCGAAGGCCGTCGAGGCAATATAGGAAATGCCTGAGAGCGCCCCGCGGTTGGCGGCCGCCTTCTGCAAGGCGCCCAGCACCTGGCTCTTGGTCATGCTTTCCAGCGATTCGGTGAAGGACTCGCGCAGCTTTTGCAGGGCCAGCGCCTTGCCCTGGTCGATCAGTTGCTGCTTGAGCACTTCGGACACCGCCGACGCGGCCGCGTTCTTGGCGGCACTCACCGCCGCATCGGCCGCCAGCGCAGCGCCCTTCAGGCCGGTGGCGATGGTGAAGATGCTGTAGAGCGTGCTGGCGATCTTGCTGCCGTAGTGCACGGTCTTCATGCGCGCGCCGCCTTCCTCGGAAACGCCTTGCGACCACAGCACCAGCCACAGCGCCTCGTCCTCGGTCATGCTGGCCAGTGGCACTTCGAGCGGATGCATGCTCATCAGCCAGTGGTAGTCCTGCATCTTCGGTGTGTTGGGCGGCGCGAAGCGGGTGTAGCCGCGGCAGACCTCGAAGGGCTGGATCACCACGTTGCGCCCGGTCGACAGCAGCACCGAGAACGCGCGGCCGCGGTCGCGGATTTCGGACAGCGCCAGCAATTGCTGCTCGGCCTCGGCACTGTCGTTGCCGGCCACCGCGATGATCTTGTCGCCCGGGTTCAAGGGCGAGCCGGGTGAGGTGGCGATGACGGTCAGGCGCTCGTCCACCCCCAGGGCGCGCACCCAGGCGACGCGGTCGGTTTCTTCCCAGCCCTGGCTGGAGACGACGGCAAAAGGCAGCTCCCATTGCTTGTCACATTCCGTGTCCTTCAGCGTGGCACTGCGGGCAATGGCCGGGCGGATGGCGCGCTCGCCGGCGCCGTAGGTGGAGATGCTGCCCAGCAGCACGGGGTCGACCTTGCGGCCGTCGTCCACGGTGTATTTGGGCGCGGAGGCGCAGGCGCTCAACAGGCTGACGAGGGCCAGCATGGCCCAAAGGCTGCAGCGATCCAGGAAGACGCGAACAGGCGGCATGACAGACATCCGAAGCTTGCTCAGGCCAGTCTAGGGGGCCGCCGTGCCAGCGGGAACGCGTGTCTTCCCGCTGATGTAGAGGGTCCCTATAGCGACGGTACCGGATTCAGGGGATCGAAATCGGCGTCCTCCTTCTGCTGCCAGCCGCTGATGGCGCGGGCCATTTCGCCGGTGTCAAAGACGGCGCTCTGCAGCAGCTTCATCTGGGCCAGCGCCGCAGCGGTGCCGTGGTCGCGCGCATGGTTCAAGGCGAGCTTGCTGGCGGCGATGGCCAGGGGCGACCTGGTGGCGATCTGCTGAGCGACTTTCATGGTGTGCTCCAGCAGCGCCTGGGCATCGGGCAGCACGGCGTTCACCAGGCCCAACGACAGCGCCCGCTCGGCGCCCAGGCGCTCGCCGGTATAGGCCAGCTCGCGCGCCAGCCCTTGCGGCAGAAGGCGTTGCAGGCGCTGCAGCACGCCGAGGTCGGCGGCCATGCCGATATTGATCTCCTGCACGCAGAAGAAGGCGTCGGCCGAGGCGTAGCGCATGTCGCAGGCGGCCGCCAGGTCCAGCGCGCCGCCTATGCAGCCGCCCTGCACCGCGCACAGCACCGGGAAGCGGGCTTCGTCCAGCGCCGTGAAGCAGTCCATCAGGCGGCCCAGCATGTCCTGGAAGCTCAGGCGGGCTCGCGAGGTGCTGGTGTCGAGTGCCGGGCTGTCGCCGGCAAAGGTATCCAGCGCCATGCCCGCGCTGAAGTGCTTGCCGGTGGACGAGATCACCAGCACCCGGGTGCGGCCCTCGTCGTGCAGGCTGCGCAAGGTGTCGCGCAGCGCCGGGAAGAAGGGCAGGCTCATGGTGTTGAGCCGGGCCGGCTGGCACAGCTGAAGATGAGCCAGACCGGTGATGCCGCGTGCATCGCGTTCGACGCTGAAGAATTCGTTCATGTCGACAGCCTAGCGTCGCGGGCCGCCCTGTCCATCCACTTGGTGACAGTAGTTTTACCGTCCGGGGAAGCCCTCGGGCTCGTGCCCAGGAGCGCTGCCTACACTGACCGGCATGCGAACGCTGAGAACCGATGACGGCCTGCCCTTGCACTGGCGGCAATGGAGCAAGCCGGGCCTGGACAAGGCGCGCGGCACGGTGCTGATCGTGCACGGCCTGGGCGAGCATGCCGGCCGCTATCAGCATGTGGCGGCCAAGCTCAACAGCTGGGGCTGGCATGTGGTGGCCTACGACCAGCGCGGTCATGGTGCGTCTGGCGGTCCGCGCGGCGACATTCCCAAGCCCGAGCAGCTGTTGCAGGACCTGGCCCTGGTCATCGACGAGCTGCATGCCGATGAGCAATTGAGTGGTGGCGCGTTGGTCCTGCTGGGTCACAGCATGGGCGGCCTGGTCGCGGCCCGTTTCGTGGCCGGCGGCCTGAGCGCCAGCGCGGGCGGCGTGCTGCCGGCCTGGTTCCGGCCGATCGATGGGCTCTTGATGACCTCGCCCGCGCTGGACCCCGGCATGTCCTGGTTCCAGAAGGCCTTGCTGGCCATCGCGAAGCCACTGGCGCCGCATCTGGCGGCTGGCAACGGCCTGAAGCCGGCCTGGATCTCCCGCAATGCGGCCGTGGTCAAGGACTATGTCTCGGACCCGCTGGTGCACAAGAAGATCACGCCGATGCTGGCGCGGATGATCGTGGACGGTGGCGAAGAGGTGCTGGACCATGCATCCGAATGGCTGGTGCCCACGCTCTTGCTGTGGGCCGGTGCTGACCGCTGCGTGGCCCCGGCCGGCAGCGCCGCCTTTGCCGCTGCCGCACCGCGGCTGGTGGTGCAGAGCTACTGCTTCGAGCGCCTCTTTCACGAGGTGATGAACGAACCGGAGCAGGAGCAGGTGTTCGCGCGCATGCAGTCCTGGCTCGACGAGCGCTTTTCCCACACCAGCAGGTTCTGAACCGGGCGGATTTAAACTCCGGGGTCTGCGCTTACCAAGCGCCACCCGCCGGAGACCCGAGATGAACGCACGCGATCCGCAGCTACCGCTGCAAGCCGATGAAGCCAGCGCCCTGGGCGAGTTCGCCGCCCGGGTCTGGGACGAGGAAATCGTCCCCGCCCTGACCCAGTACATCGCCATTCCGGCCAAGAGCCCGATGTTCGATGCCGACTGGGCGGCCAACGGCCATATCGAGAAGGTGCTGCGCGACGCCGCCACCTGGGTCGAGAGCAAGAAGGTGGCCGGCCTGAAGCTGGAAGTCATTCGCATCCCGGGCCGCACGCCCGTGATCTTCTTCGAGGTGCCCGCCACCAAGGCCGGCAGCGAAGACAGCATCGTGCTCTACGGCCACCTGGACAAGCAGCCCGAGTTCAATGGCTGGCGCGCCGACCTCGGCCCCTGGACGCCCAAGTACGAAGACGGCAAGCTCTACGGCCGCGGCGGCGCCGACGACGGCTACGCGATCTACGCCTCGCTCACGGCCATCATGGCGCTGGACAAGCAGGGCATTCCGCGCCCGCGCTGCGTGGGCATCATCGAGACCTGCGAGGAAAGCGGCTCCTACGACCTGCCGGCCTATATCGACATGCTCAAGCCCCGCCTGGGCAATGTCTCGCTGGTGGTCTGCCTCGATTCCGGCGCCGGCGACTATGAGCAGCTCTGGATGACCACCTCGCTGCGTGGCATGGTCTCGGGCGTCCTGAAGGTGGAGGTGCTGACCGAAGGCATCCACTCGGGCGACGCCTCGGGCGTCGTGCCTTCGAGCTTCCGCGTCCTGCGCCAGGTGCTGGACCGCCTGGAAGATTCCAAGACCGGCCGCCTCCTGCCCGATAGCTTCCACTGTGAGATCCCGGCCGACCGCATAGCGCAGGCACAGGCCACGGCCGCGATCCTGAAGGACGAGGTCTACAAGCGCATGCCCTGGGCCTGCGGCGCGGACGGCGGCCCGGTGCTGCCGATGACGGCCGAGCCGGTGGAGGTGCTCTTGAATCGCACCTGGCGTCCGACGCTGTCGGTGACCGGCGTGGATGGCTTCCCTGAGCTGAAGAGTGCCGGCAATGTCCTGCGCCCCTTCACCGCCTTCAAGCTGTCGCTGCGCTTGCCGCCGGTGATCGACGGCAACAACGCCGCGCTGGAGCTCAAGAAGCTGCTGGAAGACAACGCACCCTACAACGCCAATGTCACCTTCACGCCGGATGGCCGTGCCGGCGCCCTGGGCGCCACCGGCTGGAACACGCCGGACCTGTCGCCGTGGTTGTCGGAAGCGATCAACACCGCCAGCCAGACGCACTTCGGCAAGCCGGTCGGCTACATCGGCCAGGGCGGCACGATCCCGCTGATGAGCATGCTGCAAAAGGGTTTCCCCAAGGCGCAGATGATGGTCTGCGGCGTGCTGGGCCCCAAGAGCAATGCCCATGGCCCGAACGAGTTCCTGCATGTGCCCTACGGCAAGCGCCTGACCGCTGCGGTCGCGCAGGTCATGGCGGCGCACCCTTGACCCACCCCCTACGCGCTTCGCGCGCCCCCTCAAGGGGGCAACCCCGGCTGCCCGGCAAAGCCGGATCAGCGGGGTTCGCTGGGGAAGACACGACTCACCGCGAGCGGGCAGACTGAACGCATGGACCAGCTGAGAGCGATCCGCATCTTCGTGCGTGTCATCGACGAGGGCAGCTTCGCCGGCGCGGCGCGGTCGCTCGATCTGGCGCCCGCGGTCGTCACACGCCTGGTGGCCGAGCTGGAAGAGCACCTCGGCTCGCGCCTGCTGAACCGCACCACGCGACGCCTGGCGCTGACCGATATCGGCGAGAGCTACCTGGAGCGCGCCCGCCGCATCCTGGCCGAGCTGGATGAGGCGGAAGCCCTGGTCAGCTCCGCCACGGCCGAGCCGCGCGGCCATCTGCGTGTGCTCCTGCCGCCGGCCGTGGCCGTGCATCAGCTGGCCAAGCATCTCTCGCGTTTTCATGAGCGCCATCCGCTGGTGACGCTGGAGCTGCATTCGCCCGGCCCGGTGGACACGGTGGACGAGGCCTACGACATCACCATCGTCACCAGCAAGCATCCGCTGGACGGTGATTTCGTGGCCCGCCGCCTGGCGCGCACCGAGGTCATCATGTGCGCTTCGCCGGAGTACCTGGACAAGCGTGGTCGGCCCCAGAATCCGCGTGACCTGGCCCACCACGACGCGCTGCTGCCGCCGATGTCGGACCTGCAGCGCGGCATCTCACTAACGCGCGTGAGCGATGGCGAGGTGATTAACCTGGCGCCGCACAAACCGGTGCTCAGCGCCAGCCATATCGACACGAACTACTCGGCAGCCCTGCATGGCCTGGGCATTGCCGGCCTGCCATCCTTCCTGGCCGAGGATGCCTTGATGGAGCAAGCGCTGGAGCGGGTGTTGCCGGAATGGCAGCTCTATCACTTCACGATCTGGGCGGCGCTGCCGACGCGCAAATACATGCCGGCCCGCACCCGCGCCTTCCTCGACTTCCTGCTCGAGATCTTTGGCGGCGAAGACCGCGACCCCTGGCTGGCCGCGGCCGGCTGCGAAACCTCGCTGGTGCGCGAGCGCTTCAGCGCAGATTGAAGCCCGTCTGCGTGAGGCCGCCGCGCAGGTCTTCCAGCAGGTGGGTCAGCGGCGACAGTTCGATATAGCGCGTGCTGACCTTGATCGCATACGCGAAGAAGCGCGGCAGGTCGACGATGTAGCCGGGCTTGCCATCGCGATAGTTCAGGCGGCAATAGATGCCCAGGATCTTCAGGTGGCGTTGCAGACCGGTCAGCTCCAGCGCGCGCCAGAACTCGCCAAAGTCTTCGCCCACCGGCAGCTCGGCCTTGCGGGCCTGCTCCCAGTAGCGGATCGCCCAGTCGAGCTCGCGCTCCTCGTCCCAGGAGATGAAGGCGTCGCGCAGCAGTGAAGCCATGTCGTAGCTGACTGGGCCGCAGACCGCGTCCTGGAAGTCCAGCACGCCGGGCACGCCATCGGCGCTGGTCATCAGGTTGCGCGGCATGTAGTCGCGATGCATCGCCAGTTGCGGCTGTTGCTCGATGGCCTTGACCAGCACCTTGCAGCAATGCTCCCACCAGCCTTGCTGCTTTGCGTCCCAGTGCTTGCCGTAGTGACGCTGCACGCACCAGTCGACAAAGATCTGCAGCTCGCGGCGGATGAAGGCCTCGTTGAAGGCTGGCAGTCGGTTGGCGTCGCCGCGCTGCTGCCACTGGATCAGCGTCTGGACCGCGGCGCGCATCAGCTTGTCGGCCTCGGCAGGCGTGGCTTGCTGCAGCGCCTGCAGATAGGTTTGCTGCCCCAGGTCGCCCAGCAGGAGGAAGCCGCGCTCGGCGTCCTCGGCCACGATGGCCGGCACGCGCAGGCCGCATTCGGCCATGTGCTGAGCGATGCTGACGAAGGGGCGCACGTCGTTGCAGTCGGGTGGCGCGTCCATCACGATCAGCGAGCCGCCGCCTGCCTGCTGCAGGCGCAGGTAGCGGCGCGTGCTGGCGTCGATGCTGGCCAGCGCCAGGCTCTCGGGCAGCAGGCGATGCGGCGCGATCAGCGCTTGCAGCCAGTCCTTGTAGACGGATTCACGGGCCGCGTCGGGCCAAAGGGGCTGGGTCATTGAAAAGGGCGGGCTGGAGGGGCGGCAAGTGGTCAGGGAAATGGCCAAGGAAATGGCCAATAAAGGGGCCGAACAGGGCGCCGGCCAACGCAGGCCCCTCATGGATAATGAATTCTACAAACGTCGTCGCTTCCTTCCTCTCACATTCCGCCCATCCAGCCTGCCGTGCCGCGCTTCCCGTTTTTCTGTCCTGCAGCGCGGCTGCTGCCCCTGGTCCTGATGATGGCCGCCAGCGGCTTGGCCGCGGCGCAAGAGGGCGGACTGCAGCTGCGTCGCGCCAAGGTGCTGACGATGCCGGGCAGCAGCAGCGGGGTGAAACCCGCCGTGGTGCTCAGCGCCAAAAGCCTGCAAAGCCAGCTGGATCAGTTGTCGATGGCCGAAGGCGAAGCCGAGCTGCGCTATGGCGAGCTGCTGATGAAGGCCGACCGGCTCAGCTACCTGCAGCCAAGCGACGAAGCGCGTGCCACCGGCAAGGTGGAGGTCAGCGTTGCCGGCAATGTGTTCCGCGGCAGCGAATTGCAGTTGTTCGTGCAGCGCTTCGAGGGCGAGTTCCTGGACCCCAGCTACTTCTTCTCGCTGACCGGTGGCGGCGGCAAGGCCGAACGCCTGCGCTTCATCGGGCAGCAGCGGGTGCTGGCCGATGGCGGCACCTACAGCTCCTGCCCGGTCGAGGACGGCAAGGAGCCGGCCTGGCAGCTGACGACCACGCAGCTGCGCATGGACTTCGAAGCGAATGAAGGCATCGCCAGCGGCGCGGTGCTGCGCTTCTACGGCGTGCCGATCCTGGCGGCGCCGACGATCAGCTTCTCCCTGGGTTCGACCCGCAAGTCGGGCTGGCTGCCGCCGAACATCGGCCTGGACAACCGCAGCGGCTTCGAGCTGGGCCTGCCCTACTACTGGAATATTGCGCCGCAGCACGACGCGACATTGACTCCCTTCATCATGACACGCCGTGGTGCGGGCCTGGACAGCGAGTACCGCTATCTCGAGCCCGGCCACAACGGCGAGATCAAGCTGGCCTGGTTGCCGAACGACCGCGTGGCCAATCGTGCGCGCTGGGCGCTCGACCTGGCCCAGCAGGGCGAAGTCGGCCGCGATTGGCGCTACCAGATCCGCTCCGAACGCGCCTCCGACGACGAATACTGGAAAGACCTGCCCAAGCGCCTGCAAAGCCAGACGCCTCGGCTGCTGGCCACCGACCTGCGCTTTGGCCGCTCGGTGCAGCGCGAATGGGGCGAGGCTCAGGCCTATGCCCGCGTCCAGGCCTGGCAGGCATTGCAGGGCGCCGATCCGCTCACCCGCTTCGAGACGCCGTACCAGCGCGTGCCCCAGGTCGGGCTGCGCCTGTCCACCGAGGCCGACGACGCGGTGATGGCGGGCTTCCGGCCCTGGGGCCGCCGCGCTCGCCTGGAAGGCGCGGTGGAGCTGGAATACAACCGTTTCGAGCTGCCACGTGAAGCGCTGGACAGCCAGCGCAGCACTTTGCCCAGCGGCCAGCGGGCGCATCTGCTGGGTCATGTCAGCCTGCCCTTTGGCGGCGCAGGCTGGTGGCTGATACCCAAGTTGTCGCTCAATGCCGCCGCCTATTCGCTTGACCAGACGCAGATGGATGGCCGACGCAGCATGTCGCGCAGCGTGCCCAGCTTGAGCGTGGACCAGGGCTGGGTGTTCGAGCGCCAGACCGCGCTGTTCGGCCGCGGCACCTTGCAGACCCTGGAGCCGCGCCTGCTCTACGTGAACACACCGTTCCGCGATCAGTCCGGCATGCCCAATTTCGATGCGGCGCCGAAAGACTTCAATTTCGACTCGATCTACACCGACAACCAGTTCTCGGGTGTCGACCGTGTGTCCGACAACCACCAGCTGAGCTTTGGTGCGATCAGCCGCTGGGTCAATCCGTCGCAGGGCGGCGAATTGCTGCGCCTGGGCCTGGTGCAGCGCTATCTTTTCCGCGACCAGCGCATCACGCCGGACGGCCAGCCGCAGACGCAGCGCCTGTCCGACCTGCTGCTGCTCGGCTCGGCCCACCTGAACACGCAGTGGTGGATGGACGCCGCGGTGCAATACAACCCGGACAGCAGCCGGGCCGTGCGGACGGTGACTTCGCTGCGCTATTCGCCGGGCCCGTTCCGCACCGTCAGTGCCGCCTACCGCCTGGCCCGGGGCCAGAGCGAGCAGGTCGAACTGGGCTGGCAATGGCCGCTTTTCGGTGCCCAGGCTGATGGCAGCCCCCGTCGCGACAGCGCGGGTGGCAGCTGCGGCGGCGCCTGGTACAGCGCGGGCCGGGTCCAGTACAGCCTGCGGGACCGCCGCTTCACCGATTCGGTGGTCGGCGTCGAGTACGACGCCGGCTGCTGGATCCTGCGCGTGGGTGCCGAAAGGTTGTCCACCGGCCGGGCCGAGACCAATACCCGATTGCTCCTGCAGCTGGAGTTGGTGGGCCTGTCCAGACTGGGTTCCAACGCCCTCAAGGTCCTGAGAGACAATATCCCCGGTTACCGTCCCCTGAGTTCTGACCGCTCGGCCAGCCCCGAAGCCTCCTATGACTGATCGCTCTTTCCGTTTCCTGGCCTCGGCCGCGGCCTTTTGTGCTGCCTTTGCCGCCATGAGCTCCCTGCCCGCCCAGGCTCAAGGCAGCACGAGCACCGTGCGGCCGGGCGACCAGATCGCCGCGGTCGTCAATTCCGACCTGGTGGCCGCCAGCGAGGTGCTCGGGCGTATCGCGCAGTTGCGTGAGGAAAGCCGCCGTCGCGGCGAAGTGCTGGAGCTGGAAGAACTGCGCAAGCAGGCGCTGGAGGCACTGATCGTCGACCGCGTGCTGATCACCAATGCCCGCGAGTCCGGCGCCAAGGTGGACGAGCCCGAGCTCGACCGCGTGGTGGCCAATATCGCTGCACAGAACAAGTTGACCATGGAGCAACTGCGCGAGCGTCTCAAGGCCGATGGCATGGACTACCGGCGCTTCCGCGACAACATGCGCGACCAGATGCTGATGGAGCGGGTGCGCGAATCGGAAGTGCAGAAGCGCATCAAGATCAGCGATGCCGAGATCGACAAGTACCTGCTGGACCAGCTTGAGAAGGCCAACAAGAACCCGCAGCTGAACATCGGGCAGGTGCTGATCAGCGTGCCCGAAGGTGCTGGGGAGTCCGTGGTGGCAGAGCGCCAGGCCCGTGCCGAAGGCGCGCTGGCCCGCATCAAGGCCGGCGAAGACTTTGCCAAGGTGGCCAAGGAACTGTCCGAGGACAGCTTCCGCGAAAAGGGTGGCGAGATCGGCCTGCGCCTTGCCGAGCGTCTGCCCGACCTGCTGGTGGACGGCGTCAAGGGCCTGAAGAGCGGCGAGCTGCGCCCGACCGTGCTGCGCTCGCCGTCGGGCTTCCATGTCCTCAAGCTGATCGAGCGCCAGGCCCCCCTGGCCATCAACCAGGTCACGCAAACCCGTTCCCGCCATGTGCTGTTGCGCACCTCGCCCCAGCTGACGGCTGAAGTGGCGGCCCAGCGCCTGATGGAGTTCAAGCGCCAGATCGAATCGGGCAAGGCCAAGTTCGAAGACATTGCGCGCGACAACTCTGAAGACGGCAGCGCCTCGGCCGGTGGCGACCTGGGCTGGGTTGGGCCCGGCAATTTCGTGCCCGAGTTCGAGGAAGCGATGAATGCCCTGCCGCTGCAAGGCATGTCGGGCGCCGTGCAGTCGCGCTTTGGCGTGCACCTGATCCAGGTGCTGGAGCGCCGCGTGGTCGAGGTGGACGTCAAGCAGCAGCGCGAGCAGGCCCGTTCGGCCCTGCGCGAGCAGAAGTACGAAGAGGCGTACCAGGACTGGGTCAAGGACCTGCGCGCCAAGGCCTTCGTCGAGATGCGCGAGTGGAACTTGTAAGCTGATGGCCCACATCGCCCGCAAGCGCTTCGGCCAGCATTTCCTGACCGACCGCTTCATCATCGACGCCATCGTCGATGCCATCGACCCGCAAGCCGGCGAGGCGGTGGTGGAAATCGGGCCTGGCCTGGGTGCGATGACCCTGCCCTTGCTGGCACGCATCCAGCCCCTGACCGTGGTCGAGCTGGACCGCGACCTGGCAGCCAAGCTGCGCAAGCGCGAGGGGCTGGAGGTCATCGAGTCCGACGTGCTGAAGGTCGATTTCGGCGCGCTGGCTGAGGTCAAGGGCCAGAAGCTGCGCGTGGTCGGCAACCTGCCCTACAACATCTCCACGCCCATACTTTTCCATCTGCTCGGCTTTGTCGACAGCGTGGCCGACCAGCATTTCATGCTGCAGAAGGAAGTGGTCGACCGCATGGCGGCCAGCCCGGGCAACAAGGACTACGGCCGCCTGTCGGTGATGCTGCAGTGGCGCTACCGGGTCGAGTCGATCCTGGACGTGCCGCCGGAATCCTTCGACCCGCCGCCGCGTGTCGACTCGGCCATCGTGCGCATGCAGCCCTATGCGGTGCCGCCGGCGCTGGACCCTGCGCTGCTGGGCGAGATGGTGGCGGCCGCCTTCTCGCAGCGCCGCAAGCTCCTTCGCCACAGCCTGGGCGTGTGGCTGACGGCGCGGGGCTTCACGGGCCACTTCGACCTGCAGCGCCGGGCCGAGGAAGTGCCGGTGGAAGAGTTCGTGGCGCTGGCCCAGGCCTTGAGCGAAGCCAAGCCCTGAGGGGCCTGGCGAGGTCCACTCGGGACCAGGCAATAAAAAAGAGGCCCCGCGGGGCCTCTTCTTGCTTGGCGTGTGTTCAGGCGATCAAGCCGCGCTGAGCCACATGGCCGTATCAAATGCGCTGCTCATCATCGGCATGTTCATGCCGAAGTTCGCATTGGCGGCTGCCTTGCTGTTCTTTGCCGCCGGCTTGGTGGCAACTGGTGCGGGGACTTCTTCGGTAGCCCGCTCCCAAGAGACATTCTCTTGTGAGCGGGCTACTGAAAAGAATAGAAGCACCTGAACTGGATCTTTCTATCGCCCCAGTAGTCGGCGGCTTCCCGGAACACGTCGAGCAGTTGCTCGCGTGCTTCACGGTCGAAGCGGATGTTGTCGGGCAACTGCTCCAGCACCACCACAAAGCCCGGCTGGCTGCCGGATTTGTGGACCAGGTCGGTCATGCAGTCGTACAGAGCGTCCAGGTTCTTGCCGAAATGGGCCGGGAACAGAAACGATTGGGCGATGCCCTCGAGGACGTCCTGCTTGGACTGTGCCTCGGTCAAGTTGGCGTACAGGAAATGCTGGCCGGCATCCTGTGCTGCCTGCATCAAGTCCTCTACGCGGTAGGCCCGTATGGCCTGCACGATATTGGGACGGACGGTCTGCAAAAGCATGGTCACGTTCCTCCTATATAGTCATCAACTCTGGGCCGCCGGTCCGCTGGCTTCAGGGCGTTGTCACGCGCCGGAAGCTCGCATAGTGGTCGTCGGTGTAAAAGCAAACTTCAGGCTGGGATGGTGGCGTGCCGCCGCAAATCAGCCGTTTGGCACCCCGGTTGCGTGCGCCGGGCGTCTTGACGGTGTATTCGCGGTAGAAGCCCCTGGCCTTGATCGGCAACAGCCTTTCGCGATTGCCAAACACGCTGCCGTCCTTGTCGTAGGGGAAGGGCCCCCCGGCGAGGATCTTGCTGTGCGTGGATTGGGCCTGCGAAGGCAATGCCGACAAGGACACCGTAGCCATGCCGGGCGCCGATTCCTTGGCTTGCACCTGGGCGCCGACGGCCAGACTCGTCGCGAAGACGGCTGCCAGACCAAGACGGCGCCAAGATGGCCACATCGGTGACCGATCGAGCAAAGACACGGGTTTACCCTGTTCCTGAAAGGCAACATGGTACCGAATGGGCTCGAAAAGCTCAAGCCGCCACCCCCGGCCTGGACGGGAATTCCAGCTGAGTTAGTGTGCGCACACAGTTGCTATGCGATCGGCTGGCTATGAATATTGGACCGAATTCTGCGTCTGGTGAGCTCTTACAAACTTTTGTAAACAGCCGGGTCAGATGGGCGCTCAGCGCGCCGCGTTGGCGTCGGCAACGGTCAGGGCCGTCATGTTGACGATGCGTCGCACCGTGGCCGAAGGCGTCAGCACATGCACCGGCTTGGCCGCACCCAAGAGCACCGGGCCGATGGCAATGCCACCGCCGGCCGTGGTCTTGAGCAGGTTGTAGGAGATGTTGGCGGCGTCGATATTGGGCAGCACCAGCAGGTTGGCTTCGCCGGTCAGGGTGGAGCGCGGCATCAGCTGGGCGCGGTAGGCTGCATCGAGCGCCGTGTCGCCGTGCATCTCGCCATCCACCTCCAGCCAGGGTGCCGTCTGTTGCAACAGGGCCAGCGTGTCGCGCATCTTCACGGCCGAGGGGTTGTTGCTGGAGCCGAAGTTGCTGTGCGAGAGCAGCGCGGCCTTGGGGCGTATGCCGAAGCGCATCAGCTCCTCGGCTGCCATCTGGGTGATTTCGGCCAACTGCTCGGCCGTCGGGTCGTAGTTCACATGCGTGTCGACCAGGAAGACCTGGCGGCCCGGCAGGATCAGCCCGTTCATGCAGGCGAAATTCTTGACACCGGGTCGCTTGCCGATGACCTGGTCGATGTACTGCAGGTGCATGGCCGTGTTCGACCACGTGCCGCAGAGCATGCCGTCGACCTCGCCCTTGTGCAGCATCATGCAGCCGATCAGCGTCAGGCGGCGACGCATCTCGATCTTGGCGAGCTGCTGGGTCACGCCCTTGCGCTCGGTCATCTGGTGGTAGGTTTGCCAGTAGTCGCGGTAGCGGTGGTCCTGCTCGACATTGACGATGTCGTAGTCGCGGTCCTGCTTCAGGCGCAGGCCGAAGCGCTCGCAGCGCTCGGCGATGACTTCGGGGCGACCGATCAGGGTCGGGCGGGCCAGGCATTCGTCCACCACCACCTGCACCGCGCGCAGGACGCGCTCTTCCTCGCCTTCGGCGTAAGCCACGCGCTTGTTCTGCGCTCGCTTGGCCACGTTGAAGATCGGCTTCATCGTCGTGCCCGACGCGTACACGAAGCTCTGCAGCTTCTCGCGGTAGGCGTCCATGTCCTTGATCGGGCGCGCAGCCACGCCCGATGCAAAAGCCGCCTGAGCCACGGCCGGCGCGATCTTCATCATCAGGCGCGGGTCGAAGGGCTTGGGAATCAGGTACTCGGGTCCGAACGAGAGATTGGCACCCGCATAGGCCGCAGCGACCACCTCGCTCTGCTCGGCCTGGGCCAGCTCGGCAATGGCGCGCACGGCGGCGATTTCCATCTCATCAGTGATGGTCGTGGCGCCGGAGTCGAGCGCGCCGCGGAAGATGTAGGGGAAGCACAGGACGTTGTTGACCTGGTTTGGATAGTCGGTGCGGCCGGTCGCCATGATGGCGTCCGTGCGCACCGCCTTGACCTCTTCCGGCAGGATTTCCGGCGTCGGATTGGCCAGCGCGAAGATCATCGGCCGAGCGGCCATGGTCGCCACCATGTCGGCCTTCAGGACGCCGCCGGCCGACAGGCCCAGGAACACGTCGGCGCCCTGGATCACGTCGCGCAGGCTGCGCGCATCGGTCTTCTGGCAGAACTGGGCCTTGTCCGGGTCCATCAGCTCGGTGCGGCCCTCATAGACCACGCCGGCCAGGTCGGTCACCCAGATGTTTTCGCGTGGCAGGCCCAGCTTCACGAGCAGGCTCAGGCAAGCCAGCGCCGCAGCACCCGCGCCCGAGGTCACGAGCTTGACCTGCTTGATGTCCTTGCCCAGCACCTGCAAGCCATTCAGGAAGGCCGCGCCGACCACGATGGCCGTGCCATGCTGGTCGTCGTGGAAGACCGGGATCTTCATCCGCTCGCGCAGCTTGCGCTCGACGTAGAAGCAGTCGGGCGCCTTGATGTCCTCGAGGTTGATGCCGCCAAACGTCGGCTCCAGCGCGGCGATCACGTCCACCAGCTTGTCGAGGTCGTTCTCCTGGATCTCCAGGTCGAACACATCGATGCCGGCGAACTTCTTGAACAGCACGCCCTTGCCTTCCATCACCGGCTTGGAAGCCAGCGGGCCGATGTTGCCGAGGCCCAGCACGGCCGTGCCGTTGGTGACCACGGCGACCAGGTTGCCGCGCGAGGTGTAGCGGAAGGCATTGGCCGGATCGGCCACGATTTCTTCACAGGCCGCAGCCACGCCGGGCGAATAGGCCAGGGCCAGGTCGCGCTGGTTCACCAGCTGCTTGGTCGCCGCGATGGCGATCTTGCCCGGGGTCGGAAACTCGTGATATTCGAGTGCGGCCTTGCGGAGTTCTGCGCTTTTTTCGTCGGACGTGGACATGGGCTCGGTGGCGTGAGGGCCGTGCAAGATCGGGCAGTGATTGTAGGAGTGCAGCTGACAGCTGTCCGACAGTGCCCGGACAAGGACTCGACTGCGAGAATGCGGCCATGTCTCTTGGCGAATTCGACCTGATCAAGCGCTTCTTCCAGCGCGCTCGCCCGCAGCCCGGCATTGATGTGGGCATAGGCGACGACTGCGCGGTGTGGACGCCGACACCGGGCCGGCAAATGCTGGTCTCGTCCGACATGCTGGTCGAAGGGCGCCACTTCCTCGCCACCGTCGCGCCGGAGCGGCTGGGTCACAAGGCGCTGGCGGTGAATCTCAGCGACCTGGCGGCCTGCGGCGCCACGCCACGCGGCTTCACGCTGGCCCTGGCTCTGCCGCGAGCCGATGCGGCCTGGCTGGAGCGCTTTGCCGCCGGCCTGTTCGCATTGGCCGATGCGCATGACATCCCGCTCATCGGCGGCGACACCACGGCCGGCCCCCTGAACCTCTGCATCACGGTGTTTGGCGAGGCCCCGCGAGGCCAGGCCTTGCTGCGCAGTGGCGCGACTGCGGGCGACGATGTGTACGTCAGCGGCCAGGTTGGCGACGCGCGGCTTGCGCTGGAAGTGTTCCGGGGTGCCTTGAGTCTGCCCGGCGATGAGTTCGAGCGCGTTCGCAGCGCGATGGAAGTGCCGCAGCCGCGCGTGGCGCTGGGCCAGGCCTTGCGCGGCATCGCCAGCAGTGCCATCGACATCTCGGACGGCCTGATCGGCGATCTCGGCCATGTGCTCGCGCGCTCCGAGGTCGGTTGCACGCTGGAGGTCGATGCGCTGCCGCGCAGCAGCATCATGTCAGTGCAGCGCCTGGCTGTACAACACCTGTGCACGCTCAGTGGCGGCGATGACTATGAGCTGCTTTTCACCGCACCTGTATCGGCCCGAGCTGCCGTCGAATCCGCCGCGCGCGCGGCCGACACGCCGGTGGCCCGCATCGGCCGCATCGAGGAGCGAGCCGGGCTGCGACTGGTGGATGCCGTCGGCAAGGCCGTGCCAGCCACATTCGATTCCTTCGACCATTTCAAGACGCCGCATGCCTGAGCAAGCTCCTCGCCGCGCCACCGCCGGCTTCATGCTGCGCCACCCGGCGCACTGGATCGCCCTGGGCTTTGGCAGCGGGCTCTCGCCCAAGGCGCCCGGCACGGCCGGCACGCTGTGGGCCTGGCTGGCCTTCCTCGTGATCAACCCCTGGTTGAGCGACCTCGGCTGGGCCGCGCTGATAGGCGGCGGCACGCTGGTGGGCTGGTGGGCCTGCACCGTCACCGCTCGCAACCTGGCAATACCTGACCCCGGCGCCATCGTCTGGGACGAGGTGCTGGCCTTCTGGCTGGTGCTGTGGATGGTGATGCCCGACGGCCTGCTGGGCCAGGCCGTCGCCTTTGGGCTGTTCCGCTACTTCGATGCCGCCAAGCCGGGCCCGGTGCGCTGGGCCGACAGCCTCTTCAAGGGGCGCCCTGGCGCGCCTGTGGGCTGGGCGCAAGGCTTCGGCATTTTGTTTGACGATTTCGTCGCTGCCGGATGTACGCTTGCCGTGATCGCGCTGTGGCGCGCTGTCTTCGGATGAAAGGCTGAACCATGCTTTTTCCAGAGGAAAACGAGCTGATCGATCGCATCGGCGTGGCCCTGATCCGGCGCCGCGAGCGCATGGGCACGGCCGAGTCCTGCACCGGCGGCCTCATTGCCGCTGCCTGCACCAGCGTGTCAGGATCCAGCCAGTGGTTCGAGCGCGGCGTGGTCAGTTACAGCGACCAGTCCAAGACCGAATTGCTGGGCGTGCCGGCGGCGCTGATCTCCCTGCATGGCTCGGTCAGTGGCGAAGTGGCCCACCACATGGCGCGCGGCCTGCTGGCCCATGCGCCCCTGGACTGGGCACTCGCCGTCACCGGTATCGCCGGCCCCACTGGCGGCAGCGCCAGCAAGCCTGTGGGCACCGTGTGGCTGGCGCTTGCGCATCAAGGCACGCCGACGAAGGTCTGGAAAGAGTTGTTCGAAGGCGGCCGCCACGAGGTGCGCGCCGCGACGCTGCGCGCCGGCTTGATGGCGCTGTGCGAAGCGGTCGAGGAGAAAGAATCGTGAGCCGGCGGGCCGCCGCAAGGGAGCACTGCACATGAGCCTTCTTCTTGTCGGACATTGGAACGGCAGCAGCGACCCGGCTGCGCAGGACGAGCGTGCGCAATACCTGTCTGCCCTGCAGGAGGCCTTGCCGCATGAGGAGTGGCTTTTGCAGCCGCCCACCGACCCGGCCCAGGCCGCCAGGGTGGAGGTGGCCATCGTGGCCAACCCACCGGCCGGCAGCTTGCAGGGCCTGCCCCAGCTGAAGCTGATCCAGTCGGTCTGGGCCGGCGTCGACAAGTTGCTGAACGATGCGACGCTCCCGTCCGCGGTGCCGCTGGCACGCATGGTCGATCCGGCCATGAACGAGGCCATGGTGCACACCGCGCTGTGGGCGGTGCTCAGCTTGCATCGGCGCTTCTTCGAGTTGCAGGCGCAGCAGCGCGAAGGCGTGTGGCATGCACTCAAGTACCGCCGTGCTTCCGAATGGCGCGTGCTGGTGCTGGGCCTGGGCGAGCTGGGCGGCCGCGTGGCGCGCGCGCTGGCGGGGCAGGGCTATGCGGTCAGCGGTTGGTCCACGCGCGAGCTGACCTTGCCCGGTGTGGCCTGCAGCCATGGCGAAGACGCCTTGGCCTGGGAACTGGCTTCAGCCAACACGGTGGTCAATCTCCTGCCCCTGACGCTTGCCACCCGCGATTTCTTCGACGCCAGGCGCCTGGCGCAGTTCAAGAAGGGCAGCACGCTGGTGAACCTGGCGCGCGGCGCTCATGTGGTGGAGGTTGACCTGCTGGCGGCGCTGGACAGCGGCCAGATCGGCCATGCGGTGCTCGACGTGTTCCAGCAGGAGCCGCTGCCGTCCGAGCATCGCTTCTGGACGCATCCGCAGGTGACCGTGTTGCCGCATACCGCCGCGCAGACCGATGCGCGCACGGCGGCGGCCGTGGTGGCTGCCAATGTGCTGGCCGTGCGTGCCGGCCGGCCGCTCCTGCACGAGGTGCAGCGCCAGCGAGGTTACTGAGGCCGCGCGCACAAGGCCCGGCGCCATGCAGTTGCAAGGGCTGGGCGAGGCTCGCCTCAGCCGAGATCTGCGAATGCTGTGTCCAGCGTTTCGCCGCTCAGGTCCGGCGCCTGCCAGCCCTGCAGCCACTCGAAGAACCTGGGCGTTGGCATGGGCCGGCTGATGAAATAGCCCTGGCCTTCGTCGCAACCCAGCTCCGCCAGCAGCTTCCAGGCCTTGCCGGTTTCGACACCCTCGGCAACGACGGTCAAGCCCAGGTTGTGCGCCAGCTCGATGGTCGAGCGCACGATGCGCGCGTCGTCCAGGTCGCGCTCCATCGCCATCACGAAGCTCTTGTCGATCTTCAGCTCATTGACCGGCAGACGTTTGAGGTAGGCGAGCGATGAGTAGCCCGTGCCGAAGTCGTCGATCGACAGCTTGAAGCCCATTTCGCTCAAGCGCTCCAGCGTCTGCAAGGCCCGCTGTGGATCGTCCATGATTGCGCTTTCGGTGATCTCCAGGCACAGGCCCTGGGGCGTCACCGAATAGCCGGCCAGCAATTGGTCGATCTTGGTCGGGAGGTCCTGGTCCAGCAGGTCGCGGGTGGACAGGTTGACGCTGATGCGCAGGTCAAAGCCATGGCCCTGCGCCAGCTTCAGCGCATGGGCCGATTCGGCCAGCACCCAGGCTGTCAACTGCCGGATGAAGCCGGTCTGCTCCGCGAACGGGATGAATTCCATCGGCGGCACCAGGCCGCGCTGCGGATGCTCCCAGCGCACCAGCGCCTCGGCGCTGATGACGGCGCCACTCTTCAGGTCGACCTTGGGCTGCAGGAACAGTCTCAGTTCGTTGTTCTCGACCGCGCGGCGCAGTTCGGTCAAGAGCGACAGCGACTCCTGGCTGCCTGCATCCAGCGATGCCTCGTAGGTCATGCTGCCGCATTGCCGCCGCTTGGCCGAGTACATGGCGAGCTCGGCGCGGCTCATCAGGAGGCTGACCTCCTGGCCATGCGCGGGGCTCAGCGCGATGCCGATGCCCGCGCCAATGTCCACGGTCTGGTCTTCGATATGCAGCGGCTGTTCGAAGTCGGTCAGGATGCGCTGCGCCAGTGCCTGCGCGGCCCTGGCATCGGCCCGCTCCAGCAGCAGCACGAACTCATCGCCCCCCAAGCGCGCCAGCATGCCGCGCTCGCTGGGCGAGATCTGGCCCAAGCGCTGCGCGACGCTGCACAAGAGCTTGTCGCCGAAGGCATGGCCGAGCACGTCGTTGACATGCTTGAAGCGGTCCAGGTCCAGCATCAGTACGGCGAAGGGCTGACCTTCTGCCAGCTGCTCATGCAGGCGCTGGCTGAACTGTTCTCGGTTGGGCAAACCAGTCAGCGGGTCCCAGAAAGCGAGGCGATGCACCTGCTCCTCGCGGCTGCGGATGTCCACCCGCATCGCCTCGAAGGCGCCGGCCAGGGCAGCGACCTCATCGAACGAGCGGCGCTCGATCGGCGTGTCGTAATCGCCGCGACCCAGGCGCTTGGCCGATTCGGCCAGAGCCTTGATCGGCTCCGTGATGCGGCGTGCGAACGGGATGCTCAAAAGCGCAAACGCCGCGGCGCCGGCGCCTGTCAGGCCCAGCAGGGTCCATTGCAGCTTGCGGTAGGGTGCCACCGCCTCGTCGAAGGAGCGCAGCAGCACGGCGCCGACCTCCTGCGAGCCTTCGCGCACCAGGCTGACATAGCGGCCGCGCAGGTGTTCGCCGGCCAGGTTGAGCTTGAAAAGGGTGCCGTCTGCCGTGATTTGCGGCGCCAGTACGCTGGCAGCTTCCGCGGGCAGGCTGCTCACCAGGCTGTGCCAGTCCGGCCCGTTGTTGACGATGATGGCATCCAGCCGCGAGAGCTGCTTGAGGTCCTGCAGCGTCGAGGCATCCATCGCGAAGGCCATCAGCACCCAGCCGTTGGGCGCCGGCGTGCACACGGGCACTGCCACCACCTGGTAAGGCATGTCGCCGACGATGGCCAGATTGGGCCCCTGGACCGGATCGCTGCTGCCGCGACACTTGGCGCGGCGGGTCATGGGTGCCAGCAGCTTGACGAAGGCCTGGACCTGCTCGTCTCGCGTGGCGGCCACCAGGTGCAACTGCTGATCGGTGTAGACCACCACCGAGGCGCCGATACGGTCACCGTGGTTTCTCAGAGCGTCCTTGATGGTGGCCACGTCCTGCACACCCTCGCCCTTGCCAATGGTCTCGATGAAGCCATAGTCCGAGGCCAGCACACGGGCTGCATCGCTGCGCTTCTCGGCTTCGGAGACCAGCAGCCGCCGGTGCATTCGCTCGCCGGTTTCCAGCTGGGCCGAGATCGAGGCCTCGGCATTGCGCTCGACGCTGATACCGATGATGTAGAAGCTGAGCAGCTGCACCGCCAGCAGCAGGCCCAGGCACATGGCGACGATGCGGCCTTCGAGGCGGCGCGGGTCGAGGAAGCGGGGCAGCCTCATGCGCGGTGTCACTCCACCTGCAGCGTCACGACGGTCTGGCCGGCTGTGCCGCCCACTGTCAGCGCCTGGGCTTGCAGGCGCGGATCCGGCAGCCTGGGGTGCCAGGTCTTGAGTTGATGCTCACCAGCGGGCAGGTCCAGCCTGGCAACGCCAGCGGCATCGGTCTTGGCAAACAAGGGGGTGTCGACGACCACGACATGGGCGCTCATCTGGTCATGAATGTTGCAGCCCAGCGTGGCGACGCCGGCCTTGTCGAACACCACCGGCGCTGCCGGCGTGCCGGCATAGAGCTTCAAGTCGAACTTCTTGGTCGGCGAGAAGGAGTAGACGTGGTGCCGCACCGTGTCGAAATTCGGGAAGTTCACGGCGGTGCCGGTCTGGACCACCAGCACATAGGGCAGGAACTTGCGGTCCTTCTGCGAGATCTCGGCCTTGGCGCTTGTGGTGCTGCTGTGCTGGCCCTTGATCTCCACGGCCACCACCGCGTCAGCCAGCGGCTTGCCGTCGGGGCCGCGCACGATCACCGTCCAGGGCGCGGCAGAAGCCGTAGCGGCCAGGCTCAGCAACAGGGGGGCGACGATCAGGGGCAGGCGAGGTCGCATGGGCAGGATGCTAGGTGAGATGCAGCTTGCACGATAACCCGATTCGCCCGGGCGCCCCGCGGATTAATGCCGGCCCGGTGCGGCCTTTGGCGCAGCTTCGCGCATCAGCATCATGGCCAGGCGCTGCAGGGCAGCCCAGGGCTCGGACGGCCACTGCGGATGGCGCAGGCCCTTGACGATGCCGTCCACCACCTGAGCTGCCTCCAGCAGGCGGGCCAGCTCGCGGGTCTTGAGCCCGGGCAGCAGGCGCTCGAAGAGCCGCTCCTTGTTGCCCCAGACGCGCGCTTCGCGCAGCGCCATCGGCAGCGGCTTGCCGGCGTCCATGCCGTCGCGCACCCTTTTCAGTGCCCGGATGTCCTCGGCCAGCGTCCAGTGCACCAGCACAGCCGCTTCGCCCTCGGCCTCCAGGCCGCCGAGCATGCGCATCACGCGGGCGGTCTGGCCGGCCAGCACCGCTTCGCTCAACTTGAAGACGTCGAAGCGGGCCACGTCCAGGACGGCCTGCTCGATGTGCTCGAAAGTCAGCTCGCCGGCCGGATGCAGCAGCGCGAGCTTTTGCAGCTCCTGGTGCGCCGCCAGCAGGTTGCCTTCGACGCGGTCGGCAAAGAAGGCCAGCGCGCGTTGGCCCTCCTCGCCCTCGGTCACGCGCTGCCCTTGGGCGGCGAGACGTTGGGCGATCCACTGCGGCAGCGCTCGGCGCTCGACCGGCTCGACCTTGAGCGTGACGCCCGCGCCATCCAGCGCCAGGAACCAGGCGCTACCGAGCTGGGTTTTGTCCAGGCGCGGCAGGGTGATGAGCGTGAGTATGTCTTCGGGCGCTGCCTCGCAATAGCGCTGCAGGGCCTCGGAGCCGTCCTTGCCGGGCTTGCCGGAAGGAATGCGGATCTCGATCAACTGGCGTTCGGAAAACAGGCTCATGGCCTGGGCCGCATTGAGCACCGGACTCCAGTCGAAATGGGCGCCGGCCACGGTGAAGACCTTGCGCTCGGCGTAGCCCTGTGCGCGTGCCGCGGCGCGTATCGTGTCGGCCGCTTCCTGGGCGAGCAGGGGCTCGTCGCCATGGACCGTGTAGATCGGCTTCAGGCCCTTGGCGATATGGGCCTGCAAGGCCTCGGCGCGCAGTTGCATGGGATCAGGTGGTGGGAAGCCGGACCGCTGCCAGGTGCCGCATGATCTGCGCCACGGCGTCGGATTGCATGGCTCGGTAGAGCGCTGCCTCTTCCTGCTCCTTGGCCAGTGCTGCCGTCTCCGTGTAGTTCATTTCGCGGGTCAGGCGCATTTCGGTGCGCGGAAGGAGTACCTCGCCGCCGGGCGTGCGCAAGAGGAAATCGAAGCGCAGGCGCAACTGCCATTCACGCACCTGGCCGGCGCTGGTGGACGCCACCACCGTCTTGTCGCGCAGGTCGCGCTTGGTTTCGAGGATCAGCTCGGCCTTTTGCGGATCGTCTTCCAGTCGCACCTGGCTGTGGCCCAGCTGGCGGCGCAGCTCGGCCAGCATCGGCGACTCGGGCTTGAAACCTTGCAGCGAGATCGCGTGGATCTTCAGCTCGCTGTCGCGCCGCAGCTCGAAGCCGCAGGCTGCCAGCGTGGCCGGCAGCAAGAGGGCAAAACGGCGGCGCGAGAGCAGGGCGGGCATCAGACGACCACGTTGACCAGGCGGCCCGGCACGATGACGATCTTCTTCGGCGTCTTGCCTTCGGAGAACTTGTGGAACTCCTCGTTGGCCAGTGCCGCCGCTTCGATGACGGATTTGTCCGCACCCGCCGCCACCTTGATGGCGCCGCGCAGCTTGCCGTTGACCTGCAGCATCAGCTCGATCTCGTCTTGTACCAGGGCGGACTCGTCGACCACGGGCCAGGGCGCGTCCAGCAGGTCACCGAGCTCGGCGGCAAAGCCGAGGTCCTGCCACAGCGTGTGGGCAATGTGCGGGCAGGCCGGGTAGAGCACGCGCAGGAGCACCGAGAAGCCTTCGCGCACGGCCGCGTCCTGGCCGCCAGCCTTGAAGCCTTCCAGCGCGTTCAGCAGCTTCATGCCGCCCGAGACCACGGTGTTGTACTGCATGCGCTCGTAGTCGTACGAGACCTGCTTGAGCACCAGGTGCACCTCGCGGCGCAGGGCCTTGCCGTCGCCGCTCAACGCGGCGAAGTCAGTGCCGGCGGCCTTGATTGCCTCGGCATTCTTGGCGCCGAAGCCCCAGACGCGCTTGAGGAAGCGGTGCGCGCCTTCGACGCCGGCATCGTTCCATTCCAGCGTCTGTTCCGGCGGCGAAGCGAACATCACGAACAGGCGTGCCGTGTCGGCGCCGTACTGGTTGATCAGCTCCTGCGGATCGACGCCGTTGTTCTTGGACTTGGACATCGTGCCCACGCCCTCGTAGTCCACATGCGAGCCATCGCTCTTCAACTTGGCGCCGGTGATCTTGCCGCCTTCGTCAAACGTGTTCTCGACCTCATGCGGCCAGAAGTACTCGATGCCGCCCTTGTCGCTGCGGCGCGAGTAGATGTGGTTCAGCACCATGCCCTGCGTGAGCAGCTTGGTGAAGGGTTCGTCGATCTTCACCAGGCCCAGGTCGCGCATCACCTTGGTCCAGAAGCGGGCGTACAAGAGGTGCAGGATGGCGTGCTCGATGCCACCGATGTACTGGTCCATCGCGGCGCCCTGGCGCATCCAGTAGGCCGTGCCGTCGCCGACCATGGCCTCGCTGTTCTTCGCGTCGCAGTAGCGCATGAAGTACCAGGACGAATCCACGAAGGTGTCCATGGTGTCGGTCTCGCGCTGCGCCGGCTTGCCGCAGGTCGGGCAGGCCACGTTCAGGAAGCCGGCATGCTTGCGCAGCGGGTTGCCGCTGCCGTCCGGGATGCATTCCTCGGGCAGCACGACCGGCAGGTCCTTCTCCGGCACCGGCACGGCGCCATGCTCTTCGCAATGGATGATGGGGATAGGCGTGCCCCAGTACCGCTGACGGCTGATGCCCCAGTCGCGCAGGCGCCAGGTGGTCTTCTTGGCGCCGAGGCCTTGAGCAGCCAGGTCAGCTGCGACGGCATTGACGGCTTCCTTGTGGCTCAGTCCGTTGTACTTGCCGGAGTTGATGAGAAGAACCTCATCTGCGCTCTTGGCCCCATACCACTCTTTCCAAATGCTGCAATCAAAGTAGTGCGCTTCATACTCAGAGCGAGGCCGCTGGGCCTTGAGCTCATCCGTGTATACAGCAGTGTTTTCAAGAACTTGACTGATAGGAATGCCGTACTTGTTTGCGAACTCGAAGTCGCGTTCGTCATGCGCCGGCACGCCCATCACGGCGCCGTCGCCATAGCTCATCAAGACGTAGTTGCCGACCCAGACCTCTACTTCAGCGCCGGTCAGCGGATGCGTGACGAACAGGCCGGTGGCCATGCCCTTTTTCTCTTGCGTCGCCAGCTCGGCTTCGGTCGTGCCGCCGCGCTTGCATTCGTCGATGAAGGCAGCCAGCGTCGGGTTCGATGCCGCAGCATGCGAGGCCAGCGGATGCTCCGGCGCCACGGCGCAGAAGGTCACGCCCATGATGGTGTCGGCGCGCGTGGTGAAGACGTACAGCTTGCCGTCCTGGATCAGGGAGCCATCGGCGCCCTTGATCTCATGCGGGAAGGCGAAGCGCACACCCTCGCTCTTGCCGATCCAGTTTTCCTGCATCAGGCGCACGCGCTCGGGCCAGCCTGAGAGGTATTGCGGGCTCGTCGGGTCGGCCACGGCCGCCAGCAGCTCGTCGGCGTACTTGACGATGTTCAGGTAGTAGCCCGGGATCTCGCGCTTCTCGACCAGCGCGCCGGAGCGCCAGCCTCGGCCGTCCACCACCTGCTCGTTGGCCAGCACGGTCTGGTCGACCGGGTCCCAGTTGACGACTTGCGTGCGGCGCTCGGCGATGCCGGCTTCCAGCATCTTCAGGAACAGCCACTGGTTCCACTTGTAGTACTCGGGCGTGCAGGTGGCGATTTCGCGCGACCAGTCGATCGCCAGGCCCATCGCCTGCATCTGCGACTTCATGTAGGCGATGTTGTCGTAGGTCCACTGAGCCGGCGGCACCTTGTTCTTCATCGCCGCGTTCTCGGCCGGCAGGCCGAAGGCGTCCCAGCCCATCGGCATCAGGACGTTGTAGCCCTTCATGCGCAGCTGGCGGGTCAGCATGTCGTTGATCGTGTAGTTGCGCACGTGGCCCATGTGCAGCTTGCCGCTGGGATAGGGCAGCATGGAGCAGGCGTAGAACTTTTGCTTGCTTTGGTCTTCAACGACCTTGTAGGCGTCGCGCTCGTTCCAGTACTGGCGGGCGGCGGCTTCGATCTCGTTCGGTGCGTACTTGTCGTTCATGCTGGCAAAGGCTCACGGCGCGCAGCCCCGGCATGGGGCGCGAAAGGAGGGGATTGTAGAAGGAGGGCCCAGCGGCTGGCCGCCTGGCGCTTCGACCGTTCAGGGGGCGGCCGGCGTCTCGGTGACAAAGGCGATGCGGTTCAGGCCGCCGGCCTGCACCCAGCCGATCAGCTCGGCCACCTGGCCATAGGGCGCGGCCTTGTCGGCGCGCAATTGCACTTCGGTGTCGGGGCGGGCCTGGGCCTGGGCCTTGATACGGACCTGGAATTCGGCCGGTCCGACCTTGCTGTCGCCTATGTAGAGCGAGCCATCGGGCGTGATGGCCACGGCGAGGAACTGCGGTGCATCCGAAGGGGTGCCCGCGGCGCTTTGCGGCAGGTCCATGCGCAGCGAGCTGCTCATCAAAGGCGCGGTGATCATGAAGATCACCAGCAGCACCAGCATCACGTCGATCAGCGGCGTCATGTTGATCTCGCCCATGGGCTTGGGCAAGTCGCTGCGGTCAAGGCGACCAAAGGCCATATCAGCGCCCGCCCGGCCGCCCGAAGGGCGCTGAGCGCCCCCTTGGGGGGCGGCGAATGAAGAGAGCGTGGGGGCTCACAATTCTTCAGGCTTGGTGAGATTGCAGCTCGCGCAGGTCATGCGCAAAGCCTTCAAGCTCGGCTTCGCAAGCAGCGACGCGCTTGCCGAAGATGTTGTAGGCCAGCACGGCAGGAATGGCCACGGCCAGGCCGGCGGCGGTCATGATCAGCGCTTCGCCGACCGGGCCGGAGACCTTCTCGATGGAGATGGCGCCGCTGGCCGAGATGCCGACCAGCGCGTGATAGATGCCCCAGACCGTGCCGAACAGGCCCACGAAGGGCGCCGTGCTGCCGATGGACGCGAGGAGCACCTGGCCGAATTGCAGGCGGCCGAGCACTGAATGCAGCGCGTCGCGCAGGCGGCGGGTCAGTTGCGATTCGCGACGGCCGGCGGATTCCAGCGTGCCGCTGTTGGCGGCAGCTGCGGCGGCGTCCAGCAGGGGCAGCAGAACCTGCTCGCGGTCAAAGTTCTGCAAGGCCTGGCGGCCGTCAGCCAGCGAGGCGGCGGCCCAGAAGGCCGGCACGGCACGGACGATGTCGCGGCGGGTGCGGTGCAGGACCCAGCTCTTCCAGAAGATCACCACCCAGGCGCTGATCGACATCAAGAGCAGCAGCAGGGCAACCAAACGGGTGACCAGGTCACCTTGCATCCAGAAATCGCCGACTCCACTCATAGGCCGCCCATGGTGTGTTCTTGTTTCAGTTCAGGCCCAGCACGTCGTTCATGCCGTACAGCCCCGGCCCGGCGCCCATCAGGAAGCGCGAGGCGCGCAGGCTGCCCTGGGCATAGGTGGCACGGCTGCTGGACTTGTGCGAGATCTCGATGCGCTCACCGGTGCCGGCGAACAGCACGGTATGGTCGCCGATGATGTCGCCGCCGCGCACGGTGGCAAAGCCGATGGTCGATGGATCACGTTCGCCCGTCACGCCTTCGCGGCCGTAGACGGCGCATTGCTTGAGGTCACGGCCCAGTGCGTGGGCGACGGCTTCCCCCATCGCCAGCGCGGTGCCGCTCGGGGCGTCGACCTTGTGGCGGTGGTGGGCTTCGATGATCTCGATGTCGTAGCCTTCGTTCAAGGCCTTGGCCGCCATGTCCAGCAGGCGCAGCACGACGTTCACGCCCACGCTCATGTTTGGCGCCATCATGATGCCGACCTGCTTTGCGGCCTCGGCGATCTCGGCCTTTTGCGCCTCGCTGAAGCCGGTGGTGCCGATCACGGCGCGCACGCCCAGCTCGCGGCAGATGGCCAGATGGGCCAGCGTGCCTTCGGGGCGGGTGAAGTCGATCAGGACATCGGCGCCGGTGAGGGCGGCACGCAGGTCCGCGGTGATGGTCACGCCGCTGCGTTGGCCGAGGAAGGCATAGGCGTCTGCCCCCAGGCTTTCGCTGCCTTCGCGGGCCAGCGCGCCGCTGAGTTCGCAGTCAGGCGCCAGGTGAACCGCTTCGAGCAGCATGCGGCCCATGCGGCCCGAGGCCCCGGCGATGGCAATACGGATTTTCTTGCTTCCGCTCGTCACGAGCGCGGCTCCAGCGGCGGATAGGTGCGCACCGCGCCGGTGGGCTCCTGCGCCGGCTGGGCAGCGGCCTTGGGCGGCAACGGCAGTGCCTTGCGCTCGGCCTCGCTGAGGCTCAGCTTGGGAACCGGTCCGGTCGGCTTGAAAGTATTGATCGCGGTGACGAAGTCTCTCTCGGCCGGCAGGTCGTCCGGCACTTCCAGCGACTTCAGCTTGTCGCCGTCGAACAGGGCCACGACCTTGCGGTTCTGCGGCAGGGCGCCCTGGCGCTGGATCGTGAACACATAGTCCCAGCGATCTTCATGGAAGGCATCGGTCAGGAGCGGCGAGCCGAGCAGGTCGCGAACTTGCGCGCGGGGCATGCCGGGCTTGACCTTGGCGACCAGTTCCTTGGTCAGGACGTTGCCCTGCACCACCTCGACCCGATAAGGGGTGACGATGCCCATCATTTTTTCGCCGGTGATGCTGGTGAGGTCACTCAGCGAGGGCAGGGACGAGCAGCCGCCAAGCAGGGCGGACAGGGCCGTCAACGGGAGCAACGCAGTTCTGGAAATCGAGCGCATGTGTAGGACTTGCCGTGTCGCGAGAGCAGCCAAGCTGGCTATGATCGGCGCATTCTAGCGGCAGGCCCCGGATGTGGCCGGCTGCGCTCAAACCCGATGAACCAGACCGAAGAGATCAAGAACAGCGGCCTCAAAGCCACTCTGCCCCGCATCAAGATTCTGGAGGTGTTCCAGAACACGGCGCAGCGGCACATGACGGCTGAAGACGTCTACAAGGCGCTCTTGACCGAAGGCGCGGACATCGGCCTGGCCACGGTCTACCGGGTGTTGACCCAGTTCGAGCAGGCTGGCCTGCTGTCCCGCAATCACTTCGAGACCGGCAAGGCCGTGTTCGAACTGAACCAGGGGCATCACCATGACCACCTGGTCTGCCTCACCTGCGGCCGGGTCGAGGAGTTCTACGACCCCGCCATCGAGGAGCGCCAGCACGCGATTGCACGCGAGCGTGGCTTCGAATTGCAAGAGCATTCGCTGGCTCTCTACGCCGCCTGCACCAAGACGGCCTGCCCGCACCGCGGTTGACTGACGCGCCGGCAGCCGGCTTACAGGTCGTCGTCGCCGTGCCCGCCGTTGGCGATGGCACGCTGGTGGCGCTCGACGAACTCGCGATAGGTGTCGATGCCGCGCAGTTGCAGGATGGTGTTGCGCACGGCGGCCTCGACCAGCACGGCCAGGTTGCGGCCGGCGTCCACGGCGATCACGACCTTGCGCACCGGCATGCCCAGCACGTCTTCATAGAGCGGCTCATAGGGCAGGCGCTCGAAATCGCGCTCCATCGTCTCCTTGCGGACCAGGTGCACGATCAGCTTCAGCCGCATCTTGCGGCGCACCGCGGTCTCGCCAAAGATGGCCTTGATGTCCAGGAGGCCGATGCCGCGCACTTCCAGCAGATTGGCCAGCAGTTCGGGGCAGCGGCCCTCGATGGCGGTTTGCGAGATGCGGAACAGGTCCACAGCGTCATCGGCCACCAGGCCATGGCCGCGTGAGATCAGTTCCAGGCCCAGTTCGCTCTTGCCCAGGCCCGATTCGCCGGTCAGCAGCACGCCCAGGCCCAGAATGTCCATGAACACGCCGTGGCGGGTGCTGCGGTTGGCGCAGAGCTGGGCCAGGTAGGCGCGCACCACGTCGATGACGTGGCCGGCCGATTCGGCGGTGACGAACAGCGGAATCTCGGCCCGGTCGCACATGGCGACCAATTTGTCCGGCGGTGGCTGGTTGTCGGCCACGATGATGACCGGCGGCTCCAGCGTGACGATGCGCGAGACGCGCCGGTCCAGCACCTCGCCCGAGGCCTGGCTCAGGTAGGCCACTTCGCGGCGGCCGACGATCTGGACCCGGTAGGGGTGGATGTAATTCAGGTAGCCGACCAGGTCGGCAGCCGATTGCGCGTCGCGCACGGCGGTTTCATCGAAGCGGCGCTCGGGATGCGCATGCCCGGCAATCCACTCCCAGCGAAGCGCTTCGCGGTGCTCTTCAAAGAGCCTGTCAGCGCTTATTGATGTTGGTTTCACTCAGGCGACGGACTTCAAAGGTTCCCAGTCGGCGATCAGGCGGAACACCGCGCTGGCTTCGACTTCGGTCTTGAGTCGTTCGCGCAGCTCGCGGTCCGACAGCATCTCGGCAATCTCGGACAGGATCTCGAGATGGCGCTGGGTGGCCGCTTCGGGCACCAGCAGGAAGATCAGGAGGCCAACGGGCTCGTCGTCAGGTGCATCGAAGCCGATGGATTGCTGCACGCGCAGCACAGCGGCCAGCGGGTTCTTCAGGCCCTTGATGCGGCCGTGCGGAATGGCGACGCCATGGCCAAGGCCGGTGGAGCCCAGTCGCTCACGGGCGAACAGGTTGTCTGTGACGAGGGCCCGTGCAATCGCATGGTTGTTTTCGAACAGCAGGCCCGCTTGTTCGAAAACTCGCTTCTTGCTGGATGCGTCCACATTCACCAGCACATTGCTGGCGGGCAGGATAGCGGCGAGACGGTTCATCAGGTCACAGCGCCGTCGACGGCCGGATGGGCCTTGGGCAGGACGCTTGTTCGGATAGGTGAAGAAGAATTATAGGAAGGGAGCGGATCGGATATCGCACCGCTCATCCCCCGGAACGCAGTATTGCGCATTTTGCGGCGGCGCAGCAACAAGACGCAAGGCCCGCCAGCGGGCGCAAAAAAGCGACCACTGAGGGTCGCTTTCGTTGTGGGATCGAGCCCGGTTCGGTTCAGGGGGCAGGTACCTCTAGGCGCTTGGCCGAGGCGTGCTGGTGGTCCTGAATGCGATCCTTGTGACGGCAGACCTGGCGGTCCAGCTTGTCCATCAACTGATCAATGGCGGCGTAAAGATCTTCGCTTGATTGTTCAACAAAGATGTCTCGTCCTTTGACATGCAAGGTGACTTCGGCCTTTTGCCTGCGTTCCTTTTCCTTCTGCTTCTCCACGGTGAGCAAGACGTTGATGTCAACGACCTGGTCAAAGTGGCGGGTCACCCGGTCCAGCTTGGTCAGCACATATTCGCGCAGCGCTGGAGTCACTTCGAGATGGTGGCCACTGATAGTCAGGTTCATAGAGCCTCCTTTCACAAGGGGTAGGTCAAATCTTCGAGGGAAAAAATGAGAGAACCAAAGAGCAGTTGAGTGAGGTGTCGAGTAGCGGAGTTGAGGCTTGAGTTGAGGGGAAGTGCGAGTCCAGTGTGCTACCGAAGCTGGGTGCTGACAAGCCTTTTGCAAGTGCACTTTTTGGCGGTGGCGCAAGAAGATTTCTGGCTTGCTGCGGCGCGACGGTGGATGACATAATCCTTTGATCCAATCTCTGGAGCATTTCCTTGGACAGCGATCACCCTCGGTGACCGTCCACTCCAGCGCCAAGTAGATGCCTTGTGGCATCAGTAGGCTGCGGTTCGGCGGTGTTCGCTGTGCTGCGGCAGCTTGTCCGGAGTGAGACGGGTGCACCCCTCCCCTTCCGGGCGGCAAGACCCGTCCTCCCTCTACGAAGTGACGGCGCGTGTGCGCTGGAGATTTGCATGCTCAATGTGTTCACGCTGGACAATGGCCGTCTGAAGGGCGGACTGTTTCAAGAAGAAATCGAAAGCCCCGAAGCCCTGGCGCAATCGCAGCCGGTCTGGGTCGATCTTGAAAATCCCAGCGCCGAAGAGAAGGGCTGGATACGCGACCGTTTCGGCCTGACCATCCCCGAGAACATCGTCGACGACGACCTGGAGGAATCGGCCCGCTTCTATGAAGAAGACAACGGCGAGCTGCACATCCGCTCCGACTTCCTGATCGACGACGACGAGGCGCCGCGCAATGTGCGCGTGGCCTTCATCCTCTTCAACAAGGTGCTGTTCTCGGTCCACAACGAGGACCTGCCGGTGTTCCGGCTGCTGCGTCTGCGTGCGCGTCGCATCCCGGCCCTGATCGAAGACGCCAAGGACGTGCTCTTGAAGCTCTATGACGCCGACGCTGAATATTCGGCCGATGCGCTGGAGAGCATCTACGACAGCCTGGAGAAGATCAGCGCCAGCGTCCTCAAGAAGGATGTCAACGACACCGAGGCAGGCGAAGTGCTGGCCGCGATCGCCCGCGAAGAGGACTTGAACGGCCGCATCCGCCGCAACGTGATGGACACCCGCCGCGCCGTCAGCTTCATGATGCGCAGCCGCATGCTGAACGCCGAGCAGTTCGAGGAGTCGCGCCAGATCCTGCGCGACATCGACTCGCTGGACTCACACACGGCTTTCCTGTTCGACAAGATCAACTTCCTGATGGACGCCACGGTCGGCTTCATCAACATCAACCAGAACAAGATCATCAAGATCTTTTCGGTGGCCAGCGTTGCCCTGCTGCCGCCCACGCTGATTGCCAGTGTCTATGGCATGAACATGCATTTCCCCGAGCTCGAGTGGCTGGGCAATGGCGGCTATCCCTATGTGCTGGGCCTGATGGTGGCCTCGGTGGCGGCGCCCTTCCTCTACTTCCGTCGCAAGGGCTGGTTGCGATAGGCCTGGGGCAAAAGCAACTCGTCGTCAGAAGCCGCCCCCGGGGCGGCTTCTTGCATTGGCGATGGCCCAAAAGCAAAGGGCTCCCGCCGTTGGCGGAAGCCCTGGTCATAAAAGTAGTCGCGAGACGCCCCGAAGCTAACGAGGGAGGGAGGGAGGAGGAGGAGAAAGGCTTCGGGATTGCATCCCCTGAACGGGGAGATCTGGCGACTGAAATACGTCCTGTGTTCTGACTTCTGTTGGCGTGGGTGGGGGGCTCTCCCCTGTCCCTCGCGCGCCGTGCTGCTTGCGCGGCATGTTGCTTATGTACTCTTTGCGGCTGGTGCTTTGCGAGCCTTGTTCGGCAGTGTCCCGCCCAGCTGGGACAAATTTATTCGCGAGGACTGAAGTATGCAACATCGAGGCTGGAAATGGAAAGCCGTTCCGCGATCATCACGCACCTGCCTTGCGTTCGGACAAGCCCTTGCGGTAGCGGCCCACTTTGGCCTGTCTGTCGCCCAGCCGAACGACAGGCCGGGAACAAGGAATGCCTGCCTTGCCTGGCCAGTTCAGTTTGCTTGGCGAAGTATATTTGTCTTAGTCAAATAAGGAAATAGGGGCAGGACTTGGCCATGAAACGTGATTTGTCGCACATTCTGCTTTGGCAAGTTGCCGGCGTATCGTGGAGCACCCGATGAGCGGATCGGCGGAGGAAATCAGCCTGCATGGCATTGCTTCGATCGAGCGCATCACCGGCATCAGCAAGGACACGCTGCGAATCTGGGAGCGCCGCTATGGCTTCCCTTCGCCGTATCGCGATGAGTGCGGCGAACGCCTCTATCCGGATGCACAAGTAAAGCGGCTGATTTTGCTCAAACGCTTGCTGGATGCGGGTTTCCGCCCGGGGCGCATCGTCGCGGCGACGCCCGACGAGCTCGAAAAATTGCTGGCCGAAAGTCATGCCCGACGCCTGAAGCAGGCCGGGAGCAGCACGCTTGCCGTACCGGAATTGGCAAGCTATATAAGTTTGCTGCGCACCCATGAGGTGGAGTTATTGAGGCAGAGGCTGGCCCAGGCCATCATCCGCATGGGACTGGCTGCCTGCATCAAGGATTTGATCGCGCCCCTGACGACCGCCGTGGGTGAGGCCTGGATGCACGGCGAACTACAGGTCTTCGAGGAGCACATCTACAGCGAATCCTTGCAGCAGGTCTTGCGGCCCGCGATCCATGGGGTTCAGCGCGCCACGCCGGACGGCGGGCCGCGCGTGCTCCTGACCACCTTGCCTGGCGAACAGCACGGCCTGGGACTCCTGATGGTCGAGGCCCTGCTGACGCTTGAAGGCTGCCGCTGCTTGTCCCTTGGGGTACAGACCCCGCCGGGCGACATCGTCCAGGCAGCATTGGTGCAAAAGACGGACATCGTGGGACTCAGCTTCACCGGCCGCCTGTCGGCGGCGGCACTGCTGGACGAGTTGCGGAGCCTGCGTGCACGCCTGCCCGCCGAGATCGCACTCTGGGCCGGCGGCCGGGCGGCGGCGCTGAGGCGTTGTCCGCCCGGGGTCCGCCCGATGCGTGAGCTGGCCGACCTGGCCCCGGCCCTGGCCGAATGGACCTGCCGTTCGCGGCTGCCGTTGCCTGCCTAGGATCTGTCACATGCCGTGAATAAGATCCGCGCCGGCCTTGCAAAGGACGTCGACCATGCTTTACCCCGAACTCTTCAAGCAGCTGGAAGCGGTGCGCTGGAATATGGACCGCGACATCCCCTGGGACAGCTTCGATGCCGCCCGGCTCAGCGAAGACCAGGCTCGGACGATCAAGATGAATGCGATCACCGAGTGGGCGGCGCTGCCGGCCACCGAGATGTTCCTGCGCGACAACCGCGACGACAGCGACTTCTCCGCCTTCATGAGCGTCTGGTTCTTCGAGGAGCAGAAGCACTCCCTGGTGCTGATGGAATACCTGCGCCGTTTCCGGCCCGACCTGGTGCCGACGGAAGCCGAACTGCATGAAGTTCGCTTCGACTTCGACCCGGCGCCCGTGCTCGAGACCTTGATGCTGCATTTCTGCGGCGAGATCCGACTGAACCACTGGTACCGCCGTGCCGCCCAGTGGCATACCGAGCCGGTCATCAAGGCCATCTACCAAACCCTTGCCCGTGATGAAGCCCGGCACGGTGGCGCCTACCTGCGCTACATGAAGCGGGCCATGACCAGGTTCGGCGACGAGGCGCGTGCCGCCTTCGCCAAGGTCGGAGTGCTGATGGCCAGTGCCCGGCGCACCGCCCAGCCGCTGCACCCGACCAATCTGCACGTGAACTCGCAGCTGTTCCCGCGCGACACCATCCAGAGCCGCCTGCCCGACCCCGAATGGCTGGAACATTGGCTGGATCAGCAGATCCAGTTCGATGCCGTCTGGGAAAACAAGGTGGTCGAGCGCATCCTGCACAACATGAGCCTGCTGATGGAGCGCAGCTTTGCCAGCGTTCAGGAGCTGAACCGTTTCCGCAAGGAGATGTCAGCCAAGCTCGCAGCGGCGGCGTGCAATCCTCAGGCCGTGGTCTGAGCTGCCATCAAAGCGCAAGAGCCCGCTACAAGCGGGCTCTTTGCCATCGGGCCGGGCTGGGCGCTCAGGTGGAGCGCTTGCGGGCCAGGATCACCAGGTAGAAGCAGGTCGCGGCCACCAGCAGACCGCCAATCAGGTGCGGCGATGCCAGTTGCTGAATGGCGTGCCCGGCGTCCTGCACGGCCCAGGGGCCGAGGTTGCCCAGGAAATCGCTCACTTCCGGATGGTTCTTCAAGGTGTTGCCCTCAAAGGTGTTGCTGGCATTGAAAAGCGCTTGGCCGGCGCCCTGGGCCTGGGCTTTGAGCAAGTCGCCGACGATGTGGATGCCGTAGAGCTTGTCCAGGATGTTGCCGCCAATCACCAGGGCGCCGATCACGACTGGCACGCCCCAACGCTTGAGCCAGGCGGAGGCAGCCATCAGGATCATGAACAGCGGCGCAGTCCACAGCGTCAGCAGGATGACGCCGAAAGCCACCCGCAGCACCACGATCGCGGCCGAGAGGATCACGCTGCCCCAGCCCACCTGGGTCAACGCGGTCAGGCCAATCAGCTTGACCAGCGAGGCCATACCGACGATCAGGCCAAAGCCCATGCCCACCGCCAGCGCCGCCATGGGCACCAGCACCGCATGCGTCAGCAGCGTGGCGGCCACGCTCTCGCTGTGGCTGGCCGGCAGCGACATCCAGAACTCGATGGTGCGGTCCTGCTGGTCGCGCCGCGCCAGGCCCGGCAACTGGAACATCGCCACGAACCAGCTGAGGCCGAACACGGCGGCCGTCGTGCCGCCCACGATCATCAGGGCCAGCAGCGAAGCCGGTGGCAGCTTGGCGCCGACGTTGACCGCGCCCTGGAAGGGCATGACTGCCAATGCAATCGCGGGCAGGATTGCCATCACCACCATCCAGCCGATGCGGTGCTGCATCCATTCGCGCTGCATCAGGGTCGAGAAACGTTTTGTCGTCGTCATGATTGTTTGCTCCTTGTGCGCGACTCAGGCCTGCTGGCGCTGCATCTCGGGCTTGCGGGTCAGGGCCATGAACAGGTCCACCAGGCTGGGGCGGAAGCGCTGGCCCACACCTTCTAGATGGGCCGGCGGCGCGCCGTCGAACAGCGCAGCCGGGCGACCTTGCTGGCGGTAGCGCAGGAGCGGATGTGCGTCAGCAATCGCATCGGCCGCGGCCGGGTCGTGCGCCAGCGCCACGAAGCGCGAGTCCATCTCTTCCAGGCTGATGTTGAGCACCAGCTTGCCTTCGTCCAGCATCATCACGTCGGACAGCAGCGACTCGATCTCCTCGACCTGGTGGGTCGAGATGATGACGCTGCGCTCGCCGTCGCACCATTCGTCGATCAGCATCTCGTAGAAGCTCTTGCGCGACATCACGTCCAGGCCCAGCGTGGGCTCGTCCAGGATCATCAGCTTGCTGTCGATGGCGGCGATCAGCGCCAGGTGCAGCTGCGTGACCATGCCCTTGGACAGGCTCTTGACCTTGTCGTTCACGCCCACGCTGGTGCGGGTGAGCAGCTTGCGGGCCCGCTCGGCCGAGAACTTGGGCTGCAGGCCGCTCATCAGCGTGATCAGCTCATGCACGCGCGCCCAGCGCGGCAGCACGGCCACGTCCGGGATGTAGCTCAACGACTCGAGCAGCTCACCGCGCTGCGAGATCGGGTCCAGGCCCAGCACCTTCAGCGAGCCGGAGCCGCCGTGCAGGCCGACCATGGCCTTCATCAGCGAGGTCTTGCCGGCGCCGTTGTGGCCGAGCAGCCCGACCACGCGGCCCTTGGGAATGTGAAAGCTCAGGTTGTCCACGGCGGTCTTGCGGCCGTAGCGCAGCGAGAAGCCGCTGGCTTCGATCAGGTGTTCCATCATTGCGACTCCCAGTTCAGATCCTTGGCCGAGATGCCCAGGCGTGCCAGCCGCTCGCGCAGCGCCGGCCATTCTTCCTGCAAAAACTGCTCGCGTTCGCTCTTCATGAGCGCTTCGCGGGCGCCGGGGCGGACATAGATGCCCATGCCGCGGCGCGTTTCAACCAGGCCCATGTCGGACAGGGCCTGGATGGCACGGCTGACCGTCAGCGGGTTGATGAGGTAGCGGCTTGCCAGGACGCGGACCGAGGGCATGGCTTCACCTTCGGGGGGATCTCCGTCCAGCAACTGCACGGCCAGGCGGTCGGCGAGCTGCTGGTAGATCGGGGCAGTTTGGTTCCAGGTCTGCATATCGAGCTGGGCCTTGGGCCGGTGTGTTAGTGATGTAGCACACCATAACTCCAGGCCCCTGGCCGCCCAAACGAAGCGCGACAGACTGCAGAAATCGACGGACAGGCCGTCGGCGCCCCGCGCTCGGCCTCAGGCCTTTGCAGCCGCGGCCTTCTCGGCGTCCGCCTTGCGATCTGCCACCACCTGCTGGACGGCCGGCCGTTCGGCGATGAAGCGCGTGTAGGTCTTCCAGTCGATGCCGGCGGCGACCAGCAGGTCTTCGCCCAGCACGGCCTTGGTGGCCATGCCCACCAACGACAGGCTGGCCCAGGCGGCGCAGTCGGCCAGGGTGTAGCTGTCGCCAGCGATATAGGGCGAGAACTTCGCCAACTGCTTGAAGGCAGCGATGTTCTTGACCAACTGCTTGCGCACACGCTGCTGATTGGCTTCGCTGCAGCTGCCGCCGAAGAAGGCCTGGCCGTACAGCTCGCGGGCGACCAGTTCCAGGTGCAGCTCGATGAAGGTGCCCAGCTCGCGCACCTTGGCCGCCTGGTAGGGGTCGGCAGGCAGCAGGCGCGGCTCGGGCTGGATGGCTTCCAGGTATTCGCAGATCACCTCGCTCTCGCACAGCGTGCGGCCGTCAGCCAGGCTGATGTAGGGGATCTTGGCCAGCGGCGAGGCGGCCAGAACGGCCGGGTCGTTGGAGAAGGTCTTGACCAGTTCCTCCCGGAAGGGGATGCCCTTTTCGAGCAGGACCACTTTGACCTTGTTGTAGTAGTTGGACAGCGACATGCCGTGCAGCGTGATCATGGGTCTTGTCTCCAGCGGTGAATTGATGGCCTGCAGTATCGCGTGACGAGGGCCAGCGCGGCACCGGTAACGCTGCCGGCCAGATGAGCAAAGGGCGCGGGCGCGAAGCCCCAGGCGGGGTCGACGGGTGGCAGCGCCCCCCAGGGCTGCTCCAGGAGCAGCTTGGCGAGCAGGCCCGCCAACAAGGCGGCGCCTATGAGGCGTTCTCTCCCGCGGCGCTGCAGCAACTCGACGATGACGACGGCGCAGCCGGCATGCAGCCAACCCGAGAGCCCGCCGAAGCTGCTCATCGCTGGACCGGCGAGCAGCGCGACCTGGCCGAGTGGCCAGGCCAGCAGCCAGGCAAATGCGTTGCTGCGATCCATCTGCGCGCGCAATCCCAGCCACGCGAGGACAGCACAGCCCGCCAGATTGGCCAGCAGATGGCGCTCATTCAAATGGACCAGCGTGGCCAGCGGCGAGGCCACGGGTGGCGCCAGCGACAGCGGGAACAAGGCCAGCGCCGCCAGGCCCATCAGCGCGGCCAGCAGTGGCCAGGCGATCAACCGAAGACTGCGCGCCACAGCGCCAGCACCGCTTCGCGCGGCGCGGCCAGCCCCTTGTCGGCCAGGGCCGCCTCGTCCACTTGCGTGGGCTGCTCATCCAGCCTGGCCTTGTGCTGCGCCCGGCGCAGCTCGCGATAGGCATCGGCGGCGGCGCTGCCCACGCCGGCGGGCAAGAGGCCGGCGTCCTCCGCGCGCTGCAGGAGGGCGATGGCGCCCTTGTTGTCGAGCAGTTCGGCATGCTGACCCGCTTCGGCCAGCACCAGGTACTGCAGGGCGAACTCGGCGTCCATCATGCCGCCGGGGCTGTGCTTGACGTCGAACAGGCCGGCGCGCACCGGCCGCGCCGAGCGCACCTTCTCGCGCATGGCCTGCACTTCACTTTTCAGCGCCGCATGGTCGCGCGGTGCCGTCAGCACGGCACGGCGCACGCTTTCGAAACGCTCGGCCAAGGCCGGGTCACCGGCGCAGAAGCGGGCGCGGGTGATGGCCTGGTGCTCCCAGGTCCAGGCGGTGTTGCCGCCCCGGCCTTGCTGGTAGTTCTCGAAGCTGCTGACCGAGGTGACCAAGAGGCCCGAATTGCCATTGGGGCGCAGTGCCGTGTCGATATCGAACAGCTCGCCGGCGGAGGTGCGTATGGTCAGCCAGGTGATCAGCTTGCGCACGAAGGCGCCATAGATCTCATGCGCGTTCTCGTCGTCGTCGTCGAACAGGAAGACCACGTCCAGGTCGCCGCCATAGCCCAGTTCCTTGCCACCGAGCTTGCCGTAGGCGATCACCGCGAGGCGCGGCGCCGGGCGGTGCGCCTGCTTCAGGCGGGCCCAGGACCAGTTGATCGCGCATTGCAGGGTGGCGTCGGCCAGGGCCGAGAGTTCATCGGCCACTTCCTCGACCGTGATCTGGCTTTCCACGTCGCGCACCAGGGTGCGGAACACCTCGGCATGGTGTGAGCGGCGCAGCGTGTCGAGCAGCGCTTCCTCGTCGGCCTCGCCGTGGCGGGCCCAGGCAGCATGGCGCTCCTCCAGCTCGGCCACGAAGGCGGCACCGTCGAAGCGCTGATTGAGGAGCCGGTTGTCGGCGAGCTCATCGATCACGCCGGGGTGCAGCATCAGGTAGCGCATCGGCCAGCGCGCCAGGCCCAGCAGCGAGAGCAAACGGGCCTGGACGGCGGGCCGCTCGACCAGCAGGGCCAGATAGCTTTCGCGCCGCAGCAGCGGCTCGATCCAGTCGACGAAGCGGATCGCCGCGTCGAGCGTGCTCTTGCCTTCCTTGACGGCGGCGGCCGCGCGGCCGACCAGCTTGGCCAGGCGCAGCCGCGACTCTTCGCGCAGGTGCTGCACGCGCGGCTGCTTGGCCCAGCGGCGCACGCTTTCCGCCAGCTCGGCCGGCAGCCTTTCCAGGAATTCTTCCGAGTCGACCGGCAGCGGCGGGCCGCCGCAGCTCTTGCAGCCATTGCCGCTGCTGCCGGCTTGCGGCGCCTGGCCGTCGTGCAGCAGCGCATCGAACTCGGTGGCGACCAGCTCGCGCACTTCGCAGAGCCGGTCCAGCAGCTCGCAGGTGTCGGCCCGGCAGGCCAGCTTCAGGCTGCGCGCGATCCAGCCCAGGTCTTCGTCATTGCCGGGCAGCGCATGGGTCTGCTGGTCGTCGAGGTACTGGATGCGGTGCTCGACCTGGCGCAGGAAGCGGTAGCCCTCGGCCAGGCCTTCTGCCGTGGCCGGCTTCATCAGGCCGCGTGCGGCCAGGCTGCGCAGCGCTTTCACGGTGGAGCGGGTGCGGATCTCGGGGAACTGGCCGCCGCGCACGACTTGCAGGAGCTGGACGATGAACTCGATCTCGCGGATGCCGCCACGCGAGAGCTTGACGTCGTTCGCCCGTTCGGGCCGGCCGGCGGCGCGCTTGCTGGCTTCATCGCGGATCTTGCGATGCAGTTGCCGCAGGCCTTCGAAAACGCCGTAGTCCAGGTAGCGGCGGTAGACGAACGGCGTCACCAGCTGGCGCAGGTATTGGGCACGCTGCAGGGCGGGCGCATCCAGCGGCGCCACCACACGGCTCTTCAGCCAGGCAAAGCGCTCCCATTCGCGGCCCTGGACCAGGAAATACTCTTCCAGCATCGCCAGGCTCACCGCCGGCGGGCCGGAATTGCCATTGGGCCGCAGGGCCAGGTCGACGCGGAACACCTGGCCGTCCTCGGTCACTTCGCCAATCAGGGCATAGAGCTTGCGCGCCAGCAGGGCGAAATACTCGTGCGCGCTGATCGGCGCGGGCCCATCGGTCTGGCCGTCGTCGTCGTAGACGTAGATCAGGTCGATGTCGGACGAGACATTGAGCTCGCGGCCGCCCAGCTTGCCCATGCCCACGACCCAGAACTCGATCCGCTCGCCGTTGCCATTGCGCGGCACGCCGTTGACCGCGTCCTGCTCGCGGCGGGCCTGCTCCAGCGCCAGGCACAGCGTGGTTTCGGCCAGCGTGGTCATCACCTCGGTGATGTCCTTGACCGGCGCGGCCTGCTCGATGTCCAGCACCGCGAGCCGCTCCAGCACGAGGTGGCGGGCCACGCGCAGGGCCGATGCCAGAGTTCGGCCGCCGACTTGCAGCGTGCTCACCAGCGCTTCAATTTCACTGCGACCCGGCAACCCGGCCGGCAGCAGGGGCAGCTCGGCCGCATAGCGGCGGCGGATGCGCTGCACGAAACGGCTGTGCTCGGCACTGGCCGGCAACATTGCGAAGGGGGAAGCCTCGGTCATTGGATGGTCTGCGCTGTGCTAGATTGGCTGCGCTCCTGGGTGCTCGCGTCAAGGCAACAAGCCAAGCGACAACCCGGCGAAGCCGGAGCAGGTCGCGGCTCCAGGGCGAGCCTTCTTTCATGTCTGTACCAGCAACCGTTTCCGCCGCCGCCAGAAAAGCCGCCTTGCGTCCCTACCGATTGTTGCGGCGGGCGCTGCGCTGGGCCTTGCGTCTGTTGATGCTGGCCTGGGGGCTGGTTCTGCTGAGCTGGTTGCTGCTGCACTGGGCAATTTTGCCGTACATCGACGACTGGCGTCCCGCGATAGAACGCCAAGCCTCGCACATCTTGGGCGTGGATGTGCGCATCGGGCAGATCGAAGTGCGCTCCGGCGGCTGGATTCCGGCGCTGGAATTGCGCGATCTGCGCCTCCTGGACAAGCGCCAGCGCGAGGTCCTGAGGCTGCCCCGTGTGGCTGCGGCGCTGTCAGCGCGCTCGCTGCTCGCCTTCTCGCCCCGCTTCGAGCAGCTGCTGGTGGACAGCCCCGAGATGGAGGTGCGCCGCGACCGCCAGGGCCGGATCTTCGTGGCCGGCTTCGACCTGCAACCCGACGAACGAGCCGAAGCCGGCAACGACCTGGCCGACTGGTTCTTCGCCCAGCACGAGTTCGTGATCCTGAAAGGCCGGCTGCGCTGGGTGGACGAAGCGCGCCAGGCCGAAGCGCTGCAATTGACGGACCTGAACCTGGTCGTGCGCAACGGCCTGCGCCGCCATGAGCTGAGGCTGGATGCCACGCCGCCGGCCGAATGGGGCGAGCGCTTCAGCATCCGCGCCCGCTTCAACCAGTCACTCCTGCACCGCGCCGGCAACTTGAAGCACTGGAGCGGCCAGGTCTTTGCCGACCTGCCGCGTGCTGACGTGAGCCAGTTGCGCCGCCATGTCAGCCTGCCTTTCGAGCTGAGTGCCGGCGACGGCGCGCTGCGGGCCTGGATCGATATCCGCAATGGTCAGGCCGAGCGCGCCACCGTGGACATGGGCTTGCGCCAGGTGCAGCTGCGCCTGGCCTCGGACGCGCCCGAACTCGAACTCGCCCGCATCGAAGGCCGGCTGACGATGGCGCGCGGCGGCGACCTCCTCACGCTGTCGGCCGAACAGCTGGGTTTCGTGGCGAACGACGGGCTGAGCTGGCCGCGCTCCGATTGGTCGGTCACGCTGCAACAGCCGGGTGGCCTCGGCCTGACCGTGGACACCAGCAAGCTCACCGGCGGTGCCTTGACTGCGCAGCGCCTGGACTTCGCGCTGATGGCACAGATCGCCGAGCGCGCGCCCTTGTCGGCCGGCCAGCGTGAATGGCTGGCCGAGCTGGCGCCTGAAGGCGTGATCAGCGAGTTGAGCCTGAGCTGGCAGGGCGAGCTTGCTGCGCCAAGCAGCTACAAGGCGCGCGCGCGCGTCGACGGCCTGAGCCTGCGCAGCCGAGCGGCAGAGACCGGCCTTGGCCGGCCTGGCGTCACAGGCGTCAGCGCCCAGATCGAGGCCAGCGAGAAGGGCGGCGAGGCTGGATTCAAGATGACGGACGGCGAGCTGGACCTGCCGGGCCTGTTCGAAGAACCGATCTTGCCGCTGCAAAAGCTCGCTGGCACCCTGGACTGGCGCATCGAGGCGCAAAAGGATGGCAAGCCGCCCGCGCTTAGGTTCAATCTGGCCAATCTGCAACTGGCGAACGAGGACCTGCGCGGCGAGTTCGACCTGCAGTGGCGCACCGGCAGCGGCGAAGGCGTGGGCAAGGGTGGGCGCTTTCCTGGGCACTTGAAGCTCACCGGCAAGGTCGACCGCGCGCCAGCCACGCGCGTGGCGCGCTACCTGCCGCAGGTGATGGACTCGCACACCCGCCTCTATCTGCGTGACGCGCTGCGCTCGGGCGAGGCCCGCGGGGTCAGCGTCCGGCTCAATGGCGACCTGGCCGAGTTCCCTTTCGACGCGCCCAAGAGTACCGGCCAGTTCCGCATCACGACCGAAGCGCGCGACGTGGAGTTGGCCTATGTGCCCAGCCATCCGGCCACGGCCGAGGCGCCGGCCTACCTGTCGCCCTGGCCGGTCATGGAGCAACTGAATGCCCAGGTCGTGATCGACCGCGGCAGCCTGCAGATCCGCAACGGCAGAACGCGGGTCATGGGCTTCGAGCTCACTGGTGTGAACGGCGGCATCAAGGACCTCATGCATCACAAGCCGGTGCTGGAGCTGGAAGGCGGTGGGCGCGGTTCGGCCGAGGCGCTCCTGGGCTTTCTGCGTGCCAGCCCGGTGGCTGGCTGGACCGGCCACGGCCTGGATGCCGCCACGGCCAGCGGCGTGGCCGGGCTGAAATTGGCGCTGCAACTGCCGCTGGCCGACATCAGCCACAGCACGGTCAAGGGCCAGGTCCTGCTGGGCGGCAACGACCTGAAGCTGCGGCCCGATGTGCCGTTGCTGGCCAATGCGCGGGCCCGTGTCGACTTCGACCAGAAGGGCGTGCAGATCACGAATGGTGCGGCCCGGATGGCCGGTGGCGAAGCCCAGTTCGAAGGCGGCAGCCAGGCTGATGGCAGCCTGCGCTTCTCGGGCTCTGGTGTTGCCACTGCCGAGGGCTTGCGCCGCTCGCCCGAGCTGGGCCTGGCTGCCAAGCTGGCGCCTGCACTGCAGGGCCAGGCCAGCTACAAGCTGCAGCTGGGCCTGGTGCATGGCCATGTGGAGCTCGACCTCGCGAGCTCCCTGCAAGGCCTCGCGGCCGAACTGCCAGCGCCGCTGAAGAAGGAGGCTGATGCGCAACTGCCGCTGCTGCTGCGCATCAGCATGGTCGACAGCAAGCGCGACGAGCTGCGGGTCGAGCTGGGCAACACGCTGCTGCAAGCGCACTACCTGCGCGATGTCAGTGGTGACAGTGCCAAGGTGCTGCGCGGCAGCCTGGCCGTGCAGGACAGCCTGGGCGAGCTGCCCGAGAGCGGGGTGCGTGCCTCGGCCAATCTGGGTGTCGTCAATCTGGACGCCTGGAACCAGGCGGCCCAGCGGCTTTTCAGTCTGCAGCCGGGCGACGCCGGTGGCGACGCGGGCGGCGGCTACATGCCCGGCAGCGTGTCGCTGCGCGCCCAGTCGCTGCAGGTGGCGGGCCGTTCGCTCAACCGGGTGATGGCCGGCGTCTCGCTGGCCAGCGACAAGCAGACCTGGCGGGCCACGCTCGACGCTCACCAGCTCAGCGGCTATGTGGAGCTGCGCCCGGCGCGCGCGCCGCAGCCGGGCACCGTGTTCGCGCGCCTGGCGCGGCTCTCCCTGCCCAAGAGCGAGGTCGACAGCGTCAGCCAGATGCTGGACCAGGCGCCCAGCAGCGTGCCGGCACTGGACATCGTGGTCGATGATTTCGAGCTGCGCGGCAAGAAGCTGGGCCGCCTGGAAGTGCAGGCCCAGCACCAAGGACCGACGCGCGAATGGCGGCTGGACAAGCTGCAGATCCGCCATCCGGACGCGCTGCTCAGCGCCACCGGCACCTGGGCGCTGGTGGCCGGCCAGAGCCAGCGCCGCGCGCAGATGGACTGGAAGCTCGAGGTCAGCGATGCCGGCCAGCTGCTGGAAAAACTCGGCCACGGCAAGCTGCTGCGCGGCGGCAAGGGCCTGCTCGCCGGCCAGATCGGCTGGCTGGGCTCGCCGCTGAGCCCGGACTATCCGAGCATGTCGGGCCAGCTCAAGATGCATCTCGACGAAGGCCAGTTCCTGAAGGCCGAGCCGGGTGTCGGCCGCCTGCTGGGTGTCCTGAGCCTGCAGTCGCTGCCGCGCCGCTTTCTGCTGGACTTCCGTGACGTGTTCCAGGAGGGCTTTGCCTTCGACGGCGTCGAGGGTGATATCGACATCAGCCGCGGCGTGGCGCACAGCAAGAACCTGCGCATGCGCGGCGTGCAGGCGGTGGTCGCGATGGAGGGCGAGGCCGACCTCGCCGCCGAGACGCAGAACCTGCGCGTGCTGGTGCTGCCCGAGGTCAATGCCGGCGGCGCTTCGCTGGCCTATGCGGCCATCAACCCTGCCGTGGGACTGGCCACCTTCCTGGCGCAATTGATACTGCGCCGGCCGATGATGGAAGCCGGCACGCGCGAGTTCCTCGTCTCGGGCAGCTGGGACGATCCCAAGGTCGAGAAGGTGGAGAAGCCCGAAGCCAAGCCTGCCGCACCCGCTGCCAGCCTGCCCGCCTCAGGAGCCTCGAAATAATGAAGATCGCCGCCGTGCAGATGGTGTCCACGCCCGATGTTGAGCGCAATCTGGCGCGGGCACGCCATTGGCTGGAGCAGGCGGCCGCGCAAGGCGCGAAGCTGGCGCTGCTGCCCGAGTACTTCTGCCTGATGGGCCAGCGCGACGACGACAAGTTGCGCATCGCCGAGGCCTATCAAGACCCTGACGCGCCGATCCAGCGCATGCTGTCGGACAGCGCCCGCGAGCTGGGCCTGTGGCTCGTTGGCGGCACGCTGCCGCTGCGCACGGCCGACCCGGCGCGGGTGCGCAACAGCTGCCTCGTCTACGGCCCGCAAGGGCAGCTGGCGGCGCGCTACGACAAGATCCACCTGTTCCGTTTCAAGACCGACACCGAGCAGTACGACGAAGGCCGGGTGCTGGAAGCGGGCGATGAGCCGGTGGCCGTGCAGGCCGGGCCCGTGCGCGTGGGCCTGTCCATCTGCTACGACCTGCGTTTCGCCGAGCTGTACCGGGGCTTGAGCTTCGCGCTCGGCCAGTCGCCCTGCGAGCTGTTCACGGTGCCGGCGGCCTTCACCTACACCACGGGCGAGAAGCATTGGGAGCTGCTCTTGCGGGCGCGAGCGGTCGAAATGCAGGCCTTTGTCCTGGCTTCGGCCCAGGGCGGCCGGCATGAAAATGGCCGGCGCACCTGGGGCCACAGCATGATCGTCGACCCCTGGGGCGAGGTGCTGGACTGTCTGGGCGAGGGTGAAGGCCTGGTGCAGGCCGAGCTGGACCTGGCGCGGCTGGCTGCCGTGCGTCAGCAACTGCCGGCCTTGCAGCACCGCCGGCTCTGAGAGGCAAGGGGTGAGGATGATGATGAAGGCAAGCAGGATCATCGCGGCGGCTGCGCTGGCAATTCTTGTCGGCGGCTGCGGCACGCCGTCCGAACCGCTCTCCATGGGCCTGAGCCCGGCTGACGCCTTGCAGATGCGCGCCTGGGTGCCCGATGGCCTGCGCCTGAACGTGGGCCTCGGCCCTGTCAGCGGTGGCCAGGCCACCAATCGCTGGTGGGGCTCCAAGGTCAGCAGCGCGGCGCTGGAGCAGGCCTTCGAGGATTCTCTGCGCGCCGTGGGCCTGTTTCCCGCGACCCGCGAAGCCGGCCGCTACCGGCTCGACATCAAGCTCACCGACCTGGACCAGCCCCTGGTGTCGCTGGACACCACGGTGCGTCTGGGTGTCAGCTACGCCCTCGTCGAGCGCGCCAGCAAGGCCACGGTCTACGAGCGCACGGTGCGCAATGCGGCCACGGTCGAGCTGGGCGACAAGCTCCTGCCGGTCGAGCGGCTGCGGCTGGCCAATGAGGCGGCCATACGCGACAGCATCAAGCTGGTGCTGCGCGACCTGATGGCCTTGAATCTGGCGTCGGCGGCTGCACGCTGAAAACCATGACCGAACCCCGCATTGAACTGAGCCCGCCCGACATCTCGCGCTGGCGCGAAGGCCGCAGCGGCGTTGATCATGTCCATGTCTTCGACTCGGGCCGGCTGGGCAAGGTCGTGATGATTCAGGCGCTGACGCACGGCAATGAGCTGTGTGGCGCGATTGCGCTGGACTGGCTGCTGGGCCAGCATTCGCCGCAGGAGCTGACCCCGCCCAGCGGCAAGCTGATCCTGAGCTTCGCGAATGTGGCGGCCTATCAGCGATTCGATCCCGCCCATCCGAACGGCTCGCGCTGCGTCGACGAAGACCTGAACCGTGTCTGGGACGATGCGCAGCTGTTCGGCAAGCGAGATTCGCTGGAGCTGCGCCGTGCGCGCCAGTTGCAGCCCTTTGTCGATGCGGCCGACTGGCTGCTGGACATCCATTCGATGCAGGACGCCTGCCGGCCGCTGATGGTGTGCGGCCTGCTCGACAAGGGTGCGGCATTCGCTCGCGAGCTGGGCATGCCGGGTGATCTTCTGATCGACACCGGCCATCCTTCGGGCCTGCGCATGCGCGACCGCGGCGGCTTTGGCGACCCGGCCAGCGACAGGAATGCCTTGCTGATCGAATGCGGCCAGCACTGGGAGGCCCGCTCTGCCGAAGTGGCCATCGACAGCGTCGTGCGCTTCCTGCGGCTCACCGGCGTGGTCGGCGAGGCCTGGGCTACGTCGCGCCTGCGCCTGCCCTTGCCCGAGGTCCAACACCTGGTGCGCGTGGACGAGGCCGTCGTCGCGCTCAGCAGCGACTTCCATTTCCTGTTCCCGGTGCGGGGCCTGGACGTGATCGCGGAGCGCGGCACCGCCTTCGCGCAGGATGGCGCCACGATCTTGCGCACCCGCTACGACAGGACGGTGCTGGTCATGCCTTCCACCCAGCACGGCAGGCCGGGCAATACGATGGTGAGGCTGGGGCGGTTCGAGAGCTGAGGGCCTGGCCTCGGCCCTCACTCACCCCATGAGACAGGCGGTGTGCATGTCACCCGCCCGTGCGGAAGAGCCGTCATAAGGGATGCCCACGTCCGGCAACGCGGCTTCAGCCACGGTCGAACTTGAACACCGCCATGCTGGACATCAGGTTGGGCAGCGTGCGCACCGTACGTCCACCCTGGATGCCGAAGCTGTCCAGCACGCGCAGCCCGCATTTGCCGGCCAGCACCTCGAAGTCCGCATAGGTGCCCACGCGGATATTGGGCGTGTCGTACCACTGGTAGGGCAGCACCTTGGTCACGGGCATGCGGCCCATCAGCACCTGCAGCCGGTTGGGCCAATGCGCGAAGTTGGGGAAGCTGACGATGCCACTGCGACCCACGCGCGCCGTCTCGCGCAGCATCAGCTCGGTATTGCGCAGATGCTGCAGCGTCTCGAGTTGCAGGACCACGTCGAAGCTCTGGTCCTCGAAGATCGACAGGCCCTCTTCGAGGTTCAGCTGGATCGTGTTGACGCCGCGCTTCACGCACTCCAAGAGGTTGGCGTCATCGAGCTCCACGCCGTAGCCGGTGCAGCCGCGGTGCTTCTGCAGATACGCCAGCAGCTCGCCGGTGCCGCAGCCGAGGTCCAGCACGCGCGAGCCCTTTGGAACCAAGGCGGCGATCTGCTCCATCACTTGCACGGCGCTCATGCCAGCTCTCCTGCGATGCGTTGGAAATAGGCCCGGAGTACCCCGTGATAGCGCGGGTCTTCGAGCAGGAAGGCATCGTGGCCATGCGGCGCGTCGATCTCCGCGTAAGAGACGTCGAGCTTGTTGTCCAGCAGCGCCTTGACTATTTCTCGAGAGCGGGCCGGCGAGAAGCGCCAGTCGGTCGTGAAGCTGGCCAGCAGGTACTTGCAGCGGGCCTGGGCAAAGGTGCGCGAGAGGTCGCCGCCGTGCTCGCGGGCCGGGTCGAAGTAGTCCAGCGCGCGGGTGATCAGGAGATAGGTGTTGGCGTCGAAGTACTCGCTGAACTTGTCGCCCTGGTGGCGCAGATAGCTTTCGATCTGGAACTCGATGTCTTGTGTGGAGTAGCCGAGTTCCGCCGCACGCATCTGGCGTCCGAACTTCTGCTCCATCACGTCGTCGGAGAGGTAGGTGATGTGGCCGATCATGCGTGCCACGCGCAGGCCGCGCTTGGGCACCACGCCGTGGGCATAGAAATGGCCGCCGTGGAAATCGGGGTCGGTGATGATGGCGCGGCGGGCCACTTCGTTGAAGGCGATGTTCTGCGCCGAGAGGCTGGGTGCCGTGGCAATCGCGATGCAATGGCGCATGCGCTCGGGGTAGCGCAGCGACCAGTCCAGGGCCTGCATGCCGCCCAGGGATCCGCCCAGCACGGCGGCGAGTTGGCCGATGCCCAGGCGGTCCAGCAAGCGGGCCTGCGCATCCACCCAGTCCTGCACGGTCACGACAGGGAAGTCCGCGCCATAGACCTGGCCGGTGGCCGGGTTGGCATGCATAGGCCCGGTCGAGCCGAAGCAGGAGCCGAGGTTGTTGATGCCGATGACGAAGAACTGGTTCGTGTCCAGCGGCTTGCCCGGGCCGATCAGGTTGTCCCACCAGCCTTCGCTCTTCTCCTGCCCTTCGTAGACACCGGCCACGTGATGGCTGGCGTTCAAGGCATGGCAGACCAGGATCGCATTGCTGCGCTCGGCATTGAGCTGGCCATAGGTCTCGTAGTGCAGCTCGTACTGCCTCAGCTGTGCACCGCTGCGCAGGGGCAGGGGCTCATCGAACTGCATGCGCTGCGGCTGGACGAAGCCGACGCTTTGCGGGGTCATGGGTTCACGCCTTCCGAAAAAAGAAAAACCGGTGCCGCTGACAAGACGGAACACCGGATGGCGTTCCTGTTTAGCGGAATTTCTATAGCGCCCGCAATCCGGAACAAATCGGCGCTGTGGGCCGCATTGTAGCGGCCCACCCGGCTCAGGGCTGGGCCACGCCCAGTTGCTGCAGCAGGAAGCTGAAGGTGTCGGTCTGCAGCTTGATGGTCTCGTCCAGCGACGAGCCCATGCCATGGCCGCTGGCCGCGCTGGTGCGCAGGAGGATGGGGCGGCCGCTCGGGTCGGCCGCCTGCAGGCGTGCGGTCATCTTGCGCGATTGCGCCGGGTTGACGCGGCCATCGTGGTCGCCGGTGGTGAACAGCACGGCCGGATAGGCGGTGCCGTCCTTGACGCGGTGGAAGGGTGAATAGGCATAGAGCGCCTCGAACTGCGCCTTGTCCTTGACCGTGCCGAACTCGGTGACGTTGAAGGCGCCGTTGGGGTCCAGCTCGATGCGCATCATGTCGTAGATGCCCACCGAGGCATGCACGGCGCGGAACAGCTCGGGCCGCTGCGTCAGCGCCGCGCCCATCAAGAGGCCGCCGTTGCTGCCGCCCTGGATCGCGAGCTTGGCCGGCGAGCTGTAGCCGCGTGCGATCACATGCTCGGCCGCGGCGATGAAGTCGTCGAACACGTTCTGCTTCTTCGTCAGGTTGCCGGCCAGGTGCCAGGCCTCGCCGTACTCGCCGCCGCCCCGCAGGTTGGCAATCACGTAGACGCCGCCGCGCTCCAGCCAGAGCTTGCGCGTGACCGAGAAGCCCGGGGTCTGGCTGATGTTGTAGCCGCCATAGCCGTTGAGGATGGTCGGGTTGCTGCCGTCCAGCTTCAGGCCCTTGCGATGGACGATGTTCAGCGGCACCTTGGTGCCGTCCTTGGAGGTGGCGAACTCGCGCTTGACCTCGATGTCGGAGAAGTCCACCGGCGTCGTGCTGGCCATCGCGGTCTTCACCGGTTTTCCCTCACTGCTCAGGCGCCACCAGGCGGCCGGCTCGGTATAGCTCTGCACCAGCGCCAGCACTTCGCCCGGGCCACCGCCCTTCAGGCTGCTGACGCTGCTGATGGGCGGCAGCTCGATGTCTCGCACGGCCCGGGTCTTCAGGTCGACCACGCTGAGCTTGGAGGGCCCACCCAGCAAGGCCGAAACGAACAGCTTGCCGCCGTTGACTTCCATGTGCTGCAGCACGCCCTCTGTCTGCGGCAGCAGCACCTGCGCGTTCTTCAGCGCCGGTTTGGCCAGGGGAATGCGGAGGATCTTGCCGCGCGGCGCATCCTTGTTCGACAGCAGGTAGAGCCAGCCGTCATTGCCGAACTCGGCCGCCTTGATGTTGTCTTCGTAGGCGGCCAGGCGCTGCCAGGATCCCCTTCCCTTGGCTGAACGCAGGTAGAACGCATGCTCGCCGCCGTCGCCGTTGGCCACCACGGCCAGCTGCTCGCCACTCCTGGCCACGCTCAGCACGGTCGCGCCAATGCGCGGGAACTCCTTGCCGATCACATAGCGATCCGCGCTCAAGGGCTGGCCCAGCCGGTGCTGCCAGACCTCTTGATGAAAATGCAACTCGGCCTCGGCGCGCTCGCCCGGCGCCGGGTAGCGCGTGTAGAAGAGGCTTTTGCCGTCCGGCGCCCAGGCCACCGAGCCGCCGCCGGTGGGGTACTGAACGCGCGGGATCACCACGTCGACCTGCTTGCCGGTGGCGACTTCGATCAGGTGCACCGAGCCATCTTCGCTGCCCTTCTCGGACATCGAGACCGCCACCAGCTTGCCGTCCGGCGAGGGCACATAGAAGTCGATGGCCAGCGAACCATCGGCGGCGCGCACATTGGGGTCCAGCACGACCTTCTCGCTGGCGAGCGCATCGGGCGAGTCGAGCAACACGAGCAAGGGCTGCTGCTTGGGCGGCTGCATCTTGATGGCAAACCATTTGCCGCCGGCCGGGTGCAGGCCGTAGTAGGCGCTGGAGCGCGAGTTCAGGAGGCCGCGGATGCGTTCCTCCAGCGCAGCGCGACCGGGCACCGCGTCCAGCGCTGCGCGGCTCAGCTTGTTCTGCGCCGCCACCCAGGCCTTCACCTCGGGCTTGCTGAAGTCTTCCAGCCAGCGGTAGTCGTCGGTGATCGTGACGCCGTGATAGCTGTCCTGCACCGGCATGCGGGCTGTTGCCGGATAGGGCTGGGCACCAGCGTGTGCGAGGGCCAGGGCGCACAGGGCGCCGGCCAGGATTCGAACCTGCATCTTCTTCATCTCGGAACTCTCTGGTGTATGGCTCAAGGCGCTGCGCAGAGGCAATGCACCACGGCAGCAAAAGGCTTGCGGCCTTCGCTGACTTCGCCCAGCCAGGCCAGGTCTGACTTGACCTGCTGCAAGGGCGCGGGGATGGCAGCCGTGAATCCGAGCTGCTCCCTGACGGCTGCCGAAATCGACGGTGCCAGCGCATCGGCAAACGAGGCCAGGAGCTTGTCGAGCTTGCCCGGTTCGCGCTCGATGTAGATCAGGCGGGGCTCGCCTTCCAGCTTGGCCAGTTGCGCCGCTGCCTTCAAGGCGTCGCCGTAGCTGCCGAGCTGGTCGATCAGGCCGCGCTCCAGTGCCTGCGCGCCGGTCCAGACCCGGCCTTGCGCCACGGCATCGATCTCGTCGACCTTCTTCTTGCGCGCGACGGCGGCCTTGGCGGTGAAGTCGTCGTAGATGTGATTGATGGAAGACTGCACCAGCGATGCAAAGCGCGGGTCCAGCGGACGCATCGGGTCGTAGTTGCGGGCGAGCCAGGTGGTCGTCGTGCCGGCGCTGTGCAGCGAGAGCTTCTCCACGAGCTTGTCGGCGGTGGGCAGCATGCCGAACACGCCGATCGAGCCGGTGATGGTGTTGGCGTCGGCGATCACGCGGTCCGAACTCATCGAGATCCAGTAGCCGCCCGAGGCCGCCACATCGCCCATCGAGATCACCACCGGCTTGCCGGCCTTGCGCGTGATCTCGAGCTCGCGGCGCACGATCTCTGACGCGAAGGCGCTGCCACCGGGCGAGTTGACGCGCAGCACGACGGCCTTGACCTGATCGTTCTCGCGCGCCTGGCGGATCAGCTGCGCGGTCGAATCGCCGCCCACGCGGCCGGCCTGCGTCTCGCCGTCGACGATGGAGCCCTCGGCCACCACCACGCCCACGGCGGCGCCGAAAGGCGCCTGACGCTTCAGGTGCGCGAGGTAGTCGCCGTAGCCGATGCGGCGGAAGGTCGGGCCTTCCTTGGCACCGCGCTCGATCAGCAGGGCGCGCATCTCGTCGCGGGTCTTCAGGCCGTCCACCAGCTTCTGCTTCAGCGCCAGCTGGCCGGTGTCGCCCTTCAGCGCGGCCATCTGCTCGGGCAGCTGTTCGATGTCGCGAGAAATCGCACCCTTCTCCAGCTTGCGGGCCGCCTCGACCTGGTCGGTGTAGCTGGTCCAGAGTGCGCCGTAGAGCAGGCTGTCGGCCTCCCTGGAGGCGGGGCTGGGCCCATTGGTGAAGTAGTTTTCGGCGGCGCTCTTGTAGGTGCCCACGCGCAGGACATTGGCCGAGACGCCGAGGCGGTCGAACGCGTCCTTGTAATAGGTGCGGTAGCCTCCAAAGCCTTCGATCAGCACATTGCCCATCGGGTGCAGGTAGATCTCGTCGGCCTGTGCGGCCAGCAGGTAGGCGCGCTGGTTGTAGCTGTCGCCGTAGGCATAGATGGGCTTGCCGCTGTCCTTCTTGAAGCGCTGCAGTGCGGCGCTCACCTCATGCAGGCCGGCCATGCCGGCGCCGCTGAAGTCGTCCAGGTCCAGCAGCACGGCGCTGATGTTCGGGTCCTTGGCCGCACCTTGCAGCGCCGCCAGCACGTCGCGCAAGCGGGTCTGCCTGGCCGCCTTCTGGCCTTGCAATTCGGCCAGCGCCTGCGAGCGGGCCGAGCCGGAAAACTGCTCCACCAGCGGGCCACGCAGGCTCAGCACCAGGGTGGTCTTCTCCTGCAGGGGCTTGGGGCCGCTGCGGAAGATCGCGCCAAACAGCGCGATCAGGATCAGCAGCCACAAGAGGTTCAGGAACACGCGGCGCGAGCCGTCGAGCAACCACCAGAACTTGTTCCAGAGCCAGGCGATGGGCGACCAGATTTTCTTCAGCATCATTTGCGGGCTTCCCTAGGATGTCGCGCCGATTGTGCAGCAGGGCATGGCTTGCCCCAGGGCACAGCGCCTGCCGCTGGGCATAGCATGCGGTCCAGAAAGCCCCTCAGGCGAAAGGTGTTCCTCCATGCCCCGTTGGCTGCAAGCTGTCGATCATCACTTTCCGGTCCGCTATGGCACCTGGCTGCTCTGTGCGGTGCTCTTCGGCATCAGCCTGGGCCTGCTGGTCTACAGCCGCTATGGCGTGCCGCTGGTACTGCTGTTCGGTCTGCTGACCTGGGTGGGCTGGCATGACATCCGTCAGACCAAGCGCTCGGTGCTGCGCAACTACCCGGTGATCGGGCATCTGCGCTTCCTGCTCGAGTACATCCGGCCGGAGCTGCGCCAGTACTTCATCGAGAGCGACAGCGAGGCCGCGCCGTTCTCGCGCCAGCAGCGCTCGCTGGTGTACCAGCGCGCCAAGGGCGACCCTGACAAGCGCCCTTTTGGCACCCAGATCGACGTGCACCTGGAAGGCTATGAATGGATCAACCATTCGCTCACGCCGACCCAGCTGCCTTCGCACGACTTCCGCATCACGATTGGCGAGGGCCGCGCCCAGCCCTATTCGGCCAGCATCTTCAATATCTCGGCCATGAGTTTCGGTGCGCTCAGCGCCAACGCGATCCGTGCGCTCAATTCGGGTGCCAAGAAGGGCGGCTTTGCGCATGACACCGGCGAAGGGTCGATCAGCGTGCACCACCGCGCCAATGGCGGCGACCTGATCTGGGAAATCGGCTCCGGCTACTTCGGCTGCCGCAACACCGATGGCACGTTCAACCCCGAGCGTTTCGAGGCCAATGCGCGCGACCCGCAGGTCAAGCTGATCGAATTGAAGCTCAGCCAGGGCGCCAAGCCCGGCCACGGTGGCATGCTGCCCGGCGCCAAGGTCACGCCAGAAATTGCCGAGGCGCGGGGCATTCCGGTCGGTGAAGACTGCATCTCGCCCGCCTCGCACAGTGCCTTCGGCACGCCCGTCGAGCTCCTGCAGTTCCTGGAGCGCCTGAGCGCGCTGTCGGGCGGCAAGCCGGTCGGCTTCAAGCTCTGCATTGGCCACCCCTGGGAATGGTTTGCCATCGCCAAGGCCATGGTCGAGACCGGCATCACGCCGGACTTCATCGTCATCGACGGCGCCGAGGGCGGCACCGGCGCAGCACCGCTGGAGTTCACCGATCATGTCGGCGCGCCGCTGCAGGAGGGCCTGCTGCTGGTTCACAACACCCTGGTCGGCCTGAACCTGCGCCACAAGGTGAAGCTGGGCTGTGCCGGCAAGGTGGTCAGCGCCTTCGACATCGCCCGCATGATGGCGCTCGGCGCCGACTGGTGCAATTCGGCACGCGGCTTCATGTTCTCGCTGGGCTGCATCCAGGCCCAGGCCTGCCATACGGGCCATTGCCCCACCGGCGTGACCACGCAGGACGGCTTGCGCCAGCAGGCGCTGGTGGTGCCCGACAAGGCCCAGCGCGTGTTCAGCTATCACGACCTCACCTTGAAGGCCCTGCAGGAGCTGGTGCAGGCGGCAGGCCTCCTGCATCCGGGCGACATCACGGCGGCCCATATCGTGCACCGTGTCAGCCGGCACGAGGTCAAGCTGCTGGCCAATCTGCTGCCCTTCATCAAGCCGGGCGCGCTCCTGGGCGGTGGCGATTTGCCTGGCAACGTGTTCAAGGTCTACTGGCCGATGGCCAGTGCGCAGAGCTTTGCGCCGCAGGGTGTGGTGGGCGCGACCTACGCCTGAATCGGGCCCGGGCTGCCGGCAGCGATCCCGGGCTTGAGGGGCACCGGTTCACGGGGTTGTCCGCTACCGCCTGCTCGGGACAATCCGCAGCGCTACCCGTTACCGCTGCATGCCCTCCGCCTTCCTGATCCGTCGTACCCACCAATCGCTGATACGCGCCGGCACGGTGCTGGCCGAAGAAGGCCGCTGGCTTCTCTGCGGCCAGACCGAGCAGGTCCGCGAGGCCGCCGGCCAGGTGCGCCTGCATGCACCCGAGGTGCTCGCCTGCGATCTGCGCCTCGTCGATGGCAACGCCACCCGCTTGCTGCGCGAGCTGCCACCGTCGGGCGAGCGGCGCCCGCTGGTGCTGCTCTTGACGCCGTCGGCCGACGACCTGCTGCTGTTCGAGGCGCTGCGCAGCGGTGGCGACGGCTACTGCGTCGATGCCGGCTCGGGCGCGGCCTTGCCGGCGGGCTTGAGCCAGCTTCATGAAGGGCGGGCAGCGATGTCGCCCATGATCGCGCGCCAGATGCTGGCGGCCTTCGGTCTGCCGCGCAGCAGCCTGCAACTGGCCCAGTGCGTGAGCTCAGGGCAAGACCTGACGCCACTGGGTGGCCATCAGCCCTTGAACCTCAGCGACCAGCATCTGCTGAGCCTGGTGGCCAGCGGCCTCCTGAGCGACGAGATCGGTCAGCGTTGGCACCTGAGCACGGCGGATGTGGAGCGGCGCTTCGCCGCGCTGTATCGCCACCTGCATCTGCTGCCGCAATGCGCGGCCCTGCACAGCGCCTGAAGCTGCAGGCGCTCAGGCCTTCCCGCCTGTTCAGGCGGCCGGTGGCGCCGTGTCGATGAAGCTCTGGCGGGCGCTGAGCTTTTCAAAGAGCTTGGCCAGGTTGGGATGGTCGCCGCGCCAGTCAATCGACGGATAGCGCAGATCCAGATAGCCCAGAGCGCAGCCGACGGAGATGTCGGCCAGCGAGAAATGATTGCCGGAGCACCAGGCCTTTTCTCCGAGGCCCTGGCCCATGGCGCGCAAGGCACCGTAGACCTTGCCCATCTGGCGCTCGGTCCAGGCGGCGCTGCGCTGCTCCTGCGAGCGGCCGCTCCAGGTCTGCTCCAGGCGCGAGAGGATGGAGGCGTCCAGCAGGCCGTCGGCCAGTGCCTCCCAGGTGCGCACCTCGGTGCGCTCGCGGCCGCGTTCCGGGATCAGCTTGCCCACCGGCGACAGCGTGTCCACGTACTCGACGATGACGCGCGAATCGAACACCGCGCCGGTGATCGAATCCTGGCCTTCCATCACCAGGCAGGGCACCTTGCCCAGCGGGTTGACCTTCAGGATGGCGTCATTGCTCCACACGTCTTCCAGCACCAGCTGGTAGTCGAGCTTCTTCTCCGCCATCACGATGCGGACCTTGCGGACGTAGGGGCTGGTAAGGGATCCGATGAGCTTCATGTCTTGTGCTGCAGGAGCGTGTGCTCCCTCTAGTGCGGCGCGATTCTAGCCAAGCGGTCCGGACACGATAGGCTGTACAAAATCGACGATCTAGGGCAGGCAAACGCGGCTTGTCAGGCCCGCGGCCTTGGGTCACACTTTCGCGCCGCCAGTGTTGCTCCAGTCGACGCTCGGTGGCCGCCCGGGCAGGCTCAGCCGGGCGGTGGCCGGCGCCATGCGGCTCACGACCTGACCCCGGCGCACCACCAGCAGGCGCGCGGCGCGCAGGCGTATCGCCTCCTCGGGCGAACGGGCCTGCAGCAGCACGAAGTCGGCCTTGCAGCCTGCGTCCAGCCCATAGCCCTCCAGCCCCACGATGCGAGCGGCAATGCTCGTCACCGCTTCGAAGCATTGCCGCATGGCGGAGCGCGAAGTCATCTGCGCCACATGCAGGCCCATGGAGGCGACTTCCAGCATGTCGGCACTGCCCATCGAGTACCAGGGGTCGAGCACGCAGTCGTGGCCGAAGGCCACATCCAGGCCGGCGGCCATCAGCTCGGGCACGCGGGTCATGCCGCGGCGCTTGGGGTAGCTGTCGAAGCGACCCTGCAAGCTGATGTTGATCAGCGGGTTCGCGACCACGCCGAGCCGGCTCTCGGCCATCAGGCGTATCAGCTTGGCGGCGTAGTAGTTGTCCATCGAATGCATGGACGTGAGGTGAGAGCCGGTGACGCGGCCTTGCAGGCCCAGGCGCTGGGTCTCGAAGGCCAGCGTCTCGACATGGCGTGACAGCGGGTCGTCCGTCTCGTCGCAATGCATGTCCACGCGCAGGCCGCGCTCGGCCGCCAGCTCGCACAGCAGGCGCACGCTCTCGGCGCCCTGGGCCATGGTGCGCTCATGGTGCGGAATGCCACCCACCACCTCCACGCCCAGGTCCAGCGCCCGCCGCAGATTCGCCAGTGCGTTGGCTGAGCGCAGCAAGCCATCTTGCGGGAACGCGACCAGTTGCAGGTCCAGATAGGGCGCGACCAGCTTCTTGACATGCAAGAGCGCTTCAACCGCCAGCAGCCGGTCGTCGCAGACATCGACATGCGAGCGGATCGCCAGCAGGCCGCGTGCCACCGCCCAGTCGCAATAGCGCAATGCGCGCTCGACGATGGCTTCCTGCGTCAGCAGAGGCTTCAGCTCGCCCCACAGCGCAATGCCTTCCAGCAGCGTGCCGCTTTCATTGACGCGGGGCTGGCCATGGCTCAGCGCGGCATCGAGATGGAAGTGGGCGTCGACAAAGGGCGGGCTGAGCAGCCAGCCCTGGCCCTCGATGATTTCAGTGCCTTCCGGCGCAGCGAGTTGGGGCCCGATCGCTGCAATGCGCCCGTCCTGCACCAGCAGGTCCTGGGCCTCGCGGCCATCAGGCAGGCAGACATTGCGGATCAGCATGCTGCCGGCCTCAGCCGTGCTGTTTCAGCGACGGCCACATGCGCCGCAGCACGCCGTCCTTGAGCACCCGGTGATGCCAGACCGCGGCGGCGGCATGCAGCAAGGCCAGGCCCAGCAGGAGATTGGCCGCCAATTCATGCAGCTCTCCGATGTCATGGCGCAGGGCCTTGTTGTCTGGGGCGATGGAGTCCAGCTTGAAGACGCCGAACAGGTTGTCGCCGCGCACCAGCGTGAATGCGATGCCCGCACCGACCGCGGCAATCAGCAGCAGATAGAGCAGGCCATGGGCCGACTTGGCCACGCCGCCCAGCAAGCCCGGATCGGCCGGCGGCCGGCTGCTGCCGCGCGCCCACCAGAGCAGACGGGCGATCACCAGAAAAGCCAGCAGGAAGCCGAACACGATGTGCAGGCTGCGCACCGTGATGCGCGGCGTGCCGCGCGGGAACCAGTCGATGGTCTGGCCCACGCACCACAGCGCGAGCACGAGGACAGCGCTGGCCCAGTGAAGCACGATGCTGCGGCGGTCGTAGCTCTGCGGGACTGCGCTGGTCTGTTCGGGCATGGGCCTGGCCGGAAGTGGGTGAGTGCCTTCAGCATACCCCCGCCCCACAGCCTGCTTCTTGACCTGGATCGCTTGCAGCCACAATGCGCGCCATGTTGTTGAAGATGCCCCTCAAGATTTCTTGCACTCACCAAGCCGGTCCGCGCCTGCTGGCCTGCGCCTTCGCGCTCGCTTTCACCCTTGCCGGCGCCAGCTTGCCGGCCGCGGCGCGCACCCCGTCCAAGAGTTCCCCCGCCGCTGCAGCTGCCTCCGACGAACCTGCCTTCAAGCTCGCCGTCAACGCCAAGCACGCGCTGGTGCTGGAAGAGGGCACGGGCCGTGTGCTGATGCAGAAGAACCCGGACGAGATGGTGCCCATCGCCTCGCTCACCAAGCTGGTGACCGCCATGGTGGTGCTGGATGCCAAGCTCGACATGAACGAGAAGATCCGCATCCAGCCCGACGATGTCGACACGCTCAAGCACAGCGCCTCGCGCTTGCGCGTGGGCACCGAACTGACACGCATGGCCGCCTTGAAGATGGCCTTGATGGCCTCCGAGAACCGTGCCGCAGCGGCGCTGGGCCGCACCTTCCCCGGCGGCATGGCCGGTTTCGTCCAGGCGGCGCAGGCCAAGGTGCGCAGCCTGGGCCTGCATCGCACGGCCATCGCTGAGCCCACGGGCCTGTCACCGCAGAATATTTCGACAGCCACCGAGGTGGCCAAGATCGCGAGCGCGGCCGGCCGCTACGCCGACATCAGCCGCATCACCAGCGACAAGCTTGAACAGGTGGCGCTGAACGGCAAGCCGCGCCAGGTGAACAACACCAACCGGCTGGTCGGTGCCAGGGGCTGGGACATCCGGCTCTCCAAGACCGGCTACACCGAGGAAGCCGGCCGCTGCCTGACCATGCGCATGATGAGTGGCGGCAAGCCGGTGACCGTGGTGCTGCTGGACGCCGACGGTTCCGGCCAGCGCCTGCGCGACGCCGCGCGGATCCGCCAGACGCTGGCCAAGCTGCGCAGCTGATTTGCTCCTGTTTCCGCACGGCGCCGGACCCATGCCGGCGCTGGCGCACATTCAGAGCGGCGGCTTGGGCCGATGGGCGGCATCCGGCTCTGCGATGAAGGCCTGCAATTCCGCCGCGCGGCCATGCTTGGGCGAGAGGCCGACAAAGGTCTTGTAGGCCTCCAGCGCCTTGGCATCGTCGCCCGCTTGCAGGCGTGCGTCACCCAGGTTCAGCCAGGCCAGCGCGCGGCTGCCATCCATTGCAATCGCCTTCTCGTACCAGCGCGCCGCCTCGGCCGGCTTGCCGCGCTTGTAGTAGATGAAGCCGAGGTTGTTGGCCGCCAGCGCGAAGGCCGGCTGCAGCTTGAGCGCTTCGACAAAGGCTGCTTCGGCTTCGTCGTAACGGCGCTCCTTGTAGAGCTGAAGGCCGCGGTCGTTCGCGCGCTGCGCCGCGACGCGCGAGCCGGGGTCGACCTTGGCGGTGGACGTTGAAAGCGACTGCTCGCGGCCATCCAGGCCCGTGATCGTCACCTTCACCGCGCTGGCCGCCGCTTGCGGCGCGGCCACGTCGTCGATGCGCTTGGCCAGGCGGCTGGCCGCTGCATCGAGCTGGCCGCTTTCGCCGCTCAGGGCCTGCTCCACGACCGGCAGCTCGAACACGAACTCGCCGCCCTCCGAACCCGGCAGGCTGCCGAACGCCGGTGTCTGGTGCGCGATGGCCGAGACGGCCGGCGCCACATAGGCCGCCAGCTCGGTGCCGGTGATCAGGCCGTCGCCGTTCAGGTCTGCCTTGCCCGAGAGCGCCTGCAGCAGTGTCCAGGTGAAGACCGAATGGCCACCGGGCCCGTCGTCGGCCACCTGCTGATCAGCGCCGCCGGCGGTCATCATCTGCCGGCCGATGCGGCGTGAGTTGTCGCGCGCGAAGTTGGCGGCGCCGCCGCGTGTGAGGCCCAGGCCCGAGTAGCAGGCATCGATGACGAAGAGCGCATGCTTGGCGCTCAAGGACTCGGCCACTTCCTGCAATTGCGGCATCGCTATCGCGTCGGTCTGCAAATCATCTTGCGAGGCATCGACCGGAATCACGTAGCCGATCTCGCGGCCGCTGGGCAGGCGCCGCGTGCTGCCGTGGCCGGCAAAGAAGACCAGCACCCGATCGTCGCGCTTGACCTTGCTGGCGTCGCCCAGCTTGTCGTTCAAGGCGCGCAGGATGTTGGCGCGCGTGGCCTCGCCGTCGAGCAGCATGGTGATGTTCTCGGGGCGGAAGCCGAAGCGTGCTTCCAGCGTCTCGCGCATGGCCCGGGCATCGCGCGCCGCATGCGCCAGGCGCGGCCACTTGGCGTACTGGTCGATACCGACGATCAGCGCGTGGCTGTCGCGGTAAAGGCTGGTGCCGGCCGTGGGCATCGGTGCCGGCGCAGCCGCATCAGCGGTGACGATGCGGCCGTCCTTCCAGCTCGCGAAGCGGTATCCCTCGGCGCTCAGCTGATCCAGCACCAAGGGCAGGGCCTGCACGGTGCGGGCGTGGATGTCGTGGAACAGCACGATGCCGCGCTGGCGCTTGTCCAGCTCGCCGAGCACGCGCGCAGCGATGGACTTCGGGATCGGGTCGGACCAATCCAGCGAGTCCACGTTCCACATCATCGAACGCAGCTTCAAGGCCTCGACCGTCGCCAGCGCAGCCTCGTTGCGCGCGCCATAGGGGAAGCGGAACAGCGCCTGGCCCTGGCGGCCGGCCTTGTCCAGCAGCGCTTCAGTGTTGGCCGCTTCCTCGCGCACCTTGGTCTGCTCGAACTTGGACATCAGCCCATGGGTGAAGCTGTGGTTGGCGAGCTGATGACCGGCGGCCAGAACCCGCTGCGCCACCTGGCTGCCCGGCCCTGGCTGGACCTGGCCCTTGGCGTCAAGCTTGCCAAGGTTCTGGCCCAGCTGAAAAAAAACGGCGCTCGCTTGATAGCGCTTCAGGATCTCCAGGATCTCGTCCGTGTAGCGGCCATGCGGGCCATCGTCGAAGGTGAGCAGCACCGTCTTCGGCGGCAGGTCTTCGCCGAACAACTCGCGCGGCGGTGTTGACGAGGTCGCTGCCTGCTTGGCCGCCGAGGGTGCGGCGCTGGCATAAGGCACGATGGTGGCGTAGTCGCGCAGGATCTGCTCGCGGCTGTAGAGGCTGCGCAGCTTGGCCACGTAGTCGCTCCACTTCTCACGCTTCAATTCGATGCCGCGCTTGTTGCCGAATCGACCGAAGGCGTCTTTCAGCTCTCGCTCATAGGCCTGTTCGACCTCGGCCAGCACGGCCAGGTCTTCATTGGCGCGCTTGGCCAGTTTCAGGGCGGCCAGGCTTTGCGCGCCCGAATACTGCTCGGCAATGCGGCCCAGGTAGTCCTTGAAAGCGAGGCGGTCGGCGTCGAACCAGGTGGGCTCGGATTCGATGCGGTCCAGCACCTGGGCGAGCGCGGCAACGAGGGCGGGGTCCTGATGCGCGGCCGAGAGCCGCCACAGCTTCTCGGTGGCTTCACGCATTTCATGAAAGATCAGCTGACCGACGCCCGACACCGCGCGCCGCTCCGCCGGTGGCAAGGCGGCCTCGCCGTCCATCAGCACGATCATCTGGCGGTAGCGGGCCAGCACCTGGTCGACGCCTTGCTGAAGCTCGGCCAGCTGCGCGGCATTGGCTGCCGGCGCGCTCGCGGCAGCGGGTGCTTCGGCGCTCTTGGGCTGGCAAGCGGCGAGGGCCAGCAGGCCGGCACAGAGCAGGGCGGTGCGCAAGGATAGAGACAAGGACGGGCTCCCCGGATGCTTGTGACTGACGTGGACGGTTTTGCGGCCACATTGTGCTGGCGAAAGCGCCGCTGGGCCTCGCGGCTAAAATCCGCGGGTTTGCCCTCATCCGGCCCTGCGCCACTACCCGCCATGACGCTCTCCGCACTGACCGCCCTCTCGCCGCTGGACGGCCGCTACGCCTCGCGCTTTGCCGCCCTGCGCCCGCTGCTCTCGGAGTTCGGCCTGATGCACCGCCGCGTGCAGGTCGAGGTGGAGTGGTTCATTGCGCTGTCGGATGCCGGCTTCGCCGAATTCGCGCCCTTGTCCGAGGCCGCCCGCGGCCTGCTGCGCGGCCTGGTGACGCGCTTCTCGGAAGCCGATGCGCAGGCGATCAAGGACATCGAGAAGACCACCAACCATGACGTCAAGGCGGTCGAGTACTGGCTGAAGTCGCGCTTCGAGTCGCAGCCGGAGCTGAAGGCCGCCGGCGAGTTCGTGCACTTCGCCTGCACAAGCGAAGACATCAACAACACCAGCCACGGCCTGATGCTCAAGGCCGCGCGCCAGGACGTGGTGCTGCCCACCATCGACAAGATCATCGCGAAGCTCACCGGCATGGCGCGCGCCATGGCCGCCACGCCGATGCTGAGCCGCACGCACGGCCAGACCGCCAGCCCGACGACCGTGGGCAAGGAAATCGCCAACGTCGTCGCGCGCCTGCGCAATGCACGCGAGCGCATCGCGGACGTGAAGCTGCTGGCCAAGATGAACGGCGCCGTCGGCAACTACAACGCTCACCTGAGCGCCTGGCCCGAGTTCGACTGGGAAGCCTTCTCGCAGCGCGTGATCGAGGGCCAGCTGGGCCTCTCCTTCAACCCGTACACCATCCAGATCGAGCCGCATGACTACATGGCCGAGATGTTCGATGCGATGACTCGCGTCAACACCATCCTGATCGACTGGTCGCGCGATGTCTGGGGCTATGTGTCGCTGGGCTACTTCAAGCAGCGCACCAAGGCCGGCGAGATCGGCAGCTCGACCATGCCGCACAAGGTCAACCCGATCGACTTCGAGAATGCCGAGGGCAATTTCGGCCTGGCCAATGCGGTGCTGACCCACCTGTCGCAGAAGCTGCCCGTCAGCCGCTGGCAGCGCGACCTGACCGACTCGACGGTGCTGCGCAATATGGGCGTGGCCATCGGCTACGCGGTGCTGGGCTACGACTCGCTTTTGAAGGGCCTGGACAAGCTCGAGATCAACGAAGCCGCGCTGGCCGACGACCTCGACAGCGCCTGGGAAGTCCTGGCCGAGCCGATCCAGACCGTGATGCGCCGCTACGCGCTGCCCAACCCCTACGAGCGCCTGAAGGAACTGACCCGCGGCAAGGCCATCACCCGCGAGGCCATCGCCGCCTTCATTGCGACGCTGGAACTGCCCGAAGCCGAGAAGGCCCGTCTGCTGGCGATGACGCCGGGCAGCTACACCGGCAAGGCCGAAGCGCTGGCGAAGCGGATCTGAACTTCGCGAGCGCTCAGTTCCAGACGCCGGTGCCGAGGTACTGGGCCCAGACGTCCAGGCTGACGCTCTTGTCCGCCACGCCGGGATAGTTCGCCAAGGCAGCCTGCACAGCCTCGCTGTCCTGGGTCTTGGCGAACAGCACTTCTGCTACCGGGCCGTTGGCGAGCGAGTACCAGGCGCCAAAGCGGCCGCTGTCGATCAACTGCTGCAGCATCGCGCGGCGCTGCGCTTGCAGGGCCGGGGTGGCGTTGGCGTCGCGGCCGATCAGGATGATGCGGCCCTCTTCGATGCCACCCGGGTTCACCGCCAGCGTGATCAGGGCCTTGTTGGGTTCGGCTGTGGCAGCGTTCAGTGTCATATAGCCCTCGCGCACATACTCGTCCGGGCCGAAATAGCTCTGCAGCTCTTCGCGCGAGGAAGCCTTGGCCACCACGATGCCGCGCTTGACACGGGCGGGGTCTCGCATCGGGCCGGCCACAAACAGCTTGCCCTCGGCATGCAGGCGCACGAAGTTGTCGATGTGGCCTTGCTGCATTTTCTGCACCGCGGCCTTGTCGTTGGGCGTGGGCCTGCCGGTTTCCAGGAAGATGAAATACCAGTTCGCCGCACCCGCGGCCTGCGCCTGAAACGGGGGCAGCGTCAGGGCGGAAGCGGCAATCGTGGCGGCAATCAGATGGCGGCGGCGCATGGGTGTCTCCTGGGAATTGGCTTGATTCTTGTTGGACCGGGCGCGCCGATCAAGCCTCGTTGTCGTCATCATCGCGCCAGGCCAGCGCGGCGATGCGCCAGCCCTCGATCGTCTTCACGACCTGCAGGTGCTTTGTTCCGCTGGCCTTGAAAGCCACGCCGTCCAGCACGCCGGACTTGCGAAAGCGCAGCCGTACTTGCGCGCTGCGGCCGAGCGAGTCGATCTGCAATGGCCCGTCGGCGGCCTCGCTGAAGTCACGCAGCCGGCCTTCCATCAAGAGCTCGGCACGCTGGCTGACGAAGGTGCGCGGGTCCATCAGCTCCAGGCCATCGGGCCGGTCGCAGGCGCTGCTGGCATAGGGCAGCAGCCAGTGAGGCAGGCTGGCGAGCACGGGAATCGCGCCACCGGTATTGCTGAAGCAGCCGAGCATTCTGTTCACGAGCTGCTCGATCTGCGCGCGGTCGTCCAGCTGCGCCGGCAGGGGCGCATCCCAGCGGAACAAGGCGGTCTGGCGGGTCTCGCCTTCCAGCACCGTGGTTTCCACATGGTGCAGGCCGATGCCTTCGAGCACCCGTGCCGACGCCGTGTTGGTGGGCGAGGTGATCCCGAGGATGGTGTTCAGCCCGAGCACTTCATGGCCATAGCGAAGGCAGGCGGCGGCCGCCTCCCGTGCATAGCCTGCGCCCCAGGCACGCGGCACGAAGCCATAGCCCACATCGACATGGGGCAGGCTGTCGCGCTTGATCAGGCCGCACATGCCCAGCACGGCGCCGTCTTCCAGGCGCTCCACGGCCCAGAAGCCAAAGCCTTGGAACCAGTAGCCGCCCACCAGGCGGTCGCTGATGAAGGCCTTGGCGTCATCGAGACTGTGAACATTGCGGTCGCCGATGTTCGCTATCCACGAGGGCTCGTTGAGCAGCTCGAGGATGAACTCGGCGTCGCCGGGGCGCTCGGCATCGAACCAGCGCAGCCGCAAGCGCTCCGTCTTCAGAACCAGCATCGCTCACTCCCTCTCTCGTCGGATTGCAAAAGCAGGACAATACGGCACCTTGAACCGCCCCGCCTTCCGTCATGAATTTCATCCAGCAGATCCACGCCGCCGCCAGCCTCAACAACTCCCTGCTGTGCGTGGGCCTGGACCCGGAACCGGCGAAGTTTCCGGGCGCCTGGAAGGGCGATGCCGGCCGCATCTTTGACTTTTGTTCCGGCATCGTCGACGCCACCAAGGACCTGGTGATCGCCTTCAAGCCGCAGATCGCCTACTTCGCCGCCCACCGCGCCGAAGACCAGCTCGAGCGGCTGATGGCCCACATCAAGCGCGTGGCGCCCCACGTGCCGGTGATTCTTGATGCCAAGCGAGGCGACATCGGCTCCACGGCTGAGCAGTACGCCCGCGAGGCCTTCGAGCGCTACCAGGCCGACGCGGTGACGCTGTCGCCCTTCATGGGTCTGGACTCCATCGAACCCTACCTGCGCTATCCGGACAAGGGCGCCATCCTGCTGTGCCGCACGTCCAACACCGGCGGCAACGACTGGCAGATGCAGCGCCTGGCCGATGTGCCGGGCCAGCCGCGCCTCTTCGAACACCTGGCTGCACTGGCACAGACAGCGTGGAACAAGAATGGCCAGCTGGGCCTCGTGGTCGGCGCGACCTTCCCCGGCGAAATCGCCCGGGTGCGCGAGCTGGCGCCGACGCTGCCCTTGCTGATTCCCGGGGTGGGCGCGCAGGGCGGCGATGCCGAGGCCACGGTCAAGGCCGGCTGGCGCGAGGGCGCGCCCATCATCGTCAGCAGCTCGCGGGCGGTGCTCTATGCCAGCTCGGGGGATGACTTTGCGGCCGCTGCACGCCGCGTGGCGATGCAGACGCGCGACATGCTCAACGCCGCGCGCTGAAGGAAGCTGCGCAGTATTTCTCGATCCGGCGGCCGGTTCGTGATCTGCGAGGCAAAGCGGGCGGATTTCGCGCCCTCAGGGGCTGCTCCCGATGGTTCTGTCCCGCGCTTCTGGGTCAGACTCATGCTCTCGAAGCCGGGAGCATGGGCGCGTGAACAGGAAGAGCAGGGACACCCTTGATGAGCTGAGCAGCTTGGTCGGGCAGGAGCAAGACCAGCTGGATCGCATGAGCGCACTCGAGCGCAATGTGCAGTGGCGCTCGGTGCGTGTGCTGGCGATGGGCTGCGGCCTGATGGCCCTGCTGCTGACCATCGCGCTGCTCGTAGCCCGCAACCCGGATGAAGTCTTGCAGGGCTTGCTGATGCCCCTGCTCACGCTCACGGTGAGCGGCCTGTGCTTCCTCGGGTTGTGGAAGGTGCCGCGCAGGCATGGCCGCGCCTTCGTGCTGGCCGTGCTGTTCTCCATCATCGGCCTGGCCGTGGCGGGAGCCTTTGTGCGCCAGGCCGGTCTCAATGCCATCGGCCTGGGCGTGCTGGCCCTGATGGTCGCCATGGCCACCGCCATGCATGGCATGCGCACCGGCGTGGCCGTGCTTTCGGTGGCCGGCATTGGCTTGATCACGATTGCCTGGGGCCAGATGAGCGGCCTGATCCAGCCCCAAACCGCCGCGCCGCCCCTGCCCCTGACCCTGATCACGCATGCGGCCGTGCTGCTCACCGGCCTGGTGGTCGGCCTGTCGACGATGCGCATGGTGCGCCGCTCGATACGCGAAGCCAATGAGCGAAATTCGCGCTTCCGCCATCTGCTCTCGATGGCGGCCGACTGGTACTGGGAAATGGACCGCGAATTCCGGTTCACGCACCTGGCGGAAGACAAGCCTGGCTCCTCGGGCATGGACCTCGATTCGCGCCGGGGCAAGACGCCCTGGGAACTCGACAGCATGGGCCTGTCCGACGAGGAGCTGGATGCCCACCGCGCCGACCTCGAGTCGCACCGCCCCTTCCACGGGCTGGTCGCGCGCCGCCGCGGTGCCGACGGCAACCAGCGCTTTGTCTCGATCAGTGGCGAGCCGCGCTTCGATGCCGAAGGCAATTTCCGCGGCTACTGGGGCGTGGGCCGCGACGTGACCACCGAAGTGCAGGCCGAGCAGACGATCCACGCCACCGAGACACGCTATCGCGAGCTGTTCCGCCGCTCGCCTTCGCCGCTGGTGCTGCACCGCTGGGGGCGCGTGCTGGACGCGAACCCGGCCGCCATGGCCATGTTCGGCTACACGCAGCGTTCCAGCATGATCGGCCAGGACATCTTTGCCCACTACGAGCCGGGCGAGGACGAGCGCGCCCGCCAGCGGGCCGGCAAGATCGAGGCGATGCCCGTGGGCGCCATGCTGCCGCAGGCCGAGTTCCGGCTGCGCACGCTGTCGCGCCGCCGCCGTCTGGTGCAGGTCACGACGGTGCGGGTTGATGCCATCGGCGGACCGGCCACCCTGTCCTTCTTCATCGACCAGACCGAAGCCTCGCGGGCGCAGGAAGCGCTGCGCCGCTCCGAAGCCCTGCTCTCGCACCTCGTGGCCACCAGCCCCGACGTGATCACGCTGACCGATATGACCTCGGGCCGCTATGCCATGGTCAACAAGACCTTCGAGCAGTTGAGCGGCTACACGACCGAGGAGGTGCTCGGCCGCACGGCCGACGAGCTGGGCATCTGGTACGACCCGGACGACCGGGCCCGCGTGGTCAGCGCAGTGCGCGAGCACGGGCGTGCGACCGATCTGCCGGTGAACTTCCGCACCAAGAGCGGCACGCCGGTGTCGATGGTGATGTCGGCCGCGCCCTTCGAGATGGAAGGCCAGACCTACCTGGTCATCAATGGCCGCGACGTGACCGAAAGCGAGCGCACGCGCCTCGTCCATTCCGGCATCCTGGAGAACGCCTCGATCGGCATTGCGCTCACGCGCGACCAGCATTTCGTGCTGGCCAATCCGATGGTCGAGCAGATGTTCGGCTGGGCCCATGGCGAGCTGGTGGGCCAGCATGGCAGCGTCGTCTGGCCGAGCGTGGAAGACTGGCAGTCGATAGGCGCCGAGCTGGGCCCGCGCCTGGCCACCGGCGAGCAGGTGGAAACCGAGCGGCCGATGAAGCGCCGCGATGGCTCGACCTTTCTGTGCCGGTTGCTGGCCCGCGCGGTGGACCCGCACCACCCCAGCCGCGGCGGCACGATCTGGATTCTGGAAGACGTCACCGAGCGTCGCCGCGTTGAGGCTGCGCTGGCCCAGGCCAAGGACGAGGCCCAGGCCGCAAACCGTGCCAAGAGTGCCTTCCTGGCCAACACCAGCCATGAGATCCGCACGCCGCTGAACGGCCTGGTGGGCCTGGCACGCATGCTGCAGCAGCCTGACCTCAAGGATGAAACCCGGCGCGAGTACCTGGACCAGATGCTGGACAGCGCCGAGAGCCTGTCGGGCCTGATCTCCGACATCCTGGACCTCTCCAAGATCGAGGCGGGCCGTCTCACGCTGGAGACCGTGCCCTTTGCCTTGCGCGACATGCTGGGCACCATGCGCCTGGCCTACCTGACCCTGGCGCAGGCGCGCGGCCTGTCGTTCCGTATCGAGGTCGATGCCAATGTGCCCGCCTGGGTGGTTGGCGACCCGGTGCGCACGCGCCAGATTCTGGCCAACTACCTCACCAACGCGCTCAAGTTCACCGAAAGCGGTTCGGTGGCGGTGCGGGTGCGTGCCCTGAGTGCCGAACGCGTGCGCATCGAGGTGCAGGACACCGGCCCCGGCATTTCGCCCGAGCTGCGCGGCCGCCTTTTCCAGCCCTTCACGCAGGCCGACGAATCGACCACGCGCCGCTTCGGCGGCACGGGCCTCGGCCTCTCGATCTGCCGGGAGCTGGCGGAGCTGATGGGCGGCCAGGTCGGCGTGGACAGCGAATACGGCCAGGGCTCGGTCTTCTGGGCCGAGCTGGACCTGCCCGCCGCGCCCACGCCGATCAGCACCCAGCTTCGAGAGGCCCGCAGCAACGAGGAGCTCGAAGGCCTGCGCGTGCTGATGGTCGAGGACAACCCGGTCAACATGATGATTGCCGTGGCGCTCCTGGAGCAATGGGGGCTGGAGGTTTCGCAGGCCAGCGACGGCAGCCAGGCCATCGAGGCGATCAATGCAGCAGCCACGCTGGGCAAGCCCTTCGACGCGGTGCTGATGGACGTGCAGATGCCCGTGATGAGCGGTCACGAGGCCACGCGCGTGGTGCGCCGCCGCTTCAATGCGACCGAGCTGCCGATCATTGCGCTGACTGCGGCAGCGCTCGTTTCCGAACGTGACGAGGCACTCGCCGCGGGCATGAACGACTTCCTGACCAAGCCGATCGATGCACAGCGCCTGCGCCAGGCCTTGGTTCGCCTGATCGGTCACAAGGACAACGACAAGCAGCGCAGCTGAGCGCGGCGCTTCAGGACGGGCTCAGTCTCTTCCAGGCCTGCTCGGCCAGGCTGGCGGCGGTCCGGAAATCAAAGGCATCGACGGCGACCGTCAGCGGGCGCACGAGTTCCGGGCAGCACTGCTCGAGCATGGGGCGCAATGGAGTGAAGGCTTCTGCGGCGTCCAGGTCGTCGCGCCGCAGCAGCATCAGCCAGCTCATCAGCGCCTCGCGAAGCCGTTCCAGATTGGGGCCGGCACTTGGCGGGGCCAGCGCCAGGTCGGGCCAGGTGCCCATCTGCTGGTGGAGCTCCGTCAGCGCTTGCGCGAGCGGTTCGAGGGCTGCCTCTGCGGCGGCAGTGTCGGGTGTCTGGGCCTGCAGCGGCTGTTCAACCGCGCGCGCCTGCAGCTGGATGGCCGACAGCCCCAGCGTGCCTGCCACGCCGCGCAGGGTGTGCATGCGGTGGCGGGCCTGGTCAGGAAACCCATCCTGCAATTCCTGTCGGCAATGCAGGGCGTCGGCGCTGTGGTCCTGGTTGAAACGCTGCAGCAGGGCGGCGAGGCGCTGCTCCTGGCCCCGCACGCTGCGCAGGCCCAGGTCGAGATTCAAGCCGGCGAGCGCCTTCAAGCGCTCGCGCACCTCGCTGGTCAGGACCGCCTGTGCAGGCCCTGCGTCGGGTGCAGCGGCGGCCCTTGGCGCCGCCTGGAGCCAGCGCGCCAGCGTGTCGCGCAGCTGGTCCGGTTCCACCGGCTTGGGCACATGGTCGTTCATGCCGGCAGCCAGCGCCGCCGCACGGTCCTGCGCAAAGGCATTGGCGGTCATGGCGATGATCGGTGTCGTCCGGTAGGCCGGCAGACCCCGCAGCCGGCGGCAGGTTTCCAGGCCATCCAGGCGCGGCATCTGCTGGTCGAGCAGGATCAGGTCGTAGGGCTGCTGCTGCGCCATCTCCAGCGCTGCGAGGCCGTCGTCGGCCAGGTCCACGAGGTAGCCCAGTCCGCGCAGCAGCTCGGCCGCCACCTCCTGGTTCAGCGGGTTGTCCTCGGCGAGCAGGATGCGTGCGCTCGCCGACTTTGGGGACGGAGCCGCAGCCGGCGGCGCCCGCTTCGGGTCAGGCCCCGCGTTCAAGGCCTGGGCCCAGGCCTTGGCCACCGCGTCCAGCAACTGTGCCGGCAGCACCGGCTTGGGCAGGAAGGCCGCGATCTCGCCGGGCAGCATGTCGGCCTGCGGGCAACCGGTCGAGCCGCTGACGAGGATGCAGACCGGACGCTGGCGCAGATTCAGCTGGGCCAGCCGGTTCACCAGTTCGACGCCGTTGATCTCGGGCATCTGCCAGTCGGTGAGCAGCAGGCTGTAGGGGTCGGCGCTGGCCTCGGCCTCGGCCAATCGCACGAGGGCCTGGCTGCCGTCGCTCGCAGTGTCCACGCGGGCACCGAGGCGGCTCAGGATGTCGGACAGGGACTGCCGCGCTTCCTCCATGTCGTCCACGACCAGCACCCGCGTGCCCGCCGGCAGGGCGACCGGCTCTGCCACTGGTGCCTGCGCGCGGCGCAGCGGCAGCTCGATCCAGAAGCTGCTGCCCTTGCCGGGCTCGCTGCGCACCCCGACCTGCCCGCCCATCAGGTCGGCCAGCCGCCTGCAGATGGCGAGGCCAAGGCCCGTGCCGCCGTACAGCCGGGTGGTCGAGGTGTCGGCCTGCTCGAAGGCCTTGAACAGGCGGGACTGCTGCTCCGGCGTGAGGCCGATGCCGGTGTCGGTGACGGTGAAGCGCAGCCAGAGCTCCTCGCCCTCCTCGAGCACCAGGCTGCCGCGCAGCACCACGCTGCCGTGCTCGGTGAACTTCACCGCATTGCTGACGAAGTTGAGCAGCACCTGGCCGAGCCGCACCCCGTCACCATGCAGTTGGGGCGGCAGCTTGCCGATGTCGGCCACCATCTCCAGGTTCTTGGCATCGGCCCGATCGGCGTTCAGTGCGAACACGTTGGCGATGCAGCGCTCGAGGTCGAAGTCCGTGGGCTCCAGCGTGAACTTGCCGGCCTCGATCTTCGAGAAGTCGAGGATGTCGTTGATGACGGCCAGCAGGTGCAGGGCGGCGCCGGAGATCTTCTCGAGTTGCTGGCGCTGGCGCTCGTTGACCCGGTCGCGCTTGAGCAGATGGGTGAGGCCGATGATCGCGTTCATCGGCGTGCGGATCTCGTGGCTCATATTGGCCAGGAAGGAACTCTTGGCGCGGTTGGCGCTCTCGGCAGCCTCCTTGGCGGTGCGCAGCGCTTCGGCCACCTCATGCTCGCGGGTCACGTCTTCGATGATGCCGATCACCAGGTCGACCTGGCCCTTCAGGCGCAGCGGCGCGCCGGTGATGCGTGCCCAGAAGCGGCTGCCGTCGCCGCGCGTCAGCGACTGTTCCAAGGCCGCCGGGTTGTCGTAACTGACGCCTTCCGGGTAGAGCTGGCGTCCCGCCTGCTCGAAATCCTCGTCGCTGCCATACCAGAGGCGGGTGGAGGTGCCGGTCAGCGTCTCCATGGGTCGGCCCAGCATCTGTGCGAACCGCGCGTTGCAGCGCACAACGCGTCGGCGGCGCAGCAGCACGATGCCCACCGTGGCGGCGTCGAACACGATGCGCAGCTCCTCGTTGGCGCGCTGCAGCTCCTCGGTGCGCTCGGCCACCAGCTGCTCCAGCCGTTCACGGTGCTGCAGCAGTTCCTGCTCGGCCGCATGCAGGGCCGTCACGTCGCGTCCCACCCCGAGGATCCCGATCAGCTGTCCGGCCGTGTCGCGAACCAGGGTCTTGATCACGAGCAGTCGTTCGCGGTGGCCGTCGGCAAAGGTCCGCCAATGCGGTTCTACTGTGTGCTGGCTCGTGGCCAGAGCCAGGCGGTCGGCCTCGCGATAGCGCTCGACATCTTCGGGCGCGAACAGGTCGGCGTCGGTCTTGCCGACCAGCTCTGCCGCCTCGTGCCCGGTCAGTTCCATGAAGCGCCGGTTGAAGATGCGGTAGGCGCCGCCGGCATCCTTGAGCCAGACCAGGTCGGGCATGCCCTGAATCAGGGCCTGCATTTGCTGGCGCTCACCGTCCAGGGCCTGTTGCGCCTGGTCGCGCTCCGCCTGCACGCGCGAGAACTCCAGCAGCGAAGCCGCCAGCGAGCCGAGCAGGCTGCCCGAGGGCCTGGCCTGTTTCAGCAACTGCTCGCGCAGTGTGGGGGCGTCGATGCCGCTGCCCTGGGCGATGTCGTTCACCGCCTCGTTGATCCAGTCCAGCCGCACGGCGATGCGCCGGGCCACGGCCAGCCAGGCCAGGACCAGGGCCAGCGTGCCGAGCGCCAGCCAGCGAAGTCGAATCGCGTTGTCCTCGCGACCTTGGGCAATGGAGGCCTGTGCTTCCTCGCTGGTGTGCTGGGTCAGCTGCTGTGCCAGCACATGCGCACTCTGCGAGAAGCTCAGGAAATGCCGGGCCGTGCGGCCCAGCAGCTCACGTGCCTGCGTGGCATCGATCGCGGCGAGGTCGGTGCTACGGATCAGGTCGCGCCGGAAATCATTGAAGCGCTCGCGGGCCTCGGCCAGCGTCGCCGCGGCCTTCGCGTTCGTGCTGGGCACCGGCAGCTGGAGCAGGCGTTGCTCGACCCCGGCCATCGCATCGACGGCACGGGCGTGCAGCGCATAGGTCTGGGCCGCGTCGGACAGCCGTCGCTTGTCGGCCATCAGGTCCTCGACCTGTTGCTGCAAGCCCAGCAACTCACGGCTGATGGTCAGGGCATCGTTGGCCAGCGCCAGGTCGTGCCGCTGCTCGAGGAACACGGCTTCCGTGGCTTGTGCCTGGGCCCGGTCCGACCACAGCGCATAGAGCAGGCTGCCGCTCAGGGCCATCGCCATCGGCACGAAGAACACGGCCAGGAAGCGCAGTCGGCGGGCCCGCTTTGCGAAATTCTGGGTGGCGGTCATGGGCTCACGGGGCGGGCCAGCAAGCTGTCCCAGAGCGACGGGGGGATGCTGGCGAGGTACTCGAAACTGCCATTGCCGCGCGGCCGCAGAATGACGATCGTGCCCTCAGGGTTGACGAAGTAGCCGAACAGGTCGGCCAGGTTGGGGGCGTGGGCGACCAGCACCGTGTTGCTCCCTGCGGGCGGCGGAGTGGATACGAGCCGGCGGATCGTGACGAGCAGCGGCTTCTTCTGCTCCGAGGTGAAGTTGGCGGAGTACATCAGGTTGTGCTCGCTGCGGCGCGGACGATCCTGGAATGCAAGCAGGGCGGAGTCACGTGTGCGGCACATCGGGCTGTGCAACACTTCGTGCACAGGGATGCCCAACTGGCGAAAGCGTTGGCCCAGCAAGCGCATGCCTGCGCGACCTTCATCACTGAGCACCCGCTGGGTGTCGCAGTTGCCGAGATCGACGGGCAGGTGGTCGGCGCGGCTGTTGTCGGTCGCGCCGTGCCGGATGTAGAGCACATAGCCGCCCTGGCGCAGGGACTGCAACTGGGCCGGCGTGGCCATGCGCTCCTTGAAGGCTGCCGGGCTGGGCGCCTGCGTGTTCGCCAGGGCCGGCGCAGCCGCCAGCAGCGAGGCGCCCAGCAAGCTGCACAGCAGCAGCCACCGCCTCATGGCGCCTGCTCCGCCTCGTGGTCGGCGAAGCGCCGCGAGATGGCGACGAACTCGTCCACGCTTTGCAGAAATGCGTCTGCGATGTCCGGATCGAAATGCCGGCCGCGGCCTTCGCGCATGATTTCAAGCACCTGCTCCAGCGGGAAGGCCTCTTTGTAATGACGCCGGGACATCAGCGCATCGAACACGTCTGCCACCGCCATCAGGCGCGCGGCCAGCGGAATGGCGTCGCCGGCCAGCCCCTGCGGGTAGCCGCTGCCATCCCATTTCTCGTGATGCCCCCCGGCAATGTCTTGCGCCGTTGCCAGGAAGGCCAGCGAGGTGTCGGAGTCGATGCCGCCGAACGGCAGGCGGTGCCGCACCCGGTCGATGGCGTCTGCCAGGGCCTGGCGGCCGATGGCGGCATGGGTCTTCATGATCTCGAATTCGTCCGGCGTGAGCTTGCCCGGTTTGAGCAGGATGGCATCCGGGATGCCTACCTTGCCGATGTCGTGCAGCGGCGCGGCATGCACCATGCGCTGGCAGTCCATCGGGTTGGCCAGCGCGGCCTCGAAGCGCGGATGCTTGCGCAGTGCGCGTATCAGCACGCTCACGTAGGACTGGGTGCGATGCAGGTGGTTGCCGGTCTCGTTGTCGCGCTTCTCGGCCAGTAGGGCCAGGGCATGCAGGCTGACCTCCTTGATCAGCTCGTTCTCGAGCATGCGCCGATGCACCTCGGCATCCAGTTCGGCATTCTTCCGGCTCAACCAGTCCCGCGAGCGCTTGAGCTCAAGCTGGGCCTTGACCCGGGCCAGCAACAGGGCCGGCTTGATCGGCTTGGTGACGTAGTCGACGGCACCGAGGGCCAGGCCGATCTCTTCGTCTTCGTCAGCGTCCAGGGCGGTGACGAAGATCACCGGGATGTCCGCGGTGGACGGCTGGGCGCGCAGGCGGCGCAGCACCTCGTGACCGTCCATCTCCGGCATCATCACGTCGAGCAGGATGAGATCGGGCCGCGGCTCGCCGGCGGCCGCCACCAGTGCATGCGCGCCAGAGTTGGCCACCCGGACCCGGTAGTGGGGACGCAGCAGCTGGCCGGTGATGCCGAGGTTCTCACCGGTGTCGTCGACGACCAGCACGGTGAGGGGCGGGGACACTCCGGGTTCGCTGTTGGTCTGCATGGCATCCTGGGTCACTGGCTGAGCGAGTTAGGGGCATACAGCGCCAATGATGACATCCTGGCCCAATTCCAGGCACGCTGAATGATGTGGATCAAGCAAGCGGCAAGACCGAAGTTCAGAGATCACCCGGCTGTGTGACCTGCACGGGAGCGGAAAGGGGCAGCTCGATCACGAAGCGGGCGCCAGTGCCCGGTGCGCTGAAGACGCTGATGCGGCCCCCCAGGACGTTGCCCACCAGCTCATGCACCACATGCAGGCCGAGGCCCGAGCCGCCGCGTCCCATGCGCGTGGTGAAGAAGGGGTCGAAGATGCGACTTATGTGTTCGCTCGGGATGCCGCAGCCGTTGTCGCTGATCACGATGCGGGCCTCGCCCGGTGCGGCTGCCTCGGTGCAGATCATGATCTCGCCCTCGGCACATTCAGCCAGGCCGTGCACCAGCGCGTTCTCGACCAGGTTGCTCAGCACCTGGACCAGGGCGCCGGGGTAGCTGTCCATCGAGATGTCTTCCTGCAGCACCGTGCGCAGGTGGTGGGGCGTCTTGCGCGTTGTCGGGCTGAGCATCAGCAAGGCTTCACCGACAATTTCTTTCAGGGTGAACTGACGGCGCTGCGCGCTGGTCTGGTCCACCGCCACCTGCTTGAAGTTGGCCACCAGCTCGGCCGCTCGGCGCAGGTTGCGCTCGGCGATGTCGCTGCCCTGATCGGCCTGGGTCACAAAGCTTTCCAGCGTGCTGCGCCGCAGGCCCTGGTTCATCTCGGTTTGCAGGTTCCGCAGGCTCTCGCGCAATGTGCTGATCACCATCAGGCCATTGCCCAGCGGCGTGTTCAGCTCATGGGCCACGCCTGCCACCAGGCGTCCGAGGGCGGCCAGTTTCTCGGAACGCACCAACTGTGCCTGCGTGGCCTTCAAGTACTCGACCGTGGTCTGCAGCTCTTCGTTGGCCGCCGTCAGCGCCTCGGTGCGTTCGGCCACGCGCGCCTCCAGCCCCTGGTTGAGGCGCAGGATCTCGGCCTCGCTACGCTTCGCGGCGGTGATGTCCACGTCCATGCAGACGAAGATCTTCTGGCCCTGCTCGCCCGGTACTGCAAAGATGGAAGCCAGCACGATGACCGCATGGCCCTTGCGATGGCGCAGCTCGAACTCGGCCGGCCCGAAGCTGCCGCCCTCGTTGTCCAGCGTGGCCAGGATGCCAAGGAATGCCTGCACCTGGGCCTCGTCCAGGTACATCAGCGGCTGTTCGCGCAGCTCGGCGCCGAGCGCCTGACGGGCGCTGTACCCGTACATGGACTCCGAGGCCTGGTTCCAGTACAGGACGCGGCCTTCGAGGCTGTACCACTGCACTGACACGGCCGGCGCGCTGTCCAGCGTGGCGCGCAGGCGCTCGCCGTGAGTCTGTATGGTCTTGACCATGCGGGCCAGGTCAGCGCCGAGCTGGTTGAGCTCGCGTATCGGGCCGCGCCCTGGCCAGGCTCCGAGGTAGTCGCCGCCGGCCACTGCATGGGCGCGGGCGATCAGGGCCTGGACCGGCCGGGTGAACACCGCCGCCCACCAGGGCGCCAGCAACATGCTGATGGCCAGGGCGCCGCCGAAGCCCGCCACCACCAGCAGCACCGTGACACGATAGGAATACTGGCCCCAGCCGGCCGAGGCGCTGGCGATGATGCTCCAGCCGAGCAGGTCGGGCCGCACGGCGCTGACCAGTCGGGGCTCGCCAAACAGCTCCTCACGGCCCGGCGCGGCCTCGCCGCGGTCGAGCATCTGCACGCTGGCCAGGTTGGCGTAGTTCAGGTGCCGCTCGGTGCTGCTGACGGCGCTGCGGGTCGAGGCCAGCCATTGGCCGCGGCCATCGACGATCATCACTTCGGCCTCCGCATCCTGCGAGGCGCGCTCCAGCTTGGTCAGCATGCGGGCGAGATCGAGCTCGGCGATCAGCATGCGCTGGTCGATCGGCAGGGCCAGGGCCACGGTGGTGGTGCCGGCCAGCGTGGACAGGTACTTGTCGCTCCACAGCGTGGCGCTGCTGGCGGTGCCCCGCTCGCGCAGGGCGCGGAACAGCGCATTGCCTGAGAAGTCGGCGCCGCGCAATTCCGTCTTCGCCTCGGCCCTGCCGCCGCGCAGGCCCAGCGCCTGCACGCGGCCACTGGCCTCCAGCAGGAAGACGGCCACGAAAGGGCTGTCGGGCCGGGTCAGCGCGTCCAGCACGGGCTGCGGTTCGGTGGCGGCAGCCTGAGCCAGCAGGTGGCCAAGTGGCCGCAGCTGAGCCTCGATGCCCGACAGGTCCAGGTCCAGCAGGCGTGCCGTGTTGAGCGCGCGCCGCTGCAGTTGCTCCAGGGCGCGCTGCTCGACCTGCGGCAGGCGCAGCGACAGGATGGCGCCGCCAACCAGGCCGAAAGTCAGCGCTGCTGCGAGCACCATCAGCAGCATCAGCGAGGTGCGCAGGCGCAGCTCGGGGCGCAATCGCGTCAGTGTCACGGCAGGCGGACGAAGCGGCCGTCGCGCACCTCGGTCATGTGGGTCTGGCGCTCGGCGTCGCCGTAGCGATCAAAAGCGAACGTGGCCTGCAGGCCCTCGAAGCGTTGGCCGCCGAGCAAGGCCGTCTTGAGCGCCGGGCCTGTCTTGCCATTGAGCACGCTCAACAGGGCCCGGGTCGCGTCATGCGCAGCGACGCTGGCAAACCCAGGCTCCTGCTTGAAGCGCTGGCGGTAGGCCTCGGCAAAGGCCAGGTAGCGGGGCGAGCGGTCGTCCCGGTCGAAGTACTGGGGCAGGCTGATGCCCTCGACCGTTCGCCCGCCCAGTTGCAGCAGGCTTTCCGTGGCGGCCCAGGAGGCTGCGCTGATCGCTTGCGTGGCCCCTTGGTTGCGGGCGGCCTGGGTGAGCCGCACGGTGTCCAGGGCATTGGCCGCGAACATCAGGAGGTCCGGCTTGCTGGCCAGCAACTGGCTCACCACCTCACCATAGCCCGCGCCCGATTGGAATGAGGCCTGGCTGACCACCTGGCCTCCCAGCGCGCTGAAGGACTTGGTGAAATGCCGCAGCCAGTCTTCGGTGTAGCTGCGGTTGCCGAGGTCATAGGCCACGGCGGCCCGGCGCAGCCCCTTGGCATGCAGGTGCCGGGCGCTGCGCAAGCAGTTCTCGCTGACAGGCGGGGCCACCAGCAGCAGGTAGTCATCCTGGCCGAAGAGCTCGGTGGACGTGATGGTCGGGCTGATGGTGAGCAGCTGGTGCTGGTTGATCAGGGGCAGCATCGCCACGCCCATGGCGCTGGTCAGCGGGCCGATCAGCGCCATGGCGCCGGCCTGGCGCAGGGATTCGATGCCGCGCCTGGCAGCATCCGCGTTCTGCTCGTCGTCGGCGATCAGGAGCTCGACCGGGCGGCCCTGCAGGCCGCCGGCCTGGTTGCACTGCTCGACGGCCAGCAGCGTGCCGTTGCGACCGGCCTCGCCCAGGTCGGCCACCCGGCCCGACAGGCCGCCGAGGAAGCCCAGCTTGAGTGGCGGGGCCGACCCGGAACAGGCGGCCAGCGCCAGAGGCAACAGCAGCAGCGGACGACGCGAGAGGGTCATGATCAATCGATTCCTCGCCTTTCAGACCAGTCATCATGAGGCCTTACGCTTGCATGGGCTTGACGGCGCTCAAACCGGCGCCCTCGACCCAAGCAAGCGAGTGACAATCGGGCGCATGAGCAACCCCGATGTCCACCGCTCCCAGGCCCTGGCCAAACTGCCCGCCGAGGGCCAGCCCGAGTTGCTGTTCCTGCTGCTGCACGGCGCTGGCGCCGATGCGGCGCAGATGCGGCCTTTGGCTCAAGCCTTGCACACACTGTATCCGCAGGCCGCGGTGCTGTCGCTGAACGGGCCCGAGCCTTACGACCAGATGCCCGGTGGCGTGGATCTGCATCAGGGCTGGCAGTGGTACTCCCTCGCCGGCGCCAATGATGACAACCATGCCGGGCGTATCAACGCCGTGCTGCCCGACTTCATCGCCACCGTGCGCAGCTGGGCCGCCCAGTTCGACCTGCCCTGGCAGCGTGTGGCGCTCGCCGGCTTCTCGCAAGGCGCCGTGCTCGCGCTGGAGGCGGTACAGCAGGAAGTGGAGCTGGCAGGGCGGGTGCTCGCCTTCAGCGGCGCCTACGCCACCATGCCCGGCCATGCGCCGCCGCAGGTCAGCGTGCACATCCTGCACGGCCAGCTCGATGGCGTGCTGCCCTATCAAGACCAGATTGCTGCCGCCCGGCGCCTGGTGCAGCTCGGCGGCGACGTGACGGCTGATGTGCTGCCCGACATCGGCCATGAGCTGCATGAAGCCCTGATCGCACGAGCAATGGAGCAGCTGCAGACCTTCGTGCCGGCCCGCGTCTGGCGCGAAGCCATGCAGGCAGCGCAGGCGCAGGGGCTGGCGGACAAGGAAGAGAACGACTGATCAATCAGTCGAGCACCACCTCGGTCCGAATCGTCCCGGCCCGCTCGGCGCTGGCGGTCAGCGTCAGCCGCGTGCCGGTGGGCGCGCGCAGCACCCATTCGGCCACGGCGCGGTCGGCGGTCACCTCACGGGTACCGATGAAGGCGAGCTGGCTCTGCTTGAGTGCATGGCCTTCGAGCTGAGGGCCCTCCACGCGCTCCTTGCCGCTGATCAGGCTGATCTCGGGGTCGTTGGCCGGCAGGTGGATGTCGAACATCACGCCGCGCACCACCTTGCGCTCGAGGGCGCGTCTGGTCACATAGGCCGGCAGATAGCCGCTGTTGGCGACCGCCAGGCGCACGCGCCAGGTGTCGGCGCCCAGGGCGCGGACTTCGGTGCGCACCAGCTCCAGCTTGGGCAACGACAGGGCAATCTGCGTCAGCCAGGCCGGAAAGCGCGCCGCTTCGCGCTCGCGCAAGGCGGGCGGCGGATTGCGCCAGTAGTTCATCTTGTCCCAGCCGCCGATCTCGACCGCGCCGAGCTGCGGATGGAAGAAGGGCCGCCAGTCCACATGGGCCTGGCCGTCGCACTGCTCGTCGCTCCACTTCATGAGCTTGAGGTCGTCCTCGACCGGATGGTCGCGGTACCAATCGATCCACTTCGTGTTGGCGATGCCTGCCTCGCGCGCCGGCGACCACAGCTCCACCACCCAGAACAAGGCGCCCAGGTGCTCGTACATCCAGTCCTGCGTGCCGGTGATGACTTCCTTGGGGTGGTAGCGGAAGTCGTGCCAGATGCTGATGGCCGGATAGCCGGTGGCCTTTTCCCCGAGTGCCGAGAAGCGCTGGTAGGTCCAGAGGTCTTCCGGCGTCATGTCTTCGTCGGCCTGCGTGCCCATCGGGCGCAGGATCACGCCGCTGTGCGTGTGAAAGCTGATGGCGGCGCCGATGTTGGGATGGGTGGACACGAAGTCCACCATTGCGCGCACCTCGGGCTCGCTGGTCGGGTAGGGGCCGGCGCCGAGCTGCTTGTATTCCTGCCGCCAGTCGCTCGGGAAGTTGCGGTTCAGGTCCAGGCCTTCGCGGTCCTTGTTGACCACGACCGTCAGGCCGTCATGGGCCTTGATGAAGCCCTCGGGCATCAGGCGGTAGTACTCGCCGCCGAATTCACCCGGCTCGCGCGCCACCATCAGGCGCGGGTCGGTCTCGTGCTTCTTGTAGCCGCCGTGCGGGTCTGGAATGCGCATCGTGAGGATGCGGCCGTCGCCATCGATGTCTTCGACCGTGAGGCCGTCGACCGGCTCTTCGTCGTAGGGGTAGGGTCGGGTCGAGCTGCGGATGTGGCGTGGCCGGTCCGCCAGCGCGAGCTCGGCGCCATCCGGGTTCAGGCGCGGCACCATGTAGAGGGTGCGCGTATCCAGCAGGTGGGTGATGGCGGCGTCGTTGCCGTGGTCGCGCAGGAGCTGGTGCAGGTAGTACAGGCAGGTGGTGCAGGCGGTCAGCTCGGCAGCGTGGATATTGCCGTCCAGCCAGAAGGCCGGCTTGTCGATGTCGGCGCCGGTGGCGGTGTTGGTCAGCACCAGCAGCCAGATGTCACGGCCCTCGAAGCTCTTGCCAATCGAGCGCACCGAGACCAGGTTCGGCCGCGCCTCGGCATATTCAAACAGGAGCTGGGTCAGCGCGTCATAGCGATAGAACTCGTTGAAACGCGGGGTGGGCATGGCTGCGGGCATGGATGGCTTTGCGGTCGCCCCGGGTCGGGGCCATGGCGGCGATGCTAACGGAGCGCAGCGGCACGCGGTGAGCGGGCCTACCCTGGCTGCTTTCTGCTCAGCCGGACGACAGCCTGCCGAGCCAGCTCAAGGAGGCCCTCCCGCCCGCTTCAATAACCCCAGGGTGTTGGCGGCGGATCGACCGGCCGGGTCAGGTCGAAATCGACGCGGAACTCCCGCCCCTCGCGCACCAGGCGGTAGCTGAACACCTTGGGGTAGATGTACACCTGCCAGGTGTTGCCCACCGAGGCGGCCAGGCCCTGGCGGACGAACTGTTCCTTCGAGACCGCGTCGACCGGGAATGACTGGACTTGCGGCCAGCCGGCGTCCTGCGTGTGGCCGCCATACATGGTCGAGCTGTCGTCGCTGCCATCCGGTTTGCGGTGGTCATGCTTGAGCAGCAAACCGGCGCCGGTCTGCGTGATCAGCCAGGTGCGCGAACGGTTCTCCCCGACATGGAAGGGGATCTGCAGCTGCTGCTCGCTGCAACGCCGCACATGCATCACGAGCCGACCCTCGAAGCCGCTGCCCTTGGGGTTGTCGATCACGACCTTGCCCTCGTAGGCTTTGCCGCAATGCTCACGCAGCGCATTGAAGAAGGCCTGCTGCGCCTCGGCGGTGAGCAGCGGCGCGGGCTTGATCGTCTGGGCCATGGCGGCGGGGGGCGCAAGCACCAGCAGCAGGGCAAGGAAGGGATGAAGGCGCATGTGGATTCCTTGGCGGGCGCTCAGCGCCGCCCAAACATCATCTGTCTTGCCAATGCCTTCTTGAGCGGTGGCAAGGATTGCAGGGCGGCCAGTCCCAGCGCCCGCGCCGCCGGCAGGCCTGGCCAGCGCCAGGTGAAGGTGCGGGCCAGGAAGTCGGTGCTGACGATGGTGCTCCAGCGGTCGGGGCCGCGCTGCCATTCAACGCTCTTCAGCGCGGCGTCGATCTTGTGCTCGCCATGGCGGCGCAGGGCATCGACCAGGCTCCAGGCATCGCGCAGGCCCAGGTTCAGCCCCTGGCCGGCCACCGGGTGCAGGGTCTGGGCGGCATTGCCGATGCGCACGACACGGCCGTCCACCAGGCTGCGCTCGGCATTCAGCCCCAGGGCAAAGCATTTCAAGGGGCTGATGGATTGCAGCGGCCCGACATCCTCGGCCAGCAGGGAGTTGATGACGGTGAGGCGCTGGGCATCGCTGAGCGTGGCCACATCGTCCTCGTCCTGCGGCAGGCACCAGACCAGGGCCGCGCGGCGCTGGCCATCACGTGGGCGCAAGGGCAGCAGGGCCAAGGGGCCGTTGCGCGTGAAGCGCTCATAGGCCACGCCGGCGGGGCTTTCGGCGCTCAGGGTGACGGTACCGACCCAGGCGTTCTGCTGATAGTCGCGGGCCAAAGACTTGCGCGCCTGGTCGGCAAACACGCCGCCCTCGGCGACCACGGCCAGGTCGAAGTTCTCGACGATGCCGGCATCCACTTCCACGCCGCCAGTCACCGCCTTGACCGCCGCCACCGGCGAACCGAAACGCGTGAGCAGTCGCTCAGGCTCGGCCGCCGCAGCCGCCAGCCATGCCGTTTGCAAGGGCGCTACCAATTGACCGTAGTGCAGCACGGCGCCGAGCTGCTCTACGCCCTGCTCAGCCGCCGTGATGCGCACAGCGGGCATGTCCTGCAGCGTCGGCGGCGCCTGGCTCACATGCACTTGAAGAATCGGCTCCGCATCGCTCGCCGGCCAGGCTTTGAGCCTTTGCAAAAGCTGCACGCTGCCCAGTGACAGCGCAATCGTGCGCGGATCGCCCGACACGTCGCGGTCTGCCTGGCGGGCATCGAAGAGGCTGATCTGCGCCTGCGGCAGGCTGCGGGCCGCATGCAGAGCCAGGGTCAGGCCGGCGGGGCCGGCGCCGATGACGGCCAGTTTCAGCGATGGCGGCAGCGGGGTATTGCTCATGCGAAAGACTATAGCGGCCGGTCTGCGCTACGCTCTGGCGCTTCCACTTCAGCAGTCAGAAGAAGCACACCATGCAATACCGTCGTCTGGGCCGCAGCGGCCTGCAAGTTTCCGAGCTCTCGCTGGGCTCCTGGGTCACGTATCACAACCAGGTCGACACCAAGGCCGCGACCGAGATGCTGGCCGCCGCCTTTGATGCCGGCGTCAACTTCTTCGACAACGCCGAGGTCTATGCCCAAGGTCAGAGCGAGGTGGTGATGGGCGAGGCCTTCAAGGCGCTCAAGTGGAACCGGCTGGACTACATCGTCTCGACCAAGTTCTTCTGGGGCCTGTCGCGCGAAGGCAATACGACGACCAATCGCAAGGACACGCTGAATCGCAAGTACCTGATGCAGGCCATCGACGGCTCCCTGAAGCGCATGCAGCTGGACTTCATCGACCTGGTCTATTGCCACCGCCCCGATCCGCACACGCCGATCGAAGAGACGGTGCGCGCGATGAGCGACATGATCACCCAAGGCAAGGCGCTGTACTGGGGCACCAGCGAATGGAGCGCGTCCGACATCCGCGCCGCCTGGGAAATCGCCGAGCGCCACCACCTGCACAAGCCGGTGATGGAGCAGCCGCAGTACCACCTGTTCTGCCGCCGCAAGGTCGAGCAGGAATATGCCCGCCTCTATGAAGACCTGGGCCTGGGCCTGACCACCTGGAGCCCCCTGGCTTCGGGTCTACTGACGGGCAAGTACAAGGATGGCATCCCGGCTGACAGCCGTGGCGCGATGGAGAACATGGCCTTTCTGCGCGAGGGCCTGACCGACCCGGCCAAGAATGCCGTGGTCGCAGAGCTGGCCAAGATCGCCGACGAGCTGGGGGGCAATGTGGCCCAGCTGGCCATCGCCTGGGTCAACCGCAACCCGCATGTCTCGACCGTCATCCTCGGCGCCAGCAAGCTTTCGCAATTGCAGGACAACCTCGGCGCCCTGGCGCTGACACCGCGGCTGACGCCCGAGGTGCTGGCGCGCATCGATGCGCTGTGCAAGGCGCTGGCGAGCTGAAGCTTGCAGCTTGCCGAGCGGGCGGGCGGCTCGACGCGGTCCCCGCACCACATGTCTTCTGGGCCGGGCAAAGGCTCGGCTACCATGAGGCGTCATGTTCCGTGTTCTTGTAGTCGCCCTGTCCTTGTCGCTGCTTGCCGCTGGCTCCGTGCTGGCGGCGCCAGCGGAGCCGCTCAGCGAACCGCGCTTCGAGTCGGTCGGCCAGGGCAGCGCAATCCCTTCCGCCGTGGTGGCCGCGCTGGCCCAGGACAAATACGGCTTCTTCTGGATAGGCACGGGCGCCGGCCTGGTGCGCTATGACGGCTACAGCTTTCGCGTCCAGCTCCGCACCGAGGGCGAGAAGGCCGGCAAGGGCCTGGGCTTTGTGCGGGCCTTGCTGGCCGCTCGCGATGGACGGCTCTGGATAGGCACGGAATCTGATGGCCTGGCGGTCTATGACCCGGCCAGCGAGCAGGTGCGTGTGTTCCGCAACGACGGCGACAAGGCCGACAGCCTGGCGCCCGGCACCATTCGCGCGCTGGCCGAGGGCTCGGACGGCGGCATCTGGATTGGCGCCGTAGGTGGCGGCCTGAAGCGATTCGACCCGGCCAGCGGCCGCTTCAGCCACCACCGCCACGCCGGCCAGCCGGGCAGTCTGCCCGACGATCGAGTGCAGACCCTGCTGGTCGACAAGGCTGGCACGCTGTGGGTGGGCAGCTGGGCCGGGCTGGCCCGGCGCCAGGCCGGCAGCGAGCACTTCGAGCCGGTGCTCTCGGGTCGCGGCGAGCCGCTGGCCGAACGCATCATCAATGCGCTGCACGAGGCCGAGGACGGCAGGCTCTGGATAGGCACGCAGCAGGGCGACCTGCTGCTGCTCGACCCCGCGACCGGCCAGCACCAGCTGCTGGACCGTGAGGGCGGACGCGGTTCCGTGGCCACCTTCGTCACCGCGCATGAGCGGGAGCTGTGGGTGGGGCGCACCGGCGGCATCGAGGTGCGCGCGATCGACGGAAAGCTGCTGCGCGTGCTGCGCCACAACCCGCGCAATCCGGCCAGCCTGGCCGGCAACGAGGTGCGCTCGCTGCTGCGCGACCGCGCCGGCTGGCTGTGGGTGGGCGGCTATGGTGGCGGCCTGCAGCGGCATGACCCCGAGAACCGCAGCATCTGGGTGAGGCGCGAGGTCGAGGGCTTTGGTGGCGTGTTCGAAGATCCCGATGTACGCAGCGTCAAGCAGCTGTCGGACGGCGAGACCTGGGTCGGCACGATCGAGAAGGGTGTGGCCATCTTCGACCGCGGGATGCGACTCGTCGGCTCGCTGCTGCCCATGCCCGGCCGCGCTGGCGGCCTGCCCAATGGCCGCATCGGCGCCATCGCGCAGATGCCGGACGGCGCGGTCTGGCTGAGCAGCGATGCCGGCGTGCACCAGCTCGACGCCAGTCGCCGCCAGGTCTTGAACACCTACAAGCCGGGTCAGGGCCGGGTGCGGCGCATGCTGGCCAGCAGCGATGGCCGGCTGTGGGTAGCCACGCAGGACGGGCTCTACCTGCTGGAGCGTGGCAAGCCGGCGCTGCAGCGGCTGCACATCGCCGGCGGCCAAGTGCTCAGCGGCGACGCGAATGCACTGGCCGAAGCCGCCGATGGCGGCCTTTGGGTGGGCACGGAAAAGGGCCTGTTCCGCATCGCGCCGGGCGGCCGCGAACTGCTGGCCATCCAGGCGCGCAGCGGCCAGGGACTGGCCCATGCCTCGGTGGTTGGCGTGCTGGTGGACCGCGAGCAGCGGCTGTGGGTGGACACCGCCATCGGCCTGCACCGCATGCTGGAATGGGATGGCAAGACCGCCGCCTTCGAGCGCATCAGCGAACGTCATGGCATTGGCGGCCGTGCCTTCGGTGCCAACCTGATGCAGGACGACCGGGGTCGCATCTGGACCCAGCACCATGTCTACGACCCGCAGAAGGACCATGTCTACGAGCTGACCCCTGCCGACGGCGTGGACTTCGGCACCGGCTGGTTCCGGGCCTATGGCGCCACCAGCGACGGCCTCATGCTGTTCGGCGGCAGCCGCGGTCTCCTGGTGGTGGACCCGAACCATTTCGACGGCTGGAGCTTCCAGCCACCGGTGGTGCTGACCGAGTTGCGCATCGACGGCCGCCGCCAGGGCCAGGGCCAGGCGGCCGAAGGCCTGGCCCTGAAGCCCGGCCAGCGCAGCTTCAGTGTCGAGTTCGCCGCGCTGGACTACAGCGACCCGGCGCGCAGCCGCTACCGCTACAAGCTGGACGGCTACGACAACGACTGGATCAACACCGGCGCCGAGTTGCGCGTGGCCAGCTACAGCAACCTGAATCCAGGCCATTACACCTTGAGGGTGCGGGCGACCAACCGCAGCGGCGCCTGGAGCCCGCATGAGCTGAGCATGCCTGTCGACGTGCTGCCGAACTGGTGGCAGACCTGGTGGGCGCGCGCCCTGCTGATCGGGCTGCTGTGGCTGGGCTTGATGATCATCGTGCATCTGCGCACCGGCTACCTGCGCCGTCGCCAGCAGGTGCTGCAGGACATGGTGCGCAGCCGCACGGCCGAGCTCGAAAGCCTTTCGCTCACCTTGCAGCAGAAGAGCGCGGCGCTGGAGGAGTCCAGCCTCACCGACCCGCTGACCGGCCTGCGCAACCGCCGTTTCCTGACCCAGCACATCGAGTCCGATGTGGCCTGGACCCTGCGCCGCTTCGAAGACATGGCCCATGGCCATGCGGCTCCCCCGCTGGACGCTGACCTGGTGTTCTTCCTGGTCGACATCGACCACTTCAAGTCGGTCAATGACGAGCATGGTCATGCCGGCGGTGATGCCGTGCTGGTGCAGATGCGCGAGCGGCTGCAGCCGGTGTTCCGCGAGGCCGACTACCTGGTGCGCTGGGGCGGCGAGGAATTCCTGATCGTGGCCCGCGCCGCATCGCGCGAGCATGCGATCGAACTGGCCGAGCGCGCTCGCGCCATGGTGGCCGACCGGCCGTTCATCCTGCCCGATGGTGCGCAGGTCACCCGCAGTTGCTCGGTCGGTTTCGCCGTCTTCCCCTTGTCGCGCCAGCATCCGCGCGCAGTGGACTGGGCGGGCGTGGTGACGCTGGCGGATGGCGCGCTCTATGCCGCCAAGCGGGCCGGCCGCAACCGCTGGGTGGGCGTGCTGGGCGCGGACGAGCAGCTCAGCGCCGCCGAGCTGCAACGCCGTGTGCGAGCCTCAGCCACGGAATGGCTGGCAGACCCGGCGCTGCAGGTGGTGCGCAGCTAGCCTGCTAGGTCGCGTTCAGCGCGTCCAGTTGCTCGGGTGTGCCCACATTGATCCAGGGGCCGTCATGGAGCTCCGCCGTGATGCGGCCCAGCGCAATGCCATGGTCCAGCGCCACGCGCATGCGCTGGCGTTCGCCCGCCCGGATGACACCGAACAGCGCCGGCCGGTACAGGCCGATATTGGCGAAGACCTGCAGCGGCCCGCCGTCGGCGCGCACATGGCCGTCGGCATTGATGGCGAAATCGCCCTGCGGATGCTGGGCCTGTGTCGGCACCATCCACAGATGGGCGAGTTGTTCAGAGGCTGCAAATGCGGCGGCCTTGGCCGGGTCGAACTCGAAGCCGGGCATGTAGATGTCGCCCGACACCGCCCAGAAGGCCGCATCGCCATCGGCACCCAGCAGCGGCAGGGCAGTGGCGATGCCGCCGCCGGTTTCCAGCGCGCCGCCAAAGCGCTGCTGCTCGAAGCAGTAGTGCAGGCGCAGGCCCCAGCGGCTGCCGTCGCCGAGCACGGCCGGGAACTGCTCTTCCAGCCAGGCGCAGTTGATGACGATGTCTTGCACGCCAGCCCGGGCCAGCGCTTCGATATGCCATTCGATCAGCGGCTTGCCGCGGGCCTTGAGCAGGGGTTTGGGTGTGTGGTCGGTCAGCGGCCGCATGCGCTCTCCGCGCCCGGCCGCCAGGATGATGGCTCGCATGGAGCCGCAGTTTAGGGGGCCTAGAGGGCCGGGCCGAGGCCCAGCGGCGTGGGCAGGCTGTTGAGGATGCGTTCGACCAGGGCGCGGTAGGGCTCGTCCGGTGCATGGCCGGTGAGCGGGTCGCGGTTGGCGGCAAAGGCCTCGTCGAGGTCTTCCCAATCGGTCGCCTGCAGATGTGCGAGCGCGAGCGGCAGCACTTCGCGCTCCTCGATTTCCATGTGGCGCAGATAGCCCTGCACATAGCGCTCGGCCAATTGCTCGAAGGCGCTGCGGCGGGCTTCGCCCATCATTTCGAAGGCCAGCAGCGCATGCTCCAGGTCGCGTATCGCGCGCTCGCCGCGGTCATGGTCGTCGTCGAGCCGGTCCAGTGTCTCGCGCACCGCCGGCACGCGTGCGCGCAGTTTCGGAAACAGCAGCTCGCTCTCCTTCGGGTGATGCAGCCGCTCAGGGAACTCGTCGACATAGAAAAGCATGGCGCGCAGCGCGGTGAAGTCGGGCAGGGTGGCGCGCCGGCGGTGCTCGGCCAGCAGGAGAAGGATCGAGCGCAGCATGGCCGCAAGGGCTCGATGTTCTTCACGGATCACGCGCAAGGTCAGCGGGTTCATGACGCAAGCCTGCGCCCGTATTCGCGACCCTGCTTTGCCCTGGATCAAGGGTCTGGATCGACGCCATCGCCGGGCCACGTAAAATGCCGGGTTTACCCCAGAACCAACCCAACACAGACACCATGGCCAACTCCGCTGCCCGCAACACCAATTTGATGGCCAATGCCATCCGCGCACTGGCCATGGATGCCGTGCAGGAAGCCAACTCCGGCCATCCCGGCGCGCCCATGGGCATGGCCGAGATCTCCGTTGCGCTTTGGGCCCGCCACCTGCGCCACAACCCGGCCAATCCGCACTGGGCCGACCGCGACCGTTTCGTGCTGTCCAACGGTCATGGCTCGATGCTGATCTATGCGCTGCTGCACCTCACCGGCTACGAGCTGCCCATCGGCGAGCTGAAGAACTTCCGCAAGCTGCACAGCAAGACCCCGGGCCACCCCGAAGTGGGCATCACCCCCGGCGTTGAAACCACCACCGGCCCGCTGGGCCAGGGCATCACCAATGCCGTGGGCCTGGCGCTGGCAGAGAAGCTGCTGGCCAAGGAATTCAACCGCGAAGATCACGCGATCGTCGACCACCACACCTACGCTTTCCTGGGCGACGGCTGCCTGATGGAAGGCATCAGCCACGAGGCCTGCGCCCTGGCCGGTGCCTGGAAGCTGAACAAGCTGATCGCCATCTACGACGACAACGGCATCTCCATCGACGGCCAGGTCCAGCCCTGGTTCATCGACAACACGGCCCAGCGTTTCCAGGCCTATGGCTGGAACGTGATCGGCCCGGTGGACGGCCACGACGTGAACGCTGTGGACGCGGCCATCGCCAAGGCCAAGATGAGCGAGACCAAGCCCACGCTGATCATCGCCAAGACCACCATCGGCAAGGGTAGCCCGAACCGCGCCGGCACGGCCAAGGCGCATGGCGAGGCCCTGGGCGCTGACGAAATCAAGCTGACCCGCGCAGCCCTGGGCTGGGAGCATGAGCCCTTCGTCGTGCCCAAGGAGGTCTACGAGGCCTGGGATGCCAAGACCGAGGGCGCGAACCTGGAAGCCGACTGGGACGCCCAGTTCGACGCCTATGCCGAGGCCTTCCCCGAGCTGGCCGCCGAGTTCACGCGCCGCATCGCGGGCGTGCTGCCTGCCAACTACGCGCAAGTCGCCGTCGATGCCGTCATCAAGGCCCACAGCGAAGCGCAGACCGTGGCCAGCCGCAAGGCCAGCCAGCTGGCGCTGGAAGCCTTCACCGCTGCGCTGCCCGAGCTGCTGGGCGGCTCGGCCGACCTGACCGGCTCCAACCTCACCAACACCAAGTCGACGGCGCCGCTGCGCTTTGACGATGCCGGCGTGCCCAACGGCGGCCGCCACATCAACTACGGCGTGCGCGAGTTCGGCATGGCCGCCATCATGAACGGCGTGGCCCTGCATGGCGGCTACATCCCCTACGGCGGCACCTTCCTCACCTTCAGCGACTACAGCCGCAATGCGATCCGCATGGCCGCGCTGATGAAGCAGCGCGTCATCCATGTGTTCACGCACGACTCCATCGGCCTGGGCGAAGACGGCCCGACCCACCAGTCGATCGAGCATGTCGCTTCGCTGCGCCTGATTCCGGGCCTGGATGTCTGGCGCCCGGCCGACACCACCGAAACCGTGGTCGCCTGGACCATGGCCATCGGCAACGCGCAGCGCCCGAGCGTGCTGGCCCTGTCGCGCCAGAACCTGCCCTATGCGCCCAAGACCGCGGTCGATGAAATCGCCAAGGGCGGCTACGTGCTGGCCGAGCCGAGCGAAGTCGGACTGAAGAAGAAGGCGCAAGCCGTCATCATCGCCACCGGCTCCGAAGTTCAGCTGGCCCTGCATGCGCAAGCCCAACTGGCCAAGAGCGGTATCGCCGTGCGCGTGGTCTCCATGCCCTCCACCAGCGTGTTTGATCGCCAGGACCGCGAGTACAAGCTCTCGGTGCTGCCCGAAGGCATCCCGCGCGTGGCGGTCGAGATGGGCGCCAGCGACGGCTGGTGGAAGTACGGCTGCGCAGCCGTCGTCGGCATCGACACCTACGGCGAGTCGGCCCCGGCGCCGGTGCTGTTCCAGCACTTCGGCTTCACGCCGGAGAACCTGGCCGACACGGTGCGTGTGGTGTTGAAGAAGGCTTGATGCCGCGCAGTGTCTTGATGGCCCTTGGTAACCCGGGCGGCAGTGCGACCGGGTATCCTTGCGGCTTCGCCGTTCCGGGCGCCTGACGCACCGCGGGGCCGCAAGAATTCCCAATACCCAGGAGCTTTCCTCATGACGATCAAGATCGGTATCAACGGCTTCGGCCGCATCGGCCGCATGGTGTTCCGCGCTGCCATCGCCAATTTCAAGGACGTGGAAGTCGTTGCCATCAACGACCTGCTGGAGCCTGACTACCTGGCCTACATGCTGACCTACGACAGCGTGCATGGCCGCTTCGACGGCGAAGTCTCGGTCGACGGCAACACCCTGATCGTCAACGGACGGCGCATTCGCCTGACCGCCGTGAAAGACCCGTCCGAGCTGAAGTGGAACGAAGTCGGCGCCGACATCGTGATCGAAGCCACGGGCCTGTTCCTGGACAAGGCCAGTGGCGAGAAGCACCTGGCTGCGGGCGCCAAGAAGGTCGTGTTCTCCGCGCCTTCCAAGGACGACACGCCGATGTTCGTCTACGGCGTCAACCACAAGACCTATGCCGGCCAGGCCATCATCTCCAACGCCTCGTGCACCACCAACTGCCTGGCACCGCTGGCCAAGGTGCTGAACGACAAGTGGGGCATCAAGCGCGGCCTGATGACCACCGTGCACGCTGCCACCGCCACCCAGAAGACCGTGGACGGCCCGAGCAACAAGGACTGGCGCGGCGGCCGCGGCATCCTCGAGAACATCATCCCGTCGAGCACCGGTGCCGCCAAGGCCGTGGGCGTGGTGATTCCCGAGCTGAACAAGAAGCTGACCGGCATGAGCTTCCGCGTGCCCACGAGCGATGTGTCGGTGGTCGACCTGACGGTCGAGCTGAACAACCCGGCCACCTACGCCGAGATCTGCGCCGAGATGAAGGCGCAGTCGGAAGGCGCGCTCAAGGGCGTGCTGGGCTACACGACCGACAAGGTCGTCGCCACCGACTTCCGCGGCGATGCGCGCACCTCGATCTTCGACGCCGACGCCGGCATCGCACTCGACTCCACCTTCGTCAAGCTCGTGTCCTGGTACGACAACGAGTGGGGCTATTCGAACAAGGTGCTGGAGATGGTGCGCGTGGTCGCGGCCTGATCCTGTTGGCCTGGGCGGCATCGCTCGCTGCCTTCAAGAAGCCCCGCTCTGCGGGGCTTTTCCGTTTGTGTCCGTCAAGCGTGGAAGCGATTGCCTTTCTTCACAGCAGGCGGCAGGCCGCGCTTCTACACTGCGGGCATTGCGACCAAGCCCCCAAGGCGTGCTGATGAATTTCGCGACCAAGCAGTTGCTGGCCAGTCTGAGCCTGGCCTTCGTGTTCACTGGCGCCAGCCAGGCCGCCAGCGATGAATCGGCGCGGGTCATCGTGCGCTTCAAGGCCGCGGCGCCGAGCGTGCGGGCCAAGATCATGGCGGTGAACAGCGGCGCACTCGAAGTGCGCCAGATCGCTCAGACACGCGCACTCAGCCTGGCGCAAAGAATCGGTCGCCCGCTGGCGGCCCTGCGAAGCCTGGACGAGCGCACCCATGTGATGCTTGCGGATGGCCTGAGCTCAGCCGAGCTTGCCAGGCGCCTGGCGCAGGACAGCGAAGTGGAACTGGTTGCGGTCGACCACCTGCGCCGCCACGCGGCCACGACGCCGAACGACCCGCTCTACGCCGTGGGCAACAACAACCTGCCGGCCGTCGGCCAGTGGTACCTGAAGGCGCCGGCGGGCGAGGTGGTCTCCAGCATCAATGCGCCCGACGCGTGGGACAAGACCACCGGCAGCGCTGCCATCGTGGTGGCCGTGCTCGACACCGGCGTGCGCTACGACCACCCGGACCTGGCGGCCAAGCTGCTGCCCGGCTACGACATGATCGGCTTCGCCAGCAGCAGCTCCGTGGCCCGGGCTACCGCCAATGATGGTGACTTGCATGACGCCGACGCCAACGATCCGGGCGACTGGGTCTCGCAAGCCGACATCACCAGCGGCGCGCTGGGCAGTGGCTGCACCAGCGCCGACATCAGCAACAGCTCCTGGCATGGCACGCGGGTCTCCGGCCTGATTGCAGCGTCCAGCAACAACGGTCTGGGTATTGCGGGCGTCAGCTGGGGCAGCAAGATCCTGCCGGTGCGGGTGCTGGGCAAATGTGGCGGCTACGACTCCGACATCATTGCCGGCATGAAATGGGCCGTGGGCCTGAGCGTGCCCGATATCACGACGGTCAATGCAAACCCGGCCCGGGTGCTCAACCTGAGCCTGGGCGGCGAAGGCAGCTGCGCGGCCAGCGACAGCACCGGCGCGCTGTACCGGGAGGTCATCACCCAGGTCACGGCCCGCAACGCCCTGGTGGTGGCGGCCGCCGGCAACACAGCCGGACTGGCCGTGGGCGTGCCGGGCAACTGCCCGGGTGTGGTCGCGGTGGCGGCGCTTCGCCATGCCGGCAGCAAGGTCGGCTTTTCCAGCCTGGGCCCCGAGGTGACCATCAGCGCCCCTGGCGGCAACTGCATCAACACCGGCGCGGGCGAGCCCTGCCTCTACCCGATGCTGAGCACGACCAACAGCGGACCAACAAGCCCCAAGGCGGCGGACAACGCCTATACCGATGGCGCAGCCTCGGTGGGCACCAGCTTCTCGGCGCCCCTGGTGGCGGGCACCGTGGCCCTGATGATGTCGGTGCGGCCGGGCATGAGCCCTGCCGAGGCGATGGCGGCCTTGCGCAGCAGCGCGCGGCCCTTCGTCAGCACCGGTGCCACGGCCGGCACCCTGCAATGCCGCGCCCCCAACGGCACCGAGCTGCTCGAGTGCTATTGCAATACCAGCTACTGCGGCGCCGGCATGCTGGATGCCGCCGCGGCCGTGACAGCGGCCCAGGCGCTGAATGGCGTCACCGTGCAGGCCAGTGCCAGCCCGACGGCCGGCCAATCGGTCACGCTCACCGCCGGCATCACCGGCCTGGCTGCCGGCCGCAGCGTTGCGGGCTACAGCTGGACCCTGGTCGACGGCGGCGGCATCGTCACCGGTTTCAGCTCGGGCACGAACACGCAGACCGTGACCCTGACGCCCTCGGCTGCCGGCAGCTTCGTGGTGCGGGTCACGCTGACCGACGACCAGGGCACGAGCTACCCAGGCAACCCGAGCACGATCTCGGTCTCTGCGGTGCCTGTGGTGGTGACACCGCCTGTGAGCTCGGGCGGGGGTGGTGGCGGCGGCGGTGCAACCAGCCCCTTGTGGCTGCTGGGCCTCTTGCTGGCCGGCGCCTTGCTGGGCGGCCCGGCCCGCTCTCGGCGCTTGTCAGCGGCTGCCGCCCGAGCTCGCGGCTGAGGCTGCAGCGGGGGCGGGTGCGGGCACGGGCGTGGGCGCAGAAGCCGCCACGCCGGCCGAGGGCACGCAAGTGTGCAGGCCCGGCCCGCCGAACTCGCGGGCCGTCAGCGTTCGCAGCTGCGCCTGCAAGGCGCCGTCGGCGGCTTCGAAGCGCAGCTTGTGGCTGGTTTGGGCCTTCTGCAATTGCAGCACCCGCAGGCCCTTCAGGGCGCGCTGCGAGAAGGCTTCCAGCGCGGCTTCGGCCGCCTTTTCGCTGGCATGCCGGCTCAGCAGCAGGCTGGGCTGTTCTTCGGGCATGCCGGGCAGCGCTTCATAGGGCACCTTGAGCCGCTTGTAGGTTTCTTCCTTGCGCTCGCGGAAGTCCTTGCTGGTCAGCTTGATCGTGGCCACGCCCCACTGGCCCGCCTGCTCGCTGGCCTGCAGCTCATAGCTGGCCGGCGTGATGCCGACGCGCTCCAGCGAGCTCTGCACCTGCTGCAGGGCAGCCTCGCCCACAACCGGGCCGATTTCGATGCAGGCGGTGAGTTGCAAGGCGGCAGCGGCCTGCGGGCTCAGCAGGCTGACCCGGTCGACCTGCTGGGCCTTCTTCAGCCGCTCGGGCTCGCGCTCGCCGATGGCGCGCACGCCGGTCAGGCCATCCAGCCAGCCCTGGGTCCAGGAAAAGAAGAGCGCATTGACGACCAGCAGCAGAACAAGAAGGGCGCGCAGCATCAATGGGGATCCCCGGGTGAAAAACGGACTGAAACCTCGCCGCCGCTGACGGCTTGCGGCGCGCCGCTGCCGGTCTGCAGCAGCAGCTCGCCCTGCGCGTTCACGCCAGCGCCCAGGCCTTCAAGGCTGCCAGCGGTGATGAGTTGGCCGCGCAGGAGGTCGCGGCGCTTGTAGGCGTCAAGCCAGGGCGTCAGACCTTGGCTCGCATAGCCGGCCAGCAGGCTGATCAGCGGGTGTGCCAGCAGGGCCAGGGCGCGCGGTGCATCGATGCCTGGATAGAGCTCATCCAGGCTCGCGAAGCCGGTCGCGAACTGGTGGCCGTCCACCGGCTTGCCTTCGGCCAGGATGTTCAGGCCGATGCCGACGACGACCATGCGCTGGCCACCGGCCGGCACGGTCTCGATCAGGATGCCGCCAAGCTTGCGGCCATCGAGCCAGAGGTCGTTGGGCCATTTGAGGCCGATGTGCAGCGCGCCTTCACCGGGCGGCTCCAGCGCGTCCGCCAGCACGGTGCCCACGGCCAGCGACAGGCCGGCCGAGTCGGCCAGGGCCATGGGCAGGGCCAGCGAGAAGGTCAGCGAGGCGCCAGGGCTGGCGACCCAGCTGCGGCCCATACGGCCGCGGCCCTGGGTTTGATGCTCGGCCACCAGCAGGCAGGGCTGCAGGTCGTGGCTGCGGCGGGCGTGGCCGCGGCGATCGCTTGACGGCTCTTCGCTGCTCTGGCGCAGGCGCTCCAGCAGTTCGGTATTGGTGGAGCCGCAACGGGCCAGCACCTCGATCGAGAGACCGGGCAGCAGGGGTTCGAGCTCCTGCCAGAGCGCCTCGGCGCCCCAGTTCAGGTGTGTGGCAGGGCTCAGGCTCATGGTGGGGCGATGGCTTGGTTGAATGAGGCGGCTTCAGCGCTTGGGCGCCAGCATCGTGCCACGGCAGACCTCGCTGCCGCAACGGCAGGCGAACTGCTTCTTCAATTTGGCCGTGTGGCGCTCCTCGATCACGAGGCCGTAGTCGTAGAACAGCTCCTCGCCCGGCAGGATGTCGCGCAGCGCCTTGATGAAGACACGGCCCTCGGGCGTTTCGTCGGCTTCGCAGTTGGGGTCGCAGCTGTGGTTGATCCAGCGCGAGCTGTTGCCGCCAAAGAGGGCGTCGATGACATGGCCGCCTTCGATATGGAAGTAGAAGGTATGGTCCGGTTGCTTGGGATCGTGCGGATGGCGGCGCAGTGCCTCCGGCCAGTCGATCCTCTCGCCTGTGTACTCGATGATGGTGGTGCCGGCCTCGATGTCCGCGACGGCATAGACTCCGCGCCCATGAACCCCGGATTGCCTGACCTGGATACGGCGGCCAGAGGATTTAGGGGCGGCGGCTTGCGTCATCGAGTCTTGTGGTTACATTGAATTCATGGGTGTGCGTGCGCGTGGGCGCGCGTACGCGAGGCCGGATTGTAGGCAGCGTCTCGGAACGGGAAGCTGCGCTGTCGTAAAAATGAAAGAGTCATGAGCAAGTCACTGATCATTGCCGAGAAGCCCAGCGTGGCCCAGGACATCGTGCGCGCTCTCACGCCCACCGCGGGCAAGTTCGAGAAGTACGACGAGTACTACGAGAGCGAGGGCTATGTCGTCAGCTCGGCCGTCGGCCACCTGGTCGAGATCAAGGCGCCGGAAGAGTTCGACGTCAAGCGCGGCAAATGGAGCTTCGCCAACCTGCCGGTGATTCCGCCGCACTTCGACCTGAACCCGATCGACAAGAGCAAGGGTCGCCTGAACGCGCTCGTGAAGCTGATCCGCCGCAAGGACGTGACCTCGCTGATCAATGCCTGCGACGCGGGCCGCGAGGGTGAGCTGATCTTCCGCCTGATCCTGCAGTACGCCGGCACGGCCAAGGCCGCGATCACCAAGCCGGTCACGCGCCTGTGGCTGCAGTCGATGACGCCGGCGGCGATCCGCGAAGGCTTCGAGAAGCTGCGCAGCGACGCGCAGATGATGCCGCTGGCCGACGCCGCGCGCTGCCGCTCCGAGGCCGACTGGCTGGTGGGCATCAACGGCACCCGCGCGATGACCGCGTTCAATTCACGCGACGGCGGCTTCTTCCTGACCACAGTGGGCCGGGTGCAGACGCCGACGCTGTCCATCGTGGTCGAGCGCGAAGAGAAGATCCGCAAGCACATCTACCGCGACTACTGGGAAGTGCGCAGCACCTTCGACGCGCAGGCCGGCCAGTACGAAGGCAAGTGGTTCGACCCCAAGTGGAAGAAGAACCCCGAGGACGCCGAACAGCGCGCCGACCGCGTCTGGACCAAGGCTGAAGCTGATGCGATTGCGACGGCCGTCAAGGGCCAGCCCGCCAGCGTCACCGAAGAAAGCAAGCCCAGCAACCAGGCCAGCCCGGGGCTGTATGACCTGACCACCTTGCAGCGCGAGGCCAACTCGCGATTCGGTTTCTCGGCCAAGACCACGCTGTCCCTGGCCCAGGCCCTGTATGAAAAGCACAAGGTCCTGACCTACCCGCGTACCGATTCGCGCTACCTGCCCGAAGACTATGTCGAGGTGGCCAAGCAGACCGCCGAGATGCTGGCCGACGAAGGCGGCATGCTGGCCCCGCACGCCAAGCTGGCCCTGAAGTCCGGCTACATCAAGCCGATGAAGAAGGTGTTCGACAACGCCAAGGTGTCGGATCACTTCGCCATCATCCCGACCTTGCAGCCGGCCAAGGGCCTCTCCGAGATCGAGGCCAAGCTCTACGACCTGGTGGTCAAGCGCTTCCTGGCGGTGTTCTTCCCGCCGGCCGAGTTCCAGGTCACGACGCGTATCTCTACCGTCAAGGCTGCCGGCAAGGAATTCGCCTTCCAGACCAATGGCAAGGTGCTGGTGAAGCCGGGCTGGCTGGCCATCTATGGCAAGGAAGCCCAGAACGACGACACCGACGCCAGCGGCGTCAACCTGGTGCCGGTGCAGGCCGGCGAGATGGTGGCCACCGAGAGCGTGGACGTGAAGGCCCTGCAGACCAAGCCGCCGGCCCGCTACAGCGAAGCCACGCTGCTGTCCGCCATGGAAGGCGCGGGCAAGCTGATCGATGACGACGAGCTGCGCGAAGCCATGGCCGAGAAGGGCCTCGGCACGCCAGCCACGCGCGCCGCCACCATCGAAGGCCTGATCACCGAGAAGTACATGCTGCGCGAAGGCCGCGAGCTGATACCCACGGCCAAGGCCTTCCAGCTGATGACGCTCTTGCGCGGCCTCGACATCGAGGACCTGACCAAGCCCGAACTCACCGGCAACTGGGAACAGAAGCTGGCCGAGATGGAAAAGGGCCGCCTGGGCCGCGAGGCCTTCATGGCCGAGATTGCAGCGATGACCGAGAAGGTCGTGCGCAAGGCCAAGGAATACGACCGCGACACCATTCCCGGTGACTATGCGACGCTGAAGACGCCCTGCCCCAAGTGCGGCGGCGTGGTGAAGGAGAACTACCGCCGCTTCACCTGCACCGGCAAGTCTGGCGATGCAGAAGGCTGTGGCTTCTCCATCGGCAAGATCCCGGGCGGGCGCAGCTTCGAGCTGCATGAGGTCGAGCAGTTCCTGGCCAACAAGAAGATCGGCCCGCTGGAAGGCTTCCGCTCCAAGGCGGGCTGGCCCTTCACGGCCGAGCTGGCCCTGGTCTATGACGAGGAGATCCAGAACTGGAAGCTCGAGTTCGACTTCGGCGAGGACGCCAAGAAGGCGGAGGGCGACGGCGAACCGGTGGACTTCGGCGCGCAGACCCCGCTCGGCGCCTGCCCCAAATGCCAGGGCCGGGTCTTCGAGCATGGCAGCAACTACGTGTGCGAGCATGCCGTCGGCGCGAGCGTGAACTGCGACTTCAAGAGCGGCAAGATCATCCTGCAGCAACCCATCGAGGCGGCGCAGATGGAAAAGCTGCTGGCCACCGGCAAGACCGACCTGCTGGAGAACTTCGTCTCCAACAAGACGCGCCGCAAGTTCAAGGCTTTCCTGGCGTACGACAAGAAGGCCGGCAAGGTGATGTTCGAGTTTGAGCCGCGTGCTGCCAAGGCACCGGCCGGCAAGACCGCTGCCAAGACCGCCGCCAAGACCGCCGCCACGAAGACGGTGGCCGCCAAGGCCCCTGCCGCCAAGAAGGTCGCCGCAAAGAAGGCAGCCAAGAGCGCTTGATGCCGGCACAATCGGCCCAGCTGTTTTTTGTGAAGTGAGCAGTTCTTGATCAGACCCACGACCAGCTTGCAGACCCGCCTGACCGCCGGCATCGCGCTGGCGGCTGCCGTGCTGGTCACCGCTCTGGGCTGGTACTGGACCGAACGCGAAGAGAACGAGCTGACGCAGGCGCTGCAGCGACGCCAGGGCCGCATGGCCGAGCTGGCGGCGCGTGGTTTCGCCGGCCCGATCTGGAACCTCGATACGGCAGCCGTCGGCAACCTGCTGGACGCGGTGATGGCCGAGCCTGAGGTGCACGCCATCGAGTTGAATGCGGTGGGCGTGGATGCCGAGCCGACCCGGCGCGTGCGCGAGCGCGAGGCCGTGCAGCCGCTGACGGTGGAGTTCGACATCGTCCACCAGGCTTCGCCCCAGGCCGCGCCGGCCAAGGTGGGCAGTGGCCGGCTGGTCTACACGAGGCAGTTCGTCTCCGAAGCCGTGGCGCAATCGCGCCGCTTTGTCGCCTCCATCCTGGCGGCCGTGCTGCTGGCGGTGATTGCCACCAGCGCCCTGCTGATACGCCGTTTCGTCAAACTGCCGGTGTCGCGGCTGGGCGCCGTGGCGCAGCGTGTGGCAGGGGGCGAGCTGGGTTCGACCACGCCGGTCGAGCGGCGCGATGAGCTGGGCGTGCTGACCGAGCAGTTCAACACCATGAGCCTGCAGTTGCAGCGCTCGGCCGAGGTCTTGCGCGCCAGCGAAGAGCGCTACCGAAGCCTGTTCGAGAACGCGACCATGGGCATCTTCCAGTGCGATGCCCGAGGGCGACTCTTGCGCCTGAATCGCGCCCTGGCGCAGATGCTGGGCTTTGCCCGGCCCGAGCAGGTGCTGGGCCACTCGCACAGCCTGCGCCGCCTGGCCCGCATCGAGCTGCCCGAGTACCGCCGCCTGGCCAGTGCCCTGCTGCGCCACCGTGTGCTGACGCAGGTGCCGCTGCTGATCTCCACGCACGACGGCCAGCAGCGCTGGGTCGAGCTCAGCGCCCACATCGTGCCGGATGCCGCCGGCCCGCGCATCGAGGGCATGCTCAGCGACATCAGCGAGCGCCGTGCCGCCGAGCAGGAGCTGACTCGCCACCGCGACCACCTGGAAGAGCTCGTGGCCGAGCGCACCGCCGAGCTGAGCCAGGCCAAGCTGCGCGCCGAAGCCGCCAGCCAGAGCAAGAGCCGTTTCCTGGCCACGATGAGCCATGAGTTCCGCACGCCGCTGAACGCCATCCTCGGTTTCTCGCAGCTCCTGCAGATGGATGCGAGCCTGAACGCCAGCCAGATCGGCAAGATCAACCTGATCCGCGACTCCGGCGACCATCTGCTGAGCCTGATCACCGACGTGCTGGACATGGCCAGCATCGAGGCCGGTCGGGTGCGTCTGCAAAGCGAAGCGCTGGACCTGCGTGCGCTGATGGAAGTGGCCTGCGATGCCGTGCGCCTGCGTGCCGAGGAAAAGCATCTCGAGTTGCGCATGGAGCTGCACAACGACCTGCCCACGCGCGTGCGCGCCGACGGCCAGCGACTGCGCCAGGTGCTCTTGAACCTGCTGTCCAACGGCGTGAAGTTCAGCGATGCGGGCGAGGTTCGCCTGGCCTGCCAGCCGGTCTGGCAGGGTGACGGCCGCGTGCGCTTGCGCTTCGAGGTCAGCGACACCGGCATCGGCATCGAGCCGGCGCAACTGGAGCGACTGTTCCAGCCCTTCGAGCAGGTCTCCGAAGACGCCCGGCGCCTTGGCGGCACGGGCCTTGGCCTGTCGATCAGCCAGCAGCTGGTGCGCTTGATGGGCGGCCAGATCAGCGTGGTCAGCGAGCGCGGCGGCGGCAGCTGCTTCAGCTTCGAGCTCGAAGTCCCGGTTTCCGCCTGATGTACGCAAGCCGGCGATAAGCCGCGGCTTGCATACTCGCCACCATGTCCTGGATGGTCTTCTACAAGCTGCTGGCGATCTTCATCGCCGTGGCGATAGGCTGGTTCGTCGGCCGCATGCGCTGGCTGGGCCAGGCCGATGCGGGCGGCAGCGGCGGCGATCCGGCGCGCGTGCTGTCCAACGCGGCCTTCTACATCTTTGTGCCGGCGCTGCTGTTCCGCACCACTGCGCGGGTCGACTTCGCGGTCATGCCCTGGCCCACGCTTCTGGCGTTCTTCATCCCGGTGATGCTCCTGATGCTGGCGGTCTATGCCTGGCAGCGCTGGCGTGGCACGGGCACGGCCGCGATGCCGGCCACGCGGGCCATCACCACCGTGTTCGGCAATACCTTGCAGGTGGGCGTGCCGGTGGCGGCCGGTGTGTTCGGCGAATCGGGCCTTGCCATCCACATCACCGTGGTCAGCCTGCATGCCTTGAGCTTGCTGACGGTGCTGACGCTGCTTGTCGAACTGGACCTGGCCCGCGAGCGCTCGCGCGAAGCGCCGGCCGGCCTGGTGGCAACGCTCAAGACCACGCTGCGCAACACCGTGATCCATCCGGTCGTGTTGCCGGTGGTGGCCGGCCTCCTCTGGAACGCGCTGGGCCTGGGCCTGCCCGCCGTGGTCGACGAAGTGCTGGCCACGCTGGGCACGGCCGTGGTGCCGCTTTGCCTGACCCTGATCGGCATGTCGCTGGCCTACTACGGATGGCCCCAGCGCTGGCGCGGCATGCTGGGCCTGGTGTTCTTGAAGCTGATGGTGCTGCCCGCGCTGGTGCTGGCGCTGGCGCATTGGGGTCTGGGCCTCAGCGGCCAGCCGCTGGCGGTCATCGTGATGATGGGCGCGCTGCCGGTGGGCTCCAACGCGCTGATCTTTGCGCAGCGCTACCGCACGCTGGAGGGCGAAACCACCGCGGCCATCGTGCTTTCCACCCTGCTCTTTGTCGTGACGGCGCCTTTGTGGCTCGCGCTGCTGGCCTTGCTGTGACGCGAAGCGCCCACTATGGCCCATCGTCGAGAATGGGCTCACGATGAGCCAAGATCTGCATTCCTACATGGACGGCCTGGGCGCCGCCGCCCGGGCCGCCGCCACCACCATGGCCGCGGCCTCCACCGCCGCCAAGAACCAGGCCCTCATGGCGCTGGCCCGGCGCCTGCGTGAATCCGGCCCAGCCCTGGCCGAGGCGAATGCCAAGGATCTGGCTGCCGCAGCGGGCCTGGACGCACCGATGCGCGACCGCCTCAAGCTCGATGCCAAGACCCTGGCCACCGTGGCCGAAGGCTGCGAGCAGATCGCGGCCATGCCCGACCCGACGGGTGAGATCACCGGCGTCAAGCGGCGGCCCTCGGGCATCAGTGTCGGCCAGATGCGCGTGCCCCTGGGTGTGTTCGGCATGATCTACGAGAGCCGCCCGAACGTGACCATCGAGGCCGCGTCGCTGGCGATCAAGAGCGGCAACGCCTGCATCCTGCGCGGCGGCTCGGAGGCCATCCATTCGAACAAGGCGCTGGCCGCATTGGTTGGCGACGCGCTGGCCGAAGCTGGCCTGCCACGCGAGGCCGTGCAACTGATCAGCACAACAGACCGCGCCGCCGTGGGCCGCCTGATCACGATGCCGCAGTTCGTGGACGTGATCATCCCGCGCGGCGGCAAGGGCCTGATCGAGCGCATCAGTGCCGAGGCGCGCGTGCCGGTGATCAAGCATCTGGACGGCAATTGCCACAGCTATGTCGATGCCGAGGTCGATCTGGACCTGGCCTTGAAAGTCGTCGACAACGCCAAGACGCAGAAGTACAGCCCCTGCAATGCCACCGAGTCGCTGCTCGTGCACGCAGCGCAGGCGGCGGCCTTCCTGCCCAGGATCGGTGCCGTGTTTGCGGCCAAGGGCGTGGAGATGCGGGGCTGCCCGCGCACGCTGGCCTTGCTGGGCCCGCTTGCTGGTGCCAGGCTGGCGGCGGCCAGCGAGGCCGATTGGGGCACCGAGTACCTCGCGCCCATCATCAGCATCAAGGTGGTCGACAGCCTGGACGAGGCCATCGCCCACATCAACCGGCATGGCTCGCATCACACCGATGCGATCCTGACCACGAACCATCCGAACGCGATGCGCTTCCTGCGCGAGGTCGATTCGGCCAGCGTGATGGTCAACGCCAGCACCCGCTTCGCCGACGGCTTCGAGTACGGCCTGGGCGCCGAGATCGGCATCTCCACCGACAAGTTCCACGCCCGTGGTCCGGTCGGCCTGGAGGGGCTGACCTCGATGAAGTGGGTGGTGCTGGGGCAGGGCGAAGTGCGCGGCTGAACACCGCGCAGCAGGCCCGCCCGGGGTCAGCGAATCACGATCTGCAGCACGTGCCCCGGCGGCACCATGATGCCCTTGCGGCGGTAGCGGGCTCCCGCAGCCGCAGTCGTGCTTTCCCACTGGTAGATGTGGGCGCCTGGGTAGAGACGCCAAGTCCCGTAGATCTGCTCACTGGGACCTGACCCCAGCGTCTTGAGGTCGATGGCCGGCAGATCGACCTCCGCATTGACATAGGGCGGCATGCCCAGACCGGGTCCGTCTTCCGAGTGGAAAGGGCCCGCGATGCTCAGGTTCATGGCGCTGTAGTGTTCCATCAGGCCCTTGCCCGAGAGCTGGAACACCTGGTCATCCAGGCATCTGAAACTGCCGTCGGCCGTGTCTTCCTTGGGGCAATTGAAGGTCAGGCCTCGCAGCAGGCTGGCACCCAGCCGCCGGTCCAGATAGCCGGCGAGGCTGCCACCCACGCTGTAGTTCACGCCGTCGCCACCCAGGAACTGCACGGGGAAGGAGCTGGACTGGTAGCTGGCCATGCGCAAGGCCATGGGGGCGAACCGGCTGCCATCGGCCTTGGTGATCAGCTCCGAAGAGACGAGGTCCTCGGCGACCATGGCGGTCATTTCTTCCAGCCAGGATTCGTGCCGGGGCCCGTTGTTGAGCAGCCAGCGCTGGTAGTTGTTGACCTGGTGCATGAATTCATGCACCAGCGATGATTTGATGAAATTCAGGTCGGTCTTGATGAAGCGCGCATTGACGACCATGAGGATGGCCTCGTTGCTCCTCGGAAGCGACGTCTTGCGATACAGGTCGCCAGAGTAGACATAGGCGCCCCAGTACTGATTGGCGCCTGGATCGGCCAGCAGGACGTTCACCGGCTGCAGGGCAGCGTCGCTGATGATGTAGGAGAGTTCATGCAGGCCGAAGACTTCTGCACGCAACAGCTGCTGCAGTCGCTGGAAGCCGCCCTTTTCGCCGCAGGCCATCGGCTTGAAGTCATCAGCGATCTGCGTGTTGCTCAGCAGCTCGTTGCTCCGGGCGTTCTCGTCGACCCAGAACAGGACCATGCGGCCTCCAGGCAGGCTGCAGCTGTCTGCCAGGCGGCTCTTGTATGGCAGGCCGGTGCTGGCGTCATTCCAGTCGCGGCTGCTGCCGATCTCCGGCACCGGCAGCGCTGGTCGCGGCGCAGCGCTCTGAATCTTGCGCTGGCCGCCACCGGCTCGCGCCGTGCCGCTGAGCTTGTCCAGTGCGGCCGTCAGCGCCCGATCTCTGGCCAGATGCTCGGCATGGGCCTCATCGCGTCGGCGCTCTATCGAGTCGGGCGCTTCGGTCGTGGACGCCGTGTAAGTCGCGATCGAGGAGGTTCCTGCGCTTTTTACCGGGCGTGCCGCCATCCCCAGGGACTGGCCGAGTTCGGCAATGCCGGCATTGCTGCCGGTGGCATTGCTCAGGCTGACCAGAACTTGCCGGCCCGCCGCGACCCCGGCGATGTCGATATTGACGGCCTGCGCATGCGGCTGGTCATTGATCAGTTGCCAGCGGCCCAGGCCTTCGCCGGCATAGAGGTCTGCTGCCGCGGCCGGGCAGGGCTCGGCGGCGCAGGGTGCCGGCGGAATGTTGTCGAGGCGGTTGGCCACCACTTTGATGGAGGCCGTCTGCCGGGCGACCTTCTGACTGACGCTGTCCCGGCCAATCACCTGGAGCTGGTAGACCCCGGGATAGGGATAGCGGTGGCTGACTTCATCGCCGGTCGCGGTGGATCCGTCGCCAAACTTCCATTCGTGGACGATGGATTGGCCCAGGTCCGCCGAGGATTCGGCCTTGAACAGGACCTCCTCACCCGGCACGAAGGGCCCCTGCGGTGCCGTCAGCTTGGGCGGGTAGACGGTTTGAGGGTCGAGGGAGGTGGCGCGCAGGGTGACCGTGGCGTAGTCGGGCAGGTCCTCCATGCCCAGCGAGATCACGTAGTCGCCAGGCCGGTCGGGCTGCAGTTTGGCAGTGAGGAGCCCCCAGGTGTCCGCTTGAATCACGGCGCTGCTGCCCTTGGGCGCCTTGACCAGGGTCCATGTGCGAGCCCTGCCGTTGATCTCGCGTCCATCCACCGCTCGATTCGCTGACGCGTCAAGGGTAGCAAGCTGGCCCACCAGGACCGAGCTGGGCGCCTTGATGCTGCCGGTCGGCCTGGTGATGACCTGCACAAGCATGCTGGCGCCGGTGATGTTCACGTCGCCGCTGCTTGGCTTCAGCTCGATCCAGTACTGACCCACTGCATCCGGGGTGAAGGTCATGGAGGGGGCCGTGCCGCTTGCCAGCATCGGTGGCAGCCGGCTTCGCTCGGGCGCGGACCTCAGGAACCAGTCATAGACCACCGTGGCATTGCCGACGGTACCGACAAAGTAGATGCTCACCGTCCGCGGTACGCCGACGGCCATATTGCAGCTCAGCGGACCGTTGCATGTGTAGGTGGGGTAAGTGATGACGCTGCGCATCGTGGAGGCCGCGAGGGTGCGGACCGTCTTGGTGACGGTCTCACCCTGGATGGCCTCCACCTGTACCTGGTATTGCCCGGCCACGTCGGCCTTCAGGCTGACTTCCGAACCCCAGGCTGCGCTGAGCTTGGCTCCGCTGCCGCTCGGCCCCTCGAGAAGCGTCCAGCGGTAGGTGGTCAAGCCGTTGACGGCGGCGGTGGGCTGACGGGCCTGCAGCACGGTGGCCTGCCCCAGCTGCAGCTGGCCCGTCGGAGCCGAGGTCTCGATCAGCGGCCCGGCGACTGCGTCCACGGCCAGTTGCCGCTGGACTTTCTCTCCGTCGGCGCCAGTGACGGTCCATTGCACGACGTAGCGCCCCGGCTCATCGGTGCTGAGCAACTGGCTGCTGCTTTCTCCTGGCGGCAGGGTGACCTGGCTGCTTGCCGGGCGCTCCAGCAGCTGCCATGTCATGGCGGCAGGGCTCGCGCTGCCCTGATCCAGGTAGCCATTGATCTGCAGCGACTCGCCGGCACGTACCTGCGAGGGTCCGTTCAACTGGATGGACAGCGTGGCTTTCGGCGCTGGCGTGCTGCCTGAATGGTCAGCGCTCCCTCCGCCGCCACAGCCGGCCAGCAAGATGGCGACAAACAAACCGGCCCAGACCCGGCGCCGACCCGCGGGTGCTCGCTTCTGCATGAATGATTCCCCCTGCCGCCCTTGAGCTTGTGATGCATTGGTCTGCAGCGAGCGCGCAAGACCTGGCCCCCGCGGGTGCGGCGCGGTGGGCGGTGACATTGTGTGGTTAGCAGCGGCTGCCGGCGAAGCGCTGGGCCCTGGTGTTTTCCCTTTCTGTGCCCCGGTCTCACTGCCAATCGCCCTGGACACATAACATGCAGGTCTGGCGGCAATGAGGCCGCCTTTCGAGCTGTACCCCATGAGCACTCTTCCCAAAGACACCCCGCCGCAAGCCAACAGCGGCCGCAAGGCCCTGGTGCTGTTTTCCGGCGGACAGGATTCCACCACCTGCCTGGCCTGGGCGCTAGAGCGCTATGCGGCGGTCGAGACCCTGGGTTTCGACTATGGCCAGCGCCACCTGGTCGAGCTGGAATGCCGCCTGGAAGTGCTGGCCGAATTGAAGGCGCGCTTCCCGCAATGGGCGCCCAAGCTCGGCGAAGACCATCTGCTGGACCTGTCGCTGCTGGGCCAGATCTCCGAAACCGCGCTGACCAGCGAACGGGCCATCGAGATGCAGGCCAACGGCTTGCCCAACACCTTTGTGCCCGGCCGCAACCTGCTGTTCCTGAGCTTTGCCGCCACCTTGGCGTATCGCCGGGGTGCTTCGGTGCTGGTGGGTGGCATGTGCGAGACCGATTACTCGGGCTATCCGGACTGCCGCGACAACACCTTGAAGGCGCTGCAGGTCGCGCTGAGCCTGGGCCTGGACACGCCCATGACCCTGGAAACGCCGCTGATGTTCATCACCAAGGCCGAAACCTGGGCCTTGTCCGAGCAACTGGGGGGCCCGGCGCTGAACGAGCTGATCGTCGAGCACACGCACACCTGCTATCTGGGCGAGCGCAAGACCCGCCATGCCTGGGGCTATGGCTGCGGCAACTGCCCGGCTTGTGAATTGCGCGCGCGCGGCCACGCCGAGTTCATGCAGGGCCGCTCATGATCGGCTACCTGGGCTGGGCGCTGCTGGCGCTCGTGTTCTTCTGGGCCATCGGTGCCTACAACCGCGTGATGAAGCTGCGCAATGCGATAGGCAAGGCCTTTGCGCAGCTGGACGAGCACCTCACCCGGCGCGCTGAAATCTGCGACAAGCTCTGTGAGCTGCTGCGGCCCCTGCTGCCGGCCGAGCAATCGACGTTCGACACGCTGGCCGCCTCGCAAGCGGAGGCCCAGCAATTGGCCGCCGAGGTGCGCGCCAAACCCTATGCGGCCGACCCAGTGGCGAGTCTTGCCGTTGCAGCGGCAGTGCACGCGGCAGCGCTGGCGCGGCTGACCTCGATGCTCGAGCATCACGCCGAGCTGCGCGAGCATGCCGAGCTCTATGTCCTGCAGGACGAGTTGAAGCTGGTGGAGCGTCAGCGCGCCTTCACGCGCCAGCTCTTCAACGAGGCGGTGCGCCAGTACAACGAGGCGGTGCGCGAATTCCCGACCCGCCTCCTGACCGGCGTCTACGGCTTCATGGAAGCCAGATCGCTCTGATCAGTTACAGACGATGGCGCCGGTGTTGACGAGTTCCTGGAACAAGGCCATCAGCGCTTTTCCGCTCATCGCGTAGGGGTCGAGCTTCGCCGTCGAGCAGTACTTCAGCACCAGCGCCGGGTTGAGCCGGTGCAGGTTGACCGAGCCCATGGTCCAGCCAGCGAAATGGCGCTCGCCGATTTCTTCGTAGCTGAGCAGCACCACGTCCTTGTGGCGGGCATCGGCCACGATGTGCTTGTAGCGGGCATTGACTGCCTCGCGGCCGCCTTCCAGCACCTGGATGAAGATGCCGTCGCTGTAGCAGAGCAGGCCGGTCAGGCCCTCGGCCGGGTTGTGCTCGCGCGACTGCTTGAGGATGGCATTGAGCTCCGCATCGCCCACGGGGCTGGCGGCACGGCTGGCGTAGAGAAGACGGACAAGCATGGGGTTGCTCCTGGAGCGCATTCTTTCTATTTACTTCTTGCTGAGCAGCGAGAGGAACTCGCGGCGCAGATTCGGGTCTTTCAGGAAGGCGCCGCGCATCACGCTGTTGGTCATCATGGACTCGCTGTCCTTGACGCCGCGCCAGTGCATGCAGAAGTGGTCCGCCTCCATCACGATGGCCAGCCCGTCGGGCTGCACGCGCTCCTGCAACTCATTGGCCAGCATGGTGACAGCCTCTTCCTGGATCTGCGGCCGGCTCATGATCCAGTCGCACAGCCGTGCGTACTTGGACAAGCCGATCAGGTTCGAGTGCTCGTTCGGCAAGAGACCGATCCAGACCCGGCCCATGATGGGGCAGAGGTGGTGCGAGCAGGCGCTGCGCACGGTGATCGGGCCGACGATCATCAGCTCGTTCAGGCGGGCCACATTGGGGAACTCGGTCACTGCCGGCGCCTCGACATAGCGGCCGCGGAATACCTCGCGCACAAACATCTTGGCCACGCGCTTGGCGGTTTCCTGGGTGTTGTGGTCGCTGTCGGTGTCGATCACCAGGCTGCGCAGCACGTCCTGCAGCTTGGCGGCCACCTCGGCCTGGACCTCATCGAGCTCGCCCTCGCGCACGAAGGCGGCGATGTTGTCGTTGGCATGGTGGCGGCAGCCGGCGCTGACCAGGCGGTAGCGGATGCGCTCGGAGGCGCTGAGGCCGGCGGGCGTGTCGTCTGAGGCTTCGGAGGCTCCGGTCATCATGGCTGTGTGTTCTTGTTCATGCAGCAGGGATTGTGGCCGGATCGCCGAGAACCTGCTCAGTCAAGTCAGGATGTCCCCCTACACTGAGCGCGTGTCTGCTGTCCCTACCCCCTCTCATTTCGCTCCGCCGCTGCAAAAGCTGCTCCTGCAGGTGGCCGATGCCGTGCAGGGCGTGCAGGCCGGGCAGTCCCTGACCGAGCTGCTGGCGCGCTGCCCGGCCGAGCTGCGGCCTGGCACGCAGGCCTTGACCTTTCATGTGCTTCGCCACCTCGGCGCGGCCCAGGCGGCCCGCAAGCTCCTGGCGCCAAAGGCGCCGCCGCCCAAGGTCGACAGCCTTCTGCTCTCCGCCCTGGCGCTGCTGTGGCCGGTGGCCGAGCCCGCCTACGCCGATCACACGGTGGTGGACCAAACCGTCTCGGCCGCCCGCAAGCGCGCCGCGCCCTCGGCCGGCTTCATCAATGCGGTGCTGCGCCGATTCCTGCGCGAGCGCGAGGCCCTGGTGGCCGCGGCTCAGCGCGACCCTCAAGGCGCCTTCAACCATCCGCCCTGGTGGATAGAGCGCCTGAAAGCCGACTGGCCTGAGCAGTGGCAAGCGATCCTGGCGGCCAACAATGAACAACCGCCGATGAGCTTGCGCGCGCATGCCGGGCGCGGTTCGGCGGCAAGCTATCTGGAGCGCCTCACGCAAGCCGGCCTGGGTGGCAGGCTGCTGGGCGAGCTGGCGCCGCAAGCCGTGGTGCTGGACAAGCCGGTGCCCGTGCAGCAACTGCCGGGCTTTGCCCAAGGCGATGTTTCCGTGCAGGACGCCGCCGCCCAGTTGGCCGCACCGCTGCTCCTGAACGACCGTGCCGGCCTGCCGCCGCTGCCCGAGGCGCCACGCCTGCTGGATGCCTGCTCGGCGCCCGGCGGCAAGACCGCCCATCTGCTGGAGCTGCGCCCCAAGGCCGAGGTGCTGGCGCTGGATGCCGACGCCCAGCGCCTGGCCCGTGTCCAGGACACCCTGAGCCGCCTTCAGCAAAGTGCCACGCTGAAGGCCGCCGATGCCCGCGACACCGCGAGCTGGTGGGATGGCCAGGCCTTCGACGCCATCCTGCTCGATGCGCCCTGCAGCGCCTCGGGAATCGTGCGTCGCCACCCCGACGTGCGCTGGCTGCGCCGCCCGGGCGACATCGCCCAGCTGGCCGACATCCAGGCCGGCCTGCTGGATGCGCTGTGGCCCACCCTGAAGGCCGGTGGCCGCATGGTCTACGCCACCTGCTCGGTCTTCAAGGCCGAAGGTCAGGCCCAGGTCGATGCGTTTTTGCAACGATGCCCGGACGCCGAACTGATTCCGGTGGATGGCTTCACGGGCCATCTGCTGCCCCTCGCACACAATGAGGCACAGCCGGCTGGGGCCTCGATCGTCGATGGCTTTTTCTATGCCTTGCTGCTGAAGAAGAAAGCCTGATCGTTTTGCGCCGACGTCAGTTCGTCTCCGCTGCCACCACCCTTTTGTCCGCCGCCCTGCTGGGCCTGGCGGCGCCTGTGCTGGCTCAGGGTATCGAGCTCGTGCACCTGAAGACCGAGAAGGCCGAGGACGCGCTGGAGCTCAGCTTCAACACCCGCTTCGAGCTGCCGCGCGGCGTTGAAGAGGCGCTGATGAAGGGCGTGCCCATCTACTTCACCGCCGAGGTCAGCGTGTTCCGCAACCGCTGGTACTGGCGCGACTCCCGCGTGGCCCGCGTCAACCGCACCTGGCGGCTGACCTGGCAGGCGCTGACCCGGCAATACCGGATCAGCACTGGCGGGCTGAATCAGAGCTTCTCCACGCTCAGCGAAGCGATGAGCTCGCTGCGCGGCGTCAGCGCCTGGCGCATCGCGGAAGCGCGCGACCTTGAAGACGATGGGCGCTTTTACCTGGAGTTCAGCTATAAGCTCGACACCAGCCAGTTGCCCAAACCGATGCAGATCGGCCTGGGCCTGCCCCAGGGCTGGACCCTGGGCATCGAGCGCACGTTGAGCCTCAACGCTGACCTCACGCTGCGCCAGAGCCAATGACCCGCGCTGCTCGATGGGCTTGGGTCATCTCGCTGGTGACCATCACCGGCGTTTGCGGCGTCCTGTCCTTCCTGCTGTCCATCGGCGCGACCACGCCGCGCGGCTTCTTCGAGCGCCATTACGCCTGGCTGTTCTGGGTCAATGTGGCGGTGGCCGTGGTGCTGATGCTGGTGATCGGCATTGCCGCGCTGCGCCTGTTCCTGCGCGTGCGCAGCGGCAAGTTCGGCAGCCGGCTGCTGCTCAAGCTCGCGGGCATCTTTGCCCTGGTCGGCGTCGTGCCGGGCCTCTTGATCTACACCGTGTCGTATCAGTACGTGAACCGCAGCATCGACAGCTGGTTCGACGTGCGCCTGGCCAGCGCCTTGCAGTCGGGCCTTGAGCTGGGTGCCGGCACCTTTGAAGCCATGGGCATCGAGCTGGGCCAGAAGGTGCGCGATGCGGCCGACAAGCTGCGCGACACCAACTTCTCGCAGCAGGTGCTGGCGCTGGAGCGGCTGCGCGAGCAGATGAATGTGCGCACCATTGCGCTGGTCGGGCCCAATGGCCAGATCCTTTCCGGCGTCGGCGGCGACACCGGCTCGCTCCTGCCTGATCGGCCAGACCTGTCGCTGCTGCGCCGGGCGCGCAGCGAGGAGGTGGCGGTCGGCAAGCCTGAGGGCCTGGACGATGATTCCGCCGTGCTGCAGGGCCGCGTCCACCTGCGTGCGCTGGCCTATCTGCACGGCAGCGAACGCAGCCTGGGCGCCAGCGCCAGCGGCGAGCGCTACCTGATGGTGGTGCAACGCCTGCCCACGGCCACCGTGGCCAATGCGCTGGCGGTTCAGAACGCCCGCGGCGAATACGAGCAGCGGGCGCTCGAGATCGGCGGCCTGCGCCGCGTCTACCTGGGCACGCTGACCCTGGTGTTGATCCTGGCTGTGTTTGCGGCGCTGCTGCTGGCCGTGACTCTCGGCAACCAGCTGGCGCGGCCGCTGCTGCTCCTGGCCGACGGCGTGCGCCAGGTGGCGCAGGGCGACCTGTCCGCCAAACCGGTGCTGACCACCCGCGACGAGCTGGCCGGCCTGACGCGTTCCTTCGCGGACATGACGGAGCAGCTGTCTGATGCCCGCTCCATGGTCGAGATGAGCGTGACCCAGCTGGAAGCGGCCCGCACCAATCTGCAGACCATCCTCGACAACCTGACCGCCGGCGTGATCGTGTTCGATGCCGATGGCCGCATCGACACCGTTAACCCCGGCGCCACCCGCATCCTGCGCCAGCCGCTGTTTGCCTACCGTGGCCGCCGCATGTCCGAGCTGGAGCCCTTGCAGGGTTTTGCGCAGGCGGTCTGGCAGCGCTTTGATGCGCACCGTTCCACCCCGGAAGACGGAGAACGCGGCCAATGGCAAGACAGCTTCGAACTGCCGCAGCCCAGCGGCGAGATCCTGACCCTGCTGGTGCGAGGCGCCACGATGCCGCATGACGCGCGGCTGATGGTGTTTGACGACATCACCGAGGTGGTCTCGGCCCAGCGCTCGGCGGCCTGGAGCGAGGTGGCGCGCCGCCTGGCCCATGAGATCAAGAACCCGTTGACGCCGATCCAGCTCTCGGCCGAACGCCTGCAGCACAAGCTGGAGGCCAAGCTCGAGGGTGCGGACCAGGCCATGCTGGTGCGCGCCGTGGGCACCATCGTCAACCAGGTGCAGGCGATGAAGCAGCTGGTCAACGAGTTCCGCGACTACGCCCGCCTGCCGGCTGCGCAACTGACGGCCCTGGACCTCAACAACCTGGTTGCCGAGGTGCTGCTGCTCTATGTGCCGGCCCAGGAGGCGGGCCGCCTGCATGCCGACCTCGTTGCGGAGCCACCGCTCATCATGGGCGACGCCACGCAGCTGCGCCAGGTCATCCACAACCTCGTGCAGAACGGTCTTGACGCCGTGAGTGAGCGTCCCGACGGCCATGTGCAGGTGCGTACGCAGAAGTCATTCAGCGAAGCCGGCGAGCTGCGCAGCTTGCGCCTGCAGATCATCGACAACGGCCCCGGCTTTGCCGACAAGGTGCTCAAGCGCGCCTTCGAACCCTATGTCACGACCAAGAGCAAGGGCACCGGCCTCGGCCTTGCGGTGGTCAAGAAAATCGCCGACGAACATGGCGCGCGCATCCGCTTGTCCAACCTGCACAAGGACGGCGACGAGGCCCAGCCGACGGTGGGCGCGCAAGTTTCGTTATCATTTTCAAATCTTGCGACTGCATTTGGCCCCGCCGACCCCGGCGCAGCACCTCAGCCCCGCTTGAACTAGGTATCCATGGCAACCATTCTCGTAGTCGACGACGAACTGGGCATTCGCGCCCTCTTGTCCGAAATCCTCACTGATGAGGGGCACTCCATCGAACTGGCCGAAAACGCGGCTCAGGCCCGCGCCTGCCGCGAGCGGATGAGGCCCGATCTGGTGCTGCTGGACATCTGGATGCCCGATGTCGACGGCATCACGCTCCTCAAGGAATGGGGCAGCAGCGGCCAGCTCTCGATGCCCGTCATCATGATGAGCGGCCACGGCACCATAGACACCGCGGTCGAAGCCACCAAGTTCGGCGCCATCGCCTTCCTGGAAAAACCGATCACGCTGCAGAAGCTGCTGCGCGCTGTCGAGCAGGCCCTGGTCAAGACCGCGCCGCGTCCGGCGCCTGTGCTGGGCAGCACCAACCACAACAGCTATGCCCGCGCGGAGATGAATTCGCTGCAGATGAGCCTGCCGGTCTCCGGCAACAGCCTGCCGCTGGCCACGCTGCCGCCGGCCGGTCTGGCCTCGGAGCAGAGCTTCGAGCTCGACCGCCCGCTGCGCGAGGCGCGCGATGCCTTCGAGAAGAGCTATTTCGAGTTCCACCTGGCCAAGGAAAACGGCTCCATGACCCGTGTGGCCGAGAAGACAGGCCTGGAGCGCACCCACCTCTACCGCAAGCTCAAGCAGCTCGGCGTCGACCTCTCGCGCAACAAGCGCGGCGGCGGCATCTGATCTGACGAGGCTGGAGGGCTGGAAACAGCCCAAAAAGCTGTGCTATAGTCGCGGTCTTCGCTGATTCGCCACCCGTGCAAACGGGCCCAAACAAGGCCGAAGACGCGACAGACAAGACAAATGGCCTGGTAGCTCAGTTGGTAGAGCAGCGGATTGAAAATCCGCGTGTCGGTGGTTCGATTCCGCCCCAGGCCACCAAACGCAAATGGCTCCCCTCGGGGAGCCATTTTCGTTTGCTGGCTTCGGCAGCGGATGAGAACCACGTTCGCTCTACGACAGTCCGGGGGACTGTCGTAGGACGTTGCGGCAGCAACGGTCCGGAATGCCCAACGAGGCATGGAGGATGACTGATCGGCCAAAGCTGAGCAGGCACATTCCGCCTTCTTCCTCAGGCCACCAAGAATTCAGTGCCGACGAGCACTTAGACTAAGGCCCCGCACAGTTCGCTGTTCGGGGCTTTTGTGCATTCGGCAACGTGTCTACAAATTGGTGGGCGCGAGTGCCGAGCGCATGTCTTGAAGGGGGATGCCGTGGCGGTTCGATCGAATCTTGTGAACCTCGACGCGATGATCAAGCGCGAGGACTTTGCTACGACCGCGACTGACGAAACGCAGTCCTACGAAAACGTGGCGACGATCTCTCTTCGAGACTTCACGGCCGGCGGCTTCATGGGCCCGAGCCTGCGAAAGCCCGATTTCCAGAGAGAAACGAATCACTGGGCGCCCGAGCAGGTTGTTTCCCTTCTTGAGTGCTTTGTAAGCGGCGACCTAATTCCGTCAGTGATTCTGTGGAAGTCGCCGACCTACTTGTTTGTAATTGATGGCGGGCATCGCCTGAGCGCACTAAGAGCCTGGGTCGAGGACGACTATGGCGACGGGCCGACTTCTCAGGCGTTCTTCGGCTATCAGATCGCCGAGGGCCAGCGAAAGGCAGCAGAAACCACGAGAGCGCTGATCGCGAAATCCATCGGGACGTGGCAGCACTATCAAGCTCGCATTAGCGATGAGGCTCTGGACCTTGCCGAACGCAGGAAGCTCACTGCTGTGGTGTCACGGGGCTTGCCGATCCAGTGGGTGAACGGGGATGCCGACAAGGCCGAGAGCTCATTCTTCAAAATCAACACGAAAGGAACACCTCTCGACGATATTGAAGAACTTCTCCTGAAAAATCGGGCCAAACCAGCGTCAATCGCCGCCAGAGCAATCATTAGATCGGGCAGAGGGCATCGGTACTGGTCGCGATTTAGCGCCACGGTGGCCAGCGAGATTGAAGCGAAGGCAAAGAGTCTTCACTCTGCGCTGTTCGATCCGGAGATTGAAAGGCCGATCAAGACGCTTGACTTGCCGCTGGGCGGGCCCCGGGGAATTCGAACCGCGCTGGAGGCGCTGATCGACTTAATGCTGATTGCCGAGAGGAACCAGCAGGGCGACCCGAAGTCTGTCGAGGCCCTTCTTGATGACCCGGATGGGACTGCCACTGTCAAGATGCTATCGCGGGCACTAGCGCTGGTTGGGCGAATTACGGGCAACGACAAAGGCAGCTTGGGGCTTCATCCTGCCGTCTACTTTTATGGACCAACCGGCCGGCACTCCGGCCCCATGTTCATGGGGACCGTTGCTCTAATTGGCTCCAAGCTCGCCAACAACGACAAGCAGTTCTTCGCTCGTTTCACGGAGGTTCGTTCAAAGCTTGAAGAAGCGTTGGTGGCACACAAGGATCTGATTTCGATCATCATTCAGCGCACCGCCAGTTCAGGCCGCAGCGCGCGATATACAAGAACGCTGGGCCTAATGATCGATGCCCTCAAAGAAGGGCAAGCGGTGGGCGAAGCGGATCTTGTTCGTTTCGCCGGGATGGAGGGCAAGATCCTAGTGGGCACTGCTGAAACGACCGCTAAGAATTTCTCCGACGACACCAAGAGTGCCGTATTTATTCAGGTAGCTCTCAATGGCGCAATTAAGTGCCCGATATGCGATGGTTATTTGGACCCGGAGAAATCTGTTTCTTACGACCATGTGCTCGAGGCACGCAACGGTGGCAAGGGGAGCAATGGCAACCTGCAACTCACGCACCCGTATTGCAATCAGTCGGTAAAGAACTAGCCTACCGGAGGGGCTGTACCCGCTCGCCAATCCGTGTGCGCACATAGTGTTCTGTCATGTCGCGATTGCGATGGCCAAGCAGTTTCTGTGAGTGCGCCAGGTCGCCGGTGTTGGTTGCTGCCTTGACCCGAGTGTCCCGGAACTGAAAATCCACTCTGGCCGCGTGCCGGGCCTTGTCGAAGCGTGATCGCATCGCGAAGTTGACCAGCGGCTCGCCGCAGTCGTCCTGAATCAGCCAGGCGGCCAGCTCGCCGGTCAGTTCAATGGCCCGCTTGGTCTTGGTCTTGTTCTGCGTGATCCACAGCGCGCGTCGCGCAGGTCTTCAGGCTGGATCTTGAGCACGTTGGCAGGCCGCTGACCGGTCAACAGGGCCAGGGCCACCGCGTCGCGCAGGGTCTGGTCAGCCTGCTCCCACACCGCTTGAAATTCGCTGTCTCTGACATAGCGGTCGCGGCCGGCTACGACGAGTGGAAGTTCAATATGATCGGACGCCTAAGGCGCGAAGGCTTGGATATCTGGATGTGGTGTGCAGTCACTTGCGAAAGAATGCCTGCACTTCCCGCCGCTCGGCAGTCAGCGTGACCTTGGCAAGCCGCCCGATCTCACAGGTCTGCCATTGCACCCTTCTGAGTCGCACGGAGCCTGCGCGTATCGAAGTCGTCGATCTGCAGGGTCACAGCAATATTGGCTTTCCCTTCGTAGCTGGTCGCCAGCCACTCCAGCTTAGAGCCCTTCTCGATCCATGTGAAGCGAGTGACGATCTTGTTGACGTCGCCATGGTCGGGCTTTCCGTATTTCGCGCGTAGTGCCGCGTTGATGATTGCTGCAGACTCAGTAGCGTCCTGAGGAAGGATCAAGTAGATGTTTGCCAGCTTGTCATCAATGAACTCCGCGGTTGCATGCATGATCGGCTGCTGCGCGTAAGTGGAATTGCGAGATACGCAATATGTGAGCTGCCCTGGCTCACGGTTGCACTTGAAAGTAGGTTGAGCCTTCTGAAAGTCTTCAAGCGAGGTGCCGAGTGGAAGCCCCTTATAGTCGAAGGGCCCAGCTGCGAGGGCGAGGCTGGCTGCGAAGTTCAGCAGAAGCAGCGCGAACGTTTTGGAAATCACTGTGTCCTCCCTGGTAGCCTGCAAGGATGCTGAGGCCGAGCTTTCAATGCCGGCATGGTAGCTGCACAGGTGGCACCTACCTAAGCTACCCCGTTTCACCGCCCAGGCCTTTGCTACCGAGCGGCGTACATCGGCCACCGGCGCTGCGCCCCGCTAGGCGCTGACCGCGATGATGTTGTTTTCGCCGATCCGCGCCTTCACGGTCTTGACGACCGCCTGGAGCAGCACATCGGTCAAGTCAGCACTTTCAAGCTGGCTTTCTTGCAGAACCAGCATCTTCTGGATTGCGCAGCATTGTTCGCGCGTGTGGCGTGCCCGGTTTCTCCGAGACGTTGATATCTAGGAAGATGGCTCCCGCCCAAAGAGGAGCCCATGAAGAAGAGTCAATTCACGGAAGAGCAGATGGTCGCGATCCTGCGCGAAGCAGATCTCACATCGGTGGCCGAGGCCGCCAAGAAGCACAAGGTAAGCGGCCCCACGATATACGCCTGGCGTAAGCACTTTGGCCAGTTTGAAGTCGCTGACATCAAGCGACTCAAGGCCTTGGAGCTTGAGAACAGCCGGCTCAAGAAGCTGCTGGCCGAGGCGGCGCTGGACAACGCGATCCTGAAGGAAATCAACGCAAGAAAATGGTGAGCCCGCTGGCTCGGCGAGAACAGCTGACTGATCGGCCAAAGCCGAGCAGGCACATTCCGCCTTCTTCCCCAGGCCACCAAGAATTTGCAAGTGCGACAAGCACGTAGACGAAAGCCCCGCATAGCTCGCTATCCGGGGCTTGTCGCTTCAACATGCGCAAGCCCCTCTCGCTACGCCATGACTGCTCGTTAAATCGAGCGCAATGAGGCCAATGCTCGCATTAACGAGCATTTTCTTGCGATTCACCGGATGAGGCGCTAAAGTGCTCGTTAAATCGAACCATAAGCAATCAGCGCTCGTTTTAACGCATATGAAGGTCAGCCAGTCCGCCGTCTTGCCCTCCCACCTGCTGGAGCAGGGCCGCCGCATTGGCCAACTGCTTGCTCGACTGCGCCTGGCGCGTCGAGTCAAGCAAACGGACGCTGCGCTGCGCGCAGGTCTCTCGCGCAATACCGCGTACCGAATCGAGCAGGGCGACCCAGGCTTGGCCATTGGACAAGTGCTGCGCTACCTGGATGCCATCGCGCCCGGCAGCACCCTGGTCGACCTGTTGACCGAAGCTGACCCTGCGCTCGTGTCACTGACGGTCAGAGAACAGACCCAACGTGTCCGCGACCTGAGCGCCTCTGAACTTGATGAGCTCGATTTCTAAAGCCCACGAGCCATGGCAGCCCAAGACAGCAAACTGATGGCCTTTGCGCATCTGGGTGTCGCTTGGGCGCCCTGCGGGCAACTCATCCTGACCGAGGACGGCGACAAGCTTCAGGCCTCCAGCTTTGCCTACGGAATCAACTATCTCGGGCGAGTTGATGCGCTGGAAGTGGACCCGCTCGGGCTGAGCATTGCGGACCGTGACGCGGTTCGTGGCAAGCGCCTGCTACCGCCTGGCGCTCTTCCCTTCTTCGGTGGCATCCGCGATGCTGCACCCGATGCCTGGGGGCGGCGTGTCATTGAAGCCAAGCTGCGTGTACCGGCCAACAGCCTGCCGGAATCCCAGTACCTGCTGCATGCGGGCAGTGAGCGTGTCGGCGCACTGGACATTCGTCGCAGCATCCAGGATGGGCCCACGTCAGGCGCCAGCAACTGGCACACCTTGGCCCACCTCATGGAAGCGGCCGAGCGGATTGAAGAGGGCGCGGCAGTGCCGGCCCATCTGGAAGCCATTTTCCAGGACGGGACTGCGTTGGGCGGCGCGCGTCCCAAGGCTTCAGTGCGAGACGAGGCCGGCGTACTCTGGTTGGCCAAGTTCTCCAGCCGGCAGGATCGCTTCGATATTCCTGGCGTCGAGTGCGCCTCACTGCGGCTTGCCCAGGAGGCGGGGCTGCACGTGCCGCCTGTCCGCAACGAAATGCTGGGCGAGAGACGCATCATGCTGATCCGGCGCTTCGACCGCTACTGGATGGCGCCGGGCGCGCAACTGGCGCAGGATGCCGGCTGGTTGGCGCTGGGGCCAGGTGAGGGGCGTGTGGAGCATCGCATGGGTTTCGTCAGCGGCCTGACGCTGGTGGCCTGTGATGAAACCGAATCGCGCACCAAGTCCTATGCCGATCTGGCCGATGCGGTGCGGCGGTACTGCCATCCCAGCGTCATCCGGGCCAACAACGAAGAATTGTTCAAGAGGATGGTCTACAACCTGTTCGTGAGCAACGACGACGACCATCTGCGCAACCACGGGTTCGTCTGGGACCCACGGCTGATGGGCTGGAGACTGAGCCCTCTCTATGACGTACTGCCCCGGCCGAGCATTGCCCTTGAGCGGTTCTTGCACCTGGGCGTGGGACCCGAAGGGCGGACGGCCACGCTGGACAATGCGCTCGGCTGGCATGCGCGCTTCACGCTCTCACAGGCGCGCGCCTGCGAATTGATCGACCAGATCTGGCGGGTGGTTCGGGAGTGGCGCGTCTACTTCGAGGCTTTCGGTCTGCCCGCAGAACAGATGGAGCGTGTCGCGACGGCATTCCGCCATGTCGACGACGTGTCTACGCCGGCGCTGCGCAAGCTTTTGCCTTGAACCGCCTTCCGCCCTCAGCCCCCCAAGCCACCCAACTCCCGCTCCACCACCGCCGTGAACCACCTGATTCCCAGCGGCAAGGCCTTGTCGTTGAAGTCGTAGCAGGGGTGATGAAGCGGGCGTGATGCCCAAGCCGCCACTGCATCTGCGTCCGAGACGGCAGCAGCGGCCGCCCCCTGACCCAGCCAGAGATAGGCACCAGGAACTTCCTTCAGCATGAAGGCAAAGTCCTCGGAGGTGAAGGCGGGCCGTGCGGCCTCGCTGGCCCGCAAGCCGATGGACTGCGCAGCGGCCAGCGCCAGCTCGGCCTCGGCGCGGCTGTTGATCGTGGCGGGGTAGTAGCGCGTGTACGTGACCTCGATCTCGGTGCCACTGGAGAGCGCCACGCCAGCGGCCCGGGCGCGCAAGGCGGCCTCGATGCGGTCTTGTGTGTCGGCATCGAAGCTGCGCACGGTGCCGGTGATGCCGACCTCGGCGGGCAGCACATTGTGTGAATGGCCGCCCTCGATCCGCGTCACCGACAGCACGGCCGATTCGCCGGGGTCGATCTGTCGCGCCACGATGGTGTTGAGCTGGCAGACCAGCTCGCTGGCCGCCAGGATGGCGTCGGGCGTCTGCTGCGGCTGGGCCGCATGGCCGCCGCGGCCGCGCACCGTGATGTCGAATCGATCTGCCGCCGCCATGATGGCGCCGGGCCGCGTCTGCGCCTCGCCCAGCGGCAGGTCGGGCCAGTTGTGCAGGGCGTAGACGGCATCGCAAGGGAAGCGCTCGAAGAGCCCGTCCTCGATCATGACCCGGGCACCGCCCTTGCCCTCTTCTGCCGGCTGGAAGATGAAGACCACCGTGCCGGCGAATCGGCGGGTGCGCGCCAGATGACGGGCCGCGCCGAGCAGCATGGTGGTGTGCCCGTCGTGGCCACAACCATGATGGATGCCCCCGGTGCGGCTCGCATGGGCCAGCCCGCTTTGCTCCTGCATCGGCAGGGCATCCATGTCGGCGCGCAGGCCGATGCAGCGGCCCGCGCCATGGCGGAGCACGCCCACGACGCCTGTCCCACCAATGCCTTCGTGGACCTCCAGCCCGAGCTCCTTCAGCGCCGCGGCCACGAGGGCTGCCGTGCGGTGCTCGGTGAATGCCAGCTCGGGATGGGCGTGGATGTCCTGGCGCAGCGCGACCAGGGCCGGCAGCAGGTCGGCAACTTCGCTCATGCAGCGCTTTCGGCTGCCGACTGGAACTGGCCGGGCGTCATGCCGCATTGCCGCTTGAAACGTCGGTTGAGATGGCTCTGGTCAAAGAAGCCGACCTCGCTGGCAACGCGCGCCGCCGGCAGGCCCTGGCGCAGCAGGGCCTGGGCATGCTCGATGCGCTGCTCATTGATGTAGCGATAGGGCGAAGTCCCCACGCGCTGGCGAAACACCCGGGCGAAACGCCAGAGGCTGAGCCCGCACAGCTGTGCCAGCAACTCGAGCCTGAGCGGCTCGCCGAGATGCTGGTGGATGTGTTCCAGGGCGGGTGCGAGCGAGCGCCGCCGCGTGCCTTCAACAACAGTTGCCATGGCTGCAAGCTTAGGGCCGCCGCCATCTACGCATCGGCCGTTCAGGCGCCGGCCGGCAGCATGGAATTGCGATTTCCAGGCTGCCCAAGACACAAGATGCGGGCCGCCGTCCCGGGGGCCCGACTGCTTCGATCAGAAGTAGCGCACCCAGGAGAGGGTCGTGCGCCGCTTGTAGTTGGCAAAGGCCTTCACCGGGAAGTACAGCAAGGGCACCATGGTCAGCCAGACCACCCAGACAATCCAGAACGAATCGATATCCACACCGAAGCGCGTGCCCTGGTTGGGGCCGAAGATCGCGTACATGATGCGGTAGCCGACCATCAGCACATAGAGGTGCAGGATGTAATAGAACATCGCCGCGCCGCCAAAGGTGGAGAGGATGCGTGTGACACGGTTGTCGCGGAACTCCAGGGCCGCCAGGGTCAGCATGCCGCCGCCGCCCACCGTCATCAGCAGGAAGTCGAGCGAGGGCGGGTACTTGGTGAAGTTGAGCCAGGACTTCACGGTCTCCACCGTGGTGGCGCCGGGTGTCCAGGGCGCGTTCTCGCCGTAGATGTTGAAGCCGCGCAGCACCGCCAGCACGGCCAGCGAGGCCAGGCCGGTCAGCACCAGGACGCGTTGGCGCCACAGCCTGTCCACGGTCGCCGAGAACAGCGGCGCAAAGGCATAGCCCAGCAGGATCACGCCCACCCACGGCAGGGCCGGGTAGCTGACCTTGACCTTCACGATGCCCTCGGTCACCAGCCAGCCGCGATGCATCATCAGCGTCCACAGCGGATACCAGGCGCTGTCGGGCGACACATTGACACCGGCGAAGGCGTTGTGACCGCCCACGATGACAAAGCCCAGCGCTGCCAGCGCCCAGCGCGGCAGCCCCGACAGCAAGGCCAGAGCCACCATGGTGAAGCCGATGGCCCACATGACCTGCAGATAGAGCACCTGATAGGTGCCGTTCCAGGACAGGTTCACCACCGTCAGCTCCAGCGCAATCAGGAGCAGGCCGCGCTTGAGCAGGAACTCGCGCACATTGCGAGTCACGCCGCTGGGCGGGTTGGCGTAGAGCCAGGCCGACAGGCCGGTCAGGAACACGAAGATCGGTGCGCAGAAATGCGCCGCCAGCCGCGAGAAGAACAGGTCGTTGGGCGTGCCCGGCAGCGTCATCGGGTCGGTGACGTTCAGGTGCAGGTACAGGTTTTCGCGCACATGGTCGAGCAGCATCACGATCATCACCAGGCCCCGCAGGGCGTCGATGGACGTGATGCGAGCCTTGTGCGCGGCCGCGCTGCTTTGCAGGGCCGCAGCGGGCCGCGCCGCTACCGATCCTTGGGTCATGCTTGAAGAACTGGCCATGATGGACTCTCGCTTTTGAGGGAGTTTGCGGGCGACGGCTTGCGCCTGTGGAATGTAGCGAACATGGGTCAGAAGGCCTCGCGCACGGCAGGTGCCAGCGCCTCGGCTTCCCTGTCATCGACCTCGACCAGCAGGCGCTGCGTGGGCTGCTGGCCAACCAGCCAGAACACCACCGGTGTCAGCAGCGTGTCGAGCAGGGTCGAGCTGATCAGGCCGCCGAAGATCACCACGGCCACCGGATGCAGGATTTCCTTGCCCGGGGCGTCGGCCGCGAGCAGCAGCGGCGTCAGTGCAAAGGCGGCCACCAGGGCCGTCATCAGCACCGGCGTGAGCCGCTCCAGCGAACCGCGCACGATCATGGCCTGGCTGAACGTTTCGTTCTCGAAGCGGCACAGGTTGATGTAGTGGCTGACCTTCAGGATGCCGTTGCGTGTGGCGATGCCGGCCAGGGTGATGAAGCCCACCATCGAGGCCACCGACAGGCTCACGCCACCGATCCACATCGCCACCACACTGCCGATCAGGGCCAGCGGAATATTGGCCATGATCACACCGGCCAGCACGGCAGAGCGGTAGCGCGAATACAGCACCAGGAAGACCATGGTCAGCGACAGCAGCGACAGCGCGGCGATCAGTCGCGTGGCCTGCTCCTGCGCCTGGAACTGGCCTTCGAGGCTGACGAAGTTGCCTTCGGGCAGGCGGGTCTCGCCGATCACCTTGCGGATGTCGGCTATGACCTTGCCCATGTCGCGGCCGTCGGTATTGGCATAGACGACGATGCGGCGGCGGCTGTTCTCGCGGCCGATCTGGTTGGGACCGTCGCTCTCATCCACCGTGGCGATGGCCGACACCGGCAGCCGGCCGGCGGGTGTGTCGATCAGCGTGCTGGCCAGGTCCTGCGGGCTGCGCTGGCCGTCGGGCAGGCGCAGCACCAGGTCGTAGCGGCGCTGGCCGTCCACGATCTCGGCGCTGTGCGCACCATCGGTCAGCGCCTGCAACGTGCGCATCGCCTCGCCGGGTGCAAGACCGGCCTGGGCCGCCTTGCGCAGGTCCAGGCGCACCGTGATTTGCGGAATGAGCACCTGCTTTTCGGTGGTCAGGTCCACGAGGCCCGGCACCTGGCTGAGGCGCAGGCGCATCTGCTCGGCCAGGCCCCGCAGCGTGTCGATGTCGTCGCCGTAGATCTTCAAGGCGATCTGCGCGCGCACACCGGAGAGCAGGTGGTCCAGCCGGTGCGAGATCGGTTGGCCGATGGCCACTTGCGCCGGCAGCACCGAGAGCTTTTCACGGATCGCGGCCATCACCGCCTCGCGGTCGCGGCCACCGCGCTTCAGGTCCACGTCGATCTCGGAGGAGTGCACGCCCTCGGCATGTTCGTCGAGCTCGGCGCGGCCGGTGCGGCGGCCCACCTGGGTCACCTCGGGCACTTCGCGTATCAGCGTTTCGGCCAGCCGGCCCAGGCGGTTGGCTTCATCCAGCGAGGTGCCCGGGTTGAACATCATGCCCAGCACCAGCGAGCCCTCGTTGAAGGCCGGCAGGAAGGCGCGCGGCATGAAGGCCACGCTGGCACCGGCCACCAGCACGGCGGCCGTGGCCAGCGACACGAGCATGCGGGCGCGCGGGAACGACCAGGCCAGGAGGCGCGCGTCATGCTTTTTCAGCCAGCGCACCAGCGGGCTGTCCTCATGGTCCAGCCGCTTCATCTTCGGCAGGAGCCAGGCGCACAGCACCGGGGTCAGCGTCATCGACACCGCCATCGAGGCCAGCACCGAAGCGATGTAGGCAATGCCCAGGGGCGAGAAGAGGCGACCCTCGATGCCAGGCAACGCGAACAGGGGCACGAACACCAGCACGACGATGACGGTCGCGTAGACGATGCCCGAGCGCACTTCGACGCTGGCCTGGCGCACCACCTCGCGCACCGGCAAGGGGTTGCCGGCAGCACGGTTGATCTTGAGCCGCCGCAGGATGTTCTCGACGTCGACCACGGCGTCGTCCACCAGCTCACCGATGGCGATGGCGATGCCGCCCAGCGTCATCACGTTGATCGACTGCCCGAGCAGCTCGAAGACCAGGGCCGTCACCGCCAGCGACAGCGGAATCGCGGTCAGCGAGATCAGGGTCGTGCGGGCCGACAGCAGGAAGGCGAACAGCACGATGGCCACCATCACGGCACCGTCGCGCAGCGCCTCGGTCACATTGCCCACCGAGGCCTCGATGAAGTCGGCCTGGCGGAACAGCACCTTGGGTTCGGCGACGCCAGCGGGCAGACCGGCCTTCAACTCTTTCAGCGCCGTCTCGATCTGATGGGTCAGGCGCACCGTGTCCGAGCCAGGCTGCTTCTGCACGCTGACGATCACGGCGGGCACGCCGTCGTAGCCGGCGTCGCCACGCTTCATCGCAGCGGCAATGCGCACCTTGGCCACCTGTTCGAGCAGGATGGCGCGGCCGTCCTTCCAGGCCACGGCCACGCCCTGCAGGTCTTCGATGCGCGTGGTGCGCGCCATGTGGCGGATCAGGTACTCGCGGCTGTTCAGGTCGATGAAGCCGCCGCCGGCATTGCTGGCAAAGCCGGAGAGCGCCGTCTGGATCTGCGTCAGCGAAACGCCGGCCTGGGCCATGCGCACGGTGTCGGGCTCGACGCGCAAGGTGCGCACCTCGCCGCCGATGGGAATGACCTGCGACACGCCGATGATGGACAAGAGGCGAGGCCGCAGCACGAAGTCAGCGTACTCGCGCACCTGCATCGGCGTGGCAGCTTTCGGGTCATTCGCCTTCAGGGGCAAGGCAATCAGCATCACCTCGCCCATGATGGACGACACCGGCCCCATCACCGGCGTGATGCCGGCTGGCAGCTGCTCGCGCACCAGACCCAGGCGCTCGCCCACGATCTGGCGGTTGCGGTAGATGTCGGTGCCCCAGTCGAACTCGGCGTAGTGGATGGCCAGGCCGACGCCCGAGGTCGAGCGCACGCGGGTCACGCCGGGCATGCCGTTGAGCGCTGTCTCGATGGGCACGGTCACCAGCTGCTCCACCTCTTCCGGCGCCATGCCGCCGGCCTCGGTGAGCACGGTGATCAAGGGCTTGTTGAGGTCGGGGAACACGTCGACCGGCGTGCGCCAGGCCGTGATCGCGCCATAGACCAGCAGCATGGCCGCGAAGGCCAGCACGAAGAGCCTGTTGTGCAGGCTGTAGCGGACTATCCAGTTGAACATGATGGTCTGCCCTGCCCGGTTAACGGATCTGGGCGATCAGGGACGCGCCCTGCATCACCACGCGGTTGGAATCGCCGAGGCCTTGAATCACGACCACCGAGTTGCTGTCCAGCGGCCGGTAGTCCACCGGCTGCGGGATGTAGCGCTCGGCGCCCGACTTGATCCAGACGATGGCCTGGTTGGCCGGGTTGCGAACCACGGCTTGCGCCGGCACGACATAGCCCTTGAGCTGGGTGTTGAGCGTCACGATCACGGCCAGCGGCTGGCCCACGGCCAGCGGCAGCGCGCCACCGCGCTCGGCCTGGGCGCGGAAGGTCAGCGGCAGCACGCCATCGCGCATCACGCGGCTGGCGCCAGTCAGGCTCAGCTTGACGCCGGCCTGGTCCTGCAGGCGGGCGCCGGTGATGCGCGAGACGAGGCTCGGGTCCGCCGTGCTGGCTTCGACCAGCACATGGGACGGTGCGATCACCTCGAACAGCACATCGCGCGGCTCGACCACCTGGCCGGCCAGGGCCGAGGCGCTGGCGATCACGCCATCCACCGGGGCGAGCAGCGCCTCGCGGGCCTGCAGGCTGCCGCCCACGTCGCGCTCGCGGTCCGTGAGGCTGGCCAGTTCGGCTTCGGCGGCCTCGATCTCCTTGCGCGGCACACTGCCTTCCAGCGTGCGCAGGCGCTCGACGCGCTGGGCCGCCAGCTTGCGGTTGCTGGCCAGCTCGCTCAATTGCGCCTGCTGATTGGCGCGGGCAAACGGCTCGGCATGGAAGCGCACATAGGCCAGTACCTCGCCCTTGCGCACCGTCTGGCCGGCCACCGGCAGGCCCTTGGGGCCGGGCTCGATGCGGCCGCCTTGCACGGTCTGCACGCGGCCGCTGGCGTTCGGGTCGATGACCACGCGGCCCGGCAGCTGCAGGGCGGCCGGGGCGTCGGTCAGTGGTACGAAGCGGGTCAGGATGCCCATGCGCCGCTGAGCGGCCACCGGCACTTGCACGCTGCCGTCGGGCAGGCGGGCGAGGCCGTCGATCTTGAGCGCGGCGGGGCTGTCGAGATGCTCGCCATTGGGGCCGTGGGCGCCGGGCGAAGCCAGGGCCGTGCCGGCGATGAGGCCCGTCAGTGCCAGCAGCGGGAACAGGTTCTTGTTGATCATCATGCGGCTCCGAAGCTGTTGTTCATGCGGCGACTGCGGCGGCGCAGGGCCGCGAACAGGATCAGCAGCGCGCCGCCGCCACCGGCGACGTACAGGCCGTTGCGCAGCGCATGCGAGGTCGCGGGCGGCTCGTGGATCTCTTCGGAATGCGGGGCCACCGCCAGCGCGCCGTCCAGCAGGTCGCTGTCGGTACCGGCGCTCACGGTGAACACCAGGGCATGCGTGCCAGGCTTGTCCAGCTCGGCCAGCATCTTCTTGTCGCTGACCTCATAGGTGCCGGCTTCGGCCTGGTACACCGCCGCGGCCTTCACTGCGCCCAGTTCCACGTCCAGCCTGGCCCCGAGCACCGCTTCATTGGTTTCGTAGCGGCTCAGGTAGATCACGAAGCTTTGCGGCTGCAGACGAGCCACCAGTTCGAACTGTTCGGAATGCGCCTCCAGGCGCGGCACGCCGGCACCCGAGAGGTTAGCGGCCGGGCCGTCGAGGTGTTCGCCATTGGGCCCATGGGCACCAGGGGAAGCGAACGAGGTGCCCGGGCCAAGCAGGCACAGGCCGGCGGCCAGGACCAGAGCATGGGCAAGGCGGCGATGGTGAAGGTGATTCATGGCAGTACCCCGGAAGCTTGGAGGAGGCGGGCGCGGGCGGCACCCAGCGCGGCCTGGTGGCGGGCGAGCGTGGCCTCGGCCTGTGCGGCGGCTTGCACGGCGAGCAGCAAATCAGGCAAGGCGGTTTCGCCGGCACGGAAGGACTTGTCGAGCAGCGCACTGCGCTGGCGCAGCAGGCCGGCGCGCTCGCGCTGCATCGCAGCCTGGCGCGTGGCCGACTGCAGGGCATCGCGGGCAATGGCCAGTTCGGCGGCGAGTTCAAGCCGGGTGCGGGTCTGCTCGGCCAGGGCCTGGTCGAGCGCGCCCTGGGCGGCTGCACGCAGCGGCTCGTTGCGCACCGCCATGCCGAAGGGCACGCGCAGCGCCAGCGTCATGCTGCCCTGGCGCGGCTGGCCATAGGCATCGCGCTCGCTGCGGTAGGCGAGGCTCAGCTCGGGAGCTTCGGCACGGTCGCGCCGGGCCACTTCGAGCTGGCGGCGAGCGGCTTCGGCGGCTAGCGCCAGTTGCGCAAGCGCAGGGTGCTGGTCCTGCTCCAGCGTCGCATCGGCTTGCGGCGCTTCGCCCTCTGCCGGCTCGACATCGGCAGGCAGTCCGGTCAGGCCGGTCCAGCGCAGGCTCTCGGCCTGCAGGCGTTGCCTCACGGCCAGCGCCTCGGCCTCGGCGGCCAGCGCTTCGCCTTGGGCGGCCAGTGCATCGGTGCTTGCGAGGTCGCCGGCCTTGACGCGCCGCTCAACGTCGGCGCTGAGCGCTCTCATGTAGCGGCTCTGGGCCTCGTTGGCAGCCAGTTCGGCGCGCAGGCCGACCAGGCTCCAGGCCAGCTCACGCAATTGACCGGCCAGGCGCAGACGCGCCAGGGCAACACTGGCAGATGCCAGCCCGAGCTCGGCGTCGGCAGCGGCCTGCTTTGCAGCCCGCTGGCCGGGCAGCCAGAGCGGCAGGGCGACGCCGATTTCGCGTTCCTGCACACCGTGGTTGTCCTGGGCCCGGTCGCTGCGCTGCGACAGCGAGAGGGACGGCGGCGCGGCCAGCAAGCTGGCGGCGGCCTTCTGTTCTGCAGCGGCGCGCAGCTGCTGGGCCTGCGATGCGGCGCCGGCCTGGGTGCGCTGCCAGGCCGCATCGATGGCGCCGGCCAGCGTGACCGGTTCCGCCTGGGCGGACACCAGCATGCAGCACCAGACGCTGCCCACCGCGAGGCGGGTACTGATCCTGTGTTTGGTTTTCAATTTGATACTGCCGAGATCGGGCTCCTCAGGGCTTGCGTGCGCGCAGATGACGCAATGCAAGATTCCTCAGCCCTGTTGTGATGGCTCGCCGCGGCGGCTCGAGAGCTCAGGCGCGGCAGTGCTGCTTCAATTCAGGCGAAGGGTCTGGGCGGGCGGCGGGGGCCGCTCAACTCGGGGTCGGCGGGTGGGGCTTCGGGGCGCGCATCGGGCCGGCTGCAGGCCGCGCGGATCGTCGGGCTGTCGACACCGGCGGGAATGGGCCCCATGGCGCTCAGGCAAGCGTCCAGGGCCATGTGGTGATTGGAGTCCGCCGACTGGTCCTGGTGAAAGTCCGGGTGGGGCGCCTGGTGAGGGTCCTGGTCGGAGGAGGCAGCAGCCAGGCCCAGTCCTTCAGACAAGGACTCGAAGGCCAGGAGCCCGTCCGCCTGCAGGCTGGCCCCGTGTGCATGGTGGTGCGAAATGCCCGACCAGTGCAGCACATCATGCAGCGTCTCGGTGGGGCTGCCGCGGCCCACCCAGTGCCCGCCCAGCGACACTGCTTGCAGCAGCATGGACATCATCAGCACGAAGAAGACAGGGCGGCGGGACATGGCGAAATTATGGAAGCTGCGCCGCGCAATGCCTGCGGTTTGAGGGGGGGGGGCGCGCAATGTCCTGTTGATTTCAGCGGCCGGCCGCAGCACATGCTGCTGTCCTCACAAGTCGAGCACCAACCGACCTGATGCGCGCGACACGCAGGTGATGATGCGGTCGCCCGCGGCATGCTCTGCCGGGCTGAGAAAAGCATCGCGGTGCTCGCAGCGGCCTTCGATCACCCGTGTCGAGCAAGTGCCGCACACGCCTTCGCGGCAGGACGTGGGCACAGGCACACCGGCCGCATCGAGCACTTCGACAATGCTGCGGTCGGCCGGCACCTGCAGCGTGCGGCCCGAGCGGCGCAGGTGCAGCTCGAAGGGCTCGCACGGGGCGCCCACGAGCTTGGTGTCGGCGCCGAAATGCTCGACATGGATCGCCTCGGCCGGCCAGCTTGCCGCTGCCGCCACCTGTTGCACCGCCTCCATGAAGCGGTTCGATCCGCACAGGTAGAGATGATGCCCCGACGCATGCACCGCCAGCAGGCGACCCAGCCACTGCTGCAGCCGCTCCGACCCCATTGAATAGTGGATATGCACCCTGCCTTCGAAGCGCGGTTGCCGCAGCAGCTCGGCGAAAGCCACATGCTCCTGCGAGTGGGCCAAGTAGTGCAGCTCGAACGAAGCGCCACGGCCCTGCAGATGCTGCGCCATGCCCAGCAGCGGCGTGATGCCGATGCCGGCGGCCAGCAGCACCTGGTGCGTGGCGCCCGCTGCGAGCGGGAAATTGTTGCGCGGGCCGTCTATCGTCAGCACGTCGCCCACCCGCACCTGCTCGTGCATTGCTGCCGAGCCGCCGCGCGAGGTGTCGCTGCGCTTCACGGCGATCAGGTAGCGAGCGCGCTCGGCCGGGTCGTTGCAGAGCGAGTACTGGCGCACGAGGCCCTTTTCGAGATGCACGCCGACATGGGCACCCGCATCGAACGCAGGCAAGGGCCTGCCGTCGGCGCTGACCAGCTCGAAGGACTTGATGCCCAGTGCCTCTTCGCGGATGGCCTGCACCCGTACCCGCAATCCCGGCACCGGCTTGCTGCGCCCCCGCAGGACGCTGCTGACGCCGGTCCAGGCCAGCACCGGCACCGCGAGCACGCCGATGAACTGCAGCCATTGCAGCAGCAGGCCGTACTCGCCGCCGTGGATCGCTCCCGCGGTGAGGTAGATCCGGTTGCCCAGGCTGCTCGTGGCGTAGGACTCGCTGCGCAGCAGGGCGCCGCTGTAGGCATCGAACCAGGCGTAGCTGAGCGCCTGCGGATGCGGCGCGCCGTGCTCGACGGCATAGACCTCGACAGGGTCGCCGGCCTTTCTTGCCGCAGTGACGACTACGAGGCTCGGCCGATTGAACACGGCCCGGCCGCGCTCCCACAGCAGGCCCAGATCCAGCGGGTTGGCGCCGGGCGCAGGTGCCGAGGAGCTTGGCCTGGGCGCGGGCGCCTTGGAGCCGACAGCGACGTCCAGTGCGCTGCGGGCCCACTGAAAGGCCAGCGGCAGCGAAGTGAGCGTCACCGCCAGCAGGACCACGCTGGCATACAGACCCGACACCCGATGCAGGTTCAACGCGAAGGCGCGCCCCTTCAGCTGCGGCCGCAGCGTGGCCGCGGCCTTCAACGCCTGGCCGCGGGGCCACCACAAGGCGAGGCCACCAACCACCATCAGCAGGGCCAGTACCAGGGCGATGCTGCCGGCGATGGTGTTGGCAAGCTGGTTGTCGTCGAGGAAGCGGAAGCGGTGGAACTGTTCGAGCCGGCCGAACAGCCCGCCCCAGCGCGGCTGCCGGGCGATGACGCGGGCGCCGCAGGGATCGACCGAGAGCTGCTGGCCATCGGCAAAACGCAGCAGCGTCGGCTCGCCGGGGCCGCCTTGCAGGATCAGGCTGGTGAGCGCAATGCCCGGCTGGGCGGCAAGCGCTGCGGCGACCTGCGCTGGCAGCGCGTGGGGCGCCTCGCAGCCGGCTGTCTTTGAAGGCGCAGGTTCGGCCAGTGGCTTCAGCTGTTCGCGGAACTCCAGCGCGAGGCCGGTCAGCGCCATGTAGAGCAGCAGCGGGCCCAGGATCAGACCGGTCCAGCGATGGACCTGGAGCAGCTTGCTGCGTTTCGTACCGCGCACCCTGTTTCTCCTGTGCAGCCTGGCGCGTTCGCGGCAGGCCTAGAACGGGACACTGACCATGGCCTTCAGGGTCAGTTCGTCGGCGGCCTTGGTCAAGCCTCGACCGATGCCGAAGTTCAGACCCCAATCTTCCACATAGGTATCGACGGTAAGGAACAGTACCTGGCTCTGCTCACTGGCAGGCAGGATCCTGCGGGTCGTTCCCAGTTCCGCATGGAACTCGAGGCCCAGCTGAAGTCTGGGCGTGATGCCGCGCGCGAGCTTCGCGCTGACAGCGACATCGGCCGTTTTCGAGCCCAGGCCATCGGAAAGATTCCAGCCGAACTTGGGGTTCACGGCCCACAACCAATCGGCATTGCGCCAGCCCGCGATCAGCAGCAATTCGGCGGTGCTGCGCGATTCGGAGAAGCGCTGCTTGAAACGCGCCAGCTCGGCATTGCCGCCCAGGAACCAGCCGGTCTGATCATCGGCCGGCCTGACCGGCAACCACTTGAGTCCCAGCTTGATGCCTGCAGGATGGGTGCTGCCGTCGGCATCGCGGCTGGCCGCCAGTGACAGGCCGGCCTCCCAGTTCGGGGCCAGGCCATAGGCCAGGCCGGTCGAGAAGCGCCAGCCGCGGTGCGGCAGCACCTCACCAGGGTAGTCTGCCGTGCGGCGTCCATTCGGCGTGGTGTTCAGGTGCAGGTCCATGCCGACCTGGCCCACCTCGCTGATCGCGTCGGCATGGACCTGGATGGCATCCGGAAAGCCGGCGTGAACCGGCGGGGCCAGCAGTGCCGACATCAGTGCCGCCAGCGACGCGAAGAGGTGGCGGCAGCACTTCACTTGATCACGAAGCGGGCGCTGCTGTTCTGCTTGTCCTCGGTGATCACGACGGCAATGACCTTGTCGCCCTTGACCAGCTTGGCGCCCTTGGCCACGAGCCTGTCACCTGCCGCAGGCTCCAGCTTGAACTCGGACTTGGCGCCGCCGCTCAGCACGGTGAGCTTGCCGCTGACCTTGGCCGTGGGCACGGCCTGGCCATGGTCATCGAGATAGAGCTCGGCTGCATCCGGCGTGGCGACAAGCTCGAGCTTGAGCTCGCCCGCCATCTGCACGATGCCGCCATGCCGGGGCTTCTCGTCGCCGTGGGCAAAGGCGACGCCAAGCTGCAGTGACGCAGCGAGCAGGACGAGGGTGGAAAGCTTCTTCATGATCTTGGCTCCTGGACTTGGGGTCGAGTTCTCATTCGGGCTCATGTGGAAGCACGAAGGAGAGCGAAGCCAGATTCTCGATCTGGTTGACCTTGGCAGGATTCGCAGGCGCCGATTTGAAGATCGCGACGATGACATTGAGTCCCTGGTTGCGCACCTTGATCGTGACCATGCCGTCCTTGTCGGCCACCGCACCCTTGTCGTCGGGGTCGTTCACATAGTCGGCCAGCACGCGAGCGCCGGCTGCGGGCTTGCCCTTGTGGAGCACGCGCAGCTGCAGCGGCTCGCCATGCTTGACCGGCAGCGGCGTCGCCACCGGCACGATCTGGAGCAGCTGATCGGGCAGCAGCGGCATCGGCCCGCTCAGCACACGCCGCAAGTGCACGCCGTACTTGAAGTTGTGCTCGCTGATGACGGCGGTCGGCACCTCGTCCTTGCCCTTGTTGTGCCACTTGCCGTCGGGCGTCTTGCTCCACATGCCGTAGTCCATCGCGGCGGCGATGAAGGCGGGCTGGTTGTCGATGTTGACGCTCACCAGGGCGCCGTTGGTGACGAGCTGCGAGGGCACGGCCGAGCCGTCCTCGTCATAGCCACCGAAGCTGGTGATCTTGGGCAGTCGTTTGATCACGTCGAGGTCGTCGGCGCCCACGCCGAACACCATCGCCAGATGGTTGGCGCGCTGTGCAAACCAGAAGCCGTGCGCCTGCGCGCCGCTGGCAACCAGGACACTGGCAGCCAGCGTTGCCGATGTCAGGACTTTGAAGAATTTCTTCATGAAGCTGCTCCGGCCGATCAGAACTTGTACTGGGCCGACAGGGTGAACTTGCGACCGTTGCCGGGGTAGACCCACCACTGTGCGTAGGAGCTGCTGTAGAAGGTCTTGTCGAAGACGTTGTCGACATCGAGCGAGAGCTTCCATGCCTTGCCGATGGCGTAGCTGCCGATCAGCTTGACCGTCGTGTAGGCCGGCAGCGTGAAGAGGTCGACCGGATTCACGGGCGCGACGGAGCCCTCGCGCGCACCGACGTAGTTCAGGCCGACGCCGGCCGTCGCGCCGTTGCCACTCAACTGGAAGGACTGCACCAGCAGCAGGTTGGCGCTGTGCTTGGGCACGTTGGGCAACTGGCGGCCGACCAGGCTGACGCCTGTTGCCGCAGCGTTGTCCTGGGTCACCTTGGCGTCCGTGAACGCATAGGCCGCCGACAGACGCAGGCCCGCCGCGATCTCGCCGCCCAGGTCGAACTCCAGGCCCTTGCTCTCCACCGCGCCTGCGGCGATGGAAGCATTGTTCGGGTCCCTCGGGTCGGGCGTCAGCACGTTCTTCTTGGAGATCTTGTAGATCGCCACCGTGCTGCTGATCTTGCCGTCGGCGGAGTCGTACTTGGCACCGAGCTCACCCGACTTGCCCGTCTCGGCCGGGAATGACTGCTTCTCGAAGCTGATGCCGCTGTTCGGGCGGAAGCTCTTGGACGCGGTGGCGTACAGCGACACCTGCTTGCTCGGCTGATAGACCAGGCCGGCACGCGGTGAGTTGGCGCTCAGCGACTGCTCCACGAGAGCCCCGCTGTTGTGGTCACGCACCGATTGGTCGTACTTGTCATAGCGCACACCCAGCAGCAGCTTCCACTGCTCGGCCAGGTCGATCTGGTCTTGGGCGTAGATCGACTTGGAGCGCTGCTCCTCGTGCGTGGCGGTCAGTGGCACGGCCGGGAAGGCGGGTGGCGGATTGCCGTACACGGGGTTGTTGATGTCAAGGTCCTGGCTCGCCAGCCGGCGAACGCGGTACTGCAGGCGGTCGTCGGTGAACTTGTAGGCGTCAGCGCCGATCAGCAGGTTGTGCTGCATGCCCGCGCCGCGCACCTTGCCCAGCACCTCGAAGCGGCCCGAGACATCCGTGGCCGAGTTGTCACGGTTGCGGCGCTGGCGCACCACGGTGTGACCATCTGGCCGCAGGAAGGTGTAGCCGTCGCCCAGGGTGACGACCTCGGTCGAGATGCCCTGGATCGAGCTTTCGCGGTAGCTCAGGCCGGTCTGGAAGGACCAGTCGTCGTTGAAGAAGTGCTGCACGAAGACCTGGTTGCCGGTCGTCTTGATCTCGGTCGGGCCGTCGCCCGGCTCGCCGAGGAAGAGCGAGCGCGGCACGACGTCGAGCTTGCCCTTGATGGCGATCACGCCACGATCGAAGGTCGCCTGCTGCTTGGAATACTCCAGCTCATACGAGATCGTCGTGTCCTCGCCGAGCATCCACAGGAAGGACGGCGACACCAGGGTGCGCTCGGAGCTGACGTAGTCGCGGTAGCTGTCGGCCTTCTCGTGCGATGCGTTGAGGCGGTAGGCGACCTGGTCGCTGATCGGGCCGGTCAGGTCGGCCGTTGCACGCATCGTGCCGTAGCTGCCGCCCGACAGGCCGAGCGTGTACTCGGGCACGAACAGCGGCTTCTTGGTCGTGATGTTGACCGTGCCGCCAGGCTCGCCGCGGCCGTACAGCGCCGAGGCCGGGCCCTTCAGGATTTCGACCGAGGCGGTGTTGGCGGAGCCGCGCACGCCGTTGTAGCCGCGGCTGTAGTTGAAGCCGTTGACCATGTAGTCCGAACCGAAGTTGGGATCACCGGTGAAGCCGCGCATCGCGTAGCTGTCCCACACGCCGCCGAAGTTGCTCTGCTTGGCAATGCCGCTGCTGAGATCCAGCGCATCGGCCAGCTTGGTGACGCCGGCATCGACCAGCACTTCGGCCGACAGCACGCGCACGCTCTGCGCCATGTCGCGCACCGGCGTGTCGGTCTTCATCGCGCCGGTGGCGGAGAGGGTCTTGTAGGGCTGGCGAGTGCCGTCGACCTTCACGACTTCGAGCTTGTTGGGCTCGGCGGCGGCAGCGCCTGCCTGCGCTGCCGGCTTGGCCTCCTGGGACCAGGCATAGGTGCTGCAGGCCAGAAGGGCCGCCGCTGGAATCGCGGCACGGGAAAGGCGTCGTGTGGACATCGCGGGTAGCTCCTGAAAAGTCAACGGAAATGAAAGTGGCTCAAAACTTCCGGCCGAAGCCGAGCCGTCCGGTCAATCCCTGTGGGATCGAACCATAGCGGCGGTACTCAACAATTCACTCGGTATTGCTGCCGGGGCGCAGCAAGGTCAGCTCAGCTTTTTGGGCGGTCGGCGCGGACACTCGGGAACCGGCCCATCCGGGGCTGCCTCATCGACGAGCTCGGGGTGCGAGCTGGCGACGGGAGCGTCGAGAGGCATGGGGCGGCGAGACATGTGCGAATTATGAAAGTTGGTTCTTGAAATGCCTGCTGTTTGAGGGCCTGTGCACACAATCTCCTGTCGTATTCGGCGGCCTGTTGCAGCACAGGCTGCTGCATGCCGAAACCTGGTGCGCCAGGGGCCCCGCTGGTGCAGGGTTTGCACCGAGTCGGGCGGGTTTGTGGGCGGGAATCGGCAGTTAGCTGCCGCTCGGTTTTGCGCCTTGGTCGGTCGAAGATCAGGCTGCCAGCGGGCGCCCCTTCGCTCATGTCCCCCGGCCTTCGGCCTCCTCCTTTACTTCGCTGCGGGACACCCACTGCTGTCCTGATCCGCACCACCGTGGCCTGCGCCGGGTGGCAGGCGCAGGTTCGGCCGAGGGCCTCGGCAGCGCGAAAGAAGGAAACAGCGAACGGCCGCAACGTGCCGTTACCGGGCGCGGGCCTTGTCAAATCGGCCGATTGAGAAGGCCTCGATCGGCGTTGTGGTCTGGCCGGTGGCCAGCAGCTCGGCCATGACCTCGCCGACGCCTGGGCTGATTGCAAAGCCTTCGCCGTTGAAGCCGAAGGCGTAGTGCAGGCCGGGCACGCGCGCGCTGGGGCCCATTACCGGTGCCCAGTCGGCCGTGTAGCCCTCGATCCCGCTCCAGACGCGCAGCAACTGCACATTGGCAAAGGCCGGCACGAAGCGGCGCAGCTCGCGCAGCTGGCGCAATGTGTTGTCAGGCGTGGCGTAGGCACGGATCCGGTCGGCATGGGCGATGCTCTTGAGCCCGCCGCCGAACACGACGTTGCCGCGCGAGATCTGGCGGAAGTACAGGCCTTCGGTCTCGATGGGTGACGAGAGTCCGATGGACGGCCCGATGGCATAGGGCAGCGGTTCGGTCACGCCCATCGTGGGCCCGCGGGCTTCCATCGGAATGGGTTCGCCAAACGACGCGGCGAAATGCCCCGACCAGGCACCGCTGGTCACCAGCAGCTGGGCCGCGCGATAGCGCCGGCCGTCGGTGGTGTGTGCCACGAAGTCGGCCCCGTCACGCTCGATGTGGGCCACCTCGCTGTGCTCATGCACGGTGGCGCCGGCCCGCACGGCGGCGCGGCCGAAGGCAGGGCCGGCGAGGCGGGGGTTGGCATGGCCATCGATGGGCGACAGCGAACCTGCCACGACTTCCGGGCTGAAGATGCCCCAGCGCTGGCGCAGTTGCTCGGCGCTGAAGATTTCCAGGTCCAGACCCAGCGGACGAACTTCGCGCGCATGGGCCGCGAGCTTCTCGGCCTGCGCCTCGGTATAGCAGACCCGCAGATGGCCGTAGGGCACGAACTCCAGGTCTTCGCCGAGCAGCTCCTTGATGCGCTGCCAATTGCGGTGGGCCCGGTTGGCCAACGGCATCTGCGCGAGGTCGCGGCCCTGGCGGCGCACATTGCCGAAGTTGGTGCCGCTGGCCTGGCGGCCGATCAGCTCGCGCTCCAGCAGCGTGACGCTGAGCCCGTGCTCGCGGCGCAGGAAGAAGGCGGTGGTGGTGCCCATCAGGCCGCCACCGATGATGAGCACATCGCTGCGCTGAAGTTCGGTGCTCATCGCTGCACCTCCTCCGCATTCATCAGCACCGGCTTGACAGGCGCCTGGCTGCGGATGCGGCCCACCGACTCGACCGGGATCGAAGCGCAGGCCGCGATCACCTCCGCCGCCGCATGGCCGCAATAGCGGCCCTGGCAGCGACCCATGCCGACCCGGCTGAAGGCCTTGGCCCGGTTCACTTCCTGGCTGCCAAAGTCATTCACGCAGTGGCGCAGCTCGCCGGCCGTGATCGCTTCGCAGCGGCACACCACGGCGGCATCGGGCAGCGCGGCGGCTTGCTGATGCGGCCAAGGGAAGGCGCGGGCCAGGCCTTGGCGGAAGCGCTCCATCGTGGCGAGGGTCTGGCGCAGCGCGGGCTGCTCCTTCACATACATGGCGCTGCCCGCTGAATGACCCAAATCGTGCAGCGCCGCCAGCGCGGCCAGGCGGCCGGCGGCCTCGGCGCCGTCCGCGCCGAGGATGCGCGCGCCGTCGCCGGCCAGGTAAACGCCAGCCGTGCTGCTGCGGCCATCGGCGTCGATGCGGGGCAGCCATTGGCGGCTCAGGGGGTCGAAGTCGAACTCGCAGCGCGCCAGATCGGCCAGCTGCGACTCGGCGCGCAGATGCCAGCCCAGGCCCACCGCGTCACCGCTGAAGCGCCGCTCGCGGCCCTGCGCGTCGCGAACCAACACGCCGCTCACGCCCAGTGTGGGCGAGCCCTCGATGCGCTGCGGCGCGACGCCCTTGAGCAGCGTCACACCGGCGCGTTTGAGCATGAGCTGCAGTTGCAGGCCGATCCACAAGAGGCGCGGCCGGCTCAGCAACCCGCTCAGGGCGGTCAGGGGAGGAATGGCCGGCGAGGTGTCGAGCACGGCCTCGACCGTGGCGCCGGCCTTCACGTATTGCGAGGCCACCAGATAGAGCAAGGGCCCGCTGCCCATGAAGATAACGCGGCTGCCGATGGCGCAGGCCTGGGCCTTCAGCGCGATCTGCGAAGCACCCAGGCTGTAGCAGCCGGCCAGGTTCCAGCCCGGCACCGGCATCAGCCGGTCCGTCGCACCGGAGCAGACGATCAGTGCATCGAAGGGGGCTTCGGACGTGCTGCCGTCGGCCGGCTGCACCAGATGGAGCATGCCGGGCGTGAGGTTCCAGGCCAGGGTTTCGGGGCGGTAGTCGGCGTGCTCGCGCAGCGCATCGAAAGCCGTGTGGACGGCCTTGGCCTTGGCCGCTTCGCTGCCATACAGGCTGGCGTAGTCGCGCTTGAAGCCCTCGGGCTGGCGGCGGTAGATCTGGCCACCCGAACGCCGGCCTTCGTCGATCACGACGGGCCGAATGCCGGCGGCAACCAGCGCCTCGGCCGCTCGCACACCGGCCGGACCGGCGCCGACCACCACAACGCGAGGCGCGCTCATCGCGAGCGCCCCTGCAAGATCTTCAAGTCGGGTGTGAGCGGCCAGTACTGCGCCGGTGGCCGGCTGCGCAAGGCCATGCCTTCTTCGGCTGTGGTCGAGCAGGCGCGCAGGCGCTGGCCTGCTTCGGTCCAGATCCAGCAATCCTGGCAGGCGCCCATCAGGCAGAAGCCGGCGCGTTCGCCATCGCCGAATTCGGAGGCGCGCAGGCTGCGCCGGTGGTTCAGCAAGGCCACCAGCAGGGTGTCGCCTTGCAGCACGCTGACCTGTTGGCCGTCGATGCTGAGCGCCAGGCTGGCGCGGTCTTTCTCAGCCAGGCGCACGAAGCGCGCGCCCGGTGCGGGGTAGGTTGCACTCATGCAGCGGGGGAATCGGAGCTGGGCGGGAACAGCCGCTCGATCGGGTAGTGGTTCTTGACGAAGGGCGACTTGATGACGATGAAGCTGAAGTACTTCTCGATGCCGATATTGCGTTCGAGCAGACCTTCGATCACCGACTGGTAATGGTTGACGCCCCGGGTGCAAAAGCGCAGCAGATAGTCGTAGCCGCCGCTGACCAGATGGCATTCGAGGATCTCGTCGACCTCGCGGATCGCGGTCTCGAAGCGCACGAAGTCTTCGCGGTGATGGTCAGACAGCGTGACCTCGGTGAACACCGTCAGCGTGTCGCCCAGCTTCTCCAGGCGGAGCTGCGCGCCGTAGCCGACGATGTAGCCGGCCTGTTCCAGCCGCTTCACGCGGATCAGGCAGGGGCTGGGCGAAAGCCCGACCGCATCGGCCAGGTCGACATTGGTGATGCGGCCGTTCTTCTGCAGCTGGCTGAGGATGCGCAGGTCGAGGCGGTCAAGCTTGAGGGGTCCGGTCACGGTGCTTCACTCACTGGAATGCAGGAAGGCTCATTCTGCTTTGCGTGGCCGGTGCGCGCTACTTCAACGCGGCGCGCACATCGGCGTGAGACAACACATCGTCCAGCGTCTTGCGCAGGCGCTCTGCCATCACGGCAAACTCATCCTCGCTGAAACACAGGGCCGGTGCGAAGCCGAGGATGTGGTCGCCGAAGGAGCGGAACACCAGGCCGTTGCGGTAGCCGGTGTCGAACAGGCGGTCCGCGAGGCCCAGCGCCGGGTCGAAACCCTGCTTGCTGGACTTGTCGCTGACCAGCTCGAGGGCACCGAGCAGCCCGCGGTGGCGCACGTCGCCGACCAGCGGATGCTCGCGCAGGCCCTCGAGCGCCGCGGCAAAGTGCGACGCGACCTTCTGCCCGTTGGCCAGCAGGCCGCCTTCTTCATACAGGCGCAGCACTTCCAGGGCCACGGCCGCGCTGACCGGATGGGCGGAGTAGGTGGCGCCATGGCCGATCGGCGCACCGACCGGAGCGCCGTCTGCGATGCCCGCGTAGACCTGCTCCGACATCAGCAAGGCGCCCATCGGCGCATAGCCGGCGGTCAGGCCCTTGGCAACCGTCATCAGGTCCGGCTGCACGCCCTCGGCATCGCACGCGAACATCGGGCCGGTGCGGCCGAAGCCGGTGATGACCTCGTCGACCACGAAGAGGATGTCCAGTTCGCGTGCGGCATCGCTCATCGCCTTGAGCCAGCCCTTGGGCGGAATGATCACGCCGCCCGAGCCCTGGATGGGTTCGCAGAAGAAGGCAGCGACGCGCTCGGCGCCCAGCTCGGCCACCTTGGCCCGCAGCGCGGCCACCGAGGCGGCGATCACGGCCGCGTCATCGCTGCCCACGGGGTTGCGATAGGGGTAGGGCGAGGCGATGTAGTGCTGGTTGGGCAGCGGCATGTCGAAGCCGCGATGGAACACCGGCAGCGCGGTCAGACCTGACCCCATCGACGAAGAACCGTGATAGCCCCGTTGCAGCGAGATGAATTGCTTCTTCTCGGGCCGGCCGGTGTTGTTGAAGTACTGCGTGATCAGCCGGATCGCGGCGTCGACCGCCTCCGAGCCACCCAGGGTCAGGTAGACGCGGGTCAGCGACGCTGGCGAGATCTCGACCAGCTTGGCCGCCAGGCGGATCGCCGGCTCGCTGCCGAAGTGGAAGTAGCCGGTGGCATAGGGCAGCTTGCGCATCTGCTCGGCCGCGGCCTGCACGACCGACTCATGGCCATAGCCGATGTTGACGCACCAAAGCCCGGCGAAGGCGTCCAGCAGCTGATGGCCGCTGGCGTCCTTGAGCCAGGCGCCCTGGCCCGATTCGAGCATGGTGACGCCGCGCTGCTCATGCTTGCGCCAGGGAGCAACCGGGTGGATGAGGTGGCCGCGATCCAGCGAGATCAGGGCGTCGAGATGGGGGTGGGCGGGGGACTGCATCGGTGAAAGGCCAGCTTCGTGAACGTGAGCAAAGCTTAGGCCTGCTCACGCAGCGGGTGGTGCTGCAATGGAAGCCCTGATGTGGGCTGGCGCGCTGTTCTTTGGGCGCGGACGGCAGAAGATTCTGCCGGTCCTGCATCGAGCCTGTTCAGTAGCCCAATTGCCGGTCCACCAAGCCGGTCATGGCCTCGCCGCGCTCGAAGCGGGCGAGGTTGTCCAGCAGCACCTCGGCCGCAGACGCTGCCTGGGTCATGCTGGCAATGTGTGGTGTGAGCCAGATCTTCGGATGGAGCCAGAACAGATGGCCCGGGGGCAAGGGCTCGGGCTCGCAGACATCGAGTACCGCGTGCGAGAGCTGCCCGCTGTCCAGCGCGGCCAGCAGGTCGGCCTCGACCAGCTGCGGCCCGCGCCCCACATGGATGAGGCCGGCGCCAGCCGGCAGCGAAGCGAACAGCGACGCATTCAGCAAGCCTCGCGTCGCCGCGGTCAAGGGCAGCAGGCAGATCAGGATGTCCGTGCGCGCGAGAAAGGCCGGCAATTCCTCTGCGCCGGCATGGCATTGCACGCCTTCGACCTCATGCCTTGAGCGGCTCCAGGCGGCGCAGTCGAAACCGAAGCTGCGCAGCTGCTTCAAGACGGCCTGGCCCAGAGAGCCCAGGCCGAGCACACCGACGCGGCGCTTCGCCGCCGGCACCACCGGCCGTGGTTCCCACCGTCCGGAAAATTGCTTTCGCCGGTAGTCCGGCATGTCGCGATGCTGGCTCAGCACGGCCCAGCAGACATACTCGACCATGCCGCTGACGATGCCCGGCTCGACCATGCGCACGACGGCCAGGTCGGCCGGCAGGCTGGGCAGGTCGAACTGATCGACGCCGGCGCCTGTCGAGAACAGCACCTGCAGATTGGGGAAGCGCGTGGCCAGGTTTTCAGGGGGCTCCCAGGCGGCCATGTAGCGCACCGCGCCGGGGTCGCCGATGTCGGGCCAGATCCGGAAATCGACATGAGGCGCCTGGCGCGCAAACACCTCGGCCCAGATCCGGCCGCGCACCGGATCGGCCTTGTACAGGAAGCTCACGCTCAGCCCAGCGCCTGGGTCACCAGCGCATAGCGGCGCACGCCCGCGACCGGCGCGGGCACGGGGCCGCGCATCATCTCGGTGGGGGCATCGACACGCAGCAGGCCCAGTGACTCCAGCCACTCGGCCAGGCCACTGTCGAAGTCGATGTCGATGCGCACGAATCTGCCGGCACTCAGCCCCACCAGGTGGGCGATCAGGGCCTGCGCGCCTTCTGCGTCAGGCGCGACCACCGGGCCGATGATCAGGCCGCGGCCAAAGCGGCGCAGCATCGCGAAGCCGCAGGCTGCGCCGTCCTGGTCGAGCACCACGGTGTCGGCGGTGGCCAGCAGCTCGGCAATCAAGGCCTCGCGCGGCATGCCGCGCGCCTTTGCATCCAGTTGGGTCAGCGTGGCCAGGTCCTTCTGGCCCGCAGGCCGCAGGCGGCGGCCCTCATGCAGGGCCACCAGCGGTGCCGACTGGGCAACGCCCTGATGCTGGCGCACTTCGCCGGTGCGCACGAAGCCCAGCCTTTCATAGAGCCCGCGTCCTTCGGCCGTGGCATGCAGGAGGATGGTGCGCCCCTCGAGCCTCCTGAGCAGGTCCTGCATCAGGCGGATGCCGATGCGCCGGCCCTGGCAGCGCGGGTCGACGATGACCAGACCCAGCGTTGCATGCTTCGGGCCCCAGTTCCAGCTGAGGGCGGTGCCGACGATCTCGCCATCGCGCTCGGCGACGATGCCGCTGCCCAGGTTGAAAGCGGCCTGCCAGTCGGTCGGGCGGTGCGGCCAGTGCACGGCGACCGACAGACCATGGGCGGCCTCCAGGTCGGAGGCTTCCATGGCTCGCAACACGACACCGTCGGGCGACGGCGCCACAGGCTGATTGAGTGTGCTCAAGAGAGTGCTCCGGGGACGCGATATGGCCTCATGGTTCCAAGCTTGCCTGGCTCGCGCTAGGACAATCTTGTCGCTTCGCGAGGAACGACAGCATGCGCTGTCTGCCGCCTCCCTCTCGCAACAATGTGCCTGACCGGCACCTGCCAACGGGGCCAAATTTCAGGCCAGTCTAACTAGCATCTCGCTTGTGCAGGAAACAGGAACGCACGCCTGAAATGACCGCGATGAGCCGCCGCAGCCTATGCCGAGACGGCCGCCGCAAACCACAGTTTCATGCGCGCGGCGGGGCCACAACCCTGCACTTCTCTTCGGCGCCCATGCTTCAATGAAGTCAAGCAAAGAGCCGCCTTCACGCCCGATTTCGACACCGAACTTCAAGGAATCAACATGGTCTTCCGTCCCAAGTACATCAGCTTCGACTGCTACGGCACGCTGACCCGCTTCCGCATGGCCGAGCTGAGCCGCGAGATCTATTCGGACCGCATCAAGCCCGAGCAAATGGAGCAGTTCATCGCCGACTTCACTGCCTACCGCTTCGACGAAGTGCTGGGCGACTGGCAGCCCTACGAAGTGGTGCTGAAGAATGCCGTGCGCCGTCTGTGCAAGAAGTGGAAGATCCAGTACTTCGACCACGAAGCCCAGCGCTACTACGACGCGGTGCCGACCTGGACGCCGCACGACGACGTACCGGCCGGCCTGGCCAAGGTGGCCAAGGAGATTCCGCTGGTCATCCTGTCAAACGCGATGGATCACCAGATCCAGAAGAACGTGGCCATGCTGGGCGCGCCCTTCCACCGCGTCTACACGGCTCAGCAGGCCCAGGCCTACAAGCCGCGGCTGAAGGCCTTCGAATACATGTTCGATTCGCTGAACGCCAACCCGGAAGACTTCCTGCACGTCTCGTCCAGCCTGCGCTACGACCTGATGTCGGCCGACGACCTGGGCATCAAGAACAAGGTCTTCGTCAACCGCGGCCACGGCCCGGGCTGCCCGGAGTACAACTACGTCGAGATCAAGGACATCGGCGGCCTGCCCGGCGTCGTCGGCCTCTGATTCCCTGCGGCCATGAAGCTCGATTCCTACTGGACCGATTCGGCGCCGGCCTTCCAGCCGGCCGCTGCCGAGCTGCCTGCCACAGCCGATGTGGCCATCGTCGGCGCCGGGTTCACCGGCCTGGCGGCTGCGCGTGACCTGGCCCGGCAGGGCGCCAAGGTGGTGGTGCTGGAAGCCTGCGACCGCGTGGCCAAGGAAGCCTCGGGTCGCAATGGCGGCCATGTCAACAACGGCCTGGCGGTGGACTACGTGGCCGCCGCCGAGCAGCACGGTGTCGAGCGGGCCCGCTCCTGGTATCACGAGTTCGATGCCGCGGTCGACAGCGTGGCCCGCCTGGTTCAGGAAGAGCAGATCGATTGCGACTTCCAGCGCAACGGCAAGCTCAAGCTCGCCACCAAGCCGGTGCACTACGAGGCGCTGGCCCGCAGCTGCGAGCGCATGGCCCGCGAGGTCGATCCCGACGTGGAGCTCGTCACGCCGGAGCGCATCCGCAGCGAGGTCGACAGTGATCGCTTCGTCGGCGGCCTCTTGCAGAAGAAGAGCGCCCAGATGCACATGGGCCGCTTTGCCGCCGGCCTGGCCGCCGCGGCCGAGCGCAAGGGCGCGCAGATCCACCTGAGCACGCCGGTGCAGAGCATGCAGCGCCAGGGCCGAACGCATGCCCATGTGCTGCACACGCCGCGCGGCAGCGTGAGGGCCAAGCAGGTGCTGCTGGCCACCGGTGCCACCCTGCACGGCGGCTACGGCAGCTTCGGCTGGCTGCGCCGCCGCATCGTGGGCATCGGCAGCTTCATCATCGTCACCGAGCCGCTCGGGGCCGAGCGCGTCGCGGCCCTGCTGGCTGGGCGCCGGACCTATGTGACGGTGGCCAACATCCATCACTACTTCCGCGTGACGCCCGACCATCGCCTGGTCTTCGGCGGCCGCGCGCGCTTTGCCATCTCCAGCCCCACCTCAGACCAGAAAAGCGGTGAGATCCTGCGCGCCGGCCTGGCCGAGATCTTTCCGCAGTTGGGCCAGGTGCGCATCGACTACTGCTGGGGCGGCCTCGTGGACATGAGCCAGGACCGCCTGCCGCATGCCGGCGAACGCGACGGCCTGTACTACTCGATGGGCTACAGCGGCCATGGCACGCAGATGTCGGTGCACATGGGCGAGCGCATGGCCGCCGCGATGAGCGGCAACGAGGCCGCCAACCCCTGGCGCGAGCGCCCGTGGCCGGCCATACCCGGCCACCTGGGACCGCCGTGGTTCCTGCCCGCCGTCGGTCTCTATTTCCGCCTCAAGGACAAGCTGGCATGAGCGGCCTGCTCACAAGCACCCGTCGCGAGCTGCTGGGCCTCTTTGTGGCCGGCGGGCTCGGTGGCGCGGCACTCGGTGCCCAGGCGCAGACACCGCGCCAGGGTGGCCGCATCCGTGTGGCTGGTGCCAGTGCGGGCATCAACGACACGCTGGACCCGGCCAAGCTGGCCAACCAGACCGACTACTCGCGCGGCCGCATGTTCTACAACGGCCTCACCGAGCTCGACAACCAGCTGAGCCCGCAGCCGGCGCTGGCCGAGGAGTTCAGCAGCCGCGATGCGCAGACCTGGGTGTTCAGGCTTCGCAGGGGCGTCACCTTCCACGACGGCAAGCCGCTGACCCCGGCCGACGTGGTGTTCTCGCTGATGCGCCACAAGAACCCCGCCACCGGCTCCAAGGTCAAGGCCCTCGCTGACCAGATCGAGACGGTGGCCGCCAGCGGCCCGCTCGAGGTCACCGTGACGTTGAAGGCGCCCAATGCCGACCTGCCGGTGATCCTGGGCACGCACAACTTCGTGATCGTTCAGGACGGCACGACCGACTTCTCGGCCGGCATCGGCACCGGAGCGTTCCGGGTGCAGGAGTTCCGGCCCGGCGTGCGCTCGATTGCGGTGCGCAACAAGAACTACTGGAAGCCCGGCCGGCCCTATCTGGACGAGATCGAATTCGTCGGCATCAGCGACGACGGTGCCCGCGTCAACGGCCTGCTGTCGGGCGACCTCGACCTGGTGGCGGCCATCAACCCGCGCGCGGTCAAGCGGGTGCAGCAGACGCCGGGCTATGCGGTGCTCGACACGCCGTCAGGCCAGTACACCGACCTCATCATGCGCGGCGACCTGGGCCCCGGCCGCAACCCGGACTTCGTGCTGGCCATGAAGCACCTGCTCGACCGCGAGCTGCTGCGCAAGGTCGTTGCCCAGGGGCATGCCACGATTGCCAACGACCAGCCGATCGACCCCAGCCACCGCTTTCATTTCGCCGGTCTGCCGCAGCGTCCGTACGACCCCGAACGGGCCCGCTTTCATTTCCGCAAGTCGGGCTTGGCCGGCACCCGCATCCCGGTCGTGGCCTCGCCGGTGGCGACCTACTCGGTCGAGATCGCCGTGGTCCTGCAGCATGCGGCGCGCCGCATCGGCATGACGCTGGACCTCAAGCGCATGCCGGGCGATGGCTACTGGTCCAACCACTGGCTGCAGAGCCCCGTCGGCTTCGGCAACACCAATCCGCGCCCCAGCGCCGACACCCTGCTGACGCAGTTCTTCAAGTCCGATTCGCCCTGGAACGAAGCACGCTGGAAGAGCCCCCGCTTCGACCAGTTGCTGCTGTCCGCGCGGGCCGAGCTGGACCTCGACAAGCGCAAGTCCATGTACGCCGACATGCAGGTGATGATTCATGAACAGGGTGGCCTCGGGATTCCGATGTTCATCTCCAGCCTCGACGGCCACAGCCAGCGGCTGCGCGGCCTGCGTCCGAACCCCTTGGGCGGCCTGATGGCCTCGGCCTTTGCCGAACATGTCTGGCTGGAGGGCGCCTGATGAATCTCCTGATCTTGCGCCTGCTCCTGAGCCGCCTGGCCCTGGCCTGCGTGTCGCTGCTGGTGGTGTCGGCCGTCGTGTTCACGATCACCGACCTCCTGCCCGGGGACGCCGCGGCCGCCCAGCTGGGCCAGGAGGCGACAGTCGAATCGCTGGCCGCGCTGCGTCACCAGATGGGCCTGGACCTGCCGGCGCCGCAGCGCTACGCACGCTGGCTGACTGGCATGCTGAGCGGCGACCCCGGTCAGTCCATCGTCAGCGGCAAGCCGGTGGGCGAGATGATTGGCAAGCGCCTGCCGGCCTCGCTGCTGCTGGCGGCCATCACCTCCGCCATCGCCGTGCCTCTCGCCCTGGCCCTGGGCATTGCCTCGGCCATGTGGCGCGGCTCCTGGTTCGACCGGCTGGCGAGCTCGGGCGCCGTGGCCGTGGTCTCGGTGCCGGAGTTCCTGGTGGCCACGCTGGCGGTGCTGCTGTTCGCGGTGCAGTTGCGCTGGCTGCCCGCCTTGTCGTACACGAATGCGGCCTCGTCGCTGACCGATATGTTGCGCGCCTTCGCGATGCCGGTGATGAGCCTGTGCTGCGTCACCATGGCCCAGATGATGCGCATGACGCGGGCAGCCGTGGTGGACCAATTGAAGGCGCCCTATATCGAGATGGTGCGCCTGAAGGGCGCCTCGCCGACCCGCATGGTGCTGGCGCATGCGCTGCCCAACGCCATCGGCCCCATCGTCAATGCGGTGGCGCTGTCGCTGTCCTACCTGCTGGGCGGCGTGATCATCGTCGAGACCATCTTCAACTACCCCGGCATCGCCAGCCTGATGGTGGACGGTGTGACCCAGCGCGACATTCCGCTGGTGCAGACCTGCGCCATGCTGTTCTGCGCGGTCTACCTGTTGCTGGTCACGCTGGCCGACCTGGTCAGCATCGTCGCCAACCCGCGCCTGCGCCATCGCTGAGAAGCTCATGTCAAGCCCACCACTTTCCGCCACCCCCCCGGCGTTGCGACGCAAGCTGCCGATGAGCTGGCCCGGCCTGCTGGGCGCAGGCCTGCTCGTGCTGTGGCTGCTGGTGGCGCTGTTCGGCCCCATGCTGCCGGGAGTGGACGGCTCCGACCTCGGCCAGGCGGATGTCTTCGAGCCGATCAGTGCCGCGCATTGGCTGGGCACCGACTACCTCGGCCGCGACATGCTGGGCCGCGTGATTGCCGGCGCTCGCTACACGGTGGGCATCGCCCTGCTGGCCACGGTGCTGGCCAGCAGCATCGGCACGCTGCTGGCCTTGCTGGCTGCGGCCAGCGCGCCCTGGGTTGATGCCGTGATCAGCCGCACCGTCGACACCATGACCTCGATTCCTTCGAAGATGCTGGCCCTGATCATGGTGGCTGCCTTCGGCTCCGACGTGAGCATGCTGGTGCCCACCGCGGCCCTGATCTACGTGCCCGGCGCCTTCCGCATCGCCCGCTCGCTGGCCGTGAATATCAATGCGCTGGATTACGTGACCGTGGCCCGCACCCGCGGCGAAGGCCGGCTCTACATCATGCTGAAGGAAATCCTGCCCAACATGATCAACCCGATGCTGGCCGACCTGGGCCTGCGCTTCGTCTACGTGGTGCTGTTGCTGGCCTCCTTGAGCTTCCTGGGCCTGGGCGTGCAGCCGCCTGAAGCCGACTGGGGCTCGCTGGTGCGCGAGAACATCGGCGCGCTGGACAGCGGCGGCGCCGCCGTCGTGGCGCCGGCCCTGGCCATTGCCAGCCTGACCATCGCGGTCAACCTCCTGATCGACAACCTGCCGGGTCGCAAGGCCCGCGGAGACCACTGATGGGAGCCCATGTCCAGGTGCGCGGCCTGAAGATCGTTGCCGGCCCGGCCGACGCCGAGCAGACCATCGTCCATGAGCTGAGCTTCGACATCGCGCCCGGCGAGGTGCTCGCGCTGATCGGCGAATCGGGCTCCGGCAAGACCACCACGGCGCTGGCCCTGATGGGCTATGCCCGCCATGGTTGCCGCATCGCCGGCGGCGAGGTGAAGATCGGTGACACCGAGGTGCTCGGCTTGAGCGAAGCGCAGCAACGCGCGCTGCGCGGCCGCCGCGTGGCCTATATCGCGCAGAGCGCGGCGGCTTCGTTCAACCCCTCGCGCACCATCATGGACCAGGTGATCGAGCCGGCCCTGATCCACCGTGTGCTGTCGCGCGCGGCCGCCGAGGCCAAGGCCGTCGAGCTGTTCCATGAGCTGGCCCTGCCCAACCCGACCACGATTGGCTCGCGCTACCCGCACCAGGTGTCGGGAGGCCAGTTGCAGCGCCTGATGGCGGCGATGGCCCTGATCACCGACCCTGAGCTGGTGATCCTGGACGAGCCGACCACGGCGCTCGACGTGACCACGCAGATCGAGGTGCTGCGCGCCTTTCGCCGCGTGGTGCGCGAGCGCAAGACCTCGGCCGTCTATGTGAGCCATGACCTGGCCGTGGTGGCGCAGATGGCCGACCACATCCTGGTGCTGCGCGACGGCGCGATGCGCGAGCTGGGTGCCACACCGCAGATCCTGCAGGCCCCGGTCAGCGACTACACGCAGAGCCTGCTCGCCGCGGCGCGGCCCAAGGAGCGCGAGTCGGGTGCGAGCTCTTCGGCGTCAAGCCAGCAGCCCTTGCTCGAGGTGCGCAATATCTCGGCCGGCTACGGTGCCACCGACAAGCGGGGCCAGCCCAAGACGCTGATTCTCGAAGGCATCGATCTGAAGCTGTACCGGGGCCAGGCCATCGGCGTGATCGGTGAATCCGGCTCCGGCAAGACCACGCTGGCCCGCGCCGTGGCCGGGCTGATTGCACCTTGCGAAGGTCAGATCCTGTTCGACGGCCAGGCGCTGCCCGGCACCTTGGCCGGTCGCAGCCGCGAGCAATTGCGTCGCGTGCAGATCGTCTTCCAGTCGGCCGACACCTCGCTCAACCCTTCGCACAGCATCGAGCAGATCCTGGCGCGGCCGCTGCAGTTCTACCGTGGGCTCTCGGGCGCAGCGCTAGCCAAGCGAATCAAGGAATTGCTCGACCTGGTGCGCCTGCCTTCCACGGTGGCCGGGCGCCTGCCCGGCGGTCTCTCCGGTGGGCAGAAGCAGCGCATCAACCTGGCGCGCGCGCTGGCCGCCGAGCCCGAGCTGATCCTCTGCGACGAGGTGACTTCGGCGCTGGACACCGTGGTGGGCGCGGCGGTGCTGGACCTGATCTGCGAGCTGCGCCGCGAGCTGGGCCTGTCCTACCTCTTCATCAGCCACGACCTGCACACGGTGCGTTCGGTCTGCGACGAGATCGTCGTCATGCAGCACGGCCGCAAGCTGGCGCAGGTGGCGCGCGCCGACTACGAGCGCGGCCCCCATCACCCCTATTACGAACTGCTGGCCCGCTCGGTCCCCGAGCTGCGCCAGGGCTGGCTGGACGAACAAGTCGCGGCCTGAGGCCTAACGGACTGGAACAACTCCCATGAGCAAGAAAATCCACAAGATCGCCGTGATTCCCGGCGACGGCATCGGCAAGGAAGTGATGCCCGAAGGCCTGCGCGTGCTGCGCGCCGCCGCGGAGCGCTTCGGCATCGAGTTGCAGCTGACGCCCATAGCCTGGGCCAGCTGCGACTACTACCAGGCCACTGGCGCGATGATGCCGGACGACTGGAAGGCCCAGCTGCAGAGCCAGGACGCGATCCTGTTCGGCGCCGTAGGCTGGCCGGCCACCGTGCCCGACCATGTCTCGCTGTGGGGCTCGCTGCTGAAGTTCCGCCGCGAGTTCGACCAGTACATCAATCTGCGCCCGGTGCGCCTGTTCGAAGGCGTGCCCTGCCCGCTGGCCGGCCGCAAGCCCGGCGAGATCGACTACTTCGTCGTGCGCGAGAACACCGAGGGCGAATACACCAAGCTCGGCGGCATCATGTACGAGGGCACCGAACGCGAGATCGTGATCCAGGAGTCGGTCTATTCGCGCTTTGGCAGCGACCGTGTGCTGAAGTACGCCTTCGAGCTGGCCCGCTCTCGCGAGCGCAAGCACCTGACCGTGGCGACCAAGAGCAATGGCATCGCGATCAGCATGCCCTGGTGGGACGGCCGCGCCGATGCGGTGGGCGCCGCCTACCCGGAGGTCACGGTCGACAAGCAGCACATCGACATCCTCAGCGCCCGCTTCGTGCTGCAGCCGCAGGGCTTCGACGTGGTCGTGGCCTCCAATCTGTTTGGCGACATCCTCTCCGACCTCGGCCCGGCCACCACCGGCACCATTGGCCTCGCGCCCTCGGCCAACCTGAACCCGGAGCGCAATTTCCCCTCGCTGTTCGAGCCGGTGCATGGCTCGGCGCCCGACATCTACGGCCGCAACATCGCCAACCCGGTGGCCATGATCTGGTCGGCCGCGCTGATGCTGGACTTCCTGGGCCACCGTGAAGCCCACGACGCCATCGTCACTGCCATCGAGCAGGTGCTGGTGGAGGGCCCACGCACCGGCGACCTGGGCGGCCAGGCCTCGACCACCGAAATGGGCGAGGCGATTGCCGCCCGCCTGGGAGCACGATGATGCCTTTGACCTTGCAACGCGCTGAGCTGCAGCGCCACCAGAACTTCATCGGCGGCCGCTGGGTGGCTGCGGCCGAGGGCCGGCAGCTGCCGGTCAGCGACCCCGCGCTCGACCAGGTGTTCGCCCAGGTGCCCGACAGCGGCGCCGTGGATGCGCAAGCCGCTGTGGACGCCGCGCAGGCCGCCTTCCCGGCCTGGCGCGCCACGCCGGCCAAGCAGCGCGCGCAATTGCTCAAGAAGTGGAACGACCTGATCATTGCCCATCAGGAAGACCTCGGCCGCCTGATCTCGCGCGAGCAGGGCAAGCCGCTGGCCGAGGGCCGCGGCGAAGTGGCGTACGCGGCCAGCTATGTCGAATGGTTCGCCGAAGAGGCCACGCGCTCCTATGGCGACATGATTCCGGCACCGGTCACCGGCCGCCGCATGATGGCGGTGAAAGAGCCGGTCGGCGTCATCGCCGCGATCACGCCCTGGAACTTCCCGGCCGCGATGATCGCCCGCAAGATCGCGCCGGCCCTGGCCGCCGGCTGCACCGTCGTGGCCAAGCCCGCTGAAGACACCCCCCTGACCTCGCTGGCCCTGGCCCGCCTGGCCGAGGAAGCCGGGTTTCCGGCTGGCGTGCTGAACATCGTGGTGGCCTCGCGCGAGCGGGCCGCCGAGGTGGTAGACGTATGGCTGGCCGACAGCCGCGTGCGCAAGATCACCTTCACCGGCTCGACACCGGTGGGCAAGCACCTGGCCCGCGAATCGGCCGGTACCCTGAAGAAGCTGTCGCTGGAGCTGGGCGGCAACGCGCCCTTCATCGTCTTCGAGGATGCCGACGTCGATGCGGCCGTGGCCGGCCTGATGGCGGCCAAGTTCCGCAACGGCGGCCAGACCTGCGTCAGCCCGAACCGGGTCTTCGTGCACAGCGCCGTGCATGAGCTGTTCGTTGAAAAGCTGGCCGCCCGCGTGGTTGCATTGAAGGTCGGCCCGGCCAGTGCTGAAGATTCTCAGATCGGCCCGATGATCAACGCTCGCGCGGTCGACAAGATCGCCCGCCATGTGCAGGACGCGGTGGCGCGCGGCGCCCGTGTCGTCGTCGGTGGGCAGCGGCTCACGAGCCTCGGCTCCAACTATTTCGCGCCGACCGTTCTCATCAACGCCGATGCCGAGATGGCCTGCTCCTGCGAGGAGACCTTCGGCCCGGTCGTGCCGATCACGCGCTTCGATGATGAAGCCGACGTCATCGCCGCCGCCAATGGCACGCCCTTCGGCCTGGCCTCCTACTTCTATTCGCGCGACATCGACCGCGCCTGGCGCGTGGCCGATGCGCTGGAGTCCGGCATCGTCGGCATCAACGAGGGCGCGCTGGCCGCCGAGGCCGCGCCATTCGGTGGCGTCAAGGAATCGGGCTACGGGCGTGAAGGTGGCCGCCACGGGCTCGACGAGTACATGCACACCAAATACCTGTGCCAAGGAAACTTGCGATGAGCATGCGCACCGACGCGGCCTTCTATATCGACGGCCAGTGGCAGGACCGGCCCGAGGCGCCGCGGCTCGCCGTGGTCAACCCCGTCACTGCGCAAGTGATGGGCGAAGTGGCCGCAGGCTCGGCGGCCGATGTCGACCTGGCCGTGGCCGCCGCCCGACGAGCCTTCGAGACCTTTTCTCTCAGCAGCGTGGACGAGCGCATCGCGCTGCTGACGCGCATCCTGGCGCTGATGGAAGAGCGGGCCGAGGCCTTCGCCCAGGCCATCTCGACCGAGATGGGCGCCGCCATTGCCTTCTCGCGCGCCTCGCAGGTGCCCTTCGGCATCGCCCATGTGCGCGCGCAGATCGAAGTGCTGCGCGACTACGCCTTTCTCTACCGGCAGGGCGGCACGGCCATCGCCAAGGAGCCGATCGGCGTCTGCGCGCTGATCACGCCCTGGAACTGGCCGCTGTACCAGCTCACCGCCAAGGTGGCGCCGGCCATTGCGGCCGGCTGCACCGTGGTGCTCAAGCCCAGCGAGCTCTCGCCCTACAGCGCGCTGCTGTTCGCGCAAGTGATGCATGACGCGGGCACGCCCCCCGGAGTGTTCAACCTGGTGGGCGGCACCGGCGAAGTGGTGGGTGCAGCGCTGGCCTCCCATCCGGACGTGGACATGATCTCGATCACCGGCTCCACGCGTGCCGGCGTGCTGGTGGCGCAAGCCGCCGCCGTGACCGTCAAGCGCGTGGTGCAGGAGCTGGGCGGCAAGTCGCCCAATGTCTTCCTCGACGACGCGGACTTCGAGAACGGCGTGGCCAAGGGCGTGCTGGCCGGCATGCGCAATGTCGGCCAGTCCTGCAGCGCGCCCACGCGCATGCTGGTGCCGGAATCGCGCCTGGCCGAGGTCGAGGCGCTGGCGGCCAAGGCCGTGGCCGGCATCAAGGTCGGCGACCCGCAAGACGATCAGACAACGATGGGCCCGATTGCCAATGCACCGCAGTTCAGGCGGGTGCAGGAGATGATCGCGGCCGGCATCGAGGAAGGTGCTCGCCTGGTCTGCGGCGGCCTGGGTCGCCCCGAAGGCATCGAACAAGGCTTCTTCGTGCGCCCCACGGTGTTTTCGCGCGTGACGCCACAGATGCGCGTGGCGCAGGAAGAGATCTTCGGCCCGGTGCTGGTGATCATGCCGTACCGCGACGAGGCCCATGCCATAGCACTGGCCAACGACACCATCTACGGCCTCGGCGCCCACCTGCAATCGGCCGACCTGGAGCGGGCCCGCCGCGTGGCCGGCCGCATCCGTGCCGGCCAGGTCCACATCAACTACCCGCCCTGGAATGCCCACGCGCCTTTCGGCGGCTACAAGCGCTCCGGCAACGGGCGGGAATACGGCGAGTACGGGCTCGAGGAATACCTCGAAACCAAGGCCATCGTCGGCTATTGATGGCGGCCCGTCGCTTCCTTGGCTTGCCGCCAGGGCGCCGGGTTCAGCGCCTGCCTAAGCATGGCCACAAAAGCCGTGGTGCGCGCGCTGCGGCCGCGCCGCACGCCCAGCATGGCCACCACATCAGCCGGCGGCAGCTCCCATTCGGGCAGGACCTGGCGCAGCCGCCCCTGCGCCAGGTCTTCGGCCACATGCCACTCGGAACGGATCGCGATGCCCATGCCGGCCAGCGCCCAGTCGCGCACCACGGCACCATCGTTGCTCGACATCGCGGGCCGGATGCGCACCGTGGCCGGCTCATGCCGGCGGCGGCTGAAGCGCCACAGCGTCACGTCCTCGTCGTTCTCCCGCACCACCAGGCAGCGGTGCCTCGCCAGGTCTTCGGGCGCGGCAATGGCCTCGTTCTGCTCGAGATAGGCGGGGCTGGCGCACAGGAGGCGGCGGTTCGGCGCCAGCGTGGTCACGACCTGGCTGAGCGGGCCCGGCGGGCCGATGTGGACCACCACGTCACAGCTCTCCAGCACCTGCGCACCGGGATGGTCGGACAGCTCCAGCGAGATCGTCACGCCCTCATGGGCGCGCGCAAAGGCCTCGGCCACCGGCGCCACATGCAGCCGGCCAAAGCCATGCGGCGCCGCCACGCGCAGGTGGCCGCTGACCCGGCTCTTGCGGTCGCCCAGGGCCTCGGTGAGGGCCTCGATCGCCTCGGCCACCATGCGGCCATGGCTGGCTACCAGGGCGCCCTCGTCGGTCAGTGTGGAGCGCCGGCCGGTGCGCTCCAGCAGACGCATGCCGATGCGGGCCTCCAGCGCCATCAGGCGCTGCGACACCGCAGGCGGCGTGACATTGAGCTTGCGCGCGGCCTCGGCGAGCGAGCCGGAGTCGGCCACCACGGCAAAAAAGGCCAGGTCATCCGAGGTCAACATAAAGGCGCGACTTATTCATGAATGCAGGAATCGTAAATTGCGCCCTTATAGGTCGGCAAGCAGAATTCCTGCATCCATTCAGCAACGAGGACCTGGCATGAACGCAGCAGCAATCACCGAAGAGCGCCCGACGGCCGTCGCGAGCAGCTTGCAAGACCTGGAGACGCCCTGCCTGGTGCTCGATGCCGATCGCATGGCGCGCAATGTGGCGCGGCTGCGCGCACGGCTGGCGGGCCTGGGTGTCGGTCTGCGCCCGCACCTGAAGACCTGCAAGTCGGTCGAGGTGGCGCGCCAGGTGATGAGTTCGGCTGAAGGCCCGGCTACTGTCTCCACACTCAAGGAAGCCGCTCACTTCGCCGCGGCCGGTGTGCGCGACATGATCTATGCCGTGGGCATCGCACCGGCCAAGCTCCCGCAGGTGCTGGCGCTGCGCGCGCAAGGCGTGGACCTGGTCGTGCTGCTCGACACCGTGGCGCAGGCCGAGGCCGTGGCGGCTGCGTCGCGTGAGGCCGGTGCGCCCATTCCGGCGCTGATCGAGATCGACTGCGACGGCCACCGCTCCGGCGTGCTGCCGACCGACGCGGAGCGCCTGGTGGCCATTGGCCGCGCGCTTGAGAACGGCGCCGAACTGCGCGGCGTGCTCACCCATGCCGGCGGCAGCTATGCCGCGCGCGGTGCCGAGGCGCTGCGGCAATGTGCCGAGGATGAACGGCGTGGCGTTGTCGATGCAGCCACCATCCTGCGCGCCGCCGGCCTGCCCTGCCCGGTCGTGAGCCTGGGCTCGACGCCGACGGCCCACAGTGCCACCGACCTCTCCGGCGTGACCGAGGTGCGGGCCGGCGTGTTCGTGTTCTTCGACCTGGTGATGGCCGGCATCGGCGTGTGCCAGATCGACGACATCGCGCTGTCGGTCATGGCCACCGTGATCGGCCATCAGCGCGAGAAGGGCTGGATTCTGGTCGACGCCGGCTGGATGGCGATGTCGCAGGACCGCGGCACCTCCAAGCAGGCCGTCAGCCAGGGCTATGGCCTGGTCTGCGACATCGAAGGCCAGGCCTGGCCAGACCTGATCCTGGCCGACGCCAACCAGGAACACGGCATCATCACCGTGCGCCCCGGATCAGGTGCGACGCTGCCCGATCTGGCCATCGGGGACCGCGTGCGCATCTTGCCGAATCACGCCTGCGCCACAGGTGCGCAGCACAGAAGCTATCAAGTGGTGCGCGGCCGCAGCGCCGCAGTCGAGGCCGAATGGCCCCGCTTTGGAGGATGGTGAACAGAGATGAGAGCTCCCCTGAATCAGATCGAGTCCAGCCCCGCGCTGCCAGACACGGCCGACGTGGTGGTGATCGGCGGCGGCATCGTCGGCGTGTTCACGGCCTACTACCTGGCGCGACGTGGCATCCAGGTGGCCTTGATCGAGAAGGGGCGCATCGGCGCCGAGCAGTCCAGCCGCAACTGGGGCTGGTGCCGCCAGCAGAACCGCGATGCGCGCGAGCTGCCGATGGCCACGCTGGCGCTGTCCCTGTGGGAACAGTTTGCCGCCGAGTCGGGTGAAGACACCGGCTTCAGCCGCTGTGGCCTGCTCTATCTCAGCAATGACGATGCCGAGCTGGACGGCTGGGCCCGCTGGGGCGAGTTCGGCCGCAGCGCAGGCGTGGACACGCAGATGCTCAGCGCAGCGGAAGCGGCCCGCCACGGCCAGGTCACCGGCAAGCCCTGGAAGGGCGGCGTGTTCTCGCCCACCGATGGCACGGCCGACCCCTCGCGCGCGGCGCCGGCCGTGGCCCGCGCCTTCATGAAGCTCGGCGGCACGGTGCACCAGGGCTGCGCGGCGCGTGGCATCGAACGCGAGGGCGGCAAGCTCTCGGCCGTCGTCACCGAGAAGGGCACGATACGCACCCGCACCGCCGTGCTCTCCGGCGGCGCCTGGGCTTCGTCCTTCTGCCGCCAGCTGGGCATCCGCTTCCCGCAGGCCACCATCCGCCAGACCGTGATGACGGTGTCGCCGGGGGCCACCGAGCTGCCGGCCACCCTGCATACCAAGGGCGTTTCGTTGACGCGGCGCAGCGATGGCGGCTACCTGCTTTCCGTCAGCGGCCGCGCCCGGGTCGATCCCACGCCGCAGTTCCTGCGCTTCTCGCCGCAGTTCCTGCCGATGTTCGCGCGCCGCTGGCGCAGCCTCTCGCCCGGCGGTCTGGAAGGTTGGCGCTCGGGCCACGAGAGTCTCGCGCGCTGGCAATTGGACCAACCCACGCCGATGGAGCGCATGCGCATCCTCGATCCGACGCCCGACGCGGCGACGGTACGGCTGACCCATGCACGAGCGCTGGCCCTGGTGCCGGCGCTGAAGGAGCGCAGCGTCACCGCCAGCTGGGCCGGGTACGTCGACAGCACGCCCGACGGCGTGCCGGGCATCGGCGAAGTGACCGGTGTGCCCGGCCTGGTGCTGGCCGCCGGCTTCAGTGGGCACGGCTTCGGCATCGGCCCCGGCGCCGGCCATCTGATTGCGGACATCGTCAGCGGCGCGCCGCCCATCGTCGATCCGAGCCCCTACCACCCTGATCGCTTCCAGCACTCATCCTGGGGCAAGGTTGCGGAGTTCTAGACATGAGCACAGCCATTGCCCCTCCCGGCGGCCACTACCGCCATGCCGTGCGCCACGGCAATCTGGTCTTCATCTCCGGCCAGCTCGGCGCGCGGCCCGACGGCACGCACACGGCCGACCTGCCTTTCGAAGACCAGGTGCGGCAGTCGCTCGCCAACCTGCGCGCCGCACTGCGCTCGGCCGATGCGGACTTTGGCGACCTGCTGAAAGTGACGGCCTACCTGGTCGACGTGGCCCACTGGCCGCGCTTCAACGCCGTCTATGCCGAGGTGATGGGCGATGCCAGGCCGGCGCGCAGCGTGGTGCCGGTGCCGGAGCTGCACTACGGCTACCTGATAGAGATCGATGCCATCGCGGCCTGCGGATGAAAGCTGAAGGCTGGCGGCAGATTGCGCTGCCAGCCGCCCTCAATCGCAAACAAGCCGCCGTTGCCGGCCACGCCTTCGGCACCCGCCTGGCAGCGGCCTTGCCTAGCATTCAAGGGTCTCAAGATCCCTGCCCGAAAGGCCTGCTCCATGTCCTCCCTGCTCGTCACTTTCAAGCTCGACCAACTCGGTGAACCCCGCGAATACCGGCCGCCGGCCGACCGCGTGCTCGAAGGCGACATCATCTGCCGCAACTGGGACGTCGACAGCGCCAAGGACGGCAAGGTGCGCGCCGGCGTCTTCGAATCCACGCCAGGCACCAACCGCTCTATCAAGGGCGAGACCTGGGAGTTCTGCTACATCCTGTCGGGCGTGGCCGAGATCACCGAAGACGGCCATGAGCCGATCACCTACCGGGCCGGCGACTGCTTCATCATGAAGCCGGGCTATCTGGGCACCTGGCGCACGCTGGAGACCGTGCGCAAGGTCTGGGTCACGGCCTGATCTGAGTCGCTGACCCTAGCGGCTGAGCGCTGACGCCAGCTCGCGCAGATCGGTCACCGCCAAGTCCACCGGCACGCGGGGCGCGCTTTCGCCCAGGCCAGTGCCGGCTTCGTCCGGTCGCGCAATGTGCGCGGTCCGCAGGCCGGCGGCGGCGGCCGCAGCCAGGTCGGATGAATGCGCGGCCACCATCAGCACCTGCTCGCGCTTCAGGTCGAGCGCGGCGCAGGCATGCAGATAGACGGTGGGCTTGGGCTTGTAGTCACGCGCCAGCTCGGCGCCAAGGATGGCATCCCAATGCCAGCCATTGCGCCGGGCCAGATCGACCATCAGCGAGATATTGCCGTTGGAGCAGGGTGCCAGCAGGTAGTGCCGGCGCAGCGCCTGCAAACCTGCCTCCACGTCAGGCCAGGCATCGAGCCGATGCCAGGCGAGGTTGAGCCTGGCGCGAACGGCCTCGTCCACCTGGCCGTCGACACCCAGCCGCGTGAGCACGATGTCGAGGTTGCGGCGATGCAGGCGGTCGAGCTTGCTGAAAGGCAGGCGGCCGCTGCGCACCTCTTCCATCGCCCCTTGGTATTCACCGCGCCAGGCATCGGCGAAGGCCGGCCAGTCAAGCGTGAGGCCCAGCGGCTCCAGCGCCTGCCGGGCCTCGCGCGCAATGCTGCCGCGCCAGTCGACCAGGGTGCCGAAGACGTCGAAGATCAGGGCCTTCACTGCGATCTCTGAACTCATCGTGCTTTCTCCTTGCCAGTCTGGGCGCGCGCCACCAGGATGGCACCGCGCACCTCGAAGCCTAGCTTCTGCAAGACCTGACCCCGGGCGTCCAGCAGGGCCAGCTGGTGGCGGCCCGGCGTCGGCGCCCAGCGCACCGACGTGCCACGACCGAGCGGCTTGCCGTCGAGCTGCCATTGGCCGGCCTCGCCCTCGAAGACGATGCGTTGCGCGGCCGGTGGCATGTCCGGGTCGAGCGCATAGATGGCGCCGTCGCGCGGGTTGGTGATGCCGCGCGGCGCGTTCGCCATGAGGCTCACGCGCGCCAGCTCGGTGCCGCGCACAAACCATTCCTGGCGGGGCGGCTCGCCCTGAGTGCCGTCGAAGCGCGCCAGTTGTTGCGTGAGGCCGGCCGGCGCCTTCGGTGGCCTGGAGGGCCGGCCCTGGTGCAGGTAGTGCATCAGCTGATGCCAGACCGGCGCCGCGCCGCTGACACCGGACACATCGTGCATCGCCTCGCCGCCAGCATTGCCGACCCAGACGCCGACCGTGTAGCGATCACTGAAGCCGAGGCACCAGTTGTCGCGCATGTCCTTGCTGGTGCCCGTCTTCACGGCCGCGAAGCCGCTGGTGGACAGCACGCTGCCCATGCCGAAGGTGAGGGCGCGGGCGTTGTTGTCGGCCAGGATGTCGGCGACGATGAAAGTGCTGGCGGCATCGGCCACGCGGCGTGCTGGCTTGAGCTCCCTGGCGGGCAGGCGAACGGCACTCCAGACGCCGCCGTTGGCGAGTGCCCGGTAGGCGTTCGTCAGTGACAGCAGGTTCACCTCGGCGCTGCCCAGCGCCAGCGAGGCGCCGTAGTAGCTGCCGCCCTGTTCCAGCCCCAGGCCGAAATCATTGAGGCGGGCAGCCAGCATGTCGGCCCCCAGCATGGTGCCAACGCGGACGGCCGGAATGTTCAGGCTGTTGCCCAGTGCCGAGCGCGCGCTGAGCCAGCCACGGTAGCCGCGGTCGTAGTTCTGCGGCAGGTAGAGCCCGGCATCGGTGCTGATCTGGGCCGGCGAATCGTCCAGCAGGCTGGCCGCCGTGATCAGCTTCTTCTCCAGCGCGAGCTGGTAGACAAAGGGCTTGAGCGTCGAGCCCGGCTGGCGCCTGGCGAGCACGCCGTCGACCTCGGCCGCGCTCGACAACTCGGCGCCGCTGGAGCCGACCCAGGCCAGCACCTCGCCTGTGGCGTTGTCGAGCACGATGACAGCGCCATCCTCGACATTGCGGCCCTGCAGCTCGATCAATTGCTGCTTCAGTACTTGGACGGCCACGCGCTGCAGCCGTGCATCGAGCGTGCTGCGCTGGCTGTTGGGGCCATCGGCCTTCAGCGCCAGGCGGGCATAGTGAGGCGCGAGATGCTCGCCGGGCAAGGGCAGGGGCCGGCGCGCGAAGGCTGCCGCTGCCTGCATCTCCAGGCCGGGGCAATCGGGCTTGCGGGCCGGCTGCAGATTCAAGAGCTCGCAGGCGCGCTGGGCGACCAGGGCGGGGCGCGCATTGGGTGCGCGCAAGAGCGCTGCAAGCAAGGCTGATTCGCTGGCATCGAGCGCGGCCGGGCTCTTGTCGAACAGCAGCCGTGCGGCGGCCGGCACGCCCACCAGCTCGCCACGCAGGGGCACGCGGTTCAGGTAGGCCTCGAGGATCTCCGCCTTGCTCCATGTGCCTTCGAGCTTGCGGGCCGTCCAGGCCTGGCCCAGCTTCTGCGCGCCGCTGCGGCCTTGCTGCGGCCGGGTCAGTTCGTCATCGATCAGTCCGGCCAGTTGCATGGTCAGCGTCGACGCGCCGCGGGTGCGCTGGTTCCAGAGATTGCCCCAGGCGCTGGCGGCCACAGCACCCCAATCGACGCCGCTGTGCTCATAGAAGCGCCGGTCTTCGCTGAGCAACAAGGCGTGCAGCAAGGCCGGCGAATACTGGGCCAAAGGCACCCAGGGCAGCGCGCGTTGCCGCTTGTCCAGACGGAGCAGCTGCAATGGCTCGCCGCGGCGATCCAGCAGCACCTTGTCGGATGTCTTGTGGCCGGCCCGCACCTGCTCGAACGTGGGCAGGGCCTGCGCCAGGCCCGCCGCGATCAGGAGCGCAAGGCCGAGCAAACGCTGCTTCAAGGACCGACCTCCAGCGTGGCGTTGGGGAACTCGCCGAAGCGCTCCGGCGCATACATGGCCTCGACCCGGCTGACCGGCATCTGGAAGCGGCCGGCGCTGTTGAGCCGCACGGTGTACTCGATCACGTGCTTGCCGCGCGGCAGGTAGGCGTAATAGGCGCGCCAGGCTTCGAAGCCGCGTTCCTCGTAGGCCACCCAGGCCTCGCTGTATTCGTTGCTCTCGCGCTTCTCGCCTTGCGTGGCGATGACGGAGTCACGGCCGAGGCCGGTGCCCAGGTGGCTGGCACCGGCAGGCACCGGGTCGTTCACCACGACCCAGCTCATGTCGGCCGAGGCATCGATCTCCAGACGGATCCGCATCACGTCGCCACGGCTCCAGCGGCCCTTGTCCTTCTGCTCGATGGCCTGGACGCTGCGAGTGATGCGGTAGCCCGCATTGAGCGGCGCCTTGATCGGGATGGCGGCCAGGCTCTGCACCGTCAGCCAGGGCTTGCCGGCCCCTTCCTGCTTCACTTGCAAAGGCAAGGGCCCGGCCTGCTCGGGCCAGGCCAGCATCAAGGAGCCGCCCTCGGCCTGCCTGGCCCATTCGAGAACGCGCTGCTGCGTGCCCAGTTGGGCGACGCTGCGTCCCGTGGGCTTGACCGACTCAAAGCGGGCCGAGAACTTCTCCAGCGCCAGCACGCTCCACAGATTGGCCACCGTGGTCTGCCAGGCACCGAGCTGCTGCCGGGAGATGTGGCCTTGCAGCAGGCGCGGCAACTCGGCCTTCCATGCCGGTTCCTCGAGCACGGCCAGGATCAGGCGAGCGGCGTTGGCATCGGGGCTCTCCATCAGCCACCACCAGTTGTCCTGCTCCTCGTTGACGAAGCGCAGCGTCGATCCGGCATAGCTGATGCGGCTGCGCAATTGGGCCTGGACCTCGGCCAGCTTGACGTCGCGCTGTGCCAGGTCGGGCAGGCGGCGCAGCAGATTGAGCCAGTCGATCAGCGTCGCCGTGGGCCAGGTGTTGATGCGCCCGGAATCGACCGTGGCCAGCAGCGAGGCCTTGGCACGGCCATAACGCGACAGTGCCTCCAGCGCGGCGAGACGGCGTGCGTCCTCGTCTGCCCGCGGCGCCCAGAAGCGGCGCTGCACCCGACCTTCGACGAAGCCGGCCAGGCCGTCCAGCATGCGTTGCCTGGACTCTTCCGGCAGCACACGGCCCGCCTCATGGGCCGCAGCCAGCAGATGGGCGGTCAGGCGGTCGCTGCCCATCGGCCGCTCACCCGCACCAATCGGGAAATAGCTGGCCAGGCCATCACGGTCCAGATAGGTCGGCAGCGTGGCCATCAAGGCGTTCCAGCGAGCATCGTCATGCAGTGCCATGGCCTTGGAGCTGAGTTGTTCCAGGCAGCTGTACGGATAGGTCTCGAAGAATCGCTTCAGGCCCGGCAAGGCGCCTGTCAGCCGTGGCTGCAGCCCGATCTGCAGGCCGCCGCGCTTGACGCCGTTGGAAGCCAGCGCATCGGCCGGCGAGGCCACCGGGATGCTCAAGGGCGCGTCCAATTGCTGCAGCGTGCTTTGCAAGACCCGCACCGGCACGGCGGGCTGGACGAGCTGCGACAGCTTGACCCGGTCCTGGGCCGCACCGCCGAGCTCGACGGCCTCGCCCTCCCAGGCGATGCTGAAGGCGCCCATCGGCACTTCGAGCGGCCAGCCCAGCTCGCGGGCGCTGCCGGCGGCCAGGGTCAGCTCCTGTGCGGGCAGGTTCAGCGCGCTGCGTGCGATCTCGCCGTTCAAGGCATTGCTGTTGACCTGGCCTTTCAGCGCGACCTTCAGCTTCATCTCGCGGGAGCTGGCATTGCGCACCGTGATCTGCGCCTGCAGCTTGTCGCCTTCGCGCAGCAGCGGCGGCAGGCCGGACAGCATCTGCAGGTCCTGGCTGACGCGCACGACCGCATGGCCGCTGCCGAAGCGGTGGCTGCCGGCATCGGCCACGGCGACGAGGCGGAAGCTGGTCAGCGAATCATTCATCGGCACCTCGATCTGCGCTTCGCCCTTGGCATCCAGCTTGACCAGCGGCTTCCACAGCAAGAGGGTGTCGAACAGTTCGCGGGTGGCCTTGCCGCCGCCGCCGCCCGCCGCGATGGCCTTGCGGCCGTAGTGACGCCGCCCGACGATTTCGCCCTGGGCCGTCGATGTTTCGACGGCCAGCGGCCGGTTGGGCAGCATGGCGTGCAGCAGGTCCCAGCTGGCGTTGTCAGACAAGGCCAGCAAGCCCTCGTCCACTGCCGCAAAGGCCAGCTCGGCCTCGGGCACCGGCTTGCCATCCTGCGTCACGCGTACTTTCGCCAAGGCCTTCTGGCGGACGCCGTACTGTGGCTTGTCGCTCGTCACCTCGACCTTCAGCTCATGGCGGGCCAGGCCCACCTCGAATGCCGCAATGCCCAGCTTGTAGGCCGGCTTGCCCAGGTCGACCATGGCCGTGGGCGGCTGGTAGTCGCCGGAAGCGCGCCAGTCTCGCCACCACTGCAAGGGGCTGCGCCAGCCCCAGCTGAAGAACGAATACCAGGGCACCTCACGGATGCGGCCGCGCACGGCCAGCACGCTCACGTAGACATTGGGCGACCAGTCGCGCGCCACCGGCAGTTCGATCACCGGGTCGCGGCCGCGCAGCTGCATCAGCCTGGTCTCGATGACGCCCTCGCGTTCGATGGCCACCAGGGCCGTGGCCTCGCGGAAAGGCATGCGCACCTGCAGTCGGGCGGTCTCGCCCGGCTCGTAGCGCCGCTTCTCGGTGATGACTTCGATGCGATCGTCGTTGTTCTGCGCGAACCAGAACTCGCCCTGGCGCGTCACCCAGACCGGTGCCGCGGCTTCGCTGGCATGGCCATCGGCGTCTTGCGCGCGAGCGATCAGCTCGACCTGGCCCGGCGTGGTGAGCGAGGCTTCACAGGTGAGCAGCCCCTTCGCGTCGGTCGTGCCGCTGCAGACCTCGCCAAGCTCCTTGCGCTCCAGCTTGTTGTCATAGGCGTAGAAGCCGCCGACCATGCGCTTGCGGCTCGACAACCATTGCTGCAGCCGGGCCCGCACGACAATCTTCTGACCTGCCAGCGGCTTGCCATCGGTGGCCAGCGCCAGCGCCTGGAAGCGCAATTGCTGGCCATTGCCCACCCAGTGGCTGGCCTTGATGCCGGCCACCACGCGGGCCGGCCACAGCGGCACGCGGCGCGACACGGTCTGCCGCTCGCCATTGGGGTCGTCGTAGGCCAGCTCGACCAGCAGATCGCTGGGCTGTTGCAGGGGCGGCAGCTTGGCAATGTTCAGCTGGGCCGCGCCTTGGGCGTCGGTCACGGCCGGCTGCTTGTCGGCCACCAGCCTGGCGGCGCGCTGGCTGGCGTCCTGCTCGTCGCCTTCATCGTTGGCGCGTTGCTCGCTGCGGGGCGGCGCGAAGCTGAAGTCCTCGAAGCCGGCAAAGCCGCTTTCGCGCGGTTGCAGGAGGGCGCTGAGTTTCAATGGCGCGCGCGCCATGCCGCCACCGGCCATGTAGTTCAGTTGCGCGCCCAGCTTGATTTCCCGGGGCGCGGCCGGCAGTGTGGCTGGCACGTTGATGCGTGCATCGACCAGGGGCACGCGGAACTCCTCGACGCGGAACGTGCCGCCGAAGCCGCCATGGCTCTTGCCGGTCAGCGAGATCGAGTAGGCGCCCAGCTTGGCGGCCGGCGGTATCGCCCATTGGCTGCTGGCGGAGCGGCCATTGCCCTGCCAGGTCAGCGGCAGCCTGAACTCCTGCCCGCTGCCCTGGTGGCTCACCACGACCTCGCTGGGCAGGTCTTCAGGCTTGATCATGGCCAGGCCCTGGCCGTTCTCCATCCGGATGAAGTGCTTCATCGAGACGGTTTCGCCAGCGCGGAACAGCGTGCGGTCCAGCACCGTGTGCGTGCGCACCGGCGACCATTCGTAGTCGCTGACCGGCAGGTTGAAGCGCCAGCTCTCGATGCCACGCTGCCAGCTCGTGAACAGGAAGGCCAGCTCGCCGCCGGCACGGGCCGTGACGAACAGTCCGGTGTCGGCCGGGCATCGTTCGCCCGAGATGCGTTCGCTCAGCGGGCGGTCAATGCGTGCCAGACCCTGCGCATTGCTGCGGCCCTGCCAGATCGGCTTGCCGTGGCAGTCCATCACCGAGATGTCGGCATTGGCCACCGGCTGGGCGCGGTCCAGCGTCGTCACCCAGGCCAGGCTGCTCTCGCGACCCAGCTTGAAATGCAGGCCCAGGTTGGTGACCAGCACGCTGGTGCGCACATACATGGGCGCCACCGGTTCGAGCAGCGCCTGGCCCAAGCGTTGCGAGCGCAGTTCCAGCACATGGAAGCCGGGTTCGCTGATCGGCACGCCGATCACCTCGAAGGGCCGCGGGTCGCCGCCCTGCAGCACCGGCAGGTCCATGCGCTTGGCCGTCCTGGCGTCGAGCATGGGCGCCTTGCGGCTCTTGTATTCGTCATTGCCCAGCTCGCGCACGCGGGCATAGGCCTTCAGCAGCTCGAGGTCGCTGCCGTCGAAGCGCTGCCGCAGCATCTGGCCGGCACTGCTGCCTGGCCGCAGCTCGCCCTGCACATGGCGCAGCGTCAGTGGCACAAGTGCCGGGCCTTCGGGCTCGCGCTCGACGATGCCGAAGCTGGCGACCGCGAACTTGGCGATCGGCGGCGCGATGCCGGTGCGCACCGTCAGCGGGAACATCGTGGCGTTGGAAAGCGGCCGGCCCGCGTCGTCCTTCATGCCGGGCGGCAGGACCAGCTGGAAGCTCTGGTTCTCCGGCAGCGGCGTCGGGAAGCTGATCTGCCTCACGTCTTTGTCAGCGCCGTCGCCTTTCGAGGTGACGGGTGCGATCTCCGGGCCGCCGCCGATCGGCTTGAGCCGGGCCTTCTGTGCCAGCGCGGCAGGCACCTGCTCGCTGAAATCCAGCCGCATCGGCAGGATGGGCATGCAGGGTTCCTCGGCCCGCTCGCGCGTGCAATGGAACTCGGCGGTCAGCGGCTGGCGGACCTTGTATTGCAGGTGCTGGTCAGCGCGGCTTTGCACGGCCGGGTTCAGCGCGGCAGCGATGCCCCGTCCCCAGACGATGCGAACGCGCGCGCCCGGTGGCAAGGGCCGCTGGCAGGCCAGCAGCAGCCATTCGCCCTTGCGCTCGTTGCCCCAGATGCTTTGCGTCTTGAGCGCCGCATCGCGGGCGGCGAGCGGCTGCAGCTGGGCGGGCATGCGCTCACCCAGGCCTTCAACCTCGCACCAGATCCGCCCAGCCAGGCTGGCCAGGTCGGGCGCGCCGTTGAAGTGCAGCAGGAACTGCTGGTCCTCGGCGATCTGCGCGGAATTCCAGGGGCGTGCATCGAGCAGAAATGGCGCGCCGAGCTGGAAGCGGAATTCGCGGGCACCCGTCCATTCAGCGCCGGGCTTGAACTCGGGCTTGAGTGACACGCGGCAGGCGGCGCCGGGGGGCAGTGGCTGGTTCAGCTCGAACAGCCATTCGCGTTCGCTGGCCCAGTGGCCGGAGCCGCTGGTGTCGACCTTGCCTTCACAGCGCAGAGAAGCCGGGTCGGCCTGGCGCAGGTCGCCCAACGGTACGACCGCTTCGCTGAACTGCAGGCGCAGCTGCGTCGCCTGGGCGACCTCGCCACTGGGGCTGGCGCTGGTGACCGACACGGCCTGGGCCGCGCCCGCCGCCATGAAGGCTGCCGCCGCCAGCAGGCCGCGTGCCAGGTCTTGCCAGCGCTTGATGCCGGCCTGCTTGTCGCCTCTTGCTTGGTGCATCCAACTCTCCCTTGGAAGCGGGAGAGTCTAGGCCTCATTCGAGCCTCAATCGTCAGGCATCCAGAGCAGCGACAGCGCCAGGCCGGCGCGCAGGCAGGCCTCGCGCAGCGCGGCATCGCCCCTGGGCAGGTAGGCCGTGCGATTGTTGGTGTCGATGGCGCCGACCACGCGGCCCTGCTCGGCGAACAGGTAGCCCATGGGCTCGCCGCTGGGCAGGGGCGTGCCCTGGATCTGGAACGAGGCCAGCACCTGCAGCCTGCGGCCGTCGGTCAGCACCAGCTCGCCGGCCGGCCGGGGCTCCAGGCCGCGGCCGGGGGAGCTCGCCGCCCTCAGGACGAGGCCGACCAAGGGGCTCAGCTGGCAGTGCACCTGCGTGGGCTGGCTGGCCGTGATGCCGGCCACGCTCAGTTCGCGGCGACGCACGCCGCAGTCGGCCTCGACGCCCGCCAGCTGGAAACGCAGCGCGGCCTTGTCGCTGGCGTAGACCTTGAACAGATCGAGCCGGCTGGCGCTGCGCTCGTAGCGCAGTTCGCGGCCGTCAATCTGGGCCTGACCCTTGCGGCCAGGGCCGAATGGTCCCAGGTTCATCGCCTCGCTGCGGGCGTCGAGACCGTCGGGCAACTGCAGGCGGGCCGGCGGGATGGAGGCGCAGCCGGCCAGCAGGACGGCGGCCAGGGCGATCAGGAAGGGTGAAGATTTCATGGGCGCTCAGCTGGGGAGAAATGGTGATTCTGGACCGCAGCGGCGCAACAACCGATGGTCACACCCGGCTTGCGGCCGGCCCGGGCCCGGCTCCACAATCCCGGCCCATCATGTTGTCCGAAGCCACCGCCGCCTTCATCCAGTCCGGGCTGTCCATCACCGTGGTGGGCTGTGGCGAGCGCCTGGTGCCGTCGATCGCCAAGGGGGCCGGCTGCACGGTTGATGCCGCCAGCGGCCAACTCACCGTGCTGCTGTTCGCCGACGGCGCCGATCAGGTGACGCGTGACCTGGCCCGCAACGGCCGCATCGCCGTCTGCTTCAGCAAGCCCAGCACCGACCAGACCGTGCAGGTCAAGGGCCACGATGCCCGCATGGCGCCGGCCACCGCCCAGGACCTGGCCACCGTGCGCCGCAGCCTGGACCTGTTTGCCGAGGACCTCGGCCCGATGGGCTGGGACCAGCGCTTCGTCGACACGCTGTTCTGGCGCGCGCCCGCCGACCTGATGGCGGTGCGCTTCACGCCCGAGGCGGCCTTCAACCAGACGCCCGGGCCTCAGGCCGGCGCGCCGCTGGAGGGCTGATGGGCATGGAGACCGTCCAGCTCGACGCGATCCGCAGTTGCCTGGAGGGGGTGATTCCGGCGGCCGTGGCCACCTGCTCGGCCGAGGGCGTTCCCAATGCCACCTACGTGTCGCAGATGCAGTACGTGGATGCACGCCACGTGGCCCTGTCCTTCCAGTTCTTCAGCAAGACGCGCCAGAACGTGCTGGCCAATCCGCAGGTCACGGCCCTGGTGATCGATCCCGTGACGGCGGCCGCCTACCGGCTGGAGCTGCTGTACCTTCGCACCGAGACGGCCGGCGCGCTGTTCCAGAGCCTCAAGGCCAAGCTGGCCGGGATCGCCTCGCACGTCGGCATGGTGGGCGTGTTCAAGCTGCAGGGTGCCGACGTCTACCGCGTGCTGCGGGTCGAGCGCGTGCCGGGGCCCGAGCTCAAGCGGCCGCCGCCGGAGCGCAACCTGCTCAACGCCTTGCGCCAGTCCGGCGAGCGCCTGGCGGCCTGCACCGACCTGGACGCGCTGTTCGATCAGCTGCTGGTCCAGTTGGCCGGCGAGTTCGGCATCGAGCAGGCCCTGCTGCTGATGGCGGACGAGGACGGCCGCCGGCTGTTCCTGGTCGGCAGCCGCGGCTACGCCAGCAGTGGCATCGGCAGCGAGATCCAGCTCGGCGAGGGCGTGATCGGCGTGGCGGCGCAATACCGCACGGCCATACGCATCAACCACATGACCTCGGAATACCTCTACGGCTCGGCCGGCCGCGGCGATGCGGCGCCCGAGGCCGAGATCCCGTTCCCCGGCTTGGCCGAGCCGCACAGCCAGCTGGCCGTGCCCATCCTGCTGGCCGACCGGCTGCTGGGCGTGCTGTGCGTGGAGAGCGCGCAGGACTTGCGCTTCGGCTATGACGACGAGGACGCCCTGGTCGCGCTGGCCACGCAGCTGGGCCTGCAGATCGCGCTGCTGCAGCAGCAGGCGGAATGCGGCGCGGCCACGGCCGTGCTGCTGCCGGCCGGCGGCCCCGTGCCGCCCTCGTCCGGCCAGCCGCTGGAGCTGCGCCACTACGCCGGCAACGACAGTGTCTTCGTCGCCGGCGACTACCTGATCAAGGGCGTGGCCGGCGCCATCCTGTGGAAGCTCGTGCGCGAGTACCAGGCCGGCCGCTGCGAGTTCACCAACCGCGAGCTGCGCATGGCGCCCGAGCTGCGCCTGCCCGATGTCAGCGACAACCTGGAAGCTCGGCTGATCCTTCTGCAGCGGCGGCTCGCCGAGCGCTGCCCGTCGCTGGCCTTCGAGAAGACCGGGCGCGGCCAGTTCCGCCTCTGCGTGGCGCGGCCGCTGCGGCTGGTCGAGGCCGAGGGCTGAGGGCTCAGAGCGCCAGCGCGTCGGCCAGCTTGCGCCAGTCGCGGCCGCCCAGCAGCGGGCGCACCAGTGCCAGCACGCCCTCGAAGGCCTCGCGCGGCGCGCCGGCCCGCATGCCGCCCAGCATCTGGGCGCGCTCGGCTGGATTCATGTGCGGCAGCATCCAGCGCAACGCGACCTGCATCTTCTCGGGCGGGTGGCTGGACACGATGCGGTGCTCGAGCGAACGGATCTCGTCGTCGCTGTGCGTGGCCCAGAGCGCGGCGTTGTGGGTGCCTTCCTCGTAGGCCATGTGCTCGTAGTTGTGGGCCACGAACGCGGCCAGCTCGACGTAGAGCTGCCGGGCCGCGTCGGCATCGCCGGGGATCAGGTGCAGCAGAGCACGCAGCCGGGCGATCGCCTCCTGGTGCTCCACATGCTCGTCGGCGATGCGGCCGCTGGCACCCGGGCTGCGCGCCTCGATGGCCGTGTGTATCACTTCGTTCTCGTGGTGCAGGTGGCTGGCGCAGATGTCCAGCAGCGCGTCGCACTGCTCGCGCAGCTCGGCCACGTCGGCCGGATCGCCGGCATCGACGCGGCCGGCATGCAGCAAGGTGTGGGCCATGAAGGCGCGCAGGCCCTTGTGGATGAAGGCGTAGATGTCGTGGCGGGGGGTGTTCATGAAAGGGCTCCTGGGGTGGATCGATGAGACGGAAGGGGTCGGTGTTTTCGACGCCTCAACGATAGGCAGCAGGGCCTTGCCGCATTCCTAAATCTTGGCTCGCCCTAGCTTAAGAATTTCCTAAGCCGCCGAACGGCACGGTGAGCAAAGTCATGATTCGCTGTCCGCGGAGGGCGACCGCTTCCAGGACGGGCTGCTCAGCCGCCCAGCATCAGATCGATCAACTCCTTGACGAACTCCAGCGCCTCTTCCGGCGTGCCGAAGTAGTACTCGCCGCCGAGGTCGACCACGTCGCCGCCGGGGCCGCGGTGCGCAACCGACCAGCCCTCGGCCCCGCCGCCGATGGCCAGGATGCCGAAGGCGCCGGGCGCCAGCTCGCGGGCGGTGCCGGCGGTGACGAAGATGTCTTTGCCCTGGTGGCAGTGGTAACGTTTCACGTCTTGGAGAATCCGCAGGCAGGAGAGTGTTGAAGATGAAGGCAATCTGGAACGGCGTCGTCATCGCCGAAAGCGCAGACACCGTCGTGGTCGACGGCGACCACTATTTCCCGGCCGAGTCGCTGAAGAAGGAGTACCTGAGCTTCAGCAACCACCGCAGCAGCAGCTGGAAGGGGCAGGCGCATTATCAGAGCCTGTTCGTCAACGGCGAGTTCAATCCCGATTCGGTCTGGAGCTACCCCGAGCCCACCGAGCAGGCCGCCGAGCTCAAGGGCCGGGTGGCGTTCTGGAAAGGCGTGCAGGTCGTCGACTGAACGACCGGCTGGCTAGCGCTCTCTTGGCCACAGTGCCCAGAGCTTCAAGGGCTGCTTGATCTTCATCGCTGCGGCCTCGGCCTCCGCACCCCAGCCGGTGAAGTAGTCGGCCCGCACCGCGCCGATGATGGAGCCGCCGGTGTCCTGGGCCATCACCAGGCGGCGCGTGCCGGCATCGCCGCCGTCCATCCACAAGGCCGTGCCGTAAGGGATGGAAAGCCGGTCTACCGCCACCGAGCGGCCGGGCGTCAAGGGCACGCCCTGCGCCCCCCGGGGACCGGCCTGCGGGTCGCGCAGCGGCTCCTCGCGAAAGAACACGTAGCGGGCATTGGCCCACATCAGCTCGTTGAGCCGCTGCGGATTGCGTTTGACCCACTCGCGCACCGCCGGGCGCGGCGCAGCCGGGCCATCGCTCCACTCGCCGATCACGGCGAGCGAGCGGCCCAGGGGCGTCAGGGGATGGTCGTTGTGGCCGGCAAAGCCGACGCGAACCCAGCGCCGCTCGCCGTTGGTCTCGGTCACCCGGACCCGACCCGAGCCCTGCAACTGCAAGACTTGCAGGTCGATGGCGTCTTCGATGAAGACCAGCGGCTGCATGCGGCTGCGCAGCGGCTCGCTGTCGATCTGCTGGCGGGTGAAATAGGGGCGACGCTGCTGCAGGTCCGGCGGCGCGGCCAGCACGGCGACCTGGAAGTTGTCGCTGCGTTGCCGGCGGGCCTCGAGCTCGGGCTCGAAGTAGCCGGTCAGCAGGCCTTGCTGCTCGCCCTCATGGCTTTCAATGCGCCAGGGCTGCAGCCGCTCCATCAGCCACATGGCGGTGGCGAGATCGTCGCCCGGCTCGGTCAGCGCCGCCTGAGCACAGAGTGCCGCCCAGCTGGCAGCCGGCTTCTCGCAGCCGCGCACCAGCGCGGGCCACAGCTCGGCCGCCTTGTCGCTGCCCCAGCCGGGCAGCTCGCTCCACTCGGTGGCCACCCAGCGCGAGCGTTCGCGCTGCATCACGGCGGCGGCCGGCTTCTGCGGCTCGACCTGCGCTGGCTTGGCCGGTACGGGCGGTGGCAAGCTCACCGGCGGCGCGGCACAGCCGGCCAGCACGAGGCCTAGAATCGCCGCCGCCTTCTTGGGGAAATGCGTCATGGGTCTGATCTTGCTGGAAGCGCTGTGCGCGCTGCTCGTCCTGGTGTTCATCGTCTGGTGGACCATGTTCTCGGGCCGCAAGGGCGGCGAGCGGCCGGACGACGAATAAGCATCGTCATTCCTTGGGCGGCAGTACAAAGCTGCGCGGCTGGCTGCGCAGGCGCCGCCATATGGCCGAGCGAAGCCGGGCACGGTCTGCCACCTGAATGCCACGGGCCCGCAGCGCCACGAGGAATGCCAGCGCAAAGCTGACGCCGAGGTTCAGGATGCCGATCAAGACGATCGTCGGCACGCACCACCAGAACGCTGGCTGCTTGAAGATCTCCACGCCCAAGGCACCCACGGCAGCCGCCAATTGGCCGGTCGAGAGCGTCACGTGCCGGACCTCGATGGGCAGCCCGAAAAAGGCCAGGACCACCGGCACCAGGCCCAGCATCAGGCCCAGCGAGGTGTTGGCCGCCAGGCCCGAGATATTGGCCCGCCACCAGCTTGACCAGCGCTGCGCCCGCGCTGCACCCAGGCGCGCTATCAGGCGCGGGTTCCAGGCAATTGCGCTGTCCAGGCGGTAGAACACAAACCAGTTCTCGACCCAGCCGGCGATCAGGCTGGAGAGGAAGAGCAGCACGCCGGTGAAGGCGGCGAAGAAGACCGACGGACCCAGCAAGTTGAGCGAATGCAGCACATAGTCGGCCTCCTTGGGCCCGACGGCCGGTCCGCCGAAGGCCAGCCAGGCCAGCAATTGCACGCCCAGCACCACCGGTATCACCGCAATCAGGTTGCCGACAATTCCGGCGAACTGCGAGCGCAGCAGATTCGCGACCTCGTCGACAAAGCCCTCCAATCCTTCTTCGGAGGTGATGTCGCGCAGCTTGTGGGCCATGGCCGGCGCGGTCATCGCCGGCTGCTTGGTGGCCACCGTCCAGTGCAGGAGATGGATCAGGACGAAGCACAGCGAGTAATTGACGCCCGCCGCGAAGCCGGCCCAGAAGGCCGAGAACGTCATCGCCGCCAGGGCGAACTTGATCAGCGTCGTGCCGCCGATCATGGCGCCGCCGCCGGCTGCTCGCCAGAGCATGTCCCGGTAGTCGGCGGCATTGCGGGTGATGTAGTGCTCGCCGGTCTGGGCACTGCGTTCGGCCACCTTGCGGGCCAGCAGCGCGTAGTGGCGCGCGAACAGCGTGCGCAGGCTGCGCCGCTCATGCACCACGCGCACCAGCCCGGCCAGCAGCTGCAAGAGCTCGCGTGCCGGCTGCTCGGCCACCAATACATCGAGCAGCGCTTCGGCACGTGCCGCGCGCTCCAGCAATTGCTCGACCTCGAACATGATGTCCACCGACACGCCCCAGGCCTCCAGATGCTCGGGCACCGAGGCCGCAGCGGCGTGGCAGGCATCGAGCAGGGCGCGCAGGTATTGCAGCGCGCGGCGCAGCTCGGCGGCGTCGCCACGCTTCAGCGTGTCGATCAGGTCTTCGGCCGCACGCGACAGCTGGCCGAAGGGGTTGTTGGCCAGCAGCTCGGGGCCCATGCGCTGGCGCAAGGGGCCTGAGAAGCCGGCGGCACGAATGGCGCTGACCAGCATCGTCAGGGCGTCCACCAGGGCGGCACGCCAGTCCACATCGGGCAGTGCGCCTACGAACAGCGCTGACAGGCGCTGCAGCAGCTTGTCGTCCATCGCCCGCAGCCAGGCCTCGTCCTCGGCATCCGGGAACAGGAGCCCGAAGAGTTCGCCGAGGTCCTTGGTTTCCACGGTGCCGGGCAGCAGGCGCAGGCGCAGGCGGTGGCCCACCTCGCTCCACATCGCCATGCGCGAGGCAAAGCCCACGTCGGCAAACAGGCCGACGGCATCCAGGTCGCGCCAGGCCCCGGCCAGCACGCCAGTCACGTTGGCGGCATGGTCCGGGTGGCGCTCCAGCACATTGAGCAGGTGGATCAGCCGCGACAGCGGCAGCGGGCGCGCGCCGCGCTCGAGCGGCTCGGACTTTTCAAGCGGCGCATGGCGCAGCCATTCCAGCAGCCGGGCCAGCCACAGATTGCGCAGCGGCAGCGCGGCCGACGGGTCGGCCGCATTGAGCAGGGCGGTGAGGTCCCAGGCGCCTTGGCTTGCCATCTAGGCCGTCAATGCAGGCTGGCGCTGTCGGCCAGCAGGAACTCGGGCACCTCGGACCAGAACACGTCTGCGCTCTCGGTCACGCCGAGGTAGCGGCCCTTCATGCTGCCGTGAGGCGTGGCGATATGTGCCCAGCTGCTGTACTGGAACTGCTCACCCGGCTGCAGAAAGGGCTGATGGCCGACGACGGCCAGGCCGCGCACCTGCTGGCGCCGGCCTTCGCTGTCGATGATTTCCCACTCACGCGCCACCAGCTGTGCGGCGATGTCGCCGTCGTTGGCAATCGTGATCGTATAGGTGTAGGCCCAGCGGCCTTGCTCGACATCGGTCTGCTCGGCCAGGGGCTGCACCTGCACCGTGCACTTGAAGTGGGGGGAGGACATGCGCCCCATTCTAGGGCGAGGACATGGCTGGCCCGTTATGCTGGTGGTCGTGTCCTACCGCTCCATCGCCTTCGCGCTTTTCGCTCTCGCCTTGCTGGGCCCGTTGCTGGGTTCCTTGCCGGCGCAGGGCACGACCTTGCGCACGGTTCAACAGAGCAATTCGAGGGCCAAGTACGCGCCGGGCGATGCCAACCGGCCGGGCATCTGCATGGAGATGCTGCGCGCGGTGGAGCAGGCCGAGCCCGGCTTGCGCTTCAGCGGCCTGGACCAGCAGGCGCCGCTGCGCCGGGTCGAGATCATGCTCGCCCAGGGCGAGATCGATGTGTTCTTCTGCCTGCTCCGTTCGGCTGAGCGTGAAAAGCAGTGGCGCTACCTGCCCGTGCCGCTGTACCGGATCCAGCACATGGTGGCCATGCGGCAGGACGGCGGCGACGAGCCCCGGGACCTGGCCGAGCTGGTGGCGGCCAGCCGGGACAAGCCTGTTGTCGTGACCCGCGGCACCGTGCTGGCCGCCACGCTGCGCGAGGCCGGTGTGGCGGTGACCGAAGTCGCCTCCGACTTCGAGGCCTTGCAGATGCTGGCCATGGGCCGCACCGATCATGTCTACGGCCAGGACCTCAACCTGCAACGCCATCTGCGCGAGTTCCGTTCGGGTGAGAAGCTGCGCATCGCAGCGACCGTGTTCCAGACCGATCTACAGTTCCTGGCCGTCGGGCGCAAGGTGCCTGCCGCAGTCGAGCGGCTTCTGCTGCGCGCACTGCAGAAGCTCGAGCGCGAAGGGCAACTCAAGGCCATCAGCGACAAATACCGATGAACGACCAAACCAATCTCTACCTCGCCGCCGGCGGCCCGCCGCGCTGCCGCTGGTGCGCTGCCGGCGCCGACTGGCCGCCCTATGTCGACTATCACGACCAGGAATGGGGATTCCCGGTCGACGAGGACAAGCGCCTCTTCGAGAAGCTGTGCCTGGAAGGCTTCCAGTCGGGCCTCTCGTGGCGCACCATCCTGGCCAAGCGCGTGGCCTTCCGCCAGGCTTTCGCCGGTTTTGATTTCAAGAAGGTGGCGCGCTTCACCGCGGCAGACGTGGAGCGGCTCCTGCAGGACGCCGGCATCGTGCGCCACCGCGGCAAGATCGAGGCGGCGATCAACAACGCGCAGCGGGCCTTGGAGTTGATCGAGGAGGAGGGCTCATTGGCGCGCTACCTCTGGCGCTTCGAGCCGGCGGCCACGCCCGATGTGCTGGGCCAGACCGAGACGGCCGCGTCCAAGGCCTTGTCCAAGGACCTGAAGAAACGCGGCTGGAAGTTCGTCGGGCCGACGACCATGCATGCCTTCATGCAGTCGATGGGCATGGTCAACGACCACGCCGAGGGCTGCCATGCCCGCGCCAAGGTCGACGCGGCTTTGCGCAAATTCAAGCGCCCCTAAAATCGCGGGCTCACTTCCCCTTTGAAGCAGCCATGAGCCACCGCATCGCCCCCAGCATCCTCTCCGCCGACTTCGCCCGCCTGGGCGAGGAGGTCCGCAACGTGCTGGCGGCCGGCGCCGACTGGATTCACTTCGACGTGATGGACAACCATTACGTGCCCAACCTGACCTTCGGGCCGATGATTTGCGAGGCTTTGCGCAAGCACTCGGTCAAGCCCGACGGCACGCCCGCGCCCATCGACGTGCACCTGATGGTGCAGCCGGTGGACAGCCTGGCACAGGCCTTCTGCAAGGCCGGCGCCGACCTGGTGAGCTTCCACCCTGAGGCCAGCGCCCATGTGGACCGCACGCTGCAGCTGATCAAGGCCGAGGGCAAGCAGGCAGGCCTGGTGTTCAACCCGGGCACGCCGCTGGATGTGCTTGAGTGGGTGATCGACAAGGTCGACCTGGTGCTGATCATGAGCGTCAACCCCGGCTTCGGCGGCCAGAGCTTCATCCCGTCCGCACTGAAGAAGCTGGAAGCGGCCCGCAAGATCATCGACAAGAGCGGCCGCGACATCCGCCTCGAGATCGACGGTGGCGTCAAGGTCGACAACATCCGGAGAATCGCCGACGCCGGCGCCGACACCTTCGTGGCTGGCTCGGCCATCTTCGGCAAGGGCGACTACAAGGCCGTGATCGACCAGATGCGGGCCGAACTGGCGCGCTGATGGCGGCTGCGGCGAAGAGCCAATGAAAAGAGGGGCGCCGCGGCGCCCCTCTTTCATGGTCGGACCGATCAGTCCATCTTGAAGTTGCAGTCCTTCAGCGGCACGACCCGGGTCTTGTTGATCAGTTTGTGCCCAAGGTACAGCAGCACGAAGATCGGGATCAGCATGTAGTTGCTGATGAAATCGAACCAGCTGAACTGCTCGGCCTGGAACACCCAGGCATTGGCGCCGAACAGCACGATCAGGAACAGCACCAGCGCCGCCCAGGGGCCCCAGGGGTAGAACATCGCCTTGAACTTCAGCTCGCTCAAGGGGCGGCCCTGCGCCACCCAGGCCTTGCGGAAGCGCAGGTGGCAGATGGCGATGCCCAGCCAGATCATGAAGCCCGTCAGGCCCGAGGCGTTGTAGAGCAACTGGTAGATCTTGGTGGCACCGATCTCGCTGGCCAGGAAGGCCAGCGCGCCCACGAGGCCGGTGGCCCAGACGGCGGCAACCGGCACGCCGCGCGTATTGACCTTGCCGAAGATGCGCGGCGCCTTGCGGCTGTGGGCCATCGCGTACAGCATGCGCGAAGACACGTAGAGCGAGGAATTGCCCGCCGACAGCACGGCCGACAGGATCACGAAATTCATCAGGTTGGCCGCGTAGTAGCCGACCTTCGGGATGTGCGAGAAGACGATGGTGAAGGGCGAATAGGCCACGCTGCCTTCGTCGTTGCGCAGCAGGTTGGGGTCGTTGAACGGGATCAAGAGGCCGATGATCAGGATGGCGCCGATATAGAAAAGCAGGATGCGCCAGAACACCGAGTGGATGGCCTTGGGCACGTTCTTGCTCGGGTCCTCGGTTTCGGCCGCGGCCAGGCCCACGCCTTCCGTGCCCTGGAAGGAGAAGCCCGCCACCAGGAACACGCCCAGGATGGCCGCCAGGCCACCCACGAAGGGCGCACTCTTGCCGCTGGCCGCGTCCGAGATGCCCCAGTTGTGGAAGCCCACCGCCTTGCCCTCGCCCAGCATGCCGAACACCATCAGCGCGCCGACGAACAGGAAGATGATGACCGTCGTCACCTTGATGCTGGCGAACCAGTATTCGGCCTCGGCATAGGCCTTCACCGACAGCAGGTTCAGCCCCATCAGCAGCACGAAGAAGCCCATGGCCCAGTAGGTCGGGTTGCTGTCGGGGAACCAGAACTTGACGATCAGCGCGCCGGCCACGAACTCGGCCGCCAGCGTGATCGACCAGCTGAACCAGTAGTTCCATCCGAAGGCAAAGCCGAGCGACGGGTCGACGAAGCGCTCGGCATAGGCTTCGAAGGAGCCGGCGATCGGCAGTTGCGTGGCCATCTCACCCAGCGACTGCATCATGCAGAACACGGCCATGCCCATGATGGCGTAGGCCAGCATCGCGCCGCCGGGGCCGGCATTGGCGATGGCGCCGCCGCTGGCCAGGAACAGCCCGGTGCCGATGGCGCCGCCGATGGCAATCATGCTCAGCTGCCGCGCGCCGATGCCGCGCTTCAGATCTTGGTGGGGAATGGCGTCCATCGAGGGCCTTCTGCTTGTCTTTCGCCCAATGCGGGCCGGGCCGCCACTGTAACGAAGTGGCGGCCCGGCCCGCATGGGTTGTTTCCCGCTGGATCCCTAGTCTGCTGCCGCCGGCACATGCGGGACATGGGCCGGCCCTCGGCACGCGTCGCTCAGTCCGCAGGGACTGAGCTCGGTCGCGGCTCGGAGTGGCTGGTCATCACCACATGCGCCACTTCGCGCGTGTCCGGCCCATGGCCGCTCCAGCGGTCCAGTGCCAGGTAGATCACCGGCGTGATGTAGAGCGTCACCGCCTGCGACAGGATCAGGCCGCCCACCACCGCCAGGCCCAACGGCTGGCGCAGCTCGGCGCCAGCGCCGAGGCCCAGGGCGATGGGCAGGGCGCCCATCAAGGCCGCCAGCGTCGTCATCATGATCGGGCGAAAGCGCAGGATGCAGGCCTCGCGGATCGCGGCTTGCGGCGTCATGCCACCGTTGCGCTGCGCATCCAGCGCGAAGTCGATCATCATGATCGCGTTCTTCTTGACGATGCCGATCAGCATCACGATGCCGATGGTTGCGATGATGGTCAGGTCCATGCCGAAAACCTGCAAGGTGATCAGCGCGCCCACGGCCGCCGAGGGCAGGCCGGCCAGGATGGTGATCGGGTGGATGTAGCTCTCGTACAGCACGCCCAGCAGCACATAGATCACCGCCAGCGCCAGGCCGATCAGCAGCAGCTGGCCGGACTGCGAATCCTGGAACACCGCGGCATCACCGCCGTAGCTGGTGATGATGGATGCGGGCAGCGCGATTTCCTTGGTATAGGCGGAGATCGCCTTCGTCGCTTCGCCCAGCGGCACGCCGGGCGCCAGGTTGAAGGAGAGCGTGATGGCCTGCAGCTGCCCCTGGTGGTTGACGGACGTCGGGCCCAGGCCGCGCTGCACCGAGGCAAAGGCGGTGAGCGGCACCAGCGAGCCGTTCTTGCTGCGCAGATGGATCTTGTCGAAGGCGTCTTCGCCCATGCGGTCGGCGTCGCCGGCCTCCATGATCACCTGGTAGGTGTTGCTCTCGGCATAGATGCTGGACACCTGGCGCTCGCCGAAGGCGCCGTAAAGCATGGTGCGCACGTCCTGCATCTGCACGCCCAAGAGGTTGGCGCGCTCGCGGTCGATGACGAGGTTGGCCTGCAGGCCGCGCAGTTGCGAGTCGCTGGTGACGTCGCGGAACATCTTGCTGTCGTCGCGCAGCTTTGCTTGCAGCTTCTGCGCCCAGGTGCTCAGCTCGCCCGCCGCCACCGACTGCAGAGTGAACTGGTAGCGGCTCTTGCTTTGGCGCCCGCCCAGTTGCAGGTTCTGCACCGGGCGCAGGAAGACCTGCAGGCCGGGCACTGCACGCAGGTCCTTGCGCAGGCTCTCCACCACCTTCACCATCGGCGGCCGCTCCTTGCGGGGCTTCAGGTTGATGAACATGCGGCCGGTGTTGGTCGCGCCAGTGGCGTTCTGGCCGCCGCCCACGGCAGCCGAGACGCTCAGCACCGCCGGGTTGTTCTTGACGATGGCCGCCGCCTGCTCCTGCAGCACCGTCATCGTGTTGAAGGAGGTGTCTTCGCTGGCTTCGGTGCTGGCCTGGATCTGGCCGATGTCTTCCTCAGGGAAGAAGCCCTTGGGAATGGCGATGTAGAGCCAGATCGTGGCGATGAAGCTGGCCAGGGCGAGGCCGTAGATCCAGCCGCGCCGGCGCAGGGCCCAGTCGAGCGAGTTGGCATAGGCGTCCTGCGTGGCCTTGAAGCCGCGCTCGAACAGCTGGCCGAGCCTGCCTTCCTCGGTGTCGTGATGCGGCTTCAGGTAGCGGCTGCAAAGCATGGGCACGAGCGTGAGCGAGACCATGGCCGACACGAGGATGGACAGCGACACCACCACGGCGAACTCGTGGAACAGCAGGCCGATCACGCCCGGCATGAAGAAGATCGGGATCAGCACCGCCACCAGCGAGATCGAGATCGAGAGGATGGTGAAGGTCATCTCGCGCGCACCACGGATCGCGGCCTCGAAGGGCTTGGCGCCATCTTCGATATGGCGGTAGATGTTTTCCAGCATCACGATGGCGTCGTCCACTACCAGGCCCACGGCCAGCGTGATGCCCAGCAGCGAGATGTTGTCCAGGCTGTAGCCCAGCGCGAACAGCAAGGTCAGGGCGCCGATCAGCGAGATCGGTAGCGAGAGCGCAGGGATCAGAGTCGCGGCCGCGCGGCGCAGGAAGATGAAGATCACCATCACCACCAGGCCCACGGTCAGCGCCAGCGTGAGATACACGTCGTGCAGCGATTCGCGCACCGAGATCGAGCGGTCGTTCAAGGTGTTCATCTGCACCGAGTCGGGCAGCTGCTCCTTGAAGCGCGGCAGCATGGTCTTCACCGCATCGACGACCTTGACGGTGTTGGCATCCGGCTGGCGCTGCACGGCCAGCACGATGGAGCGCTCGCCATTGAAGTTGCTGAAGGACTTGGTGGTCTCGAAGCTGTCCTGCACATCGGCCACGTCGCGCAGGAAGACCGGCGCGCCATTGCGCGTGGCAACCACCAGCGCGCCGAACTCGCGCGCGTTCTTCAACTGCTTGTTGGCCTGGATGGTCAGCGTCTGGCGGTTGCCGTCCAGCACGCCGACCGGCGTGTTCGCATTGGCGGTACGGATCGCCGCCTGCAGCTCCTCCAGCGTCATGTTGCGCTGGGCCAGCAGGTCGTTGCGCACCTTGATGCGAACGGCGTAGCGCTTCTGGCCAAAGATGGAGACCTGGGCCACACCGTCGATGGTGGAGAGTGCCGGCGTGATCAGGTTTTCGGCGAAATCATTCAGCTCGGTGATGTTGATCGAGGGCGAGGTCAGCGCCACCAGCAGCACCGGCGCATCGGCCGGATTGACCTTGCGGTAGCTGGGCGGCGAAGTCATCTCGACCGGCAGGGCGCGCAAGGACCGGAACAGCGCGGCCTGCACGTCCACAGCGGCCGCGTCGATGTTTCGTGACGGGTCGAACTCCAGCGTGAGCGAAGTGCCGCCGAGGCCGGAGCTGGACGAGATCGTCGTCAGGCCGGCGATGGTGGAGAACTGCTTTTCCAGCGGCAGCGCGACCGATGAAGCCATGGTCTCGGGTGAGGCGCCGGGCAAGCTGGCCTGCACATTGATGACCGGCGTGTTGTAGCTGGGCAGGGCAGCGACCGGGATCTTGCTCCAGGCTGCCAGGCCGGCGATCACCACCGACACGTTCAGCAGCACGGTCATCACCGGCCGCCGGATGAAAAGCTCGGTCCAGTTCATTTGGAGGCACCCGAGGCAGTCGCCGATGCTGCACGAGCGGACGCGGCAGCCGGGTTCAGCGATGCCGGCTGCGTCTTCAAGGGCACGCCGGGCCGCAGGTTCTGCTTGCCGTCCAGCACGATCTGGTCGCCGGCTTCCACGCCCTCGACCACGATCAGCTCGCCAAAGGGGTAGCGGGTCTGGACGACCTTCTGCACCGCGGTCTTGTCCGGGCCGACGATGTAGACCGAGCGCTCATTGCCGCGCTGGATGATGGCCGCCTGCGGCACGACCACCGCGTCTTTCAGAGTGCGCAGCACCATGCGCACGCGCACATACTGGCCGGGCCACAAGGCCTGCTTGTCGTTGCCGAACTCGGCCTTGAGCCTCAAGGTGCCGGTGTTGGCGTCCACCAGGTTGTCCACGAAGGTGACGCGGCCCTTGATCGCCTCGTCGGCTGCCTTGGCGCCACGCGCACCAGGCATGAGGACCTGCGCTTCGAGGCCCTCGGCCTTGCTGCCGCGGGTGGCGGCGAGCACGGCACTGAGTTGGGTCTCGGGCACCACGAAGCCGACACCGATGGGATGAAGCTGGGCGATGCTGACCAGCGGCAGGGCCGCGGCATTGGCCTGCACCAGCGTGCCGGGCACCACGTTGAGCTGGCCTGCCCGGCCGGCGAAGGGCGCTCGGACTTCGTTGTAAGAGAGCGAGACCTGCGCGGCCTGCACGGCGGCTTCATCCGACTGGATCAGCGCGCGGGCCGCTTCGACATTGCTCAGCGCGGTGTCCACGGCGTTCTGGGCCACGAAGCCTTGCGACTTCAGTCCTTCGGCACGCTTGAGCTGGCGCTCCAGGTCATTCAGGCTGGCTCGGTCGCGGGCCAGTTGGGCGCGGGCCTTGTCCAGGTTGGCACGGTCGGCGCGATCATCAAACCGGAACAGCGGCTGGCCCCGGCGCACCATGTCGCCGTCCTTGATCAGCAGTTCGCGAACGGTGCTGGTGGTCTGCGCCCGCAGGTCCACGGTGGCGAGGGCGACGACGGTGCCGCTGGCCTCGATGCTCACCGGCACGTCCTGCTTCTGCGCCCTCCAGACGCCCACCAGTTGCGGAGCGCCCTTGGCAGTACCCGAAGCGCCGGAGGCCGGCGCGCTGGCTGCGGCCGCCGCCCCATCGCTGATGCTCCGCCCTTTCCACCACCAGCCAGCGCCGGCCAGCGCAATCACGATCAGGGTCAGGGCAAGAGGCTTGCTGCGCATGCGGGAACTTTCTTCTCTACGGTGGCTTTGGGTCGGCCCGAGAGCTTATGCGTGCCCGCCTGGCCGAATGTTGCGCGCCGGTGAAGCGCGGGGACATTCGGGGCCGCATTTGACGACAGCTTTGCTTCAGCCCCCCAGCGCCAGGGCGAGCTGCGCCCCGACCCGCGCATTGTTCTTCACCAGCGCGATATTGGTCGAGAGGCTGCGGCCGCCCGTCAAGGCCTTGATGCGGGCCAGCAGGAAGGGCGTGACGGACTTGCCGGTGACACCTTGTGCCGCTGCTTCCTGCAGCGCCTGTGCCGTGATTGTGTCAATCTCTTCGCGCGGCATCGCTTCGTCTGCCGGTACCGGGTTGCTCACCACCACGCCACCCTTGAGGCCCAGGGCCCATTTGGCCTTGAGGAAGGTGGCCTGCTCGGCCGGCGTGTCGAGCCTGAAGTCGGCCTTGAAGCCGCTGTCCGGCGTGTAGAAGGCGGCGAAGTTGTCCTGGCCGACCGACACCACCGGCACGCCCTGCGTCTCCAGGTATTCCAGGGTCAGGGCGATGTCGAGGATGCTCTTGGCGCCGGCGCAGACCACGGCGACCGAGGTCTTGGCCAGCTCCTGCAGGTCGGCCGAGATGTCGAAACTCTCCGGCGCGCCGCGGTGCACGCCGCCGATGCCGCCGGTGACGAAGACGCGGATGCCGGCCAGCTCGGCGCAGATCATCGTGGCGGCCACCGTGGTGGCGCCGACCTTGCCACTGGTGATGGCGAAGGGCAGGTCGCGGCGGCTCAGCTTCAGCGCGTCGCTGCTGCGGCCGAGCAGCTCCAGCTCATCGCTCGAGAGGCCGATGCGGATCTTGCCGCCCATCACTGCGATGGTGGCCGGCACGGCGCCGGCTGCGCGGATGATGTCCTCGACCTCGCGCGCCGTCTCCACGTTCTGCGGATAGGGCATGCCGTGGGAAATGATGGTGGACTCCAGGGCGACCAGGGGCTTGCCGGCGGCGCGCGCGGCAGCCACTTCGGCGGAGTATTCGATGTAGGCGGTGCAGTCGGTTTTTGCGGTCATCTTCTTCATTCCAGGGTGGCAGGCGAGAGGTCGGGATGGACCGTCGCCGTGGTTTGCAGCGTCAGGGCGGCAAGGGTCAGGCCTTGCCGGCAGGCGGATTCGAGGTCTTCAGGCTTGCGGTCCAGGCCATGGCAGAGGCCGGCCGCGAAGGCGTCGCCTGCGCCGGTCACGTCCAGCACGTCTGTGGCGGGCGCGGCCAGCGCGGTGAAGCGGCCGTCGGGGCGGCTGCAGAGCACGCCTTTGCGACCTTCGGTGATCACAAGGTCTTGCAGGCCGCGTTCGCGCAGGCCGATGAGTGCGCGCTGCTTGGCGGCGGCACTCTTGAGCTTTTCGCCGCAGAGCGCTTCCAGTTCGCCGAGGTTGAGCACCAAGCATCGCAGGCCGCGCAGGTCTTGCGGCAGCCGTGCCATCTTGGGCTCGGACACGGCCACCAGCACCGTGGGCAGGCCGGCGGCATGGGCTTCTTCGAGCAGAAGCGAGATGCTGTCGGCCGGCAGGTTCAGGTCGGCCACCAGCATCCGCGCCTGGGCTCGCTGCGCTGCGGTGCTGCGCAGGAACTCCGGGCTCAGGCGCTCGGCCAGTTCCATATGGGCCAGGGCGACCAGCATCTGGCCGTTGGCATCGAGCACGGCCGTGTAGCTCCCCGTGGCGGCATCGGGTACTTGCAGGGAGCCGCTGGTGTCCACGCCGAGGCTCTGGGCCTGGGCGAGCAGGCCCTGGCCGGTGGCGTCCATGCCCACGGCGGTGAGCAATTGCACCGGCAGGCCCAGGCGCGCCAGGTTCTCGGCAATATTTCGGGCCACGCCACCCGGGCTCTCCTTCACCAGCCGTGCCGGGTTCGAAGTTCCAGGCCGAATGGGTGACAAGCTGCTCAGCTTGCGGTCGATATTGGCGCCGCCGATACAGAGCAGCGGAGAACGCTGGGGCAGGATGTAGGCCCGGCCCAGCAGTTGCCGCTCGCGCGTCAGCGCGGCAATATGGCCGGCCACCGCCGAGCGCGACAGGCCCAGGCTTTCCGCCAGGTCCTGCTGGCTGACGAAGGGGTTGTTGCGGATCAGGTCCAGCAACTGTTCTTTCTTGCTTGGCATCGGCGGATTGTGACGCGGTTTGAACATTTGTTTGTGTCTTGGGACATTTGTCCCTTGACTTGGAAGGGAGTACCGCGCATGCGCATCAAGAATCTCTGGGCGGCTACGGCTGCCCTGCTGCTGGCCAGCTCGGCCTTGGCCGGCGACGGCAAGCTGCTGCTGACCGGTGGCGTCTCCAGCGTCGAGGGCGCGGCCGGCGGCGGGCTCACGCCCTGGGCCGTGACCGGCAGCTATGCCACGGTGGGCGAATGGGGCGCCACGGCGCATGCCACCCGGATCAAGACCCAGGACTACAGCCTGAACACCCACGGCGCGCTGGTGAGCTGGAACGAGCGGGTCGAACTCTCGCTGGCCAGGCAGCGCTTCGATACCGGCGCCACCGGCACGGCGCTGGGCCTGCCTGGCCTCCAGCTCAAGCAGGACATCTTCGGCGTGAAGCTGCGCGTGGCGGGTGACGCGGTGCTCGACAGCGACAGCCTGATGCCGCAGATTGCCATCGGCATCGAGCACAAGCGCGGCGACGCGGGCGGCCTGCAAGCCACGCTTGCCGCGCTCGGCGCAAGCAAGAACGGCACCGACCTCTACGTCAGCGCCACCAAGCTCTTCCTGGCGCAGGGCATCCTCGTGAACGCCACGCTGCGCGCCACCAAGGCCAACCAGATCGGCCTCCTGGGCTTTGGCGGCACCGCCAGCAGCGGCTACAGCCTGCAGCCCGAGTTCTCGCTGGCCTGGCTGCTCAGCAAGCAGTTGGCCGTCGGCGTTGAATACCGCGCCAAGCCCGACAAGCTCAACCCCAGCGCCCTGGGTGCCGGCCTGCGTGAAGAAGACTGGAAAGACCTCTTCATCGCCTGGGCCCCGAGCAAGCACTTCTCCCTGACCGCCGCCTACGTGGACCTCGGCCGCATCGTGCCGGCGGTCATCCCGAAGCGCCAGACCGGCAGCTATCTGTCGGCCCAGCTGGCGTTCTGATCGAGAGGAAGCGAACCATGTCGATACGCAACACCCTGATTGCACTGTCCCTGCTCCTGAGCGCATCGGCCTGGGCCGGCGACGACAGCCTCTACCGCGAGCTCGGCGAGAAAGCTGGCATCGCCAGGCTGATGAACGACTTCAGCGGCCGCCTGAAGCGCGATGAGCGCATCGGCACGTTCTTCAAGGAGACAAATCCCAAGGCCTTGGCCGAGCAGCTGACCGATCAGGTCTGCGTGCTCAGCGGCGGCCCCTGCAAGTACGAGGGCGCGACGATGAAGAACTCGCACGCCGACCTGGGCATCGCCAAGAAGGACTTCAACATCCTCGTGGAAGTGCTGCAGCAGAGCATGGACGACGCGAGCATTCCGTTCACCACGCAGAACCGCTTGCTGGCCCTGCTGGCCCCGATGCATCGCGATATCGTTACCCGCTGATCGTCTTCGGCAGCATCAGCTTTTCAAGGCGCTGCAGGCAATGGCCTCGGGCCGCTTGGCGGCGCCGGTCTCGATGCGTATGCGTGCCAGGCTCGCGGTGAACGGCCCGGTCGTCGAGAGCGCGAATGGAATCTCGATCTTGCCGAGGTCCGCACCGGCCGCCGCGAAGCAGCTCAAGGGCACGACAAAGCGGCGGGGCTTGTTCAGGGGCGCCTGCGCGATCACCGCCGAGAGGTCCAGCTCCTCGCGATGGCCCATGGCCAGCTTCACTGCTTGGCTTGCGGCCTGTTCGACGCGCAGGTCGAACACCAGCGCCCCATCGCGGTAGTTCTTCTGCAGGTCGACCCGCTGCGCCGCATAGGCCAGGACCTTGGCCGGGCCGGTCCAGCGCAGGCGCTTGGCGTCTTGCTGCTGGTGCATGTCGGTCGTGGTCAGCACGATGTCGGGGCGGGTCCAGGCGCCGTTCAGGTCGTCGCCGATGCGCAGCTCGGGCCATGCGTTGGCGGGGCTGTTCAGGATCAACGCATAGGGCGCCTGCGCCGCGCGCTCGAAGATCATCAGCTCCTTGCTCGCTGCGCAGCCGCCTTGCGTGTGCTTGGTGCTCAGCTTTGCGACGCTGGCCTTCTGGCCGTTTTGCAGACCGTAGCCCAGGGCGAACAAGGGCTTGCCGCCGCGCGGGCAGGCTTCCCGCGGCCAGTCGAAAGGCAGCTTGCCCTTGAAGGCCGCGCCGCCTTGCACAAGCAGGTCGGCCACGCCGCCGCCCTCGGTGCCCGGCAGCCAGGCGGCGACGAAGGCGTCGGATGCGTTGATCAAATCGTTGACATGGAGTGGCCGGCCCGAGATGAAGACGGTGATGACCGGCTTGCCCTGTCCGGCCACCGCTTGCAACGCGGCCAGGTCTTCCGGATGACGATCCGCGTGGCGCAAGGTGCCCCAGGGCGGAATGTCGCCATTGCCCTCGGCATAGGGCGTTTCACCGATGACCGCGATCACCGCGTCGTAGTCGGCCAGGCGCACGCCGCGCCCGTCGATGCTGAAGCTCACCCGCTGCTCGCCGAGCGTCTCGCGCAGGCCGGCCAGCACGGTCTGGCCGGCAGCGAAATCGCTGTTCTTGTTGCCGGTGCCTTGCCAGCTGAGCGTCCAGCCGCCGGTCTGGTTCTCCATGCTGTCGGCACTCTTGCCGACGACCAGCACGCGCGCTTCGCGGCGCAAAGGCAAGACCTGGCCCTCGTTCTTCAGCAGCACCAGCGACTCGCGCACGGCGCGGCGCGCCAGCTCGCGGGCCAGCAGCGCATCGGCCTGCCCGGCCAGCCGGTTCTGCGCCGGGCTCTTGTCGAACAGGCCAGCGCGCAGCTTGACCCGCAGGATGCGGCGCACCGCGTCGTCGATGCGGGCCATCGGGATCTCGCCGCGCTCCACCTGGGCGATGGTCTCGAGGATGAATTCCTGCCAGTGCTCGGGCACCATGACCATGTCGATACCGGCATTGATCGCCTGGGCGCAGCGGGTGTCGCTGCAGCCAGACACCTGGCCGATGCCGTTCCAGTCGGAGACGATCAGGCCGTCGAAGCCCATCTGCTCCTTCAGCACCGTCGTCATCAGGTGGCGCTGGCCATGCAGCTTGCCTTCGTCCTTGTTGGCTCGGGTGTCGAACCAGCTGTTGAACGAGGCCATCACGGTTTGCGCGCCGGCACCGAGCGCGCCGTAGTAGCCGCGGCCGTGGGTGTCGCGCAGCATCTTCTCGCTCGCTCGCGTCTGGCCCTGGTCGCGGCCCAGGTGCGTGCCGCCGTCACCAATGAAATGCTTGGCCGTGGCCAGCGCGCTTTCGTCCGTGCCGAGCTGACCCTGCAGGCCGCGCACGAAGGCGGCGCCGAGCTGCTCCACGACAGCCGGGTCGGCCGAGTAGCTCTCGTAGGCGCGGCCCCAACGCATGTCTTGCGAGACGGCCAGCGTCGGCGCAAAGGTCCAGGGGATGCCGCTGGCCCGCACCTGGCGCGCGACTGCCGTACCGATTTCGGCCACCAGGGCCGGGTTGCGCGTGGCGCCCAGCGCCATGTTGTGCGGGAACAGCGTCGTGCCCAGCACATTGTTGTGGCCGTGGACCGCGTCGGTGCCCCAGATCACCGGCACCGGCAGCTTCATGTCGGTCGCCAGCGAGGCCTGGTGATAGGCCTCGGAAAGCTTCACCCAATCCGCCAGCGCGGCGTACTTGTTGCCGCCGGGCCAGGCGCCGCCGCCGTTCAGCACCGAGCCAATGTAGAAGCGCTTGACCTGCTCTGGCGTGATGAACTTGATCTCGGGCTGCGTCATCTGGCCGACCTTTTGCGGCAAGGTCATGCTGGCGAGGATCTGCTCGATGCGCGCCTCCTGCGCTGCGTCGCGCTTGATCGGGCTGGGCGCGGCGGGCCAGCGCACAGGCTCGGCGGCAAGGGCGGGCAAGGCAGATGCGAGCAAGGCGAGCGCAAGGCGAGAGGGCAGCATGCCAGAATTCTTAACGATCCACCGATTGCATTAAAGAAACGTTAACCCTAGCATCGGCGGCGACCTCAACATCGGGCGGCTACAGTCCTGCTCCCATGAACCTGCTGCTTGCCGAAGACGATGCGCTGCTGGCCGATGCCTTGTCGGCCCAGTTGCACCGTGCCGGCTTCGAGGTGGAGCACGCGCCCAATGGCGCGGTGGCCGAGTACCTGCTCCTGAAGCAGAAGTTCGACGTGGTGATCCTGGATCTGGGTTTGCCGCTGGTCGACGGGCTGACCGTCTTGAAGCGCGCCCGCGCCGCGCAATGCCTGACCCCCGTGCTTGTGCTCACCGCACTGGACGGGCTGGACGACCGCGTCGCTGGCCTCAATGCCGGTGCCGACGACTACCTGACCAAGCCCTTCGACTTCCCTGAACTGGAAGCGCGGCTCCATGCCTTGATGCGCCGCGGCCGGCCGCAAGCGCCTGCCAGCGCGACGATGGGCCAACTGACCTTTGATCGCGCGGCCAGGCGTGCCAGCGTGCGCGGGGCGACGCTGGAGCTGAGCCCGCGCGAATGGCTGCTGCTGGACCTGCTTCTGACCGAGCAGGACCGCGTCGTCGGCAAGCAGAGGATCACGCAGGCCTGGGCGCAGGACGGGGGTGATGCCGGCGGCGGTTCCATCGAGGTGTACATCCACCGGCTGCGCCGCAAGCTGGAGCACTCAGGCTTGTCGATTCGCACCGTGCGTGGGCTCGGGTATCTGCTCGAGAACGAGTCAGCTGTGGCATGAGCCGTCGCTGGCTTGTCGCAGTACCCGGCGCGCGCTCGCTGCGCCGCCAGCTCTTTGTCTGGCTGCTGGTTCCGCAACTGGTGCTGTGGATCGCCGCCGGCTTCTTCACCTATCAACTCGCCGCCGGCTACGCGAACCGCGCGATTGATGCCGGCCTCTCGCAGGCCGCGCGTGCGCTGGCCCGCCAGGTCAAGCCGCAGGACAACGGCCTCTTGATCGATTTCCCGCGTGCCGCGCAGGACATCCTCGAATCCGACCCCAGCGACCGCGTGCTCTACATGGTCAGCACGCCGCCCGGCCGCTTCATCCTTGGCAACAAGAACCTGCCGCCGCTGCCGGCGGGTGCGGCGTCGCAGATCGGCGAGCCCTTGTCTTACGACGGTGTTTTGCGCGACCCGCAGCAGGGCGAGTTGCGCGTGCGCGTGGCCGCTCTGCACTTGCGCTATGGCGAGCCGGGCAGCCCGGGCCAGACTCTGCTGGTGCAGGTGGCTCGCTCCAGCGCCAACCGCGAAGAGCTGGCGCGGCAGATCCTGCTGGACATGGTGCTGCCGCTCTCCGGCCTGATGCTCTTGATGACGATGATCGTCGGCGCCGGCATCCGCGCAGGCCTCGCGCCGCTCACGGCCTTGCAGCGCCAGGTGGAGGGCCGCGCGGCCAACGACCTCGCGCCGATCCAGATCAGCGCCGCGCCGCCCGAGGTGCGCGCGCTGGCGCGTGCCATCAACAGCTTGCTGACCGAGGTGCAGCACAGCGTGGCGGTGCAGAAGCGCTTCATCAGCGATGCGGCGCACCAGCTGCGCACGCCGCTGGCCGGGCTCAAGAGCCAGACCGAACTGGCCCTGCGCGATGCGAGCGAACCCGAGCTGGTGCAGCGCCTGCAGCGCGTGCATGAAAGCGCGGTGCGCAGCGCCCATCTGATCAACCAGCTCCTGACGCTGGCGCGCGCCGAGCCCGAATCTGCGAAAGCCCAGGACCGCCTGCCGCTGGACCTGCGCCAACTGGCGCGCGAGCTGACTGCCGAGCTGGTGCCGCGCGCATTGCAGGCCGGTGTCGACCTGGGCCTGGACGACACCGAAGAAGGCGCGCCGCCGCTGCTGGTGCGAGGCATCGCCTTGCTCTTGCGCGAGGCCTTGAGCAACCTGATCGACAACGCGATTCGCTATGCCGGCCGCGGCGCCTCTGTCACGGTGCGCGTGCGCAGCGAGCAAGGCCGTGTGCTGCTGGAGGTTGAAGACAACGGCCCCGGTCTGGCCGAGAACGAGCTGGAGCGTGTTTTCCAGCGATTCGTTCGCGCAACCGCCGAGGGCAGCGGTTGCGGCCTGGGCCTGGCCATCGTGCGGGAGATCGTCGAGCGCCATGAGGGCGGCGTCGTGCTGGTCTCGTTGGCGCCGCGCGGCCTGCTGGCTCGCATCAGCCTGCCGGCCGAGGGTTAGTCCTTTCTTCTGGCTCGTTAATGTTTCATTAATAATTTACCGAACGACAAGACCTCAGGAGACCGCCGTATGAAACGCCCCCTGCCAAGAATCCTGGCGGCCAGCCTGGCCCTGATCGGCTCCATTGCCTTCGCGGGCGAGGTCGAGGTGCTGCACTGGTGGACCAGCGGCGGCGAAGCCAAGGCGGCCCAGGCCTTGAAGGCCAGCCTGCAGGCCAAGGGCCACAGCTGGAAGGACTTTGCCGTGGCCGGCGGCGGCGGCGACTCGGCGATGACGGTCTTGAAGTCGCGCGTGGTGTCCGGCAATGCACCGGCCGCGGCGCAGATCAAGGGCCCTTCGCTGCAGGACTGGGCGAAGGAAGGCGTGCTGGCCTCCATCGACGACGTGGCCAAGGCTGAGCGTTGGGACGAGCTCCTGCCCAAGACCGTGGCCGAGCAGATGAAGTACCGCGGCAGCTACATCGCCGCGCCGGTCAATGTGCACCGCATCAACTGGCTCTGGGCCAACCCCGAGGTCTTCAAGCGCGCCAAGATCCAGCCGCCGACCAGCTGGGATGAGTTCTTCGTCGCGGCCGAGGCCTTGAAGAAGGCCGGCATCCTGCCGCTGGCGCATGGCGGCCAAAACTGGCAAGACCTGACCCTGTTCGAGACCGTGGCCATCGGCATGGGCGGCCCGGAGTTCTACACCAAGGCGCTGGTGCAGCTGGACCCGGCGACACTGGCCAGCCCGACGATGGAGAAGGTGCTGAGCACGTACAAGCGCATCAAGCCCTATACCGACAAGAACGCCCCCGGCCGCGACTGGAACCTGGCCACCGCGATGGTGATCAAGGGCGAGGCGGCGATGCAGATCATGGGCGACTGGGCCAAGGGCGAGTTCCTGGCCGCCGGCAAGCAGCCGGGCAAGGACTTCCTGTGCCTGCCTTCGCCGGGCTCGGCCAAGAGCTTCAGCTACAACATCGACTCCTTCGCCATGTTCAAGCTGAAGAGCGAGGCGAACGCGCGCGCGCAGAAGGACCTGGCCGCGGCCATCATGTCGCCGGCCTTCCAGGAGACGTTCAACCTGGCCAAGGGCTCCATTCCCGTGCGCTCGGGCATGAAGCTCGACAAGTTCGACGACTGCGCCAAGGCATCGGCGACCGACTTTGCCGCTGCGGCCAAGGGCGGAACCTTGCTGCCCTCGCTGGCGCATGGCATGGCCGTTCCGTCGGCTGCCGAAGGCGCGATCAAGGACGTGATCAGCAATTTCTGGAACAGCGACAAGATGAATTCGGCCGACGCGATGAAGCGCCTGGTGTCGGCTGCCAAGACGCGCTGAAGCCCCGCCCATGAAGCAGCCCTGGCTGCCACGCCTCGTCGTCGCGCCCTCCTTCATCGTCTCCCTGCTGTTCATCTACGGCCTGATGGCCTGGAACGGCTGGTTGAGCGTTTCCGCCTCGCGGCTCCTGCCGAACTACGAATGGGCCGGCCTGGCCAATTACGAAGCGCTGTTCGAAATGGAGCGCTGGTGGCTGGCACTGCGCAACCTGGCCGTCTTCGGCGGGCTTTTCATCGGCGGCGCCATGGCGCTGGGCCTCCTGATGGCCATCCTGCTGGACCAGAAGGTCAGGGCGGAAGGGGCGCTGCGCACCATCTATCTCTATCCGATGGCGCTGTCCTTCATCGTCACCGGCACGGCCTGGAAGTGGATGCTCAATCCGGGCACCGGCCTCGAGCAGATCGTGCGCGACTGGGGCTTCGAGAATTTCTCGTTCGACTGGCTGATCGACTCCGAGATGGCCATCTACTGCGTGGCGATTGCCGGCGTCTGGCAGAGCGCCGGCTTCGTGATGGCCTTGTTCCTGGCGGGTTTGCGCGGCATCGACGACAGCATCATCAAGGCCGCGCAGATCGACGGCGCCAGCCTGCCGCGCATCTACTGGCGCATCATCATTCCGAGCCTGCGGCCCGTGTTCTTCTCGACGCTGCTGGTGGTCAGCCACCTGGCGATCAAGAGCTTTGACCTCGTGATGGCCCTGACCAGCGGCGGCCCCGGCTATGCCACCGACCTGCCGGCCACCTTCATGTACACCATGGCTTTCTCGCGCGGCCAGATCGGCCTGGGTGCGGCGAGCGCCATGATGATGCTGGCCACGGTGGCGGCCATCGTCGTGCCCTATCTCTATTCCGAGCTGAGGGCCAGGCGATGAGAGCCTCTCGCATCCTCCTGTTCGTGGCGCTCGGGCTTCTGGCCCTGTTCTTCCTGACGCCGCTCTACGTGATGCTGGCCACTTCCTTGAAGAGCATGGACGAGCTGCGCGAAGGCAGCCTGCTTGCGCTGCCGCAGGCGCCGGGCTTTGCGGCCTGGGCCAAGGCCTGGAGCAGCGCCTGCACCGGCACCGATTGCGGCGGCCTGCAGCCCTTCTTCGCCAACTCGATGCTGATGGTGGTGCCGGCGGTGGTGATCTCGACGGCGCTGGGCGCGCTGAACGGCTATGTGCTGAGCAAGTGGCGCTTCCGCGGCAGCGAGCTCTTGTTTGCCTTGATGCTGTTCGGCGTCTTCATGCCGATGCAGGTGGTGCTGCTGCCAATGAGCCAGGTGCTGGGCTGGCTGGGCATGGCCAGTTCCATCGGCGGCTTGATCCTGGTGCATGTGATTGCCGGCCTGCCGGGCACCACGCTGTTCTTCCGCAACTACTACGCCGGCCTGCCCGATGAACTGGTGCGTGCGGCCAAGCTCGATGGCGCCGGCTTCTGGCAGATCTTCTGGCGCATCGTGCTGCCGCTGTCCACGCCCATCCTGGTCGTCACCCTGATCTGGCAGTTCACCAATATCTGGAACGATTTTCTCTATGGCGTGGTGTTCTCCGGTGCCGACAGCAAGCCCATCACCGTGGGGCTGAACAACCTGGCCAACACCTCCAGCTCGGTCAAGGAATACAACGTCGACATGGCCGCCGCGCTGATCGCCGCGTTGCCCACCCTGATCGTCTACGTGCTGGCGGGCAAGTACTTCGTGCGCGGGCTCACTGCCGGCGCCGTGAAAGGTTGATGAGGTTCAAGACGATGGGCGCGCTGGCAATCAAAGAGATCCGCAAGACCTTTGGCGAGACCGAGATCCTCAAGGGGATCGACATCGAGATCGAGGCCGGCGAGTTCCTCATCCTCGTGGGCCCCTCGGGCTGTGGCAAGAGCACGCTGCTCAACATGATCGCCGGCCTGGAGCAGCCGACGAGTGGCCGCATCGAGATTGGCGAGCGCGACGTGACCGACGTGGCCAGCAAGGACCGCGACATCGCCATGGTGTTCCAGAGCTATGCGCTCTATCCGAACATGAATGTGGCGCAGAACATTGCCTTCGCGCTGGAGATGCGCAAGGTGCCGAAGGCCGAGCGCGAGGCCGCCGTGAAGCGCGTGGCCGCGATGCTGCAGATCGAGCATCTGCTGGACCGCCGCCCGGCCCAGCTCAGCGGCGGCCAGCGCCAGCGCGTGGCCATGGGCCGGGCCCTGGCGCGCAACCCCAAGCTCTTCCTGTTCGACGAGCCGCTGTCCAACCTCGACGCCAAGCTGCGCGTCGAGATGCGTGCCGAGATCAAGCTCCTGCATCAGCGCACCCGCACCACCACCGTCTACGTGACCCACGACCAGGTCGAGGCGATGACCTTGGGCGATCGCATCGCCGTGATGAAGGACGGCCAGGTCCAGCAATTCGGCACCCCCGAGGCCATCTACGAGCGCCCGGCAAACCGCTTCGTCGCCGAGTTCGTCGGCTCACCGGCGATGAACTTCTTCGCGATGGCGGAGCAGCCCGGCCTGCAGATCGGCTTGCGGCCCGAGCATGTGGAGCTGGGTGCGCCGGGTGATGGCTTGAATGGCAAGGTCCTGATGCTGGAGCCGACCGGGCCGGAGACCTATCTGAAGCTGGAGACGCCGCTGGGCACCTTGACCGCGCGCGTGGCCGGCCGGACACCGCATCAGGTGGGCGATGCCGTCGGCATCAGGTGGGCGCCGGAACGGGCGCATCGCTTCGAGGCTGCAAGCGGAATGCGAGTGGCCTGATGACTCTTTCCTTGAACGACCTTCCATCGCCGCAAGCCTTCCTGATCGACCTGGATGGCACCCTGGTCGACACCCTCGGCGACTTCGTCTTCGTGCTGAACCAGGTGCTGGCCGAGCTGGGCCAGCGCGGTGTCACACGCGAGTTTGTCGAGCGGACGGTCGGCCAGGGCAGCGAGCACCTGATCCGCAGCACACTGGCCGAGGTGGGCGCCGATGCGGCCTTGTATGAGGACGCCTGGGCCCGCTACCAGCGTCACTACGAGGCCGCCAATGGCGAGCACTCGGATGTCTTTCCGGGTGTGTTGGCCGGCCTTCAGGGCTTGCGCGCGAAAGGCTTGCCGATGGCCTGCCTGACCAACAAGCCGGCGCGCTTTGCCCGCGAGTTACTGCGCCGCAAGGGGCTGGATGGATTCTTTGATCAGGTCTTTGGCGGCGATGATTTCGAGCGCAAGAAGCCCGACCCGATGCCGTTGCTGAAGACCTGCGAGGCGCTGGGCACGCCGCCGGCGGCCAGCTGGATGATTGGCGACTCCAGCAATGACGCGAAGGCCGCGCGTGCGGCCGGCTGTCCTGTCGTGCTGGTGCGCTATGGCTACAACCATGGTGAGCCGATCGAGGCGGTCGATGCCGACCGCTTCATCGATTCTCTGGAGGAGCTGCTGGCCTGAGGCCTCAGCGGCGGCGCTTGCGCTCGACGCCGAGCAGCGCTTCCTTGAGCGAATCGTCCGCGGGCGACTTGCCCAGCCAGATGCGCATCAGGGCGGTGAAGAACTCGGGTTCCTTGATCGGGTCGCCCGCCACCTTGCCGTTGATCAGCACTTGAGAGCCGACGCCGGGAACATAGTCGACCGAGAAGCTTTCGCCCTTGGACAACTCCTTCTTCGCCGCAAAGAGTTCAGCGATCTTCAAGACGCCGTTGATGGACTTGACGAATTCCTCGCGCGGCGCATTGGCTTCCATGCCCTTGGTGAAGAGCTTGCCGAGGTCGTTGCCGTCGATGTCGCGCAGCGCCACGATGTGCAGGCGCTTGGGGCCGGCCATGTGCAGCAAGGTGTCCGGGTCGGTGGTCTTTTCGGCAAGATAGAGACCGGCCGTGTAGACCTTGATCACCACCCTGTAGCGGATGCCGGCGCCATTGAGCACCAGCTTCTTGCCGCCCACGTCGGCCGCGGTGTCGTACTTGACGCCGGCCACTTCAACCGTATCGGCCTGGGCGGCCAGCGGCAGGGAGAGAGCGCAGGCGGCCAGCGCCAGCGTGATCAGGGAACGACGATGCATCTTGATGTCCCACTCCGTTGTTGTGGACCCGCTCGAACGGCAGGCTTGGTACTGAGCCTGGAGTATGTGCCAAGGCCATGGCGCTTGTCCGCGCCTGAATTCACGCTCGTTCGCTGGATGATTTAGCCGGTACACTCGGCCGCATGTTCATCACGCGCAAGCACATCAAGGGGTCGAACGACCGGGGAGCCTGGCCCTGGCGTTGCCCAACCGACTTCTCTTGAAGCCGCTGCTGCTTGCCGCTTGCCCGCAAAGGGCCCCTTTTCTTGACTGATCCGGCCAGCGCAGCGACCGTGTAACGGACGCGTGCCCGCCTGATGGCACGCCTGTACCGAAGGTGTGTTGACGTGATCACAGAACTTGAATTCCAGAGCCTGGCCGCGGAAGGCTACAACCGCATCCCCCTGATCAGCGAGGCCTTCGCTGACCTGGAAACCCCCCTCTCGCTTTACCTGAAGCTCTGCGCCGGCGCCGGCCAGGGCAAGCACAGCTTCCTGCTGGAATCGGTGGTGGGCGGCGAGCGCTTCGGCCGCTATTCCTTCATCGGCCTGCCCGCGCGCACGGTGCTCAAGAGCAGCGGCTTTCGCACCGAGGTGCTGCAGGACGGCCGTCTGATCGAGACGAATGAGGGCAACCCGCTCGAGTTCATCGAGGCCTACCAGAAGCGCTTCAAGGTGGCGCTGCGCCCTGGCCTGCCGCGCTTCTGCGGCGGCCTGGCCGGCTACTTCGGCTACGACGCGGTGCGCTACGTCGAACCCAAGCTCGCGAAGACCGAAAAGTCCGGCGGCCTCAATACGCCGGACGTGATGCTCCTGCAGTGCGAGGAGCTGGCGGTCATCGACAACCTGAGCGGCCGCCTCTACCTGATCGTCTACGCCGACCCCGGCCAGCCCGAGGCCTTCCACAAGGGCAAGAAGCGCCTGACCGAATTGCGCGACAAGCTGGCCTACAGCGTCAGCGCGCCGCGGGTCACGCGCAGCGAGGCACATCCGGTGGAGCGCGAGTTCGCGCGTGCTGATTTCGAGGCCGGCGTGCTCAAGGCCAAGGACTACATCGCCGCCGGCGACTGCATGCAGATCGTCTTCGGCCAGCGCCTGCGCAAGCGCTACACCGGCTCACCGCTGAGCCTGTACCGCGCGCTGCGGTCCTTGAACCCCAGCCCCTACATGTACTTCTACGACATGGGCGACTTCCAGATCGTGGGCGCTTCGCCCGAGATCCTGGTGCGCCAGGAGAAGACAGCGGCCGGCACGCAGGTCACGATCCGCCCGCTGGCCGGCACGCGACCCCGTGGCGGCACGGCCGAGAAGGACGTGGCCATGGAAGCCGAGCTGAAGGCCGACCCCAAGGAGCGCGCCGAGCACCTGATGCTGATCGACCTGGCCCGCAACGACGTGGGCCGCATTGCCGAAACCGGTTCGGTGAAGCTGAGCGATGCCTTTGCGGTGGAGCGCTACTCGCATGTGATGCACATCGTTTCCAACGTCGAAGGCACGCTGAAGCAGGGCCTGACGAATATGGATGTGTTCCGCGCCGCCTTCCCGGCCGGCACCTTGAGCGGCGCGCCCAAGATTCGGGCGATGCAGATCATCGACGAGCTGGAGCCGGTCAAGCGCGGCATCTACGGCGGCGCCTGCGGCTACCTGAGCTTTGCCGGCGACATGGACCTGGCGATTGCGATCCGCACCGGCGTGATCCAGGATCAGACGCTGTACGTGCAGGCGGCAGCGGGCATCGTGGCCGACTCGGTGCCTGAACTGGAATGGAAAGAGACGGAAGCCAAGGCGCGCGCTTTGCTCCGTGCCGCTGAACTTGTGGAAGAGGGGTTCTGACATGCTGTTGATGATCGACAACTACGACAGCTTCACCTTCAACCTGGTGCAGTACTTCGGCGAACTCGGGGCCGACGTGAAGGTGGTGCGCAATGACCAGATCACGGTCGAGGAAATCGGCGCCCTGAAGCCTGATCACCTGGTCTTCTCGCCCGGCCCCTGCTCTCCGGCCGAAGCGGGCGTTTGTGTGGAAGCCATCCAGGCCTTCACGGGCAAGCTGCCCATCCTGGGTGTCTGCCTGGGCCATCAGAGCATCGGCGCGGCGCTGGGTGGCAGGATCATCCGCGCGCAGACGCAGATGCACGGCAAGGCCAGCACCATCACGACCGACCAGAAGGGCGTGTTCAAGGGCTTGCCCAAGGATTTCAGCGTGATCCGCTACCACTCGCTGGTGATCGAGGAAGCCACGATGCCGGCGGTGCTGGAGATCAGCGCGCGCAGCGAAGACGGCGAGATCATGGGTGTGCGCCACCGCGAATTGGCCGGCACGGCCACGCCGCTGGAGGGCGTGCAGTTTCATCCCGAGTCCATCCTGTCCGAGCATGGGCACGCGATGCTGAAGAACTTTCTGCAACTGGCGCTGTGAGTCATGAGCACCGTCATTGATCTTCGCAGCGACACCGTCACGCAGCCGACCGCTGCGATGCGTGCGGCCATGCAGGCGGCGCCGCTGGGCGACGATGTGTTTGGCGACGACCCCAGCGTCAATGCCTTGCAGGCCGCCACGGCCGAGCGCCTGGGCTTCGAGGCCGGGCTCTTCATGCCCACCGGCACGCAGAGCAATCTCTGCGCGCTTTTGAGCCATTGCCAGCGCGGCGATGAATACCTGGTCGGCCAGTACGCCCACACCTACCGCTGGGAAGGCGGCGGTGCAGCGGTGCTGGGTTCGATCCAGCCGCAGCCGATTGCGCATGCGGCCGATGGCTCCCTGCCCCTGAGCGAGATCGAGGCGCAGATCAAGCCGGACGACGCGCACTTCGCGCGCACTCGCTTGCTGACGCTGGAGAACACGATTGGCGGCAAGGTGCTGCCGCTGGCGTATCTCTCAGACGCTTCGCATCTCGCGCTGAGCAAGGGCTTGTCGCGCCACCTCGACGGTGCGCGGCTATTCAATGCCGCGGTGGCTGCAGGTGGCGACCCGTACGAAGCGGCCCGCGAGATCTGCCGGCATTTCGACAGCGTCTCGGTCTGCTTCTCCAAGGGTCTGGGCGCGCCGGTCGGCTCGGTGCTTTGCGGCAGCCGCGAGCTGATCAAGCAGGCGCACCGCTGGCGCAAGATGTGCGGTGGCGGCATGCGCCAGGCGGGTCTGCTGGCCGCGGCGGCGCACTACGCGCTGGACCACCATGTGGCCCGCCTTGCCGAAGACCATGCCTTGGCTCAGCGCCTGGCCGCCGGCCTGCAAGGCCTGCCCGGCGTGACCGTGGAACAGCCGCAGACGAACATCGTGTTTGTCGACGTGTCCGGCCCGGACAAGGAAAAGGCCGCGGGCGTCGTCCCCTTCCTGAAATCGCGCGGCGTGCTGGCCACCGGCCTGTACCGCCTGCGCTTTGTGACTCATCTCGATGTTGACGCTGCTGGCGTCGACCGTGCCGTCGCCGCGATGCGCGAATACTTTGGCCTTTGAGGATTTGCGATGCCCATTTCAGACAACGAAGCCCTGACCCGCGTCATCGAGCACCGCGAGATCTTCCACGATGAGATGCTCTCGCTGATGCGCCGCATCATGGCCGGCGAGATGTCGCCGGTGATCGCCTCGGCCCTCCTGATCGGCCTGCGCGTCAAGAAGGAAACCATCGGCGAGATCACCGCCGCTGCGCAGGTGATGCGCGAGCTGTCCAACAAGGTGCCGGTGCCGCCGAGCAAGCATCTGGTCGACGTGGTGGGCACGGGCGGTGATGGCGCCCACACCTTCAATATCTCGACCTGCTCGATGTTCGTGGCTGCCGCTGCGGGCGCGCAAGTCGCCAAGCACGGCAACCGCAGCGTTTCCAGCAAGACCGGCAGCGCCGACGTGCTGGAAGCGCTCGGCGCCAACATCATGCTCAAGCCCGAACAGGTGGCGCAGAGCGTGGCCGAAACCGGCATCGGTTTCATGTTTGCGCCCAACCACCACCCGGCGATGAAGAACATCGCCCCGGTGCGCAAGGAGCTGGGCGTTCGCACCATCTTCAACATCCTCGGACCGCTGACCAACCCGGCCGGCGCGCCCAACATCCTGATGGGCGTGTTCCACCCCGACCTCGTCGGCATCCAGGTGCGCGTGATGCAGCGCCTGGGCGCCGAGCATGCGGTGGTGGTCTACGGCAAGGACGGCATGGACGAGATCTCGCTCGGCGCTGCCACGCTGGTGGGCGAGCTGAAGGATGGCGAGGTGCGCGAGTACGAGATCCATCCGGAAGACTTCGGCCTCTCCATGGTCAGCAACCGAAGCCTCAAGGTGGCCGGCCCGGAAGAGTCGCGCGTGATGCTGCTGGGTGCGCTTTCCAATGAAGACGGCGCGGCGCGCGACATCGTGCTGCTCAACGCCGGTGCGACGCTGTATGCAGCCAATGTGGTCGATTCAATTGCCGCCGGCATAGCCAAGGCGCGCGAGGCGATTGCCAGCGGCGCGGCGCGTGCCAAGCTGGACAAGTTCGTCGCCGCGACGCAGGCTCTTGCGAAGGCCTGATACCCATGTCCGACATCCTGAACAAGATCAATGCGGTCAAGCATGAGGAAGTGGCGGCTGCCAGGCGCCGCCGCTCGCTGGCCAGTGTTCGCGAGGAGGCCGAAGGCCGACGCGATCTGCGCGGTTTCGAGAAGGCGCTGCGCGCCAAGATCGCTAGTGGCAAGAGCGGCGTGATCGCCGAGATCAAGAAGGCCAGCCCCAGCAAGGGCGTGATCCGCGAAGACTTCCGTCCGGCCGAGATTGCCGAGAGCTATGCATCCCATGGCGCGGCCTGTTTGAGCGTCTTGACTGACGAGCCCTTCTTCCAGGGCTCGGTGGCCTTTCTGCAGGCTGCGCGCGCGGCCTGCGAGCTGCCGGTGCTGCGCAAGGACTTCATGGTCGACGAGTACCAGGTCTTCGAGGCCCGCGCGATGGGTGCGGACTGCATCCTCCTGATCGCCGCCAGCCTCGAAGACGCCCTGATGGCCGACCTCGAGGCCTGCGCCATGAGCCTCAACCTGGACGTGCTGGTCGAGGTGCACGACGGCCGCGAGCTGGACCGCGCCTTGAAGCTGAAGACGCCGCTGGTTGGCATCAACAACCGCAATCTGCGCACGTTTGAAGTGACGCTGGATACGACGCTGGGCCTCCTGAAGAACGTGCCGGCGGATCGCCTGCTGGTGACCGAGTCCGGCATCCTCGGCCCGGCCGATGTGCAGACCATGCGCGCCGCGCAGGTGAATGCCTTCCTGGTCGGCGAGGCCTTCATGCGCGCGCCGGTGCCGGGCCAGGCGCTGGCCGAGCTGTTTTTCTCGTGAAGCTGCAGTTGCCGCTCGACTGGCAGGTCGACGCCGGCTGGCGGCCGGTGCTGGAGGCCTGGCGCGAAAGCCCGGCCGGTCAGGGCCTGCTGAATCACCTGTCCCAACGTGAGACAGCGGGCGCTGTCATCTATCCGCCCGATCCCTTGCGCGCGCTGCGACTGACGCCGCTGGAGCGGGTCCGCGTCGTCATCCTGGGCCAGGACCCGTACCACGGCCCCGGACAGGCTGAGGGCCTGGCGTTCTCGGTGCCATCCGGCAACAAGGTCCCGCCCAGCCTGCGCAACATCTTCAAGGAGCTGCAGCGCGACCTGGGTCAGCAGCCCCCCATGACGCCTCATCTCGGGGCCTGGGCGCAGCGCGGTGTGCTGCTGCTCAACACCTGCCTGACGGTGGAGGATGGCGCACCGGCCAGCCATGCCAAGCGCGGCTGGGAGGCGCTCACTGATGCGCTGATCGAGGCCGCCGCAAGGGACGCCGCGCCCAAGGTCTTCATGCTCTGGGGCGCTCATGCCCAGGCCAAGGCGGCGCTGATCCAGGCGGCCGGGCCGCAGCATCTGCTGCTGCAGGCCAATCATCCCTCGCCCCTGTCGGCCACCCGGCCGCCCCAGCCCTTCATTGGCTGCGCTCACTTCTCGCAGGCTGCCCAATGGCTGGCCGGCCAGGGCCAATCCCTTGACTGGGCGCTGAGCGACTAGGGTGTGGCCCTAGGGCTGCCACCAATCGGCGGCTTGGTTCTAAACTGGTATGGTGCAGCGCATGCCGGTCGACCTGGGGCCCGCTTTTGTCACTCTGACCAGCGGCTTTTCTCAGGGTCAAAACCAGTGGAATACCAATTGACGCTCGAAAGCGTTTGGTATTAGACTGGTATCACCATGACGTCCGCCACCCACACCCGGTCCAGCGCAGCGGCACAAGCTGTCTCTGCAGTGCGCTTCCTTGTCGGCGTTGACGGCGGTGGCACCGGTACGCGACTGCGCCTGACTGGTATCGATGGCCGCCTGCTCGGTCAGGGCGACAGCGGCCCTTCGGCCCTGGGTCAGGGCGTTGAACAAGCCTGGGTTCATATCCAGCTGGCACTGCAGCAGGCCTGCCAGCAGGCGGGCATTGCCAGCCTTGATCTATCTGAATGCGCCATCGGCCTGGGCCTCTCTGGCGCGGGCTTGACCGATGCTGTGGCCGAGTTCATCGCGACGCAGCCGGGCTATGCCCACGTCAAGCTCGACAACGATGGCTACACCACCGTGCTCGGTGCTCACGCAGGTCAGCCCGGCGCGGTCATTGCTTCGGGCACCGGCTCGGTCGGCGAGGCCGTGCGCCGCGATGGCAGCCGTGTGTGCATCGGTGGTTGGGGCTGGGTGATCGGCGACGAGGGCAGCGGTGCCTGGCTGGGCCAGAAGGCCATGCGCCACGCCCACCAGGCTCTCGATGGGCGCGCCGAGAGCGGGCCGCTGGCGCGCGCCATCTGGGCCAAATGCGGCCGTGACCGCGAAACCCTGCTGGCCTGGTGCGCCAGCGCTGGCCAGCACGGCTATGCCGGCCTGGCGCCGCTTGTGTTCGAGCATGCCGACACCGACCCCGCCGCGCAGACCTTTGTCAACGAAGCAGTGGCTGAGCTCGAAAAGCTTGCCGCCGCGCTGGACCCCTCCGGCGACCTGCCTATGGCGCTGTGCGGCAGCATTGCCTTGCGCCTGGGGCCGCTGTTCTCGCCTTCCTTGCGCCAGCGCTGCGTGCCGCCTCAGGGCGACTCGGCGGCCGGTGCCTTGCTGATGATTCGTCGCGCTATTTCCGAAATGGGTCGTCCATGAGCAACAACAAACTGCCCTTCCAGTTCAAACCGGATCCGCAGGCGGCTTCCCCGCTTTACATGCAGCTGGCGCACAAGTTGGCGCAGGCAATCCGCGAAGGCCAGTACCACGCCGACGAAGCCCTGCCTTCCGAGCGCGTCCTGTCGGAATCGCTGGACCTGTCGCGCGTCACCGCCCGCAAGGCGATTGACCGCCTGGTGGAGCAGGGGCTGATCGTGCGCAAGCGCGGCTCGGGCAACTACATCGCGCCGAAGCTGGAGCAGCCGCTGTCGCGCCTGACCAGCTTCTCGGAAGAACTGCATCAGCGCGGCTTCAAGCCCAGCTCGCGCTGGCTGACTCGCGGCTTCTCGCTGGCCGCGCCGGACGAACAACTGTCGCTCGGCCTGACCACCGGCGAGCGCGTCGCGCGACTGGAGCGCCTGCGCCTTGCCGATGAAGTGGTGATGGCCTACGAGGTCAGCGTGCTGCCGGCCTCCGTCTTGCCCGATCCGCAGAAGGTCGACGCCTCGCTCTACACGTATCTCTCCAAGCATGGCGGCGCACCGGTGCGTGCCTTGCAGCACATTCGCGCCATCAATGCCGACCCCAAGCTGGCGGGCCTCCTGCAGGTGCCGGTGGGCCAGGCCGTGCTCTTCATCACCCGCGTGGGCTATCTCGATGGTGGCCAGGCGGTGGAGCTGACGCACAGCTACTGCCGCAGTGACTACTACGACTTCGTCGCAGAAATGAGGCGCGAAGGATGAGCGTGATGCAGGCGATTGATGGTCACATCCTGACGCCGCAAGGCTTTGTGCGCGGCACCCTGGAGCAGCAGGACGGCCGTATCAGCCGCATCGCTGGCCAAGCAGTGAGCGAGGCCGAGGTGCGCGCCAGCAGCCTGCCCATCGTGCTGCCCGGCTTCATCGACATCCATGTGCATGGCGGCGGTGGCCGCGACACGATGGAGGGCGGCGACGCGGCACGCGAGATGTCGCGTCGCCATGTGCGCCACGGCACGACCTCGATGCTGGCCACCACGATGACCGCGCCGCTGGAAGACATCCGCAATGCGCTCACGGCGCTCGGGCCCCTGTGCAAGGCGCGCGACCCGCAAGGCGCGCGCGTGCTCGGCGTGCACCTGGAAGGCCCGTACATCAATCCCGGCAAGCTGGGCGCACAGCCCGACTTCGCCAAGGACGCCAGCCTCACCGAAGTGCGCGCACTGAACGAGCTGGCACCGATCAAGCTGATCACGCTGGCGCCCGAACTGCCCGGCATGGTGGAGCTGATCCCCAAGCTGGTCGAGGCGGGCTTTCGCGTGCAGATCGGCCACACGGCCGGCACCTATGAAGACGGCGTGGCCGCCTTGCACAAGGGCGCACGCGGCTTCACGCACCTGTTCAACGCGATGAGCGGCCTGCATCACCGCGAGCCCGGCATGGTCGGCGCGGCGTTGGCGCATGCGCGCTATGCCGAGATCATTCCGGACCTGCTGCATGTGCATCCGGGTGCGATCCGCGTGGCGATGCGCTCCATCCCCTGCATGTTCTGCGTCACCGACTCGACGGCGGCCGCGGGCATGCCTGATGGCGAGTACAGGCTCGGCCGCCACACGGTCACCAAGTGCATGGGCGGCGTTCGCCTGCCCGACGGCACCTTGGCCGGCAGCACGCTGACGATGGACCAGGCGCTGCGCAATCTCGTGTTCCAGTTGGGCCTGGAAATTGAAGACGCTTCGCGCCGCGTGTCGGCGAACGCGGCGGAATACATGGGTCTGGATGACCGCGGCCAACTGGTCGTGGGCGCCTGGGCGGATCTGGTGGTGATGGACCGTGAATTGCAGATGCAGCGCGTGGTCGTTGAAGGAGAAGAAATTGACTACGCGAATGCTTGAAGAGTGCCTGAGCGCACCTGCCGCCGTGGCGCGCCAGCTGGCCGCTGACCAGAATGCCTACGCAGCCCTCGGTGAGTCGCTGCGCGAGCTGCCGCCCGGCTCGCTCCTGACGGTGGCTCGCGGCAGTTCTGACCACGCTGCCCACTACATGGCTTACCTCATGATGGCGCGTCTCGGCCGCCTGGTCACCTCGCTGCCAATGTCGCTGGTGACGCTCTACCAGAGCAAGATCGAGTGCAAGGGTCTGGTGTCCTTCGCGTTCTCGCAGTCGGGCCAGAGCCCCGACCTGGTTGCACCGCAGAAGTTCTTCCGCGAAGGCGGTGCGCGCACGGTGGCATTCGTCAATGCGGCAGGTTCGCCGTTGGCCGAGGCCAGCGAGCATGTGTTCGGCCTGCATGCCGGTCCGGAGCAGAGCGTGGCTGCCACCAAGAGCTACATCGCCCAGCTGGTTGCCGGCGCGCGCGTGGTGGCTGCCTGGCAAGGTGATGAAGACCTGTCGGCCGCGCTGCAGCAACTGCCTGCGGCGCTGGAAGAAGCGGCGCGTCAGGACTGGAGCGTGGCTGTCGATGCGCTGAAGGACGCTGATCGCCTGTTCGTGATCGGCCGTGGCACTTCGCTGCCCATCGCGCTGGAAGCGGCCCTGAAGTTCAAGGAAACCTGCGGCATCCAGGCCGAAGCCTTCTCGGGCGCCGAAGTGAAGCATGGTCCGATGGCCTTGGTCGAGGAAGGCTATCCGCTCCTGGTGTTCGCACCGCGCGGCCCGGCGCAAGCTGGCCTCTTGGCCCTTGCCGAAGAAATGCGTGGCCGTGGTGCCCGCGTGCTGCTGGCCGCACCCGCCGGCACGCCTGGCGCCGAGCTGCCTCTGAGCTGCACCGGCAATGAAGACCTGGACCCGATTGCCGCGGTGCAGAGCTTCTATCCCATGGTCGAGGCGCTGGCGCGGGCACGTGGCCTGAACCCGGATCAGCCGCGCCATCTGGCCAAAGTCACGAAGACACACTGAGGTTGTCGATGAGCCAGTTCCCTGTTCATCCTGGCCAGTTGGTCATGGTCGATATCCCGGGCAAATCGCTCGACGCCGACACTGCAGCCTTCCTGCGTGATCGCAAGATCCGCGCGATCTGCCTGTTCCGCAAGAACCTCGGCACCGAAGACGAGATCCGCCAACTGACCGCCGACCTTCGCGCGGTGATGGGCGACAAGGCCCTGATCGGCATCGACCAGGAGGGCGGTTCGGTGATCCGCGCCACCAGCCTGCCGCAGGCGCCGGCCGCCATGGCGCTGGGCGCGATTGGCGATGAAGCCCTGGCCGAGGCCACCGGTGCCGCCGTGGCCCGAGGCCTGCGCTTTCTCGGCATCAACTGGAACTTCGCGCCGGTGCTTGACATCAACAACAATCCGGCCAATCCGGTGATCGGCGAGCGCAGCTTTGGCGAAGACGCTGAAGGGGTGACTCGCCTGGCTCGCGCCTGGATGCGCGGCTCGCTGCGCGAAGGCGTGGCCTGCTGCGTCAAGCATTTCCCGGGGCATGGCGACACCCATGTGGACTCGCATCACGCGTTGCCCACGGTGGACAAGTCTCTCGCTGCGCTGGAGGCCCTGGAGCTCAAGCCTTTCCGTGCACTGGCATCGGGCCCCGAGGCCGCACCTGCAGTCATGACGGCCCACATCGTCTATCCGCAGCTCGATGGCGAGCATCCGGCCACCTTGTCCAAGCGCATCCTGACCGGCATCCTTCGCGAGAGCATGGGCTTCGACGGCGTGGTGATCACCGATGCCTTGATGATGAAGGCCGTGTTCGAGCGCTACGGCTATGCCCGCGCTTCCGTGCTGGCGCTGCAAGCCGGCGCCGACATGCCACTGGCGCAGGGCTCGCTGGCCGAGCAGGCGGAAGCGATTGACGCCATCGGCGCGGCGCTGGCGGCGGGCGACCTGACGGCCGAGCGCCTGGCGCAATCGGTGGCCCGCCTGGATCGCCTGGCTACGCAGTACCCGCTGAGCCACCGAGACTACGCGGCCAGCGAGCGCGCCGAAGACGACCGGCTGATGCGCGATATCTGGGCCCGCGGCCTGACGGCACTGCGTGGCGCCATGGCGCCGGACCGCGCCGCGCCGCTGCGCGTGATCTGCCAGGCCAGCGTCGCGAGCGACGGCGTGTCCGAAGCGGGGGCTTCGGTCGCTCAGGTGGCTGCGCTGTTCGAAGGCTGGTTCGCCGATGTGGAGTTCAAGCATCTGCCCAATCTGCGCGCGATTTCCGCCGCTGACATTCCGGCCGATGGCCGCGTCAACGTGCTGGTGTCCAACCAGCGCGGCCGCTACCAGGCCAGTGCCGGCTCGGCCCGCCCGGACCTGCATCTGGCGCTCTGGAATCCGTTCCAGGTGCTGGACATCGCCGCGCCGGCGGTGGTCAGCTGGGGTTATGCCGATGGCGCTCTCGATGCGCTGAAGCGCTGGTTGCGCGGCGAGCTGCAGGCGACGGCCAAGCCGCCGGTGACGCTGAACTAGACAGAGCCTTCCCGACGATCACGACAACAAGACAGACGAGGAGAAGAACCATGAGCCAGCAACGTTCGCCCATCACCTGGGTGCCGAGCCTGTACTTCGTGCAGGGCATGCAGTTCTTCGTCGTGATGTTGATCGCGGGCCTGATGTTCAAGAACATGGGTGTGGCCAACGACCAGATCGCCCGCTGGACCGGCCTCCTGGGCCTGGCCTGGGCGATCAAGCCCTTGTGGAGCCCCTTCCTGGAGCTGGCGCGCAGCAAGAAGCTGATCGTCGTGGCGATGCAGTTCACCGGCGCGGCCGGCCTGGCCTTGATGGCCGGTGCGCTGCAGTTGCCGATGTATTTCCAGGCAGCAATTGCGGTGCTGTTCCTGCTGGCGTACGCCTCAGCCACGCATGACATCGCCTGCGACGGCCTCTACATGGCCTCGCTCGATGCGAAGTCGCAGGCAGCCTACGCCGGCTGGCAGGGCGCATTCTTCAACGCCTCGAAGTTCCTCACGCTGGGTGGCCTGCTGGTGCTGGCCGGGCATCTGGAGAAGTCCATCGGCGTGTTCAACGCCTGGTCGACGATCTTCTCCCTGCTGGCCGTCGTGCTGGCGCTGCTGGCGAGCTACAACGCCTGGGCCTTGCCGGGTGCGTTGAACACCGAGCATGCCTCGCTGAGCGCGGCCAGCATCGTGAAGACGCTCAAGGAAGTGATCGTCGACTTCCTCAAGAAGCCAGGCATCTGGCTGGCCATTCTCTTCATCGTGCTGTTCCGTTTTGCCGAAGGCCAGGTGCAGACGATCGGGCCGCTGTTCTTGATCGAGGCTCGCGACAAAGGCGGGCTCGGCCTGACCACCGAGCAGGTGGGTGCCATCTACGGCACGGCCGGCACGGCAGCCTTCCTGGTTGGCAGCATCCTGGGTGGCTACTTCACCTCGTGGCTGAGCCTGAAGCGAGCGATGCCCATCCTGATTATTGCGATGGCGGTGCCCAACGCGGTCTTCTACTACTTGAGCGTGACGCTGCCGACGGACTCGTTCCATATCGGCGCTGCGGTGAGCGTCGAGATGTTCGGCTACGGCTTCGGCTTCGTCGGGATGATTCTCTACATCATGCAGGCCGTGGCGCCGGGCAAGTTCCAGACTGCCCATTACGCGCTGGGTTCGGGCGTGATGCAGCTGGGCTTCATCCTGTCCAAGACCATCAGCGGCGACATTCAGCTGGCGCTGGGCTACCAGCAGTTCTTCCTCTGGACGATTGCCTGTGGTGTGCCGGCCTTCATCCTGATGTTCTTCGTGCGCATCCCGGGTCGCGAGGGCTCGGAGGCTGCGAAGCAGAGCGAAGCAACGGCCAGCGCATGAGGTCCCTATTGCTGGTGCTGCTGCTCGCATCGACGGGCGCACATGCAGCTGCGCCCGAACGCTTGTTCGACGATTTTTCGCAAGCCGATGTCGTCGCGCTGTTCAGCCACGGCTGGACCGCACGCAGCAAGGCCGGCCATCCCGGCGTCGAAGGCGCAAGCTGGAAGGCTGCTGGCCTGAGCCTGGTGGACGACCCGGCGCAAAAGGGCAATCGCCTCCTGCGCCTGAGCGGCCGCACCGATGGCACTGGAGCGGGCACCGAGCAGGCGCAGATCTGCCATCAGCGCAAGTACCTTGAAGGCACCTACGCCGCGCGCATTCGCTTCAACGACCAGCCGTTCAGCGGCATCGACGGCGACCCTGTCATCCAGACCTTCTATGCCGTGGCACCGCTGCGCCACGACTACGACCCGCAGTTCAGCGAGCTGGACTGGGAGTATCTGGCCAATGGCGGCTGGGGCAGCGAGAAGACGCGGCTCTACGGCATCAGCTGGCAGACGGTGCGCATCGACCCCTGGGATGCCCACAATCAGCAGCATGAGGAATTCGGTTCGCTGAACGGCTGGCACACGCTGCAGATGCAGGTGGGCGAGGGCAAGGTGCGCTGGTTCCTCGATGGCCGCGAGCTGGCACGTCATGGCGGCCGCAACTACCCCGTTGTGCCGCTGGCGATCAGCTTCAACCTCTGGTTCTCGCCCGGCGGCCTGCTGGCCAGGAGCGAAGAGCCGCGCCGCTGGCAGCAGGAGGTGGATTGGGTTTTCCATGCGCGCAATGCCCTTCTGAGTCCGGCCGAAGTTGACGCTGCGGTGCAGGACTACCGCCGCCGCGGCGTGTCGCGTGAAGACACCGTGCCGGCCAGCGGGCTCGAGAGCCGCTGCGATTTCTGATCCCTGACTTCTGAAGGCGCCTGATGAGCCGTCGTCTCGATTCGGTCGATGCCCTGCGCGGCCTGAGCGTGGCTGCCATGCTGCTGGTCAACAACCCGGGCGACTGGGGCCATGTGTACTGGCCGCTGGAGCATGCCGCCTGGCACGGCTTCACGCCAACCGACCTGATCTTCCCGTTCTTCCTGTTCATCGTTGGCGTCTCTTCGGCACTGAGTCTTGGCCCTCGCATTGACTCCGGTGCTGCAACGGCGCCGCTGCGCACGGCGGTGCTCGTTCGCAGCGTGCGCATCATCGGCCTCGGCCTCACGCTGCATGCGCTGGCGTGGTGGCTGATGAACAAGCCCGAGTTCCGCGTGATGGGCGTGCTGCAGCGAATCGGCATCTGCTTTGCCTTCGCGGGGCTGGTGACGATCTACCTGCGCCCGCGCATGCAATGGGCCTTGTTCACGGTGCTGCTCGCTGGTTATGGCGCCTTGCTGCATGGCGACGCGACCCTCGAGAAGTTGGGCGGCCTTGCGCAACGCATCGACACTGCCGTGCTCGGCCGCTTCGCCTATGAGTGGGATGCAGCGAGCGGCGTGGCCTTCGATCCGGAAGGGCTGCTCTCCACGCTCGGTGCGCTGGCCACCTGCGTGTTCGGCCTGCTTTGCGGCCATCTGCTGCGGCGCGGGCAGACCGTGAACCTGCTGGGCGCCGGCGTGCTGGCTGCCGCCCTGGGACTTGCCTGGTCGGCATCGTTGCCGATGAACAAGCAGTTGTGGACATCCTCCTTTGTGCTCTGGACCGGTGGCCTGGCCGCGCTTGCACTGGCCGCGGTCCATGTCTGGGTTGACCAGAAGGGCGGGCATCCTTGGGGCCGCGCTTTCGGCCTGAACGCCATTGCCGCTTATGCCGGTGCATGGATGTGCGCCGTGCTGCTTGAAGGCTTCGGCTGGATGACACCCATCTATGCCAAGGGCTTCGGTTGGCTCGCACCACTCGTTGGCCCCTACGGCCAGTCAGTCGCCTTTGCACTGGTGTTCGTAGCCGCCTGGGCGGTGATCGTGCGCGGGCTGGACAAGCGCCGCATCTACATCAAGGTCTGACCAAGGTCTGGCGACATGACGCCCGCTACAGTTGCGACCATGAGCCTCAATGCCTTCCAGATCCGCATGCCGCCCAACATCCAGTCGGTGCAGGTGGGTGAGCATCAGGTGGTCTTCATCGACGACTTTCTGCAAGACCCGCAGGCGCTTCTCGAGGCTGCCTGCAAGAGCGAGTTCCAGCCTTGCCCGGGCATGAACGAAGGCAAGGGCTACCCCGGCATTCGGGCGCGCGTGCCCGCAGACTACTCAGCCAATCTCACCGCGCTGATGGAGCCGCTGATACGGCTCAATTTCCAGGTCGATGAGTCGCTGAAGATGCGCAAGAGCGATTGCACTTTCTCGCTCACCACGATGAGGCCGGAGGCGCTCGGACCTTTGCAGCGCACGCCTCACTTCGATGCCAGTACGGCGCATCACATGGCAGTGCTGCTCTTTCTCTGCGATGAGAACCACGGGGGCACCGGCTTCTATCGCCACAAGACCACTTGCCTGCAGCAGATCACGGCGGACACCAGCGAGCGCTATCTCGACACCTACTATGCCGAGCTCAACGCCAGCCCACCCAAGCCGCGCTACTTCGATGAGGGCGACGAGCACTTCGAGTTCCTGGGCATGATGCCCGCGCGTTTCAATCGCCTGGTGATCTACCGCGGCAGCCTGCTGCACACGGCCTGCATCAATCCGCAGCGCAGCATCACGAGCGATCCGCGCCGGGGTCGCCTGACGGTCAACACCTTCTACGACTTCTGAGGCCACGAGCAAAAAAAAGCCCGGCGGCTGCCGGGCTTTGAAAGTGATCGAATGGACCTCGATCAGAACTTGGCGCTGAGGCCAATCTTGTAGGTGCGCTCGCCAGAGAAGGACCAGGCCGGGAAGCCTGCCTTCAGCGGGTCCTTGTGCAGCACGTCGGCCGGCAGGCTCGCGTCCATCGCGCCGTACTGGATGTCGTCCTTCTTCAACAGGTTCGTCACGTCCAGGCTCAGCTTGAGGTTCTTGGTGATGTTCCAGCCGAAGCTCGCGTCCAGCGTGCCGTAGCCGTCATGCATGCGGTTGCCGTACCAGTACGAGTTCTCGCGGATCATGTACTTCGAACGCCAGTTGTAGGCCAGGCGAGCGGAGTAGTTCTGGTCTTCGTAGTAACCCACGGCATTGATGTTGTGCTTGGACGACTGGGTGAAGATGCCCAGGTTGTCGGCATAGCTGCTGGCCGGTGCGGTGCCTTCGGTGAAGGTGTAGTTCGCCGACACGCCGAAGCCGTTGCCCAAGGCATGGTTGATCTGCAGTTCCAGACCTTGCAGGCGGCCACCGCCGGCATTCACGAAGCTCTGCACCGTCCAGTTGTCGACCTTGGACTTCGGATCGACCAGGCCGACCTTCTGGTTGGTCAGCACATTGGCGGTGATGAAGTTCGAGATGTCCTTGTTGAAGTAGGTGGCCGAGATCAGGTTGCCCTTGCCGTAGTAGTACTCCAGGCTCAGGTCGATCTGGCTCGACTTCATCGGCTTCAGGCCGACATTGCCCAGCGTCCAGGTTTCGTTGCCGACGCGGTCATCGTTGTAGCCCGACACCGACACGCCAAACATGTTGACGAAGTTCGGGCGGGTGATGGCTTGCGAGGCAGCGGCACGCAGGATCAGGTCGCTGCGCAGGTCGAAGGCGATGTTCAGGCTGGGCAGCACATCGTTGTAGCTGGACTTCTTGACTGCAAAACCACGGCCCCAGTTCTCGTTGCCGGCGTAGTCGCCCGCAGCCAGCGGCGTGCCGTCAAACGCGAAGCCGGTGTTCTTCACATCGGTCGAGATGTAGCGCAGGCCGAAGTTGCCGCGAATCTTCTCGGCTTCGAATTCGAACATGCCGTAAATGGCCTTGTTCTTTTCGTTCAGCTCGCTGAAGGCCGAGCGGTCTTCGATCCAGCCCGAGATGTTCTTGCTGGTGTTGGCCAGCATGGCACCGATGTTCGGACGCGGGATCTCCCAGCTGGCGACGCCGACCTGGCCTTCATAGAGGCTGGCGGTGTTGACCGGGGCGATCGTGGCGTTCCAGACCGGACGGTAGGAGCGCTTCTCGAAGGTGTGGTCAGCCAGGCGGACGCCGGTCTTGAACGAGGTCAGGGCACCCCATGCCAGGTCGAAGGTGGCATCGAGTTGGCCGAACTTTTCCTGGTCCTTGTTGGGGCCGCGCGAGGTTGCCCAGGTTTCCGGCGAGCTGGTCGCAGGCAGGTTGGCGGCGCTGAAGGACTGGTTCGAGGTCGGGCTCAGAACGATCTGCTTGCCGGTGGCGTCGATCGTGCCTTGCCACTTGGCCGGCTTGTCCCACCAGCCGTAGGCGTAGTTGGTCGTCAGCGATGTGCCGCCGTCGGCCTTGGTGTTGCCGACGACGACGTCAAACTTGGCGCCTTCGGTCTGGTAGTGGCCGTCGAAGGTCACGCTGTCCGAAGTCATTTCAGCAGCACGAGCCCAGTTCTGGAAGAACTGGTTCATCAGCGGCTTGGCGGCCGTGGTGGTGCTGTGCAGGCACATGCCATCGGGATTCCAGGGCGACTTGACGGCTGTGTTGCGCTTGTCGCAGTTGGCATCGTGGAAGATGTAGTCGCTGCTGTTGGAGTTGTCGGCCGCCAGCTTGAGCTTCAGGATGTTCAGGCCCATCTCCAGGCCTTGCACCGGCTTGGCTTGCAGCGACAGGTTGATGGCATCGCGCTTGCGGTCTTGCACGAAGGCGGTCGGAGCGATGTCCGACGACCAGCGGCTGTCGGCCTCGATGCCACGGCGGATGTAGGAGCCGTCCGAATGGCCCACGGCGATCAGGGCGCCGAAGGTGCGTGCATCATTCTTGAAGCTGTACAGGCCCGAGATTTCCTTCTCGGCGTCGCTGATCGTGCCCTTGCCGTACTTGATGCTGGCGAAGCCGGTGTTGGCAGGCATTTCCAGCGGCTTGCGGGTGTTGACGATCACGGTGCCGCCGATGCCGCCTTCGGTCAGGTCGGCTTGCGAGGACTTGTAGACCTTCATGCCGCCGATCAGTTCGGAGGGCAGCAGCGAGTAGTTGAACGAGCGGTCGATGTCCAGCTGGTCATACCAGCCGGTCGAAGCGACGGTCTGGCCGTTCAGGGTCGTGTAGGTCATCTGCGGGTCAGAGCCGCGGATCGACACCGTCGCGCCTTGACCGAACGCGCGGCCCACCGAGATGCCCGGGATGCGGCCCAGCGATTGGCCCACGTCCGAGTCCGGCAGCTTGCCGATGTCTTCGGCAGACACGGCGTCCACCACGGCGTTGGCGTTCTTCTTGATGTTGGCAGCCGTCTGCAGCGATGCACGGATACCCGTGACAACCACTTGCTCCAGCTGGGCGGCTTCTTTCTTCGCCGGCTCAGCTTGCTGAGCATGTGCTGCAAACGCGGCAGCAAGCAGGGTGATGGACACCGCTGCGGCGACTGGGGTCTTCTTGACCTTCATATGAACTGCTCCTCGAAATGGCCTGTAGGGATCAATCTCGGCCTGTTGAAACGTGGAACCAACGCATACCAGTTAGGCAAGTGGCATGGGGCTGGCGCCTCCAGGGGACGTGTAAGTGCAACCAATGCCATGCCACTATACTGTTCAGTAGTGCCACTTTGCTACCACTTTTGAGTTCGCGTTTTCCCTTGCGCGTTGCTTTCCCGACGCGAGATGGCGGCAGGATCCCCCTGAAAATGGAGGTGCGCGACTTGCGCAGCCTGGGTTCCTGTGCTTGGTAGTAGATTGGTATGGCCGGTTCTTCTTTGGTCTGCTGCATGCCGGGTGATGGTGGTATTGCTGGCCCGCGCTCCGGGAGGGTGCTCGTGCGACCGAACCTGTGCTGGCCGGCGATCTCTGCTTGTGGGCTGTCCGAGCGCGGAGGTCGTCTTGCTGGCCTTGGGGTGAAATTGCTTTGCTGACCAAAAATGCTGTGCTATAGTCGTGGGCTCGCTTCGGAGGGGTGGCCGAGTGGTTAAAGGCAGCAGACTGTAAATCTGCCCGCTAACGCGTACGCTGGTTCGAATCCAGCCTCCTCCACCAAAGCGAACGTCTCGAACCGGCCCGAAAGGGTGCGATCTTGGCGGCAGGTGTTGCTCCCGGGCGGGAGTAGTTCAATGGTAGAACCTTAGCCTTCCAAGCTAATGACACGGGTTCGATTCCCGTTTCCCGCTCCAGCGATGGGGCAGGTTCTGCGGCAGTAGAAGAAGTCGTCAAAAAGAGAAGTCGTCGGCACCGGTTTGCCGGTCGGTCACCAAGAGGGTGGCCGTCAAACCTGTGTCGATGCCCATGTGGCTCAGTGGTAGAGCACTCCCTTGGTAAGGGAGAGGTCACGCGTTCGATCCGCGTCATGGGCACCACCTCTTTTCTTCCCCCTTGTTGTTTTTGATCTGATCGCCAGGAGCGCAAGATGGCAAAAGGTAAATTCGAACGGACCAAGCCGCACGTCAATGTGGGCACGATCGGTCACGTTGACCACGGCAAGACCACGCTGACGGCTGCAATCGCCACGGTGCTGTCGAAGAAGTTCGGCGGCGAGGCCAAGGCCTACGACCAGATCGACGCGGCTCCTGAAGAAAAGGCCCGTGGTATCACGATCAACACCGCGCACGTCGAGTACGAAACGGCCAACCGCCACTACGCTCACGTTGACTGCCCGGGCCACGCTGACTATGTGAAGAACATGATCACGGGCGCGGCACAGATGGACGGCGCGATCCTGGTGTGCTCGGCCGCTGACGGCCCGATGCCCCAGACGCGCGAGCACATCCTGCTGGCTCGCCAAGTGGGCGTGAAGTACATCATCGTGTTCCTGAACAAGTGCGACATGGTGGACGACGCCGAGCTGCTGGAGCTGGTCGAAATGGAAGTGCGCGAGCTGCTGTCCAAGTACGACTTCCCGGGCGACGACACCCCGATCATCAAGGGTTCGGCCAAGCTGGCGCTGGAAGGCGACACG
>NZ_JBAJMV010000006.1:0-469193 GCF_036880965.1 Roseateles microcysteis | reverse complement strand
GAAATGACTCAGCGCCGATGATAGTGCGGATTCCCGTGTGAAAGTAGGTCATCGTCAGGCTATTTACCCCGCGAAACCCTCCGACTCCCATGAGTCGGAGGGTTTTTGCTTTTGCAGCGTGCAGTATCTGCGCATACGGTTGCGGTCGCGAAACCTGGCGAATTCTCGCGCTCGCGGCTTGTTTTGGAGCGGGGTCAGACGCAGCGAATCATCTCGCCATCGATTGTTAGCGCGCCAGCGCGGGCCAGCTCCTCGATCAATTCCCCAGACCAGGCCTTTGCTGATTTGCCGCTGAAATACTGCCGCCACATGTTGATGTGAATGGGCGTGTGATCCAGCCAGCTCAACAGGTCTGCCCGGGTGATTTCACCCAGCTCCAGCATGTGGAACATGAGCAGGGCCTTGGCAGCATGCCTCGCATGCCGATCAGGATGCTGACGGAAGAAGGCCAGGCGGCTTCGTGCCTCATTCAACGCGGCGCTCACATCTGTGAACGCGGCACCATGACCAGGGATGACGAGACGCACGGGAAGCGATTCAATCAGGTCGAGACTTTGCTCGACCTCGTCAAAGCCCGGCTTGCCATCGATCTCAGGAAAGACGATACCGAAACCGTGTTCCCACAAGGCATCGGCCGAGATCAGCACACCTGCGTTCGGCTCAAACAGAAGCACGGCATCCGGATCATGTCCGGGTGAGGCCATCACCTGCCATTCGCGTCCCGCCTGTTCCAGTACCGAGCCTGGCTGCAGGATGCCGGAGGCCTTGAAATGCGGACATTGCTGACCTGTAGGCGCGTAGCTCAGCCCCGCCGCATCCCAAGCCTGCACAGCCTCGAACTGCCCCGGTGGGATCCACACGGGACAGCCGTGAGTTTCGGTCAGGCGCGCATTACCCCCGCAATGGTCTGAATGGAGATGGGTATTGACGATCAACCGCAGCTTCTCACCCGCAGCATCAAGCGCATGTCCAACCAAGGCCTCTGTCTGCGCCGCATGCGTGCAATATCCGGTATCAACCAGCACCGCGCCGCGCGGATCAGCAAGCATCAGGATCGAGTTCGACGACAGCCACCCGCGCTCCAGGACCCGCAGGTCAGCTGGCAGCAGTGCGGCCGCTGCCGCGCTCATGGCGCGCTGCTGCGTAGCTCGCGACGAAGTATCTTGCCGACGTTGGTCTTGGGCAGGTCGTCACGGAACTCGATGTACTTGGGCCGCTTGTAGGCGGTCAACTGCTCTGCACAGAAGCTGGCCAGATCCTCCTCGGCCAGCGTCGGGTCGCTCTTGATGACGAAGAGCTTCACTGCCTCGCCCGAGCGTGCATCGGGGATGCCGACGGCCGCGCATTCCAGTACGCCAGGGTGCATGTTGACGACCTGTTCGATCTCCGTCGGATAGACGTTGAAGCCCGACACCAGAATCATGTCCTTCTTGCGGTCGACGATGCGGACATAGCCTTCGTCGTCCATCACGCCGATGTCGCCGCTCTTGAAAAAACCATCAGCCGTCATGACGTTCGCGGTCTCGTCCGGGCGCTGCCAGTAGCCGGCCATTACCTGTGGGCCGCGGATGCAGATTTCGCCGCGTTCGCCGAGTGGCACGTCGTTGCCATCGTCATCGCGGATTGCGATGTCGGTGGAGGGCATGGGCAGGCCGATGCTGCCGTTGAAGCTTGCGATATCCATGCGATTGATCGTCGCCACGGGCGAGGTTTCGGACAGGCCGTAACCCTCGACAACAGGGCAGCCAGTGATCTTCAGCCACTTCTCGGCTGTGGCCTGTTGCACCGCCATGCCGCCGCCGTTGGAGATCACCAGCTCGCTAAAGTCCAGCCGCGCAAAAGCAGGGTCATTGGCCAGTGCGTTGAACAAAGTATTGACCGCCGGGAACAGGTTGACGCGGTACTGGCGCAGTGTGGCGATGAAGCCGGGAATGTCGCGCGGATTCGGAATCAGTAGGTTCATCATCCCCAGCCGCGCACCCAGCATGTAGCAGGCCGTTAGCGCGAAGATGTGATAGAGCGGCAGCGCGCAAACCGTGGTCAGCGCCTTGTCGCCGAGCTTGCTGGTCATGGGCTTGAACCAGGCCTCGGCTTGCAGGATGTTGGCAACGACATTGCGATGCAGCAGCGTCGCTCCTTTGGACAGGCCCGTCGTGCCACCTGTGTACTGGAGAAACGCCACGTCCTCTGGCCCGATCTCGACGCGCCGCAATTGGCCGCGGTCGCCTTCTTCCAGCGCCTTGTTGAAACGCAGCACGCTGCGGCCTTCGCCTGTCGGCAGGCGGTACTCGGGCACCATCTTCTTGACGTGGCGCACCGCGAAGTTGATCAGGGGGCCGCGCCACCAGCCCAGCAGGTCGCCCAGCGACGCGAGCACCACGTGGCGCACCGAGGTCGCAGCAATCACCTCTTCCAGCGTGGCCGCGAAGTTCTCGAGCACGATGATGGCTTCGGCGCCCGAATCCTTCAATTGATGTTCCAGCTCGCGCGGCGTGTAGAGCGGGTTGACGTTCACCACGGCATAGCCGGCGCGCAGGATGGCAGCGATGGCGACCATGTACTGCAGGACGTTGGGCATCATGATGGCGACGCGCGTGCCTCGCTCCAGGCCCTTGCTCTGCAGATAGGCGCCCAGCGACTGGGACATTCGGTCCACGTCGGCAAACTTCAGTCGCTGCTCCATGCAGGCGGCTGCGTCGCGCGAAGCGTACTTGCGGAAGGCCTCCTCCAGCAGCTCGACCAGCGAGTGGTAGCCATCAGTGGCCAGTTCGGCCGGAACCTCGGGGGGGTAGCTTTTCAGCCAGGGCTTCGTCGCTGCGTACTGCACCATGTCTCCAATCGTTGTTTGTATTTCTCTTGCTGGACTGACATGGTCGGGAGCGCGGCCAGAGGCGCCTAGGGCAATTTCCCTAGGGGATCGTCACCGGCGGGACAGAGATCGTCTGGCGCGCACTCAAAAAGTGCGCGGGCCAGCGCTTCCTCGCGCGATCGCACAGTGCTCAGAAACTCTTCTGCACCGCGCATTTCGCGAAAGGTGTCAAAGCCCGATTCCAGAAAATGCTGCAGCTCCTGCATGCCAGCAGCGCTGGCCGGGCCTCGCATCATTCGCAAGGCCTGGCGCAGGAAAGGCTTGCGCGTGTAGGCCTCCAGCGCCTGGCCGATGGCAATGGTCAGCTCGATTTGCTGCTGGCGTTCCTTGGCCATGCCGCAGGCCTGCCAGGCCTTGGCATAGTTGCGCCGATTGACACTGTGTCCAACGTCGATCAGGCGGCCCATCTGGCTGTCCAGCCGCTCCGACAGGGCATGCAGCTCGGCCAGATGCGCCACTGTGCGCACGACCTCGCGGGGGAACAGGCGCGCAAGCGCAGGCACAACGCGCGCAAACTGCGCATCGCGGCGGCTGAAGTCACCGGGTCCGTAGAGCTCTTCCAGGAAGAAGCGTGCCGCGTACTGGTAGCGCGAGCTGGCCAGCAGGTCGGCATAGCAGTTGGCAAAGCGCTGCTGCTGGTAGGCCTTGATGGCCTCCACGCGTGCGCTCAGCGCTGGATTGGCGGCACGATCACGCCGCTCTGAGTCGACGACCTGGAGATAGCCCAGGATGGATTTGGCGTTGCTGTCTTCCATGCTTGGGCCATTGTGCCCGCCCCTACACTGGGGCCGATGAATGCTCGCCTGCAACGCCTGGGACTGCTGATACGGACTTTGTTGGGCCTCTCGGGCGTTGCCCTGGGTTGGAAACTCGGAGGCTGGTCGACGGCACTGTGCCTAGGCCTCTTCCTCGGCAATCTGCGCAGCGTGAGCATGCTCTCGCTGTTCCTTGCACTCGCCGTCATCAACCGCCAGCACCGCCCCGGCGCCTTCAGTCTGCTGCAGGCCTGGTGGTGTGAGGCCTGGGCGCTTGAGCGGAGCTTCGGCTGGCGTCAGCCGTTTGCTTCGCAGTTCCACGCGGACTTCCTTCCCGCGGCGACGGGCGCTCGCGGGGTACTGCTGCTGCATGGATTCAGCTGCAATCGCGGGCTCTGGAATGACTGGATGCCGGAGCTGCGCCGATTTGGCCTTCCTCACATCGCGCTGACGCTTGAGCCGATTCATGGATCCATCGACAGCTATGCCGAGGCTATCGAGCAGGCCGTGGTTCAGCTCGAGACTGCGACAGGCCAGCCACCACTTCTGCTTGCGCACAGCATGGGCGGCCTGGCATCGCGCGCCTGGTGGCGCAAGTACGGGCGCGATGGTCGCGTCCACGGCCTGGTCACGCTTGGGTCACCGCATGCCGGCACGGTGATGGCCTTCGGCGCGCCCATGCTCAATGCTCGGCAGATGCGCCACGGCAGTTCCTGGCTGCAAGCGCTGTCGCAGGACCTGAACCAGTTGCCCAGCGCGCACTGCTTCTTCAGCGATTGTGACCAGATCGTCTGCCCCGCCGAGACAGCCACCTTGCCTGGCGCGCGCAATGTGTTCCTGCCGGGGCGAGGCCACCTGCAATTGGTCGACGACCCGCAGGTTCGCCGCGAGGTGCTTGCCTTGCTGCGGGAGAACTGAGCGCCAGTCACCCGACGTAAAAAAGCCCCGGATCATGCGATCCGGGGCCCCTGGTCTGCCCATACAGCAGTGCGACCAGTCCCTCGTCAGGCCTTGGCCCTCACGCTTCGGCCTTCAAGACTCCTCGGCGAATCTGGTCGAGCTCGATGCTCTCGAACAGTGCCTTGAAGTTCCCCTCTCCAAACCCTTCATTGCCCTTGCGCTGGATCAGCTCGAAGAAGATCGGCCCGATCACTTCCTTCGTGAAGATCTGCAGGAGCAGCTCATGCGGCGCGCCCTCGTGTGCGGCGCCGTCGATCAGGATGCGCAGTTCGCGCAGGCGTTCCAGGTCTTCACCATGCTGGGGCAGGCGCTTGTTGACCAGGTCGTAGTAGGTGGCAATGGTGTCCTGGAAGACGACGCCGGTCTTGCGCATGCCTTCGACCGTGCCGTAGATGTCGTCGGTGCCCAGTGCCACGTGCTGGATGCCTTCACCGCTGTACAGGTCGAGGTATTCGGCGATCTGGCTTTTGTCGTCGCTGCTCTCGTTGATCGGGATGCGGATCTTGCCGCAGGGGCTGGTCATGGCCTTGCTCTTCAGGCCGGTCAGCTTGCCTTCAATGTCGAAGTAGCGCACTTCGCGGAAGTTGAAGAAGCGCTCGTAGAACTCGGCCCATTCCTTCATGCGGCCACGGAACACGTTGTGCGTCAGGTGGTCGATATAGGTCAGGCCATGGCCAACCGGGCTCGCATTCGCCGGCTTGCCTTCGGCATCGCGCAGGGGCACGAAGTCGACGTCATAGATGCTGATATTGCCGATCTCGCCGACCCCCGCTCCGTTCTTGCCCTGCCAGCGGTCGACGAAATAGATCAGCGAATCGCCGATGCCCTTGATCGCCGGGATGTTCAGCTCCATCGGACCGGCCTTGTTGTCAAAGCCCCAGGCGCCCAGTTCCAGTGCGCGCTTATAGGCGAAGCCGGCGTCCTTGACGCGGAAGGCAATGGCGCAGATCGAAGGGCCATGCAGGCGAGCAAAACGCTGTGCGAAGGAGTCGTGCTCGGCGTTGATCAGGAAATTCACGTCGCCCTGGCGGTACAGGGTGACGTTCTTGTGCCGGTGCTGTGCCACGGCAGCGAAGCCCATGGTCTCGAACAACTGGCCCAGGGCAGCAGGATCAGGGGCGGCGAACTCGATGAACTCGAAGCCGTCGGTGCCCATCGGGTTGTCCCAGGGTGTGAATGCCATCTCGTGAATCTCCTGCTGTCTAGCGGTCTTGAGCTAGGGCATGACTGTAGGGGGGCGGTATCGCAAGAATCCTGCTATTTCAGGCGCAGCATCTGGCGGCGGCGCAGGATTCCTGCAAAACTATCGGCCATGTATGCAGGACATCAGCTGGAAACCATAGATCGGCGCATTTTGAGGGCGCTGCAGATCGACGGGCGCGTGACCTATGACGCGCTCGCTGCGGAGGTCGGCCTTTCGCCTTCAGCGGTGTTGCGCCGCGTACGGAGGCTGGAGGAAAGTGGCGTCATTTCCGCCTATGTGGCCCTGGTGCCGCCTGAGAAAGTCGGGCTGGGCCTGACCGCGTATATCAATGTGCGGCTCGAAAAGCACACCGAAAGCCACAAACGCAATCCGATGGACCTGTTCCGCGCAGCGGTTCAGACCTGGCCGGAAGTGGTCGAGTGCGCGGCGCTGACCGGCGACATGGACTACCTGCTGCGTGTGCTGGTGCAAGACATGGCGCACTACGCCCGCTTCATCAGTGAGACCCTGCTGAAGCATCCCAGCGTGCAGGACTGCAGGACCAGCTTCATGCTGGACCGCGTCAAGGGCACGACGGCCGTCCCGGTCTGAGCGGGACTCAGTCGAACTCGTGAAGCAGCCGCTCGGTGGCGGCGAGGTCGAGATTCATCAAGCGGCTGATGTCGCGGATGTCGTCCGGCAGGGCGGCGTTGCCCCAACCGTCGGCAGAGTGGCGGGCCAGGCGAACCGCCAGGCGGACGCTCAGCACGCGCGCGTCGTTGCCGTGCTTGTCGTCAGTGATCTGGGCCAGCAGCTCGGGCAGGCGCCAGGCCTGCATCAGTGACTGTTCCAGATCGTCGAGCTCGATGTTCAATACCGCGCGCTGAACTTCGGCGCTGCGTAGCGTGCTGTCGGCCCGCTGGCGCCGGAGGATCTCCAGCGCCAGATCGGGCGCATGCACCCACAGCAGCATCTCGGCGAAGTCGTGCAGTAGCGCGGCGCTGTAGATGACCGCCGCATCGGGGTCCATGCGATGAGCGGCAAAGCCAAGCGCAAAACGTGCCGAGCGATCAGCGCGGCGCAGCACACGTTCCAGTCCTTCCAGGGCATCAGGCCGATCAGCCAACACTGATTCGACCGTGGGCTGAGGCCCGAAGGCGCGGAAGAAGGGCGGGATGCCCATCAGCACCAGCGCGGCGGTGACTGTTTCTGCATCAGTCACCAGCCGGCTGCTGCGGTGGGCGGCTGCGTAGGCCAGTACTTTGAGCGTCATCAGCGGATCGGTCGCGATCAGCTCACCCAGCATGTTGGCGTCGACTTCGTCTTCGTTTGCGCGCAGTTCTTCAAGTGACTCGGCGGTCGCCGAGAGCACAGGGATTTCGACCTGGCGGAAATAGCCGGTCCAGCGGGCCAGGTCTGGCAAGGCCTGGCGCAAGGGGGCGGCAGAGAGAGGCTGGGTCATTGCGCAGGGCAGGGAGCTTGGCTTGATCGTATATCGGCACCTGCGCTCCCAGCTTGAACGTGGCCACCAGCAAGACCATGACCCCCATGAATTGCTTCACGGCTGCTCCCGGTTTGCCTGTCGGCCCGGCAGCGGCCCGGGAACGTAGAGCGCGCCTTCTGGTGCAGCGGCTTCAGCGTAGAAGGCCAGCTCAGCAGGGACGCTGCGGTGCGGGCGCATGCCTGTGAAGGCTTGGCCAGCGATGCGGAGTAGCTTCGCGAAGCGATGCTTCCAGGCCTCGTGTGTGTCGGCTGGGGCGGGTGCGCCCCTGAATTCGTCCAGTCTCAACATGATGGGTCTCCTTGGCGACCCCGGCGTCTGAGTGTCCTGGGGTCGTCGATCTGTTCATGGGCCGCGATCGGGCTGTCCGAGCTGCAGCAATTCCTTTTGCAAGCGGGTTTTGGCCTGATGGCGTTGTTCGCCAGCGCTGTGGCGGCCGGCCTGGCGCATCAATGCATGCGCGACCAGCGGATTGCGCGGTTTCTTCAGGCGCAGCGCATTGGGGCGGGGCGAGGTGAACTGGGGCATCTGAGTCTCCTTGTGCGGGCCGGGGCTCGCTGTGTTGGGTGTTGGCTTGCCCATGCGGCAGCGCCACTGTGGGCGCGACAGCGTTTCGGGAATGCAGCGGCTCCAGGGGCGAGCCGGTCAATCTGGGTGCAGGCCCGGGTGCCGGCTGGCGGCGCGGGCGGGTCCTGCGGCAAAGGGGTACTGCGTGCCGGGATCGCGCCGCTGCTGGCGCGCCGGTTCAGGCGCGTTGCAGTGAGGATCTCAGCCGGGCAGGCCCCGGGTTGATGATGGGAGGTCTTGCTTCGTCACGGTGAACCAGGCCGCGACTTGCGCAGATGATAAACAATTGATTATCTTGCGCAAGTACTTTTTATCTAACTTGATAAACAAGTTAGGGAGGCACCGTCAGCGCTTCTTGGGCTTCAGGGGCGCGATGCCCTGCTGCAGGCGGCGCCATTCATCGACGTCGGATGCCTGCCCGCTTGGGGTGCTTCTCGTGGCCGGCGGCGGCAGGGGCTTGCCGGCTGCCGCTGCGATTGCTGCTGGGCTTGCGGCCAGGGAGGACCCGCCGGAAGCGGCTGGCGTCAGCACTTCGCCCAGCAGATCCAGCAGCCGCGTGCGGGCGCGTTGGGGGTGTCGGCGATAGTAGGTCAGCACCAGGCCGACGATGAAACGCTCGTCATCGTCTTGCGGCAGATTGGGCAAGTTGTCTTGCTCAGCCAGAGCAAGGCCGGCCTGAGCCTGATGCTCCTGGTCCATCCAGCCTGGAGGCTTGTGGCAGAGCTGCTCGAACTGGCGCGCCAGGCGTTCGCCGATCTGGCGCGAGCGGCTCTTGATCTGGCTCCAGTAGCTGGGCTGGATCTGCAGGCGTTCGGCAAAACGCCGCTCCAGGCCGCGCAAGGCTGCGGCATCTGGATGCTTGATGGTGGCGGAAACAAACTCCTCGAACAGGAGGAGGGCGTTGTCCAGACGGATCTGGGCAACGTCGCGGTGCGCGGATGACATGGGGCGCAATGATAAAGCTCCCTTGACCAGGAGCTTATTCTTCCTCCTGCGTGCGGTGCGCCGCCACCAGCGCTGCCTGCGTACTGGGGGGCACCGGCTCGTAATGCGAGAGCGCCACTGTATAGCGGCCCTGGCCACTGGTCATCGCGTTCAAGCGGGTCTGGTAGCTCGCCAGCTCGGCCAGCGGCGCCAGGCCTTGCACATTGATGATGCCGGGCACATTGGAGCGCGTGCCGTTGACCTGGCCGCGCCGAGCGGCGAGGTCGCCGGTGATATCGCCCATCGCATGCTCCGGCGCGCTGATCTCGATCTGCACGATGGGCTCCAGCACCAGGGGCCGCGCCTCGCGCACCGCAGCCATCAAGGCGCGCTTGCCGGCTGTGAAAAAGGCTATTTCCTTGCTGTCCACAGAGTGGTGCTTGCCATCGAATACGGTGACCTTCACGTCCACCAGCGGGTTGCCCGAGACCACGCCGCTGTCCAGCGCCGCTCGCACGCCTTTCTCGACCGCGGGCATGAACTGGCCCGGAATCGTGCCGCCCTTGACGGCATCGACGAACTCGAAACCCGCGCCGCGCTCCAGCGGCTCGATGCGCAGATAGACCTCGCCGAACTGGCCCGCGCCGCCCGATTGCTTCTTGTGGCGGTAGTGGCCTTCGGCCGGCGAAGACACGGTTTCGCGGTAGGCGATGCGAGGCGGCTGCGTGGTGACCTCGAACTTGTAGGTCTCGCGCAGCCGGTCCAAGAGCATGCGCAGATGCAGCTCGCCCAGGCCATAGACCACGGTTTCATTGGTCGTACCGGTACGCTCGACCTTGAGGCAGGGGTCCTCGTCGATCAGGCGGCCGAGGATCTCCCACATGCGCTGCTCGTCGCCATGGCGCGTCGGGCTGATGGCCAGGCCATGCACGGGCACTGGAAAGTCCAGCGGCTTCAAGCGGATGTGTTCGTCTTCCGGCGCGTCGTGCAGCACCGCGTCGTAATGCAGTTCATCCACCTTGGCGATGGCGCAGATGTCGCCCGGCAAGGCTTGCTCGATCTCCACATGCTCCTTGCCCTGCAGCATGAAGAGATGGCTGACCTTGAATGGCTTGCGTGCGTGGCCCACCAGCAACTGGGCGCCGCGGCGCAATGTGCCCTGGTGCACACGCATGATGCCCAGCTTGCCGAGGTAGGGGTCGGCATTGATCTTGAAGACATGGGCCAGCACATGGGCCTGTGGGTCCGGTGCAGCTTGCAGTGGCACGGCGTCCGACCCCTCTCCGACCAGGAATTGAGGCGGGTTGCCTTCGCTCGGATTGGGCAGCAGGCGCTCGACCACGTCCAGCAGTTCGGCCACGCCGGCGCCCGTGCGGGCCGAGGTGAAGCAGACCGGGATCAGGTGGCCCTCGCGCAGCGCCTGTTCCAGCGGTGCGTGCAGTTCGCGCGCATCGACATCGCCTTCGTTCAGGTAGCGATCAACGAAGTCGGCATCGACCTCCACCACCTGCTCCACCAGTGCCTGGTGTGCCTCGGCGACCGACGAGAAGTCGGCATCGCCCTCGCGGCTGAAGAAGCAGTCCTGAACGCGGCTGCCCTTGTCGGCGGGCAGATTGAGCGGCAGGCACTCGCGGCCGAAGGTCTCGCGCAGCTGGGCCAGCAAGGCGGGCAGCTTGACGCCGGGCGCGTCGATCTTGTTGATCACGATCAGCCGGCACAGGCCGCGCGTGGCGGCCGTCTCCATCAGCCTTGACGCCATCAGCTCGATGCCGTTCTGCGCATTGATCACGATGATGGCTGTGTCTGCGGCCTCCAGGGCTGGCAGTGACTGGCCGGTGAAGTCGGGCGCGCCGGGGGTGTCGATCGCGTGGATGCGGATGCCGGCATGCTGCATGTGGACCAGGGAGGCCTGCAGCGAATGCTGCATCCGCTTCTCCAGCGGGTCGTGGTCGCTGACAGTGTTGCCGCGCTCCACGCTGCCTGGGCTCAGGATGGCGCCCGCCTGATGCAGCAGCGCCTCCACCAGGCTGGTCTTGCCCGCGCCGGCCGGTCCGACCAGGGCCACCGTGCGGATGGCCTCCAGGTTGCCGCCGGCGCTGCCTGGGCTGCCGTTGCTGGCGCTCCCGCGGGAGCTGTTGCTGGGGTTGGACATGGTTGTGCTCCTTTGTCTGCGTACCCGAGCTGCTGCGGGCGCGAAGCCCGGCTTTGTGCGGTCAGGGTAGGGCATGCGAGCAGGGTGCACAAGAGGAAGAAGCCGTGGCTTCTGACTCGCCCGGCGGGCCTCATTCAAAATGGCCGGCCAGACCCGCCCCCGCCCATGGAGAACCGATGCGCCTGCGCTTGTGCAACCTGATTCTGCTTGCCGCTTCCGTGGTTCCGCTGGCTGCCCAGGCGGCATGCCCTGCCGCTTCCGCTACCCAGCTGCGCGACGCCCTGAAGCCCGAAGCCAGCGAGGCCGAGCTGGTCATGCTGCAGGCCCAGGCGCTCCAACTGGCCAGTTGCCTGGCCAGCCCGGACCCCGCGTTGCGCGACGGCCTGGGGTTCGAATTGCTCTCGCAATGGATGCGCGCCAAGGCCTTGAAGCCCGAAACGCTGCAAACCCTGCGCGAAAGCCTGTTGCCCATCTTGAGCGGCCCGGATGTCAGTCAGGGCTTTCACGCGCCTTTCGCGGCGTTGGCGCTGGCTGAAATCGCTCGCGTCGACCGCCTGCAGCCCTTCCTCAGCCCGGCTCAGCGCCAGGACCTGCTGGAGCGCGCCTGCGCCTACCTGGCGGGCGTGCAAGACAGGCGCGGCTTCATCACTGGCGAGGGCTGGCGCCATGGCGTGGCCCATGGTGCCGACCTGCTGATGCAGCTGAGCCTGAACGCGGGCCTGGACGCCGCAGCGCAGTGCCGCATCCTGCAGGCGGTGGCGAGCCAGGTGCTGGCCGGCGGCGCACATGCCTACCAGTTCGGTGAAGGTCAGCGGCTGGCGCGGCCCGCGCTGTTTGCGGCCTGGCGTGGCGATGTCTCGGCGGACGACTGGCAGCAATGGCTCAGCAGCACCCTGGCCGCAGCCATGCCCAAGGCCAACCCGGATGCCGCCTTGCTGGTCCGCATGCACAACGCCCGCGAATTCCTCTGGCCGCTCTATTTCAGCCTGAACGAATCACGCGATGAAGCGCTGAAGGCTCGCCTGCTGCCCGCCGTGCGCGCGGCCATGCAACAGCTCGGCTAGTTGCCCGAAGCGCGCACCAGCGGCTGCAATTGCGTGGCCAGGATCTCTTCGGCTACCTGCCGACCCAGCCGCCGCCCGGCCTCGACGGAGCTGCGGAAATGCACACCGCCCCAGACCCGCGAGTTGACCATCTCCGTGGCCAGGGCATCGACGCTGGCCCAGCTGCGCGTCTGTCCGGTGGCCGAGTTGAAGCGCTGAAGGGTCTTGGGCTGCATCAGCGGATAGAGCGCATCGGCCGTGCCTGCCCACAGGCCGTAGCCGGAGGGGTATTCCGGATCGATGGGTGTGCGCATCAGGGGCTCCCAGTTGGCATCGCGTTGTGCCGCGGGAGTGAACTCGCTGCTGATCGCGGTCTGCGGCCGCCAGCGCTGGTACTTCAGCTTCAGCAGGCTGCCCAGCAGGCGGCTGTCGAAGTCGCTCATCGACAGCAAGGCAAGCAGGCGTGCCGTCTCCAGCGGCGGCAGCGGATTGACGGCCAGCAGGGTCTTGACGAACTCATGCTCGTCGCTTGGCGGGCTGGAGTTCCAGTAGAGCGCGGCAGCCGTCTGGTCGGCACTGCGGTTCGCGCTCTGTCGGGCGCCGAGCGCCTTGACTTCAGCCAGCTCGCGCTTGCCCAGGTCACTCTCAGGCGATGGCGGCGCGCCGGGCTCGAAGGCCTCCAACCGGGCGATGCCGAATGGTGTCAGGGGCTGCTTGTCTATCCTGAAGCCAGACCTGCGGCCGGCCGGTGGCTGGAACACGCCGGCCGCGGCGGCTGGTTTCGGTCCTTCGGTCCGCTCGAAGCCATCGCCGGCGCGCAGGCTCAGCACGGCCTGGGCGGCTCGCAGCCCCAGGGCAATGCCTGCCTGGCGAGCGGCGCCCTCGGGCAAGCGGGCAATCGCATCCGTGTAGGCCCGAGCCAGGGTGCCGTGCTCGGCTTGCGGTTCGGCGCTGAGCACGCCCCACACGGCGGCGGCCACTGCAGCCTCGGGCAGGGCCTGCGGACTGGCCTCCAGCGGCGGGCCGTAGCCCCGGTAGCGGGGCTCGATGGCATTCAAGGCATTGAACACTGCCAAGTCCACCATCACACCGGCGCGTGGCTGGCGCGGTGTGGGCAGCGTCTCGATGGTGGCCGTGGCCTGGGCGGCCCATTCCAGCACCATGCTGGGCTCGGCACTGCGAGCGACCAGGCCGCTGCAAAGCAGGGCGATGCAGCCGATCTTGAGCAGCAGCTTCTTCATCCTGCCTAGCCTCCGTGCCAAAGAGTACGCAACGTACGCTTGGTCACTCACCGGCGCAAGCCCCTGACCTAGACTGGCTCACCGCTCCATGGGGCCTGAAGCTCGATCGACATGAAACAAGCTCGCCAATCTGCCTGGACTTTGCTGGTAGCCCTCCTGTGGCTGATCGCTGGCTGCGGCGGTGGCGGCGGGGCTACGGCCGGGCCGGCTCCTACCCCGACGCCGACTCCCACACCCAACCCCACGGCGCCACAACTCACGACGCTGCGCAGCGACCTGCAAAGCCCATGGGGCCTCGCCTTTCTGCCCGACGGCCAGATGCTGGTGACGCAGAAGGGTGGCAGCCTCGTGCGCCTCGCCGCCAGCGGTCAAGGCGCGGCGACGACGATCACCGGCGTGCCCGCTGTGGCTTCAGCCGGTCAGGGCGGCCTGCTCGACGTGGCCATCGATCCCGATTTCGCCTCCGCGCCCTGGGTCTACTTCAGCTTCTCCGAGCCGGGCGCTGGCGCCGAGGCAGGCAAGGCCGGTACTTCGGTGGCGCGGGGCAAGCTCACCGGCAATGCCTTGACCGAAGTGGCGGTGATCTTCCGCCAGGCGCCCAAGGTCACGGGCAGCGGCCACTTCGGATCACGACTCGTTTTCGCACGTGACAAGACGCTGTTCGTGACCCTGGGCGAACGCCAACTGGGCAGCCCCGCGCAAGACCTGGCACAGACCTTGGGCAAGGTGGTGCGCATCAACCGCGACGGCAGCATGCCCGGCGACAACCCGGCCTTCGGCGTCGGTGCCCGCGCCGGCCTCTGGAGCCTGGGCCACCGCAATCCGCAAGGTGCGGCCTTGCATCCGACGACCGGCGAGCTGTGGGTCAGCGAGCACGGGCCGCAGGGTGGCGATGAAATCAACATCGCGCGCGCTGGTGCCAATTACGGCTGGCCGATCAAGAGCTATGGCTGCAACTACGGGGATCCGGTGGGTGACGCCTGCCGCATCGGCGGCGGCGTGCATGCGCCGGGCTATGTGGAACCGCTGACCTACTGGGTGCCCACGTCCGTGGCCCCAGCCGGCCTGACCTTCTATTCCGGCGCGATGTTCCCGGAATGGCAGGGCCAGCTCTTCTCCGGCTCGCTGGCAGGCACGACCTTGTGGCGTCTGCAGTTGAGTGGCAACACCGTGGCCTCGCGCACCGCCATGCATGCGGACCTGGGTGAGCGCTTCCGTGACGTGAGGCAGGCCCCGGACGGTGCCATCCTCCTGCTGACCGACAGTGGAAAGTTGCTGAGGATCCATCGATGACGGCCTGGATGCTGCGCATGGGCTTCGGCATGACCCTTTTGCTGGCGGCTGCGCTCTTGTGGGTCTGGTTGCGCCAGGAGCGCATGTTGTTCTATCCCGTGCCCTTGGCGGCCGAGCATCGCTTCGACTTCGGCGCCGATGTGCAGGAAGTGCAGATCCCGGTGGCCGGCGGCGCCAAGCTGTCAGCCCTGCATCTTCGCCAGGACACGCCTAAGGGCCTGGTCTTCTATCTGCACGGCAATGCCGGCAATCTGCAGAGCTGGTTCGTCACTGCCGACTTCTATCGTCGCGCCGGCTACGACCTTTTCATGCTGGACTACCGCGGTTACGGCAAGAGCTCGGGCAAGATCGACAGCGAGGCGCAGTTGCGCGCCGATGTGCGGGCCGCCTGGGACGCGATAACGCCACGCTACGAGGGCAAGCGGCGCGTGATCGTGGGGCGCTCGCTGGGCACGGCACTGGCCGCCGAACTGTCGGTGCAGGTCAAGCCCGATCAATTGGTGCTGATCTCGCCCTATCTGCGCATGGTCGACCTGATGCGCCAGCACTTTCCGCTGCTGCCGACCTGGCTGTTGCGCTATCCGCTCGACACCGCAGCCTCGCTCCGGCATTGGCAGGGCCCGCTGCTGCTCTTGCATGGCGAGCGCGATGAACTGATACCAGCCACGCACAGCGAGCAGCTGCAGATGCTGGCGCCGCAAGGGCAATTGACCCTGATCCGAGGCGCGAGCCACAACGACTTGCAGAGCTTCGACCAGTACCTGCAGTCGGTGAAGCAGGTGCTGCCCTAGCGTATTGCAGCTCAGGACGCGTGCAGCGCGCGGCGCAGGATGGCGGCGACATCAAGGCCGCCCGTTGGCAGCGCGCCATAGACGCGCCCGGCTTGCGTGCCGAGGCGGCTGGCAATGAAGGCATCTGCCAGGAATGCAGGTGAATGCCGCCGCAGCAGCACGGCCTGCGCCAGCAGCACCAGCCGTTGGCAGAGCAAACGGGCTTGCGCTTCCAGGGCGCCGGGATCGCCCGATAGCAGGGTCTGGAGCGAGTCCGCTTCGGCGCGCAGCGTCGGCTCCGCGTCGCTGCGCCAATCGTCCAGCAGGGCCAGCAATGCCTCGGGCTCGCGCGCAAAAGCACGCAAGACATCGAGGCACATCACACTGCCCGAGCCTTCCCAGATCGAATTGACCGGCGCCTCGCGATACAGACGCGCCATCACGCCGTTGTCGACATAGCCATTGCCGCCGAAGACCTCGATGGCTTCGCCCGACAGCTCCACCGCTCGCTTGCAGACCCAGAACTTGGCTGCCGGCGTGAGGATGCGCTGCCAGCCGCGCTCGCCGTTCTCGAAACCTTGCGCCAGGCGCAGCATCAGCACGGCCGCGGCTTCGCTTTCCAGCGCCATGTCGGCCAGCACCGCTTGCATCAGGGGCTGATCGGCCAGCGCCCGGCCGAAGGCTTGGCGGCGGCGCGTGTAGTGCAGGGCCTGGACCAGCGCCTGGCGCATGATCGCCGCGCTGCCTATCACGCAGTTCAGCCGCGTGTAGCCGGCCATCTCGATGATGGTCGGAATGCCGCGACCCTCTTCGCCCAGCAGCAGGCCGTAGGCATCGAGGAACTCGACCTCGCTGCTGCTGTTGCTGCGGTTGCCGATCTTCTCTTTCAGGCGCTGGATCTGCACCGCATTCTTGGTGCCATCGGGCCGCCAGCGCGGCACGAAGAAGCAGCTGGTGCCGGCTTCTGTCTGCGCTGTCACGAGATGCGCATCGCTCATCGGCACCGAGAAGAACCATTTGTGACCGCGCAGGCGGTACTCACGCCCGCCAACAAGCGTGGCGCACGTCGTGTTGGCGCGCACGTCCGAGCCGCCTTGCTTCTCGGTCATGCCCATGCCTATCCACAGCGAGTTCTTCTGCGCCATCGGCAGGTCGCGCGGGTCGTGCATGGTCGAGCGCAGCTGCGGCAGGAGCGCGGCGAGTTGCGGGTCGCGCGCCAGCACGGGAATGGCGGCCTGCGTCATGGTGGCCGGGCACAGCGTGCCGGCCTCGACCTGGCCATGCATATAGCAGCCGGCGGCAAACGCGCTCCAGCGGCCCGCGCGCTGCGAGATTTCAAAACTCATCGAGACCAGACCCTGGCTGCGGTACATCGCCAGCAGTTGATCCCAGGCGGGGTGGAAGTCGACCTTGTCTATGCGGCGGCCGCGGGCATCGAAAGTGCGCAGTTCGGGCGTGTGGCGGTTGGCGACCTCGGCCAGCGCATAGGTCTCGGCACGGCCCAGTTGCTCGCCATAGCTTTGCATTTGCGGCGCGGCCCAGCGGGCGCTGTTGCGCGCAAGGCCTTCCTGCAAGGCCAGGTCGGTGTCGAAGAGCGGGTAGTCGCTCAGCTCATCGACCTGGTTCGCTACTTCGTGGCTATGCCATGTGCCGTCGGGAGGGCTGCTGCTCACTGGCTGCTCCAAGCTTCAAGAGCTTGAAGTAGAGCGCAGTCGTGCGCAGCTCGCCATCCGGACTTGCGGCAAAGGCCGGAATCTCTCCGGCATGGCTCCAGCCCAGGCGCCGGTAGACGGTTTCAGCCAGCGAGCCGGCTTCGGTGTCCAGCACCAGCAAGCTCCGCCCGGCGGCGCGGGCTTCAGCTTCCACCGCGCGCATCAGACGCCGGCCATGGCCGTGGCCGCGCGCGCTGCTGTGCACGAAGAGCTTCTGCACCTCGGCCCGGTGGCGGCCATTGGCGCGGCTGCACAGGCTCAATTGCACCGAACCCAGCAGGCGCTGGCCAGCAATCAGCAGCACCAGGCGCTGCTCGTGGCCCAGGCGGGCAATCACGTCTTCCCAGTAGTCGTTCGCCTCATGCGGGCTCAGCGGCGCCAGAAAGCCGATCGAGGCGCCTTGGTCTACAGCGTCCACCAGCAGGGCGTTCAGGCGCGCCAGCCAGCTGCGAGCGATCTTGCCGCTGGCGATGCTCAGCAACTGGGGCTCGTCAGGGTTCAGGTCTTCCATCGTGGGTATCAGTTCGGCGGGATTCAATTCGGATGCTGCAGTCGCTTGAAGTAGAGGGCGGCGGCCAGCAGCTCGCCATCGGCGCAGGCGCTGTGGCCAGGGATTTCGCCGGCGCGTTGCCAGCCCAGGTGCAGGTAGACGGCTTCAGCCTGGGTGCCCGCCGGTGCATCCAGCACCAGAAGCGTGCGGCCCTGGGCCAGCGCGGCGCATTCGACGCGGGCCATCAGCCGCCCGGCCCAGCCCATGCCGCGGGCGCGGCTGTGCACCATCAATTGCTGGACTTCGCCGCGGTGGTGCGCATTGGCGCGCGGGCACAGCGAGAGCTGCACGCTGCCTTGCAGCCGTTCGCCCTCGCAGGCGATCCAGAGCTGTTGATGGGGGCCCAGGCGCGCCAGCACCTGGTGCCAGTAGTCAAGGGCGGCAAAGCGCGAGAGTGGCGCCAGAAAGCCCAGGCAGGCGCCTTGATGGACGTTGTCCACCAGCAGCTCGGCCAGGGCCGGCAGCCAATGGCTGTCAGACCCGGTCAATTTCAGGATCTGGGTCGGCTGGAGAGTGCGGCGCGACTCCGGTGAAACGGCAGTTTGTTGGGGGCTGGCGAAATGCAGCATCGGGACTCCCTCGGTTCGATGAGAACCCCCGTGCAAACCCCATGCCAGCTTTTGCAGCTATCGATGGCTGCAGCTACTCTTCGATGCCTGGCTCAGCCATCAACTGACCCTTGCCCGCTTCCTTGGCGGCATAAAGGGCGGCCACCGCACGCGGCATCAGGTCCTCGATGCTGCGGTCGCCAGGGCGCAGCTTGGCCCAGCCGGCGCTGAACGAGATTGCAAAGCCAAGCTCCTTGGGCGCGCGCTCGGCCAGGGCCGCGCGCATGCGCAGGTCGAGCGCCTGCGGACCCTGCGCTTCGCAGCGCGCCATCACGACAGCGAACTCCTGGCCACCGACGCGCGCTGCCAGATCGCCCAGGCGCATCTGCTCCTGCAGGCAACTGCCGAACAAGGCGATGGCCTGGTCGCCAGCCGCTTCGCCATGCTGGATGTTGATCGCCTTGAAGTTGTCCAGGTCCAGCTTCATCACCGCCAGCGGTTCATTGTGGCGGCGGGCCATCGAGATCATGTCGACCGACCGGGCGCTGAAGGCGCGGCGGTTGCACAGGCCGGTTTGCGCATCGGTCTGCGCCAGGCGCTTGAGCGCTGTTTCGGTCTCCGCGCGCCAGGCCACCAGGACCGACATTGCGCAGGCCAGCAGCGCAATGTGGCTCAAGACCGCTGCGGTGATGTTGAGTGGATGGCTGCTGTGCAGTTCCATCGCCGGGTCGCCGGATTGCAAGCCCAGGATGGCGCGCCAGGCTGTGAGTGCCGCCACAGCCAGCAGGGCCAGCAGGAGCAGCACGCGCCAGCGGCGGCTGGAGCGTTCGAGGTTCTTGGCCGGCCAGGCCAGCGCGAGACAGATCAGGCCGAGCTGCACGGCCAGCACGCCGTTGGCCCACAGCGTGCGCAAGGCCGGGTAGTCATAGCCGGCGATGTAGAGCAAGGGCAGCGCCATCGGCAGACCTTGCATCAGCCAGCGGCCCGGCCTTTGCCCGACCCAGGCCTGCAGCGCCCACCACAGCGCACTGAAGCCGGCGCTCAGGAACAGCAGCGCAGCGGCATAGACCCAGCGCCCCGGCCATTGCCCGGCCAGCACGATGCCGGCCCAGCCCAGCGATTGCAGCACCGCCGCGGCCTGCACGAACCGAGCCGCCATGCTCACCGCTCGCCAGCCCATCAGCGCCGGCAGCATGATGGCCAGCATCAGGGCCTGGATCAGCAGCAGGCTGAAGAGGGTGTTGACGTCGAGTTGCATGAGGGGCGTTGTCGGCGGCTGGGGTGCGGCGATTGTGGTGGCAATCGGGCGCGCCGCCTATGGCGCTTTTCACTGAAAAGCCACCTCGGCAAAACTGCGCAGCTTGCGGCTGTGCAGCCGGCTCAGGGAAGCGGCACGCAAGAGCTCCACGGTGCGCAGCCCGATGCGCAGATGCTGGTCGACACGCTCGCGGTAGAAGTGATTGGCCATGCCGGGCAGCTTGATCTCGCCGTGCAGAGGCTTGTCGGAGACGCACAACAGGGTTCCGTAGGGCACGCGGAAGCGGAAGCCGTTGGCGGCGATGGTGGCGCTTTCCATGTCCAGCGCAATCGCGCGGCTCTGGCTAAAGCGGCGCTCGGGCCCGCCTTGCGCGTTGTTGGGCGAAAGCTCCCAGTTGCGGTTGTCGGTGGAGGCGACAGTGCCGGTGCGCATCACGCGCTTGAGCTCGAAGCCCTGCAGCTGCGTGACCTCGGCCACCGCGGTTTCCAGTGCGACCTGAACTTCGGCCAGCGGCGGGATGGGCACCCACAGCGGCAGGTCCTCGTCCAGCACGTGGTCTTCGCGCACATAGGCATGGGCCAGCACGTAGTCGCCCAACTGCTGGCTGTTGCGCAGCCCCGCGCAGTGGCCCAGCATCAGCCAGGCATGGGGCCGCAAGACGGCGATGTGGTCGCTCATGGTCTTGGCGTTGGCCGGGCCGACGCCGATATTGACCATGGTGATGCCGCTGCTGTCGCGCCGCAGCAGGTGAAAGGCCGGCATCTGCGGCAGGCGCGGTGGTGGCACGCCCAGCGAATCGGCGGGCTCGGCCGCCAGGCCGACGCGGCGGGTGATCACGTTGCCGGGCTCCACGAAGGCGATGCAGTCGTCCAGTGGGTCGGGTCTTGCCGGGTCGGGGGCCGAGGCCATCAGCTGGCGGGCCATGCGCACGAACTCGTCGATGTAGAACTGGTAGTTGGTGAACAGCACGAAGTTCTGGAAATGTGCCGGCGAAGTGCCGCTGTAATGGCGCAGGCGCTGTAGCGAATAGTCGATGCGCGGCGCGGTGAAGAGTGCCAGCGGCTGGGCGGCGCCAGCCGCCGCTTCAAGCGTGCCGTTGGCGATGCTGTCGTCCATGGCAGCCAGGTCGGGCAGGTCGAAGATCTCGCGCAGCCGGGCACGCTGCTCGACGGAGAGCTCGCCCTCGATATGCGCCTCTTCGCCGAGCGCGAAATGCAGCGGTATCGGCTCGTGGCTGCTGCCCACTTCCAGCGGCGAATCATGGTTGCCCAACAGCAGCTCGAACTGTTCGCGCAGGTAGTTGCCGAACAGGCGCGGCTCGGTCAGCGTGGTTTCGAAGACGCCCGGCCCCGCCACGAAACCCCAGGCCAGCCGCGAATCGACGCGGCGCACGCTGCCCGCTCTCAGCCGTACGAACGGATAGCAAGCCCGGACCGGGCCGGGATCCTGCCCCTGCACAAAAGTGCGCAGCGCCTGGCGCAGATGCTGGACACCCGTCTCGTAGATCTGCTGGACCTGGGCCAGAGCGGCCGTGGCGTCGGTGAAGGATTGAGGCGCAAAAAAGGGGGCGGCAGGGCTCATGGCAATGATTGTGGCGCTGCTTTTGGCTGTAGTTTTGGTACTTAAGTGCGCTTGTTACGAATGAGTTTCATGAAATTCAAGGGGTAAACACGATCTTTTGAATGTAGTTTTACTTCACTACGATCCGGGCCCAGACCAAAAGACCTCTGACGGAGACATCCATCATGCTTGCAGCCGCCTCCCGCCTGCGCCATTGGGCCTCGTGCGCCCGGCGCGCCGCCCTGCTCGTTGCGACCACGGCCTGCCTGGTCGCCTGTGGCGGCGGAGGTGGCGGTTCGTCCGGCAGTGGCGGCAGCACGCCGGTGACGCCAACCCCGCCGGCTCCGGTGGACCCGCTGCTGGCCCTGGGCAATGGCGATGGCTTCCAGACGCTATTGCAGGCGCAGGCGGTCAATCCAGCGGGGAGTGGCGGAGGCACCAGCGAAACTCCGACAACGCTGACCGTTCACTACCGCCGCACGGCCGCCGACTACAGCGGATGGCAGCTCCACAGCTGGGGCGCGGCCAAGGACCCTGGCTGGGGCGTGGGCAACAACGCGACTGGCACGGACAGTTTCGGCGTGGTGTTCGAGGTGCCGCTGGCTGCGAGCAGTGGCGAGGTCGGATACCTGTTCCACAAGGGCGACGACAAGGACCATGGCGGCACTGACCAGAAGTACGTGCTGAAAGCCGGCAAGAACGAGATCTGGCGCATCCAGGGCGATGGCGCCAGCTACACGGCCAATCCGCTCGGCGCGGCAGCACCGGATCTGACGACGATTCGCGTGCACTACAAGCGCTTCGATGCCAACTACGCTGCCTGGGGCCTGCATCTGTGGAATGGCAGCGGCCTGGATTCATCCAGGCTGCCCGGCGTGGCCATCGAGCAGTGGAATGCCGCGGCCGCCTTCAGCAAGATGCCTGCCTACGCGGCGGCTGCGGGCGAGGTGGTGTTCGACATTCCTGTGCTCAATCCGAAGGCTGACGCCAGCCGCAAGTCGCTCGAATTCATCATCCACGGCCAGGCACCCAACGAGAACGACAAGGACGGCCGCAGCGACAACATCCGCATCGACTTCGGAGGCCTCGTCGTCAAGAACCAGATGGCTGAAGTCTGGCTGGTGCAGCAGGACGCGACCGTCTACCTGGCGGCGCCTGACACCCGCTCCGCTTCCACCACCGATGCGCGGGCCTTCTGGCTCAACAGGCAGTTGATCCAGTGGCCGAGAGTCGACGGCAGCGGCACCGTGAAGCTCTACTACTCTTCCACCGGACAGGCGGTCGCGCCCAAGGACGGCAAGGTGGCCGGCGCCGAGGGCTCGCTGACCCTGGAGCGTTTCAGTGGCGCCGTGCCTGCGGCATTGGCCGAGCGATTCAAGTTCGTCGCGCCCGGCGCGGTGATGAGCGTGAAGACTGCTGACCTGGCCCAGCTGCCCGATCTCCTGAAGAAGCAGGTGCTGCTGGTGCAGGAAGACGCCAGCGGCAATGTGCAGAACGCGACCACGGCGCAAGTGGCCGGCGCACTGGACGATCTCTATGCGGCCGCAGCCAATGTGACTGACCTGGGCGCGCGCATTGCCAACGGCAGCACCACATTCAAAGTCTGGGCGCCGACGGCGCAGTCGGTGACCGTGTTCACCTATGCGAACGGCACGGCCGACGCGAGCACAGCCGACAAGCTCGCCTTCGACCCGGCCACCGGCATCTGGAGCATCACCAAGAGCGGCGACCTCTCGGGCAAGTACTACAAGTTCGCCGTCGAAGTCTTCGCGCGCGGCACGGGCCTGGTGCGCAATCTGGTCACCGACCCGTACTCCCTGAGCCTTACCGACAACTCGCGCCGCAGCTATATCGCCAACCTCGATGCCGCCGCGCTGAAGCCCGCGGGCTGGGACCAGAGCACGCCGCCGGCCAAGGTCGCGGCCGCGCCGGACATGAGCATCTACGAGCTGCACCTGCGCGATTTCTCGGCCAATGACCCGACCGTCAGCGCAGCCAACCGCGGCAAGTACCTCGCCTTCACCGAGTCCGGCGGTAACGGCATGAAGCACCTGAAGGCGCTGGCGGATGCCGGCCTGACGGACGTGCACCTGCTGCCCGTCTTTGACCTGGCCAGCGTGCCGGAAACCGGCTGTTCCACGCCGGTTCCCACGGGCGCAGCCGATGCAGAGACACAGCAAGCCGCCGTGGCCGCCAGCGCCGGCAACGACTGCTTCAACTGGGGCTACGACCCGTACCACTACACCGCGCCTGAAGGCAGCTATGCCAGCGATGCGAGTGACGGCGCCAAGCGCGTGCTCGAGTTCCGCCAGATGGTGATGGCGCTCAACGCCGCCGGCCTGCGCGTGGGCATGGACGTGGTCTACAACCACACCACCGCCTCCGGCCAGAACGCGAAATCGGTGTTGGACCGCATCGTGCCCGGCTACTACCACCGCTACAACGCGGCCGGCGCGATCGAGACCTCGACCTGCTGCGACAACACGGCGACCGAGAACCTGATGATGGGCAAGCTGATGGTCGACTCGACCATCGTCTGGGCCCGCGACTATCACATCAGCTCCTTCCGCTTCGACGTGATGGGCCACCAGCCGCGCAGCGTGATGGAGCAGCTGAAGAGCAAGGTGGCTGCGGCCGCCGGCCGCCCGGTGCAGTTGCTGGGTGAAGGCTGGAACTTCGGCGAAGTGGAGAACGGCGCGCGTTTCGTACAGGCCTCGATGTGGAGCCTCAATGGCTCGGGCATCGGCAGCTTCAATCCTTTCATCCGCGACGCGGTGCGTGGCGGCAGCCCGTTTGACTCGGGCAATGCACTGATCGCCAACCAGGGCTGGATCAATGGCCTCTGGTTCGACCCGAACGCGCAGGGTGGCGGCAAGAGCAAGGCCGACCTGATGTGGCAGGGCGACCTGATCAAGGCCGGCCTGGCCGGCTCGATCCGCAGCTTCTCGATGAAGACACATTGGGATGCTCAAGTGACGCTGGACCAGCTCAATGGCGCGGGCTTCGTGACCGATCCGTCCGAGGTCGTCAACTACGTGGAGAACCACGACAACCAGACCTTGTTCGACACCAACGCCTACAAGCTGCCGATCACCACTTCGCGCGAGGACCGGGCACGCGTGCAGATGCTGGGCGCGGCGCTGACCATGTTCAGCCAGGGCATCCCGTACTTTCACGCGGGTGTCGACACGCTGCGCAGCAAGTCGCTGGACCGCAACAGCTACGACGCTGGCGACTGGTTCAATCGGCTGGACTGGAGCCATGCCGACAACTTCTTCGGTACCGGCCTGCCGATGAAGACGGAGAACCAGGACAGCTGGACCGTGATGAAGCCCTTGCTGGCCAATGCGGCAATCAAGCCCACGGCCAGCGAGATCGCCTGGACCCGCGACGCCTTCCGCGACCTGCTGAAGCTGCGCGCCAGCTCCACGCTCTTGCGACTGCGCACGGCCGACGACATCAAGGCGCGGCTGTCCTTCCTCAATACCGGCGCTGCACAGCTGCCCACCGTGCTGGCGGCGCGCGTCGACGGGACGGGCTATGCCGGCGCCGGCTTCAAGGAAATCATCTACCTGGTCAATGCCGACAAGCAGGCGCAGACATTGACGGTGGATGCCCTGAAAGGCCGTGCCTATCAGCTGCACCCGGTGCACCTGGCGCCGGGCGCCGCCGACCGGCGCGTGGCGGCCGAGGCCAGCTTCGATGCGGGCAGCGGCCGCTTCGTGGTGCCAGCACGCTCGGCCCTGGTTTGGGTGCTCAACTAGGACGCAAAATTGAGCGAAGTCAACGGCGATCCGGGATAGGCATGTTCTGATCCCGCTACCGGTCCTCACGCTGAAGGCCGGCAAGGGGGGCAAGATGCCGGTTTCACAGCGCCCCACGGTGCTGATCGTCGACGACAACGCGGAGAACCTGACGGTGCTCGGCGAGTTGCTGCAGCCGCTCTACCAGGTGCGCGCAGCCAATGGCGGCGAGCGGGCGCTGCAGCTGATGGCGCTGGCGCCGCAGCCGGACCTGGTCCTGCTCGACGTGATGATGCCGGGGCTGGACGGCTACGCGGTGCTGGAGCGCTGGCGCAGCGACGCCAGCACGGCCAAGGTGCCGGTGATTTTCGTGACCGCCCTGGGCGCGACCGCCGACGAGGAGCGCGGCCTCGCGCATGGCGCCGTCGACTACATCTCCAAGCCGGTGCGGCCGCCCATCCTGCTGGCGCGGGTCGCGGCCCACATCGAGCTGCACCGGGCCCGGGCCCGCCTGGAAGACCAGAACCGCTATCTCGAGGCAGAGGTGGCGCGCCGCATGCAGGAGAACGAGCGCCTGCGCGACGTCAGCATGCATGCGCTGGCCCGCCTGGCCGAGACCCGCGACAACGAAACCGGCTACCACCTGTTGCGCACGCGCGAGTACGTGCGGCTGCTGGCCGAGGAGCTGCTGGCGCGCGGGGCCTTTGCCGGCGAACTCGATGCCGCCTCGGCCGACCTGATGGTTCGCTCGGCGTCGCTGCATGACATCGGCAAGGTCGGCATCCCTGACCGCATCCTGCACAAGGAGGGCAAGCTCGATGCCCAGGAGTGGGAGATCATGAAGACCCATGCCTGGCTGGGTGCCGAAGCGATAAGCCAGGCCGAGCGCGACACCGGCGCAGGCGCGGGACTGGACCACCTGCGCTATGCCAAGCAGATCGCGCTCAGCCACCATGAGCGCTGGGACGGCGGCGGCTATCCGCAAGGCTTGGCAGGCCTGGACATTCCGCTGGCGGCGCGTCTGATGGCGCTCGCCGATGTCTTTGATGCGCTGACCTGCAAGCGGGTCTACAAGGAAGCCTGGACCCACGAGGCGGCCCGCTCCCTGGTGATCGAACAACGCGGCGGGCATTTCGATCCGGTCATTGCCGATGCCTTCCTGGCCCGCTTCGCGGAGTTCTGCGAGGTGGCGCGACGCTTCAGCGAGGACGATGTCCATGCTGCTGCCAGCGTCTGAGCCGCCGGCCGCCGGGCAGCGCCGGGCCGCCATGCGGCTGGTGCTGGTCTATGCCGTCTGGTCGGCGGTGTGGATTCTGGGGTCGGACTGGCTGCTGTTCCGCCTTGTCAGTGACCCGGGTTGGTTGGCGCAGATGGCCTTGCTCAAGGGCTGGTTCTATGTGGCCATCAGCGGGGCCCTGATCTATGGCGGTGTGCGGGGGATGCAAAGCCGGCCGGCGGGCCCTGGCACGCAAAGCCGGGTGACGGCCCAGCGGCCGCTGGGTTTGCTGCTGAGCCTGTTGGCCGTGCTGGCGGTGGGTGTGCTGGCCATGACGCTGGCCCAGCGCAGCATGCGCGATACCGAGAGTGCGCGCATGCAGGCCGTTGCCGATCTGCATGGGGACCAGACCGAGCTCTGGCTGACCCGCTTGCGGACGTTGGCCGAGCAACTGCAGCAGGACGCCAGTCTTGCGCAGCAGGCGGTGCGGGCTGCGCGTCAAGACGCGGCCGCGACCGAGCTGCTGGGGGCCGAACTGCGGCGCCTGGATTCGGTCCTGGACTTGCAGGACGTGGTGCTGCTGGGGGCCGGCGGGCAGCGCCTGTCGCTCTACCGCGGGCCTTCAGGCCGCGAGGCCGAGCTGTCGCCCGCGGTCGGGCAGCTTGTTGCACACGCGCGGTCCAGCCGTCGCTGGGCGCGCACGGACGTGCTGCCCATCGAGGGCGAGCGCGTGTCACTGGACGTCGCGGTGCCCTTGACCGAACCGGCGACCGGCTGGGTGTTGCTGCTGCGGATTGACCCGCGGCGCGAGCTGTTCGCCTTGCTGCAGGCATGGCCACTGTCCAGCGCGACCGGCGAGACGGCGGTGTGGCGCGTGGACGGCGCCGATCTGGTGGCGCAGAACGATTTCCGTCTGCACGGCGGTTCGGCGGGGCGCTTGCGCCAGCCCTTTGTGCCAAGCCAGACGGTGGCGGCGCGCCTGCTGCGCGGCGAAGGCCAGGTCGGCCAATTGATCGCCGGGCGTGACTACCGCGACGCGCCGGTGTTCGGCTATGCGCGCCGCATCGAGGGCAGCGACTGGGTCCTGGTCGCCAAGGTCGATGCCAGCGAGTTGCAGTCCCATGCCCAGCCCCTGCTGATTGCGATTGCCGCCAGCATGGTCGCGGTGGCGGCTGTGCTGACAGTGCTGTTCCGCCAGCGCCGCTCCAAAGAGGCGCTTCGTTCATTGGAGGCCGAGCGGCTCGAGCAGCGCCACCAGATCGATGCCTTGCAACTGTTCAAGGCGGTGGCCGATGCCTCAACCGACGCGATCTTCGCCAAGGACCTGCAAGGGCGCTATCTGCTCTTCAATCGCGCAGCTGAGCGCATCACCGGGGCGCTGGCCGAGGACACGCTCGGAAAGGACGACAGGACGCTGTTCAGCCCCGAGCTGGCCGAGCGCGTGATGCAGCGCGATGCCGCCGTGCTGGCCGCCGGACGCGTCGACACGGGCGATGAGCTCGTGGACACGGCCGACGGCAGTCGGCGCGTATTCCAGGCGACCAAGGGCCCGCTGTACGACGCCGAAGGACAGTTGTTGGGCCTGTTCGGCGTGTCGCGCGATGTGACGGCCGAGCGGGCGGCGCGCGAGGCACTGAGCGACAGCGAACTGCGCTACCGCATGCTGCTCGAGGCTTTGTCCGAGGGCGTGTTTGTGGCCCAGGACCGACGCATTGCCTATGCCAATCCGGCACTGCTCAGTCTGCTTGGCTACGACATGGCGACGCTGCGGACTCTGCCCTTCGACGCCTTCGTCGCCCCGGAACACCTGAAGCAGGTCAACGAAAACTACGAGCAGCGCGTCGGCGACGGGCCGGAGCCGCCGCCCAATTACGAGATCACCTGGCTGGCCCGCGATGGCCGTCGCATCGACATCGAGCTCAAGGCGAGCCGCATCCGCTACCAGGGCCGCAATGCCGTGCTGGTTGTGGTCGCCGACATCACCGACCGGCATCGCTCCGAGGAGCAGCTGCGCAAGCTGTCGATGGCGGTGGCGCAGAGCCCGGCCAGCATCCTGATCGCAGACACGACGGGACGCGTGGAGTACGTCAATGAGGCCTTCGAGCGCATCAGCGGCATGGCGGCAGCCACCGCACTGGGCCGCACGCTGACCGAGTTGCAGCCAGACCAGGGCGCCAGCGGTCAGTTCGAGGCGATGCGCACCTGTCTGCTCGAGGGGCAGGCCTGGACGGGTGAGTTCAGCCGCCTGCGCCGGAACGGTCAGATCTACGAGGAATTCGTGCGCGCCGCGCCGATCCGCCAGGACAACGGTCAGATCAGCCATCTGCTCCTGATCGGCGAAGACATCACCGAGCACAAACGGCAGGGCCGCGAACTGGACCGGCACCGTCACCATCTCGAGGAACTGGTGGGCCTGCGCACGCTGGCTTTGGCCCAGGCCGAGGCGTTCACCCGCCTGGTGGCAGAGAGCATTCCCGGCATGGTGGGCTATTGGGACAAGGACAGGTGCTGCCGCTTCGCCAACCATGCCTACGCGCGCTGGTTCAATCGTGAGCCTGCAGGCATGCTGGATCAGCGCATGGCTGAGGTGCTGCCGGAGGATCTGGCCATTCAGATCGAGCCGCATGTGCAGGCGGCCTTGCGCGGCGAGGTCCAGCATTTCGAGATCCAGGCGAGCGACGGTGCCGGCGTTCGGCATTCGCTCTGGGGGCATTACTCGCCCGACCTGCGCGACGGCACGGTGCAGGGCTTTTTCGTGCTGGTGAACGACGTCAGCGAACTCAAGCAGGCCGAGGAACAGCTGCAACGCCTCAATCTCGAGCTGGTCCAGGCGCGCGACCGTGCCGACGCGGCCAACCTCGCCAAGAGCGCTTTCCTGGCCAATATGAGCCACGAGATCCGCACGCCGATGAATGCCATCATCGGCCTGAGCCACCTGCTGCGCCGCGACAGCGCCGACCCGGTGGCGCAGGAGCGGCTGACCAAGCTCAGCGGCGCGGCCCAACACCTGCTGCAGGTGATCAACGACATCCTGGATCTGTCCAAGATCGAATCGGGCAAGCTGGTGCTGGAGGACCATTCCTTCGGCCTCGCCGAGCTGCTGGACCGCAGCTGCGAGCTGGTAGCCCAGCGTGCCGCCGAGAAGGGGCTGGAGTTGGTGATCGTCATCGATCCGGCGCTGCCCTGCCAATGGCGCGGCGACCCCACGCGCCTGTCGCAGGCGCTACTCAATCTGCTCAGCAACGCGGTCAAGTTCACCGAGACCGGCCATGTCTGCTTGCGAGCCTCCCAGGTCGGGCGCGAGGGCGACGAGGCGACATTGCTGTTCGAAGTGCTGGATACCGGCATCGGCATCGAGCCGGACCTGCTGCCGCGGCTGTTCCGCGACTTCGAGCAGGGCGACAACTCGACCACGCGCCGCTATGGCGGCACCGGCCTCGGCCTGGCCATCACTCGCCACTTGGCCACGCTGATGGGCGGCGAAGTCGGCGTGGACAGCCAGCCCGGCGCGGGGAGCCGGTTCTGGATCAAGGTCCGCCTGCGCACGGGTGTGGAGTCGGCCTGGTCGGCCCCTGTCGAGCTGGCCGGGCGTCGGGTGCTGCTGCTGGACGATCTGTCGCTGGCACGAGAAGCCGGGGCCGAACTGATGCGACGGCTCGGCTTGCGGGTCGATGCCTTCGCCGATCCGGCCGAGGCCCTGGCCGCCTTGCGGCAGGGCTTGCGACCTGAGCTGTTGCTGATCGACTGGCGCCTGGGTGCGAGCGACGGCCTCCAGCTGCTGGGCAGCTGGCGCCAGGTTCTGGGCCCGTCCTGCCCACCTGCGCTGCTGCTGAGCCAGGGCGACGAGCTGGGCCTCGCCCAGGCGGCCCAGCAGGCCGGCTTCGCGCGCGTGCTCGCCAAGCCCTTGATGCTGACCAGGCTCGCGCAGGTGCTGGTCGAGCAGCTCGGCGGCGGTGCCAGCGCGCGGACCCAGGCGGTCGCAGGCATGACGCCGCTGGACCTGCTGGCGGCGCGCCATGCTGGTGCGCGCATCCTGCTGGTCGAGGACAACCCGATCAACCAGGACGTGGCGATGGAGTTGCTGCGCACGGCCGGCCTGCAGGTCGAGCTGGCCGGTGACGGGCGCCAGGCCCTCGAGCTGCTGGCGGGCAACGACTTCGACCTGGTGCTGATGGACATGCAGATGCCGGTGATGGATGGCCTGGAGGCGACGCGCCAGCTGCGCTTGCAGCCGCGCCTGTGCAAGCTGCCAGTCGTGGCCATGACGGCCAATGCCTTCGGCGAGGATCGCCAGCATTGCCTGGACGCGGGCATGAATGACCACATTGGCAAGCCGGTGGATCCGGATCAGCTCTACGCCACCTTGCTGCGCTGGCTGCCGGCGCCGTGTGCGGCAGTGGCAGTCGAACCGGTGGCACCTGCCGCAACTGAGAGCGAAGCGCTGCCGGCGGGCCTGGATCGGGTGCCCGGGCTGGATCTGAACGAGGGCCTGCGCTTCGTCGGCGGGCGGGCCGGCACCTACCAGCGGGTGCTGCGGCAGTTCGTCCAGCACTTCGACCGCGCGTCCCTGCCCGAGATCGGCGAGGGCGCCCGGTCGCACGACGAACTGCGGCGCTGGGCCCACTCGCTCAAAGGCGCGGCAGCCGCCATCGGGGCCCAGGAACTGAGCGAGGAGGCGGCCCGTCTCGAATCGGGCGCCTTGCTGCCGCTGCCGCAGCTGATGCCGCTGCGCGCACGCGTCGAGAACCGCCTGGTCGAACTGTTGCAGGGGCTGGCCGCGATCGATCAGGGTGGCGACGAGACCCGGCCGGGCGGGCTCGATGAGCTTGGCGAGCCGGACCCCAACCAGCTCGACCGTCTGGAGCAATTGCTCGCAGCCGGCGATTTCCGCGCGCAGGCGCTTTACCGCGAGCTGGCCGGCGCCATGCGCGCCAGCTTCGGCCCGTCGGCCCATCAGCTGGGTGACCTGATTCGGGCCTTCGATTTCGGCGCCGCGCTGCCGGTGCTGCAGCGCCTGCGTCAGCGCCGCTGAGTGGCAAGGGTGCGCCGGCCGCTTGGCACCTGAGTTGCGCGATTGCCGCACAAAAGACGCGCACCTGCGCTGGACTTGAGCGACGTCAAGATCTATGGTCGCCCCTGAGTCATACGCCGCGCCGATGTCGCGCGGCGGTGGCCCAGGGAGCCGTGCAAGATGTCAATGACTCAGCGTCCGCTGATCCTGATCGTGGACGACAACGCCGAAAACCTGCAGGTGCTTGGCGACCTTCTTCAGCCGCATTACCGGGTGCGGGCCGCAAACTCGGGCGAGCGTGCGCTGCAATTGCTGGCGCTCGACCCGTTGCCCGACCTGGCGCTGCTGGACGTGATGATGCCGGGCCTGGATGGCTATGCGCTGCTCGAGATCATTCGCAAGGAGCCGCGCAGCGCCGAACTGCCGGTGATCTTCGTCACCGCACTGGGCGCAACCGAAGATGAAGAGCGCGGGCTGGAACGTGGTGCGGTCGACTACATCACCAAGCCCTTGCGGCCGCGCGTGCTGCTGGCCCGGGTGGCAGCCCATGTGGAGTTGCAAAGGGCGCGGGCGGTCCTGCGCCAGCAGAACAGCGATCTCGAAGCCGAGGTGGTCCGCCGCCTGCAGGAGAACGAGCGGCTGCGTGATGTGAGCATCCAGGCGCTGGCGCGGCTGGCCGAGACGCGGGACAACGAAACCGGCAACCACCTGCTGCGCACCCGCGAATACGTGCGCACACTGGCGATGCGCTTGCGCGAATTGCCTCGCTATGCCGAGGAGCTGGATGGCCCAGCCATCGACCTGATGGCGAGATCGGCGCCGCTGCACGACATCGGCAAGGTCGGCATCCCGGATCGCATCCTCCTGAAGCCAGGCAAGCTCGACGCCGAGGAATGGAACATCATGAAGACCCATGCCGAGTTGGGCGCCGAGGCCATCGAGCAGGCCGAGCGCGATGCCGGCAGCGGCGGTGATCTGGCCTATTTGCGCTATGCCAAGCAGATCGCGCGCAGTCACCACGAGAGGTGGGACGGCAGCGGCTATCCGCAAGGCCTCGCCGGTGAGGCAATACCACTGGCGGCGCGCCTGATGGCGCTGGCCGATGTGTTCGATGCGCTCAGCAGCAGGCGTGTCTACAAGGCAGCATGGACCGCCGAAGCGGCGTGCGAGCTGATCGTGGCGCAGCGTGGCCGGCATTTCGACCCTGAGGTGGTCGATGCCTTTCTGGCCGAGTTCGAGGCGTTCCGGGCCATTGCCTCCCGGTACTCGGACGTCGACACCGACATCGGCGCGGTCTGAGGCGATGGATAGCCCTCGCGTCGCTGTCGGCCAGCCCAGAGATCTGGACGACAGCGACGAGCGCAGCCGCGTGCTGCTGGAGGCGCTGGCCGATGGTGTGTTCGTGGCGCAGGACCTCCACTTCGTCTTCGCCAACCCGGCCCTGCCGGCGATGCTGGGCTATGCGCATGCAGACTTTGTCGGATTGGCCTTCGAGAAGGTCATCGCTCCCGAGTTCCTGGCGCTCTGGACCGAGCGCTTCCTGCAGCGCATCGGCGGCGGACCGGAGCCGCAACGCCAGTATGAGTTGAGCTGGCTGCACAGCAGTGGGTTGCCGATCTGGGTGGCGCTGCGCGCCAGCCGCGTGATCTACAAGGGCCGGCCTGCGGTGCTCGGCATCATCACGGACGTCAGCGAGCGGCGCAGCGCCGAGCGGGCGCTGCGGGAGTCGGCTGAGCTGGTTCAGGCGGTTGAAGACTCGGTGCTGGACCACATGGCCGTGCTCGACAGTCAGGGCGAGATCGTCGCCGTCAACGAGTCCTGGCGCCGCTTCGCCGAAGACAACACGGCGCCAAGCCAGCGGCTGGGCCTGGGCGTAGGAGCCAACTACCTGGAGGTCTGCGAAGCGGCCGTCGGCGCCGATGCGCCACCGGCGGCGGAAGTCGCGCGCGGCTTGCGCGCCGTGCTGGCGGGCCAGCTGGACCGCTACATGGTCGAGTACAGCTGCCATGCGCCCCAGGAGCAGCGCTGGTTCGAGATGAGCGTCACGCCCTTGCGCGCCAGCAGTGGCGGCGCGGTGGTGGTGCATACCAACGTCAGCGCGCGCAAGCTGATCGAAGAGGCACTGGCCGAGCGCGAACGCCTCTACCGCTCAATGGTGGCCGCGCTCAGCGAAGGCGTGATCATCTTCGACCAACACTCCCGCGTATTGGCCTGCAACCCGGCTTGCGAGCGCCTGCTGGGCTGGAGCGAAGCCCAAATGCGCAGCAACCACTGGAATTGGCGCGAGCTGGCCTTGCGCAGCGTGGAGGGGCATCTGATCCCCGAGGCCGAGCTGCCTTTGGCCCGGGTGAAGGCGACCGGTACCGGCTTGCATGAGCTGCTGATGGGCGCGCGCGATGCCAGCGGGCGCGAGCGCCTGATGAAGGTGAATGCGGCACCCGTGATGTCGCCCGACGGCCAACACATCGACAGCATCGTCGTCTCCTTTGCCGACGTGACCGAGCTCGAACGCCAGAGACGCGAGCTGGACGGCCATCGTGATCATCTGGAGGAGCTGGTGGCCGCGCGCACGCGCGAACTGGCGGCCGCCACCGAGGCGGCAAAGGCGGCCAACCTGGCCAAGAGCGCCTTTCTGGCGAACATGAGCCATGAGATCCGCACGCCGATGAACGCCATCATCGGCCTGGCCCACCTGCTCAAGCGCGACAGCCTCGACCCAACCGCGCTGGAGCGCCTGGGCAAGCTCAGCGACGCCGCCCAGCACCTGCTGCAGGTGATCACCGACATCCTCGACCTGTCCAAGATCGAGTCGGGCAAGCTGGTGCTGGATGAGCAGGTCTTCTCTCCAGCGGCGCTGATGTCTCGCTGTTGTGCGCTGATGCTCGAGCGGGCGCGCGAGAAGGGATTGAGCTTGCAGGTCGATCCTGTCGACCTGCCTGCGCAAGTGCGCGGTGATCCGACGCGCTTGTCGCAAGCCCTCCTGAACCTGCTCTCCAACGCGGTCAAGTTCACTGCGCAGGGCTCGGTGCAGATGAGCGCTCGCCTGCTTGAATCGTGCGGGCAGGGCCCGCTGCTGCGCTTCGAGGTGCGCGACACCGGCATCGGCATCGCCGCCGACCTGCTGCCGCGCCTCTTCCGTGACTTCGAACAGGGTGACAGCTCGACCACACGGCGCTACGGCGGCACCGGCCTCGGGCTGTCGATCACCCGCCACCTGGCCGAGCTGATGGGCGGCGACGTGGGTGTGCAGAGCGAGCGGGGCCGCGGCAGCCTGTTCTGGCTGACCGTGCGCATGCCCGCAGTGGAGGAACCGCTCACGCTGGATGCGGCCGAACCGGAAGTGCTGGCCCCCACGCGCTTGCGCCAGGAGCTGCGCGGCCGTCATGCGGGCGCGCGCGTGCTGCTCGTGGACGACAACCCGGTCAATCAGGACGTGGCCCAGGAGCTGCTGCGCAGCGTGGGCCTGCAGATCAGCCTGGCGGGCAACGGCCAGGAGGCGCTGGAGCAACTAGCGCGATCGCCCTTCGACCTGGTGCTGATGGACATGCAGATGCCTGTGATGGACGGCCTTCAGGCCACAAGGCTCTTGCGCCAGCGCGGCGCCTTGATGCCGGTGATTGCGATGACGGCTAATGCCTTCGGCGAAGACCGGAAGCGATGCCTGGCGGCCGGCATGAGCGACCATGTCAGCAAGCCTGTGAACCCCGATCAGCTCTATGCCACCTTGCTGCGATGGCTGCCTGAGCGCCCCGCACGGCCGGAGCCGCCGGTTCGGGCGCCGGGCGCTTTGGAGCAGCCGGCCCTGCCCAGCTGGCTGTCGCAAGTGCAGGGGCTTGATTCGGGGCAAGGCCTGCACTTCGTGGGCGGCCGAAGCAGCGTCTACTGGCAGGTCCTTCAGCGCTTCTCGCAGGAGTATCAAGACCTGACCCCACCGCTTGCGCTGGATGAAGCGCCGGCCCGCGAGGCCTTGCGGCGCTGGGCTCACACGCTCAAGGGCTCGGCCGGGGCGATTGGTGCGGCTTCCTTGTGCGCACTGGCCGGTGAGCTGGAGCGTGCCGCTGCCCAGGGCCTGCCGAACCTGGCCGCGCTGCATCAGGCCGTCGGGCAGAGTCTTCAACGGCTGCTGCTGGCCTTGCGTGGGCCGCATGCAGCCACAACCAGGGGCCGACCAGGCCTGCCTGCTTCAGGCCGCCTGAAGCAATTGGCGGAACTGCTGGCCGTTGGGGACTTCGATTCACTGTCATTGCATCGCGAGATGGCTGACGAGTTGCGAGCCATCTTCGGCATGCAAGCCCATCAACTGGGCGAGGCGATACGCGGCTTTGATTTCGAGCTGGCGCAAGGCCTGTTGCAGCAGCTGATAAGTCAGCACGGCGATACTCGTGTCCGATGACGAGTTCCACAAGCGCTGTCCTTGCCTATCTCGGTTGCTATGCCGAAGCCGGTCATTCGCTTCTGAGCCTGGCGCAGGATCCGGACACCGGCTCGCTGCGGCACCTTGCCAGCAGCGAATGCACGGGCAACGCCAGCTGGCTGCTGGTCGACCCGACCGCGCGCCGGCTCTACGCGGCTCATGAGCAGCAGCGCGGCAGCATCAGCGTGCATGCGCTCGACGGGCAAGGCCTGCCGCGCCTGCTGCAGCAGGTCGCCAGCGGTGGTGCCGGGCCGGTTCATCTGTGCCTTGACGCGATGCGGCGCCGGCTCTGGGTGGCGCACTACGGCGATGGCAGCCTGGGCTGCTTGCCCTTGCAGGACGATGGCGAGCTCGATGCCGCCTTGCCGGCCCGCACGGCGCGCCAGTTGGCGGGTCTACCTGGTCTTGCCAAGGCGCCCGCTTCGCATCCGCACATGCTGCAGCTCTCTGCCGACGGCCAATGGCTGCTGGCCTCCGACCTGGGCCTGGACCGGCTGCTGGCCGTGCCGCTCATCGAAGGGCGTGCCGTTCAATCGGTGGCATTGCCCAAAGGCAGCGGCCCGCGCCATTTCGTCCAGCTGGGGTGCCGGATCATTCTGCTGAGCGAGCAGCGTTCGACGCTGAGCTGGCTGGACTTCGACCCTTTGAGCGGCAGCCTGCAGCTGCGTGGCGAGATCAGCAGCCTGCCCGCGGCTTATGCCGGCCGCAGCTATGCCTCCGACCTGCGCTTGTCCACCGACGGCCTTCATCTGTATGCCTTGAACCGGCTGCACGATTCGATAGCCGTCTTTGCCCTGGGCAGCGACGGCGTTCCGAGCCTCCTGTGCCACGAATGGACGCGCGGCTCCCATCCGCGTAGCGCCACGTTCGACCCGGCCGGCCGCTTCTTCTATGTCTGCAATCAGCGCAGCGAACAGCTCACCGTGTTTGAGCGTGAGGCAGGCGGTAGCCTGCGCTTCACCGGGCAATACATCGCTACACCTTCACCCGCTTGCCTGGTGTTTGGCTGACATCACTTCAAAGGTATCGGCGTGGCCCGGTCCACCGGCACCGCCGTCACGCTGTTCTGCGGCGAGCCTTCGATCAGACGATCGGAGTAGGTCAGGTAGATCAGCGTGTTGCGCTTGCTGTCGACCATGCGGACGATGCGCAGCTTCTTGAACACCAGCGAGATGCGCTCGTTGAACACCTCGGCCTGCTTGGGCAGGGGTTTGGCAATCGTGATCGGGCCGACCTGGCGGCAGGCGATGGAGGCCTCGGCCTTGTCTTCGGCCAGGCCCAACGCGCCCTTCACCCCGCCGGTCTTGGCGCGCGAGACAAAGCAGGTCACGCCGTCGACCGCCGGGTCGTCATAGGCCTCGACGACGATCTTGTGATCGGGGCCGATCAGTTTGAAGACGGTATCGACCGCGCCGATGCGCTCGCCTTCGGCAAGGGCCAGCACGGGCATGAGAAGCAGCGACAGGGCAAGGAGAGGGCGGCGCATGGCAGGCATCCTGAGCAAAGATGCCGACAAGCGTATCAGCCGCCGCGCACCACCCGCAGTGCCAAGGGGCGAACAGTCACCGTGAGCGAACGAGCCGCCGGAATCGGCTCGCCATCGAGCGCCAGCGGCAGCTCGATCGGGCTGTCGATTTGCAGCGTCTGCATCCTGCGCATGAAGATGCCGGGCAGGCGCAGATGCTGGCCCATCAGCAGGGCGGGCATGGCGGCCAGTGCGCCCAGGCGGCCGTATCTTCCGACGCAAACCAGCTCAAGCCGGCCGTCGTCGATGCGGGCGCCCGGTGCCACCGGCATGCCGCTGGCATAGCTCTCGGTGTTGAGGCTGGAGGCGAACAGCACCTCGCCTTCGTGCAGCAGCTGGCCTTCGGCATGCAGCGTCAAGGGATAGCGGCGCAGGCGGCTGATCTCGGCCAGCGTGGCCCAGACATAGCGCGGCTGGCCGCGCAGCCAGCGCGGCGCGGCCAGCGCACGCCGGCCGACGGCGGCATCGAAGCCCAGTGCCAGGCTGGACATGAAGAAGTGGCTGCGGCCATCGGCCTGCACCTGACCGAGGTCCATGGCGCCAGCCAGGCCGTGGCGGGCCTTCTCCAGCGCAGCGCGCAGGTCCAGCCCGTGCAGGCCGAGGGCGCGGGCCAGGTCGTTGCCGGTGCCGCCGGGCAGCAGCGCCAGCTCCAGTTCGCGCTCGACCAGGGCGGGTAGCAGCTGGTGCACGGTGCCATCGCCACCGGCCACGAGCACGCGGCTGCGGGGCGGCAGGCTCAAGAGGCGCTCGCGCGCGGCATTGACATCGTCCGGCAGGTACAGCGGCACCCGCTCCAGGGCCTCGCGCAAGGGCGCTGCCAGCGCCGCACAGCGACCTCCCGCGGCATGGGGGTTCAGGAGGCAAAGGGCAGGGGCTTGCACGGCGCGCGGGAGGCTGTAGCTGAAAAGAGCGGCCAGCGTAGCGTCGCCTTGCCGCTTGCCTAGACGGGTTGTCCCGGGCGAGGACCTAAACTGTGCGACCAATGACCATCGACATCCCGACCCTGTTGCTGGCGCTCCTGAGCGGCTATCTGATGCTGGGTCTGCAGCTGCTGGTGGCCCGTCGTGGCGCCTTGCGCCAGCCCGAGCTGGGGCTGTGGACCTGGGGCAGCTGGGGTTTCGTGCTGGGCTTCGGTTTCTTCGGTGCGCGGGTGCTGATTCCGACCTGGGTGTCGGTGCTGCTGGGCAATGCCTTCATCTTCGGCGGCATCCTGCTTTACGTGATTGCGCTGCAGCGTTTCGTGCGGCGGCCCTGGCCCTCGGGCCCTTACTGGCTGGTCTGGCTGGCGGCGGTGTCGTTTACCGGCCTGATGCTTGAGATTCCGCTGTCGGTGCGTACCGCCTGGCTGTCGCTGGTCTACGCAGGTTTGCTGCTGCCGGGTGTGTATCTGGTCTTGCGCCACGGCTGGGGTGGCGAAGCCTCGCTGCGGGCCGTGGGCCTGACGCTGGCCGTGGCGGCCTTGGCCCTGATCCTGCGCGGCTGGCATGCCTTCACGCACCCCGATCAGTACACCGACCTGCTGCGCAGCAGCCTGGGCCAGGGCCTGACCTTTCTGTGTGCCTTCCTGAGCCTGATGGGTGCGGGCTTCGGCTTCGTGCTGGCCAGCTTCGAGCGTGCCGCCACAGAGATGAAGCGACTGGCCAGCCACGACGGCCTGACCGCCTGCGTCAACCGCAGCAGCACCGATGACCTGCTGGCCCACCTGCTGGAACGCGGCCGCCGCGAGGGCTCGCCGGTGTCGTTTGCAATGCTCGACCTCGATCACTTCAAGCAGATCAACGACCGCTATGGCCACCAGTCGGGCGATGCCGCCCTGCGCGCCTTTGCCGCCGATGTGCGCGGCCGCCTGCGCGCCTCCGACGTTCTGGGACGCATGGGCGGGGAGGAGTTCGGCCTGATCCTGCCGGCCACCGACGAGCCGGGCGCCATGCGCCTGCTGGAACAGATCCGCCAGGCCGTGGCGGCGCTGAAGGTGCGCTGTCACGATGGCCGCGAGTTCGGCATGACGGTCTCGGCAGGCCTGGTGGTGGTGGCATCCGACAGCGGCCTCAGCGCCGACCGTGTCTACGCGCTGGCCGACAAGGCGCTCTACCAGGCCAAGCACGCCGGCCGCAACCGCGTTGAACGGCATCTGATCATGCCCATGCCGGCCGCCGCCGACTGAACTAGACTGCGCCGAGCGAGGCAGATCGCGGAGGCGCAGTGAGCGACGCAAGCAGCAGCAAGCCCTTGTCGGCACCGCAGGTGCGGCGTCTGCACCAGATCCTGCTCTGGCCATTGCGCCTGATGCCGCTGCCCGGCGCCGATGCCGCGCCGCGCCGGCCCTGGGAGTTGCTCGCGGCGGCGCCCGGCCCCTGGGCCGAGGTGGTGGACGAGTACACCGGCGAGCCGGACCGCTTCCATGAGCGGCACTACCAGGAGTTCGTCACCTTCCTGCCCTTTGTCCAACGCTTCCTCTATGGCGAAGGCCAGGCCGCTGCCAATGCGCGCGGCGATGCGCCGGCCGAGGCCGGCATGAAGGTGTTCCGCCGTCATGATGTCGCGAGCTTGCGGGCCTGCACCAAGCCGGGCCATGCGCCGATCAGCTTGCAGGTCGTTCACATCGACCTGTATTTTTTCTTCGATGTCGATGTGGTGCTGCTCAATGTGGAGCTGGCCGGCGGCGCGCTGGCGCTGGCGGAAGCCCAGGAACTGCTCTACCGACTGGGCCGGGCCTACCCCTCCGGCTGGGATGCCGGTGGCCAGCCCCTGCACACGCTGGCCAGCGCCGAATGGTTGGATGCCGAGGGGCGGGTCCTGGCTGCCTCGGACAGCGGCGAGCGCGAGCGCTTCATCGAGCATGTGCACGCGCACCGGGCGCCTCGCATCGCCGCGCATTGGGACTTTCTGCTGCGGCCGTTGGTGGCCGATGCCTCGGGCTCGCCCGGCGAGCTGCGCTACCGCCAGATCGAGTACTACCGGATGCCGATGATGGCCTGGCTGGCGCTCGATGATCCGCGCGCGCTCTCGCGTGCCGATTTCGTTCGCCTGGGGCTGGTCACCGGCGCTGGCGCTGCAGATCAACTGCCCTTTGGCGACGCGCACCTGGCCGATTTCGAGCAGCGTCATTGCTACGACCGCTTCTGGCAGGAGGGCGGTGCCGCGCCCGACACCCGCTATATGTGCTCGGGCCATGCGCTGGTGGTGGTGGGGCGGGCCGACGCCGAATTCTTCTGCTGCCGCCACCGCGGCGTGCTGGCGCAGTTCCGGCACCAGCATTTCCTGCTCTTCCTGATCGCGCATTTCCAGAAGGCCACGGTGCTGATGTTCTCTGACCGCCTGGTGGAGGCGCTGCGCCGGCTCAATGTGCAGGACGCCAACAGCGTTCGCCGCTTCAAGCGTGCGATCCGCAGCGCCTTCGAGGGCTTTCTGCGCTTCACCCACCGTTACTGGTTCCATGCGGTGGCCGAACAGGCGCAGTCGCGGGCGCTCTTTGCGCTGTGCCAGCGGCATCTGGGCACCGAGGCCCTGTATGCCGAGGTCAAGGAGCGCATCAGCGACATGGCGGCCTATCTGGAAACCGACAACCTGCGCCGACAGGCCAACACCGTGGTGCGCCTGACCGTGGTCACCATCTTCGGCCTGATCGGCACCATCACCACCGGCTTCCTGGGCATGAACCTGCTGGCAGAGGCCGAGGCGCCGATGTCGAGGCGGGTCTGGATCTTTGTGCTGACATTGCTTGTAACGCTTGCCTTGACCGTCTACACCATGGCCAAGTCCAAGCGGCTTTCCGATTTCCTGGACATACTTTCCGACGAGAGACTTTCCGCATGGAACAAGCTGCGTGCCTTCGTCGGCGTGTGGCGGTCTTGAGCTTCCTCAAGTAGCGGGCTTGCGGCCGCTCCGAATCGGGGGCAGGATCCAAGAGCCAAGCCGATCACAGGGCCCGATGAGGTCAAGGTCGGTGGGCTTCAAGGGAGCAGTGCCATGCAAGCAGAGCAGCCGGGTCCGAAGGCGTGTGCGCGAAGAAGTGCGGCGCGTGGCAGCGCCGTCGTCAGCCGGCGCCGGCGCAACTTCCAGCATGGCCTGGCACAGGCGAAGCGGGCGCAGGCACAAAGCGAGTTGGTTGCGCGGCTGATCGCCGACCACATCCCCGGCCGCATCGGCTACTGGGACCGGCATTTGCGCTGCCGCTTCTCCAATGCCGGCTATCACGAATGGTTCGGCTTGCCGCCCGACCAGATCCTGGGTCGGCGCATGGACGAGCTGTTTGCGCCTGAAGACTGGGCCCTGATCGAACCCCATGTGCGTGCAGCGCTGCGCGGCGAAACCCAGTCCTTCGAACGCGAGGTGCGCGGCCGTGCGCCCGATTGGCAATGGATTCAGTACCTGCCCGATGTGCAGGATGGCCGGGTGTGCGGTTTTGTCGTGCTGGCGCTGGACATCAGCCTGCGCAAGCGGGCCGAGCAGGCGCAGCGCGCGCTCAACGCGGAGCTGGAGCATTCGCGCGACCGGGCCGAGGCCGCCAGCCGCGCCAAGAGCGCCTTCCTGGCGCACATGAGCCATGAGATCCGCACGCCGATGAACGCCATCCTCGGCCTCACGCATCTGCTGCGCCGCGATGCAAAGGATGAGCTCTCGGCACGCCGCCTGCACGACATCGACGACTCGGCACAGCACCTCCTGCAAATCATCAACGACGTGCTGGACATGTCCCGGATCGAATCCGGCCGCCTGGTCTTGCAGGAGGTCGATTTCGACAGCGGCGCCCTGATCTCGCGCAGCCTGGCACAGCTGAGCGACGCGGCGGCGGCCAAGGGGCTGGCCCTGCAGGTGGACTTGGGCAATCTGCCGCCGCGCCTGCACGGTGACCCGACACGTCTGATGCAGATGCTCCTGAACCTGCTGTCCAACGCGGTCAAGTTCACCGAGCAGGGGGCGGTGAGCCTGTCGGCACAGCTGGTTTCAGGCGACGAGCAGGGGCTGCGCCTGCGCTTCGAGGTGCGCGACAGCGGCATCGGCATCAGCGCCGAGGCCATGGGGCGCCTGTTCACGCCTTTCGAGCAGTCCGACATGTCCAACAGCCGCCGCTATGGCGGCACGGGACTGGGCCTGGCGATCACCCGCCACCTGGCTCGCAAGATGGGCGGCGAAGCGGGCGCGCACAGCACTCTCGGTGCGGGCAGCACCTTCTGGTTCACCGTGCTGCTGCAGCCGGCCCTGGCGCCTGCCCCACATGTCTTCGTGGCGCAGGAGGCGCCTGTCGGCGCCCTGGAGGCCAGCGAGGCCGAGCGTCTGCTGCGCGAACGCCATGCCGGGCGCCGCGTGCTGCTGGCCGAGGATGACCCGGTCAACCAGATGGTGGCCTGGTCGCTCCTGCAGGCTGCGGGCCTGGAAGTGGACATGGTGGGCGACGGCGCACAGGCGCTGCGCCGCGCCAGCCTGCAGCATTACGACCTGATCCTGCTGGACATGGAGATGCCCGAGATGAACGGCCTGGAGGCGGCGCGGGCGATCCGGCGCCAGACGGCGCATGCACTGACCCCCATCATCGCGCTGACCGGCAATGTCTTCTCATCCGATCGCGAGGCCTGCCTGGAGGCTGGCATGGACGACTTCCTGCCGAAGCCGGTGGCGCCGGAGCTGCTCTACCGGGCGCTCCTGAAGCGCCTGGGCTGACGCCATCCTGCCGGCCGTTCAGCAGTTCTCGTACTTCCAGTTGCGCCGCTTGCCCTCGGCGATCCACTCGACCGCCTGCACCAGGCGCTTGAGCCGGGTCTCCTCGCGCTTGGCCTCGGTGATCCATTCGATGTAGTCGCGCTGGGCGCTGGGCGGGAAGGCAGCGAAATGCGCCTGGGCGTCCTTGTTCGCCTTGAGTGCCGCTGCCAGGTCGGGCGGCGCCTCCAGTGCCGGCTTGCGCTCGGCGGGCCGGGCCATGCGGGTGGGCTTGGCACCTTTGTCGATCAGGGCTGCTGCCTTCTTGATCATGGCGCGCAGCTCGCGTGGCGGCGGCAGTTCCTTGAGGCTGGTGATGCGGCCCAGCTCGCCCATCGCGCCCTCCTTCTTGTGCGCCGGGTCCACGGCCTCGTCGTACCAGAAACCGAAGGCGCAATGGGCCTTGAAGGCCGACATGCCGCTGAGAATCTTGCCGCCATAGACCCAGTGCGGGCGACTCCACTTCATCGTCTCCTCGGCCGTCGGGCAGGCCGCATGGACCTGGGCGCGCCAGTGTTGCAGCAGCGCCTGGGCAAACTCGGGGGCAGCTTCGATATAGGCGTCTACGCGCGGATCGGTCTGCGGCATGGCAGGGCCTTCCTGAAACAGCAATGGCGGCAGCATAGCTTCGCGAAGCGCCGCGGCAACAGCGCGAAACCGCTAGTTGCGCGCCAGGCTGACCGCGCCGTCCACCACCAGCGTCGCGCCAACCACATAGTCGCCCGCGCGGGACGCCAGGTAGATGGCAGCACCGGCCATGTCTTCTTCGCTGCCGATACGGCCGGCCGGAATGCGCGCCGCCACCTCGGCCTCGTGGTCACGCGCGGCGCGGTTCATCTCCGAAGCAAAGGCGCCCGGTGCGATCGCGCTGACGACTATGTTGTTCTCGATCAGGCGCAGTGCCATGCGCTTGGTCAGATGGATCAGGCCGGCCTTGCTGGCGGCATAGGAATAGGTTTCCAGTGGATTGACCGAGAGGCCGTCGATGGAGGCGATATGGATCACCTTGGCCGGCCGGCTCTCGGCGGCTCGGGCCAGCAGGCCGTGCAGGGCCTGGGTCAGGAAGAAGGGTGCCTTCAGGTTGAGGTCGAGCACCTTGTCCCAGCCACTTTCGGGGAATTCGTCGAAGGGCGCGCCCCAGGCGGCACCGGCGTTGTTGACCAGGATGTCCAGGCGGTCCTCGCGACGGGCCAGTTCGGCCGCGAGGGCGTGCGCGCCGGCCACGCTCGACACATCGGCGGGCAGCGCGATGCACTCGCCCAGCGCCGACAGCTCGGCCGCCGCCTCGCCGCAGGCCGCGGCCTTGCGCGCCGAGATGTAGACCTTGGCACCCTGGCGCAAAAAGCCGGCGGCGATCATCTTGCCGATGCCACGCGAACCACCGGTGACCAGGGCCACCCGGCCCTGCAGGGAAAACAGATCGCTCATGGGCAGCACCTCCAGTGGACTGGAGCCTAGTGCGCAGTTCTTGCGGGCGCAGTCGCCCGGGGGACGGTTCGTCGCCCGCGTGACTGCTCGGCAGCCGCGCCGGCCTGCGGCAGCGCTTAGCCGACCGAGATGTCGGCCGAATGCCGGGCCATCGGGCCTTGGCCTCCCTCAGCCGCCTTACATACTGCGCCGGTACTGCCCACCCACCTCGAACAGCGCGCTCGTGATCTGGCCCAGCGAGCAGACGCGCACCGCGTCCATCAGCACATCGAACACGTTCCTGTTGTCGATGACGGCCTGCTGCAATCGCTTGAGCATGGCCGGTGCCTGGTCGCGGTGGCGCTCATGGAACTCGGCCAGCCGCTGCAGCTGGCTCTGCTTTTCCTCGTCGGTCGAGCGGGCCAGTTCGATGGTCTCGGGCGTGGCATCGCCATGCGGATTGCGGAAGGTGTTGACGCCGATGATCGGATACTCGCCGGTGTGCTTGAGCATCTCGTAGTGCATGCTCTCTTCCTGGATCTTGCTGCGCTGGTAGCCGGTTTCCATCGCACCCAGCACGCCGCCGCGCTCGGCAATCTTCTCGAATTCGGCCAGCACCATTTCTTCGACCAGCTCGGTCAGCTCTTCGATGATGAAGGCGCCCTGAGAAGGGTTCTCGTTCTTCGCGAGGCCCCACTCGCGGTTGATGATCAGCTGGATCGCCATCGCGCGACGCACCGACTCTTCGGTGGGCGTGGTGATCGCCTCGTCGTAGGCGTTGGTGTGCAGCGAATTGCAGTTGTCGTAGATCGCGATCAGCGCCTGCAGCGTGGTGCGGATGTCGTTGAAGGCAATCTCTTGTGCATGCAGTGAGCGGCCCGACGTTTGCACGTGGTACTTGAGCTTTTGCGAGCGTTCGTTGGCGCCGTACTTGTCGCGCATCGCCACGGCCCAGATCCGGCGCGCCACGCGGCCCAGCACCGTGTACTCCGGGTCCATGCCGTTCGAGAAGAAGAACGACAGGTTGGGCGCGAAGTCGTCGATGTGCATGCCGCGCGCGAGATAGGCCTCCACGAAGGTGAAGCCGTTCGACAGCGTCAGCGCCAGCTGCGAGATCGGGTTCGCGCCGGCCTCTGCGATGTGATAGCCGCTGATCGACACCGAGTAGAAGTTGCGCACGTTGTGATGCACGAAGTACTCGGCGATGTCGCCCATCACCTTGAGGCTGAACTCGGTCGAGAAAATGCAGGTGTTTTGGCCCTGGTCTTCCTTCAGGATGTCGGCCTGCACCGTGCCGCGCACATTGGCCAGTACCCAGTCCTTGATCTTGGCGGCCTCGTCGGCCGTCGGTTCGCGGCCGTTGTCGGCGCGGAATTTCTCGAGGTTCTGGTCGACGGCCGTGTTCATGAACATCGCGAGGATCGAAGGCGCGGGGCCGTTGATCGTCATCGAGACCGAGGTCGTCGGGCTGCAGAGGTCGAAGCCGTCGTACAGCACCTTCATGTCGTCCAGCGTAGCGATGCTCACACCGGAGTTGCCGACCTTGCCGTAGATGTCCGGGCGCGGTGCCGGGTCGGCGCCGTACAGGGTGACCGAGTCGAAGGCCGTAGACAGGCGCTTGGCCGGCATTCCTTCGGAGACCAGCTTGAAGCGGCGATTGGTGCGGAACGCATCGCCTTCGCCCGCGAACATGCGCGTCGGGTCTTCGCCTTCGCGCTTGAAGGCGAACACGCCGGCGGCATAGGGGAAGCTGCCGGGCACGTTTTCCAGCATCAGCCACTTGAGCAGCTCGCCATGGCATTCATAGGCAGGCAGCACGACCTTCTTGATCTTGGTGCCGGAGAGGCTGGTGGAGACGAGCGAGGTGCGGATCTCCTTGTCGCGGATCTTCACCACGTACTCGTCGCCGGCATAGGCCTTTTGCATGTCGGGCCATTGCTTGAGCAGTTGATGCGCGTCAGCGTCCAGGCGCTGGGTGCGGCTGTCGGCGAGCTCGAGGATGGCGTTGCGGGCGTTCTGCTTGTCGGGGTTGGCCTCCAGCAGCATGCGGGCGCTGGCGTTGAGCTGCTGAATCTCGCGAGCGAGGGCGGCCTGGGCGCGGGCGCGCTTCTTGTAGCCGCGCACGGTGTCGGCGATCTCGGCCAGGTAGCGCGTGCGTGCGGCCGGCACGATGGGCGTCTGGTGCGTGCTGTGGCGGGTCGCGGCGATGGGCAGGCGGCCTTCCTTCAGCGTCAGGCCCAGTTCGGCCAGGCGCGGCTTCAACGCTTGATAGAGCGCGGTGACGCCGTCGTCGTTGAAGCGGCTGGCCATGGTGCCGAAGACCGGCATCTGCTCGGGCTTCTGGGTCCAGGCTTCCTTGTTGCGCTGGACCTGCTTGGCCACGTCGCGCAGCGCGTCGAGCGAACCCTTGCGGTCGAACTTGTTGATCGCAACGAACTCGGCGAAGTCCAGCATGTCGATCTTCTCGAGCTGGCTGGCGGCGCCGAATTCGGGCGTCATCACGTACATGGGCACGTCGACATGCGGCACGATGGCCGCGTCACCCTGGCCGATGCCCGAGGTCTCGACGATCACCAGATCAAAGCCGGCGACCTTGGCCGCGGCGATCACGTCGGGCAGGGCGGCCGAGATCTCGGAGCCGAAGTCCCGCGTGGCGAGCGAGCGCATGTAGACGCGCGAACCTTTGCCCCAAGGCGAGATCGCGTTCATGCGGATGCGGTCGCCGAGGAGCGCGCCGCCGCTCTTGCGCCGCGAGGGGTCGATGGAGATCACGGCCACGCGCAGCGCGTCGTCCTGGTCCAGGCGCAGGCGGCGGATCAGCTCGTCGGTCAGGCTGGACTTGCCGGCGCCACCGGTGCCGGTGATGCCGAGCACCGGGGTCGTGATGTCTTTCGCCGCGGCTTGCAGCTGCGCGACCAGACCGGCATCGGCCTTGTCGTTCTCCAAGGCCGTGATCAGCTGGGCCAGCGCGCGCCAGGCCGCTTCGCTGTGGCCTTGAATCGCGGCCACCGTGTTCGGGGCGTCGGCCGTGAAGTCCTGGTCGGACTTCATCACCATCTCGCCGATCATGCCCGCCAGGCCCATGCGTTGGCCGTCCTCGGGGCTGAAGATGCGCACGCCGTGTGCGGCCAGGTCGCGGATCTCGGCCGGCACGATCACGCCGCCGCCGCCGCCGAAAACCTGAATCTTGTCGCCGCCGCGTGCTTTCAACAGCTCGACCATGTACTTGAAGTACTCGACGTGGCCGCCCTGATAGGAGCTGATGGCAATGCCCTGCGCGTCTTCCTGCAAGGCGGCCGTGACCACCTCGTCGACCGAGCGGTTGTGACCCAGGTGGATGACCTCCGCGCCCATGCTCTGCAGGATGCGCCGCATGATGTTGATCGCCGCGTCATGGCCATCGAACAGGCTGGCTGCGGTCACGAAACGGACCTTGTTCGTGGGACGGTAGTCGGCGAGCGCCTTGTATTCGGCGGACAGGTCGGTCATGGGGCAGTCTCCGTTATCGGCGCAGGCGAGCGCTGTGCCGGTTCTATCAGCAAGTTGGGCGGGATTCTAGGGTCGATTGACGTTTACGTAAACGTCAACTCGAATGCCCAAGACAGGCGAGGCCTTGCTTGCCGGCGCGTAGCTCTGGGCCAGAATCGTCGCTCTTCATCTGCAACCCACCAGGACCGAATCCAATGCGCCCCTTTCTCCGCCTGCTCGCCATCGCCGCCCTGTTCGCCACCGCCGTGCCCGCGCAGGCCCATGAGGTCGACTGCAAGGGCCGCACGGGCATCGAGCTGGCCCGCTGTGAGCGTCATGCCAAGGTGGCCAACCAGTGCGGCAAGCTGACCGGCGACGAGCACTTCGCCTGCGATCGCGACTACCTTCTGGCCAATCCCTTGAACTGCAAGTCCTTCAGCGGCGCTGAAGCGCAGCAGTGCGAGGCCGAGGTGGCGGCGGTGAAAAACTGCAAGGCCAAGCCGGTGGGCCGCGAGTTCATGCAGTGCGTGAAGGCCGAAGCCAAGGCCAATCCCATGGGCGGCAACTGAGGCTCAAGGGCCCGTCCTATTTCCGCAGCGTCAGCTCGTCGTGGATCGTGTGTGCCCCGTCGGCGGCTCGCGCAATCGCCAGGGCTTCGTCGATCTGGGCCTGGCTGTCGAGCACGCCGGCCAGGCGCACGTCGCCCTTGAGCGTCACCACCGTGATGTCGAAGCGCTTCAACGAGTCCCGCTGCTGCAGTGCCGTCTTGACATGCTCGGTCACATCGCTGTCGGAGACGTTGGCTGCGGCAGGCGGCGTCGGCGCCTGGCTGCATGAGCACAGCAGCAGGGCGGCGATCAGCGCAGCCGTAAGTCGGACGGGCATGTTGTTTGTATTCATGGGGGCCTCGGTGCGGGCGCCCTCGGGGAAGGGCCCTGGCGCCAGCATGGCCGGCCCGCTGGGCGCCGTCGGTGCGCTGCCGAACGCCGCGCTGCGGGGTTCAGGCACTCCGCTCTAGCGCCCGCGCGCCGGTAGACGCTTGACCGCCTTGAACCAGAGCATGGCCAGCATGGCCAGGCCCGCTGGCGCGAGCCAGGTGGCCGGCGGGGGCAGTTCAAAGCCGAACAGGCGCCGGACCATCGGAATCAACAGAACGGCGACCAGCATCGCCAGCGTGCCTGCGGCCACCCAGGCCGCCTGCGGCGAGGGCTTGAGTCGCGCCGGCCCTGCAGCGAATCCCCAGGTCCGGTTCGTGCGGATCAGCGCCAGGTTGGACAGCACAAGCGCAACAAAGCTCAGTGCGCGCGCCATGCCTTCGCGCTCGGGCCCCTCGGGCAGCCAGGCCCGGGCGGCGGCATGCAGGCCCAGCAGCATCACGAGCAGGCCGGCGCCTTGCAGGAGCCCGCGAGCCACCACTGCCTGATCGAACAGCCGCTGGTCCGGCCGGCGCGGCGGGGCCTTCATGGTCTCAGGTTCCAGGCTTTCTGCCTCGAAGACGACCGAGCAGGCCGGGTCGATGATCAGTTGCAGGCAAAGGATGTGGATCGGCATCAGCAACAGAGGCCAGCCCAGCAGCACAGGCATGAGGGAAAGGCCGACGATGGGCACGTGAACGGCCACCACGAACACGATGGCCTTGCGCAGATTGGCAAAGACCCGGCGGCCGTAGCGCACCGCGGTGACGAGGGAAGCGAAGTCGTCATTCAGCAGCACCAGCGCCGCGGCCTGGCGTGCGACTTCGGTGCCGCGCGCTCCCATGGCCACGCCGATGTCTGCGGCCTTGAGCGCCGGCGCGTCGTTGACGCCGTCGCCCGTCATGGCCACCACCTCGCCGCGCGCCTGGAAGGCCCGCACCAGGCGCAGCTTCTGCTCGGGCTGCACGCGGCAGAAGATGTGGGTGCTGCCCAGCCGTCGGGCCAGCTCGGCGTCGTCAAGCGTTGCCAGCTCGACGCCGGTGAGGGCGGGCGTCTCGGCATCCAGCCCGGCCTGTCGTGCCACCGAGACGGCCGTGGCCGGATGGTCGCCAGTCATCATCACCACGCGGATGCCCGCGGCCCGGCATTCGGCAATCGCCTGCGGCACATCGGGCCGCACCGGGTCTTCCAGGCCCAGCAGTCCGAGGAACTCGAAATTGAAATCGTGCTGCTGGTCAGGCAGGTCGCCGGCAGGAAACCTGGCCCAGGCCACGCCCAGGACCCGCAGGCCGTCGGCCGCCATTGCCTGCACCTGATTGCTGATGCTGGCGCCCTGGTCCGCGCCGAGGTGGCAGAGATCGATGATGGCCTCGGGAGCGCCCTTGGCGGCGATCAGCTGCGCGGCCAGGTCCGGAGAGCGCCAGACGCGCGACATGGCCAGCAGGTCCGGCGAGAGCGGGTAGTCGTCGATCAATGTCCAGTCGGCATGCAGATGCTCGGTGCCGGCCAGCAAGCGCTGCCCGGCTTCGGTGATCGCGGTCTCCATCGGATCGAAGGCGCGGCGGTGGCAGGCCAGCACCGCGTACTCCAGCAGGCCATGCAGGGCCTCGGGCAGCGGGCTCGGACGGGCCTGGGCTGTGTCGTGACCGTGATCGGCTGACCAGAGGCGGCGCAGCGCCATGCGGTTGGCGGTCAGCGTGCCGGTCTTGTCGACGCAGAGCAGGGTGGTGGCGCCGAGCAATTCGACCGCCGGGATCTGTCGGGCCAGCACCTTCTCGCGCGCCAGCCGCCAGGCCCCGAGGCTCAGGAACAGGCTCAGCACCACGGGCAGCTCTTCCGGCAGGATGGCCATGGCCAGCGTCAGCCCGGCTAGCAGGCCCTGCAGCCATTCGCCGCGCGCCAGGCCGTAGGCCAGCGCCAGAAGTGCTGCCAGCGCCAGGCCGAACAGGGCCACGCGCTTGACCACCTGGCGGGTCTCCTGCTGGATCGGCGTAGGTGGCGCGACGATGCCGGCGAGCGACTGGCCGATGCGGCCCAAGGCGCTGCGCGCTCCGGTGGCGATGACGCTGCCGCGCGCCGTGCCCTGCGTGACCAGACAGCCGGCAAAGGCCTGCGAGCTGGTGCCGCCGCCCGCCAGGGGAGCGCTTTGCTTGGGTACGGGCGCGGATTCACCAGTCAGCAGCGATTCATCCACCGACAGGTTGGCGACCTCGCCGAGCTGGAGGTCGGCGGGGACGCGGTCGCCCTCGGCCAGCAGGACCAGGTCGCCTACAACCAGCTCCCGGGCTGCGATGCGCTGGACCTGGCCATCGCGTTCAACCAGGGCCTGAGGATCGGACAGCTCACGCAAGGCCTCCAGCGAGCGCTCGCTGCGCCTTTGCTGGACGAAGCTGGTGGCCATGACCAGGAAGACGAAACCAAGCAGCATCAGTGCTTCGCGCCGACTGCCCAGCCCCAGGTAGATGAGCCCGCACGCCATCAGCAGCAGGAACATGGGCTCGGAGGCGATCTCGCGCGCCAGGCGCAGCAGGCTGCGTGGCTTGGAGACGGGCAGCTCGTTGGCACCGTCAATGGCCAGGCGCTGCCGGGCCTGGGCCTGTGTCAGGCCTGCTGGTGAGGCAAGGGCATCAGTCACGCTGAGGCAGCATCCGCCGCAGGGTGTCGTCGCGCACGACATAGTGATGGAACAGGGCAGCCGCGGCGTGCAGGCCAACCAGGAAATAGCCGAAGCTGGCCCCAGCCTCATGCATCTCCTCGGCCCATTCGGCGACGCGCTCGCTCTGCCCGACCAGGGCCGGCAGATCGATGCCGAAAAAGGCAATCGGCTTGCCCTCGGCGCTGAGCAGCAGCCAGCCCAGCAGAGGCATCACCAACATCCAGGCGTACAGAGCGAGGTGCATCCCCTTCGCCATGCGGGCTTGCCAGGCGGGCGGCTCGGGCTCTATGCGGGGCAGGCGGCCAATGAGGTTCAGGGCGGCCCTGAGCAGCAGCAGCGCGAGCACGGACAGGCCCAGCATGAAGTGCCAGGTCTTCAGGCCTTCGCGCAGCTCGCTGCCCTTGGGGAAGTTCTCGTGCAGCTCCATGCAGGCATAGACAGCGGCAATGAGCAGCAGCATCAGCCAATGAAGGCCGATGGACAGAGTGCCATAGCGAGTGTTGCTGTTGCGCCAGTTCATGGGTGGTTCCTCAGTGTTCTGCGTGTTCAGTCTCAGCGGAAGCAGCTTCCGGCGTCTGTTCCCTATCGAACAAGGGATCCGCGCCGCAGGCCAATCTGGCGCTGTCGGCCTTGATGCCATTTGATTCAACTCAAGGTCAGGTCCTCATGTGGGCGGTCCGGCATCGCAGAGCCGGAAGCCGCAGCCGCGCACGGTCTCGATCAGGTCGGGGCCGAACTTGCGCCGCAGCGCGTGCACATGCACGTCGATCGCATTGCTGCCCAGCTCCTGGCCCCAGCGGTAGATGCGCTGTTCGATCAGCTCGCGCTCCACCACCTCGCCCTGGGCCTCGACCAGCATCTGCAGCAGCTCGAACTCGCGGCCGGTCAAGGCCACGGGCACGCCGTGCCAGTAGCTGCCGCCATCGGCAATGTCGAGCAGCAGCGGGCCGAACCAGCGGCAGCCGGCCAGATTGCCTAGGGCGCCGCGGTGGAGGGCTTCCAGCTGCCGCATCAACAGGGTGGCTGTGCTGGGGCGCAAGGCATAGGCATCGCTCGGTGGCACGCCATGGGCGAGCAGTCGCTGCAGCTCGTTGGGTATGCAAAGGTGCAGCCGGCGCCTGGCCGGCGGCAGCGAATCCTGGGCAAGGGTCCATCGGGCGTCGAGCAAGCACAGCCGGTCGGCCTCGGCGACTTCGAGGGCCGGCCATGCGCAGGCCAGCTCGGCTTGCCAGCCCTCGGTCTGCAGGCCATGCACGAGCGCCTCGGCCAAGGCGCGGTCAGCGATGGCAATCAAGGCCCGTGGAGCAACTGCTGAAGAGGTCACGGCGCCACTCTGGGCGGCCATGCTTAAGTGGGCATGAAGCCAGCAAGGGCTGCGGCGCCGGCAGCGCAACTTCAGCCGCACTTCAGCTTGGCGCACAAGCATGGGGCCTGGTCCGTGCAGCCAGCCGCGCGTTTGCGCGGCGTCGGATCCCGGCGACACGCCTGTATTTCTGGATGTAAACGAAAGCCCTCGCCCCCCATGAGCCCTGCCACCACCGTCCTGTTCAAGTGCGGGCACCTCGCCCGACGTCGATCCGTCGCAGGGCAGCCGGTTGCATCTAGATACGCGCTTAATGTCGACCGCGATGCGTCTGGACAAACTGGCTGATATGTCCATGCCCAGCAGTCTTCCCCATTCCGGTGGCCAGGTTGCCAAGCCAGCGCGAAGCGCCAGACCCGCCGTCCGTTCTGGCCGCTGGGTCTACCTGGCTATCGCCGCCCTGGTGCTCATGGCCTGGTGGATCGTGAAGGCGCTGGACCTGCGCGCCGCTTCCGACACCGGCTACTGGCTGGGCGTGGCCGGAGGCACGTTGATGCTGCTGCTGTTCGCCTACCCCTTGCGCAAGCGCATCCGCTTCATGCAGCGCTGGGGCGCGGCCAAGTGGTGGTTCGCGGTCCACATGGTGCTGGGCGTGGGCGGACCGGTGCTGATCCTGATCCATTCCACCTTCCAGATTGGCTCGCTGAACGCTGGCGTGGCGCTCTACAGCATGCTGATCGTCGCGGGCAGCGGCGTGGTCGGGCGCTTCCTCTACCTGCGCACCCACCGCGGCTTTAGCGGCGAGCTCGAGGGCCTGGCGCAGTTGCAGCGCCAGCTCGGTCTCCAGCATGAAGGTCTGCATAAGGCCCTGGCCGCAGCGCCGGCCGTCGAGCAGCACTTGCTGGCCTTCGAGGCTGAGGCCCTGCGCCTGCCAGGCCGCTGGAGCAAGCACCTGCGTGCCTTCGTGATCCTGCCCTGGCGGCGCCTTTTCGTGCGTCGGGCCTGCCTCGATGGCCTGCGCGCTGCGCTGCGCCAGCGCGGGTACGAGCTGGACTGGGGCCCGAACCGTCGTCGGACCGAATACCTCGCGCTGCGCGAGCAGGTGCAGGACTACCTGGCTGCCGCCATGCGTGTGGCCCAGTACGACAGCGCCACGCGCCTGTTCTCGCTCTGGCATGTGCTGCACGTGCCCTTCGTCTACCTGATGGTGCTTTGCGCGGTCGCGCATGTCGTCGCCGTGCACGCCTACTAGAAGAGATGCACGATGCAGCAGTCAGGCATCGAGGACTGGAGCCGTTCCCATGAACCGCCTTGCAGCGTTCGTGGGGCTGCTGCTCGCGCTGTGCTGGCCGGCGCTGGCCGGCGCGCAAAGCATGGAGTCGGTGCTCTCTCCCGGCACGCTCTCCAAGGCCCATGCCAAATGGGACGAGAGCTGCCGCAGCTGCCACACGCCCTTCGACCGCAAGGCCCAGGACAAGCTTTGCGCCGACTGCCACAAGGACGTTGCGCGGGACCTGGCCGACCATGCCGGCTTCCACGGCCGCCTCAAGGCCGGACAGAGCTGCCGCGGCTGCCACACCGAGCACCGGGGGCGTGAGATGAACATCGCGCCGCTCGACACCAAGGCCTTCGACCACAAGCAGACCGACTTTCTGCTGAGGGGCAAGCATGCCGATACCGACTGCGCCAAGTGCCACGCACCGGGCAAGAAGTACAGCGTGGCCGCCCACGACTGCCTGAGCTGCCACAAGAAGGATGACGTTCACAAGGCGGCCCTCGGTGCCAAGTGCGAGAACTGCCACGACGAGCGCAACTGGCGCGACACCCGCTTCGACCACAGCACGACCCGCTTCGCGCTGAACGGTGCCCATGCGCCGGCCAAATGCGAGTCCTGCCACAAGACGCGCGAGTACAAGGAGACGCCGCGCGAGTGCGTGGCCTGCCATCGCAAGGACGACAAGCACAAGGCCCAGTTCGGCGACAAGTGCGAGAGCTGCCATGGCGAGAAGCGCTGGCGTGACATCGGCTTCCGCCATGACGTCGACACCAAATACCTGCTGCGCGACAAGCACCGCGACGTTCGCTGCACCAGCTGCCATACCGGGCCGCTCTACAAGGAAAAGACGCCGACCGACTGCCTCTCGTGCCACAGGAAGGACGACAAGCACAAGGGCACGCTGGGCGCGGACTGCAGCAGCTGCCACAGCGAGAAGGGCTGGAAGGAAGTGCAGCGCTTCGACCATGACCGCACGTCCTTCCCGCTGCTCGGCCGGCATGTGAAGCCGCGCTGCAACGACTGCCACCAGAGCCTCGTGTATCGCGAGGTGCAGACCACCTGCGTCGGCTGCCACAAGAAGGACGACAAGCACGAGAAGACGCTGGGCGAGCGCTGTGCCGACTGCCATACCGAGAGCGACTGGAAGGCGCCGCGCTTCGACCATGCACGCACCCGCTTCGCGCTCAAGGGAGCGCATGCCAAGACCGAGTGCCGCGACTGTCACCGCGATGTGCGCAGCTACCGTGAAACGCCGAGCAGCTGCATCAGCTGCCACAAGAAGGACGACAAGCACGAAGCCCAGCTCGGCGAGCGCTGCGACAGCTGCCATGACGAGCAGCGCTGGAAGCTGGCGCGCTTCGACCACAACCGGGCCCGCTTCGCGCTGGCCGGCGCGCACCTGACCGTTGAATGCAAGGTCTGCCACCAGAGCCTGCGCTACCGCGACACGCCGCGCGACTGCCTCAGCTGCCACAAGAAGGACGACCGCCACAAGGCCCGCCTCGGCGCGGCCTGCGACAGCTGCCACAACGTGCGCGCCTGGCGGCTCTGGCGTTTCGACCATGAGCGCCAGACCGACTACCCGCTGACCGGTGCCCATCAGAAGGTGGCGTGCGAGGGCTGCCACCGCGAGCCCGCACCGGCAGGCCGCAAGACGGCGCCGCTGGGACGCGACTGCGTCAGCTGCCACCAGAAGGACGATGTCCACGACCGCAGCTTCGGTCCTCGCTGCGACAGCTGCCACCAGACCACCCGCTGGAATCAGGTCCGCCACACCGCACCAGGAGCTCGCCAATGAAACTCATCCATTGGATGCTGGGCCTCGTGCTGTGGCTCACCCAGGCGCTCGCCGGTGCCGCCACCAGCGAGTTCGATCACCTTCGCACCGGCTTTGCGCTCACCGGTTCGCACCAGAACCAGCGCTGCGAGAGCTGCCACATCGGCGGCGTGTTCAAGGGTACGCCGCGCGATTGCGACTCCTGCCACACCAGCGGCGCCCGCTTCGCCAAGACCAACACCGTCAAGCCCGCCAGCCACATCCCGACCAGCCAGAGCTGCGACAGCTGCCACAACACCCGCAGCTTCACCGGCGCCAAGATGAACCACAGCGGCGTTGGCAGCGCCAGTTGCGCCAGCTGCCACAACGGCGCCATCGCGAGTGGCAAGACCAGCGACCATGTGCAGACCAGCCTGTCCTGCGACAGCTGCCACCGCACCAGCGCCTGGAAGCCGCTGTCGGCCTTCAACCATGCCGGCGTGGCACCCGGCACCTGTGTCAGCTGCCACAACGGCAGCAAGGCCACCGGCAAGCCGGCCAATCACACGCCCTACACCGGCGTGGCCTCGCTCGCTTCGCTGGCCTGCGACAGCTGCCACAAGGCCGGCTTCACGTCCTGGACCCCCGCCAAGCTGCATGCGAGCGTTGCGGTGACCGAAGGCTGCGCCAGCTGCCATGCTGCCCTCAAGCCAGCCAATGCGGTGCATGCGGGCCAGACCGCTTGCGAGAGTTGCCACAAGAGCACCAGCAGCTGGGGCGGCGCCAAGGTCGACCATGCGAGCTTCAATGCCTCGACCAACTGCGCCAGCTGCCACAACGGCAGCAGCGCCACCGGCAAGCCCAGTCAGCACATGCCCACGGGCAGCGCCAACTGCAGCAGCTGCCACAGCACCGGCAGCTGGAAGCCCAGCAAGTGGAACCACACGCAGCTGCCCGTCAGCAACCAATGCGCCAGCTGCCACAGCGGCGCCTTCCCGCCGGCCGACGGCAAGCCCGCCGCGCACACGCCGTACACCGCCGTGGCCTCGCTGGCAGCCTTGAACTGCGACAACTGTCACAAGGCCGGCTTCACCGCCTGGGCGCCGGCCAAGCTGCACGCCAACGTCGCGGTGAGCGAGGGCTGCGCCAGCTGCCATGCGGCGATCAAGCCCAACACGGCCGTCCACGCGGGCCAGACCGTCTGCGAGAGCTGCCACAAGAGCACCAGCAGCTGGACCGGCGCCAAAGTGGACCACGGCAGCTTCAATGCCTCGACCAACTGCACCAGCTGTCACAACGGCAGCAGCGCTACGGCCAAGTCGGCCAGCCATGTTCCGGTGGCGTCCACCAATTGCATCAGCTGCCATACCACCAGCAGCTGGAAGCCGACGAAGTGGAACCACACGCAGCTGTCGGTCACCAACCAATGCGCCAGCTGCCACACGGGTGCGTTCCCGCCGGCCGATGGCAAGCCGGCCAGCCACACGCCGTATCAGTTGGTGCCGGCATTGGCGGCCTCTAATTGCGACAGCTGCCACAAGTCGGGCTTCACGACCTGGGCGCCGGCCAAACTGCACAGCAGCGTGGCGGTGACCAGCAACTGCTCGACCTGCCACTTGAGCGTGCGGCCGACCAACGCCACGCACAGCGGCCAGACCGTCTGCGAGAGCTGTCACAAGAGCACCAGCAGCTGGACCGGCGCCAAGGTCGATCACAGCACGTTCAATGCCGCCACCAACTGCGCCAGCTGCCACAACGGCAGCAGCGCCACTGGCAAGTCGGCCAGCCATGTCCCGGTGGCGTCGACCAACTGCATCAGCTGCCACACGACCGGCAGCTGGAAGCCCAGCAAGTGGAACCACACGCAGCTGCCGGTGACCAATCAATGCGCCAGCTGCCACACGGGTGCGTTCCCGCCGGCCGACGGCAAGCCGGCCACGCACACGCCGTATCAATTGGTGGGCACCATCGCGGCCTCCAACTGCGACACCTGCCACAAGGCCGGCTATGCCTCGTGGACGCCGGCCAAGCTGCACAGCAGCGTGACGGTTACGAGCAGCTGCTCGACCTGCCACCTGAGCGTGCGACCAAGCAATGCCACGCACAGCGGCCAGACCGTGTGCGAGAGCTGCCACAAGAGCACCAGCAGCTGGACGGGAGCCAAGGTGGACCACAGCGGCTTCACCGTCGCCACCAACTGCGCCAGCTGCCACAACGGCAGCAGTGCGACCGGCAAGCCGGCGGTGCACATCCCGGTGGCGGCCACCAACTGCATCAGCTGCCACACGACCAGCAGCTGGAAGCCGACGAAGTGGAACCACACGCAGCTGCCGGTCACCAGCCAGTGCGCCAGCTGCCACAGCGGTGCCTATCCGCCGGCCGATGGCAAGCCCGCGACCCACACGCCGTATCAGCTGGTGGGCACGATCGCGGCGTCGAACTGCGACACCTGCCACAAGGCCGGCTATGCCTCGTGGACACCGGCGAGGCTGCACGCCAGCGTGACGGTCACGAACAGCTGCTCGACCTGCCACCTGAGCGCGCGCCCGGCCACGACCATCCACGCCGGACAGACCGTCTGCGAGAACTGCCACAAGAGCACCAGCAGCTGGACGGGAGCCAAGGTGGACCACAGCGGCTTCACCGTGGCGACCAACTGCGCCAGCTGCCACAACGGCAGCAGCGCCACCGGCAAGCCGGCGGTGCACATGCCGGTAGGTACGACCAACTGCATCAGCTGCCACACGACGGCCAGCTGGAAGCCGACCAAGTGGAACCACACGCAGCTGCCGGTGACCAGCCAGTGCGCAAGCTGCCATAGCGGTGCCTATCCGCCGGCCGACGGCAAGCCTGCAAGCCACACGCCGTATCAGCTGGTGGGCACGATCGCGGCATCGAACTGCGACACCTGCCACAAGGCCGGCTATGCCTCGTGGACACCGGCGAGGCTGCACGCCAGCGTGACGGTCACGAACAGCTGCTCGACCTGCCACCTGAGCGCGCGCCCGGCCACGACCATCCACGCCGGACAGACCGTCTGCGAGAACTGCCACAAGAGCACGAGCACCTGGACCGGGGCCAAGGTCGACCACAGCGGCTTCACCGTGGCGACCAACTGCGCCAGCTGCCACAACGGCAGCACCGCCACCGGCAAGGCGGCCAGCCACATGCCGGTGGGCACGACCAACTGCATCAGCTGTCACACGACCTCCGCCTGGAAGCCGACCAAGTGGAACCACACCCAGGTCACGGTGGTGAACCAGTGCGGCAGTTGCCATAGCGGCGCCTACCCGCCTGCCGATGCCAAGCCGGCCAACCACATTCCCTACCAGCTGCTCACCGGCGTGGCGATCACCAACTGCGACACCTGCCACAAGACCGGCTTCGCCAGCTGGGCCGGCGGCCGCTTCCATGCCAACGTCACCGTCACCGGCCAGTGCAAGACCTGCCACAACGGCAGCTACACCTCGCAGGGCGCCACGGCCAAGCCGGCCAACCACATTCCCGAGAACCAGCTGCTCAACGGCGCGGCGATGGAATGCAGCGCCTGCCACACCAGCGTCACCGCCTGGACCCAGAAGATGAACCACAACGCCTCGATGGGCAGCGGCGCCGGCTGGTGCAAGAGCTGCCATGCCTCCGGCACGGCCTACCTGGGCGGCATGGAGCGCAAGTCGCTGACCCATCGCACCAAGACCCCCGTGCCCACCGACTGCTCGGAATCCGGCTGCCACCGCCCGCTCGGCAACAAGGGCGCGGCCTACACGAAATGGGACTGATGAACGCCACGACGATGCGCCGCCTGCTGGCGGCCCTGACCTTCGCCCTGTGCAGCGCCGCGAGCCAGGCCCAGCTGATTGACGATGTGGAACTGCGCCGCCAGGGCGACGATGCCCTGGTCGTGGTGCGCTTCGTGACACCGGTGCAGTTCCAGCGCAATGTGGCGGCGCGCAGCGGTGACCTCGGCCAGGTCTACTACGACTTGCTGCCGACGCGCGACACGCTGAACCTGATCACCGCCGAGCGCCGGCTCACGACGCCGGCCGGCGCGCCACTCCTGATCGTGACCGACGAAAGCGCGGGCGGCACCGAGCGCAGCCGCAAGCTGGTGCTGCGTTTCTTCGGCGAGACGCCCTACCAGGCGCGGGCGGGATCCGGCAACCGCAGCATCGAACTGTTGCTGCGTGGCCAGGGCAGCAAGCTGGCCGAGGCCGTCGCGCCCGCCACCGCGCCGCGCACGGCCCCGCCTGCGGCGCCAAGCGGTCTGACCCTGGTGCTGCAGCGGCTCGAGGGCGATGATCCGGGGCAGGCCGTGCCGGTGCTCCTGCAGAGCTATACGGTGCTGGTGCGCAACCGCCAGGTCGACGGCCGGCCGCTGCGCGAAACCCTGGTCACCGGCATCGCGAGCGAAGCCGAGGCGCGCTCGCTGATCGCTGCCCTGAAGCCGCGCTTTCCCCAGGTGGCCATCGATGCCGCGCCAACCGGCACCGAGACCCAGGCCACCACCGCAGCCCTCGCCACCGCCCCGCAACTGCCCGCCGCGCTCGGCGAGGCTGACGAGGCCCGCTCGGCCGCGCTGCTGACCGAGGCGCGGCGCAAGAGCGAGGAGGGCGACCACACCGCCGCCATTGCGCGGCTGGAAGAGTTGCTGGCAATGCCACCGCACGGCCGCACCGCCGAGGCGCAGGAACTGATCGCCCAGGCCCGCTGGCGCCAGGGCGACACCGAGCGCGCGCGCGCCGAGTTCGAGCTCTACCTGAAGCTCTATCCGCAGGGCGAAGGCGCCGGCCGGGCCCGCGAGGCGCTGCTGACGCTGGCGCCGCCCCCGCCGCCGGTGCAGGCCGCTGTCGGTGCCGACGGCAAGGCTGCTGCGACCACCACATTGAGCGGCTCGCTGTCGAGCTTCTATTACGGCGGTCAGTCCAAGATCCGCACGCAGGACTTCCAGGACTCGCCGCTGGGCGGCCTGCCCGAGTTGGTCAGTGATGCCTCGCTGTCGGGCACCGACCAGAAGCAGATCATCTCCAGCGTCGATGTGAACTGGCGCCGCCGCGATGCCGACAGCGACCTGCGCCTGGTGCTGCGCGACACCTACAGCGCTGACCTGCTGCGCAGCAGTCGCAGCAAGAACAAGCTCTCCGCCCTCTACGCCGACTACCGTCTGACCGGCGCCGGCCTCAACCTGCGCGTGGGTCGGCAGTCGCCCACCGGCGGCGGCGTGATCGGCCGTTTCGATGGTCTGCAGCTGGGCTACAAGTTCGCGCCCAAGTGGCGGCTGAGCGGCGTGGTCGGCCAGCCCTCCGATCACCTGCTTGATGCCAAGCGCTACTTCTACGGCGCGTCCATCGAGGCCGATGAATTCCTGGTCAAGGGCCTCGGCGGCAGCCTCTATGCCATCGAGCAGCGCGTCGATGGGCAGGTCGACCGCCGCGCCATCGGCAGCGAGCTGCGCCTGCTGGCCGGCCCGGTCACCGCCCTCGGTTTGCTGGACTACGACCCGCTTCTCAAGGGCCTCAACATCGGCTCTGTGCAAGCCACCTGGCAATGGCAGGACAACACGGTCGTCAACGTGCTGTACGACCGTCGCTCGACGCCGATGCTGATGCTGGGCAACAGCCTGTTTTTCCAGAACCCGGTGCTGCAGGTGCAGGCCCGCACGCTCTACGAACTGCTGCTGACGCAAAGCCTGCCGCTGCTGCGCCAGCAGGTGCGCGACACCACGGCCTTCAGCACGCAAGGCATGGTCTCGATCACGCGGCCGCTCACCCCCAGCTGGCAGCTGGGCCTGGACCTGCGCCTGACCAATGTCGGCGCGCTGCAACCGGTGGCCGACATCCTGCCGAACGGCCAGCCCGGCACCGGCAATATCTGGAGCAGCGGCCTGCAGCTGATCGGCACCAATCTGTACTCGGCGCGCGACACCCATGTGCTGCTGCTGACCCTGCTGCGCGGCCCGAGCTATCGCGGCGAGCTGCTCTCCTACAACAACAGCTCGGCCGTCGGCGAGGGCTGGTTGATGGAGCCCTCGCTGCGCCTGTACCGCCAGCGCGACGACACCGGAACCGACAGCCGCCGCTGGGCGCCGGGCCTGCGTCTCAGCAAGCGCAGCACGGCCAAGCTGGTGCTGGAGGGCGAGCTGAGCATGGAGTTCAGCAAGACCGACGGCCCGCTGCGGCATGAGTCTTCCAGCCGCAGCTTCTACTACCTGGGCCTGCGCTATGACCTCTGAGGCAGACCTGCTGCTGCGTGCCCGCGAGCTGGCCTGCGAGCGCGGTGGCCGCCTGGTCTGCCGCGACCAGAGCCTCACGCTGGCGGTGGGCGGCTCGATCTGGCTGCGTGGTCGCAATGGTTGCGGCAAGACCAGCCTGCTGCGCGTGCTCGCCGGCCTGGCCCGCCCGGCCCGTGGCGAGCTGTGGCTGGCGCCGCAGCTGCGCAGCCTCTTCGTCGGCCACCAGAACGCCTTGAAGGACGATCTCACGGTGGCCGAGAACCAGCGCTTCCTGGCGCGGCTGTGCCGACTGGAACGCGGCGAAGCGGCGCTCGATCAGGCGCTCAAGACCTGGGGCCTGTGGAGCCGCCGTCACCTGCCGGCGCGTGCCTTGTCACAGGGCCTGCGCCGGCGCCTGTCGCTGTCGCGGCTGAGCCTCGCGGAGGACGCACGGCTCTGGTTGCTCGACGAGCCCTTCGATGCGCTGGACGGCGAGGGCGTGGCCACGCTGGGCGCGGCGCTGTACGGCCATCGCGCGATGGGCGGGGCCTGCGTGCTGAGCAGCCATTTGCCGCTGGGCTTCGACCGGCTGCCGCAGCTGGAGCACTGGGTCGAGGCGCGGGGAGCGGGCGCATGAGCCGCGACGAAGCGCTGGCGCTCAGAATGCCTGCGCCAGCCCGGCCCGAGCCGCATCAATCGCGCGAGCCCTCGCTGGCCTGGACGCTGCTGCAGCGCGACCTGCGGCTGGCGCTGCGCCGCCGTGGCGAGGCGCTCTTGCCGCTCGGCTTCTTCGGTGTGATCGCCGGCCTGCAACCGCTGGGCATTGGCTCGGACCTGGTGTTGTTGCGCCAGCTCGGGCCGGGCCTGATCTGGATGGCGGCCTTGCTCGCGGCCCTGCTGCCGCTGCCGGCCCTCTTTGCCACCGACCAGGCCGACGGCACGCTGGACCAGCTGATGCTCAGCGGCGAGCCGCTGTGGCTGCTCGCGCTGGCCAAGGCTGCTGCCCATTGGCTGGTCAGCAGTGCGGCGCTCGTGCTGCTCGCGCCGCTGCTGGGCCTGCTTTATGGGCTGAGCGGCGAGGCCCTGCTCGTGCTGGTAGCGGGCCTCCTGATCGGCACGCCGGTGCTGAGCCTCGTCGGCACGCTCGGCGCAGCGCTGACCACCGGCGTGCGCAGCGCCGGTGCGCTGATCCTGCTGTTGGTCCTGCCCTTGCTGGCACCGGTGCTGATCTTCGGCGCAGGCGCCGTGCAGGCCGTGCTGGCCGGGCAGAGCGCTGCGCCGCACCTCTCGCTGCTCGGGGCCGAGGCCTTGCTCGCCCTGGTCGGCAGCCCCTTTCTGACGGCGCAGGCCCTGCGCATCGCCCAGGAGTGAACCCATGATGAACACCACCGCCACGCTGCGCCCGCCCTGGCGCCTTTTCAGCCTCGCGGCGCCATCCAGCTTCTACCGCGCCACCGAGGCCATGGCACCGCTGCTCTGGGCGACCTGCCTGGTGCTGGCGGCCGTGGCCCTGTGGGTGGGCTTCGTCGTCGCGCCCACCGACGCGACGCAGGGCGAGGCCTACCGCATCATCTACCTGCATGTGCCGGCGGCCTGGCTGTCCATGGTGCTCTACCTGGCCATGGCCTTCTGGGCCCTGATCGGCTGGGCCTGGAACGTGCGCATGGCCGCGATGCTGGCGCGCGCCATCGCGCCCACCGGCGCGCTGTTCACGGTGATCGCGCTGTGGACCGGCGCGGCCTGGGGCAAGCCGACCTGGGGCACCTGGTGGGTCTGGGATGCGCGGCTGACCAGCGAGCTGATCCTGCTCTTCCTCTACCTCGGCTACCTGGCCCTGGTTGCGAGCATCGAGGACACCCGCCGCGCCGACCAGGCCGGGGCGCTGCTGGCTCTCGTCGGCGCCATCAATGTGCCGGTCATCTACTTCTCGGTGCGCTGGTGGAACACGCTGCACCAGGGCGCCACGATCAGCGCGACTGCCGCGCCCAAGATGGCCAGCACCATGCTCACCGCCATGCTGCTGATGACGCTGGCCTGCTGGGCCTATGCCTTTGCCGTCGTCTTTGCACGGGCCCGTGCCATCGCGCTTGAGCGCGAGTCCGATCATCAATGGGTCCGTCAGCTGCAGGCTGAGCAGGGCCCGCATCGCCATCGTCACGAATCATGAACAGCTTGCAATCCCTGATCGATCTGGGCGGCTACGGCCGCTACGTCTGGCCGGCCTATGGCCTGAGCCTTGCGCTGATGCTGGTGGAGCCCTGGCTTTTGCGCCGCCGCCTGGCGCGCGCGCTGGCGCCGCGCCAGGACGGGGAGGGCGAGGCATGAAGACGCGCAACAAGCGGCTGCTGCTGGCGACCGGCGTACTCGCCCTGCTGGGCCTCGCGGCTGCCCTGGTGATGAATGCCTTTCGCAGCAACCTGGTGTTTTTCTATTCGCCGAGCCAGGTGCAGGCCGGTGAGGCGCCGCAGGGCCGGCTGTTCCGCATCGGCGGACTTGTGGAGGCCGGCAGCGTGAAGCGCGATGGCGTGGTCGTGAGGTTCCGAGTCACCGACACCACGCATGCCATGGCGGTGGACTACCAGGGCATCCTCCCGGACCTGTTCAAGGAGGGCAAGGGCGTGGTGGCTCAGGGCCGGCTGCAGGGCGATGGCCGCTTCGTCGCGCAGGAGGTGCTGGCCAAGCACGACGAGAACTACATGCCGCCCGAGGCCGCCGAGGCGCTGGAGCGTGCGCGCAAGGGCGGCAGTCTGAACACCTCGTCGGCGGGTGCGCCATGAGGGCCGAGCTGGGACATTTCGCCCTCTGGCTCGCGCTCGCGGCCACCCTGGTGCAGTCGCTGCTGCCGCTGTGGGGGCTGCAGCGGGGCCGGGCCGATCTCGCGGCGCTGGCGCGGCCGCTGGCCCGCCTGATCGCCGGCCTGGTGGCCTTCTCCTTCGTGATGCTGACGCTCAGTTTCGTGGCGAATGACTTCAGCGTGCTCTACGTGGCCGAGCATTCCAATACCGCGCTCCCGCTGGCCTACAAGGTCGCCGGCGTCTGGGGCGGTCACGAGGGCTCGCTGCTGCTGTGGCTGCTGATGCTGCAGCTCTGGACCCTGGCCGTGGACCGCTTCAGTGCCCGCCTTCCCGAGCCTCTGGTGACGCGCTTGCTGGTCGTGCTGGCCTGGGTGGCGCTCGGCTTCCTGCTCTTCATGCTGCTGACCTCGAACCCGTTCGAGCGCTTGATACCCGCTGCGCCCGACGGCCGTGACCTGAACCCGCTGCTGCAGGACCCTGGCATGGTCATCCACCCGCCCATGCTCTACATGGGCTATGTCGGCTTCTCGGTGGCCTTCGCCTTCGCCATCGCGGCGCTGCTGAGCGGCGAGCTCGATGCGCAGTGGGCCCGCTGGACGCGACCCTGGACCACGGCCGCCTGGGTCTTCCTCACGCTCGGGATCATGCTCGGCAGCTGGTGGGCCTACTACGAGCTGGGCTGGGGCGGCTGGTGGTTCTGGGACCCGGTGGAGAACGCCTCCTTCATGCCCTGGCTGGTGGGCACGGCGCTGATCCATTCGCTCGCAGTGACCGAGAAGCGCGGTGCCTTCAAGTCCTGGACCGTGCTGATGGCCATCCTCGCCTTCTCGCTGTCACTGCTCGGTACCTTCCTCGTGCGCTCGGGCGTGCTGAGCTCGGTCCATGCCTTCGCGTCGGACCCGAAGCGCGGGCTCTTCATCCTCGCCTTCCTGGGCGTGACCGTGGGCGGGGCGCTCGCGCTCTACGGCTGGCGCTCGGGCAAGGTGGGCCTGGGGGCGCGCTTCGAGCTGCTGTCGCGCGAGACGGCCCTCCTGGCCAACAACGTGCTGCTGCTGGTGGCCACGGCCGCCGTGCTGCTGGGCACGCTGTATCCGCTGGTGCTCGATGGCCTGGGCCTCGGCAAGATCTCGGTCGGCGTGCCTTACTTCGAATCGGTCTTCGTGCCGCTGATGGCGCCGCTGCTCTTCCTGATGGCCGTCGGGCCGTTGCTGCGCTGGAAAGCGGCCGAACTGCCGCCGCTGCTGCTGCGCTTGCGCTGGGCTGCCGTGGTGGCCGTGCTGGCCGGTGTGGGCAGCACCTGGGCGGCGGGTCGCATCGGTTGGCAGGCGGCGCTGGGGCTGACGGCGGCGTTCTGGATCTTTGCAGGCGTGCTCAGCGACCTCTGGCCGCGAGGCGCGACCTGGGCCGAGCGCTGGCGCCAGCTGGCCGCGCAGCCGCGTGGTGCCTGGGGCATGTGGATGGCCCATGCCGGCGTGGCGGTCTTCATCATCGGCGTGGTGATGGTGAAGGGCTACGAGCAGGAGCGCGACGTGCGCGTGCGGCCCGGCGACACGGTGAGCTTCGAGCGCCTCAGCTTCCGCTTCCTCGGCGTGGAAGACGTGCAAGGCCCCAACTACCTGGCGGCGCGCGGCACGGTCGAAGCCTGGCGTGGCGAGAAGCGCGTGGCCGTGATGCATCCGGAGAAGCGCATCTACCGCGTGCAGCAGAACCCGATGACCGAGGCCGCGATCCACACGGGGCTGCGTGGCGACCTCTATGTCTCGCTCGGCGAAGCGCTCGAGGACGGCTCCTGGACCTTGCGCGTCTACCTCAAGCCTTTCGTCGACTGGATCTGGGGCGGCTGTGTCTTGATGGCCCTGGGTGGCGCCGTGGCCGCCACGGACAGACGCTATCGACAAGCGATACGCGAACGGCGCACGGCCGCTTCGCCGGTGCAGGAGGTCCTGGCATGAAACCGCTGTTCAAGCATTGGAAGCTCTGGCTGCCGCTGCTGCTGTTCGCCGTGCTGCTCGCCTTCCTGGCGCGCGGTCTCTCGCGCGACCCGCGCGAGGTGCCGAGCCCCTTCATCGACAAGCCGGCCCCGGCCCTGGACCTGCCGCGCCTCGATCAGGCCGGGCTGCGCCTGCGCCGTGAGGACCTGCTCGGCAAGGTCTGGATGCTCAATGTCTGGGCCTCCTGGTGCGTGGCCTGCCGCGAGGAGCACGAGACCTTGCTCGCCTACTCGAGGCGCGGCCGCGTGGCCGTCTACGGCCTCAACTACAAGGACACGCGGCCGGCCGGCCAGGACTGGCTGCGCCGCTTCGGCAACCCCTATGTGGCCTCGGGCTTCGATGACCAGGGCCTGGCCGGCATCGACTGGGGCGTCTATGGCGTGCCCGAGACCTTCGTGATCGACATGGATGGCCGGGTGCGTCTCAAGCACGTTGGCCCGCTGACCGAGCAGGTCATCGCCGAGAAGATCGAGCCGCTGCTCGCGCAACTGGGAGTCTGAGCATGAAGCGCTGCTGGATGTTCTTCCTGCTGTACCTGCAGGCCCTGCCTGGTGCCTGGGCTGGCGAAGCGGCACCGCTCGCGGCCGACCCGGGGCTCGAGGCCCGCGTGATGGCCGTGTCCTCGGAACTGCGCTGCCTGGTCTGCCAGAACCAGACCATCGCCGACTCGCATGCGGGCCTGGCCATCGACCTGCGCGAACAAGTCCGCCAACGCCTGGCGCGGGGCGAGAGCGAGGCCCAGGTGATCGCCTTCATGACCCAGCGCTATGGCGACTTCGTGCTGTACCGGCCGCCGGTCCAGCCCAGCACCTGGCTGCTGTGGTTCGGGCCGGCCCTGCTGCTGTTCGCGGCGCTGGCGGCCCTGCTGCTGCACCTGGCGCGGCGGCGCAACCTGGCCGACGCCGCCTTCGAACCCGACCCCACCGATGACCTCCAGGAACCCCGCCGATGAATCCGAACGACCTGAACCTGCTGCGCCAGCGCATCGAGAAGCTGGACCAGATGCAGCGCGACGGCCTGCTGTCTGAAGCCCTGCACCAGGAAAGCCGCCAGGCGCTGGAGCGAGAGCTGGTGGCGGCGGTGCTGGCCGCGCCGGCCGTTGCCACGGCCACGCCGCGTGCCGGGCTGCGCACCTGGCTGCTGGTCGGCGCCGTGGTGGCCGGCCTGGGCGGTGCCGGCTACTGGTGGAGCGGCTCGGCCGAGGCCGGCTGGTCCGGCATGCAGACGGGCTTGACCCCGTCGGCCGCGCCGTCGGCCACGGCGGCTTCGGCGCCGCATGCGCTCGGCAACGAGCAGATGGCGGCCATGGTGCAGAGCCTCGCTGAGCGGCTCAAGACCAGCCCCGACGATGCCGAAGGCTGGGGCATGCTGGCCCGCTCCTACGCCACCCTCGGCCGGCCGGCCGAGGCGCTGCCGGCCTACGAGCGCGCGCTCAAGCTGGCACCCAAGGATGCGCAGCTGATGGCCGATTACGCCGACACCCTTGCCCTGCAGCAGGGCCGGCAGCTCAGCGGCGCGCCGATGGAATGGATACGCAAGGCCTTGCAGATGGATCCGCACCAGCCCAAGGCCCTGCTGCTGGCCGGCACCGAGGCCTTCAATCGCCAGGACTACGCCGCCGCGCTCAAGCACTGGGAGGCGGTGGTGCAGGGTGGCGTGGGGGGCAATCTGGTCGAGCAGGCGCGGGCCGGCGTCGAGGATGCGCGCCAGGCGCTTGGTCAGCCGGCTGCCGCCAGTGCGGCCCTGCCGGGCCTGGCCGGCGCTCGCGTGACCGGCCAGGTCAGCCTCGCACCGGCCCTGCTGAAACAGGTGCAGCCGGACGACACGGTGTTCGTCTTCGCCCGCCCAGCGCAAGGGGCGCGCATGCCGCTGGCGATGCTGCGCAAGCAGGTGAAAGACCTGCCCCTGTCCTTCGTGCTCGACGACTCGCTGGCCATGAGTCCGCAGGCCCGCCTGTCCTCGGCCCGCGAGGTCGTGGTCAGCGCCCGAATCTCGCGCAGTGGCCAGGCCCAGCCTCAGCCCGGCGACCTGGAAGGCAGCACGGCGGCCGTGGCCGTGGGCAGCGAGCAGCTGAAGCTCGTGATCGCGACGCCGGTGAAGTGAAGCCGCTGCGCTCAGGCCTCGCCGTGCTTGGTCTCGAAGGCAATGCCCATCTGCTGCAGCAGGGCCGTGGGCAGCACGCCGCCGGCGCAGACGATCAGTGCGTCGTTGGGGCGTGAGAGCAGCCCGCCGCTGCCACGCAGCGACACCGCGTCGGGCGTGATGCGCTCGATCTCGGTCTGCAGCAGCAGCTCAAGGCGACCGGCGGCCGCGGCAGCCTCCAGCGCGCTGCGATTCTTGGGCTTGACGCGGCTGAACGCCTGGCTGCGGTAGGACAGCTGCACCGTCGTGCCGGGCTGCTCGGCCAGCTGCAGCGCGGCTTCCAGCGCGCTGTCGCCACCACCCACCACCATCACCTGCTGGCCGCGGTACTGCTCGGCATCGATCAGCCGGTAGACCACCTTCTGCAGTTCCTCTCCCGGCACACCCAGCTTGCGCGGCGAGCCGCGCCGGCCGATGGCCAGCAGCACCGAGCGGGCACGATGCTGGCCCTGGCTGGTGTGGATCACGAAGCTTTCGCCCTGCGGTTCGATGCGGTCCATGCGCTCGTTGAAGCGGAGCACGAGGCCGGTCTTGCCGACGATGCCGTGCCAGAAGTCCAGCAGCTTCTCCTTCGAGACCTCGCTCATGCGCACGCTGCCCACCAGGGGCAGCCTGACCGGCGCCGTCATTGCGATCTTGGCGCGTGGGTAGTGGTAGATCGCGCCGCCGAGCGAGTCCTCCTGCTCGATCACCGAATAGCGCAGGCCCTTTTCCTGCGCCGCCAGCGCGGCACCGAGGCCGGCCGGGCCGGCGCCGACGATCAGCAGGTCGAGTTCGTCGGGGCCGGCCTTGCGCCGGCGTATCGCATCGACCGCCTGCACGCCCTGGCTCGCGGCCTTTCGTATCAGGCCCATGCCGCCGAGCTCGCCGGCGATGAAGATGCCCGGCACGTTCGACTCGAACTGCGGCGAGACCTTGGGAATGTCGACGCCACGCTTCTCGGTGCCGAAGACGAGGGTGATCGCCTCCACCGGGCAGGCCTCGGCGCAGGCGCCATGGCCGATGCAGGCCGAGGCATTGATCAGGGTGGCGCGGCCGTCGACGATGCCCAACGCTCCCTCGGGGCAGGCGCTGACGCAGCCGCCGCTGCCGATGCAGCGCACCGGGTTGACGACCGGATGCAGCGAGGGTGGCTCGTTGAGCCCGGCCTGGTCGGCCTCTGCGCGTGCCTCGGCGTTTCCGCGCTCTCTCCGGCGGCGCATCAACAGGTGCAGGGCGATGGCGGCGGCGCCGACGCCGAGGTAGAGGGGAAGGTAGGTGCTGCTGCTCATGGGTGTGTGCGGGGCGGTCGGCTGTCGATCAGGCCGCTGATCGGCAGCTCGGGCCGTGGCGCCGCCAGCGCCGCGAGTGCGTAGTGTTGGCTGAACAGGCTGGCCTGGGAATGCAGCTGCAACCATTGCTCACCTTGTGCCTGCTCCGGTGTCCAGTGGCGGCTGCCACCGGTCCAGGACAGTTGCAGTTCGGCGCTGCCTTGCGGCGGCAGCAGCACGCGGACCCGGGTGCCCGGCAACAGCCAGATTGGTGGCTGGCCGGCGAGTTGCACGCGCACGCGGCCGTGGCGGTCATCGGGCTCGGCACGGACCAGGTTCAGCACCCGGTCGCCGGGCTGCAGAGGCTCTTCGGCCTGAGGCCGGTCGGTACACAGCGCCTGGCGAACATGGGGCACGCACAGGCGCTCGCCGATCACCGTAGTGCCGGGCAGGGCGCAGGCGACCAAGGCGGGCAGCGTCAGGGCGAGTGGGATCCAGGGCTTCATGGGACGCTCCTTGTGACCGGGTGGCCGGACAAGGGCCAGAGACGGCTGCTCGCCAGCGCGATGCGGCCCTCCAGCAATTGCCGCTCAATGCGGGCCTGCGCCAGGGCCAACGCTGCCTCCTGCGCCTGGCGGCGTGCGGCCCAGCGGTCGCCCAGCTGCGCTTCACCGAGGGCATAGGCGCGGGCGAGCTTGTCGGCGTGCTGTTGCAGCGCCTCGGCATGGCGGGCCTGCAGGCTCAATTGCTGCTGCGCGAGTTCGAGCTGGCGCAGCAGCTGCTGGGCCCGCAGCTGGGCATCCAGGCGGGCCTGATCGAGCATGGCCTCGGCGGCGGCGGCGCGGGCCGCGGCGGCGCGGCCGGCCTGGCTGCGGCCCTCGCCGCCGATGGGCAGGCTGAGGCTCACGCCCAGCACGCGCTCCTCGCCGCTGCGCCCACGCAATGCGCGCACCGCCAGCACCGGGTCGGGCCGCTGTTCGCGCCGCTCCTGCTCGGCCAGGCGCCGGCTGAGCCGGGCCTCGGCTTCGGCCAGCTGCAGGGCGGCATCCTGTTCTTCGAGCTGCGCCGTGTTGATGTCATGCGCGGCCGGCGCCTGCCAGGTGGTGGGCGGCAGCGGTGCATCGCCCAGCAGGGTCTGCAGGCGCCGCTGCTGTTCGTCGGCGGCGCTGCGGCCCTGGGCCAGGCGCGACTCGGCGCCGGCCAATGCGGCTTCGGCCTGCAGCAGCTCGGCCGGTGCGGCATCGCCCAATTGCTGGCGCCGCGCCAGCGCGGCGACCTCCTGGGCCACGCTGTCGCGCTGCGCTTGCAGCAGCGCCTGACCCTCGGTCTCGCGCCGCCAGGCAGCCCATTGCGCCAGCAGCCGCTCGGCCTGTTCGCGCCAGGCCAGGGCCAGCCGGGCGCGGCCGTAGTCCTCCCGGGCCGCGCCAGCGAGGTCGGCGGCCGCAGCCTTGCCTGGCAATCGCCAGGGGCGCTGCAGGCTCAGTTCCAGGTCCTGGTTGCTGCCGGGCTGCAGCAGTGGTTCACGGCGATGGGCAGCGGCCAGCGATACCGTCCATTCGCCATTGCCGGCGCGGGTCTGGGCGGCCAGGGCGCCCTGTTCCTGACGCCCGGCCAGGGCGGCGCGCCAGGCGGGTGAGGCCAGCAGGGCGGGCTCGGGCGACCAGGCGGCCGGCGTCTGCGCTGAGGCGCTCGACGAGGCGCCCATCCAGCCGCCCAGAGCGGCCGCCATCAGGCAAGGCAAGAGTCGGTGCTTCATGCGAAAGCCTCCAGCTGTTCCACCGGCTGCACCCACAGGCCGCCATCGGTGCCGGCCAGCAAGGCCTTCAGCGCCGCGATCAATGCGGCGCTGTGCTCACGCGCCAGCACCAGCTTGACCTCCACGCGTTCGGCATAGCCCTGCACACGCTCCTCGATGCCCGCCAGCTGCACCAGCGGCCCGCGGGCCGCGACACGATGCACGGCGAACTCGATGGCCTTGCCCGGCTGTTCCATCAGCCAGTCCACCAGGCGCGGCTCGGCGGCGGCTGGCACGACCAGCACCACGCAAACCAGATCACTCATGGGCTTCATCACAAGGCCTCCTTGGCCAGGCCGAAACGGCGGAACATCAAAGGCAGCAGCAGCAGCGTCAGCGCCGTGGACGAGAGCAGTCCGCCGATCACGACGATGGCCAAGGGCCGCTGGATCTCGCTGCCCGGGCCGCTGGCAAACAGCAGCGGCACCAGGCCGCCGGCGGTGATCGCCGCCGTCATCAGCACCGGGCGCAGCCGGCGCCGCGCGCCCTCGCGCACCACCTCGGCCAGCGGCCGCCCGGCCGCCAGCAACTCGTTGAAATGGCTCAGCATCACCACGCCGTTCAGCACGGCGATGCCCAGCAGGGCGATGAAGCCCACCGAGGCCGGCACCGACAGGTATTCGCCCGCCACGCTCAGCGCCGCGATGCCGCCGATCAGGGCCAGCGGCACATTGGCCAGCACCAGCAGGGCCTGGCGCACCGAGCCGAAGGTGCTGAAGAGCAGGAAGAAGATCAGGCCGAGGCTGACCGGCACGCCCAGCGCCAGGCGGCGCGCGGCGCGCTGCTGGTTCTCGAACTGGCCGCCCCAGGCGAGGCTGTAGCCGGCCGGCAGCTTGAGCTCGCGGGCCATCAGGGCCTGGGCCTCTCCAACGAAGCCGACCAGGTCGCGGCCGCGCACATTGGACTGCACCATCACATAGCGCTGGGCCTGCTCGCGGTCGATCTTGACCGGGCCTTCGACACTGCTGAGCCTGGCCACGCCGGCCAGCGGTACAGCGGCGCCCTGGTCACTGGCGATGCGCAGCCGCGCGAAGGCCTCCGGGTCGCTGCGCAGCGATTCCGGGCCGCGCACTTGAAGCGGTATTCGCCTGCCCTCGCGATGCACCAGGCCGGCGCTCTCGCCTTCGACCCAGTGGCGCAGCTCCTGCTGGATGGCCTCGGCGTCCAGCCCCAGGCGGCCGGCGGCGCCGCGATCGATGTCGACCTGCAGGTAGCGCACGCCGTCGTTGCGCAGGGTCAGCGTGTCCTCGGCGCCGGGCAGGCCGGCGATCAGCTTCTCGGCCTGCTGGGCCAGCTGGTTGAGCTGCGCCAGGTCGCTGCCGTAGATCTTCAGCGCCAGGTCGCCGCGGGCGCCGGACAGCATCTCGCTGATGCGCATGTCGATGGGCTGCGTGAAGGCAATATCCACGCCGGGGAAGTCGCTCATCACCTCGCGCAACTGCCCGAGCAGCCAGGCCTTGTCGGGCTTGCGCCATTGCTCGATGGGCTTGAGGACGAGGAAGCTGTCGGTCTGATTGAGGCCCATGGGGTCAAGGCCCAGCTCATCGGCGCCGCTGCGGGCCACCACGTGCAGCACCTCGGGCACGCGCTCGCGCAGCGCCTGCTGCACGCGCAGGTCCAGGGCCACGGTGGCATCGATGCCGATCGAGGGCAGCTTTTCCAGCTGCAGGATCACGTCGCCTTCGTCCATGGTCGGCATGAAGGTCTTGCCCACCCAGGCCATCGCGCCCACGGCGCCCAGCAGGGCGATGGCCGTGCCCAGGGCGAGCGTCCGGCCGTTGGCCAGCGCCCAGTCCAGGAGCCGGGCATAGGCCGGTGCGATGCGGCGCATCAGCCAGGGTTCATGCGGCTCGCCGGTCTTCAGCAGCCAGGAGGCCAGCACGGGCACCACGGTCAGCGACAGCAGCAGCGAAGCCAGCAGCGCGAAGACGATGGTCAGGGCCACCGGGCCGAACAGCTTGCCCTCCAGTCCCTCCAGGCTCAAGAGCGGCAGGAAGACGATGACGATGATGGCGATGCCCGAGGCTACCGGCGCCGCCACGGCGCTGCCGGCGCGGTAGATCAGGTGCAGCACGCCGGCGCGGCGGGCGCGCTCGCCTTGCGCCAGTTCGCTCTCGATGTTCTCGACCAGCACCACGGCGCCGTCCACCAGCATGCCGATGGCCACTGCCAGGCCGCCGAGGCTCATCAGGTTGGCCGACAGGCCGAAGGCGCGCATCAGCACGAAGGTGGCCAGCGCCGCCAGCGGCAGCATCAGGGCCACGACCAGGGCGGGGCGCAGCTGACCGAGGAAGACCAGCAGCAGCACCACGACCAGCACCACGGCTTCCAGCAGGGCGCGGCCCACGGTGCCGACGGCACGGTCGACGAGGCGGGCTCGGTCGTAGAAGACCTCGACCTTGAGCCCCGGTGGCAGCTGCAGTTCGGCAAGTCGCTGCTTGACGCCGGCCACCACCTGGCGCGCATTGGCACCGCGCAGGCCCAGCACCAGGCCTTCGACCGCCTCGCCCTGGCCGTCGCGGGTGACCGCGCCGTAGCGGGTCAGCGCGCCGGCCTGGACCTGCGCGATGTCAGCCAGGCGCACGACCTGACCCTCATGGCGGCGCACCACGGTCTGCGCCAGGTCGTCCAGCGTTCGGATGGCACCCTCGGCGCGCACGATCAGGGCTTCCTCGCCGGCGGCCAGGCGGCCGGCGCCGTCGTTGCGGTTGGCGGCTTGCAGGATCTCGCGCAGGCGCTTGAGCGTCAGCCCCTGGGCCTGCAGGGCCAACGGGTCGGGCACGACCTCGAAGGTCTCGACCCGGCCGCCGAGGCTGTTGACATCGGCCACGCCGGGCACGGTGCGCAGGGCGGGGCGGATCTGCCAGTCCAGCAGACGGCGCTTCTCGGCCAGCGACTGCGGGCCTTCCAGCGTGAACATGAACATCTCGCCCAGCGGCGTGGTGATGGGCGCGAGGCCGCCGGACAGGCCTTCGGGCAGGTCCTTCATCACGGCGCCGAGGCGCTCGCTGACCTGGGCTCGGGCCCAGTAGACGTCGGTGCCGTCCTCGAAGTCCAGCGTGATGTCGGCCAGCGCGTACTTGGAGGTGGAGCGCAGCACGCGTTGGCGCGGCAGGCCCAGCAGCTCCTGCTCGATGGGCACGGTGATGCGCGACTCGACCTCCTCGGGTGTCAGGCCCGGCGCCTTCAGCACCAGCTTGACCTGGGTGCTGGAGACATCGGGAAAGGCGTCGATGGGCAGCGATTCGAAAGCCACAATGCCGGCACCGGCCAGGGCCACGGTGACGATGGCGACGAGAGCGCGTTGGCGCAGGGAGAACGCCAGCATGCCGGCAAACAGATTCATGGCGATGGCTCCGTCAGGGCTTGGCGTTGTCCAGCAGGGCGCGCAGCGCGGCCGTGCCCTGGGTCACCAGGCGCGCGCCCGGTGGCAGGCCTTGCAGCAGGGCTTCGCCGCCACGGCGCTCGACGCTGCTGGGGTGCAGGGCGCGGTAGCGGCCCTGGCCCTCGTCCTGGAAGACCAGCGGTTTGCCGTCGCGCTCGGACAAGGCGCTGGCCGCGATGCGCTGGGGCTGGGCGCCCGGTATCCGTATCTCGACCTCGACCCACTGGCCGGGCCTTGGCGGTGAGCTGCCTTCGTAGCGGGCGCGCAGGGTCACCAGCTGCGTGGCCGGATCGGCCACACCGGCAACGCCCAGAAGCACGCCTTGGCCGCTGCGGCCGGGCAGCTCGATGCGGGCGCCGGGGCGCAGGTGGTCGGCCAGCGCCGCCGGCAGGCTGAGCTCGATCCAGACCTGGTCGAGCCGGGCGATGCGGTACAGCGGCTGGTTGGCCTCGACCCGCTGGCCCACCTGCACCAGCTGCTCCAGCACCAGGCCAGCCATCGGTGCGCGGGCGCGCAGCAGGCCATTGCCATCGCTGCCCGAGAGGGCGAGGGCCGTCTGGCGACCCTCATGCATCAATTCGGCCTGGGCCAGGGCCGCCCGGCTGGCGTCGAGGCGCGACTGCGCGATCAGGCCTTCCCTGGCAAGCTGCTCGTCGCGCTCGGCGGTGCGGCGGGCGCTGACCAGTTGCTGGTGGCTGCCCTCCAGGTCGTGTCCCAGCTCATGGCCCTGCGCGCTGCGCAGCTGGGCCATCAGCGCGCCGGCCGGCACGGCCTCGCCGGGCGCGAATCGCAACTGCTCGACGAGGCCCGGCAAGGGCAGGGCGACGACCCGCTGGGCTTGCGGCGGCAGCGCGGCGCGGCCGCTGGCGCGCTGGGCGGCGCCCTGTTCGGCCTGCGCCAGGGCACTGTGCAGGCCGAGGGCGCGCACCTGGCCATCCTGCAGGGTCAGGACTTGCGATTGCGCAAAGCCAGGCAAGAAGGACAGGGTCAATGCAAACGCCGAGAAGGCACGGATGGGCAACATGAGGGCTCCGATGTGAACGGGCTGGATGCTGAGCAGCACGCCTGAAGTCCAGCTGAAGCCGACGCTGGACCCGCGGTGTTACCTTGGCTGCCTGGAGATTGATGTCATGCGGCTGCTTTTGATCGAAGACGATGAAACCCTGGGCGAAGCGCTCAGCGCCTTCCTGCGCCTGGAGGGTCATCTGGTGGACTGGTTCCAGCGTCTGCTGGACGCCCAGACGGTGATGAGCGAGCCCTATGACGCCTTGCTGGTGGACTGGCAGCTGCCGGATGGCTCCGGGCTGGACTGGGTCAAGCGCCTGCGCGAGCGCGGCGGCACCGTGCCCATCATCATGATCACGGCGCGCGACCTGCTGAGCGAGCGCATCCGCGGCCTGGACAGTGGCGCGGACGACTACCTGGTCAAGCCTTTCCAGCCCGAGGAACTGGCCGCCCGGCTGCGTGCGCTGAGCCGGCGGGCCGTCACGCAGGGCGCACCGCGTGTGCGCCTCGGCGAGGGCGCCGAGCTGGACCTGACGGCCAAGCAGGCCTACTGGCATGGCGTGCCGGTGGACCTGACGGCGCGGGAGTGGAACGTGCTCGGCGCCCTGGTGGCGCGCGCCGGGCGGGTGGTGTCCAAGTCGGACCTGGAGGCCTTGTCCACCGGCTTCGAGGGCGAGAGCAGCAGCAATACCCTGGAGGTCCATGTGTTCAACTTGCGCCGCAAGCTGGGCCGCGACTGCATCGAGACAGTGCGCGGCCTCGGTTACCGGGTACCGAAATGAACAACAAGTTGGAGCATCTGCCCTCGCTGCAGCGTGAGCTGATACGCACGCTGACCCTGGTGAGCCTGGGCTGGATGCTGGCGCTGTTCCTGACCTTGACCTGGGGCGTGCGCCACGAGGTCGACGACCTGATGGACGACACGCTGCGCGAGGCCGGCGAGGTGATCTACGGCCTGGTGGCGCTGCGGCCCAACCTGCCCGACGAGGCGCTGGGCGAACTGCTGCCGGCACCGCCCCATGTGGAGCGAGTCGTCTGGCAGATCCTGGAGGCCGACGGCAGCCTGGTGCGCCGCTCGCATGGCGCGCCCCGGCCGCCGCTGCTTCCCGCCTTCCATGCCGGTCTGTCCGATGGCAGCGGCGGCTGGCGGGTCTATGGCATGCGCCTGCTGGACCGCAACCGCATCCTCTACGTGGCACAGCATGGGGCGGAGCGTTTCGAGTCGCGCTACGAATCGGTGGTCTTCGTCGGGCTCAGCGCGATGGCGGTCAGCGTGGTCTTCGCGGTGCTGCTGCGCCGGCGCGTGGCGGCAGCGCTGCATCCGCTGCGCGGCCTGGCGGCCCAGATCGAGCACTATGACCCGCTGCGGCCCGACACCCAACTGCCCGAGGCCACGCGGGCCGAGATCGCCGTGGTCCGGGCCTCGATCACGGCCCTCGGCGAGCGGCTGGCGCGCAAGGTGCAGCAGGAGCAGGCTTTCGCCGCCCATGCCGCCCATGCCTTGCGCACGCCGCTGGCCGGCATGGACGCTCAACTGGCCCTGGCCTTGCGCGAGGTGGATGAGTCGGCCCGGCCGCGCCTGCAGCGCACGCGCGCTGCCGTTGACCGGCTCAAGCGCGTCGTCACCTCGCTGCTGGCCCTGTTCCGCAGCGGCCATGAGCTGGCCTTGCAGCCGCTGACCCTGGGCGACCTCACCCGCCAGCTGCCGGTGGAGAACCTGAGCCTGCACCTGGAGGGCGGCCCGCCACTGCGCGCCGACCCCGACCTGATCAGTGCCGCGCTGGCCAATCTGCTGGACAACGCCGTGCGCCATGGCGCCACCGACGTCTGGCTGTCCACACGGCGCGAGGGTCAGGTGCAATGCCTCTGTGTGCGCGACAACGGCCCCGGCGTCGATGAAGGCCGCCGCGCCGACTTGCAGGCAGGGCTCGGCGACACCAGCGAACGCGCCGGGTCGGGCCTGGGCCTGCGTCTGGTGGACCTGATCGCCCGTGCCCATGCGGGTTCGCTGACACTGGAGGCGGGACCTGGATTCGCCGTGTCACTGCGCCTGTGGGAGCGCGCGGGGGCCGATGGCCAGCCGATGCAGGGTTGACGCCTGACCCTCAGCCCTGCGCCAGCAGCGTCGCCACTTCGGCCGCCGAGCGCAGGCCCAGCTTGGCGAACACGCGGGCGCGGTGGACCTCCACCGTGCGCACCGAGACATGCAGCTCGTCGGCAATCACCTTGTTGAGCTTGCCGGCTGCCACGCGGTGCATCACCTCGCGTTCGCGTTCGGTGAGGCTGGCCAGGCGGGCTTCACGCTCGGCGGCATTGGCGCCTTCGGCCTGCATCGCGGCTTCCACGGCCAGGGCCTGCTCGATGCGGTCTGCCAGCGCGTTGTCGCTGTAGGGCTTCTCCAGAAAATCGAACGCGCCCTTCTTCAGCGCCTCGACCACCATCGGGATGTCGCCATGGCCGGTCAGGAAGAGCACCGGGTTCTTGAGCTTTCGCTCCAGCAGCTCGTCGTGCAGCCGCGTGCCGGTCATGCCTTCCATCCGCACGTCGAGCAGGAAGACGCCACGCGGCGGCCGGCTCAATGCATCCAATGCGGCGAGCACGGCCGCGCCGCTCTCGAATGCCTGCACCTGCAGCCCGCGCGAGCCGAGCAGAAAGGCCAGCGCATCGCGCACATCGGGATCATCGTCAACCAGCCAGACTTCAGACATGGCTCGGATCCTCCTCTTCTGCAGTCGCTGTCGTGGCCAAGGGCAGGCTGAACGAGAAGCGCGCACCGCCGCCCGGCGCTTCGCCTGCATCCAGCAAGCCCTGATGCGCTTCGATGATGGAGCGGCAGATCGCCAGTCCCATGCCCATGCCTTCGCTCTTGGTCGAATAGAAGGGTGCGCACAGGGCTTCGGCGCCCAGGCCTTGCAGGCCCGGGCCGTTGTCCATCACGTCGATGCGCACAAAGCTGCCGGCCAAGCGGCTCGTCACTTCGATGTGGCGGGGTTCAGGGTGCGTCAGCAAGGCATCGGCGGCGTTGCGCACGAGATTGATCAGCACCTGCTCGATCAGCACAGCGTCAGCCACCACGGCGGGCAGGGCGGGGTCGAGCCGCAAGCTCATCTCGATCTTTGCGCGCGACAGCTCCTTGCTCAGGAGCGCCACGGCATCGCTGATCACGACACCCAGCTGGCAGCGCTCCCGCTGCGGTTCGCGCCGCGTCAGGAACTCGCGGATGCGCTGCACCACGCGGCCCGCCTGCGCGGCCTGCTGGCCCAGCCGCTGCAGGGCATTGAGCACCACCGGGTCCGCGCCGCCCTGGCGCTGCAATGAATTCAGAACGCCGGCGTTGTAGCTGGCGATGGCCGTCAGCGGCTGGTTCAATTCATGCGCCAGCGTGGACGCGACTTCGCCCAGCATCGTCAACCGCGCGTTGTGGGCCAGGGTCTCGACCTGCCGCCGCTCGCGCTCCTCGAGCCGCTTGCGCTGCGTGATGTCGATGATGGAGCCCATCCAGCCGATCTGCTGCCCGGCCGCATCGACCAGCGGCGACTCGAACACCATCACCTCGATCATGTGGCCGTCGCGGTGCACCCAGCGCGCCTCATAGCCCTCGCGCGGCGCCTGGCCTGCGAAGGTGCGGCGGTTGCGCTGCGCCACTTCTTCCAGCGCGTCCGGCGGCCAGTAGGGCATGGGTGGCCTGCGGCCCAGCAACTGCTCGGCGGGCCAGCCGACCAGGTCGCAGAAGGTGCGGTTGACGTAGAGCACCTGGCCTTCGGAATCACGGGCGCGCAGGCCCACGAGGGCCGAGTCTTCCATCGCCGCGCGCCAGGCAGCTTCCGTGCGCCAGGCCGATTCGGCTCGCAGCACCTGGCGCACCTGCCGGCGCAGCAGCCAGCTCGCAACGGCCGACAGGGGCAGGAAGCCGGCGATGAGCACCAGGGCCAGCGGCTTGAGCGCGGTGGGCTGGGGCTCGCGCACGGTCAGCACCAGCGCGGCATCGGTGATGGCGGCCTCGGTCAGCGGGCTGGAGCGCAAGGGGCCGCTGAAGGCCACGCGGTAGCTGGGCCCGGGGCCGGCCGGCATGCGCAGCTCGCCGGTGCTGGCGATCAGCAGCTCGGCACTGTCCACCATCTGCACCTCGTACTTGCGCGAAAGCCACCAGGGCACGCCATGCTTGAGCAGCAGCGACGGCGCATAGCGAACGACCAGGCTGCCCTCTCGCCCTTCGGGCCCGACCGGCTCGCTCAGGTGCAGCGACAGTCCGTCCTCGTTGGCAATGCCCTGGGGCGGCAGTTGCGCGATCTGGCGGTTGCGGCTGTCCAGCCAGGTCACCGAGAGCCAGAGCCGGCGCAGGCCGGTGTTGAGCTCGGGCCGGGCAGCCAGGGCCTCGACGCCGGGCTGCGCGCCGGCCAGGCCGGCCGCCAGGCGGCGCAGCAGCGCCGTTTCTTCGGCAATGCGGCTGCGCAGCTGGGCTTCGGTGGACAGGGCGTCGGTGATCAGCGTCTGCCGCTCCAGCTCGCGCTCGGCCAGCTCGTTGGCCCGCACCCAGGCCAGCACGCCGGCCACGAAGACCAGCGAGAGCAGCAGCGGCAGCGTCCACAGCAGGGAGCGCCAGCCGCCGCGGCGCGGATGGGCGTCTTCAAGAGGGCGGGGCTGCATGCCGCGCAGTCTACGTTTGCGCCCAGTGGGCCTGTGGTGCCGGCGCGCCGAAATGTGGATGTCCACAACTTCCGCCGGGCGAGGTCGCTTCGCACAATCGAGCGCATAGCGGCTCAATTCCATCCGCAGCTGCCACAACAGGAGACAAGCCATGCCCAGAATCGCACGCCGTTCCATCGCCATCGCCGCCGCCAGCCTGCTGGCCATCGTCAGCTTGGGCGCCCAGGCGCAGGCGCCCATCGTCATCAAGTTCAGCCATGTCGTGGCGCCCGACACGCCCAAGGGCAAGGGCGCACTGCGCTTCAAGGAGCTGGCAGAACAGCGCACCGGCGGCCGCGTCAAGGTCGAGGTCTATCCGAACAGCCAGCTCTACAAGGACAAGGAAGAGCTCGAGGCGCTGCAGCTCGGCTCGGTGCAAATGCTGGCGCCCTCGCTCTCGAAGTTCGGTCCGCTGGGTGTCAAGGAATATGAGGTCTTCGACCTGCCCTTCATCTTCAAGGACACCGAGGCCTTCCGCGCCGTGACCGAGGGCAAGGTCGGTGCCGACCTGTTCAAGAAGCTGGAGAGCAAGGGCATCACCGGTCTCGCCTACTGGGACAACGGTGCCACCCACATGACGGCCAACAAGCCGCTGAAGAACGTGGCCGACTTCAAGGGCCTGAAGATGCGCATCCAGTCCAGCAAGGTGCTTGACGCGCAGATGCGCTCGCTCGGCTCGATCCCGCAGGTGATGGCCTTCAGCGAGCTCTACCAGGCGTTGCAGACCGGCGTGGTGGACGGTACCGAGAGCACGCCGTCCAACATCTACACGCAGAAGGTCTTCGAGGTGCAGAAGCACATGACGCTGTCCGGCCATGGCCACCTGGCCTATGCCGTCGTCGTGAACAAGAAGTTCTGGGACGGCCTGCCGGCCGAGCTGCGCAGCCAGCTCGAGGGCGCCATGAAGGACGCCACCACCTACGCCAACGCCATCGCCGCCACCGAGAACGCCACGGCACTCGACAAGATCAAGGCCAGCGGCAAGACAGCCATCTACACGCCCACGGCCGCCGAGCTCAACGAGATGAAGAAGGCCACCTCGGTGGTGCACAAGGAGATGGAAGCGCGCGTGGGCAAGCAGATGATTGCCGATACCTACAAGGCCGCCGGCTACTCGCTGAGCAAGTAAGCCATTGTTCCGAACGCGGCGCCACACTGGTGCCGCTCTCGCACCTGCCCCCCCTCTCTGGGAGCTTCCATGCTCAACCGCATCCTCAACCACCTCGAGGAATGGCTGATCGCCTTCCTGATCGGTGGTGCCACGCTGGTGATCTTCGCCGCCGTGGTGCACCGCTACCTCTCCGGCGTGCCCTACATCCAGGACTACACGATCCAGATCAACATGAGCTGGGCGCAGGAGCTGTGCATCTTCATGTTTGTCTGGATGGCCAAGTTCGGCGCCGCCTATGGCGTGCGCACCGGCATCCACGTGGGCGTGGACGTGATCCTGCGCAAGCTCAAGGGCCGTGCGCACAAGGCACTGGTCCTCGTGGGCCTGCTGGCCGGCGCGCTGTTCACCGGCACGGTGGCGGCCATGGGCGCCAACTTCGTCTGGCACATGTCCGAGACCGAGCAGACCTCGGCCGACCTCGAGGTGCCGATGTGGTGGGTCTATCTCTGTGTGCCGCTGGGCTCGTCTCTGATGAGCTTCCGCTTCCTGCAGGTGGCCTGGAGCTTCCTGAAGACCGGCGAGCTGCCCCACCATGACCACGGCCATGTCGAAGGCCTGGACGATGCCGGTCCGGCCTGAGCAAGGAGCACGACACCATGAACGCCTCCATCATCTTCGTGCTGCTGATCCTGCTGATGCTGACCGGCATGCCGATCAGCATCTCGCTCGGGCTCACCGTCCTGACCTTCCTCTTCACCATGACCGAGGTGCCGATCCAGTCGGTCGCCTTGAAGCTGTTCACCGGCATCGAGAAGTTCGAGATCATGGCGATCCCGTTCTTCATCCTGGCCGGCAACTTCCTGACCCACGGCGGCGTGGCGCGGCGGATGATCCGCTTCGCCACCAGCATGATCGGCCACTGGAACGGGGGCTTGGGCCTCGCCGGCGTGATGGCCTGCGCGCTGTTCGCCGCGGTGTCGGGCTCCTCGCCCGCCACCGTGGTGGCCATCGGTTCGGTGATCCTGCCGGCCATGGTCAAGCAGGGATTCCCCAACCGTTTCGGCGCGGGCATCCTGACTACCTCGGGGTCGCTGGGCATCCTGATCCCGCCGTCCATCGTGATGGTGATGTACTCGGTCTCGACCAACACCTCGGTCGGCTCGCTGTTCATTGCCGGCGTCGTGCCGGGCCTCTTGCTGGCGATCTGCCTCGGCTTCACCACCTGGTTCATCGCCCGCAAGAACAACTACCCGCGCATGCCCAAGGCCTCGTGGGCCGAGCGCTGGAAGGCCTTCCGCGAAAGCGTCTGGGGCCTGTTGCTGATCGTCATCGTGATGGGCGGCATCTACACCGGCATCTTCACGCCGACGGAAGCGGCGGCCATGTCGGCGGTCTATGCCTTCGTGATTGCCACCTTCGTCTACAAGGACATGTCCCTGAAGCGCCTGCCCAAGGTACTGCTGGACTCGGCCAGCATGAGCGCGATGCTGCTCTACATCATCACGAACGCGGTGCTGTTCAGCTTCCTGATGACCAGCGAGAACATCCCGCAGGCCATGGCCGACTGGATGATCGGCCAGGGCTTCGGTCCCATCGCTTTCCTGCTGGTCTGCAACATCCTGCTGCTCTTGGCCGGCAACGTGATGGAGCCCAGCTCCATCGTGCTGATTCTTGCGCCCATCCTGTTCCCGGTGGCGATGAAGCTCGGCATCGACCCGGTGCACTTCGGCATCCTGATCGTGGTGAACATGGAAGTGGGCATGTGCCACCCGCCGGTGGGCCTGAACCTTTATGTGGCCTCGGGTATCACCAAGATGGGCATCTCGGAACTGACCGTGGCCGTCTGGCCCTGGCTGCTCACGATGCTGATCTTCCTGGGCGTGGTGACCTATGTGCCTCAGATCTCGCTGTGGCTGCCGCAGCTGCTCCTGAAATAGGACCAAGGCACTTGCAATAGGGGCTCGCCACGGCGAGCCCTTTTTTCTGCTGAATCGCCGAATTCCTGGGATGTCCCTTGACGGCACATTGCCGTCTTTCATGATGGCTCGAAGATCAGGCCGCTTGGGCACTCTGTTGCGTTCGTGTCCTCCGGCCTTCGGCCTCCTCCTCTACCTCACTCCACAGAGCGCCCAACCGTCCTGATCCGCACCGCCCGTCGCCTGTGTCGAGGCACATGCCCAGTGTGGCCGGAGCAGGACGGCAGTGGGTTTCCCGAAGCGAGGTAAAGGAGGAGGACCTGGCGCGGCCAGGGCCGGGGGACACGAGCGCAGGGGAACCCGCTGGCGGCCTGATCTTCGACCAACCGAGGAACAAGAAAACGAACGGCAGCTACGTGCCTGCATGAGTCTCCCCCTCAGATCGGCGATGAGCCATTTTTTGCATGCGCGCGCGATGCGATGATCCGGCTCCATCGAAAACCCTGGATGAATTCCATGCGCAAGCTGCTCGCCTTGATTCCCCTCGCGCTGTGCCTGTCGCCGGCCTTGGCCGCCGAACCCATCACCACCGCCTCGGGCCTGGTCTACACCGAAGTCGTGGCCGGCACCGGCGCGAAGCCGACGCAGAACGACAAGGTCAAGGTGCACTACGTCGGCCGCTTTCTCGACGGCCGCGAGTTCGACAGTTCGGTCGCCCGCGGCGAGCCGATGGACCTGCCGCTCAACCGCGTGATCCGTTGCTGGACCGAAGGCGTGCAGTTGATGAAGGTCGGCGGCAAGGCCAAGTTCTATTGCCCGGCCGCCCTGGCCTATGGCGAACGCGGTGCCGGTGGCGGCGCCATTCCGCCCAACACGCCGCTGACCTTCGAGATCGAGCTGCTGGGCATCGTCAAGCCCTGAGCACGGCGGGTCGCCTCGGGGATGGCCATGGAGCGATGGGCTGTGACCTTGATTGATTGCTGAGGCCCGCTTGCGGGCATGGAAGTTGCGTCAAGCCCTGCAACCCTTGTCCCGTAACAACCCCCCTTGAGCGACTCCCTTTCCCTGGCCCAGGGCCTGCGCGTCCTGCTGATCGATGACGGTGCCCACCGCGGCGCGCTGATCAGCGACGAGCTGGCGCGCCTGGGCTGCGAGGTGGTGGGCGTGGTGGAGCAGGCCACGCTGATCCATGACTGCGTGCTGCGCTTGAAGCCCGATGTGGTGATCGTCGACAGTGAATCGCCCACCCGCGACACGGTAGAGATGCTTGCCACGGTTTCGGAGACGATGCCGCGCCCGGTGGTGATGTTTTCCGAGGACGGCGGCGACGACCCGATGCGCCGCGCCCTGAAGGCGGGCGTCAGCGCCTATGTGGTGGCCGGCCTGCGCGCCGAGCGCCTGGCGCCGGTGCTGCAGGTGGCGATTGCCCGTTTCGAGCAAGACCTGGCGCTGCGCCAGGAGCTGGGCAAGGCGCAGGCGCAATTGGCCAGCCGCAAGAGCGTGGAGAAGGCCAAGGGCATCCTGATGAGCGAGCTGGGCCTGGATGAGGACGCGGCCTACAAGCGTCTGCGCAAGCTCGCGATGGACCGCGGTGAGGCGTTGGCCGCCGTGGCAGAGCGGGTCATCGACGCGCATTCCCTTTTGCGCCCGTGTTGATGTTGCATTGCACCAATCTGGCGCAGCGATGCCGGCAAACAGTGCGCGGCCGGTGCGTGCACCGGCCAAATCTCCCGGAATAACGCTGGCACGCTTTCTGCTGAAGTGAAGTCGTCGGGCCCGCAACGGCGTGGGCCCTTCTGGAATCGAACAAGGACAAAGGCGTCCGACCGATGGAGACACGCGAGTGGTCTCCTGGTCGCGACGCCTTTGTCCTTTTCTGCTTGGAGATCTCGATGAGCCATACGACTGGAAAGAAGCTGCACAAGGAGGGTTTGATGAGCGAGGAACGCCGCACATTGCTGGCCGGCGCTGCCGGTGCCGCCATGAGTGCCATGAGCCCCATGGCCTGGGCCGCCGGCTCGGACAAGCCCGAGAAGGAGGAGGTGCGCATCGGCTTCATCCCCCTGACCGACTGCGCCTCCATCGTGATGGCCTCGGTGCTGGGCTTCGACAAGAAGTACGGCATCAAGATCATCCCGACCAAGGAAGCCTCGTGGGCTGGTGTGCGTGACAAGCTGGTCAACGGCGAGCTGGACATGGCGCACGTGCTTTACGGCCTGATCTACGGCGTGCACCTCGGCGTCAGCGGGCCGAAGAAGGACATGGCCGTGCTGATGACCCTGAACAACAACGGCCAGGCCATCACGCTGTCGAAGAAGCTGGCGGACAAGGGCGCCGTGGATGGCGCCTCGCTCGCCAAGCTGATGAGCACCGAGAAGCGCGAGTACACCTTCGCGCAGACCTTCCCGACCGGCACGCATGCGATGTGGCTGTACTACTGGCTGGCCAGTGTCGGCATCAATCCGATCAAGGACGCCAAGGTCATCACCGTGCCGCCGCCGCAGATGGTGGCAAACATGCGCGTGGGCAATATGGACGGCTACTGCGTCGGCGAGCCCTGGGGCCACCGCGCCATCATGGACGGCATCGGCATCACCGCCGTGACCACGCAGGACATCTGGAAGGACCATCCCGAGAAGGTGCTGGGCACGACCGGCGAGTTCGCGAAGAAGTATCCGAACACCGCGCGCGCCGTGATCATGGCCGTGCTGGAGGCCAGCCGCTGGATCGATGCCGGCCTGCAGAACAAGCTGAAGATGGCCGACACCATCGCCGACAAGTCCTATGTCAATACCAGCGCCGACGCGATCAACCAGCGCATCCTCGGCCGCTACCAGAACGGCCTGGGCAAGACCTGGGACGACCCGAACCACATGAAGTTCTTCAACGACGGTGCGGTGAACTTCCCCTACCTGTCGGACGGCATGTGGTTCCTGACCCAGCACAAGCGCTGGGGCCTGATCAAGGACCATCCCGATTACCTGGGCGTGGCCAAGCAGATCAATCAGATCGAGCTCTACAAGCAGGCCGCATCGCAGCTGAAGGTCAGCGTGCCCAAGGACGCCCTGCGCGCCAGCAAGCTGATCGACGGCGTGACCTGGGACGGCAAGGAACCCGCCAAGTACGCCGATTCGTTCAAGGTCAAGGCTTGAGGAGCACAACATGGTCTCCGCAGTCTTTCATTCGCCGCGCGAAGTGATCAGCGAGGAGCCAGCCGCCGTGGCAGCCAAGCCTCGCGAGCCCTTGGCTGTCGTCGCCAAGCCGCAGCCCAAGGCGCGCGCTCCGCTGGACTGGCGCGCCTTCTGGATGCGCGTGCTGCCGCCCATCCTCGGCCTGGCCTTGCTGGTCGGCGTGTGGGGACTGCTGACGCAAAAGGGCGGCAGCTTTCCCACGCCCGTTCAAACCTTCGATGCCGCCGTCAAGCTGTTTGCCGACCCCTTCTACAGCAAGGGCCCGAACGATCAGGGCATAGGCTGGAACATCCTGTTCTCGCTGCAGCGCGTGGCCATGGGCTTCGGCCTCGCTGCCCTGGTGGGCATCCCGCTGGGCTTCATCATCGGCCGCTTCGAGTTCGCGAACCGCATGGTCTCGCCCTTGATCAGCCTCCTGAAGCCGGTGTCGCCGCTGGCCTGGCTGCCCATCGGCCTGCTGGTGTTCAAGAGCGCCAATCCGGCCGCGATCTGGACCATCTTCATCTGCTCGATCTGGCCGATGGTCGTCAACACCGCCGTGGGCGTGCAGCGCGTGCCGCAGGACTACCTGAACGTGGCCCGCGTCTTGAACCTCAGCGAATGGAAGGTCATCACGCGCATCCTGTTCCCGGCCGTCCTGCCCTACCTGCTGACGGGTGTGCGCCTGTCCGTCGGCACGGCCTGGCTGGTGATCGTGGCGGCCGAGATGCTGACCGGCGGCGTGGGCATCGGCTTCTGGGTCTGGGACGAGTGGAACAACCTGAACGTCCAGCACATCATCATCGCCATCTTCGTGATCGGCATCGTGGGCCTGGCCTTGGAGCAACTCCTGATGCTCGTGGCCCAGCGCTTCTCCTTCAGCGAGGACTGACCCCATGAGCAGCAAACCATTTGTCCTGGTGCAGGACGCCGAAATGGTGTTCTCCACCCGCAAGGGAAAGTTCCATGCACTGCGCGAGATCAATCTCGAAGTGCAGCGCGGCGAGTTCATCACGCTGATCGGCCATTCGGGCTGCGGCAAGTCCACGCTGCTGAATCTGATCGCGGGGCTGCTGTCCCCCACGAGCGGCGGCCTGATCTGCGATGGCCGCGAGATCGCGGCGCCCGGCCCCGAGCGCGCGGTCGTGTTCCAGAATCATTCGCTCCTGCCCTGGCTCACGTGCTTTGAGAACGTGTACCTGGCGGTCGAGCGCGTTTTCGGTGCCGAGGAGACAAAGGCCCAGCTCAAACAGCGTACGCTAGATGCGCTGGCGCTGGTCGGCATGGGACATGCGGCCGCCAAGAAGCCGCAGGAAATTTCGGGTGGCATGAAGCAGCGCATCGGCATTGCCCGGGCGCTGGCCATGGAGCCCAAGGTCCTGCTGATGGACGAGCCCTTCGGCGCACTCGACGCGCTGACCCGCGCCAAGCTGCAGGACGAACTCCTGAAGATCGTGGCGAGAACGCAGAGCACGGTGGTGATGGTGACGCACGACGTGGACGAAGCCGTGCTGCTCTCGGACCGCATCGTGATGATGACCAACGGGCCGGCCGCCACCATCGGCGAGATTCTCCCGGTGGACTTGCCACGGCCGCGCGACCGCGTGGCCTTGGCCGAAGACCCGGTCTATTTGCATGCCCGCAAGGCGGTGATCGACTTCCTCTACACCCGCCATGCCCATGTGGAGGCTGCTGCATGAAGAAGATGAAGCTGGTGATGGTGGGCAACGGCATGGCCGGTGTGCGCACGCTGGAAGAACTGCTGAAGATCGCGCCCGATCTCTACGACATCACCGTGTTCGGCGCCGAGCCGCATCCCAACTACAACCGCATCCTGCTGAGTCCGGTGCTGGCCGGAGAGCAGACGATCGAGGAGATCATCCTCAATCCGCTGGACTGGTATGAGGACAACAACATCACGCTGCATCTGGGCAAGAAGGTCACCCAGATCGACCGTGTCAAGCGGCGCGTGATCGCAGAAGACGGCAATGGATCCACAACTTCGGCCGACTACGACCGCCTCCTGATCGCCACCGGCTCCAGCCCCTTCATCCTGCCGGTGCCCGGCAAGGAGCTGAATGGCGTGATCGCCTACCGCGACATTGCCGACACCAACGCGATGATCGATGCGGCCACGAAGTACCAGCATGCGGTGGTGATCGGTGGCGGCCTGCTGGGCCTGGAAGCCGCCAACGGCCTGATGCTGCGCGGCATGCAGGTGACCGTGGTGCATCTGGGTGACTGGCTGATGGAGCGCCAGCTTGACGACCAGGCGGGCGACCTCCTGCGCAAGTCGCTGGAAGCACGCGGCCTGAAGTTCCTGCTCGGCGCGCAGACGCAGGCGCTGATCGGTGGCAAGGATGGTCGTGTCATGGCGGTGCAATTCAAGGACGGCAAGGAGATTCCGGCCGATCTGGTCGTGATGGCCGCCGGCATCCGCCCCAATACCGAGCTGGCCGCTTCTGCCGGCATCCACTGCAACCGCGGCATCGTCGTCAGCGACACGATGCAGACCATCACCGACCCGCGCATCTACTCGGTCGGCGAATGTGCGGCGCACCGCGGCATTGCCTATGGCCTGGTGGCGCCGCTGTTCGAGCAGGGTAAGGTCTGCGCCACGCACCTGGCCGAGTTCGGCATCGGCCGCTACCAGGGTTCGCAGACCAGCACCAAGTTGAAGGTCACCGGCATCGACCTGTTCAGCGCCGGTGATTTCATGGGCGGTGAGGGCAGCGAAGAAATCCTGATGAGCGACCCCTTCGCAGGCGTCTACAAGAAGCTGGTGATCAAGGACGACAAGCTCGTCGGCGCCTGCCTGTATGGCGACACGGTGGACGGCAGCTGGTACTTCAAGCTCCTGCGCGAGGGCCGCAAGATCTCTGACATCCGCGACAAGCTGATGTTCGGCGAGTCGAACATCGGCGACGTGGGTCATCAAGGCCACAACAAGGCCGCAGCGATGGCGGACTCTGACGAAGTCTGCGGCTGCAACGGTGTCAACAAGGGCTCGATCTGCAAGGCGATCAAGGACAAGGGCCTGTTCACCTTGGAAGAGGTGCGCAAGCACACCAAGGCCAGCGCTTCCTGCGGGTCCTGCACCGGCCTGGTCGAGCAACTCCTGATGTTCACGGCCGGTGGCGACTATTCGGCCACGCCGAAGAAGAAGGCGATCTGCTCCTGCACCGACATGAGCCACCAGGACGTGCGCGACGCGATCTTCAAGGACCACATCACCAGCCTCGATGCGCTGTATGCGCAGCTTGGCTGGAAGAGCGCGAACGGTTGCGCCACCTGCCGGCCCGCGCTCAACTACTACCTGATCTCCTCCTGGCCCAAGGAGGCCGAGGACGACCCGCAGAGCCGCTACATCAACGAGCGCTCGCATGCCAATATCCAGAAGGACGGCACGTACTCGGTGATCCCGCGCATGTGGGGCGGCGAGACCACGGCCGATGAGCTGCGACGCATCGCAGCCGCGGTCGACAAGTACCAGATCCCGACGGTCAAGGTCACGGGCGGCCAGCGCATCGACCTGCTGGGCGTGAAGAAGGAGGACCTGGTCAATGTCTGGAAGGACATCGGCATGCCCTCGGGCCACGCATATGCGAAGGCGCTGCGCACGGTCAAGACCTGCGTGGGCTCTGAGTGGTGTCGCATGGGCACGCAGGATTCGACGCAGATGGGCAAGGACCTCGAGCGCGCCATGTGGCGCATGTATGCGCCGCACAAGGTCAAGTTCGCGGTCTCGGGCTGCCCGCGCAACTGTGCGGAGGCCGGCATCAAGGACGTCGGCATCATCGGTGTGGACTCGGGCTGGGAGATGTATGTGGCCGGCAACGGCGGCATCAAGACCGAGGTGGCGCACTTCTTCACCAAGCTGAAGACCGCCGAGGAGGTACTGGAGTACACCGGCGCCTTCATGCAGCTCTACCGCAAGGAAGGCTGGTACCTGGAGCGAACGGTGCACTACGTCTCGCGCGTGGGGCTGGACCATGTGAAGGCCAAGGTACTGGACGACCATGAGGGTCGCAAGAAGCTCTGGGCCGAGCTGCAGTTCGCGCTCGATGGTGAGCCTGACCCCTGGTTCGACTTCGACAAGGCGAAGGTCGATCTGCGCCAGTTCCAGCCGGTGTGAGAGGAGACACGCAAATGAGTGAATGGAAAACGATCTGCGCCGTCGCTGACATCCCGGTTCTGGGTTCGCGCCGCGTGCAACGTGCCAAGGGCCCGCAAGTGGCCTTGTTCCGCACGGCGGACGATCAGGTCTATGCGCTGCTGGACCGCTGCCCGCACAAGGCCGGGCCGCTGAGCCAGGGCATCGTGTTCGGCAAGGCCGTGGCCTGCCCCCTGCACAACTGGACCATCGCGCTGGACAGCGGCTGCGCCCGCGAGCCCGATGAAGGCAGCACGCCCAGGTTCACGGTCAGGATCAATGGGGGCCAGGTCTTGCTCAGCCAGCAGGAGCTGGACACGGTGGCCATTGAGCTGGAGCCGGTCAAGGCCGGCCCCTGCACGCGGGCTCACGCCTGCTGAGCCCATGACAGACACACGCTCTACCTGCCCTTATTGTGGCGTTGGCTGTGGCGTGATCATCGAGAGCGATGCGGGCCAGATCACGGGCGTGCGCGGTGACCCCGATCACCCGGCCAACTTCGGCCGGCTCTGCAGCAAGGGCTCGACGCTGCACCTCACCGCCACGCCCATCGTGCTGCAGACCAAGCGCCTGCATCATCCGCAGCATCGCGCCGCGCGTGGCGATGAACTGCAGGCACTGAGCTGGGACGAAGCGAATCAGAGAATCGCCGACAAGCTGCTGAGCCTGCGCGCCGACCACGGGCCCGACGCCATCGGCTTCTACATCTCCGGGCAGTTGCTCACCGAGGACTATCACGCGTTCAACAAGCTGGCGCGTGGCCTGGTCGGCACCAACAACATCGACAGCAACTCGCGCCTGTGCATGAGCTCGGCCGTGGTGGGCTACAAGCAGAGCCTGGGCTCGGACGCGCCGCCGGCCTGCTACGAAGACCTGGACCGCGCCGACTGCCTGTTCATCACCGGCTCGAACATGGCCTGGGCACATCCCATCCTGTTCCGCCGGATCGAGGCGGCTCGCGCGGCGCGGCCGGAAATGAAGATCATCGTCGTCGACCCGCGCCGCACCGAGACGGCCGAGTTCGCCGACCTGCATCTGCAGATCCAGCCCGGCACCGATGTGGCGCTGTGTCTGGGCATGCTGCATGCGATGGTCTGGGAGGGATGGATCGATGCGAATTTCATCGCCGAGCACACCGAAGGCTTTGACGCGCTGAAGGCCTTGGCACGCGACATGCCGCCGGCCAAGGCGGCGCGGCAATGCGGCATCAGCGAGGCCGATCTTCTGCAGGCGGCACGCTGGTTCGCCACCTCCGAGGCCACGCTTTCGCTCTACTGCATGGGCCTGAACCAGAGCACGAGCGGCACCGCCAAGAACACGGCACTGATCAACCTGCATCTCGCCAGTGGCCAGATCGGCCGGCCCGGTGCCGGGCCCTTCTCGCTGACGGGCCAACCCAATGCCATGGGTGGTCGCGAAACCGGCGGCATGGCCACGCTGTTGCCCGGCCATCGCGACCCGACCGATGCCGACCATCGCGCCGAGATCGCGCGCCTGTGGGGCGTGGACGCGCTGCCAGCAACGGCGGGCAAGACGGCTGTCGAGCTCTTCGAAGCGGCTGCCCGCGGCGAGGTCAAGGCGCTCTGGCTTGCCTGTACCAACCCGGCGCAATCGCTGCCCAATCAGGCCTTGGTGCGCGCGGCGCTGGAACGCTGCGAGCTGGTGATCCTGCAAGAGGCTTTCACCGGTACCGCCACGGCTGCCTATGCCGACTTCGTGCTGCCCGCGGCGACCTGGGGCGAGAAGGAGGGCACGGTCACCAACAGTGAGCGCCGCATCTCGCGCGTGCGTGCCGCTATCTTGCCGCCTGGCGAGGCGCGGCCGGACTGGCAGATTGCACGCGACATCGCGCAGCGGCTTGAAGTGCAGTTGCGCCCGGGCCTGCCGTCCTTGTTCGGTGTTGAGGGTCCCGAAGCCCTGTGGCTCGAACATCGTGAAGCCACGCGTGGCCGCGACCTCGACATCACCGGCCTCACCTACGCGATGCTGGAGCGGTCACCACAGCAGTGGCCATGCCCGGAGGCTGAGTCGCAGGGCCGGGCAAGGCTCTACCAGGACTCGCGCTTCGCCACTGCCAACGGCCGTGCCCGTTTCGTCAGCAGGCCCTTTGCGGCGGCTGCCGACAAGATCGACGCCAGCTTTGCGCTCGCCCTGACGACCGGCCGCATGCGCGACCAGTGGCATGGCATGAGCCGCAGCGGCGCGGTGCCGCGATTGATGGCCTTCGACGCCAGGCCGGCGGTGCGGCTCAATCCGCAAGACCTGGCACGGCGCGGCCTGAAAGACGGCGGGCTGGGCAAGCTGACGACGCGTCGCGGTTCCCTGGTGCTGCCCATGCAGGCAGACGAGACCGTGGCCTGCGGACAGGCCTATGTGCCCATGCACTGGGGCGCCGAGTTCATTGGTGGCGATGGCATCAACGCCTTGACGCAAGACGCCTTCTGCCCCGATGCCCGCCAACCCGAGCTGAAGTTCTCGGCGATGAATGTGCAGCCTGCCGAGCTGCCCTGGCGCATCAGCGCTGCGGCCTGGGTGCCAGCTGCAGAGAGCGCCGCCCTGCGCGAGCAGCTGCGCGCATTGATGCCTGAATTTGGCTATGTGCAATGCCTGCCCGCGCCGCCACAGGACGAGATGTTTGGTGGCAGCGAAGGCTGGTGCCTGGACGCGGCGCTGGCGCAGGCGCCGCACCCCGCGCTCTTGCAGCGCCTGGCCGCCATCCTCAAGCTCGAAGGTACCGGCGTGCTGCGCTATGCCGACACCCGCCGGGGCCGCCATCGCGCGCTGCGCCTGTCCGGCGAGGGCGATCAGGCGCGCTTGCAAGCCCTGCTGCGTGTCGGCGAAGGCGAGGATGGCGCCTGGCTCACCGAGCTCTGGCGTGAAGCGCAAGCCGCCGCGCCGCATGGCCGCTGGCTGCTCGCACCCGAAGCGCAGGCGCCGCAGGGCCTGCAGCAGAGCAGCCCGCAGGTCTGCAACTGTTTCAACGTGCGTGAGGACAGCATCCGTGCCTGCCTAGGGGGCGTCAGCGGGTCGCCGAACGAGCGCCTGGCCCAGCTGCAGGGGCAATTGAAATGCGGCACGCAATGCGGCTCCTGCCTGCCGTCGCTGCGTCGACTTGTGTCCGAAGTTCGCGAAGAGGTGATCACATGAATACTGTCAGCCTTGTTGGCGCCGGCCCCGGCGACCCGGAACTCCTGACTGTGCGTGCGCTCAAGCGCCTGCAGGACGCCGATGTGGTGCTGACCGATGACCTCGTCGATGCCCGTGTGCTGGCGCTGCTGCGATCAGATGCGCGACTCTTGCGCGTCGGCAAGCGCGGCGGTTGCGTCTCGACCGAGCAGCGCTTCATCCATGAGCTGATGATCCGCGAGGCGCGCAGCGGTGCGCGGGTCGTCCGCCTGAAAGGCGGCGACCCCTTCGTCTTCGGCCGCGGCGGCGAAGAGGTCACGGCGCTGCGCGAGGCCGGCATCGAAGTGGAAGTAGTCTCAGGTCTTACCGCCGGCATCGCCGCGCCCGCCAGCATCGGCATCCCGGTCACCGACCGCCGCCATGCACCCGGCGTGGCCTTCGTCACCGGCCACAGGCAAGACGGTGAGGACGCACCCGACTGGGCCGCCCTGGCGCGCAGCGGCCTGACGCTGGTGATCTATATGGGCCTGGCGCGCGCCGAAGCGCTGGTGGCCGCCTTGCGCGCCGGTGGCATGCCGGCTGCGATGCCTGCGGCTGTGATCTCTGCAGCGCATACCGAGCATCAGCGACAGGCGATCTGCACGCTCGGCACCCTGGCCGCTACCCTGAAACGCGCGCGCATCGCGAGCCCCGCGATCCTGGTGGTCGGCGAGGTGGTTCGTGAGGCCGCGCAGCTCGAACAGCTGCTGCCTTTCGGCGAGCAGGCTAGCGCAGGCGGAAGCCGCTGACCACGTCCGACAGCTTGACCGCCTGATCCTTCAGGCTCTCGGCTGCGGCCGCGCTCTCCTCGACGAGCGCGGCGTTCTGCTGCGTCATCTGGTCGAGCTGGGCGACGGCCGTGTTGACTGTGCCAATGCCCTGGCTCTGTTCGATGGTGGAGGCACTGATCTCGGCAATGATGTCGGTCACGCGCTGCACGCTGGCCACGATTTCGTTCATCGTCGTGCCGGCGTCCTGCACCAGGCGAGCACCGGTCTCGACCTTGTCGACGCTGGTATCGATGAGGCCCTTGATTTCCTTGGCGGCCGAGGCTGACCGCTGCGCCAGCGAGCGCACTTCACTGGCCACCACCGCAAAGCCGCGGCCCTGCTCGCCGGCACGCGCGGCTTCCACCGCCGCGTTCAGGGCGAGGATGTTGGTCTGAAAGGCGATGCTGTCGATCACGCCGATGATGTCGGCGATCTTCTTGGAGCTGGTGTTGATCTCGTCCATCGTCGCGACCACCTGGCCCACGACCGTGCCGCCGCGCTGCGCCACTTGAGCTGCGCTGTTGGCCAGCTGGTTCGCCGTGGAGGCACTTTCGGCGCTTTGGTGCACCGTGCCGGTCAATTGCTCCATCGAGCTGGAGGTCTTCTGCAGGTTCGATGAAGCTTCTTCGGTGCGTACGCTCAGGTCCTGGTTGCCGCTGGCGATTTCGGCGCTGGCCGTGTGTATCGATTGTGAGGACTCGCGCACGGTGCGCAGCGACTCGCTCAGCTGCTGGGCCATGCGGTCCAGCGAGCGCAGCAGGTCGCCCACTTCGTCGGCACGGTCGCTGTCGGCTGCCACGCTCAGGTCGCCGGCGGCCACGGCATTGGCCACCTCGCCGGCCCGTGCCAGCTCGGCCACCAGCTTGCCCTGCATGCGCCAGGCGACGAACACGGCGCCGCCGGCGGCCAGCAGGCCGATCAGTGTCAGGATGATGTTGTAGCGGGTGGAGCGGGCCTGTGAGCTTTCAGCAGACTCGGCCGCCAGTGCGTCGATGCGCGCCACCATGCCGCCCATGGTCTTGGCCAGGCTCTCGAACGCGGCATCGGCCTGTTGCATCGCGGCGATGCCGGTGTTCGGGTCGACCGAAGCGAGGTCGATGGCCGAGTCCGCGGCCTTCAGGTATTTGTCGATCTGCCCACCGGCCTCGACGACACCGGCGTGCAGCTGCTCGTCGGCGCCGCTGCCGTCCAGGCTGGCGGCGAGCGTGCGTTGCACCCCGCCCAGCTGCTTGGCGAGGTCGGCACGCAGCGCCTTGGTCTTGGCGTCATCCAGCGAAGCCATCAGGGCGACGGTGCGGTAGACGCTGGCATGCACCTGACCCAATTGGGTCTGGGTGCTGGCCAGGGTCTTGAACTGCTCCATCTGTGCCTGCACTTCCAGCTGGTTGGCCGCGGCCTCGCGATTCATCAGCAGCGCATTGATCTCGCCGGCGGCCAGTGCCACGACAGCGGTGAGCAGCGGGGCCATCAGAAGCTTGGTACCCAGTTTCATGAATGACCCTCCCGGTTCAGCGCTGGTTTGCTTACTTGTAGATGCCGCCGCAGACCACCATGTCTTCAAGCTTCTCGCAGTACATGCTCTTGGGTTCGATCTTCTTGTTCTCCGGATTGGTGAACTTGTAGTCCTGCCAGAACGTCGGCTTGGTCTTGGCCATGTCCAGGCGCTCCTTGACGAAGGCCTTGCCGTCCACGTCCTTCAATTCGATCAGGTTCTTGCCCACCATCTTCTCGTTGGCACCATGGGCGCGTACCACGCCGTCCATGCCGTAGACCGTCAGGTAGAGGTCGCGGTCGCGGAACTGGCCGGTCTTGCTGGTGATCTCGGCATAGCCCTTGTCGTGGCCATTGGCCTTGATGAAGGCGACACCCTTCTTGACCATGGCCGTGGCCTGCTCGGCGGTGGCGCCACCGTCGGCCGCATGCGCGCCGGTGCTCAGGGCCGCGGCCAGCAGCAGGGTCTTGGCGATGCTGCGGTAGTACGTGCTCTTCATGGTGCGGATCTCCTTGTTGGATGGACAGCCCCATCATGGGGCGGCCGCTTGATTCTGACCAGCTTGACAGCGTGCTGGCAAGGAATTGATCACGCTTGCCTGCTTCTTAGAGCTTGAAGCCCCGCACCACCTCGGTCAGGTTGATGGCTTGGTCCTTCAAGGATTCGGCCGCGGCCGCGCTTTGCTCCACCAGGGCGGCGTTCTGCTGGGTCATCTGGTCGAGCTGGGCCACGGCGTCGTTGACCGTGCCAATGCCCTGGCTCTGCTCGATGGTGGAGGCGCTGATCTCGGCAATGATGTCGGTCACGCGTTGCACGCTGGCGACGATCTCGTTCATCGTCGTGCCGGCGTCCTGCACCAGGCGGCTGCCGGCCTCGACCTTGTCCACGCTGGTGTCGATCAGCGACTTGATCTCCTTGGCCGCACCGGCCGAGCGTTGCGCCAATGAGCGAACCTCGGAGGCCACCACGGCGAAGCCGCGGCCCTGCTCGCCGGCTCGGGCCGCTTCCACGGCAGCGTTCAGCGCCAGGATATTGGTCTGGAAGGCGATCGAATCGATCACGCCGATGATGTCGGCGATCTTCTTGGAGCTGGCGTTGATCTCGTCCATCGTCGTGACCACCTGGCCCACCACGGCGCCGCCGCGCTGGGCGACCTGTGCGGCGCTGTTGGCGAGCTGGTTGGCCGTGGAGGCCGCGTCAGCACTCTGGCGCACGGTCGTGGTCAGGCCGCTCATCGAATTGGCGGTCTGCTGCAGGTTGGAGGCCGCCTGCTCGGTGCGCTGGCTCAGGTCCAGGTTGCCGGATGCAATCTCCGCGCTGGCCGTCTGGATGCTGTCGGCGCTCTGGCGCACGGCGCCCACCATGCGGTTCAGGGAGTCCTGCATGGCGCAGAGCGCGCGCTGCAGCGAGCCGATCTCGTCGCTGCGGTCGGTGCTGATCGAGCGGCTCAGGTCACCGTCGCCAATGTGCCGGGCCTGCGCCGTAACGGCCTCCAGCGGCTGTAGCACCGAGCGGGCCAGGAAATGCGTGGCCACGCCCATCAATGCCACCAGCGTGCCCATCACGGCCGCTACCAGCCAGACGGTGCGCATGCGCTCGGCCGTGGCCGCGTCACGCAGTGCGTCGGAGCGCAGCTGCTGCAGCTTGATGAAGTCCTGCTGTGCGTCGAGGTAGCGCTTCAGCATCGGCATCAGCTTGTCCAGCAGAAGCGCTGATGCCGCAGCGGCATCGCCACCCGACTTCAGCTTGCTGACGTCGGCGCGCACGGCGATGTAGTCCTTGCGGGTGTCGGCGATGCGGGCCATGGCGGCCTTCTCTTCAGGCTCGGTAGCCAGCTCCTCGAGCTGCTTCTGGATCTCGGAGATGGTGGTCGTGGTCGCCTCGATCTCGGGCTTGAATGCGGCAGTGACGGCCGCATCGCTGCTGATGATGCCGGCCACCGCCCGCGTGGCATTGGTCTCGGTCTGGCCGCGCCAGCGCAGCGAGAGATCGAACTTCTGCTGCTGGCGCGCCTGGTTCAGGCGTGCCTCTTCGGCCAGGCTCTTGGTTCGCGTGGCGGAGGACAGCGTCATCAGTACCACCACAACGGCCAGGCCAGCCACCGGCATCCAGAGCTTGCTACGGACGGAAAAATTCATGCATCACTCCTGCACCAAGACAGTGCCGGTTATAACCCGTCGCGCGCCCCGGGCGTTTGTCCGCGCAGGGCTGTTACGCTAACCGCCACCGCAATGCGCACCACGCTCAGCCACTCCATGAGTTTTCTGGCCATCGACATCGGCAACACGCGACTGAAATGGGCGCTCTATGCCTCGCCCCAACCCGGCGCCGTGCTGTTGCAACATGGTGCGGTGTTCCTGGAAAACATCGACCGCCTGGCCGAAACCGAATGGGCTGCGCTGCCGGCACCGCACAGCATGCTGGGCTGCAACGTGGCGGGCGATGCGGTGCGCCGCCGCGTCGAGGAGCAGCTCGAGCTCTGGGACATCGAACCACGCTGGGTCGTCTCGGCGGCTCATGCCGGCGGCATCACCAATGGCTACGACCACCCGAGCCGGCTGGGCACCGACCGCTTCGTGGCCTTGATCGGCGCGCGCTCGCTGGTGGTGCGCCGTGGCCTGCCGCGGGCCTGTCTGGTGGTCATGGTGGGCACAGCGGTGACCGTCGATGCGCTGGACGCTGAAGGCCATTTTCTGGGCGGCCTGATCCTGCCGGGCCACGGCATCATGCTGCGCGCGCTGGAAGGCGGCACGGCCGGCCTGCGTGTGCCGACCGGCGAGGTCCGGGAGTTTCCGACCAATACCTCGGATGCGCTGACCAGCGGCGGCACCTATGCCATCGTCGGCGCCATCGAGCGCATGCACCGTCATCTGCAGCGCCGCTCAGGGCAATCGCCGCTCACGGTGATGACGGGTGGCGCAGGCTGGAAGGTGGCACCGGCCGTGGAGCTCGAGCACGAGCTGCACGAGAGCCTGATCTTCGACGGGATTCTTGCGCTGCAGGCGCAGCGACTGGCGCTGTAGCGGCCGGTCAGCCGCCGTCCTTCAGCTGCGCGCGCAGCAGCTGGATCTCCTCGCGCAACTCGCGCATCTGGGCGTGCACGTCCCGCAGGATGTCGTCTTCCATCCGGTGTTCAGAGGTTTCCACCCACATGGCTGCGATGGCCGCAGTCACCAGCGACAGCACGGCATAGCCCAGCAGCACCACGAAGACGGCAAAGATCCGCGCGGCCGGCGTGCTGGGCACGAGGTCTCCGTAGCCCACCGTGGCAGCGGTGGTGAAGGCCAGCCACAGGCCCTCGCCCAGCCCCTGGACCCGAGGCTCCAGGGCCCAGAAGCCGACGCCGCACAAGCCCAGCACCACCAGGGCAATCAGCAGCAGATAGGTCAGGCCGCCGCGCGTCACCCAGGACTTGATCGCCCAGACCATGCGGGCGAGCGTCAGCAGCGCCACCAGCAGGCGCGCGGCCAGCGCGCCATGCGAAGCGGTACTGGGCGGCAGGCTGGCGGCGGCGAGCAGGCCTGTCACCAGCACCAGGTCAAGAGCATTGGCGCGCAGGTAGTCGAGGGGATCCGGCAGTTGCCTGGCGACTCGCCAGAGCGACACCAGAACCAGCAGGGCCGCGCCCAGGTAGATGGCGATGGCCAGTGGCGTCGGCAGGTTGTCCAGCAGCTCGATGTAGAAGGCTGGCACTGTGCACATCAGGGCGATCAGCACCGGCCAGCGCCATCGCGCCTCGGCCCGGCTGGCGGCGGCATTCATCGGGTGGGGCTTGGCCAGCCCCCAGCTACGGGTGGCGATACGGTGCGGCATGCTGCACAGCCTAATCCCGGGCCGGCCGCAGCGCCTTGAGTCGCGTCAAGCCTCGCAAGGTGCGCGGCCGTCGGTCAGGCCTGCCGTACCGTAGTTCCGACATCACATCCCTGCGGGATATGAGTCTTCTCTGAAGCGCGAAAGCCCTAGGCTTGTCGCACTTTGACGCGCGAGTGCTCGTTGATGCCCATCGCGCCGAAGAACAGGGCCACCAGGCGGTGCGCCTCGGTGAAGATCACCGCGCGGTTCTCGCTGCGCCGGGTCAGCACCCAGTTCAGCAGGTCGCCCGCCGCCATGAAGTCCAGGCGTATCAGCAGCGGGCAATGGATGATGATGGTGGTGGCCGCACCGAGCTGGCCGGCCATGGTCTTGAGCGTTTCGCCGATGTCGCCGGTCAGCTGGCCACTGAGTTCCAATTGAGCATTGGCCGAGAGCTGGGCCATCTCGGTGATCTGGGATTCGAGGAATCCGGTGGTGTGCTCGCTGCCATGCACGGTCGAGTTGGGCATGCCAGCGGTGGACAGCGACTGGCCGCTGACGCGCACCCGGCACTTGGTCGGCTCCCAGGACGGCGGCGACACCTCGTAGGTGACGCAGTAGTCGATCGCCGCTTCGTCGAAATGATCGGGCCGGTTCACCAGGCGCAGCGCTTCGAGGCGCAGCATCCAGAAGGCCGTGTCGGTGGCACGCACCGAGACCGGCGCCAGGTCCTTGAGCTGCTGCAGGAACTGGTCGCCCGAGAGCCAGCGGATGTCCAGCGGTTGCGTGGCCCAGTTGCGGAACAGCTGGCGGAGGCGCGTGGCACTGTCGCTGTCCAGGGTCTTCAACGGACCCCAGTCCAGCACCCAGGGCATGGGCATCATCTGGCAGCGCTGCTCCAGCTTGATGATGGCTTCCAGCGTCAGCTGCTCGGGCGCGGTCCAGCTGACGCCGCCGGCCTTGGCATTGGGGACGCGCTCGTTGCGGGCGGCATCGGCCACCAGCTTGGGCATGGAGAAGTACTGCGGCGCTGAAAGGCCGAACTGCTGCGCGTACTCCAGTGCCAGCGGCTCGAACTTGGCGGCCTGGCCGGTGGCGCGGTAGAGGTCGAACAGCACCAGCCAGGTTTCGGCATGCAGATTGCGCGGGCCGCCAGCGCGGGTCAGCTCGATCAGGTCGCGCTCGCAGCTTTCGTAGTCGGCATTGGCAAAGGCGATCACCGCGTTGTCGAGCTCGGCGTCATGCACCAGTTCGGCGGGCTCGGCCGGGGCCGACACCGGCGGCGGCATCGGCAGTTCGGGCCCCGGCGGCGGTGCCACGGCAGACGGTGGCGGGGCTGCCGGGCGCTGCTCGGCCAGCTTGAAGCTGAGCGTCGGCTCGACCTCGAAATGCAGATCGGGCAGGCGGCTGGGCGCGCCGCTGGACGGTGGCGACATGCCGGCACCCATGGTGGCCACGGCCGGAGTCGGCGGTGCCTCCAGGCGCTCCACTTCTTCGGGCGAAGAGAACTCGCTGACGCGGGCGGCCGGCGGCTCGGTGGTGGTCGAGGCGAAATGGATGGGGCGGGTGCTGGTCTCGAAGAAACCGGGCGGGTGGGCCGCCTGCTGCACCTGGGTGTTGGCGAAGTTCTCGCCGGCCATTTGCTGCTCGATCTGGTCGATCTTGGCCTTCAGCCCCTGCTCGAGCTTGGAGTCGATGCCGCTGTTGCGGGCTCCGCCGCTGGCGCCGCGCTCCATGTCGTCGATGCGCGAGGAGGAGCCGCCCAGTGCGGCCAGTTGCTCGGGCGTGAGGCCCTCGCGGCGGATGCGGCGCAGCATGTCGAGCTCGCGCTTGCGCACGAAGTCGTTGCGGCGCTTGCGTTCCACCATCGCGCGCAGCTCGGCCTTGGCCGCATCGGCCTCGGGGTCGTCCTGGCGCGAATTCAGCTCGGCCCAGTCGGTCGTGGGGTTGGCCACGAAGCGCGCGACCTTGCGGAAGAAGCTCTCGCCGTCTTTCGGATCAGTCATGCGCGCGGGTCGGGCTGGTCTTCGAGCTGTTTGTTGAAGCTGTCAATCGCCGAACATCTTCTGCTTGAGCTCGCGACGCTGCTGAGCTTCCAGCGAAAGAGTAGCGGTCGGGCGGGCGATCAGCCGGCCCAGGCCGATGGGCTCGCCGGTTTCATCGCAATAGCCGTACTCGCCGGTGTCCAGGCGGGCCAGCGATTGCATGATCTTCTTCAGCAGCTTGCGCTCGCGGTCGCGGGTGCGCAGCTCCAGGGCATGTTCTTCTTCGATCGTCGCGCGGTCGGCGGGGTCCGGCACGATGGAGGTGTCTTCGCGCAGGTGCTCGGTGGTTTCACCGGCATTGGACAGAACGCCGTCCTTCAGCTCGGTGAGCTTGCCGCGGAAGAACTCGATCTGCTTGTCGTTCATGTACTCCGACTCTGGCATGGCCAGCACTTCGGCGTCGGTCAGATCCTTGCCAGCCTTGGTCTTCCAGGCATTGACCAGCTTGGGGTCGGCTTTGGCGGGGGTACGGGGGCTTTCAATCACGGGACTACTCATTTGGCGCGTTGGCGGCTTGGGTGGAGCAAAACGATCTGCGAATCGGCTGGTGCTGCTGGCCGGGGCTGCCACCTCGGCAACAGGCGCCGCTGCGGCGGCCTTGGCCTTGGTGGTTTTGGCGGCCGGCCGCGCCTCGGCGCTCGCTGCGTGCGCCGGGGTGGACTTGGGGGCCGTGGTCTTGCTCACTATCGTCTCCTCGCTTGGGACTTTATACCTGCTCAGGCCGGGCCGAAACGCATTTGTGTCAAGGATTTATAGGCCTTGAGCCAAGCTCGGGCGCGGCGGATTGTAGCCATGCTTGTCTGCCTTGTTGCTGACGGGAGATCCTGGTGCTTGCCTGGGCCGGGCCAACCCTCGGTCGGCCCCTGGCCACGGGCTCAGACCAGGCAGCCCTCCAGGCCTTGCAAAAGAATGTCTTTCGGCAGGTCGATGCCGATGAACACCATCTTGCTGATCTTCTTCTCGCTGGGCAGCCATTTGGGGCCCAGGTCCGAGCCCATCAGTTGGTGCACGCCCTGGAAGATCACCTTCTTGTCGCTGCCCTTCATGTGCAGCACGCCCTTGTAGCGCAGCATCTTGGGACCGTAGACCTGCACGATGGCGCCCAGGAAGTCCTCCAGCTTGGCCGGATTGAAGGGCCGCTCCGCCTTGAACACGAAGGACTTCACGTCGTCGTCGTGGGCATGGTGGTGCGGATGATCGCAATGCTCGCCATGCTCATGGTCGTGATCATGGTGCCCGTGATCGTGGCCATGATCGTGGCCATGGTCATGCGCGTCGGCATTGAGGAAGTCGGGGTCGATGTCGAGCTTGGCGTTCAGGTTGAAGCCGCGCTGGTCGAAGACCTTGGCGATCGGCACTTCGCCGAAGTGCACCGACTGCTGCGGCGCCCGCGGGTTCATGTGCTTGATGCGGTGGGCCAGGGCCTCCAAGGCGGCGGGCTCCACCAGATCGGTCTTGCTGAAGAAGATCTGGTCGGCGAAACCGACCTGGCGACGCGCTTCCTGGCGGGTGTTGAGCTGCTCTTCGGCATGCTTGGCGTCCACCAAGGTGAGGATGGAGTCAAGCAGATAGCTCTCGGCGATCTCGTCGTCGATGAAGAAGGTCTGGGCCACCGGGCCGGGGTCGGCCAGGCCGGTGGTCTCGATCACCACGCGCTCGAAGTTCAGCTCGCCCTTGCGGCGCTTCTCGGCCAGCTCGGACAGCGTGGTGCGCAGGTCCTCGCGGATCGTGCAGCAGACGCAGCCGTTGTTCATCTGGATGATCTGTTCCTCGACGTCGTTGACCAGGATGTCGTTGTCGATGTTCTCTTCGCCGAACTCGTTCTCGATCACGGCAATCTTCTGGCCGTGGGTCTCGCTGAGCACGCGCTTCAGGAGGGTGGTTTTGCCGGAGCCCAAGAAGCCGGTGAGGATGGTGACGGGAATGAGACCTGGGGACATGGTGGGAAGACTGCTGATCAGAAAGGAGAGGAGGCCCCGGAAGATGGGGGCGGCTGACTTTGGTTCAAGGGTACTGCAATGTCAATCGGTTATTCTTGCCGCTCCACTACAACGACACCGACGTCCTCGTGTCCGAACCCCAGCCTAGTCGGCCCTCTCAGTATCGAGGGGGCGAAAGAAAACCTGCCGAGCCGCGCGGTCTCATCGACCGCATCGTGGACTTTCTCCACCCTGGCCCGGACAGCAAGAGCGAACTGATGGAAACGCTGGCCGATGCCGAGCAGCGCGAGCTGATCGAGCCCGAATCGCGCCAGATGCTGGAAGGCGTGCTGCGCATGGCCGAGCTCAGCGCCGGCGACGTGATGGTGGCTGCGCCCCGCATGGACCTGCTCGATATCGAGGCGCCCTACGATGAGCTGCTGGCCCTGGTGATCGATACCGGCCACTCGCGCTTCCCGGTCTTCGAGGGGCAGCGCGAGAACATCATCGGCATCCTGCTCGCCAAGGACCTGTTGAAGATTCAGCGTGCGCCGGAGCTGAACCTGCGCGCGCTCCTGCGCCCGACGGTGTTCGTGCCTGAGAGCAAGGGCCTGAACGAGCTCTTGCGCGACTTCCGCTCCAACCGCAACCACCTGGCCATCGTGATCGACGAGTTCGGCAATACAGCAGGCCTGATCACGATCGAGGACGTGCTTGAAGAAATCGTCGGCGAGATCGAGGACGAGTTCGACGACAAGAACGGCGAATCAGGTCTTTACACGCTGGCCGACGGCAGCCAGCGCGTGGCCGGCGACACGGCCATCTCGGCCGTGAACGAAGCCTTCTCGGTGCAGCTGCCCGAGGGTGAGTTCGACACCATTGGCGGCCTGGTCGCCCATCAGCATGGCCGCGTGCCACGCCGGGGCGAGGTGGTCGAGCTGGCCGGCCTGTACTTTGCCGTCATGCTGACCCGGGGCGGCGCCGTGCGCTGGTTCAAGGTCACGCGCGCCGAGGCTGGCTGAGCTTTCGATGCTCCCTGCCGTCAATCGCAAGCTGCTGCTGGGCCTGGAGATCCTCGGCGCCTGGCCCATCGTGATGCTGGCCGGCGTGCTGCACACGGCCTCGTTCTCGCCCGGACTGGCCTGGCCGCTGCAATTGCTGGCCCTGGCCATGCTGGCGCATGCCAGCTGGGATGAAACGCCAGCCCGCGCCGCTCGCCATGGCCTGCTGTTCGGGTTGGGCTGGATGGGCTCGGGCCTGTGGTGGCTCTACATCAGCCTGCATGATTTTGGCCACCTGCCGGGTGTGCTGGCCGGCGCGGCGGTGCTGCTGCTGGCCTTCGTTCTCTCGCTCTACTTCGCTGCGGCGCTCGCCTTGGCCGCCAAGCTGCGCGACCAGCGGCCGGCGGTGCATGCGTTGATCTGGGCCAGCTGCTGGCTGGTGGCCGAACTGGCGCGGGCGCAATGGTTCTCCGGCTTTCCCTGGATCGCCAGCGGCTATGCCCATGCGGTGGGGCCGCTCTCGCACTGGGCGCCCTGGATTGGCGTGTATGGCATCACCGCGCTGGCCGGCCTCGTCGCTGCCGGCGTTGCGGCGGCCCTGCGGGGCAGTGGCCGTGTGCTGATGGGCGCGCTGCTGCTGATGGGGGGCGGCCTGCTGCTGCCGCAGCAATTCACCGAATCTGCTGGCAAGCTGAAAGTCTCCCTGCTACAGCCCAATGTGCCGCAGGACCAGAAGTTCGACCGCGCGCTGATCGAGGCCAACCTGGAGCAACTGCTGCGCCAGATCGAATCGGCGCAAGGCCAGCTGGTGGTGACGCCGGAGTCGGTCGTGCCCTTGCCGATGGACTGGATGCTCGAACAGTACCCGCTGCAGGTCGAACGGATCAAGCGCGCCGCGGCCGGGCATCCGCTGCTGCTGGGCACCTTCCTCGGCAATGAGCGCGAGGGCTTCGTCAACTCGCTGCTCGCGCTGGGCACGCCGCAGCCCTACAGCTATGGCAAGCGCCACCTGCTGCCATTCGGCGAGACGATTCCGCCGGGCTTCGCCTGGTTTGTCCATGCGCTTGGCATTCCTATGGACAGCCAGGCGCGCGGCCAGCATCAGCGCGCGCTGGCCATCGGCGGCCAGCTCGTTCGTCCATTGATCTGCTACGAAGACCTGTTTGGCGAGGACTTCGTCGACAGCGTGCAGGCCGGCCCCGAGGGCGCGACGGTCCTGCTCAATGTCAGCAACCTCGCCTGGTTCGGCCCGGCCATGGTGCAGGACCAGCATCTGCAGTTCTCGCAGATGCGGGCGCTGGAGTTCCAGCGGCCCTTCATCCGTTCGACCAATACCGGCGCAACGGCAGTGCTCGATCACAAGGGCCAGGTGACTGCCCGGCTGCCCGCGGTGGTGCGCGATGTGCTCGAGGCCGAGGTCGAAGGCCGGCGCGGCGCCACGCCCTATGCCCGCTGGCTCGGCAGCGTCGGCCTGTGGCCCTTGTGGGGGCTTGCGGTGCTGCCGCTGGTGCTGGCCTGGCGGCGCCGGCGAGCGCGCTGAAGGGCCCACCTTAGAATCCGGGTCAATATTGTTGTCACAGACTGCGACCCCCACATGCTGAGCTTCCAGCAAATCATCCTGACCCTGCAGGACTACTGGTCCCGCCAAGGCTGCGCCCTTTTGCAGCCCTATGACATGGAGGTCGGTGCCGGCACCAGCCACACCGCCACGTTCTTGCGCGCCCTCGGCCCCGAGCCCTGGAAGGCTGCCTACGTGCAACCCAGCCGCCGCCCCAAGGACGGCCGCTATGGCGAGAACCCCAACCGCCTGCAGCACTACTACCAGTACCAGGTTGTACTGAAGCCCGCGCCGGCCAACATCCTCGAGCTCTATCTCGGCTCGCTGGAAGCGCTGGGCTTCGACCTGAAGAAGAACGACGTGCGTTTCGTCGAAGACGATTGGGAGAACCCGACGCTTGGCTGCTGGGGCCTCGGTTGGGAAGTCTGGCTGAACGGCATGGAAGTGACGCAGTTCACCTACTTCCAGCAGGTCGGCGGCATCGACTGCAAGCCGATCACCGGCGAGATCACCTACGGCCTCGAGCGCCTTGCCATGTACCTGCAAGGCAAGGACAGCGTCTACGACCTGGTCTATGTCGAGGGCAAGGATGGGGCTCCCGATATCAAGTATGGCGACGTGTTCCACCAGAACGAGGTCGAACAGTCGACCTACAACTTCGAGCACAGCGATGTGGACTTCCTGCTGCAGGCCTTTGCCGCGCACGAGAAGCAATCGAAGTACCTGATGGAGCAGTCGCTGGCGCTGCCGGCCTATGAGCAACTGCTGAAGGCCGGCCACAGCTTCAACCTGCTGGATGCGCGCGGTGCGATCAGCGTGACCGAGCGTGCCGCCTATATCGGCCGCATCCGCAACCTGGCGCGCGCCGTGGCGCAGAGCTATCTGGAAAGCCGGGCACGCCTGGGCTTCCCGATGGCGCTCAAAGAGCACGCCGATGAAGTCCTGGCCCAGATCGAGAAGAAGAAGGCAGCCTGAGCATGTCCACCAAGAATCTGCTGATCGAACTTTTTGTCGAAGAGCTGCCGCCCAAGGCGCTGAAGAAGCTCGGCGAATCCTTTGCCGGTGTGCTGGCTGACAGCCTGAAGGCGCAAGGCCTGGTGGCTGACGATGCGGTGGCGACTTCGTTTGCATCGCCGCGGCGCCTGGGCCTGCATCTGACCCAGGTTTCGGCCAAGGCCGCAGACCGCGCGGTGCAGCAAAAGTTGATGCCGGTGGCCGTGGCGCTTGATGCATCGGGCAATGCAACGCCTGCCTTGCTGAAGAAACTGGCCGCGCTGGGGGCGGACGCCAGCGTCGTGCCGCAACTCAAGCGCGCACCAGACGGCAAGGCCGAAGCCCTGTTCCTGGACCAGCTCGTGGCCGGTGCCACGCTGGCGGAGGGCTTGCAGAAGGCGCTCGAAGAAAGCCTGGCCAAGCTGCCCATCCCCAAGGTCATGACCTACCAGCTGGCCGATGGCTGGAGCGATGTGAAGTTCGTGCGCCCTGCCCATGGCCTGGTGGCCCTGCATGGCGCGGAAATCGTGGCTGTTCAGGCGCTGGGTCTGAAGTCTGGCCGCGTGACGCGCGGTCACCGCTTCGAGGCGCTGACCGAGGAAGTCAGTGTTGAAAGCGCCGACACCTATGCGTCGCAGATGCGCGAGCAGGGCGCCGTGATCGCGTCTTTCGCCGAGCGCCGCGCCGAGATCCTGCACCAGCTCAATGCCGCTGCCGCCAAGGAAGGCCTGAAGCCCATCGACGACGAAGCGCTGCTCGATGAAGTGACGGCCCTGGTCGAGCGCCCGAACGTGCTCACCTGCCAGTTCGAGCCCGAGTTCCTGGCCGTGCCGCAGGAATGCCTGATCCTGACGATGAAGGCCAATCAGAAGTACTTCCCGCTGCTGAACGGCGAGGGGAAGCTGACGCACAAGTTCCTGGTGGTGTCCAACATCTGCCCGACTGATGCCAGCGCCGTGACCGGCGGCAATGAGCGCGTCGTGCGCCCACGCCTGTCGGACGCCAAGTTCTTCTTCGACCAGGACCGCAAGAAGACCCTGGCCGAGCGCGTCCCGGGCCTGGCCAAGGTGGTCTATCACGGCAAGCTGGGCACGCAGGGCGAGCGCGCGGAGCGGGTTCGCGCGATCTCGCATGCCATCGTCAACATGCTGCGCATGGCGACCGTGCCCTTCACCGTCGCGGCCAAGGAAGAATTCGATCTGCTGGATCACAAGGCCCAGCAGGCTGCGCAATTGGCCAAGGCCGACCTCCTGACCGACATGGTCGGCGAGTTCCCCGAGCTGCAAGGCATCATGGGTGGCTACTACGCCCGTCATGAAGGCCTGCGCGACGGTGTTGCCATCGCCATCGAAGACCATTACAAGCCGCGCTTCGCGGGTGACGCACTGCCGCGCAACCAGACCGGTACCGTGGTCGCGCTGGCCGACAAGCTGGAGACCCTGATCGGCCTGTTCGGCATCGGCCAGCTGCCCACCGGCGACAAGGACCCGTTCGCGCTGCGCCGTCATGCGCTGGGCGTGGTGCGCATCCTGGTCGAGAAGAACCTGCCCTTGCCGCTGCCCGAGCTGATCGCGGCGGCCGTGCCGGCCTTTGGGGACCTGATCGAGAACCCGAGCGTTGCGCTCCTGAGCTTCTTCTCCGACCGCCTGGCAGTGTCGCTGCGCGAGCAGGGCTACAGCGCACAGGAAGTCGATGCGGTGCTGGCGCTCGCGCCGGCCCGCCTGGGTGAAGTGCCGCTGCGCCTGGCCGCCGTGCGCGCCTTTGCCGCCTTGCCCGAGGCCGCATCGCTGGCCGCTGCCAACAAGCGCATTGCCAACATCCTGAAGAAGATCGAAACGCCGGTTGCGGCGCGCATCGACGAATCGCTTTTGAAGGAGTCCGCCGAGCAGGCGCTGGCCGCCGCGCTGAGGAATGTGCAGCCGCTGGCCGACGGCTTCTTCCACAATGGCGAGTACGCGGCGTCCTTGCGCGAGCTGGCGGCCTTGAAGGCGCCGGTCGATGCCTTCTTCGACGGCGTGATGGTGAACGCCGAAGACGAAGCCTTGCGCGCCAACCGTCAGGGTCTCTTGAAGACGCTGCATGAGGCGATGAACCGCGTGGCCGATCTGTCTCGCCTGGCGAGTTGAAACGAGGACCGACATCCATGGGCATGCGTTCCGATCACGGCCACGGCACCAAGCTGGTCATCCTGGGCCGGGACGGGACCATCAACCAGTACCGCGACGACCATGTGAAGTCGGCCGAGGAGCTCAACCCGCTGCCCGGGGCGCTGGAAGCGGTAGCGCGGCTCAACCATGCCGGCTGGCACACGGTGATGGCCACCAACCAGCCCGGCATCGGCCGCGGCCTGCTGGACATGGCCTCGCTGAACGCGGTGCATCTGCGCCTCAACCAGTTGCTGGCAGAGAAGGGCGGGCGGCTGGACGCGGTGTTCTTCTGCCCGCACACGCCGGATGAAGGCTGCAACTGCCGCAAGCCCCTGCCGGGCCTGGTGCAGCAGATCGGCGCACGCTTTGGCGCGGACCTGGCGCAAGTGCACATGGTCGGCGCCTCGCTGCGCGACCTGCAGACGGCCCATGCCGCCGGCTGCGTGCCGCACCTGGTGCGTGGCGACAGGCTGTCGAGCACCGACGCGGCCACGATCGACGCGCTGCTGGCCCAGGTGCCCGGCAGCCAGATGCATGACAGCCTGGCGGCCTTTGCCGACTGGCTGATCCAGGACGAACGTCGCGCCCGGGGCGATCTGCGCGATGCCGATTCACGCCCCGGAGATTTGAGCTGATGATTCTGTTTTACGCGCTGCGCTCGGCGCTGTTCATCGCGTGGCTGGCTCTCACGGTCGTGCCTGTCGCGCTGGCGGTGCTGCTGGTGTCGGTCTTCGTGCGCGGCAATCCGGTCTACTGGACTTGCGTGTTCTGGCTGCGCCTGGCTGTTTCTGGTGCACGACTCATCTGTGGCGTGCGCTGGCGCATCCAGGGCATGGAGCATCTGCCGACCGCCGAGCAAAGCCAGTCGGCCGTCATCCTGCTGGCCAAGCATCAAAGTACCTGGGAGACTTTTGCCTTCCCGACCCTGATGTCGCATCCGCTGGCCTATGTGTTCAAGCGCGAGCTGCTCTACATCCCCTTCTTCGGCTGGGCCATTGGCCGCACCGACATGATCCATATCGACCGTAGCAAGCGCGCGCAGGCCTGGGCGAAGGTGGCCGAGCAGGGCAAGCAGCTGGCGGCTCGCGGCATCTGGGTGATCATGTTCCCTGAGGGCACGCGCATTGCACGCGGTCACAAGGGCGACTACAAGACTGGCGGTACCCGCCTGGCCATCGAAACCGGCGTGCCGGTCGTGCCGATCGCGGCCACCTCGGCCCGCTGCTGGCCGCGCAGGAGTTTTCTGCTGCGCCCCGGTGTGGTCGACATCTCCATCGGCCGGCCCATACCGTCGCAAGGCCGAGAGCCGGCCGAACTGATGCGCGAGGTGGAAGGCTGGATCGAGGGCGAAATGCAGCGCCTGGATCCCGAGGCCTATGCACAGCCCGCGCAGCCGCGCAACACGGCCCTCACTGCCTGAGTGGACGCCGCCATGCTGAAGAAACTCGCCGGCCTGCTGCAAACCCAGCTGCCGCTGTTCGAGGCCGAACCACCGCCCCTCATGCGCCCCGGCCGTGGCGAGCCCGGCCCGGTGGCGCCGCGTGCCCGCGAGCTGCTGCTGGGCGAGCACCGCGTGGCCTACGAGCTCAAGCGGGCGCGGCGGCGCAGCATCGGCTTCGTCGTCAATGCCGAGGGTCTGCGGGTCAGCGCGCCGCGTTGGGTGACCATCCCCGATATCGAGATTGCCTTGCAGCAGAAGCAGGACTGGATCCTGCGCAAGCTCGTGGAGCAGCGCGAGCGCCAGCGCCGGGTCGAGGCCGCGCGCATCGAGTGGCGCGATGGCGGCGAGCTGCCCTATCTCGGCCGAAAGCTGCGCCTGTCATTGCAGCCGCAACTCAGCGGTGTTCATCTGCAGGAGCCCGTCGAGCCTGGCAACGCGGCACTGCTTGCCATCGGCCTGCCGCTGGCGGCTGAAGCGGCGCAGATCCGGGACGCAGCGCATGGCTGGCTGCAACGCCAGGCCAAGGCCTTTTTCCAGCCGCGCTGCGAGCATTTCGCGGCGGCGCTGGGTGTGTCGATGAAGTCCTTGCGCCTGTCCTCGGCCCAGACCCGCTGGGGCAGTGCGAGTGCCGACGGTTCGGTGCGACTCAACTGGCGCCTGATTCATTACGCGCCTTCGACGATCGACTACGTCGTCGCCCATGAGCTGGCCCACCTGCGCGAGATGAACCACAGCCCGCGCTTCTGGGCCGTGGTGCGCTCGGTGCTGCCCGACTACGAGCAGGCCAAGGGCCTTTTGCGTGAAGAAAGCCTCGCTGCCTTCGGTGATGAAGCGCTTTGACCGGCTCCGTCCCACTTAAGGGGGGTTGTTGGGGGCGCTGGTGGGCTTCAGACTCGCGGCCACAAGCTGTCATCACCATGCGTTTGCTTGACCAGGACGCACCAAGAACGGGAACGCCGCCGGCTATTCAGGGATGCCGGCGGCGAATTCCTCTCCCGCAACAGCGAGTCACTCACTCGATCACACCCCCAGTGCATCAGCCAGGCTGAATCGATAAACGCCATCTGCATCCAGATGGCGTTTCAGTTTCCGGGCCCGCCACAGCGCATTCAGGTGCGCGACCGACTCTCCCATCGCAAACGTCGTCTGGTGCAGGTCCAGCTTGCGCTTGAACAAGAGATCCAGCAGCTCGGCCGCATGGCAGGGCTTCTCGGCGCAGGCTGCCCGCACTTCGTCCAGCCGCTCGCTGTGATGCTCCTGCAACTGGTCCACGCGCGCATGCAGGCCGCGGAATGGCTTGCCATGCGAGGGCAGAACCAGGGTCTCGCGCGGCAGCGGCAGCAGCCGCTCCAGCGAGTCGAGATAGAGGGTCAAGGGGTCGGCCTCGGGTTCCACGTCGACCACGGACACGTTGGTGGAGATGCGCGGCAGCAGCATGTCGCCCGAGATCAGCAACTGGCGCTCTTCGCAGAACAGGCTGATGTGTTCCGGCGCATGGCCATAGCCGACCATGCAACGCCATGGCTGGCCGCCAATATCGATCAGCATCCCGTCCATCAGTCGCCGGTAGCTGGCCGGAATGCTCGGCACCATGCTCGGGTAGTAGCTGGCGCGGCCGCGGATCTTGGCCAGCGAGTCGGGGTCGGTCAGTCCATGGCTGCCAAAGAAGGCCGCGGCCGTTTCGCCACCCATGCCCACGGTGGAGGCGCTGGCGACGCGCGCGAGGTTGTAGTCGGTCGCGCTGATCCACAAACGGCACTGCCATCTTTCAGTCAACCAGGCCGCGAGACCCATGTGGTCGGGATGGAAATGCGTGACGATCACGCGCAGCACCGGCAGGCCGTCGAGGTGCCTGGCGAAGACCTGTTCCCAGCAATCGCGCGTGGCATCGCTGCTGATGCCGCAGTCGACGATGGTCCAGCCGCCTCTGCCATCGATCTCGTCGCGCAGAAGCCAGAGATTGATGTGGTCCAGCGCAAAAGGCAGTCCCATGCGCACCCAGCGCAGGCCAGGCTGAATCTCCAGCACCTCGCCGGGCAAGGGCAGGGCGTCGCCCAGCGGATAGTCAAGTTCGTGTTCGCGCGGATTGGCCATGGTCGGGACTGCCTTAGACTTACGTTTACGTCAACGTTAGTCAGGCCAGTGTAGCCATGCCCCAAGCGCCCCGCTCGACCTCGCCCGTGCAGGCACCTGAAAGCCAGGGCCGGCTGTTCACCATCACCGAACTGGCGGCCGAGTTCGACATCACGCCGCGCGCCATCCGCTTCTATGAAGACATGGGCCTGCTGGAGCCGGCCCGCGCCGGCCGCAACCGTGTCTACACGCACCGCGACCGCACGCGGCTCAAGCTGACCCTGCGCGGCAAGCGACTCGGCCTGTCCCTGCAAGAGGTCAAGCAGCTCGTTGACATGTACGACTCCGAGAGCGGTGCAGCGCCGCAGTTGAAGGCCTTCCTGGACGTGCTGGCCCAGCACCGCAGGCAGCTGGAGCAGCAGCTCGACGACATCGAGGTCACGCTGGCCGAGATCTCCCAGCATGAAGAGCGCTGCCAGGCGCTGCTGGCCGACGCCGACAAGCGCTGATTCGAATTCCCATGCAGGCCTGAACCTGCCCCTCATCTGCCCTCGCCCGGGGCTTGCGAGGCTGTGATTGGATATGTATAGTAAACCGGACATTAAATCCGGTGAACCAGACAATATGCCCTTGATCCTCCTGCTGGCCCTGCTGTCCATGCTCACCGGCGCCAGCCTGGCCAGCGGCCTGCTTTCGGCGCTGCCGCTGCGGCCCGGCTTGATCGGCCTGGCGCTGATGCTGGTCAGCGCGGCGCTGGCCCGCCGCCATTGGCAACGCAGTGCGCATGGGCCGGGTTCGCTCGAACGGAGCTGCTGGCATGGCCTGCTCAGCTACAGCCTGTTGGCGGGCCATCTCGCGGCCTTGCTGTGGCGCATGGGCCCGGTGCTGGACATGCACAGCCTGCGCGGCCATGCGCTCGCGATTGACAGCTGGACGCTGATCATCGGCGCGCTCCTGAGCTGGCAGGTCGCCCGCGACCCGGCGCCGCGGCGCGATGAGCGCGATGCGCAGTTCGCGGCCCAGGCACTCAGCGGGAGCTGGTATGCGCTGCTCTTCCTGCTGCTGCTCTTGATCCTGGCCCTGGGCTTTGGCGAGCGCACCGTCGTGGCCGACTTCAACCAGCCCTTGCTGGCGCATCTGCTGATACTCATCGTCACCCTGGCCTGCGCCTTCCATCAGGCCGCGCAGCTGCGCCTGTACCGGCTTGAAGCGGCAGCCGAAGCGGAGGCGGCATGAGCAGTGTGAGTGGCGGCAAGCCAGCACCGGCCACGCCTGTCGACAACCAGCTGCGGCGCCTGCGCTTTGAGCATGGCGAGATGACGCAGGATGCGCTCGCACGCGCCGTGGGCATCACGCGGCAGACCATCGTCGCGCTGGAGGGCGGTCGCTACGCGCCATCGCTGGAGCTGGCCATGCGCCTGGCCCATCTGTTCGGCCGCAAGGTCGATGAAGTCTTCTTCTGGCGCGATGGCGCGCCGCCGCCTCTCTGAGGATTCTTCATGAGCTTCTACACCATGCGGTGGCGCCACCGCGCGCCACTGTGGCTTGCTGCCGCCCTCTGTTGCTGGGTCCTGTTCCGCCTCTTTGAGCCCCTGTTGGTCTACAGCATGGGTTGGCAGGACTTGCCCGACCAGGCCGAGCCCGCCCGGCGCTGGGCCGACCCCGCCTGGCAGGTGAGCGCCGATCAGGCCGATGCAGCGCTCTCGAAGGCGCGCCGCCGGCTCGATGCGCCGGCGCTGTCGGCCGCCGTGATGATCGACGGCCAGCGGGTGTGGGCCGGTGCGGTCGGCCTGGCCGATCTGGATGCCAGGCGCCCGGTTGATCTGGAGACACGCTTTCGGCTGGGTAGCAGCTCCAAGGCCGTCAATGGCTTTGCGCTGGGACTCTTGATGGAAAGCGGGCGCATTGACATCGAGCGCTCGATACGCAGCTACCTGCCGGAGCTGCCCGCCGCCTACGACCCTGTCACGACCCGGCTGGCGATCAGCCACCGAGCCGGCGTGCCCGACTACGGCCTATGCCTGTGCTTCCCGATCTGGGAGCACCGCAACCAGCGGCATTTCAATGGCGTGCGCGAGGCGCTGGCCGTGTTTGACCAGCGCCCCCTGCTGTTCACGCCCGGGGAGGACTTCAAGTACAGCAGCTACGGCGCCAACCTGGCCGGCGCCGCCATCGAGGTGGCGGCCGGGCGCGACTATGGCGAGTTCATCACCGAAGCCGTGTTCAAGCCGCTGGGCATGCCGAACAGCGTGCTCGACATCAAGTCAGCCGTCGATCCCCGGCGCGCGGCTTTCTATGAGGTCACCGAAGGCCGCTACAAGCCGGCCGAGCCGGTGGACAACAGCATCCGCTATCCGTCCGGCGGCATGCTGTCCACACCTTCGGACATGCTGCGGCTGGGCCAGGCCTGGTTTGAAGGCGATCAGCTCGGCGCAGCCACACGGGCGAGCCTGCTGACGGTCCAGAAGCTGGCGAACGGCAAGGAGAATCCGCAAGGCTATGCGCTGGGCATGCGCGTGGCCGAGCAGCGCAAGCTCCTGGACGGCCGCCTGCAGACCCGCCTGCTCAGCCATCACGGCACGGCGGTGGGCAGCACCTCCTACTTCGCCATCTATCCCGAGTACCGCATGGTGGTCTCGGTGATGATGAACAAGGGCCAGGAGAACCTCGATGCACTCGCGCCCGAGGCCAGGCGGCTGGCCGAGATATTTCTGGCAGAGCGCTTGAAACGCTGATCGACTTCAGCCGGCCCGCCGGCAACACACCCGGCCTCAATGCATCGTCTGTCGCGCCATCCAGGCTCTCAGCTCGTGCATCGGCATGGCCTTGGCATAGCGCCAGCCCTGCGCCACGTCGCAACCCTTGTTGCGCAGAAAGTTTGCCTGGGCCTCAGTCTCGACGCCTTCGGCCACGATCTCCATGCCTATGCTCTGGCCGAGGTTGATCACGGTCTCGGCATAGGCGTCGCCTTGAGGCTCACCGATCTGGCAGACAAAGGCGCGGTCCACCTTCAGGCAATCAATCGGCAACGTCTGCAATTGCGACAGCGATGAATAGCCGGTACCGAAATCATCCATCGCCACGCGCGCACCCACGGCATGCAACGCCTGCAGGCCTTCGACCACCAATTGGGGGTCGTCCATGGCCACGCTTTCGGTCACCTCCAGCTCCAATGCGCCGGCCGGCATGTCGTGGCGGTCTATCAGCTCGCGTACCAGCTCGGTCAATTGCGAGCTGCGGAACTGCAGAACGCTGACATTGACGCTGACCCGCGGCGGCGCATTGGCCAGGCCTTGCAGCTCGGTCCAGTCGTTCACCGCCTGTTCCAGTGCCCAGGCGCCGATTTCCTCAATCAGGCCGGCCTGTTCGGCCAGGGCGATGAAGACATCGGGAGACTGCACCATGCCACCTTCGCCGTCGGGCCAGCGCAGGAGTGCTTCCATGCCGATCATCCTGTCTGTGGCGAGCAGCACCTGCGGCTGATACCAGACCTCGAGCTTGCGCGCGGAGAAGTCGCCGCGCAGCCGGCGCAAGAGGGCCAGCCGCGTCTGCACGCCGGCCTCCATCGCAATCTTGAAGGGCAGGCCGCCCCGGCCCAGGCCCGCCTTGGCCACTTCCAGCGCAATATTGGCGCGGCGCAGCGCAGCCTGGCCATCGCCCTCGTGCTCGTCCAGCGAGTACCAGGCCTGGGTCACAGCCACGGGCAGGCGGTGCTCGCCGGCGGCCAGCGGCGCCTCCATCAGCTGCTTCACGCGCTCTGCATTGACCAGGGTCGCCGGCCCCAGCAGGGCGAAGACATCGCTGCCCAGCCGTGCGAGCTTGACCTGCTCTTCAAACTCCTCGCCCAGGCGGGCTGCCACGGCCCTCAGCAAGGCATTGCCGACTTCATGGCCCAGGCCGTTGTTCAGCTCGGCGAAGCGCTGCACGTCCAGCAAGAGCAAGACGTGGCCGGCCCTGTCGGTCAATGCGTCCACGTCCCGCAGGAATTGCAGGCGGTTGGGCAGGCCGGTCAGCTTGTCGTAGAAGGCCAGCTTGTTCAGTTCACCGATCAGGTGCAGGTTGCCGAAGTAGGCCGAGATGTTGGTGGCGAAGACTTCCACCAGCTGGCGGTCCAGCAGGGCCAGCTCCCGGCTGGTCTGCAGGTACACGGCCGCCTCCTGCTCGCCTGCCGAGACATAGAGCACGGTGGCATCGCTTGAGAACTGGTGCTGGCGACTGCTCAGGCATTCGGTGACTGCCGTCCGGATATGTGCCTCGCCCAGCTCTTCAAGCGGCCGGGAGGCGTAGTCGGCCAGGCGCCCGGCAGCGCTGATCACATAGAAGCTGTCCGCATCCTCCCCGTGCTCGGGGCGGCCCCGGTGTGCGCAGACGATGCCTTCCTTGGGCAAGCCCAGCAAGGCAGCAAGCTGGGTGAGCACGCCTTCGGCGAAGCTGTACATCGCATGCCGCTCCATCAGGTCGGCCGCTGAACGGACGATCAGCTCCAGGCCGCGACGGCTCTCTGCGATGGTGCGGATCTGCTCGAAGGAGCGCAGTGCCGCCGTGGCCGCCGTGATCAGGCGCGTGTGGGTCAGCTCCGACTTGGTGCGGTAGTCGTTGATGTCATAGGCGTCGATGATGGGCAGTTCCGGCGCAAAGCCCGGCTGGCCGGTGCGCAGGATGATTCGGCACTCGGTCATGCCGCAGTGCTCGCGGATGTGCTGTACCAGCTGCAGGCCGGCCTGCTGGCTTTCCATCACCACGTCCAGCAGCACCAGGGCGAAGTCGCGGTCGTGCGCCAGGAGCGCCCGGGTTTCGACGCCGGAGTGCGTGTGGACCAGCTGCAGGGGACGGCCAAGGATTTCGATGCGGCGCAGGGAGTAACGGGTGGCCTCGTGTACTTCCTCGTCGTCGTCCACGACCAAGATGCGCCAAGGCAGCGGAGCAGCCCGTGCCTGGCCGGCTTCATCTTCTTCCGTGTCCTCGATCAGGTCGATCCGATCGTCGTCGGCCATGGGCGCGCTCCTTCTGGAGAGCCCAGTTTGCCCAAGCACAGGCCGCTGTCAATCACCCGAGTTGTGCCTCACGGGCTACCGGGCCGAGCGCCGGGCCGCCCCAAGCCGGCCCGCGCTGACGAGGGGCTCACACTCATGCCGCCATGGCGTCCACGAGGATGCGCCCGTCCAGCAGGCGCAGCGTGCGCGAGGCCTGGGCGGCATGCGCTTCCGAGTGCGTCACCATCACCAGTGTCGTGCCTTCGTTGTTGAGCTCGCGCAGGATGCGCATCACTTCCTCGCCGTGCAGGCTGTCGAGGTTGCCGGTGGGCTCGTCGGCCAGCAAAAGGGCGGGGCGGGCCACGATGGCGCGCGCAATGGCCACGCGCTGCTGCTGACCGCCGGAGAGCTGCGAGGGCCGATGGCTGGCGCGATGGCTGAGGCCCAGGCGAGCCATCGCCTCGTCCACGCGCTTGCGCTGCTCGCGCGCCGGCAGGTCGCCGTACTCCAGCGCCAGGGCGATGTTCTCGGCCACGCTCAGCTCGTCGATCAGGTTGAAGCTCTGGAACACAAAGCCGATGCGGCCGCGGCGCAGGCGGGAGAGCTGGGCTTCGCTCCAGCCGGCCACGTTCTCGCCCTCGAACCAGTACTCGCCGCTGCTGGCCGCATCGAGCAGGCCGAGGATGCCCAAGAGCGTGGACTTGCCGCAGCCCGACGGCCCGGTGATGGCCAGGTACTCGCCGGTCTCGATGTCCAGATGGATGCGGTCCAGCGCGGTGGTCTCGACTTCGCCCGCCTGATAGGTCTTGGAGAGGTTGCGGATCTTGAACATGGCTGTCTTCTTTCTTGTCTTGAATCAGGGTTGCAGGCGCAGCGAAGCGGCCTGGAGAAAGGGGCGGTAGCTGGAGGTGATGACGCGCTCGCCGGGCTGCAGGCCGTCGAGTACCTCGATCAGGCCGGCAGCGCGCCGGCCGAGGCGCACCTTGCGCCGCTGCGCCTCGCGGCCGCTGGCATCGAGCACGAAGACCCAGGCGCCGCCGCTGTCGGCCAGGAAGGGGCCTTCGCCGAGCAGCAACGCGGCGCTGGCGGCGCCCAGCGTGAGCCGGCAGTCCAGGCTCTGGCCCACCTGCAGCGCAGGCGGTGCTGCATCGAAGGCCAGCTCGACGCTGAAGCGCCCCTCCTTCACTTGCGGGTCGATGCGGGCAACGCTCAGCTGATGCCGCTGGCCGCCGATCTCGGCCGTGGCGCGCTGACCGGTGGCGACACGGCCGAGATGGAACTCATCCACCTTGGTGACCAGCTTGAATTGCGCCGCGCTGTCGATGCGGCCGAGATGGGCGCCGGGGCGCACGGTCTCGCCGACCTGCAGGCTGAAGCCGGTCAGCCGGCCATCGGCGGGCGCGCGCACGCTCAATGCGTCGGTGGAGGCTCGCTGCGATTGCAGCCGCTTCTCCAGGCCTTGTACTGCGCGTTCCATCTCGCGCAGCGATTGCTCGCGCGTGGCCAGCTCGGCAGCGCCATCGGCCCGCAGCTGGTCGAGCAGGCGCTGCTGCTGGGCCAACAGCTCGATCGAGTCCTGCAAGGCCGAGGGCGAGATGAAGCCCGACTTCGCGAGCTCCACCGTGCGGCTGTTGTTGCGGCGGGCCGTGGCCAGCTCGAACTCGGCCTGCGTCAAGGCGCGACGCTGCGCGGCCTGGGCCGCCACCCATTGCGAGCGCAGGCTGGAGAGATTGGCCAGCTGCTGCGCCACCTCGGACGAGCGCGCCAGCAGCTCCTGCTCGCGCTGAGGGCTGGAGAGGCGGAACATCAGTTGCCCGCGGGTCACGGCGGCGCCATCGTGGACGAGCACCGCCTCGACGCGGCCGTCCTCGACCGAATCGAGCAGCACCGATTGCAAGGGCGCCACAGTGGCGCGGCTGACAAGGTCATCGCGGAACTGGCCGGCAGCCACCGTGCTCAGGTCCACGTCGGACAGCCGCACCGGCGCGCCCAGCGAGAGCAGCGAAGGCGCCTGCCAGAGCAGCAGGCCCAGCAGCGCTGCCGCGCCTGCGCCAATGACGGCCCGCCGGGGCCAGCGCGGCTTGGCTGGCCGCTGCCGGTCCATGGCCGCGCCGCTGTTGGGCGTTTGAGGAAGGGGGCTGGCGCTCATGACCACGCCTATTGAAGTGCCAGCGAAGGACGCAAGGCGAAGGCAGCGCGCAGCTGTCGTGCCGTGGCCAGCGTGGTCAACACGGCCAGCAGCCCGGCAGCGAATACCAGTGGCCAGAGTCCCAACGGCGCCCGCGCCACAAACTGGCCCAGGTAGAGCTGGCCCACCCACCAGGCGATGGGCAGGCCCAGCAGGCAGCCTGCTGCCACCACGGCGCCGAAGTCACGCATCAGGAGCAGGAGCACGGCGCGGTGGCCGGCACCATGGAGCTTGCGCAAGACGATCTCGCGGGTGCGCAAGCGCAGGGTGTAGGTCGCCAGGGCGTAGATGCCGATGCAGGCCATCAGGAGCGCCACGCCCGCCGCCGTGGCAATCAGCCAGCCCAGGCGCCGGTCTTCTGCGTATTGGCGCGCGAGCTGCTGGGCCACGGTCATGACTTCTATCGTTTCGTCGTCCACCCATTGCTGCAGCAGCGGCTTCAGCGCGGCGCGTGTGGCCGCGGCATCGCTGGTGCGCAGGCTGATGGCGTTCAAGGGCTTGCTGGTCGGCTCGAACAGCGTCGGCTGGTGCGCTTCGCGGGTGCTCTCCAGATGGATGTCCTCGACCACGGCAACGACCTGCCGGTCCCGGCTCTCGTTGAACTGGCCGCCCTTGAGCGTCTGGCCGATCGCGTCCTGAGGGCTGGCGAAGCCGAGCGCCAGCGCGGCCGAGCGCTCCAGGACCAGGGCCTTGTCCGTCTCAGCCAGGTGATCCGTCGAGAGACGGCCGGCCAGCAGGCGCGCGCCATAGAAGTCGAAGAAGCCCGGCCCGATCTCGTTGCCCACGCGCATGCTCACCGGGCCCTTGGGGCCGCTGAACTCGCTGAAGTTGCTGCTGAAGTTGCGGCCTGGCACATCACGGCTGCTGGTCACGGCCTGCACGCCTGGCAATTGCTTCAGCCGCTGCAGCAGGGCGGGCTGCTCGGCAGGGCCGCGACCGAAAGGCAGGTCGAAGGCCAGCCGGTCCTCGACCTGGATGCCCAGGTCGCGGCTGCCCGCATGCTCGTTCTGCCAGAGCACGGTGCATGCCAGTGCCGCCAGTGCCGCCGCAGCGGCAAACTGCAGCAGTGTCAGGGCACGGCGCAGCCAGCGGCCGGCGCGGCCTTCGCTGTGCTGGCGCCCGGCCAGCGAAGCCGCGCAAGGCAGGCGCATGGCGATGCCGGCCAGCGGCGCGCCGGTCAGCAAGCCCAGCAGCAGGCAAAGCACAAAGGTGCCCGCCACGGTGGCCGGGCCGAGCAGCGCGGTGTCGAAATGGTGCTGCATCAGGGACTCGAAAACCGGCGCGGCCCACCAGGCCAGCAGCAGGCCCAGTGCACCGGCCAGTACGGCCACCAGCAGGGCCTCGCACAGGAACTGGACGAGCAGTTGCGAGGCGCTCGCGCCGAGCGATTTGCGCAGGCCCACTTCGCGCTGGCGCCGCAGCGTGCGAACGCTCGAGAGGTTGACGAAGTTGATCGCCGCCAGCAGCAGGGCCGCGAAGGCGGCAACGCCGAAGCTGAGCATCTGCAGGCGCCGCTGCGGGCTGCCGGCTCCCTGCCAACCGTAGTCGCTGAAGAGGGTGGCGCGGAAATAGGCCGCCTTGCCGCCGCCCGCCAGGAAGTCGGCCGGCATCTGGGGCGGCAGCGGTTGCGCGTCGTGCATCGCCTGTGCGCGCTCGGCCAGTTCGGTGGCGGTGGCGCCGGGCGCGAGGCGGGCGAACAGCGAGGCATTGCCCCACCACCAGCTGCGCATCTGTTCTTGCGCCGACTTGGCCGGCGGCGAGCCGAAGCCGGCGACGAGCTCATAGTCGCCCAGCATGCTGTTGCGGCTGGGTGTCGGCAGCAGGGCCTGGACGGTCAGGCTGATCTTGTAGGCACCCTCGGGCCCCAGGCCGTAGACCTGCACCTGCTTGCCCAGCGCGGCCTGGCTGTCGCCGAAGAGGCGCTCGGCGCCGGCCACCGTCAGCGCCAGGCCTTCAGGGTTGCTGAGCGCCGCTTTCAGGTCACCGGCCAGCGGCTTCAGCGGGAAGATCTCGGCCAGTGCAGGGTCGCTCAGCAGTGCCTGCACCTGCGCCGCACGGGCCCCGACGCGCAAGCCGACCTGCACCTGGTACGCGCGCGCCAGGGCCTCCACCGGCGCCTTGCTGTCCTTCAACCCTTGCGCCAGCGCGCCGGCCGGCACCGAGTCGAACCATTCGGTCTGCTTGCCGCCTGGACCGCGCACCCGCCATTCGAAGCTGATCAGCCGGTCTGCGCCGGGCAGGGCAGCATCGGTCCAGAGCTTGTCGCGCACGAAGGCGCTGGCCAGCACGGCCATGGCAATCGCCACGGCCAGCCCGACCACGACGATGGCGGCATAGCCCGGGTCACTGACCAGTTGGCGCCAGCCCACGCGCAAGTGCCGGGCCAGGGAATGAGGATGGATGTTCATGGGCGCTTCATTGCAAGTCCCGGGCCAAGGAATGGCGCCCCATGAATCAAGCACTTGGGCGGCGCATGGGCGTCGACTGTCCGCCGCCGGACAAGGGCGACTGTCCGGATCCGGACAGTCGATTGCCGCCATGTCGCCACCCCTGATATGGTCGCGCTCCGATGACTGAAGCCGCCCGCATCCTCGTGCTCGACGACGACCCCGACGTGGGCACCGCGGCGCGCCTGCTCTTGCGGCGCCGCTTTGGCAGCGTCGAATTGCTCACCCGCCCGGCCGAGCTGCTGCCGCAGCTGGAGCGCGGCCCGGCCGATGTGCTCCTGCTGGACATGAACTTCACGCCCGGCCGCTCCGATGGCGAGGAGGGACTGCGCCTTTTGCGCCAGGCGCTCAGCCGCGTTGACGCGCCGGCCGTGGTCATGATGACGGCCTATGCCGAGATCGACCTGGCCGTACAGGCCTTGAAGCTCGGCGCCTTCGACTTCATCACCAAGCCCTGGGACAACCAGAAGCTCGTGGCCACCGTGAACGCGGCGCTGGCCAGCCGGCAGCCGCGCGTGGCAGCGTCGAGCGGATCGCTGCTGCTTGGTGAATCGGTGGCGATGCGCGAGCTGCGCGCCCTGATCGCCAGCGTTGCGCCCACCGAGGCGAATGTGCTGGTGCTGGGCGAAATGGGCTCGGGCAAGGAACTGGTGGCGCAGGAGATCCATGCGCGATCCAAGCGCGCCGGCCAGGCCTTTCTGGCCGTGGACCTCGGTGCGCTGCCCGAAACGACGATGGAAAGCGAGCTTTTCGGCCACCGCCGCGGCAGCTTCACCGATGCGCGCTCAGACCGCCTGGGCCGCTTCCAGGCGGCGCAGGGCGGCACGATCTTCCTGGACGAGATCGGCAACCTGCCCCTGCAGCACCAGGCCAAGCTGCTGACCGCGCTGGAGCGCCGCGAGGTCACGGCACTGGGTGCCGACCGGGCCGAGGCCATCGACGTGCGCGTGGTCAGTGCCACCAATCTCAGCGAGCAGGACCTCTTCGACGCGCAGCGCTTCCGGCCCGACCTGCTGTACCGGCTCAACACCATCGTGCTGCGGGTGCCGCCGCTGCGCGAGCGGCGCGACGATATCGCGCTGATCGTCAATCACTACCTCGGAAAATACGCGGCTCAGTACGACAAGCCGCCGCGCTCCTTGTCGGATGCGGCAGTCGATGCACTGCAGCGCCACGACTGGCATGGCAATGTCCGTGCGCTTCGCCATGCCTGCGAGCGCGCGGTGATTCTTGCCACCGGTGCTCGCTTCGAGCCGGGCGACTTCTGCTTGCAGAGCCCGCCGACGGCGGCCGATGCCGGCCCGCGCATGGCCTCGCTGAACGAGCGCGAACGCGCTGCACTGGACGAGGCCTTGCGCGAGGCCCAGGGCAACATCAGCCAGGCCGCGCGCTTGCTCGGCCTGAGCCGGGCTGCCCTCTATCGCCGGATGGAGAAGCATGGCCTCTAGTCGCATGACCCGCTGGCGCCGCGGCCAGGTGGTGCTCGCCGGCCTGGTCTTGATGCTGGCCGCTGCCCTGGCGGCGCGCTGTCTGGATTCGCCGCGCGTGCTGGCCGTGGCAGGCGTTTTTGCATTGGCCGCACTGTTGTTGGCCTGGCGCGGCCTGGCCGGCCTGCGCGCGGGTGCATCGCCTCTCGTCGTGCAGCCGGCTTTCGCCAGCGAGGCCGAGCAGCTGTCCCAGCGCCTGGGCCTGATCGAGAGCCAGCTGGCGCAGGCGCCGGTGGCCTTGTGGACGCACACAGCTGGCGCTGGCGTTCAGCCGCTGAATGCGCGGGCGCATCGCTTGATTGCACCGGGTGGCGCCGTGGATCGCAGTGAGCTGCTCGCCCGGCTGGCGGCCGCTGAGAGTGGCGCTGCCCATGAGCTCTTGAGCATCGCCACCGAACGCGGCAGCGAGCGCTGGCTGCTGGCCGGCAGTGCACTCAACCTGGCCGGCACGCAGACCCGGCTGCTCGCGCTGATGCCGGTGGAGAGCGAACTAGAAGCCGAGACCTTGCGGGCCTGGCGCCAGCTTGTGCATGTGCTGACCCACGAGATCATGAACTCGCTGACGCCGATCGCCTCGCTGTCGCGCACCGCGCAGGAGCTGGTGGCCGAGTCGGAGCAGCCCGATCCGGACCTGACATTGGCGCTCGAAGCCGTGGCTCGCCGTGCCGAGGCCTTGGCGCGCTTCGTTGCCGACTACCGCCAGGTCAGCGACTGGCCCGAGCCGCGCCTGGAGGTGGTGCCCTTGCGCGCGCTGCTGGACCGGCTGGACGCGCTGGTCGGCGAGAGCTGGCGAGCACGGGGCGGCACGGCCACATTCGAGCTCGATGAGCCGACCCTGAGCCTCAGGGCCGATCCCGGCCAGCTGGAGCAGGCACTCCTGAACCTGATCAAGAACGCTGCCGACGCCACGGCGACCCAGGCCGCACCGCGCCTGCAGCTGCAGGCACGCCAGGTGCGCGGCGGCCGCCTGCAGATCAGCGTGCTCGACAACGGCCCCGGGGTGCCGCCAGGCCTGGAGACCGACATCTTCCTGCCCTTCTTCAGCGCCCGCCCCGGCGGTTCCGGCATCGGCCTGGCAGTGGTGCGCAACCTCGTTCATGGCATGGGCGGAACGGTACGTTGCCTGCGGCCGCTGGGCGGTGGGGGCCTGTTTGTCCTGAGTTTCTGAAGCAGGGCGTCCATGGCGTGATCATGCGCAATGGCGTGGGCCTGCATTTCTGGGCCTGCCGGGAGCGCCCCAACCGCGGCAGAACGCCAGCTGCCGGCTGCGCGTCACGGTGCTGCCGGCATGTGTGTCATTCAGCCAGGCTGGGTTGCGGTGGCCGTTGTGCGGCGCGCGCCAGGATCCGGCCGCTGACCCAGGCGTTGCGGAATTCGTCCAGGTCGGCCAGCGCCGCATCGAGCCCGCGCACCAGGGCCACGCCCGAGGCACCGGCCGCGGCGCAATCGCGCGTCTGCGAGGCCGTGAGCACGCCGCCAATGGCGACCACCGGCCGGCCGGCCATCGACGACCACCAGGCCAGGTTGCCGGTGCCCTGCGGCTGCCAGGGCATGTCTTTGGTGGTGGTGGGCCACACCGGGCCGCAGGCGATATAGGCCGGCGCCAGGCCGCGCGCCCGCGCCAGCTCCCAAAGGCTGTGACTTGACAGACCCAGGGCCACGCCGCTGTCCAGCAGCCAGCCCTGCTCGTCCGGACGCAGCGCGGCCCAGTCTTCCTGGCCCAGGTGCAGGTGCCGGGCGCCCGAGAGCACGGCGATGCGCCAGTGGTCGTTGATCCAGAGCCGCGTGTTGCTGCCCTCCACGGCCTGCAAGGCGGCCTTGATCTCTGCGGACAAGGCCTCTTCGCCGGCCGGATGCTTGATGCGCAACTGCACTTGCGGCAGGCCGATGGCGGCCAGCTGGCCCACGCGCTGGGCGCTCTCGCACAGGGCATAGAGCCCGAGCTCGGCCGGCTCGCTCGGCTGGCGCAGCACATGCGTCCAGCGCGCCGCAGCCATGGGGTCGAGTTCAGGGCCGAAGCTCATCACGGGCATGGCGGCGGGGTCCAGCACGAAGGCCGGTCGGGCGCGTACCGGGCCGGCGCCGCGGCCGGCAGCATGGCCATCGCGCAGCGCGCACCAGGTCAGCATCTTGGCCAGCAGCACCGCATCAGGCAGCGCGAAGCCGCGAGCCAGCGCGGCCGCCGCGCCGGTGGCAAATGTGCAGCCGGTGCCATGATGGTTTCGCGAGGGCAGGCGCGGGCTGGCCAGCCAGCCCGAGGCGAGCTCGCTGTCCAGGTAGTCCAGTGCCAGGTCCTTGCCCGCAGGCGTGCCCAGGTCGTCGCCCCCGGTGATGCAGACCGCGCGGGCGCCGGCCTGGCGCAGCTTGGCGGCCAGCTCGGGCACGCTGTGCGTGAGCGGCGGCAGCGCCAGCAGGCGCTCGGCCTCCTGCCGATTGGGTGTGATCAGGGTGGCCCGGGGCAGCAACTGCTCGCGCATGGCTTGCAGCACGGCCGCATTGGCAAAGCTCAAGCCCCCTGCGCTGGCTCCTAGCACCGGGTCAATGACCAGGGCCAGCGCGGGCGCGTCGCTGCGCAAGCGGTCCAGGGTGTCGGCGACCGCTTGCACCGCGGCGGCCGAACCCAGCAGGCCGGTCTTGATGGCAGCCGGCCACATGTCGGACGCCAAGGCCTCGATCTGGGCCTCGATCTGCGCCACCGGCAGCGGGCAGATGGCGCTGACGCCGAACGAGTTCTGCGCGGTCACAGCCGCGACCACCGGGCACAGATGCACGCCCATGGCCTTGGCAGCTCGGCTGTCGGCAGTGAGGCCGGCGCCGCCGCCGGAGTCGCTGCCTGCAATGCTCCAGATGATGGGCGGTTGAGCTTCCTTCTGCCAGGTCATCGCGCGGCCTCCCCGAGCAGGAAGGCATGGCCGCTCACCGGCGTAGAAGCCCTGGCGAAATCCTGCGGCGCCATCAGGCCGGCGCGGAATGCGGCGCGACCTGCGCGCACCGCCTCTGCAAAGGCGCCCGCCATTGCTGCAGGATTTCGGGCCTGAGAAACCGCTGAATTCAGGAGCACGGCATCGAAGCCAAGCTCCAGCGCCTGTGCGGCTTGCGAAGGAGCGCCGAGGCCGGCGTCGATGATGAGGGTTGCTTCGGGCAGCCGCTCGCGCAGCGTGCGCAGGCCCGGCAAATTCAAGAGGCCCTGGCCCGAGCCGATCGGCGCGCCCCAGGGCATCAGCACGGCGCAGCCCGCGTCGAGCAGGCGCCGGCACAGCACGAGGTCTTCGGTGCAATAGGGCAGAACCGTGAAGCCCAGGTTCACCAGGCTGCGCGCTGCTTCCAGCAACTCGAAGGGGTCGGGCTGCAGGGTGTGGGCATCGCCGATGACCTCGAGCTTTACCCAGGCCGTGCCATAGAGCTCGCGCGCCATGCAGGCCAGTTGCACCGCCTCGCTGGCCGTGTGACAGCCGGCGGTATTGGGCAGGAGGTGCGCGCCCCGGGCCCGGGCGGTTTGCAGGGCGAGCTCGACAAAGCCGTTGTCGCCGCTTTGCACGGTGCGCTTGAGGCCCAGTGTCAGCAACTGGCTGCCCGAAGCCTCGATCGCCTCGCTCAGGAGGGCCGGGCTCGGGTAGCCGGCGGTGCCGAGCAGCAGGCGGCTGTCCAGCGTGACGCCGGCGATGGTCAGGGGGTCTTTGAAGGCCATGCTCAGCCTCCGACGATGGGTTTGAAGAGCAGCACCTGGTCGCCGTTCTTCAGGACCGTGTGATGGCGAGCAGCGCGCGGGATGAATTCCCCGTTGCGCGCCGTGGCCACGGCCGTGGGCGCGCGGCCCAGATGCTCGATCAAACCGGCCAATGTGGTGCCGGCGCCCAGGCGCAGCCGCGCCTCATCGAGACGAATCTCGATGTGCAGTTCCTTGCTCGTGCTCACTCTTTCTCCTCCAAGGTGCCGAGCCCGCTTCTCATGAGCAGCTCTTGCACCAGCGCCGGTCCCATCAGGAATCCGTGGCGATACAGGCCGTTGATACTCAACTGGCCAGGCGCAAACTGTACCTCGGGACGATGATCGGGCAGCGCCGGCCTCAGGTTGACATCCAGTTTGGCGATGCGCGCCTCGGCCAGCGAGGGCATCAGGCTGTGGGCCGCAGCCATCAGCTCCACCGCCGTGCGCAAGCACACGGGGCTCAAGTCTTCGCTCTCGATTTCGCTGGCGCCCAGCACCAGGGTGGCCTCGTCGCGCGGCACGAGATAGAGCCGATGCCGCGGATGCAGGAGCCGCAGCGGGCGTCGCAAGCCGTGGCCGGCGAGGCTCAGGGTCAGGATCTCGCCTCGAACGCCGCGCAAGGGCAGGGCGGGCCGCGCACCGAGGCCGCGGCAATCGATGGCCCAGTCGGCCTCGATCTCGTGACCATCGGCCAGCAGCAGGCGGTGCGGCAGTACTTTTCCAACCGGCTGATTCCAGTGCCAGTTCGCCGCCGCGGCGCCCTGGTGCAGTGCCGCCATGGCGGCGGGTGGGTCGATGAAGCCCTCACCCTCCAGCTTCCAGGCCAGCAGGCCCGGTGCCAAGGCCGGCTCGAGGTCACGCAGGGCAGTCTCGTCCAGCGCCACCGCGCCGACCACATGCTGCAAGACCCGCCGTGCCGCGCCGAGATCACCCCGGTGTGCCAGCAGCAAGCTGCCTTCGCGCCGCAAGTGCACCTGCACAGGCAAGCGCGCGCAGATGCGCGGCCACAGCTGCAGCGAGCGCCAGCCGGCTGCCACCATGGACGTATCGGCACCGCTGTCCTGCTCTGCCAGCGGGCTCAGCAGACCCGCGGCGCTGAAAGCCGCGGCGCGCTGCGGCCCCTCAGGCGCAGGCCCGGACGAGGCATCAAAGACCTCGACCTGATGGCCGGCGCGCACCAGCGCCCATGAAAACAGGCGCCCGACCAGGCCGGCGCCGGCGATGGCGATGCGGGCCATCAGGCGCTCGCGCTGACGGTGATTGGGATGTAGAGCTTGCTGCCCTGGGCGCGGAACTCGGCGCTCTTCTGCGCCATGCCTTCGACCGTGCTTCTGGCGATGCTTTGGCTGTACTCGCGCACCTCCTGCGTGATCTTCATCGAGCAGAACTTCGGCCCGCACATGGAGCAGAAATGCGCAAGCTTGGCGCTGTCCTTGGGCAGGGTCTCATCATGGAAGGCGCGCGCGGTGTCGGGGTCGAGGGCTAGGTTGAACTGGTCTTCCCAGCGGAACTCGAAGCGAGCCTTGGAGAGCGCGTCGTCGCGGGCCCGCGCGCCGGGGTGGCCCTTGGCCAGATCGGCCGCGTGGGCCGCTATTCGGTAGGCCATCAAGCCCTGTTTCACATCGTCGCGGTCCGGCAGGCCCAGGTGCTCCTTGGGGGTGACGTAGCAAAGCATGGCGCAGCCGAACCAGCCGATCAGGGCCGCACCGATGCCGCTGGTGATGTGGTCGTAGCCGGGCGCAATGTCGGTGGTCAGCGGGCCCAGCGTGTAGAACGGGGCCTCGTCGCAATGCTTGAGCTGCTCGTCCATGTTCGCCTGGATCAGGTGCATGGGCACATGGCCGGGGCCTTCGACCATGGTTTGCACCTCGTGCTTCCGCGCGACCTTGGTGAGTTCACCCAGCGTGCGCAGCTCGGCGAACTGGGCCTCGTCGTTGGCATCGGCCAGCGAGCCCGGGCGCAGGCCGTCGCCCAGCGAGAAGCTGATGTCATAGGCCTGCATGATTTCGCAGATCTCCTCGAAGTGCGTGAGCAGGAAGTTCTCGCGGTGATGGGCGATGCACCACTTGGCCATGATGGAACCGCCGCGCGAGACGATGCCGGTGCGGCGGCGCGCGGTCAGCGGCACATGGGCCAGTCGCAGGCCGGCATGGATGGTGAAATAGTCCACGCCTTGCTCGGCCTGTTCGATCAGGGTGTCACGGAAGATCGCCCAGTTCAGTTCCTCGGCCACGCCGCCGACCTTCTCCAGCGCCTGGTAGATCGGCACGGTGCCGATGGGCACGGAGGCGTTGCGCAGTATCCAGTCGCGCGTGGTGTGGATGTTCTTGCCGGTGCTGAGGTCCATCACCGTGTCTGCGCCCCAGCGCGTGGCCCAGACCAGCTTCTCCACCTCTTCCTCGATGCTGGAACCCAGCGCCGAGTTGCCGATGTTGGCGTTCACCTTGACCAGGAAGTTGCGGCCTATGGCCATGGGTTCCAGCTCGGGGTGATTGATGTTGGCCGGGATGATGGCGCGGCCGCGGGCGATCTCGTCGCGCACGAACTCAGGCGTGATGAGGGCGGGAATCGAGGCACCGCGCGAGTCACCGCGCAGGCGCATCTCGCGCTCGGTGTCCTGTTCATATTCGCGCATCCATTCGAGCCTCTGGTTCTCGCGGATCGCGACGAACTCCATCTCAGCGGTGATGATGCCGCGCCGCGCGTAGTGCATCTGGCTCACGTTCCTGCCGCTGACGGCGCGACGCGGCTGGCGCTGCAGCGCATCGGTGCCGGCGCGCAGGGCCTGCTGCTGCGAGGCCTCGCGCAGACCATCGTCCTGCAGGGCGATGCACCGGCCTTGGTAGGTCTCGGTGTCGCCACGCGCCGCCACCCAGGCGGCACGCGGTGCGGGCAGGCCGCGGCGCACGTCGATGTCGACCGCAGGGTCCGTGTAGGGGCCGGAGGCGTCGTAGACGCAGACCTGTTCGCCGTTCGTCAGCGATATTCTCCGCTGCGGCACGCGCAGCGCGGGGAAGCGCTGGCCCTGCAGCCAGGTCTTGGTCGATGCGGGCAGCGGCGTGCGGCTGCGCTGCAGCAGCTCGGCGAATGTGGGCTTGTCGCTCATGGCGTCTCCGGAGGTCTTTGTTGGACTCCGGAGGTCTGCCCTGGGCTGGCCTTTATGGCGTTAGGGCTGGTGACGACCCACCGGCGGCAGGGGGGCGCAGGTGACAGGGTCGGTCAAGCTCTTCTTACGCCGGTACTGGCCGGATCAAGTTCAGCGGGTCCGTGGCTTTGGCCACATCTCAGCCCGACGCTGTCGACTTGACAGCAGGGCCCCCCGGAGCGAGCGGCGAGTATAGCCACGCAGTCCGCGCAGGACTTCACGCTCGCAAAGCACGGCTCCGCAAAAACCCGCAAGCAGGGGATGGCAGGCCTGGTTAGATTGCTGGCGCAAGGCATCGCCACAAGCGGTGCTGCCCATCAGAAGAGGAGGGTTGCCATGAAGAGCTGCATTCGTTGGGGGACGGGACTGGGCCTGGCTTTGGCCTTGTGTGGCTCTGTGCTCGCACAGAACGCAACACCGGTTGTCGTCGGCAATACGCCCAAGCCGGTGCTAACGCCCGAAGAGCGCGCCAAGCGCGACGCCGACAAGGTCTTCCACTGGATACGGATGAGTGCCGACAAGGCGCCTGCGAAACCGGTTGCGGCAGCGGCGCCCAAGCCTGCCGCGAAGGTGGTAGCGGCTGCAGCACCCAAGCCGGCCGGCAAACCTGTGGCTGCGGCCGAAGCGGCCGCTGAGCCTGCTCCGCAAGGCTTCTCGCTCGTGGCTGCCTCTGACAATTCCACCGTCACGTCGCGTGAGATCGAGCCGCCAGCCCAGGTCGCGCTGGCCGCGCCGCGTTCGGAGCCGGCACCGGCACCGGCACCGGCACCCGCGGCCGCAACCGCAACCGTAACCGTAACCGCAACCGCAACCGCAACCGCAACCGCAACCGCAACCGCAACCGCAACCGCAACGGAAGCGGCCGCCCCCGTGGAGCCTGAGCTGCGCCTCCTGCATCGCGTGGCGCCGGAGTTCCCGCGTCAGCTGGTGAACATGGTCAGCTCTGGAACCGTGTTGGTGCGCTTCACGGTCCAGCCTGACGGTTCGGTGCGCAATGCCGAAGCCTTGAAGACCTCGCATCGCAAGATGTCGGTGGCGGCGCTGGAGGCAGTGAATCAGTGGCGCTTCGAGCCTGTCTCCCACGCCCGTGAGGCGACGGTGGAGATCGGCTTCAGCACCGGCGAATAAGCGGCGAATAGGCGGGGTTCAGGAGCCGGACCTTCAGTCAGGCTGCTCTGGCCGGCGGGACCACCGGAGCGCTGCAGCCAGACAGCGCCGTGGCCATCGCCTCGATGAAGAGCCGCGAGCGCAAGGGCATCAGCCGGCGCTCGGGAAAGACTGCCCAGCAGTCCGCGGGCGCCAGGCACCAGTCCGGCAGGATGCGCACCAGCTGGCCGGCGCTGACCGCGGGCCGCGCGTAGTGGTCGCCCACCGCGGTGATGCCAACGCCGGCAACCGCCAGCTTGAGCAGCATGTCGGGCGCGTTCACCAGCGTTCGCTGTGTCGGCACGCTTCGCCATTGCTCCTGCACCGGCTCGCCGCGCCGCAGCTCCCAGGGCATGGCTTCGCCGTGGCGGTTCAGGATCATCAGGCCGTGCATGCTCTCCAGCGCCTCGGGCCGCAGCGGCTCGCCGTTGCGGCGCAGATAGTCGGGCGAGGCATAGAGGCCGTTGGTCATCGTTGCCAGGCGTCGCGCGGCGAGCTGACTGTCTTCACCCAGGGCGCCCATGCGCACGGCGATATCGAAGCCCTCGGCAATCAGGTCTACACGGCGCGGCGAGAGGTCGAGCTCCAGCTGCACCTCCGGATAGTCCAGCGTGAACCGGGTCAGCATCTCGGAGAGCGCCTGCAGCGCGAAGTCCGCCGGCATGCTCACGCGCAGCCGGCCTGTGGGCTTTTGCTGGCGATGCAGGGCCAGGGCCAGGGCCTGGTCTACCTCGGCGGCCAGGGCGCGCGCATGTTCCAGCACGCCTTGCCCGAACTCGGTCAGCACCAGGCGCCGGGTGCTGCGCTGCAGCAGCTTTTCGCCCAGGCGCTGCTCCAGCGCGGCAATGCGGCGCGAAACGGTGGATTTGGGCAGGCTCAGGCGCTCGGCAGCGCGGCTGAAGCTGCCGGCTTCCATCACACGGGCAAACATCAAGAGGTCATCGGCATCGAGGCTCATTGTTCTACCTGTGGAACAGTTAAGTGCAATTTGGCGTCTTCTGTGCCGTCAATGTTCCCAATAAAGTGACTCCATCGTCAAGCAACACGACGAATCAACCCCACAAGGAGCTCACCATGAACATTCTGCAAATCAACTCCAGCGCCCGCCGAGTTCAAGACGGTCAGGGCTCCTGGTCCACCCGTCTGGCCGACGAAATCACCGCCGCCCTGCGGGCCTCGAACAGCCACGGTTCGCTGGCCGTGCATGAACTGGCGGCCACGCCGCTGCCCCCGATGGACGAGGCCGCCCTGGGCGCCCTGTTCACGCCGGCCGACGCCCGCAGCCCCGAGCAGCAGGCCCGCGTGGCCCTGAACGACGCGCTGATCGCCGAAGTGCAGGCCGCCGACGCCATCGTGATTGGCGCTCCCATGATCAATTTCGGCGTCAGCTCGCAACTGAAGAACTGGATCGATGCGATTGCCCGCGCCGGCGTCACCTTCAGCTATACCGCGACCGGCCCTGTCGGCCTCCTGAAGAACAAGAAGGTTTATGTGGTGTCGACCCGAGGCGGCGTGCACCGTGACCTGCCGACCGACGGCGTGACGCCTTATCTGCGCACCGTGCTGGCCTTCCTGGGCTTGACGGACGTGGAATTCGTCTTCGCCGAAGGCCTGAACATGGGCCCCGAAGCCGAGGCCGCCGGCATCGCCAGCGCGCGTGCGCAGATCGCCGCACTCACTGAAACCACTACGGTCTAATCAACGGAACGACTCAAGAAGGAGATTCATCATGTCTGCAACCGTCACCCGAGCCCGCCCTGTGGAGCGCCTGATCGCAGGCCAGCCCACCAGCGATGGCGCCGGTGTGAAGCTGACCCGTGTGCTCACGAATCAACTGCAGCGCCGGCTGGATCCCTTCCTGATGCTCGATGCCTTTGGCTCGGACAAGGCCGACGACTACATCGCCGGCTTCCCCGACCATCCGCACCGCGGCTTCGAGACCATCACCTACATGCTGGAAGGCCGCATGCGCCACCGCGACTCGGCCGGCAACGAAGGCTTGCTGGGCCCGGGCGGCGTGCAGTGGATGACGGCCGGCCGTGGCGTGATCCATTCCGAGCTGCCCGAGCAGCAGGAAGGCCGCATGGAAGGCTTCCAGCTCTGGCTGAACCTGCCCGGCCGGGACAAGATGCGTGACCCCTGGTATCGCGACATTCCGACCGCCGAGATTCCTGAGCTTCGCACCGATGAGGGCGTGCAGGTGCGCGTGATCGCGGGCGAGAGCCACGGCCTGGCCGGCGCGGTGCAACGCGACCACACCGAGCCGCTCTACCTGGACCTGCACCTGCCCGCGGGCGCCCGCTTTGAGCAGGCGCTGCCGGCCACGCACAATGCCTTTGTCTACGTGTACCGGGGCGGCCTGAAGATCGGCGAGGTGAACGTGCCGCAGCAGCGCATGGCAATCCTGGCCAATGTGGCGGGCAGCGACGGCATCGTGGTGCAGGCGGGTGAGGAGCCGACCCGCGCGATCCTGATTGCCGGCAAGCCCTTGAACGAGCCGATTGCGCAGTACGGCCCCTTCGTGATGAACACGCAGGCCGAGCTGATGCAGGCGGTGCGTGACTTCCAGGAAGGCCGGCTGGCCTGACCCGCCAGGCGCGGCGGATTCAGCCGCCGCGCAGGCGCAGGGCGCTGGCGTCGGGTGCGATCAGCCGGTCGCCGTCGTAGCCGCGCACTTCGCCAAAGGGGCCGACGCCGGTGTTCCATCCATCGGCCCATTGGCGCATTTCCTCGTTGCTGCGACCGACGAAGTTCCACCACAGCAGCACCGGCTCATCCAGCGGCTCACCGCCCAGCAGCAAGACGCGTGCGGCGCCCTCGCTGCGCAGCAGCAACTGGCTCCCGCCCGGTGGCACATAGAGCAGGCGGCCAGGCTCCAGCCATTCTTGCTGGCCGTCGATCTGTACCTCCAGCCGGCCCTCCAGCACCATCAGGCCATGCTCGAAGCCGCGCTGCAGTGGCAACTGCAGGCGCGCCGCCGCCTTGCAGGCCAGGTCGATGCCCAGCAAGGGCGTGTGGGTGGGTACGGGCGACTGATGGTGGCCTTCCTTCGCGCTGTCGCAATGGCCGACCAGCAGGGTCAGGTGGAAGCCGCTTTCGCTCCACTGCGGCAGGCGCGGGAAATGCTCGAAGGCCGGCGCGCAGTGCCGCACGGCATCGGGCAGTGCGATCCAGAGCTGGGCCAGCTGCAGCCGGGGCGACAGCGATTCTTCCGAGTGGCAGATGCCGCTTCCGGCCGTCATCAGGTTGACCTGGCCGGGCCGCAGAATCTGCTCGTGCCCCAAGCTGTCGCGATGCAGGATTTCGCCCTCGATCAGCCAGCTGAAGGTCTGCAGGCCGGTGTGCGGATGCGGGCCGACCCGCATCGGCGCCTGAAGATCGGCCGGCCCGGCATGGTCGAGAAAGCACCAGGCGCCGACACGGCGCCGCGCCGCGGTGGGCAGTGCCCGCCGGATCGGCAGGCCGCCGACATTGCCCATGTGGGCATCGAGCAGTTCGAGCTGGGCCATGTCAGCCTCCCTTGTTGCGCTGCACATGCGCCGCAAAGCCCTTGAGGAAACCGCGCATCTGTTCGCGCAGCGCTTCGTCGGTCAACTGCCCCTGGGCGTCGACCAGGTTCTGCGCTCGTGACACCAGCAAGCGGCCGCCCATCCAGAAGTCCACCGCAAAGGCGCGCATCACGCTGAGCAGGGCATCCTGCGACTGGATGGTGCCGAAGCCGCCCTGGCTGGCGCCCATCATGGCCACGGGCTTGCCGGCAAAGAACTTGCCCTCAGCCGGCGGGCGCGAAAGCCAGTCCAGGCCGTTCTTCAAGACGCCGGGGATGGAGTTGTTGTACTCGGGCGTGCAGATCAGCAGGCCGTCCGCTGCCTTGATCGCTTCGCGCAGTGTCGTCACCGCTTCGGGCACGCCTTGCGCTTCCACATCGGCGTCGTAGAGTGGAATGCCATGCAGCGTGCGCACATCGAGCGTCACGCCCTCGGGGCAAAGCGTGGCTGCAGTGTGCAAGAGGGCCGTGTTGTAGGAGCCGGCGCGCAGGCTGCCGGACAGGGCGATCAGGTTCAGGCTCATGGCGGGCGATCCTCGTTCGAGCGGTGGGGCTTGCGCGATTATCGGCAGCTGCGCTGTGTTGGAATCGCATATCGGAGCCGATTGGAAAACGCATGAAAAAACAAGTCTGCAGATCGCCCATGCTGGCCTTGCTGGCCGCCCTGAGCTGCACCGCCTTTGCCGCCGAAGCGCCTCAGCGACTGGACAAGCAGGGCGAGCAGGCCTACCGGCTGCAACAGCCGCTGCAAGACTTCTACGACACCGCTTTCGTCTGGAGCGACGCTGGACGCGCCGAACCCAGCTTGCTGGACATGGACGAGCTGGCCCGGCGACTCGCTGGCTATGACGTGATCTTCTTCGGTGAGAGCCATCGCCATCCGGGCATTCATCTGCAGCAGCAGCGCCTGTTGCGTGCCCTGCATGCCCGGCATCCGGCCATGATTGTTTCGCTGGAGCAATTCGAGCGCGATGTGCAGCCAGTGCTGGATGGCTACCTGGCTGGCAAGCTGGGCGAGAACGCCTTGGTGGACGACGGCCGCGCCTGGGACAACTACCGCCCCTCCTACCGGCCGCTGGTGCAGTTCGCCAAGGAGCGCGGCCTGCCGGTGATAGCGGCTGAAGCACCAACCTGGGCGATCTCCTGCATCGGCCAGCAAGGCCTGGCGGTACTGGAGCGCTTCACGCCCGAAGAGCGCAGCTGGGTGGCTCGCGAGCTCGACACAGGCCCGGGCGCCTACCGCGACAAGTACATGAAGTTCCAGTCCGGCGCGGCCACTCATGGCGGCGGCGCTGCGATGTCAGAGGCAGCCAAGGCGCGTGCCGAGCGCAGCTTCGCGGCCCAGGTGGCGCGCGACGAAACCATGGCCGAAGCAATTGCCGAGGCTTTGCAGAAGAAGCCTGGCGCCAAGGTGCTGCACCTGAACGGCAACTTCCATTCCGCTGCCTTCCTGGGCACGGCCGAGCGGCTGCAGCGGCGCCTGCCCCAGCTGAAGATCGCCGTGATCGACCCGGTCGAGGTGACGGACCCCAAGCTGCCGTCCTTTGCCGGTGCGGCGCTGAAGGAGGGCACCGTGCTGCAGCTGGTCTATCCGAATCCGGAGTCTTTCGCACCGGGCGAGGACCAGAGCGCCTGGGTGCGCAAGGTCATGGCCAAACGGACGGCCAATGCCTGCAAGTACGCACCGGCATCCGCACCAGCTGCGGCGCCGAAGTCTTAAGCCGGCTTCCAGCGCTTCAACAAGAGCGCGTTGCTCACCACGCAAACGCTGGACAGCGCCATCGCACCACCGGCGATCACCGGATTCAGGAGGCCGAAGGCGGCCAACGGAATCCCGACCACGTTGTAGGCAAAGGCCCAGAACAGGTTCTGGTGGATCTTGCGGACGGTGGCGCGCGAGAGCGCAATCGCCTGGGGCACCAGGGCCGGGTCACCGCGCATCAGGGTGATGCCAGCCACCTGCATGGCCACGTCGGTGCCGGTGGCCATGGCCATGCCTACGTCTGCGGCAGCAAGGGCGGGCGCGTCGTTGATGCCGTCGCCGACCATCGCGACCCGGCGCGAGCCGCCGGCCTTCAGCTCAGCCACGATGCGCGCCTTGTCTTCGGGCAGCACCTCGGCGCGCACTTCCTGCAGGCCGAGCTGCGCTGCCACCGCCTCTGCTGCGGCCTGGTTGTCGCCGCTGAGCATGACGGTGTGGACGCCTTGCGATTTCAGATGGGCAAGCGCCGCCGCCGCACCGGGCTTGAGCGTGTCGGCAAAGGCCAGGCGGGCGAGCAACCGGGCTTGCGGTGAAGTTGTCGCCAGCCACGAGTGCGTGGCGCCGTCAGCCGGGGCGGCATCGAGCGTCAGCCCCAGCTCCGCCATGTAGCGGGCGCTGCCCAGATGCAGGGTCAGGTCTTGCTCAGGCAGGTCGGCGGCCACGCCACGGCCCGGCACGGCGCGCAGGTTTCGCGTGGCAGGCAAGGCCTGTCCCTGGGCCGCATCCAGCACCGCACGGGCCAGCGGATGCTCGCTGCCAGCCTGCAGCGCCGCGGCCCAGCGCAGCAGTTGTTCCCGGTCTTCGCCAGCCACCGGCTCCAGGGCGAGGAGCGCCGGATGGCCGACCGTCAAGGTGCCGGTCTTGTCGAAAGCCACGGTGTCCAGATGCGCTGCCAGTTCAAGAGCCTCGGCGTCCTTGATCAGGATGCCATGCCGCGCTGCCACGCCGGTGCCGGCCATGATTGCGGTGGGCGTGGCCAGGCCCAGCGCACAGGGGCAGGCGATCACCAGCACGGCCACGGCATTGAGCAGGGCCTGCTGCCAGTCGCCCGTGGCCAGGCCCCAGCCGACGAGCGCCAGCAAGGCCAGCGCAATCACTACCGGCACGAAGATGGCGCTGACCCGGTCCACCAGGCGCTGGATCGGGGCCTTGGCGGCCTGCGCCGATTCCACGAGGCGCACGATGCGAGAGAGCGTCGATTCGGCGCCGAGCGCGGTGGTGCGCAGCAAGAGCTGACCCTCGCCATTGATCGCGCCGCCCACCACGCGGCTCTGCGCATGCTTGGCCACCGGCAAGCTCTCGCCGGTGATCAGCGACTCATCGACCTGGCTGTCGCCCTCCAGCACCAGGCCATCGACCGGGATGCGCTCACCGGGCCGCACCAGCACTTCATCGCCAAGGCGCAGCTTGCTGATCGGCAGCGTCTGCTCCTGGCCATCGCGCAGCACGCGCGCGGTTTCCGGGCGCAGGCTCTTCAGCGCGCGAATCGCCTCGGTGGTCTGGCGCTTGGCGCGGGCTTCCAGCCATTTGCCCAGGAGCACCAGGGTGATGACGACGGCGGCCGATTCGAAGTACAGGCTGTGATGCTCGCCGCCGAGCAGCAGGTAGAGGCTGAGGCCAAAGGCCGCGCTGGTGCCGAGTGCGACCAGCAGGTCCATATTGCCGCTGCCGGCGCGCAGCGCGGACCAGCCGGCCTTGTAGAAGCGGGCGCCCAGCCAGAACTGCACCGGCGTGGCCAGGGCGAGTTGCCACCAGCCGTCGATCATCCAGTGCACGCCCGCCAGCATGCCCAGCATCGGCAGTACGAGGGGTGCGCTCAGCAGCGCGGCTATCAGGACCGGCCAGCCGCTTGCCTGCCAATCCTGCTTGCGTACCACCGAGTCTTCATCGAGCCGCGCCTGGTAGCCGGCCTTGCTCACCGCCGCCAGCAACTGCGGTAGCGCCACGTCGGCCTGGGCCTGGACCGTGGCGGTTTCGGTGGCCAGATTGATGCTCGCGGCCTCGACGCCGGGCAGCTTCAACAAGGCACGCTCGACCCGGCCGACGCAGGAGGCGCATGTCATCCCCTCTATCGCCAGGGTCCATTGCTTCGGGTCAAGGCTGCTCATGGCGATCAGGATAAGCTGCGACTGATAGACCTGTCTTGAGGAGTGACAAATGGAATCGACCGTCGAGCAATTCAAGCTGCCGGACATGAGCTGTGGTCATTGCGTGGCCGCCATCACCGAGGCGCTGGGCGAGTTGGATGCGCAAGCGCGGTTGACGTTCGACCGCGAGGCCCGCGGCCTGCAGGTGCAGGGCAGCAGCAAGAGCCGCGCCGAGCTCGCGGCGGCGCTTGCCGAGGCAGGGTATCCGCCTGCGCCGGCCTGACACCGATCAGTGCAGCTTGCGCTTGTCGCCCTCGAACTGCTTGGGGCGGAACACGTTGTCGTCCCAGTCCCCTTCGGGCAGCGGATTGCTGGCCTTGACGCGGCGGATCAGCGAATCGGTTTCGGCGCGGGCCCGTCGAGCTTCGCGACGGCGGCCACGGAAATCAAGCAGCTTGTGCGCGCGGTCGCGCATCTCGCGCAGCCAGGCATCGAACCGTGCACGCCGCACCGGGCCCAGCATCATGTGCAGGGCCATCAGCAGGCAGACGATGAGGCCGAGGGCGGCGACTGGCTTGGGCAGCATGGTCGAGGTTAGGGGTTGACGGCCAAGTGTCGCGCATATGCGCGCAACCCGCACAGGGGATTTACGAGGTCTTTCTACAATGCGCCCTGCCCTGAACCGGGGCGGAAGGTAGGAGACTGACTTGAAGACACGGAAACTGGTGGCCAACAGCTGCCTGGCAATTGCCCTGTCGGCCGCGCTGATCGGCGCCTCGCTGACCCATGCTGCCCCGGTGGCGGCACCCAACCTGACGCTGGAGCAAGTCTTCCGCGCCGAGTCGTACCGCGGCGAAGCCGCGCGCGACGCTGGCTTCAGTCACAGTGGCCGCTACCTGGCCTATGCCTGGGCCCCCTACCGTGAACCCGGTGGCGACCTGCATGTATTCGACAACAAAACCGGCAAGACCTTTCGTTTGACCTCGCCGGCCCTGATGGCCGCCTACGACGCGCCCGAGGATCTTGAGCGTTTCGAGAAGAAGCTGAAGCAGCGCAACAGCGAAAACGCCGAGCGCCAGGCCCGTGAAGAAGCCTATGCCGCCTATCTGCGTGGCGAGAAGGTGGACCTGGAGCAATGGGAAAAGGCGGCAATCGAGGAATTGAAGAAGGAATTCGCCGAGAAGAAGGCCAAGGACGAAGCCCAGAAGGCGGCGGACAAGGCTGAGGCCGACGCCGAGAAGCGCGCCATGGCGGCGCTGGCCGCCAAGCGCGCCGGCAAGCCCGCGCCTGCCGAGGCGCCTGCCTCCGCTGCAAGCGCGCCTGCTGCCGCCGCTGCCAAGGCCATCGAGAAGGAATCCTGGGAATGGCGCGACGAGCTGAAGAAGAAGCTTGCCAAGAACAAGCTCAAGGCCGGCGACCTCTATCCCGGCGTGCGCCAGATCGTCTGGGCCAATGAGAAGGACGAGCTGATCTTCCAGTACCGCGGTGCCTTGTTCCGCTGGGTGGCCGGGTCCGAGCGTATCCAGCCGCTGCTGGGCACGCAGCGCAATCTGCGCATCGTGGCCTACACGCCGGATGACCAGGGCTTTGTCTACATGGACGAAGGCCGCGTCCTGCGCTCGCGTTTCGCCTCGGGTGGCGTGCAAGTGCTGAACCGTGAGCTGATCCATCCGGACGACGCCGACAAGAAGTACAAGATCGCGAACACCGTGATCAGCGAAGACGGCCGCTGGATGGCTCTGACTGCGCTGGCACCGCTGGGCGAAGAGGGCAAGCCTGCGCCGAAGCCGGGCCGCCAGGTGGAGATCATGAATTACGGCGAGCGCTTCGCCGCCGCCAAGAAGGTGGACCGCGAAGTGTCGGACGACAAGCGCATGGTGCAGGCCGCGGCGCTCTACATCCGCCCCGTGCCGCAAGGCGATGCTGCCCCTTCCAAGCAGCCCGCACCGGTGTTCACGCATCCGGGTGGCGATGTCTGGTTCGAGATGAGCCCTGTGGCCTGGAGCAAGGACGGCAAGCGCTATGCGTTCGCCACCTGGGAGCGCGAGAAGGAACTGCTGAAGGTCTACCTGGGCTCGGCCAGCGAAACGGCCAAGCCCGAAGTGGTGATCGAGCGCCGCGGCGACGTGGGCCACGAAGTGGTCAGCGTCATCAGCCCGCGCTTCACGCCCGATGGCCAGACTCTGGTCGTGGCCATGGACGAAGCCGGCTGGCGCCAGCCCTATGGCTGGAACATCGCCAAGCGCGAACTCAAGGCCCTCGTGAAGGGCGACTTCGAAGCCCACCAGGTGCTGGGCTTCACGCCTGACAGCAAGAGCATGCTGGTGCTGTCCAACAAGGACGACCTGGCGGCGATGAACGTCTACAAGGTCAACCTGGCCGACGGCAGCATGCAGGCCCTGGGCACCGCACCCGACTACCACCGCAACGCGGTCGCTTCCTACGACGGCACGCAGGTCGCCGCCATGGCCGGCAACTGGGCCCAGCGCCCGGAGCTGAAGCTGCTGAAGGTCGGCGCAGCGCCCAAGGTGCTGACCGACAGCCATGACGCCGCCTGGTCCAAGGTGGATGTGATGCGCCCCGAGCGCTTCAGCTTCAAGAACCGCCATGGCGACACCCTGCATGCCTACTGGTTCAAGCCCGCCGGCTGGCAGGCCAGCGACAAGCGCCCGGCCGTGGTCTACGTCTACGGCGGCCCCTTGAACGACCGCCACACGGTCGAGACCGACAGCTTCCAGCCTACCGGCTACATGTTCGGCATGTACATGGCGGCCAAGCATGGCTACGTGACGGTGGCTGTCGACACCCGCGGCCACTCGAACTACGGCCGCCGCTTCTCGGGCGCCAACTTCGAGCAGGTCGGCCTGCCGCAGGCGGAAGACCTGGAAGACCTGCACAAGTACATCGCAGCCAATCTCGGCGTGGATGGCGCCCGCATCGGCCTGAACGGCTGGAGCTTCGGTGGCTTCCAGACTCAGTACACGCTGTACAGCAAGCCCGATCTGTATGCCGCCGGCATTGCCGGTGCCGGCCCGACCGAATGGGAGAACTACAACAGCTGGTACAGCGGCCGCACGATCGGCAAGGTGGATCGCACGAAGCCCAATCTGCGCAAGTATTCGCTGCTGCCGATGGCCAAGCACCTGAAGAAGCCGCTGATGCTGGTGCACGGCATGCAGGACCCGAACGTGCTGTACCAGGACACGGTCAACGTCTACCGCGAGCTGCTCGTGACGGGCAAGGAATCGCTGGTCGAGCTCTTCCTCGATCCGGACGGCGAGCACGGCATGGGCGGCGCGGTCAAGCCGGCCGGCTGGCACCGCAAGTACGAGCGCTTCTGGCTCGACCATCTGGGCGCTGTGAAGTGATGAAAGAAGAAAGCCCGGCACATGCCGGGCTTTTTTTGCCTGCCGATCCGGGCCGGCGGCTAGCGGCACTTAGCTGCCGCTCGTTTTTGCGCCTTGGTCGGTCGAAGATCAGGCCAGCAGCGGGCGCCCCTTCGCTCATGTCCCCCGGCCTTCGGCCTCCTCCTTTACTTCGCTGCGGGGCACCCACTGCCGTCCTGATCCGCACCACCGTGGCCTGCGCCGGGTGGCAGGCGCAGGTTCGGCCGAGGGCGTCGGGTGAGGGTTTGGGCGAGGTAAAGGAGGAGGATCGGGCGAAGCCCGGTCCGGGGGACAGGAGCACAAGCCCTCACCCGATGGCCTCGGCAGCGCGAACGAGCTTCAACGCGAACGGCTGCTACGTGCCGCAAGCCGCCCTGCAATCAAGCCTGCCGCCGCATCCTCAGAATCGTCCAGCTGTTGGTGGCCAGCAGCGTCAGCTCCAGCAGGGAGCCGCCGATGGAGCCGACCAGCAGGTTGTTGGCGACCCAAAGGCCCGTGCCGACCAGCATCAGGAGTCGCATCTGCAGCCCTCGCAGGAAGAACAGTGCGCTGGTGCCGATGATGGAGGCCGTGATTGGCAGGAGTGAAGCCCAGCCCTGGAACAGCCACAGGCCCAGGCCCGCTGACAGGCCGATGAAGATGAGCGCCACCCCAGCCGAGCGGCTCTTGATCGAGGCCAGCGAGCGGCCCAGCGACACCAGCGTGGAAGCCACGGCCGTGGGTTCGCCCAGGAGCCAGAAATGCAAGGCATAAGCCGCGCATTCGCCGGCCATGAAGAGCTTGAAGCGCAGGTCGTCCTTCTGCGCGAAGCAGGCCAGGCCCAGCGCGAATGCAAGATAGCCTAGCAACTGGGCCGGGCTCAGCCAGTCGGCCATCTTGTCGCTGGGGGATCAGGCCGCGTTCAGGCGGGATAGCGGCGCGCGAACAGCTCCGGCACTGACTCGGCCACAGAGCGGCTCAAGGCGTCGCGCACGGTCGGGTCGCCCAGCTCCTCGCGCTCTTCGTCACTGAGCTGCGACTCGTCGCCGCCCAGCTGGGCAATCGGCTCCAGGAGCACACCTGCTTCGGCGTCGTCGAAAAGCGGCGCCCAGGCTTGCGGGTTCATGTCCACGGCAGTCAAGAAGCCGATGCTCCATTCCTCGGCGTCGATCATTTCGGCATCGCCCTTCTCGGCGACGCTGAAGATCGGTTCCCAGCGGTCGGGCGCCTCGCGCAATTGGCAGGCGATCGAATGCAGGTGGCGCAGCGTCAGCAGCACGACGCGCTTCTTCTGCTTGCCGCTCTTGAACGGTGCAGGGTCTTCAGCGCCATCGCCGCCCCAGATCGCGGGAAGCCAGGCGGCGCCGGGCAGCTCCTCGATGGCTTGGGGGCTCAGCAGCAGGGCGGTCAGGTAACCGTCCAGGCCTTCGATATTCATCGCGGCGTCGGTCGGCAGCTCCATCAGGAGGCCGTCCAGCGCCTCGAGCTCGGCATCGGTGAGGGGCAGGCGGTCGGCCTGCTGCGGGCGGTATTGGGGATATTCCATGGGGGGCTTTTCAACCAGGTCGGCCGTGCCGGCTCTTGGGTTTCGTGGCGTCGAACTGCAGCAGCTGGCTCTTCAGCAAGGCCATCAGCACGCGGGCATTGGCCTCGGTCATGATCAGCATGGAACTGGGCTCGATGCCCTCGACCGGCGCCCTGGGCGTGATCAGGGCATCCATCTTGAGCATGACCTGGCCGTGGGGGGAGTTCGAGGCAGCCTTGAACTTCTGGATTTCGACGTTGTGAATCTTCATAAGGCCTCTATTAGAACTGGTAGCCGAGCTGGGCCCGCAATTGCGCCCTGGGCGACTCCTTGTTGAGCCCCAAAAGCAGGCCCGCGTCCCAGCGCAGGCTGCCGCCGGCATAAGGCATGTGGCCGAAAAGCGCCGGGCCCAGCACATGCTCCTGCAGCCCGAAACGATGCGGGTTGGAGACCGGGCCGGTTTCGCCCAGCGCCTGCACGCCCCATTCCCAGCCTGGGGCCAGCAAGGTCTTGATCTGGGCCTGGTACTGCAGCTCGGCCGGCAGGTAGCGGCCAGGCCTGAGCCATTTGTAGATGAAGACGTTGACGTTCAGGTCGAAGCCGTCACCGGCGTACTGGAACATCGGGCCTATCGACCAGGTCCAGCCCGAGTTGGCAAAGTCGGGCTTCCAGATGCTGGTGTAGAGCGCCCAGTCGCTGCGCGCGCTGCTGCCGAGCGCGAACTGGTTGGTCAGGTACCAGCCGTTGTAGGACATGGCACGCCCGTTGTCGCGATTCCAGCTGACCCAGGCTTCGGTGTACCAGTTCGACGTTGGCGCGATGCCCACGGCCAGCGACTGGCCGCTGCTGCTGATCTCGCGCTTGTCGGCAGCACCCCAGCCCAGGCGAACCAAGGGGCGGCTGCTGCCGAAGTAGGGCGTGACCACGTAGTCGTAGGCATCGGCGGCTGCCGAGCCTGCAGCGGCTGTCAGCAACAGAGTGACGAGCAATCGCCTCATCGCTGCGCCTCGTCCGGACTCAGGGCCATGCGGGCATTCATCGCTGCCTCCTTCATGATCAAAGACTGCTCATACGCAGCGCCCGGTCGGGCGGGATCAGCTGACTTTAGTCCTTCTTTGCGGCGCCGCGCAGCCGGCCGACGAGGTTCACGCCGGCCAGTACCAGCGCACCTGCGAGCACGCCCACCAGGCCGTCACCGAGCAGGCCGCCCAGCCAGCCTGCCGGGCCCATGGCTGCCTGAAGGGATTCGATCGCATGGTGCAGCGCCGGCACGCCATGGGTCAGGATGCCACCGCCGACCAGGAACATGGCCGCCGTGCCGGCGATCGACAGGAACTTCATCAGCCAGGGCGCTGCCACCAGCAGGCCGCGGCCCAGGCTTTGCTTCCAGGCCGCAGACTTGCGGCTCAGCCACAGGCCAAGGTCGTCGATCTTCACGATGCCTGCCACCAGGCCGTAGACGCCGATCGTCATCACCACGGCAATGCCTGTGAGCACCAGCACCTGCGTGGTGAAGGAGGCCGTGGCCACCGTGCCCAGCGTGATCGCGATGATCTCGGCCGACAGGATGAAGTCGGTGCGGATCGCGCCTTTGATCTTGTCCTTCTCGAAGGCCGCCAGGTCGACCTTGGGGTTGAGCAGTGCTGCAGTCAGCGCGTCGTGCTCGGCCTTCTCTTCGGCCTCGCTGTGCAGGAACTTGTGGGCCAGCTTCTCGAAGCCCTCGAAGCACAGATAGGCGCCGCCCACCATCAGCAGCGGCGTCACCGCCCATGGCGCCCAGGCGCTGATGGCCAGCGCGGCGGGCACGAGGATGGCCTTGTTGAGCATCGAGCCCTTGCCGACAGCCCAGACCACGGGCAGCTCGCGATCTGCGGCAACGCCGGTGACCTGCTGCGCGTTCAGCGCCAGGTCGTCGCCCAGTACGCCGGTGGTTTTCTGGGCCGCGACCTTGCTCAGCAGGGCCACGTCGTCGAGCGTGGTGGCGATGTCGTCTAGAAGTGCGAGCAGGCTGGAGGCCATGCGGAATCCTTGGAAACGGGTGGTGACAAATGCGTCGAGGCGAGTTTGTACCCGATCCCAGGCCTTGTGCCTGCGGGGGTCAAGCCTTGCCTTTTGCCCTGGGCTCGCCTAATTTGCCTTATGGCACGTCCCACACGCATCGAATTCGCTGGCGCTGTCTACCACGTCTGTTCGCGCAGCGAAGCCGGCGAAGCGGTGTTCGTGGACGATATCGACCGCCAGGCGCTGCTGACCGTGCTCGGCCAGGCGATGCAGCGCTTCGATGCGCAGGTGCTGGCCTTCTGCCTGATGCCCGACCAATTCAACCTGCTGCTGTTCACCCGTCAGGCGAACCTATCGCGCCTGATGCGCCACATCAACGGCGTCTACACCCAGGGCTACAACCGCCGGCACGGCACAAGCGGCCATCTGTTCCAGGGGCGCTTCAAGGCGGTGCTGGTGGACCGGGAGGCCTTGCTGCTCGATGCCTGCCGCTATGTGGAACTGAACCCGCAGCGGGTGGGCCTGGTGCGCAGCGCAGCCGATTGGCCCTGGTCCAGTTGCCGCGCCCACCTGGGTCTGGCCGAACCGCCGGCCTGGCTGGATGTGGACGGCCTGCACAGCCACTTGCTGGAGCGGCCGGCCCTGAGCAGCGCCGACCACCGGCGCGCAGCCGAGCGCTATGCCAGGCTGCTGGCCGCCGACCCCAACCTGGACCTCTGGCAAGGCCACTTGCGCCAGCAGATCTTTCTTGGCGACGCCAAGTTCGCTGAGCGCATGCAGGCGATGACGCGCCAGCGTCGCCGCGGCGCCGAGCTGCCGCGTTCCGGCCGCCAGCGCAGCTTTGCGCAGTGGCTGGGCGATTGCGGCTCGCGCGAGCAGGCGCTCTACCGCGCGCACACCGAGGGCGGCATCTCCATGACGGCGCTGGCTGGCGAGCTGGGCCTGTCGGTCTCGCGGATCAGCCGGCTGATCAAAGGTGTCGAGCGCGGTGCCGGATGAGCAAACGCTGGCTCTCCATCGCCGTCATCGCCTTGATGCTGGGCGGCCTTGCTCGGGCCGCGGAGCCGTATTCGGGCCCGCTGTTCGACGCCCATCTGCACTTCAATGTCGAGGCTTCGGAGGGCGAGCACCCGTTGCCGGATGTGCTCGCTCGCTTGAAGAGGGCTGGCGTGCACGCTGTGCTGGCCAACAGCCGGCCGAATGCCGGCACGCACGAGCTGGCCGCCAGTGCCGCGCTGCGCGAGGCGGGCATCACGGTCGTGCCCTTTGTGCGGCTCTACCGAAACCGGGCCGACTACACCGGCTGGTTTGCCGACGCGAGCATTCACCAGATGGTGCTGGAGGAGCTCACGCGCGGCACCGCCAGCGGACCATTTCGCGGCCTGGGCGAGTTCCATCTCTATGAAAGCGCCAATGCAGACGGGCCAGTCGCCCGCTCGCTGATGAAGCTCAGCGTCGAGCGGGGCCTCTGGGTGCTGGCCCATGTGGACGATGACGCGATAGACAAGCTGATGGCCCACGCGCCGCAGGCCCGCCTCATCTGGGCCCATACCGGCATTGGCGGCACCCCGGTCAAGCGGGTGCGCGAGCTGCTGGCGCGCTATCCGCAGTTGATGGGCGAGCTGTCTTACAGGCCCGGCCTTACCGTGGGCGAAGGCCGGCTCAGTGCCGAATGGCGAGAGCTGCTCAGCCAGCACAGCGAGCGCTTCCTGATCGGCTCCGACACCTGGACACCTTCGCGCTGGCCGCAGTACGAAGGCCTGATGCAGGAAGCCCGCCGCTGGCTGGCCGACCTGCCGCCCCTTGCCGCCCAGCGCATTGCCTGGGGCAATGGCCAGCGTATGTTCGCTCTGCCCGAGCCCTGAGGACGCGGGTGACGGTCCCGGGGATGTCCCCACAGCCTGTGGACAAGATCGTGGGCAAGCTGCCCACAGCGCAGCCAAGTCCTTGATCCTTCAAGCAGATTCTTGCCGTGCCCAAAAATGCGGCAGCGCTGGCGATTCATCGCCCAGGCTGTCGAATCGTCGGGCGGCATTCGCCCTCGGCCCATGCGCTTCCTAGCATTCGTCCCATCCCAAACCCAACCGAGGAGACGACGATGCAAACGACAGCAATGAAGATGAAGAAGGCGGTGCTGACCCTGCTGGCCGCTGCGGCATGCGCGGCCATCGCAGGTTCCGCCCTGGCGCAGCAGATCGAGCTGAAGCCCGGCCGCGAGGTGCTGGAAGGCGAACCGGTCAGCCTGGCGGTGAGCCAGCTCAAGCCGGGCAGCGAGGTCCGCCTGCGCACGCTGCGGGTCGTGCGAAGCCCTTACATGGGCGCCCAGGTCTTTCGCGCCGAAGCTACTCTTGTGGCCGATGCCAATGGCCGCATCGATACCGCCAGCCAGGCACCGCGCAGCGGAAGCTACAGCGGTGCGGACAGCCGCGGCCTGTTCTGGGCGATGAAGCCGGCGCGCGTCGATGAAGCCTTGGCCAGGCAGCTGCGTGAGGCGCCTGCAGGCGAGGTCCTGATACAGGCCATCAGCGTTGCGGCCGATGGTGCCGAGTCCGTGTTGACCGAGCAGCGCCTGCTGCTGCGCCCGGTCGTCGAAGGCCTGCAGCGCCGTTCGGTCGAAGGCATGGCCGGTGCGCAACTGGTACTGCCCGCCAAGGCAGGGGCCAGGCTGCCGGTGGTCATCGTGCTGGGGGGCTCGGAAGGCGGCGCCGGCATGGCCGGCGGCATTGCCAACGATCTCGCCTCACGAGGATTTGCCGCGCTCTCCCTGCCCTACTACTCGCCGGGCCGCTGGGGTGCGACCGGCCCGCAGCCGCCGGAACTGCCGGAGCTGCCGCGCAGCTTTGCGATGATCGAGCTGAGCCGCCTGGAGCAGGCGCGAGACTGGCTGCAGAAACAGGCCGAGGTCGATGGCTCGCGCATCGCGGTCTACGGTGTCTCCAAGGGCTCCGAGTTCGCCTTGTCGGCAGCTGCACGCATGCCGTGGCTGCGTAGCGTTGTCGCCGTGGTACCCACCGACGTGGTCTGGGAAGGCTGGGATTCGTCCAACAGCTCGGCGGCCAACCAACCGTCTTTCGCCTGGAAGGGTCAGGCCTTGCCCTTCGTGCCGTACCAGGACTTTCAGAAGGAGTTCGCCGGCTTCGCCACGGGCGCGCCGGTGATCGTGCGGCGCCCGCAGGACAAGGGCCGTGCTGCCAACCCCGAACGTGCCGTCGCGGCGCGCATCCCGGTCGAGCAGTACGCCGGCCCGGTCCTGCTGATTGCCGGCACCGACGACCAGATGTGGGACTCCGGCGGCATGGCCCGCGCCATCGCGGCCAAGCGCTCAGAGAAGGGCTTGCCGACCGAGGCCCTGGTCTATGAGGGTGCCGGCCACGCCATCGTCGGCAGCGGCTATGCGCCGACCACGATGCACAACGCCGGCCCGATGAAGATGGGCGGCTCGCCCGAGGCCGATGCCCGCGCCCAGGGCGATGCCTGGCCGCGCATGATCGCTTTTCTCAAGCGCACGCTGGCGCTCTGAAGCGCAATTTCACTGCTTCTCGGCGAGGGCCTTGAGGTTGGCGAGGCCGCCCTCGAAGTCCTTGCCGATCATGCCGTCCATGAACAGGGCGAACCAGCGCATCAAGGGGTTCTTGCCCATGTCGCCCTCCATGCTCCAGGTGACCTGGGTCGTCTCGCCTTGCGGCTCGAAGCGGAACTCGCCGGTGGACGTGGATTCGAAGTCGGGGAAGAAAAGGTCGTAGCCCACGCGCTTGGGCGGCTCGGCGGTGGTGAAGCTCATCCGGCCATCGCCTTCGCTCTTGCTCTTCCAGGCCCAGACCGCGCCAGGGCCAGATTCGGGGCCGCTGTACTCGATCGTCATGGCCGGGTCGCGCTGGTTCCAGACGCTCCATTGCTTCCACATGCGCGGATTGGCCACCAGCGCATAGACCTTGTCCGGTGCGGCCTTGATGCTGACCGTGCGCTGGACCTTGTACTTGGACGAGATCAGCATGCCGCCAACCAGCAGCACGGCCGCGAGGGCCAGCACCATCAGGCCAAGGATCTTGAGAGCTTTCATGAGCATTGCTCCTTTGCATCTGGGTGGCCGGCAGCTTCGCGCCAGGGTCTCTTCATCGCAATGCGAACAGACCCTAGACTTCGCCTCATGCTGTCAATCGAACAACAAGCTCAGTTTCGTGAGCAGGGCTATCTGGTACTGCCCGGTTTCAAGTCGGTCGCCGCGATTGCCGCCGTGCGCGAACGCGCCGGCCAGATCGTCGAGGCCTTCGACCCCAGCGAGAACCGCCCGGTCTTCACGACCCAGGAGCAGGACCGCAAGGTCGACGACTACTTCCTTGATTCAGCCACCGAGGTGCGCTGCTTCTTCGAGGAGGAGGCGCATGACGAGCAAGGCCGCCTGCGCGTGCCCAAGCATCTCGCGATCAACAAGATCGGCCATGCATTGCACGACCTCGACCCGGTGTTCGAGCAGTTCTCGCACGGGCCTGAACTGGCCGCCGTGGCGCGCGACCTCGGGCTTACCCAGCCGCAGGTCTGGCAGTCGATGTACATCTTCAAGCAGCCCGGCATTGGCGGCGAGGTGCGCTGGCACCAGGACGCCTCGTTCTTCGACAGCGATCCGATCACGGTGACCACGTTCTGGTTCGCCCTGGAAGAAGCCACGCGCGAGAACGGCTGCCTGTGGGTGGAGCCGGGCGGCCACCGCGGGCCCTTGCGTGAGCGCTTTGTGCGCGAAGGCCGGCAGGTGAAGATGGAAACGCTGGATACGACGCCTTGGCCGGGGCCGGACTATGGCGCGGTGCCGCTGGAGGCTGCGGCGGGCACGCTGGTGCTGTTCCATGGCCTGCTGCCGCACTACAGCGCGCCGAACCGCTCGTCAGTTTCGCGGCATGCGTACACGTTGCACGTGACCGATGCGGCCAGTGCCTACTCGCCGCGCAACTGGTTGCAGCGGGGCGATGAATTGCCTGTGCGCGGCTTTACTTAGCCTTCTTGGTCGGCCGTGCCCACCCGGCGATCCCAACCTGCTTGCCGCGAGCCACTGCCAGCTCGCCCGCACCCACGGGCTTGGTGATCGTCGAACCGCCGCCAATGGTGGCGCCAGCGCCGATCTCGACGGGGGCCACGAGCACGCAGTTGGAGCCCACATGCACATCGGCGCCGATCACCGTGCGGTGCTTGTTGGCGCCGTCGTAGTTGGCAGTGATGGAGCCGGCGCCGTAGTTGACGCGCTCGCCCACGGTGGCGTCGCCCAGATAAGCCAGGTGATTGGCCTTGGCGCCCTTGGCCAGGGTCGAGTTCTTCACTTCGACGAAGTTGCCGATGTGGACCTCGTCGCCGAGATCTGCGCCCGGGCGCAGGCGGGCGAAGGGGCCGATCAGGGCGCCAGCGCCGACCTTGGCGCCACCGGCCTTCTCGCCGTCGATGTGGGTGAATTCATGGATGCGCGCGCCGGCGGCAATCGTGGCGTTGCGGATCACGCAGTAGGCGCCGATCTTGACGTTGTCGCCCAGCGTGACCTGGCCTTCGAACACGCAGCCGACGTCGATCTCGACATCCGAACCCACCGTGAGCTCGCCGCGCAGGTCAAAGCGCGCCGGGTCGGCCAGGCGGGTGCCATGGCCTTCCATCAGCGCTTCGGCCTGCTGACGCTGGAAGCGGCGCTCCAGGTCGGAAAGCTGCAAGGGGCTGTTGACGCCCAGCACCTCGGTTTCGTTCGGCGCGGCGATGCCGGCGACCGGCAGGCCCTCGGCCACGGCCATGGCGACGATGTCGGTCAGGTAGTACTCGCCCTGGGCGTTGTCGTTCGAAAGAAGCCCCAGCCAGCGCTTCAGCGCGGCGGTGGGCGCGGCCATCATGCCGGTGTAGCCCTCGCGGATCTGGCGCTGCTCAGGTGTCGCGTCCTTGTGCTCCACGATGGCGCGCACGCCACCGGAGCCGTCTCGGACGATGCGGCCATAGCCGCTCGGGTCGGCCAGCTCGATCGTGAGCAGAGCGAGCTGCTTGCCGCCCTGGCAGGCCTCGACCAGCTTGGCTGCGGTCTCGGTGCGGATCAGCGGCACATCGCCGTTGAGGATCAGGGTGACGGCGGCTTCATCGTCCAGTGCCGGTACGGCTTGCTGTACGGCGTGGCCGGTGCCAAGTTGGGGCATCTGGCGCACGAAGCGCAGCGCCGGTGCCGCCACCGCGGCTTCGACGGCTTCAGCGCCATGGCCGGTGATGACGATGCGGCGTGCCTCGCCCAGGCCCACGCTGGTCTGCAAGACATGCTGCAGCAGCGAGCGGCCAGCCAGCTTGTGCAGGACCTTGGGCAGGGCGGACTTCATCCGCGTGCCCTTGCCTGCGGCCATGATGACAATGTTGAGCGAAGACGACGACATGCGCGGCGATTCCTGTTGGAGGAAAAGCCGCGATTATCACGGCATGCCGCGCCGACAAGGTGCGCGAACGCTGCGCGCGCCTTGTTGGATCAGCGCTGGATCGTCACCGAAACAGGGTGCGGCTTCTCATTGGCTTTCGGGAAGTCTGTCAGCGCCGCCTGGAACATCGCGCCGAAGACCTTGTCGTCGCCGACCGAGAGGCCGTCGCTCTGGGCCCGGGCCTCGTAGACCGCCTGGCCGGTGGCACGTTCGCGCACCAGCAGGGCGACTTCGCGCTCATAGCTGCGGTCGCGCAAGGTAAAGGGGCCATAGAACATGCGGCTCGGCGGGCCGTAGCGCCAGTTCATGCGCCAGTGGCGCCACAGCGGGTCGTCCCAGGGTGAGTATTCGGTCAGCGTCGAGCGGGCACCGACAGCGACCAGGAACTCGGCATTCTTGGGATCGGCGGCCGCCGTGAAACCGGCCTTCTCGAGTGCGGCCCGGGCGGCGGCTTCCAGGGCATCGCGCTCCGTCGAGCCCTTCTGCGAGGGCATGCGCTCGATGGCATAGCTGCCGGCCTTGCGGTCGGCCGGCCATTCGCCATAGGTGGCCACATCGCTGGTCAGGGTGTACACGCCGCTGCAGCCGGTGGCGGCGAGGACCGTGGCGCCCAGCAGGGCGGCCAGGGCTAGACGTCGTTGGATTTTCATCGTGGCCTCCAAGTCATTGTGTGAGGCCATTGTGAACGCTCCGGGCTGCCCTTTTGTTTACCAATGTTTCAGGCGACGTCTCTTTGCAGGCTGATCACGCCCATCGCCGGTGCCGGCGTACCGCAGGCCTCGTCTTCGTCAAAGGCGATGTCGCCGCCTTCCATCGGCGTGCCGGTGGCCTTGATGGTCGTGAACGGATAGAGATTGCGGTCCATCATGTGCGAGCTGACGATATTGCCCATGGCGGTGAACATGTTCTCGATGCGGCCAGGGAAGCGCTTGTCCCAGTCGTTCAGCATGGCCTTGACCTGCACGCGCTGCAGGTTCTCCTGGCTGCCGCAGAGGTTGCACGGAATGATGGGGAACTCGCGATGCTCGGCCCAGCGCACCAGGTCGGGCTCGCGCACATAGGCCAGCGGCCGGATGATGACGTTCTTGCCGTCGTCGCTGACCAGCTTCGGGGGCATGCCCTTCATGCGGCTGCCGAAGAACATGTTCAGCATCAGCGTGGTGACGATGTCGTCGCGGTGGTGGCCCAGGGCGATCTTGGTCGCGCCCAGTTCGCCGGCCACGCGGTACAGGATGCCGCGGCGCAGGCGCGAGCACAGGCTGCAGGTGGTCTTGCCCTCGGGGATGAGGCGCTTGACGATGGAGTAGGTGTCCTGCGTCTCGATATGGAAATCGACGCCGCGCGACTTCAGATAGGCGGGCAGCACTTCATCCGGGAAGCCGGGCTGCTTCTGGTCGAGGTTGACGGCCACGATGTCGAACTTGATCGGCGCGCGCTGCTTCAGGTTGATCAGGATGTCCAGCAGCGAGTAGCTGTCCTTGCCGCCCGAGACGCAGACCATGACCTTGTCGCCGTCTTCGATCATGTTGAAGTCGGTGATGGCCTGGCCCACCTGGCGGTGAAGGCGCTTGGACAGCTTGTTGATTTCGTGCGCAGCTTTTTTTTCTGCGGCCAAGGCTTCGGCGGCCACCGCATCAACGGGGCTCAGGAGTTCGGTCGTCGTCATAGCGTGTTCACCATTGGCCACATTCGGCCGAAATTGCGACTTGGCAGTCGGGGAAGATTTCGAGTTTGCACACCTTGATGCGCACGCCCACCACGCCGTGCAGCTTCATCAGCCTTGTGCAGAGCTTGCCCAGCAAGGCTTCCAGCAGGTCGGTGTGTTCGGCGGTGCACTCGTCGATGATGATCTGGCGCACGCGGCGGTAGTCCAGCACATGGCCGATGTCGGCATCGCGCGAAACGATGGTCTGGGCACCGAGGTTCACTTCGGCGTCCACCTGGATCGGCTGCGGGCCTTCGCGCTCGAAGTCCAGCACGCCCAGGTTGGCGCCGAAGCGCAGGCCGGTGATGTGGATCACCTGGCGGTTGTTGCGGCGCAGCGCCAGCGGCGGCTGGCTCTCGGCCAGCGGGCGCAGGAAGTTCTCGACCTGCTTGGCTGCCACCACGCCATCGCCCAGTGCCGTCTGCACGCTCGGGTGCTGGCGGCCGCTGGTGTCACCCGCCACAAAGAGGCCCAGCGCGGCAAAGCGTGGTTCGTCGCGGAAGGGGTGGGAAGGGGCGGTGACGCCGGCACGCTGCAAGGCGTCAGACACCTGCAGCCAGGCGCTGGCTTCGGGCTCGTAGCCCAGGAGCACGGCCACATGGTCGAAAAGCTCGTCGCCGAATTGCTTCGAGCGAACCAGCAGCTTGTCGCCTTCGATCTCCACCGTTGCCGGCATCGGGTTGGCTGGGCGGCGCTCGATGCCGGCGTCGTTGTCGAGCTGCTGGATCAGATGGGTTTGCGCCCGCCAGTCGCTGCGCGACCAGATGGTCACCTGGTGGCCCCGGGCGCTGAGGTACAGGGCGTTCTCGACCGCGTTGTCGCCGCCGCCCAGCAAGAGCGTGCGGCCGGGTCTCAGTGATTCTCGGCGTTCGGTCAGTTCCAGTGAATCCAGCACATTCGGGCTGCGGGGCCGCTGCGGGTAGAGCGGCTCGGGCCGGCGCGGCTGCAGGCCGGTGGCCAGCAAGAGGCTGCGGGCCTTGAGCGACTCGCCGCCGGCCAGGAAAAGCGTCCAGCCTTCGCTGGCATGCCAGTCCAGATGATCGAGCCGGGCATTCAATCCGGTGTGGATCTGCGCCAGCTTCTCCACGTGGGCGGCATAGCTTTCGCCCAGGGCGGCCAGCGTCTCGCCGGGGTGGCCCAGCAGCCAGTCCTGCGGATAGCGCAAGGTCGAGAGGCTGCCGCAGAGCCGGCCGCTGCGCTCCAGGAGGGCGGTGGACAGGCCCAGCTGCGCCAACCAGACCGCCGCGCTGCAGCCGGCCGGACCGCCACCAATGACGGCGCAATCCACGGTGGGGGGCAGGGTGTCGGGCATGGGGCGAAGGTCGTGGGGGGCAGAGGAAAACCCTGAATTATCCCAGGCTGGGCGGGATTTGCCCTCTGGGACAATGCAGGACGCGTGAGGGACGCCGCAAATATGGCGACGCGCAGGGGCGGAGCGGCTGGCTTGCAGCACCGCAATGAATAGACGAGGAGTTTCAATGCTGAAGAAGAATTTGGGTGGGCGTCCGGGCTGGGCCCACGCCGTCATGGCGGGTTTTGCACTGTCGCTGGCTGCGCTCGCCGAAGGGGCGCTGGCTCAGACGGCCGGCGCGCAGCCGTTGCCCGTTGCTGCCTACATGGCGCCAGCGGATTTCGCGCAAGTAACGATTTCGCCCAACGGCCGCTACTTGGCTGCCTTGTCGCCGCTCAAGGGCAAGCGCAACCTGGTGGTGCTGGATCTTGAAACCATGAAGTCGCGAGCCGTAACGGTTTTCTCGAACTTCGACGTCGTCAACTACAACTGGGTGGGCTCGGAGTTCCTGCTCTTCAGCCTGGGTACGCTTGATACCCCAACTGGTGCCGACTATGGCGATGGTGGCGGTTTGTTTGCCGTGCGCGCTGACGGCACGGGCTTCCGTAAACTGGTGGCGACAGTAGGCGAACAGCGCGGTGAAGGTGCCATGGTCTACCGCAGCATGTCGTACCGCAGCTCGGTGCCTGGCTCGAGCACCGAGATCTTTGCCAGTGGCAATCTTCGGACCGACCGTGAGGACGTTTTTCGGGTCAACCTGGTGACGGGCGAGCGCAAAGTCCTGACGGCCGAGAAGCCCGGACTGGTCGTGCAGTGGGTGCTGGACCGGGAGGGCGCCGTGCGTGCGGCCGTGCTGCACAACAAGGAAGACGCGACCGAGGCGGAACTGGTCCGCACCGTGCTGATTCGCGACACCGCCGACAGCCCCTGGCGCGAAGTCGCACGTTTCACCGATGAAGACAAGCACCGCCGCTGGGCGCTGGTGAGCTTTGCTCCCGACAATCGCAACCTGATCGTGCGCAGTACGGTCGGTCGGGCCACGTCGGCGCTGTTTCTGTACGACATCGAAAAGAAGGCCCTGGGCGAGATGCTGATGGGCCATCCGCGCTACGACTCCAGCGAGGCGCAATGGCTGCGGGACGCCAATTCGCGCGAGATAGTTGGTGTGGCCATCGATGCGGATCGGCGTCAGGTCAGTTATTTCGATCCGGACTACGCTGCCATTCACGCGGCAATGCAGAAGGTATTCCCAGATCAGGTCGTGTCCTTGCAGCGCACCAGCGCTGGTCGCACCCTGGTCACGGCCTTCAGCGACCGCAAGCCGCACACCTACCAGCTGTATGACGAGACGGCCAAGACCCTGAAGCCGCTGCTGCGCTCACGCCGCGATCTCAATGAGCAAAGCTTGGTCGAAATGCGGCCCTTCCTGCTGAAGACGCGAGACGGCCTTGAGATCCCGTCCTACTACTTCCTGCCCGCCGACTATCAGCCTGGCCAGAAGTTGCCGACCATCGTCCACGTGCATGGCGGTCCTCATGTGCGTGCCGATACCTGGGGTCCGATGTCGGGCGGTGGCGTTCGCGAGGCGCAGTTGTTTGCCTCGCGCGGCTACGCAGTGATCCTGCCCAACCACCGCATCACGCCCGGATTCGGGGGCAAGATCTTCGAGGCCGGCTGGGGCCAGGTCGGCCGCAAGATGTCCGACGATCATGAGGATGCAGCACGCTGGGGCGTGGCTCAGGGCTTTGTTGACCCGGCTCGCATCTGCATTACTGGCGGCAGCTATGGCGGCTATGCGTCGCTGTGGGCCACGATACGGTCTGCCGATGTGTTCAAGTGTTCCGCGGCGGGTTTCTCGATTGGCGACATGGAGCGCCAGCAGAAATCGACGCAGACCGACTACACCGCCAGCCGCTCCGGCGTGGCTCAGTGGAAGCGCCTGCTTGGCGTGAAGGGCGACGATTGGGCGCCAGCTCGCGAAGTCTCACCAGCGCTGCACGCAGAACGCTCCAGCATTCCGCTGTTCATCTATGCCGGAGCCTCTGACCGCCGCACGCCGCTGGAACAGACCGAGCTGATGATCGATGCGCTAAAGAAGGCCGGCAAGCCGCCTGAGCTCGTGATGATCAAAGCCGACGAAGCTCATGGCTACGGCAAGCTGGAGAACAACATCGAGCTCTACGAGGCGAAGCTGAAGTTCTTCGACAAGCACATCGGCCCCGGCAGCCGCAGCGGCTCAGTGACGGCTTCGCCGCCAGTACCGCAGCAGCCGCCAGCCCAGCAGTAAGGCCAGCACGGCGCCGTAGATCGCCGGCTCGCCGAACAGCTGCTTGCCGGCGCGCATCCAGATGAAGTGGCCCAACGCGATCAAGGAGATCGCGTAGGCCACCTTGTGCAAGACCTGCCAGCGCTTGGCGCCGAGGGCCTTGATCGCGCGGTTGAAGCTCGTGGCCGCCAGCGGCACGAGCAGCAGCCAGGCGCTGAAGCCCATCAGGATGAAGGGGCGCTTGGCGATGTCCTTGGCGATGTCGGCCATCTCCAGCCCCATGTCCAGCCAGGCATAGCAGAGCAGGTGGATGCAGGCATAGGCAAACGTCGTCACGCCCACCATGCGTCTGAAGCGCGCCAGTGCCGGCTGCTTGATCAGCTCGCGCAGCGGCGTGATGGCCAGCGTCAGCCACAGCAGGCGCATCGTCCAGTCGCCGGTGCCGCGTATCAGGGCCTCGGCCGGGTTGGGCCCCAGGCCATCGTTGAAAGCGCCCCAGGTCAGCCGGGCCAGCGGCAGCAGGAGAACGACAAGCAGCAGCGGCTTGGCTGCGGGATGCAGCCAGGAAGATCGGCGCTGCACCGTCATCAATAGTTCTTCTTCAGGTCCAGGCCGGCGTAGAGCTGGCCCACCTGCGGCTCATAGCCATTGAACATCAGCGTCGGGCGCTTCTTGGCGAAGAGGCCGTCTTCGCCGATGCGGCGCTCGGTGGCCTGGCTCCAGCGCGGATGATCGACCAGCGGGTTCACGTTCGAATAGAAGCCGTATTCCTGGCGGGCTGCCTTGGTCCAGCTGCTGGTGGGCTGCTTCTCCACCAGGCGGATCTTGATGATGGACTTGGCCGACTTGAAGCCGTATTTCCAGGGCACGACGAGGCGCAGGGGCGCACCGTTCTGCTTGGGCAGCACCTCGCCATACATGCCGAAGGCGAGCAGCGTGAGCGGGTGCATCGCCTCGTCGATGCGCAGGCCTTCGACATAAGGCCAATCGAGCGCACCGTTGCTGAGTTCGGGCATTTGGCTCTTGTCGGCCAGCGTGGTGAATTCGACGAACTTGGCGCGGGAGTTCGGCTCCACCTTCCTGATCAGCTCGGCCATCGAGTAGCCGATCCACGGAATCACCATCGACCAGCCTTCCACGCAGCGCAGCCGGTAGATGCGCTCTTCCATCGGACTGAGCTTCAAGAGCGCTTCGAGGTCGAAGCGCCCGGGCTTGGCGCATTCGCCTTCGACGAGCACGCTCCAGGGCGAGGTCTTCAGCGTGTGGGCATTGCGCGCGGGTTCGGACTTGTCGGTGCCGAACTCGTAGTAGTTGTTGTAGCGCGTGGCGTCTTCCATGCGCGTGGGCTTGTCCAGCACCATCGCGCCGGGCACGGCACTCTTGATGGCGGCCAGCTTGGCGCCAGCCTGCGCTTGCGCCAGATTGGGCAGCAAGGTTGCAGCAGCGCCCAGTGCCAGCAGCTCGCGCCGGCTCGCGTAGAGCGAGCGCGGCGTGACTTCGGATTCAGGCAGTCGGCCCAGGCCGCGGTCGGGAAGGAAGTGCATGGCAGGTCAGCTCATTTGTTGATCTGACCCATCTGTCGGGCCAGAGACGCAAAGCTTACTGCCGTCTGCAAATCCCTTGCTGGCCTCCTACAAGGTGCCGTAGCTGTGCAGGCCCGACAGGAACATGTTGACGCCCAGGAAGGCGAAGGTGGTGACCAGCAGGCCCAGCAGCGCCCACCAGGCCGACATCGCGCCACGCAGGCCCTTCATCAGCCGCATGTGCAGCCAGGCCGCGTAGTTCAGCCAGACGATCAGCGCCCAGGTTTCCTTCGGGTCCCAGCTCCAGTAGCCGCCCCAGGCCTCGGCCGCCCAGAAGGCGCCCAGGATGGTGGCGATGGTGAAGAAGGCAAATCCGAGCGCGATGGCCTTGTACATCAGGTCGTCGAGCACGGTCAGCGCCGGCAGGCGGGCCGAGAGCGGCTTGCGCAGTGCGACGCAGATCGTCAGGAATACCAGCACCGAGCCCATCTTGCGGGCCCAGCCATCCAGCCCGGCCACCGTCTCGGCCGGCAGTTGCGCCCCGAAGCGCACCGCCAGGATGAACGCCACCAGGGCTGCGGGCACGCCGATCAGGCCGATCTGCAGCGCACGGGGCGTGGCTGTCTTCAAGAGGTAGGCCAGGGCCACCATGGCAGACAGCGCGAAAGTGCCATAGCCGACGAAATTGGCAGGCACGTGGATCTTCATCCACCAGCTCTGCAGCGCCGGCACCAGCGGTTGGATCTCGTGCGCGCCGCGCTCTACCGTGTACCAGAGCAGGAAGCCCACGGCGGCGGAAACCACCAGCATCACGTAGGCGCCCAGGGCGCGGGTCTTGAAACGGGCTTCGTAGTAGAGATAGATCAGCGTGGTCAGCCAGGTGAACAGCACGAACACTTCGTAGAGGTTGCTGACCGGGATGTGGCCGATGTCGGGCGCGATCTGGTGGCTTTCGAACCAGCGCACCATGGTGCCGACGAGCGCCATGAAGACGGCGCCCCAGGCGAGCTTGGAGCCCAGCACCTCGGCCGTGCTCTCTTCGCTCTTGGTGAAGAAGCCGACCCAGTAGGCCAGCATGCTCATGAAGACCAAGAGGCTCATCCACAGGATGGCGCTCTGGCTGGACAGCATGTACTTGAGCAGGAAGACCTTGTCGGCGGCCGCGAGGTCGGCGCCGAATGCGTCCGTCTGGCGCAAGTAGACGTTGATCGCCAAAAGGCTGGCCGCACCGACCAGCAGCGTCAACAGGCGCACCGGACGCCAGAACCAGCCCAGCGCGATCATGGCCGGCATGGCGAAGGCGAGGATGCCCTTCTCATAGACGTCCATCGAGGCGCCGTAGCGCGAGAAGGCATAGCCGCCGCCCAGCAGCACCAGCAGGGCAAATGCCCAGTCGGCGGGGCTGCGAGTGGCCCAGTGGCTGCGCCGACCCAGTGTCATCGTGGTGGTAGTCATGTGGCCTTCTTTTCCTCTTCAGGATTCAACAGCGCCTGGCTCAGGCGCGCGAACTCGGCATCGGTATCCAGCATCTGGCGTGTGCATGACAGCGCCATGCGCACGCGGGTCTGGCCCGGCGCCGTGGGCTCCAGCCAGATCCACAGCCGGCGCTCACGGACATAGAGCATCGCGAAGACGCCGACGATCAGCAAGACCGCGCCCAGATAGACCAGCTTCTGGCCAGGGGCACGTGCCACCTGGAACACGCTGGCCTGGATCTGCTTGAACTCGTCCAGCTCCAGGAGCACCGGCGCGGGATAGAACATGCTGTCCGACAAGGCCAGGACCGCCTGCGTCATGAAGTTCTGCGTGGCGGCATCGCCGGCTGGCGCGGGCTTGCCGGCACGTTCCAGATTGAGCTTGTGCAGTTCGTAGAGCGAGCCGTTCAGGATGCGCAGCAGCACTTCGGAGACGCGGTTGCGTTCGGCCTCGGGCACTTCCTTCTCGATGAAGGTCGAGAGCGCCGGCAGGCCGCCCCAGCCTGCGCTCGGCGGCACGTCGCCCGGGCGCACGCCCTCGGCGCCGGCAAACAGGTTCAAGGCCCGCAGGGCCGTGGCCTGCAACTGCGGCTTCATGGCCGGGTTGCTGGCGGGCGAGGCGGCGGCGGCATAGCGCTCCGCAGCTGCTGCGCGGCGAGCCGGATCGGCCAGGGCCTGGCGCAGCCGATGCCAACCGTCGATGCCACCTTCGGCATCGACCGGGATGCGCAGGTAGCGGAAGGCTTCGGCCGGCGTGTCGCGCACACCGGCGAGGTAGACGCGCTGGCCGTCCAGCTCCACCGGCACCATGTAGTTGTTGAACTCGCGCGCCTGGCCGGCCGCGTCGCGCAGCTTGTAGCTGACCGAGGGGCCGACATTGCGCAGCGACTTGTCGCCCGGCGCCTTGGCACCGCTGCCCAGGTGCTTGTCGAGGCTCTCGGCCAGATCGACCTTGCGCACGTCTGCACCGCTGGTGGTCGCGCCGCTCATGTTCTCGACGTTGATCACGCGCAGGCCGGTGAATTCCAGGCCCAGCTTCTCAGCGCCATTGCTCAGCGAAGTGCTGGCGCCAACCACGCCTTCCAGCATGAAGGGCTCGGCCGAGCTGCCCATGGGCAAGGCGCGCAGCTTGAGTTGCGAGCCGCCGTCGTCAAAGCTGCTCTGGTAGATGGCCACGCCGTCATGAATCACCGGCTCGTTGACCTTGACCGTCGCTTCGCGCGTGGCGCCCGTGGCGTGGTCGCGGATCACAATTTCGCTGGCGAAGAGCTTGGGCGCGCCGGTCTCGTAGAACTCGACGATGAACTTCTTCAGCTCCACGTCGAAAGGCAGGTCCTGCAGCACGACGCCGTCGGTCATGGAGAGGATGGCAGTCGCAGCGCGGCCACCCTCGGGCACCATCAGGTTGCCGCGGTAGCTGGGGCTGCTGGCCGGCAGGCGGTGCTCGGCCTTGACCTCGCTGACCAGGCCACCGCCGCTGTAGACACTCTTGCCCTGCACGAACATCAGGCCGCGCACCAGCAGGTCGCCGTCCAGCAGGCCGCCCAGGCAGATCAGGACGATGGAGGAATGCGCCGCCAGGTAGCCGATCTTGTTGGCCGCGCCCTTGCGGGCCGCCACCATGGTGCCGCGGTCGCGCATCTGGGCCTTGGCCTTCCAGCCCTCGGCGCCCAGCAGCTCGGAAACCTTCTGCAGCGCCGCCTCGGCCGGCATTGCCAGCTCGCCCAGGGCCTTGTGAGGGAAGGCCTGCAGCGATTGCTCGCGGATGTTTTCCTTGTAGCTCTTCAGGTCCGCCACGATCTTGGGCGTGTTCCGCGCGATGCACAGGCTGGTCGAGACGACCAGGAACACCAGCATCAGGAGGAACCACCAGGCGCTGTAGATCGTGTAAAGGTCGATGCGACCCAGCAGTTCAGACCAGAACGGCCCGAACTGGTTCACATAGTTGTTCAGCGGCTCGCGCTGCTTGACCACGGTGCCGACGATCGCGGCGATGCAGATCGCCACGAACAGCGCGATGGCAAAGCGCATCGAGGACAGCAGTTCGACCAGGTCGTGCAGGGTGCGCGAGCGCTGGGCGGGCTGTTCGGGTCGGGCAGGGGGCAGGGCGGATTCAGCGGAAGACATCGCGGGATTGTGCCGGTGGCGGCGGCGTCAGGCTTTGAGCCAGGCGAAAAGGCGGACAAACGGCCAGACAAACGGCCAGAAAAAGCGGCCAGAAAAAAAGCCGGTGACATGCACCGGCCTTTCGAATGACAGGGACGGGTTCGCCAGGGCGACCCGTACTCGCTCAGCGCAGGCCGGCGATGTAGTCGGACACGGCCTTGATTTCGCGGTCGTTCATCTTGGCCGCAACAGCCGTCATCTGGGCGCTGTTCAGGCGGGTGCCGGCGCGGAAGGCGTTCAGCTGAGCTTCCGTGTAGTCGCTGTGCTGGCCCGACAGGCGCGGGTACTGCGCTGGCATGCCGGCGCCCGTGGGGCTGTGGCAGCCGGCGCAGGCCGGGATATTGCGGTCGGCAATGCCGCCGCGGTAGATCTTCTCGCCCAGTGCCACCAGGGCCTTGTCCTTGGCGAAGCCGGGCTTGGGCTGCTTGGAGGCGTAGAACGCGGCGACATTCTTCATGTCTTCCGGACTCAGGGGCGCAGCCATGCCGCTCATGATCGGGTTGGCGCGCTTGCCCTCCTTGAACTCGGCCAGTTGCTTGGCCAGGTATTCAGGGTGCTGGCCCTGCAGGATCGGGTTGGCCGGGCTGCCACGCGAACCATCGGCCGTGTGGCAGGCAGCACACACTTGCGTGGACAGGGCTTGGCCCTTGGCCAGGTCTGGCTTGGCCGGGGCCTGGGTCTCCGACGCAGTAGCTGCGGCGGCCAGAAACAGACCCGTCAACAGGAGAGCGGCATTCTTCATGGGGTGGGGTTCGGTAAGCGCAAGCCCAGGATTTTACAATGGCTATTCACCAGCCCAGGATCTTCATGACATCGAACAACACAAAGCAGCCCGCCCAGACTCCAGAAGTCGAGGGCGAGGTCAGCGACAAACAGGTGCTTGGCTGGACCCACACGGCACGTTTTCTGACCACCGCCAGCCAGCTGGAGCACCTGCCGGCGACCGAATTGGCCGAGATCGCCTTCGTCGGCCGCAGCAATGCCGGCAAGAGCACGGCCATCAACACCCTGGCCCAGCAAAAGCGCCTGGCCTACGCCTCCAAGACGCCTGGCCGCACACAGCACATCAACCTGTTCCACCTGGGGCCCAAGGACGCGCCCAACGCCCTGTTCGCCGACCTGCCCGGCTACGGCTATGCCGCCGTGGCCAAGGCCGCCAAGCTACGCTGGCAGAAGGTCATGGCCGACTACCTGGACGTACGCCGCAGCCTGTCGGGCGTGGTCCTGATGGTCGATTCGCGCCTGGGCCTGACCGACCTGGACAAGCAGCTCCTGCAGTTCGTGCAGCGCCGCGTGGCCAGTGGCGAGGTCAAGCTGCTGGTGCTGTTGACTAAATCCGACAAACTGAACCGTCAGGAGTCCGATGCCGCCCTGCGCAAGGCGCAAGACGAGCTGGGCGAGCTGGCCACCGAAGCATCGGACGTGTCGGTCACGCTGTTTTCGGCGCTCAAGAAGCAGGGCGTGGCCGACGTGGCCCACATCCTGCACGAATGGGTGCAGGCCCATGTGCAGGCGCCCGAGGTCGAAGTGACCGAGCAGATGGCTGCCGGCGCCGACGAAGAGAACAAGGGTGGCGAGGGCGACGAGCCCGCGGTGTCGCCCGCCTGACAGGCCGGGCAGCGGCCGCTGCCCATACTCAATGTCCATGAGCATTGAACGTTTCGACCTGGCCTTGCCTCACGGCATTACGTTGTCTTGCCGCGCCGCTGGTGGCGCGCACCTGCCGCGACTCGTGTTCCTGCATGGATTCCCGGAGGCGGCCTTCGTGTGGGACGAGGTGATGGAGGCGCTGTCTCCGCACTTCCGTTGTATCGCCCCGAACCTGCGCGGCTATGAGCGCTCCAGCGCGCCGGTCGAAGTCGAGGCCTACCGCGCCAAGCATTTGATGGCCGATGTGGCCGCCCTGATCGCCGCCACGGGCGAGGGCCCTTTGGCAGCGCTCGTGGCCCACGACTGGGGTGGCGCCGTCGGCTGGAACCTGGCGGTGCAGAAGCCCGAGCTGATGCGGCGCCTGGTCATCGTCAATTCACCGCATCCCGGCACCTTTCTGCGCGAGTTGCAGCAAAGCGAATCGCAGCGCCAGGCGAGCGCCTACATGAACCGGCTGTGCGAACCGCAGATGGAACAAGAGCTGGCGGCCGACGATTACGCCCAGCTCTGGCCCTTCTTCACCGACCACGGCGGCCAGCCCTGGCTGACCGACGCGCTGAAAGAACGCTATCGCGAGGTCTGGAATCACGGCCTGACCGGCCCCTTGAACTACTACCGCGCCTCGCCGATGCGTCCACCCACGGAGAGCGACCCCGGCGCGATGGCGCTGAAATTCGCGCCCGAGTTCGTCACCGTGAAAGTGCCGACCACGGTGATCTGGGGCCTGGAGGACAAGGCCTTGCCTGCAGCGATGGTTGATGGCCTCGAGCAGTTTGTGCCTCTGCTGGATCTGCACCGGGTGCCGGGTGCCGGGCACTGGATCGTCCATGAACAGCCGGCCTTGGTGGCAACGTTGATACAGCGGAGTGTTTGCATGGGGTCAATTTGATGGCGTCTGAGCGGCCGAGCCAAGCGGCGCCCATGGATCCGGCTTTGCCGGGCCATCGGGAGCGCCCCCTTGAGGGGGAGGCGCGCAGCGCCTCGGGGGTGAGCAGTTACGGCCGGCCGATGAACAGATAGACGGTCGTGCCGCCACGCGGCGCGTGGCCGAGTGCCAGATAAAGCGGGCCAAAGCCGGTATCCGCGCCAATGAAGGCGCTGGCTGCGTAGCGCAGGTCCTTGAAGCTCGCGTCGCGGCGCTGGTCCCAGGCATTGCCGGCTTCCAGCGAGCCGCCGATGAAGAAGCCGCGGGTCAGCACCGGTGCTTCGCGAAGGCGCAGGTAGTAGGTAGCGCGTCCGAAAGCCAGCGTATTGCCGAAGAGCTGGCCCTGCTGATAGCCCGAGAGCTGCTGAAAGCCGCCCAGCGTGTAAGGGCCCTGGGTCGAATCGGTCGGCTGATTGGCCTGCAAGAGGCGCGCATGCAGGTTCAGCGTATGCGCGCCGATGCTGCCGGCGGCCGTGCCTTGCAGCTCGAAGCGGCTGAAATGCTGGCGCCGCGTGTTGGTGCCCGACTGCAGTCCGCTGATCGCCTCGGCCACCAGGCGGTAGCCGCGCTGTGGGAAGTTGGCAAAGTCGAGCTGGTCGATCACGGTCTTCAGCCGCACGCCGGTTTCGCTCCAGGTCTGGTTGAGCTGGTCGCCCACGTCGACGGTCAGCAGCTTGGGCGTGATGCGCCAGCGCTGGTGCGTGAGGCCCAGGCGCACCTCGCCGATGCGCCCCCAGGGTTGGCCGAGATCGAAGCCCAGCTGGCCGGACACGCGCGCCAGCCGCGCCAGGCCCTTGCCGGACTCGGGCTCGTAGATGTTGATCTGGCGCCGTTCCAGCTCGGTCCAGGCGGAGACGAACCAGTCTTCCGAGGTGCCGAGCTTCTGGATCAGCGGGTGGTAGAGCTCGCTGTAGAAGCGCGGCGTCTGGCCCACGCTCAGCTGATTGCGCCACTCGGTGCCGTGGTCGGTGAGCCAGTGGCGGTTGTGGCTGAGGCGCAGGTTGAATGAGCTCTCGCCGGCGAAGTCGGTGCTGAGATCCAGGCCGACGCGGAAGTAGTTCGGGCCCCAGGGCTTGTCTTCCATGAGGAACACCAGCGTGTCGCCTTCGGCACGTTGCTCAACGTGATAGTCCACCCGCACATAGTCGCCCGTGGACGCGAGCTTTCGGGTGTCTCGCTCGGCCCGGGCGGGGTCGAAGTTCTGGCCAGCTTGCGATTCGAGCTGGGCCTTGAAGCGCTCCGGGTTGGTGTTGTCGCTGCCCTCGAAAGCCACCGCTTCCAGCGAAGGCGCGGCGGGGTTGTGTGAAAGGTGCGCCTTGCGCCAGCGCTTGTATTCGGCCTCGGGCAGGGCCAGCTCGCGCAGCCGCGGCAGCAAGGCCTCGGCGGCTGCCTCGCCCTGGGTGATGAAGTCGCGGCCGCGCTCGAAGTCGGCCGACGTCAGCTTGCCAAGGTTTGGCGTGATCAGGATGTCCTCGTTCCAGAGGCTGGCCAGGCTGCGCTGGACGTTCTGCTCGGTCAGGATGTTGATCATCTGGCCGGTCAGTCCGACCATCGAACCCAGGGACGAGCGCGCCGACAGCGGCGTGCCGACGTTGACCGCGATCAGCTGCTCGGCGCCCATGCGGCGGGCAATGTCGACCGGCAGGTTGTTCACCAGGCCGCCGTCGCCCAGGATGCGCTCATTCCATTCGATAGGCGCGAACACGCCGGGCACGCTCATGCTGGAGCGCATGGCCAGCGCCAGGTCGCCATTGCCAACGACGACCTGCTGGCCATCTTCCATATTGGTGGCGACCGCGCGGAAGGGAATGGGCAGCTTGTCGAACTCCTGCACCATGCGCACCGGCAAGGTCAGGCGCCGCAGCAGGGCTTCCAGGCCGCGGCTGGACAGGGTGCCTTGCGGCGCCCGCAACTCGCCATCACGCAGGCCGAGCTCCAGTGCGGCCGAAAACTCGAAGTCCTCTTCCTTGCGGCGCTGCGACAGCTGCTGGCGCTCCACGCGCGCCGCAAAAACGCGCCCCCAATTGATCTGCAACAGCTCGCGCTCCAGCTCGGCGGAAGTCATGCCGCTGGCGTAGAGGCCGCCGATGATGGAGCCCATCGAGGTGCCGGCAATCAGGTCGACCGGAATGCGCTCGCGCTCCAGCACCTTGAGCACCCCCACGTGGGCCAGGCCGCGCGCGCCACCACCCGAGAGCACCAGGCCCAGCTTGGGCCGCGCTGGCGGGGGCTGGGGCACATCGGTCGGTGCGGCCATGGCTGTGCCGGCGAGCGCCAGCAGCACCAGGCCGACGAAGCCGACCGCAAGCCTCATCAGGCGTCGAGGTCCTGCATCAGCGTGTCGACCGCGCGCTGCACCAAGGTGTCCTCGGCCAGCGACGTGATCAGGCCGTTGGCCAGGAGCTTCTCGAGCGCACCGCGGGTCAGGGAATGGCGGTCTTCCGCATCCTGGCCGACGAAGAGGAAGAACTGGCGGCTCTCGCTGACCCAGGCGATCTGGGCTGTCAGCCACTGGCTCTGGATGAACAGGTGGTACCACTGGCCCACTTCCAGACCGTCAACCCAGGCCGCCAGCGCGGCGCGGGATTCGGGGCTGTCGTTCTCGTCGTAGAGCTGGGTCGGCACCGTGGGCAACTGGCCGCGGTCCACCTGGTCATGGGCCCAGCGCGAGGGCATCTGCGATTCGCGCTCGCTGAGCAACTGTTGCAGCAGGTCTTCGGGGCTCAGTTCGCGCTTGTCGACAGCGCGCAGCGCCGACACCGGGGGTACGGCCGGCTGGCCTTGCAGCACGCGTTGGTGCATCTGTGCCAGTTCGTGGATCAGGGCCTGCGATTTGCTGGCGGGCAAGGCGATGGAGTTGAAGCCTTGCTCCAGCCTTTGCATCAGCGCTGGCAGGCGGCCGCGCAGGCGTGTCACCTCGGCCGGCGTCTTGCACGGCTCCAGGCTGGCGAGCAGTTCGTCCACCGTGTCGATGTGGGCATGCGCCTCGGCCGCATCGCGGCCATGCAGCACCATGGCCTGCACGATCACGTCGACCCAGGTGCCCCTGAGGAAGCTGCGCAGCGCCGGAGTGACCGGCGCGTCGATCATCTGGTCGCCGACCTGCTCGCGCAGCACCGTCGCCCACTGGTCACGCATCTGTTCGCGCTCCAGCGCGGCCAGCGCCGTGGCGCTGCGTTCACTGCGCTGGCGTGCCTGCGAACCGATGTGCTCTTCCACCTGGATCAGCACCTGCTGGAACAGCTGGGCGCTGGGCGAAGGTGTGGCCACAAGCATGGACAGGCGCGTCTCCATGAACTGCAGGAACTGCTGCAGGCGCTCGTCGTTCGGGTTGTCGAAACCCATGCCATGCGAGGCGACACGGTTGAGCAGTTGCCAGGTCGGATGCTCCTGGCGGCGCATCAGGCTGGGGTCGATGCGGGCCAGGCGCACGACCGGAATCTGCAAACGCGCCAGCAAGGCCTTGACCGGCGGCAACAGGCGCGGGTCGGCCAGGATCTGGTCGTACAGCCGCGTCAGCAGGTCGCCGGTACCGCCGGCGGCTGCCGGGCTGAAATTGATGCCACTGGGCGCCGGTGGCAGCTCGGGCTTGCTCGCGAGCTTCTGTGGCCGGCTGTTCACTTCGTCCACCCGCTTGGCCAGGCTGTCCAGCGTCGCGGGGCTGAGCTTGGCCGCCTGTGCTTTCGCGGCTTCCGAGAGATTGCGCAGGCGCGGGTCCTGGCCGCCCGTGCCCGAACCGTAGCTCGACACCATCTGGCTCAGGTGTGCCGCCTGCAACTGGCTGCAAAGCGCGGCGTAGTGGTGCTGCAGCGTTTCGGTGAGCGGGCCGGCCGCCACCTTGAGCATTGCGTAGCGCCCTTCGGAATCCAGGTTGGTGTCGACCAGCGCGTCGTACATGGCCTGGGCGAACAGGGCCGGGCGCAGCGGGTTGTCGTCTTTGCGGTGGGCGCTTTGGCCGCGCAGGGCAGCAAAGAAATTGCCCAGCTGATGCAGCTCGGGCTTGCATTGCTCTTCCACCGATGCGATCAGGTGGGCGATGGCAACATCCTGCAGCGCCTGGTGTTCGTCAACCAGGCTCAATGTGTCGAGCGACACCGCCGCGCCACGGCGCAGCGGGTCCTGGCCACGCCTGGCGATCTGCAGCATCGGCTGCAGTACCGCCTCCAGATTGGTGGCGAAGCGGCCACGCTGGCGGCGCCAGCCTTCCAGCAGCATGAAATGTTGGGGGCGGCGTTCCAACTCGTCCTGGATCGCATCCTGGACCGAGCGCGCAAGCATCGGCAGGGCGGCGATGGTGTCGTCGACCAGGGTTTGCAGGGTAGGGGCTTGTGGCATGTCGTGACTTTGACGGATGCCGCATTATGAATTGGCAACCCACGCAAATGCTGACTCTGCGCGGCCCCCCCCTGAGGGTGGATGGTCCGGGCAACAGACCATGAAAAATCACCGCTTTTTTCATCGGTAACAGGGCAATGAAAAAGGGCCGCATTGCTGCGGCCCTTTCTGAACTTGCCCTCGAAGGGCAGGCTCGTTCTTACATGTCCATGCCCATGCCACCCATGCCGCCCATGCCACCAGGCATGCCGCCGCCGGCTGCTTCTTCCTTCGGCGACTCGGCGACCATGCACTCGGTCGTCAGCATCAGCGAAGAAACCGAAGCGGCGTTCTGCAGGGCAGTGCGTGTCACCTTGGTCGGGTCCAGGATGCCCATTTCGATCATGTCGCCATAGGTGTCGTTGGCGGCATTGAAGCCGTAGTTGCCCGAACCGGCCAGCACGGCGTTCACGACGACGGAGGCTTCGCCACCGGCGTTGTAGACGATTTCGCGCAGCGGGGCTTCGATGGCCTTCAAGACCAGCTTGATGCCGGCGTCTTGGTCGGCGTTGTCGCCCTTGATGACGCCAGCAGCTTGCTTGGCGCGCAGCAGAGCCACGCCACCACCGGCCACGATGCCTTCTTCCACCGCAGCGCGGGTGGCGTGCAGCGCGTCTTCCACGCGAGCCTTCTTTTCCTTCATTTCGACTTCGGTGGCAGCGCCGACCTTGATCACGGCAACACCGCCGGCCAGCTTGGCCACGCGCTCTTGCAGCTTCTCGCGGTCGTAGTCGCTGGTGGCTTCCTCGATCTGGATGCGCACTTGCTTGACGCGGGCTTCGATGTCGGCAGCAGCACCCATGCCATCGATGATGGTGGTGTTTTCCTTGCCCACTTCGACGCGCTTGGCCTGGCCCAGGTCAGCCAGCGTGACCTTCTCCAGCGTCAGGCCGACTTCTTCGGCGATGACCTTGCCGCCGGTCAGGATGGCGATGTCTTCCAGCATGGCCTTGCGACGGTCGCCGAAGCCCGGCGCCTTGACGGCCACGACCTTCAGGATGCCGCGGATCGTGTTGACCACCAGGGTCGCCAGCGCTTCGCCTTCGACTTCTTCGGCAATGATCAGCAGCGGACGGCCCGACTTGGCCACTTGCTCCAGCGTGGGCAGCAGGTCGCGGATGTTCGAGATCTTCTTGTCGTACAGCAGGACAAACGGGTTGTCCAGCAGCGCGGCTTGCTTCTCGGGGTTGTTGATGAAGTAGGGCGACAGGTAGCCGCGGTCGAACTGCATGCCTTCGACGACGTCCAGCTCGTTGTTCAGGCTCTTGCCGTCTTCAACGGTGATCACGCCTTCCTTGCCCACCTTGTCCATTGCCGAGGCAATGATCTGGCCGACGTCGGCATCGCTGTTGGCCGAGATCGTGCCGACTTGAGCGATTTCCTTGGAGGTGGTGGTGGCCTTCGAAGCCTTCTTCAGCTCGGCAACCAGGGCAGCCACTGCCTTGTCGATACCGCGCTTCAGGTCCATCGGGTTCATGCCGGCGGCCACGTACTTCATGCCTTCGCGCACGATGGCCTGGGCCAGCACCGTAGCGGTGGTGGTGCCGTCACCGGCGTTGTCAGACGTCTTGGAAGCGACTTCCTTGACCATCTGCGCGCCCATGTTCTGCAGCTTGTCCTTGAGCTCGATTTCCTTGGCGACCGACACGCCGTCCTTGGTCACCGTGGGGGCGCCGAACGAGCGCTCCAGCACCACATTGCGGCCCTTGGGGCCCAGGGTCACCTTGACCGCATTGGCCAGGATGTTCACGCCTTCAACCATGCGAGCACGAGCTTCGCCGCCAAAGATCACGTCTTTTGCTGCCATGTGTATTTCTCCGAATTCTTAAAAAGTGGGTGTTGCTGTTGCTACGGACTTTTGTCTCCGGCCGGCCCCTTGGGCCTTAACTTCGCAAGCGAAGTTAGCCTCGACGAAAGTAAATCGCCGTGGGCGATTTACTTTTCCACCACTGCAAACAGGTCTTCTTCACGCATCACCAGCAGCTCGTCGCCATCGACCTTGACGGTCTGGCCCGAGTACTTGCCGAACAGCACGCGGTCGCCGACCTTGACGTTCATGGCGATCAGGTCGCCACGGTCGTTGCGCTTGCCGGTACCGACGGCGAGCACTTCACCCTGGTCCGGCTTTTCAGCGGCGGCGTCGGGGATGAAGATGCCCGAGGCAGTCTTGGTTTCTTGTTCCAGGCGCTTAACGATCACGCGATCGTGCAGAGGACGCAGATTCATCACATCTCCTTGAGGATTTCTCGGGCTTTGAAAATGGAGATCCGCCAGGGCCCAGAGGCCGGGGCGGATCGTTAGCACTCTTGATTGTTGAGTGCTAGCAATCGGATTATAGGGGTCGGAGATGGGCTTTCAAGAGCCCGCCCATGCCTGACGGCGTGGAAAGGATTTGCCCAGTGATGCGGATCCGAAAGATGCTCGTTCGGATCCCGCACATGGCGTTATGCACAAAATGAATAGGGTTAACCCGCAATGACTAGGTAATTTCCCTAGAATGACAGCATTCGCAAACGCAAAGAGGAGATAGAAGAATGGAACTGCTGATCATCACCCTGGCCCTGTCGGCCGTCGCCCTGATCGTCCAACTGAAGGACCTGGTCCAAGCCGACCTCGGCGGCGCGCTGTAAGCACCGCCACTCAATGAGTCAGGCCTCCCGTTGGGAGGCTTTTTTTCGCCCGTGCTCAGCTGCTCAGCGCGCGCATGAGGAGTGCCTGCACCAGCAGGCGCTCGCGGGCGGCCTGTTCGGTCACCGGCAATTTATCAACCCAGTCCGGCGGACAGGTGGCCAGGCTGGACTGGCTGTCCAGCACCGGGGTGCCGCATTGCAGCTGCAATTGCCGCAGCAGTTCGGGCGGCAGGTCCTGGCATTCGATGGCGTCATAGAGCCGGCCCAGCATGCGGGTGGTGGCCAGCGTGGTCGACGGGCAGAACAGGCCGGCGTGCTGCGGTCGGATCAGCGAGACCTGGGCGCCAAGTTCCTGGGCGGCGTCGATGAAGCGCGTTGCGGCCGCGCCGTCTGGATGCTCAGTCAGCAGGCCGATGTTCTTGTTGCGCAGCAGGCTGCGCCCGTGGCTGGCCATGCCTGCAGATTGCAACGCCTTGGCGGTGTCGAGCAGGGCGGCGAGTTCGGTAGCAATGAGCGTGGCCTGGTAAGGGGTGGGCATGGGGCAAGGTGTCTGAACAGAGTTCAAGCAGCCAGCGGCGATGCTAATCAGGCGCAGGTGGCGACCGTTGACCGGGATCAACAAGCCGAACGCTTGTCTCAAGTACCCAGGGCGCCCAGCCCGCTGTTACCAACTGTTTACGCAGCACTTGCCGACTGCTTCAAATCGGTCTTGTCGGTTGTCATGCGGTTGGCCGAGGCTCCCTAGCATGGGCTCATCAAACACAGACCCGCAGGACGCCCATGCTGACCACCGCCACTCCCATCCTTCTCCGCAAGAACGAGGCGGCCAATGCCGGCTCGCTGCAGGGGCAAGCACAGCACCGGAACTCCGAGCAGCGCGCGCAGCTGAGCAGCAGCCAGCAGATTGCCGATGCGCTGGCCTTGGTCAGCGACTGCCTGGTGCCGCAGCGCTTGATGGTGCGTGCCGGTGACGTGATCTGCCAGGCCGGCCAGCGTTTCGACTGCCTGTACCTGATGAACTCCGGCTTCGTGAAGATCATCAGTCTGTCCTGTGATGGCCGCGAGCAGGTGGTGGGGCTGAAGTTCCGCGGCGATTGGCTGGGCTTTGACGGCATTGCCAACCAGCGCTACAGCTGTGATGCCATCGCCATCGACACCGGCGAGGTCTGGGCGATCCGCTATGACGCGCTGCTCGAGGCGAGCCTGCGTCGTCCTGTGCTCCTGAACCTGCTGCACCAGGCGATGAGCCGCGAGATTGCCAACGACCGCGACTCGCTGATGTCGGTCTGCACCCTGCCGGCCGACGCCCGCGTGGCCGACTTCCTGCGCTACTGGGCCGACTCACTGGCCAAGCGCGGCCTGCGCACCGACCAGATCAAGCTGCGCATGACCCGTGCCGAAATCGGCAACTACCTGGGCATGACGCTGGAAACGGTGAGCCGTGCGCTTTCGCGCTTGGCCAAGGCCGGCTTGATCGAGTTCGCCGAGGGCGGTCGTCGCGACATCCTGATCCCCGAGGTCGATGCACTGCGCACCTTCATCCAGGGCGGCATGACACCGGCCCCTGCGCTGCTGCAGTAAGCCCAGCCGTTTCAGTCAGCTGCTGAGCAGCCTGGCCATGGCCGCGGCCAGCTCTTCGCGGCCATAGGGCTTGCGCAAGAGCTCCCAGCCAGGTGGCGAATCGCGGTCGGCGTCCAGCAGCTCGGATGAATAGCCTGACATCAGCAGCACGGCCATGCCCGGGCGGCTGGCCTGGGCGCGTGCCGCCAGCTCGGTGCCCCGCATGCCCGGCCCGAGGGCAATGTCGCTGAGCAACAGGTCAAAGTGCGGTGGCTCGCCCGTCGGCGGATCCAGTACTTGCAAGGCCTGCTCGGCGCTGGCGGCCGACTCCACGATGCAGGCCAGCCCCAGCAGAAAAGTCCGCACGATGTGGCGCACCTCGGTGTCGTCTTCCACCAGCAGCACGCGTATGCCGGCACGCAGCGGCGCGACATCCGGCTTGTCCTCGCTTTCGCGGGCCGCCGTCCAGGGTTGAGGGATGTAGAGCGTCAGGGTTGTGCCCATGCCCTGCGCGCTGCTGATCGCGATCGCGCCCTTGGACTGTTTGACGAAGCCATAGACGGTGGCCAGGCCCAGGCCCGTACCGCGGCCGGCGGCCTTGGTGGTGAAGAAGGGCTCGAAAGCACGCTCGCGCACGGCCTCGGGCATGCCCTGACCGCTGTCGGTGATGGTGATCTGGACGAAGCGATCTACGGCGGCACTGGGGTCTTCGAGCTCGGTGCGCAGCCGATCCGGCAGGCTGGCGCAGGCGCTGGCGCGGAACTGCAGCCAACCACCCTCGGGCATCGCGTCGCGGGCATTGATCGCGATATTGAGCAGTGCCGATTCCAGCTGCGCCGGGTCGGCGAGCACCAGGGGGCAGTCCTCGCCCACCTCGACCGTGATGGCAATGCGCTGGTCGAGCGTGCGGCGGAGCATGCCGGCCAAGGAATTGAGCAGTGCATGCAGGTCCACCGGCTCCGGCTGCAGCACCTGGCGGCGCGCGAAGGTCAGCAGCTTGGCCGTGAGTTCGGCAGCACGCCGGCTGGCCCGCGTGGCCGCGGCCAGCAGCGGCTTTGCTGGCGATGACGCGTCAAGCCCAGGCAAGTCTTCCAGCACTTGAAGATTGCCCTGGATGACGGTCAGCAGATTGTTGAAATCGTGGGCGATGCCGCCGGTCAGCTGGCCAACGCTCTCCAGGCGCTGTGCATGGTTGAGCGCCTCCTCGGTCTTGGCGCGCTGCAGGCTGCTGGTCAGCAGATTGGCCAGCGACTCGAGGAAGTGCACCTCGTCGTCGCCAAAGCGCTGGCTGCGCCGCGAGCGCACGGTCAACGCACCGATGATGCGACCGCGCTCGGCCAATGGCACCGCAAGCGCGCTGCGCAGGCCAGCGTCAAGATAGGCCTGGGGCACGGCGAAGCGCTGCTCAGTGGCGTAGTCGGCCACCACCACCGGCGTGCCGGTGGCGGCCAGGTAGCCTGGGGGCGTGTCCGGTCGGTTGGGCAGCAGCGTGCCCAGCGGCTCGGCCGGCAGGAGGCCGAAGCCGCTGGCCAGGCGGATCTGCTTGCGGTCCGGCTCCAGCAGGAAGACTGCCGCCAGCTCCACCTGCAAGGCTTCGGCCGCGATGGTGCTGACCCTCGTCAGCAGCACCTCCGGGTCCCGCGTATCGATCGCCAGGCGGCCCAGTTGCGCCAGATGCTCGCTGTAGCGGGCACGCTGCAGCGCTTTCTTGACGCGCGGATAGCTGCCGACATCGCGGATTGCCGCCACCACCAGGCCCTGCTGCGGCAGCGGGCTCAGTGCGATCTCGACCATCACTTCCGAGCCGTCGCTGCGCCTGGCCACCAGCTCCATCTGCGTGCCCATGGGGCGCGCGCGCGGCGCTTCACCATAGGCCTTGCGGTACTCGGCATGGCGGGGGCGGATCGCGTCGGGCACCAGCGCATCGACGGTCAGGCCGTGCAGCTCGTCCACCGTGTAGCCAAGCAGGTTCGAGGCCGCCTCATTGCAAAGCACGATGTGGCCCGCCTTGTCGACCAGCAGCAGCGCATCGGGAAAGGCCTGGAACAGCGAGCGGAACACTGTGGACGGATCCAGACCCGTCGGCAGCGCCGGGGTTTCGCCGTCCGGCCTCATGTCGATGGGCTCACCGCGGGCACGAGGATGTAGCCGGCACCCCGAACCGACTTGATCAGCTGCGGGTTGTCGACATCGGTTTCCAGCTTCTTGCGCAGGCGGCCGACCTGCACGTCGATCGTGCGGTCAAAGGGGCCGGCCTCGCGGCCGCGCGTGTGCTCCAGCAGAAAATCGCGCGAAAGCACCCGGCCCGGATGCCGGGCAAAGGCCACCAGCAGGTCGAACTCGCCGCTGGTGAGCGCCACTTCCTGGCCGGTCGGCGAGAGCAGGCGCCGCGCACCCACGTCAAGGTTCCAGCCAGAGAAGCACAGCTGCTCGCCACCAGGCTGCAGCGCGGCCGCCGCGGCGAGCGGCTGCAGCCGGCGCAGTACCGCTTTGATGCGGGCCAGCAGTTCGCGCAGGTCGAAGGGCTTGGTCACATAGTCGTCGGCACCGACCTCCAGACCGACCACCTTGTCGATGGCGTCGCCGCGGCCGGTCACGATCACCAGGCCGCAGCACCAGTGCTCGCGCAACTGGCGGGCAATCGAGAAACCGTCCTCGCCGGGCAGGCCCAGGTCCAGGAGCACCAGGGCGGGCGGGTCGGCCTTCATCAGCAACATCAAGGCATGACCGTCGTGCAGTGCGGTGACCCGAAACCCATGCGCCTGCAGGTAATTGCCCAGCAGCTGGGTGATATCGGATTCGTCGTCGACGATGGCGATATGGGCTGGAACCGTATTCATCGAGACAAAGCCTAGCAGGATTGGCCGACCTGGCGCTGACAATGTGGCCCGCGACTACTGCCTTTCAGGGACAAGACCTGCCCCTCATTCCGCATGCACGACCTTGCTGTTTCCGATCTTGTGGTGCTGAGCGTGTTCGGCATCGTCTACCTGGGCATGATCCTCGGTGGCCTGCCGCGCCTGCAACTGGATCGCACCGGCGTGGCGCTGCTGGGCGCCATTGCCATCGTCGGCGCCGGCGTCATGACACCCGAGGCGGCGGCCCAGGCCATCCACCTGCCGACCATCCTGCTGCTGTTCTCCTTCATGGTGATCTCGGCGCAGATGCGGCTTGGCGGCTTCTATGGCGCCGTGACACGCCGCATCGCTGCGCTGCCCCTGGCCCCCGTGGGCCTGATGGGCGTGGTGATCGCTGCTTCCGCCTTGCTATCGGCGGTGTTTTCCAACGACATCGTCTGCCTGGCCATGGCGCCGCTCCTGCTGGAGGCCTGCCTGCGCCGCCGGCTCGACCCGATTCCCTTCCTGCTGGGCCTGGCCTGCGCCAGCAATGTCGGCTCGGCGCTGACCCTGATTGGCAATCCGCAGAACATGCTGATCGGCGAGGTGCTGAAGCTGCCCTTTGGCGCGTACAGCCTGCAGGCGTTGCCGCCGGTACTGGCCGGCCTGCTGGCCTTGTGGGCCCTGCTGGCCTGGCAGATGCGCCATGGCGCGCCGGCGGCGGTGCAGGAGGCGCCGGTGCCTGACGAACCACCTTTCGATGCCTGGCAGACCGCCAAGGGCCTGATCGTGGCGGGCGTGCTGGTTGCGATCTTTCTGTTGACCTCCTGGCCGCGCGACGTGGCCGCCCTGGTCGGCGCCGGCTATCTGCTGCTGAGCCAGCGCTTCCATTCCAGCAAGGTGATGGGCCTGATCGACTGGGAGCTGCTGGTCCTGTTCATGGGATTGTTCGTCGTCAACGCAGCGCTGGAACACACGGGCATGACCAAGGCCGCGATCAACTGGCTGCTGGCCCAGGGCCTGGACCTCGGCCAGACATGGCCCCTGTTCGGTGCGACGCTCGCGCTGTCCAATCTCGTCTCCAACGTGCCGGCGGTGATGCTCTTGCTGCCTGGGGCAACTGCAGCAACAGCGGCGCCCACGGCCGGGCCGACACTGGCCCTGGTCAGCACGCTGGCCGGCAACCTGCTGATCGTCGGCTCGATTGCCAACATCATCGTGGTCGATGCGGCGCGCCGCGCCGGCGTCCTGATCGACTGGCGCCGCCATGCGCGCACCGGGTTGCCGGTGACGCTGGCCAGCCTGGCCCTGACCGCGCTGTGGCTGGCCTGGCTGGCTCGCGCCTGATTTTTTGGGGACCCTGCCGTAAGTCACTTGTGCAGCGTGCCGAATCTCTTCTACATTTGTAGTACTACATCTGTAGAAGAGACCCATGGACGAAGAAAAGAGCAATGACCTGGCCCTCAGCGAGCTGCAGCTGGCGCTGATGCGCGTGCTGTGGGAGCGCGGCGAAGCGAGTACGGCCGAAGTGGTGGAAGCCCTGCATGAAGCGGGCCGCGCGCTGGCGCACACGACGGTGGCCACGCTGCTGACCCGGTTGGAGAAGCGGGGCATGATCAGCGCCAGCCGCGACGGCCGCCAGCTGCGCTACCGCGCGGCGGTGGACGAACCCGAGGTGCAGCGCTCCATGGTGTCCGGCCTCCTGAGCAATCTTTTCCAGGGTGAGCCCAGCCGGCTGATGAGCCATCTGCTCAGCGAAGGCGAGATCGGCGAGGACGATCTGGCCAAGATGCGGGCCCTGCTGGCTCGCCGCGGAGGTCGTCATGCTTGAAGCACTGGCCGGCTGGCTGCTCAACTATCTCCTGCACAGCACGGCGCTGCTTGGTGGCGCGATGCTGCTGGAACGCCATCCCGCCTTGCAGCGTTCGCTGACCGTGCGCGAACTGATGTGGCGGATTGCCCTGTTCGGCGGCCTGCTCAGCGCCACCGCCCAGGCATTGGCGCCGCCGCTGATGGCCGCCTTCGAGCAGTTGCCGGCCGAGGTCCGTCGCTCGGAGGAGCAGCGCAGCGTTGGCCTGGTGCTGGCAGCGGTGGAGCCTGCGGTCGATGCAGCCGACGAGATGCCACCGACAGCAAGCCCTGTGGTCGATGCGAAGCTTGCGCCAGGGGCCGTGCCCACCGCCGTGGAGAGCGCCGCACACACACCTGTGCCTGAGCCCGTCAGCCGGCAAGACGTGGCCCTCGGCGCTTCGTTCAGCAATGCCGCCGGCGCCCTGACCGTGGCATGGGCCATCGTGGCCTTGGGCAGTTTGATTCTGCTGGGCCTGCGACTTGCGGCGCTGCGCTGGCGCGTGCGGCGGCTGAGCCCGGCCGGCGAGCCTAGCTGGCAGCAGGCTGCGCAACGCCTGGCCGGTCTGGCTGGCCTGCCCACGCCTACGCTGCGCATGAGCGAAGGCTGGCACAGCCCGCTGGTGGCGCCGGGTGGCGCGATCTGCCTGCCGCGCTGGCTGGCAGTCAAGCTCGATGCCGGCCAGTGCGAGGCGGTGCTGGCGCACGAGATCGCCCACCTCTTGCGTCGCGACCCGGCCTGGCGCCTGGCAGGCCAATGGGCGGCGGCCCTGGGCTGGCTGCAGCCGCTCAATCACCTGGCCTTGCGCCGGCTCGATGCGCTGGCCGAGCTGGCCTGCGACCGTTGGGCTGCCCAGGCCTCGGGCCAGCCCCAGGCGCTGGCCGAAAGTCTCTATGCCTGCGCCGAGCAGATCGTCCAGCGCCGCGGCAGCGCGCCGCGTCTGGCAGCGGCAATGGCCAGGCCCGATTCGGCGCTCCTGCAGCGCATCCGTTCACTGATGGAGGAGACCCCCATGGAAGAAGGCAAGGAAGGCCTGGTGGCCAAGAAATTCAAATGGCGCTGGCTGGCGCTAGGCGGCGTGCTCGCTGCGCTGTTTGGCGCGGTGGCGGTTCCGGCCGTGGTGCTGGGCAAGATCGATGCCGACTGGGTGCTCGAGCTGCAGGACGGCGTCAGCTTCCACAAGGGTACCCGCATCGTTACCAACGATCAGAATGGCTCCACCCGCGTCAACGTACGCGGTGGCGATCTGCATTTCAACGAGGCCGAAGACGAGATCATCGGCCTCGCGGGCACGGTACGGATCAGCGAGAAGCGTGGCGGCGTCCATCGCGAGGTGCTGATCGAGAGCCAGCCCGGCGGCGCGCTGAAGAAGAGCTACAGCGTCGATGGCAAGGCCCAGCAGCTCGATGCCGTGGGCAGCGAATGGCTGAAGACCATGGTCCGCCACATGGCCGACGTCATGGTCAGCGCCGACGAGCGGGTGAAGAAGCTCCATGCCAAGGGCGGCGTCGATGCCGTGCTGGCCGACATCGAGAAGCCGCGCAGCGACTTCCACCGTCGCGCCCGTGTTGAAGCACTGCTGAACCTGCGCGATGTCGGCGACCTGCCGCCACCCGCCATCGAGCGTGTGCTCGCTGCGGTGGACGGCATGGGCTCCGACTTCGACCGCCGCACCGCTTTGGTCGCCATGGTCGAACACCAGACCTTGCCCGCCGCACAGCAGGTGAGCCTGCTGCGCACGACCGCACGCATCGGCAGCGACTTCGACCGCCGCAATGTGCTGGAAGCGCTGGCTTCGCAGCAGGCCGACGAGGCCGAGGTGCTGCAGGGCTGGGTCAAGGTGATGAAGGCCATGGGTTCGGACTTCGACCGCCGCACCGCCATCGAGCACCTCATGGAGCGCAAGCCCCTGGGCAAGAGCACGCTGGATGCTGCGCTGCAGGCCAGCAGCCTGCTGGGCTCGGACTTCGACCGTCGCACGGCGCTTCAAAGCATCGCACCGCACCTGGACATGGCGACGCAGGTTGAGAGCTATGTGCAATCGGCCACGCGCATCGGCAGTGATTTCGATCAGCGCGAAGCACTGCTGAAACTGATCGAGCGCGGCCCGCTCGACAAGTCGGCAACGCTGGCCATCCTGGAGGGTACGCCGCGCATCGGCGCCGACTTCGAACTCGCTACCGTCCTGAAGGCGCTGGCCGAGCAGATGCCGGCTGACTCTGAGGTGCTGAGCCGCTACCGCAAGGCAGCGCGCCGACTCAGCGACCATGAGCGCGGCCAGGTCGAAAAGGCGCTGGACCGCTTCGACAAGGGGTGAGCCCCCCGTCCGAGGAGTACCTTGGACGGCCCCCCGAGGGGGCGGGGATGCTTGCCGTTTCGAGCGGCAAGCACATCGCCCATGGCGGGCCGGCTTGGGAGCGGCCCGGCGCTCGGCCCGGAAAGAACAAAGAGGGCCCCTGGGCCCTCTTTGCACGTCAGGCTGGAGGCCTGCTTACTTCTTGGCCTTGGCGGCCGGCTTCTTGGCGGCAGCGGCCGGAGCCTTGGCGGCCTTGCGAGCGGCAGCCTTGGGGTCCACGGCGGCCTTGAAGGTGGCGCCAGCGGTGAACTTGGGCAGCTTGGCAGCAGCGATCTTGATCTTGTCGCCGGTCGACGGGTTCACGCCGGTACGGGCGGCACGGGCGTGCTGCTTGAACGAGCCGAAGCCGGGGATCGTGACGGCGCCACCCTTCTTGACGGTGGTGACGATGGCGTCCAGCAGGGTTTCCAGGACGCGGCCGGCTTCAGCCTTGCTGATCTCGTGCTTGCTGGCCAGGTGTTCAATCAGTTCCGATTTGTTCATTGTCTACAGTCTCATTGGGATGACGCCCGACCATCTCGGGCGGCGTGATTGTCGCTCTAGCCGAGCAGCACGCGATTTCGGCCCTCTGCCTTGGCTTTTTGCAGCGCCGAATCGGCCGCATTGATCAGCTTTTCCAGCTCGTGGCCGCTGGCCTCCGAGCTGCTCAGGCCGATGCTGACCGTGTAGTTCAATTCGGCGTTAGGCAGATTGATACGTGTCTCGACCACCAGCTTGCGAACACGTTCGCAGACGCGTTCGGCGGTTGTTCCATTGAGGCCATCGAGCAGCAAAAGAAACTCTTCGCCGCCATAGCGAACCACCAGATCGCCCGGCCGCAATTGCGCGAGCAACAGCGCCGATAGTTGGCGCAACACTTCGTCACCCGCAGCATGGCCGAAGTTCTCGTTGATGTGCTTGAAGTGATCGACATCGACCATGGCCACGGCCACGCCGCGACCCGAGCGGCGCGCACGCTGCAGAAGACGCAGGCCGAGCGTGCTTAGCGCGGCGCGGTTGTAGGCGCCGGTGAGGCGATCGGTCAGCGAGAGCCGGCGCAATTCCTCGGCATAGCGGCGCGTGATCATCAGCACCAGGCCGAAGGCGATGCAGACCTGGGCCAGCGGAATGATGAAGAGCGTGCCGTTCGCCACAAGCTCCTGGTCGGCCGGTGCATCGCCATGCAGGAGCAGCCAGAGCGCCCGCAGGATCAAGGCCGCACTGAGAACACCGAAGCCGGTCGCCGCCACCCACATCATGGCCCGGGTGCGGTCTCGCACGCGCAGCAGCGTGACCAGGCAGGCCAGGTCCAGCGCGGCAAAGCCCAGGCCGCTGGCCACCAGGCGGCCGGTCAGGCTGGGTTCGACCCAGGTGAAGTAGGCAGGCAGCAACAGCGATGCGGCGGCAATCGCGACCAGGCTCTTGAGGGACAGGTCTTGCCCCGCGTACAGCCGCAAACCGCGCAGCACCAGGGCCTGCCCCAGGCCCATGAAGCCGTAGCTGAGCACCGCATGGATGAAGGTGGGCACGCCGCTCTGTACCCCGAGCGCCAGGCCCAGGCAGGCCACGACATTGCCCAGAGCCCACAGCCGCAGCTCGGCCTGCTTGCCCACGCCGAGGGCCGCAGCGACGAGCAGCGCCGTGGTCAGCAGCGTGAAGCAGACTTCAACCAGCAGCAGCGTCTGTTCGTGGAACATGGTGAAGGCGGAGAGCTGGCCTGCAGTCTAGGGCAGCAGCAAGCGCTTTGGCCAGTTACTCGGCCAGGCGCCACTGATTGCGTCCAGTCGCCTTGGCGCGGTAGAGCGCGGCATCGGCGCGGCGTATCAGGTCTTCTGCCAGATCACCGTGTTGCGGATGCAGGGCCAGGCCGAGGCTCGCACTGATCGGTGCATCGGGGGTGGACAGCGCAGCGATGCGCTCCACCACCTTGGCTGCGATCAACGTCGCGTCCTCGGTGCCACGCAGCGTTTCGACCAGCAGCACGAACTCGTCGCCGCCCAGGCGGGCCACGGTGTCGTCGGCGCGCAGCGTGTCGGCCAGCGTGCGGGCGACTCTCTGCAAGAGCTGGTCGCCGCGCTCATGACCATGGGCGTCGTTGATCTGCTTGAAGCCATCCAGGTCCAGCATCATCAGCGCAAAGCATTGGGGCCGGCGCGCGCTGCGCTTGAGCGCCAGGCCCAGGCGGTCCATCAGGTGGGTGCGGTTGCCGATGCCGGTCAGCGCGTCCTGGCTGACCATCTGGCGCAACCGCTCGGCGCTGCGCTCGCGCTCGGTCACGTCGTGCAGCAGGGCATAGCCGCCGTCCGAGCGGCCTTCCAGGCGCCGCGGCACCAGTGCGACCTCGAACACATGCTCGCTCGGCCCTTCGCCAACACCGAAGCGGGCCTGGCTGCGCAGGCTTTCACCGGCCAATGCGCGCTGAAAACAGCTGCGCTGGTCTTCAAATGCGGCGCTGCCAAACACGCTCTCCAAGGGGCGGCCGGGCAGCTCCTCGGTCGCCACGCCGAAGAAGCGCGTGAAATGCGGGTTTGCCAGCACGCAGCGCAAGTCGGCATCGAACTGGCAGATCAGGGAGGGCATGGCCTCCACCAGGCGCTGCAGTTCCAGCTCACGGGTACGTGCCATGGCCAGGTTCTGCTCGGCCAGGCGGCCCAGGCGCAGCGCCTCGTCCATGCGCTCCTGGAACACGCGCAGCAGGTTCAGGGTCAGCGTCGTGGCCACGGCCAGGATCAGGCATTGCGCCACCATCAGGGAGACCGGATGGATGGGCGCCATCGGCTTCAACCAGCCCAGCATCTCGCCGCCGGCCATCCCCATCAGGGCCAGCGCCGAGGCGGCGGCAAAGCCCTTGGCCCAGCGGGCACCGAGCAGCCAGCCGGCGAAGATCACGATCATCGGATAGGCGAGCAGGATGGGTGTGCGCACGCCCTCGGTGCGATAGCCCATCACGGTGGCGATGGCCCAGCCACCACAGGCCAGCACGGCCAGCGTTCGCTCCGGCTGGCGCCGACGCAGATGAATCAGGCAGTAGGCACTGAGCAGGCCGATGAGCCCGGGCCCCAGCAGCCGGCTGCTCGGCATGTGGCCCAGGGACAGCAGGCTGACAGCAAAGGCCAGGCTGCCTATCAGCATGACGAGCAGTGCCGAGCGCAGGAGGCGCAGGCGGATTTCTTCTATCGGGCTCGACATCGATCTCATGCGACGGTCATGACCAGCCCAGCATACGGTTTGGCTGGCCGGCAGCCAGGGTGTTTCTACTGGCGTCGCAGCCGCCTGTGCGTTGCCCGGGCGTGCGGCACCCAGTCGAGCCGCGCCCAGCGTCGCCACATCAGTAGGCCGCGCACCCATTCATCCAGGGCATACGCAATCCACACGCCGACCAGACCCCAGTGCAGGCCCAGCAGCCAGGTGCCGCCTGCCAGCACAAGGATCATCGAGCTCGCACCGGCCATCACCGGATAGCGGGCATCACCGGCGGCGCGCAAGGCATTGATCACCACGAGGTTGAAGGTGCGGCCCGGCTCCAGGATCACCGTGATCCACATCAAGGTGCAGCCGGTGGCGATGATCTCCGGGTCGTTGGTGAACATGCGCAACAGCCAGGGCGCGGCCAGCGCCGCAGACAGCGCAACGGCGAAGCTGAGCAGCAGCCCGCGACCCATGGCCTTGCGCACCAGCTTGTCGGCCTGGTGCAGCTTGCCGGCGCCGATCATGTGCCCCACCACGATCTCGGCCGCAAAGCCGGTGGCCAGGCCGGCCAACAGCACGAAGTACATCAACTGCTGCGTGTAGGCCTGCGTGGCCAGTGCCGTGGCGCCAAGCTTGCCGGCCACCGCGACGCTGACCATGAAGGCCAATCGATAGGCGATGTTCTCGGCCGCACCTGGCAGGCCGATGTGGAGGATGGCGGCCAGCTCGGCGCGCGGCAGCCGCCACCAGTTGCCCCAGCGCGGCCACAGATTCAGCCGGGCACGCCACAGCCACAGATGCAGCACGATGCCCAGCAAGCGGCTCAGCCCCATGGCCAGCGCAAAGCCGGGCAGGCCGATGCGCGGCATCAGCAGCCAGGCCAGCAGCAGATGGCTCGCATGCATGCAGACGATCACGGCCAGCGTGTCGCGGGTGCGCAAATGGGCTCGCATCACGCTGGCCATCGAGGCGTTCCAGGCATCCAGAGGCAGGGCTGGCGCCAGGGCGAGCAAGAGGGGCAGCGCCAGCGGTATCACCTCGGCCGGCGCGTTGAGCAGGTGCAGGAGCGGCTCGGCGCCCAGCGAGGCCAGCGCCGCGATGAAAAGGCCCATCCAGGTGCTGGCTCCGAGCGCGGCGCGGGCCAAGGCATCGGCCTGGTCGCGGCGGCCGCCGCCCAGGCTTTGCGTGATCACCACGCTGACGCCGGCGCCGATGATGCGGAACAGGATGAACAGCATGCCCACCACATGGTTGGCCAGGGCGAATGCCGCGCCGCCGGTGTCCGAGAGGCGCGCCGCCAGCGCCGTGCCGAGCATGCCCACCGCGATGCCGAGGCAAAGTTCGAGAAATAGTGGCCAGGCGAGCGATACAAGGCGTGGTTGGATTTGAGACATGTCAGTCTGCGGTGGAGGCGCTACCTTAGGATGCGCACATGAGGCCGATTGTGCGGATGTAATTCAATGAAACTGGCCCGATGTCGTTGGCTTGTCGTGCAGGCGGTGGCGCTGCTGTGCGCTGCGCTGGCGCATGCGCGGGCGCCGCTGCATGTGCTGGTCGACAACAGCACCGAGATGCCACAGGGGCGCTTCGAACGGGGCTACCTGGTGGGCGGCATTCACTTCGATGTCGGGCAGGCCTTGGCTGGGAAGCTCGGCCGTGAGGCGAACTTTCGAGTGCTCCCGCGCAAGCGCGTCATCGATGAGCTGCTGCATGGTCAGCAGGCCGATCTGATCTGCGGCTATCTGCCCCAATGGTTGCCGGGCGTGACCGCCTGGAGTCGCCCCTTCCTGCCCGATGAGCAGTGGCTGCTGAGTGATCGCACGGTGCCGGCTCCGCGCAAGCTGGCCGAACTTGCGGGTCAGCGCATCGGCACCGTGCTTGGTTTCGTCTATCCCGAGATGCAGCAGCAGTTGGGCACCGGCTTCGTACGCGAGGAGGCGCCGGATGCCGGTGCCAATTTGCGCAAGCTCAGCCTGGGGCGCATGCAGCATGCCATCGTCGGCCGATTGCAGTTCGAATACCAGATGCGCCTGGGGGGCTACAAGCTGGACCTGCATGCGCCCCTGGTGATCTCCAGCTACCAGAGCCAGTGCGCGCTGTCGCGCCACAGCACGGTCAGCCTCGCCGAACTGGACAAGGCCATTGCCGAGCTGCAGGCCGAGGGTGGCATACAGCGCATCCTGGCCAAGTACCGCTAGCCGTTCTTGACCCGCTCGGCCAGGTGCGCCAGTGCTTCCTCGACCTGGTCGACCAGCACCAGGCACAGCTCGCCGGGCTGGAGTTTGTCGAGCGCGCGGTCGATGGCAACGAACTCGCCCTGGATCTCCTCGATCTCGCGCGTGCGCGTGGCGCCTTCCAGGCCGCGGCGCAGCAGGGCCAGCACCTCGCCGTCCTCGCGGCCGCGCTGGCAGGCGTCCTGGTACAGGATCACTTCGTCGAAGGCCTTGCCGAGGATCTGCGTCTGGATCGTGATGTCCTCGTCGCGGCGGTCGCCGGCACCCGAGATCACGACCGAGCGGCGCGTGGCCGGCAAGGCTTCGACGGCTGCCACCAGTGCAGTCATCGCATCGCCGTTGTGGCCGTAGTCGGCAATCACGGTGGCGCCACGGAAGTCCATGACATTGAAGCGGCCGGGCGCGTTGTCGGCGTCATTCGCGAAGCTGGCGACACCGCGGCGGATGGTGTCCCAATCGATGCCCACGCCCCAGGCGGCAGCCACCGAGGCCATCGCGTTCTCGACCTGGAAGCCGATGGCGCCGTTGCGGGTGATCGGAATCTCGCGCAGCGGAATCGTCTCCCGCCAGGCGCCTTGAGCAGCCACGAGCTGGTCGCCGTCGATGTAGACGCAGCGCTTGCCCTGCGACCGGTGCTGAGCCATCAGCGGATGGTGGCGATCAGCGGCGAAGAAGATGATCTGGCCCGGGCAGACGCCGGCCATATTGGCCACCACCGGATCGGCCGCGTTCAAGACGGCATAGCCATTCGGCGCCACGTTCTGCACGATCACGCGCTTGACCAGGGCCAACTCCTCGACGGTGTTGAGGAAGTTCATGCCCAGGTGATCACCGGCACCGAGGTTGGTGACGACGGCGACCTGGCAGCGGTCGAACCCCAGGCCCTCGCGCAGCACGCCGCCGCGGGCGGTTTCGAACACCGCGGCTTCCACGTCCGGATGCATCAGCACATTGCGGGCGCTCTTCGGGCCGGAGCAGTCGCCGCTGTCGATCTGGCGGCCGTCGACGTAGACGCCATCGGTGTTGGTCATGCCCACGCGCAGGCCCAGCGTGCTGAACAGGTGAGCGATCAGGCGGCTGGTGGTGGTCTTGCCATTCGTACCGGTGACGGCGACGACCGGAATGCGGCCGTCTTCACCCTTGGCCGTGGCGTGGCCGTAGAGGTGCGAAATGATGGCCTCGCCGACATTGCGGCCCTTGCCATAGCTGGGGCTCAGGTGCATGCGCAGGCCGGGTGCGGCATTGACCTCGACGATGCCGCCGTTCACTTCTTCCAGCGGCTGGTGAACGCTCTCGGCCACCACGTCGACGCCGCAGACATGCAGGCCCACCACTTGTGCGGCAGCGACTGCGCGCGCCGCCACGTCGGGATGCACGTCGTCGGTCACGTCGGTGGCGGTGCCGCCGGTGGACAGATTGGCGTTGTTGCGCAGGATGACGCGGCGGCCCTTCTCGGGCACCGATTCCGGCGTCAGGCCCTGCAGCTCGAGGCGGGCCACGGCGATGTCGTCGAACCGGATCTTGGTGAGGGAGGTGGCGTGGCCGTCACCCCGCTTGGGGTCGGCGTTGACCTTGTCGACCAGCTGCTTGACCGTCAGGCTGCCGTCGCCGATCACGTGCGGCGGGTCGCGGCGGGCCGCAGCCACCAGCTTGTCACCCACCACCAGCAGGCGGTAGTCGGAACCGGGCAGGAACTTCTCGACCATCACATGGCCGATTTCGTCTGCGGCCTTGTAGGCGACTTCCATGTGCTCGCGGGTCACGACGTTCACCGTCACGCCCTTGCCCTGGTTGCCGTCCTGCGGCTTGACCACGACCGGCAGGCCGATGTCCAGCGCCACTTGCCAGGCTTCGTCCACCGAGTCGACCGGGCTGCCGATGGGCACGGGCACGCCGGCCGATTGCAGAAGGCGCTTGCAGAGGTCCTTGTCTTGCGCGATGGATTCGGACACTGCCGAGGTCGCATCGACTTCGGCCGCCCAGATGCGCCGCTGCTTGGCGCCCCAGCCGAACTGCACCAGACTGCCTTGCGTCAGGCGGCGGAAGGGCACGCCACGAGCGACGGCCGCGTCGACGATGGACCCGGTCGAGGGACCCAGGCGCACGTCTTCGTCCAGCTCGCGCAGCTGGGCCAGCGTGGCGTCAGCATCGAAGCTGCCGCCGTTGCGCGCCGCTTCCATCAACTCGCAAGCGGCCTTGAATGCCATGCGGCCGACGTCTTCCTCGCTGTACTCGACAACGACCTGGAAAGTGCCGGGCTCGGACGTGGCGTGTGTGTGGCTGAACGTGACCGGGCAGCCGGCTTGCGCCTGCAGCGCCAGCGTGGCCTGCTCCAGCACATGGGCCAGCGACTGCTTGGGCCGCAAAGGGCCGATGCCTGGGAACAGCGCGCGCAGCCTGGCTTCGAAGCCGGGCTGGTCGGCGATGGCGAGATCGGGGCCGGAGCAACTGACCACCGCTTCAATGGCGGTGTGACGGCTCCACATATTGGGGCCACGCAGGGCGCGGGTGCGGGAGACTTCCATGCTGTCGGTACTCGGCTTAGCAATCAGTGGGTCAGCGCGGGCACGAAGGTGTCGGCCCCGGCGGAGATCAGTTCGGGCGAGATATGCAGCGCCCAGGCGGCGGCAACGGCTGCCAGCAGCGTCTGCGCATCGGTGGCGATGCCTGCGGCAGCAAATCGCTGGAGCAAGGCGTCGATATTGGCGCCCGCTGTCTCGCCCTGGCCCTGGGCCAGCACGGCGGCGCCGCTTCGCAGGAACACGGCACGGCCACCCTTGGCGCGGTGCGCGGTGATGGCGGCATTGCTGCCGTCCAGCGCATAGAACAGCACTTCGCCATCGCTCAGCTCGGCCATTTCAACCAGGCGGGGCTCGGCGGCGTTCAGCACGGCAACGCCGTCGGACAGCACCACGTCCACCTGCGTGCGCAGGACCTTGAAGAGCTGGTCTTCCGTGCGGATGTCGTGATCGTCCAGCGTGCCCAGGCCGCCCATGTCGCAGACCACACCGACGGCGCAGCGGTCGTACGCCAGGCCGTCCTGCAGGATCACGCCGGCATTGCTCTCGGCCACGACGGCATCGACGCCACGGTTCATCAAGAGGCGGTGCGCCGCCTCCCAGCGCGCACCGCGCCTGTGCTCGACACGACGGTTGCCGAGGAAGAGGCCGTCACTGCAGGACAGGCCCACGTGGCGGCCGTTCAGATGCAGCAGCCAGGCGACCAGGCGGGCGATGTTGTTGCCGCCTGTCGATGCGGTGATGCCGACGATGGGGATGCGGCCGGTTTCGTCGGACGAGAACAGGTGGTCGATGATGGCCTGACCCACGGGCTGTGGGTTGCCTGCAGCCGGCTTCAGGTGCATCAGCAGGCCAGGGCCTGCGTTGACCTCGACGATGGCGCCGCCCGTCTCGTGCAGCGGCTTGGAAATATCGCTGGTGACCAGGTCGACGCCGGCGATGTCGAGGCCGATGGTGCGGGCCGCCAGCGAGACCTGGAAGGCCACGTCAGGGTGCATCTCGTCGGTGCAGTCGATGGCTACATTGCCGTTGCGCTGGATCAGCACGCGCTGGCCGGCGGCTGGCACGGCGGTGGCGGACAGGCCCTGGCGCTGCAGGTCCAGCTGGATGACGGCGTCTTCGGCGATGTCGAGTCGGTTGAGTGGAAACTCTTCGGTCGTGCCACGGCGCGGGTCGCTGTTGATTTGCAGCTCCACGAGTTCTTCGACCGTGTGCTTGCCGTCGCCGGTGACCCAGGCCTCGTCGCCGCGGGCGGCTGCCACCACCTGGCCGCCGACCACCAGCAGGCGGTGCTCGTTGCCGGGGATGTAGCGCTCGACGAGCACCTCGGAGCCATGCCGTTCGGCCACTTCGAAGGCGGCTGCAATGTCCTCGCGCTTCTTCAGGTCGAGCGTGACGCCGCGGCCGTGATTGCCATCCGACGGCTTGACCACCACGGGCAGGCCCAGGTCGTCGGCGGCTTCCCAGGCCTCGTCCGCGTTCTTGACCACGCTGCCGGCCGGTACCGGCACACCAACGGCCTTGAGCAGGTCTTTTGTGAGGTCCTTGTCGCGCGCAATGCCTTCGGCGATGGCGCTGGTCATGTCGGTCTCGGCGGTCCAGATGCGGCGCTGGCGGGCGCCATGGCCCAGTTGCACCAGATTGCCGTCGTTCAGGCGGATGTGCGGAATGCGGCGATCGGTCGCTGCCGCGACGATCGCAGCAGTGGAGGGGCCGAGGTAGCAGTCGTCGACCTTGTCGCGCACCCGCTCGACCGCGGCGGCCACGTCGGTCGGCTCATCATTGATCACCGCCATCAAGAGGGCGTGGCCCTCGGCCAGGGCCTGGCGGGCGACCTGCTCGTCGCGGGCCCGGAACACCATGCGGTAGACGCCGTGCTGCGAGGTGGAGCGGGTCTGACCAAAGCCGGTAGGCATGCTGGCCAGATTCAGCAGCTCGATCACCACATGTTCCAGGACATGGCCCATCCAGGTGCCTTCGACCAGGCGCTGCAGGAAGCCGCCGCGCTCGCCGACGCCGCAATGGTGCTCGGCCAGGGCCGGCAGCGCGGCGGTCAGCCGGTCTGTGAAGCCGGGAACCTTGTTGCTTGGGTAGTCCTCGAGGGCCCCCAGGTCCAGCCAGGTTTCAAGCACCGGGCGGTAGGTCCACATGTTCGGGCCGCGCAAATAGTTGACGCGCAAAAGCTTGATGTCGTCGTGTCTGCTCATGGAGGGCGAGGGCTGGTTCGGGGGCTTTCGGGAGCTCAGGGCACCATTGTGCGCGCTTCTTTGCGGACTGCCGCTGCCGGAACTTTTGTGGCAGGCAGCCGGCATCGGTCAAAATCCGCTTAATTACAACAAGCGCCGAACTGGCGAATAGGGCCTGAAAAGGCCCAGTTGGCAGAACAAACAATGCAGCATCAACATCCCGAAGTCGCGCCGGACCCAGTACATCCGGAGTGGTCTGCCCTGAAGGCGCGGCTCATGTCGGACGAAAACGTCGTCGGCGAGCTGGAGGTTGACCTTGACTCCAGGCTGCACTTCGCCCGTGGCCTGTTGGTGCTGACCAGCCATCGTCTGCTGGCCTGGGACCCGGCCGGCAAGGCATGGAGCGAATGGACGCTGAGCCCGCAGCTCTCGATGCGGATATCCGACCACGCCGGCGTCGGCAGCCTGGAGCTGGTGGATGGCCGGCAGCGCCTGGCCGTCTGGCGCTTCACCCTGCAAATGAACCTGCAGGCGCAGCGCTGGCAGGAACAGTTCGAGCGCCGCGATGAGGGCGCGCGCGACGCCGCCGAGGACGTGGAGTTCTGTCCCAGCTGCAAGGCGCCCCTGCCGCCCGAGAGCGAAGAGTGCCCCACCTGCGCCCGCGAGCTGCACACGCCGCCGTCCACCTGGGTGCTCTTGCGCCTCTGGCGCTTTGCCAGGCCCTATCAAGGGCAGCTGGCGCTCGGTTTCGCCCTGATGCTGGGCTCGACGGGTGCGACTCTGGTGGCACCCTACCTGAGCATGCCCTTGATGGACAAGGTGCTGATCCCGTTCCAGAACGGCCAGCAGATTGACCCCTGGCTGGTCGGCATGTACCTGGGCGGGCTGTTCGGTGCCGGCCTGGTGTCCTGGCTGCTCGGCTGGGCCAAGACCTACATCCTGGCCCTGGTGTCGGAGCGCATTGCGGCCGACCTGCGCACGGCCACCTTCGAGCATCTGCTGTCGCTGTCGCTGGAGTATTTCGGCAGCAAGCGCACCGGGGACCTGATGAGCCGCATCGGCTCGGAAACCGACCGCATCAGCGTGTTCCTGTCCCTGCATGCGCTGGACTTCATCACCGACGTGCTGATGCTGGGCATGACGGCGCTGATCCTGTTCTCGATCAACCCCTGGCTGGCCCTGGCCACCTTGCTGCCCCTGCCTTTCATTGCCTGGATGATCCACCTGGTGCGCGACCGACTGCGCACCGGCTTCGAGAAGATCGACCGGGTCTGGGGCGAAGTCACCAGCGTGCTGGCCGACACCATTCCCGGCGTGCGCGTGGTCAAGGCCTTTGCACAGGAGAAGCGCGAGGCCCAGCGCTTTCGTGCCGCCAATGCCCACAACCTGGCGGTGAACGACAAGCTGAACAAGACCTGGAGCCTGTTCTCGCCGACCGTCTCGCTGCTGACAGAAATCGGCCTGCTGGTCGTCTGGGCCTTCGGCATTTCGCTGGTGGCCAAGGGCGACATCACGGTCGGCGTGCTGACCGCCTTCATCGCCTACATCGGCCGCTTCTATGGCCGCATGGATTCGATGAGCCGCATCGTCTCGGTCACGCAGAAGGCTGCGGCCGGCGCCAAGCGCATCTTCGACATCCTCGACCACCAATCGAACGTGCCCGAGCCGGCCAATCCGGTGAAGCTGCCGAAGATCGAAGGCGGCATCCAGATCGACGACATCGGTTTCCGCTACGGCAACCGCGCCGTGATCCGCGGCCTGTCGCTCGAGATCAAGCCGGGCGAGATGATCGGCCTCGTGGGCCACAGCGGCTCGGGCAAGAGCACGCTCGTCAACCTGATCTGCCGCTTCTACGACGTGACCGAAGGCGGCATCCGGGTAGACGGCGTGGACCTGCGCCGCATCGGCGTGGCCGATTTCCGCCGCCACATCGGCCTGGTGCTGCAGGAGCCGTTCCTGTTCTTCGGCACGATTGCCGAGAACATCGCCTACGGCAAACCCGAGGCCACGCGCGAGGAGATCGTTGCCGCGGCCCGTGCGGCGCATGCCCATGAGTTCATCCTGCGCCTGCCGCAGGGCTACGACTCGCTGGTGGGCGAGCGCGGCCAGGGCCTCTCTGGCGGTGAACGCCAGCGCATCTCGATTGCCCGCGCCTTGCTGATCAATCCGCGCATCCTGATTCTCGACGAGGCCACCTCCTCGGTCGACACCGAGACCGAGAAGGAAATCCAGAGGGCACTGGACAACCTGGTGAAGGGCCGCACGACGATTGCCATCGCCCACCGGCTTTCCACCTTGCGCAAGGCAGATCGCCTCGTGGTGATGGACCGCGGCCAGGTGGTCGAGGTCGGCCCGCACGACGAGCTGATGGATAAGAAGGGCGCCTACTGGCGGCTGTACGAGGCGCAGGCTCGTCGTGTGGACGCCGAGGATGCCGAGGCCGTCGCCATTCCCAACCCGAACGCCCACACGACGACGGAGGCCCTATGAGCACGCCGGGCAAGTACCAATCGCTGAACCGCAATGCCTTCGGCCGCCTGGTGCTGGTGGACGAGCAGGGAGTCGAGCACCAGGGCGTGGTGCCGGTGCGGGCGCATCCGATTTCGGCGCCGGATGAAGGCCTGTCCATCATCGGCACCGATGGCCATGAGCTGGCCTGGATCGACCGCCTCTCGAACCTGCCCGAGCAGGAACGCGAGCTCCTGCAGGCCGAATTCGCCAGCCGCGACTTCATGCCCACGGTGCTGCGCATTGTCGGCGTCTCGACCTTCTCGACACCCAGCCAATGGACGATTGAGACCGACCGTGGCGAGACCCAGTTCATCCTGAAGACCGAGGAAGACATCCGCCGCCTGGGCGAAGGCCGGCTGCTGATCACCAGCAGCCACGGCCTGCAGTTCATCCTGCCGGACCGATTCGCGCTGGACCGCGCGTCAAAGAAAGTCCTGGAACGCTTTCTCTGAGCCGCGGCACTTGCCGCAGCCGCTGTGCTTGTCAAGGGTCGGCGCTGCGGCGGACACGAGCGGCACAGCGAGCGTGCGGGTGCCTCCTCATGAACCGGCTGCGACGCCCGGCCGCGTTTTCCAGAGCGAAAACAACACGCCGCCCGCAATCAGTGCTGCGGTGACCGAGAGGCTGATCGAGGGCGGAATCTTGCCCACGATGCCCACCAGGAAGATCTTGGAGCCAATGAATACCAGCACCAGCGCCAGCGCGTACTTGAGGTAGCGGAAGCGATGAATCAGGGCCGAGAGCGCGAAGTACAGCGCCCGCAGGCCGAGGATGGCGAAGATATTGCTCGTGTAGACGATGAAAGGGTCGGTGGTGATGGCGAAGATGGCCGGCACCGAGTCCACGGCAAACACCAGGTCGGCGAACTCGACCATGCACAGGGCCAGGAACAAGGGTGTGGCCCACAGCACCCTGGGGCCACCTGGCACGGCGGCCTGGCGCACGAAGAAGGCGTTGCCGTGCAATTGGGGCGTGACGCGCATCAGGCGGCGCAACAAGCGCAAAGCGGGGTTGTTTGCCAGATCGCTGGTGGGCTCGCTGCTCATCCAGAGCATCTTCAGGCCGGTGACGACCAGGAAGGCGCCGAACAGGTAGAGCACCCAGCTGAACTCGGACACCAGGGCGGCGCCCATACCGATCATCAGGGCGCGCAGGACGATCACGCCGAGGATGCCCCAGAACAGCACCCGGTGCTGGTACTGCCGTGGCACGGCGAAGAAGCCGAAGATCAATGCGATCACGAAGACGTTGTCCATCGACAGCGACTTCTCGATCACGAAGCCGGTGAGGTACTCCATGCCGCTTTGCGGCCCGAGCTGCCACCACAGCCAGGCGCCGAAGGCCAGGCCCACGCTGATGTACCCGGCCGACAGCCAGAGGCTTTCGCGGATGCCGATTTCCCGGTCGGTACGGTGCAGCACGCCCAGGTCCAGGGCCAGCAGGGTGGTGACCGTGGCGGCGAAGACCAGCCACAGCCACAGGGCTTGGCCCAGCACAGGGAGCTGAAGGAGTTCGGGCAAGTGGGTCATGGAGCAGCTCTTGCAGCGATGAAGGGGGTAGGGCGTGTGCGGGACGGCGCTCAGGCCGGGTGGGCCTTCAGGCTCGGCAGCGTGCCGACGCGCCACTGCTGAATCGCCTGCATCAGCACCACGCATTCGCCGTCGGCCAGCTCCTCGTCGGCCTCGGCCACGGCAACGCAGGCGCGCAGGACCGTGGCACGCAGGCCCGGGTCGGTGACTTCAGCGAGCAATCCGTTGATCAGCGCGGCGTCGACCACCGGTCGGCACCAGTCGCCCTGACTGCTGCACAGCAGGTCTTCGCAGAGCCCCTGCAGTACCGCGCTGAGGTCCTCGACGCTCAGGCCGAAGGCCTTTGGCAGTCCCAGGCGTTCCAGTGTCTGGGCCTCGATCCGGCTGACATGGCCGTCCGCAAGCATGGTCAGGGCCACCAGTCGTGCGGCGGCCTTCGGGCTGTTGGGAGGGTAGCTGCGCATGGCCTGCTCCATTCAAAGGTTGCGTAACGGTCAGCACTCTATGTGGCTGGTTTCGCGATAAAAAGCAGAGAATCAATGAACAAAACTTCGTAAAAAACGAAATGAGTCTGAGCTTCAGCTACCGGCATCTCTACTATTTCTGGGTGGTGGCCAAGGAGGGCGGCGTATCTAAGGCCGCCGAACGTCTGGGCATGGCCGTGCAGACCATCAGTGCCCAGGTGCGCGAACTGGAACGCGCCCTTGGGGCCAGCCTGCTCAGGCCCGCCGGCCGCGGCCTCACGCTCACCGACGCCGGGCAGGCGGCGCTGAAGCAGGCTGAACTCATCTTCCAACTGGGCGAGCAGCTGCCCATGGCTGTACGGGATGCGGCCAGCGCACCACGGCTGCGCCTGGCGGTCGGCATTTCGAATGGATTGCCGAAGCTGGCGGTCCGCCGGCTGCTGCTGCCGGTGACCCATGAGCCGCACCTGCGGCTGCTGTGCCACGAAGATCGCTTCGAGAGCCTGCTCGGGGACCTGGCCCTGCACCGGCTGGACGTGGTGTTGGCGGACCGGCCGGCCCCGGCCAATCGGAACCTGAAGGTCTACAGCCACGCGATGGGCAATTCAGCGGTGGCTTGGTACGCATCGCAGGAACTTGCAAGCCTCGCGAGCCTGGACTTTCCGGCCTCGCTCGCTCGCGTACCGGTGCTGTTGCCGACTCAGCACGCGGCGCTGCGTGGCCGGCTTGACGCCTGGTTTGACCGCCATGGCATCAAGCCGCATGTGGCGGGCGAGTTCGAGGACAGTGCCCTGCTTGCAACCTTTGGCGCCGGTGGACTGGGTGTATTCCCGGCCGCCGAACTGGTTCATGACAAGCTGACGGCGCGGTACGCCTTGCAGCGGGTGGGGCCCTGCGATGGTGTCGAAGAGCAGTTCTTCGCCATTGCCACCGAGAAGAAGGTGGCCCATCCACTGGTGAAACGGCTGTTGCCGGCAGGGCCGGCGTCGTGATTACAATTTACGTTTACGTAAACGTAAGTCAACGAAGCGTCTTACGATGGACGCCGCTATCAGGAGACAAACCATGAGCAACTTGCCCGGCCTGAATTTCCAACTTGGCGAGGACATCGACGCGCTGCGCGATGCGGTGCGCGCCTTTGCCGATGCCGAGATCGCACCGCGCGCGGCCGAGATCGACCATTCGGACCAGTTCCCCATGGACCTGTGGCGCAAGATGGGTGACTTGGGCGTGCTGGGCATCACCGTCGGTGAGGAATACGGCGGCGCGAACATGGGCTATCTGGCCCATATGGTGGCGATGGAAGAGATCAGCCGCGCCTCGGCCTCGGTGGGCCTGTCCTACGGCGCGCACAGCAATCTCTGCGTCAACCAGATCAAGCGCAACGGCACCGACGCCCAGCGCAGGAAATACCTGCCCAAGCTGATCAGCGGCGAGCATGTCGGTGCGCTGGCAATGAGCGAGCCCGGTGCCGGCTCCGACGTCCTGAGCATGAAGCTCAAGGCCGAAGACAAGGGCGGCTACTACCTGCTCAACGGCAGCAAGATGTGGATCACCAACGGCCCGGATGCCGACACCCTGGTGGTCTATGCCAAGAGCGAGCCCGAGCTGGGTGCTCGCGGCGTCACGGCCTTCCTGATCGAAAAGGGCATGAAGGGTTTCAGCATCGCGCAAAAGCTCGACAAGCTGGGCATGCGCGGCAGCCACACCGGCGAGCTGGTGTTCCAGGACGTGGAAGTGCCAGCCGAGAACGTGCTGGGCGCAGTGAACGGCGGCGCCAAGGTGCTGATGTCGGGCCTGGACTATGAGCGCGCCGTGCTGACCGGCGGGCCGCTCGGGATCATGCAAAGCGTGATGGACAACGTGATTCCCTACATCCACGATCGCAAGCAGTTCGGCCAGAGCATCGGCGAATTCCAGCTGATCCAGGGCAAGGTCGCGGACATGTACACGGTGCTGCAGGCCGGTCGCTCGTTCGCGTACACCGTGGCCAAGAACCTCGACCTGTTGGGCGCCGAGCATGTGCGCCAGGTCCGCAAGGACTGCGCATCGGTGATCCTGTGGACGGCCGAGAAGGCCACCTGGATGGCGGGCGAAGGCGTGCAGATCTTCGGCGGCAATGGCTATATCAACGAGTACCCGCTGGGCCGCCTGTGGCGCGATGCCAAGCTGTATGAGATTGGTGCCGGCACGTCGGAGATTCGCCGCATGCTGATCGGGCGTGAGCTGTTCGCCGAGACCATGTAATGGGCTCGGGTACAGACAACAAGCCGCTTGGCGGCGCCGTTGCGGCAGGCACTCATATCCGCTAGTCGGATGTGAGTGAATGCCAGACCATGTGATCCGCCTTTGGCCATGAAGCCCTTGCACCTCGACACCCCTTTGCTGCGCGCCGCGCCCGGTCTGTTCCCGCAGGCCGAGGTGTGGCTGAAGATGGACGCGCTGCAGCCCAGCGGCAGCTTCAAGCTGCGCGGCGTGGGGCGTCTGGTGCAGGAGGCGGCCGCTGAGGGCGTGCGTGAGATCGTCTGTGCCTCGGGTGGCAATGCCGGCTTTGCGGCTGCCTACGCAGCACGTGCCCTGGGCATGGCCGTCACCATCGTGCTGCCCGAAACCAGCAGCCCGGCCGTGGCCGAGAAGATCGCCGCGCGCGGCGCCTCCGTCTTGCGTCACGGTGCGGCCTTCGACGAGGCGAACGCCTTTGCAATCGCCCTGGCGGCCGAGCGCGGCGCGCGTCATGTCCATCCCTTTGACCATCCGCTGCTCTGGAAGGGCCATTCGACGCTGATCGACGAAGTGCTTGCCGAGGGCGTGGAGTTCGATGCCGTGATCACTGCGGTGGGCGGCGGCGGTCTCTATTGCGGCATCGTGCAGGGCCTGCAACGGCACGGCCTGAACGAAGTGCCGGTGATTGCGCTCGAAACCCTGGGCGCCGACAGCCTCAGCCGGAGCCTGCAAGCCGGCGAGGCCGTCACGCTGCCGGCGATCACTTCCATCGCGACCTCGTTGGGGGCCCGCCGTGTGGCGGCCGAGGCGCTGCGCCTGGCGCAGTCCCACCCGACCCTCAGCCTGACCGTCAGCGACCGAGACGCGACCCAGGCCTGCGTCCGTTTCGCCGACGCGATGCGCGTGATGGTGGAGCCGGCCTGCGGCGCGGCCCTGGCTGCCTTGAGCGTTCACGAAGCAACGCTCGCCAGATTCAAAAGACCCTTGATCGAAGTCTGCGGTGGCATCGCTGTCAGCACCGCGATGCTTGCCACATGGACAATGAGCGCATGAGCACGAACCTTCAAGAACTCCTCGAGAGCAACCGGCAGTGGGCCGCCGATACCGAGTCGCGCGAACCGGGCTTCTTCTCACGCCTGCTCAAGCAGCAGACGCCGCAGTATTTGTGGATCGGTTGCGCTGACAGCCGCGTGCCGGCCAATGAGCTGGTGAACCTCCTGCCGGGCGAGCTTTTCGTCCATCGCAATGTGGCCAACGTCGTGGTTCATTCGGACCTCAACTGCCTGTCGGTCATGCAGTTCGCGGTCGATGCCTTGAAAGTCAAGCACATCATCGTGGTCGGTCATTCCAATTGCGGTGGCGTGCGCGCGGCCCTGCTGGACCTGCGCACCGGCCTCGTGGACAACTGGCTGCGCCATGTGCAAGACGTGCGCAACGATCACGCCGATTGGCTCGAAACGCTGCAGCCCGAGCAGCGCGTCAATGCGCTGTGCGAGCTGAATGTGCTGGCGCAGGCCCGCAACGCCTGCCAGACCACGGTGGTCCAGGACGCCTGGGCGCGCGGCCAGGAGGTGGTGGTGCATGGCTGGGTCTATGGCCTGCACAACGGCCTGCTGGAAGACCTGTCCTTGACCGTCTCGGCGGCCGAGCAGGTGGGCGAGGCGTATCGCCAGGCGCTGGCCAACGTCAAGAAGCGCTACGAGGCTGCGCGCGTGAACAGCGCCGCCTGAAGAGCTGCCTGAGCCTGCAGTCGGAGCCAGCCATGTTCCCGCAGAAGCTGACCGATGCCCGTGCGTTCGAGATTGCGAACGCCTTGCTCGGCGGCTTCAACAAGCATTACCGCCTGTTTCGCGCCACCACGGCCGAGGCCAAGCAGCGCTTCGAGCGGGCCGACTGGCATGGGCAGCAACGCGCTCAGGCCTTGCGCATCGAGTTCTACGACAAGCGGGTGGACGAAGGCATTGCGATGCTGGAAGAACAGTTCCAGATCGGCAGCCTGCCCATGGACGTGTGGCAGCAGGTCAAGCTGCACTACATCGGCCTCCTGACCAACCACCACCAGCCCGAGCTGGCCGAGACCTTCTTCAACTCGGTCTGCACGCGGGTGCTCCACCACAGCTACTTCCGCAACGATTTCATCTTTGTGCGGCCGGCCATTTCGACCGAGTACATCGAGAACGACGAGCCCGCCGCCAAGCCGACCTACCGCTGCTACTACCCCACGAAGGAGACGCTGCGCGAGACGATGACGCGAATCGTCACCAACTTCCAGCTCGATGTCGAATTCGAGGACCTGGGCCGCGACGTGGACTGTGTCCTGAACGCGGTGCAGCAGGAGCTGGGACTGTTCCGCTGGCGCACTAACTTCCAGATCCAGGTCTTGAGCTCGCTGTTCTATCGGAACAAGGGCGCCTATGTGGTTGGCAAGATCGTCAACGGCTTCACCGAGACGCCGTTTGCGCTGCCCATCCTGCACAACGAGCGCGGCTTGCTGGAGATCGACGCCGCGCTGTTCGGCGAAGACGAACTGCTGATGCTGTTCAGCTTTGCCCGCGCGTACTTCATGGTCGACATGGAGGTGCCGAGCGCCTACGTCCAATTCCTGCGCTCGATGATGCCGCGAAAGCCTCGCGCCGAGCTCTACAGCTCCATTGGCCTGCAAAAGCACGGCAAGAACCTGTTCTACCGCGACTTCCTCTATCACCTGCGCCACTCGTCCGACAAGTTCCGCATCGCGCCAGGCATCCGGGGCATGGTGATGCTGGTGTTCGACCTGCCGAGCTACCCCTTTGTCTTCAAGCTGATCAAGGACTACTTCCCGCCGCAGAAGGACAACACCACGCGTGAGCTGATCCAGGGCAAGTACCTGCTGGTGAAGCAGCACGACCGCGTCGGGCGCATGGCCGACACGCTGGAGTTCAGCAATGTCGCCTTCCCGCGCTGGCGCTTCGAGGAAGAGCTGATCAAGGACCTGAAGCTCTTCTGCCCGAGCCTCGTTGAGGAGCAGGGCGACGACCTGATCCTCAAGCACGTCTACATTGAGCGCCGCATGGTGCCGCTCAACATCTATCTGCAGGATGCCACGCCGGCGCAGATGGAGCATGCGGTGGTCGAGTACGGCAATGCGATCAAGGACCTGGTGGCCGCCAATGTCTTCCCAGGCGACATGCTGTGGAAGAACTTCGGCGTGACCCGCCACGGCAAGGTCGTGTTCTACGACTACGACGAGATCGAGTACCTGACCGATTGCAACTTCCGCAAGGTGCCCGCGCCGCGCAATGAAGAGGAAGAGATGAGCGGCGAGGTCTGGTACCGCGTCGGCCCGCGCGATGTGTTCCCCGAGACCTTCGGCCCCTTCCTCCTGGGTCATCCGGGCGTGCGCGAGATCTTCATGAAGCACCACGCCGACTTGCTCGATGCCGCTTACTGGCAAGGCCACAAGGAGCGCATCGAGGCCGGCTATGTGCACGACGTCTTTCCCTACGAGGCGCACAAGCGCTTCCATGTCCAGCACGGCAGCAAGCTCCGCCCGGAGGTGGCGGAACCCGAGCACCGTGAACTTCCGATTCAGTAGTCATCAACGCTTTCAAGGAGAGCCTCATGTCTGATTCCATCGTTATCGTTTCCGCCGCACGGACGCCCATCGGCGGCCTGCTCGGCGACTTCGCCGGCCTGCAAGCCTGGGAGCTGGCCGCTGTGGCCATCAAGGCCGCGGTCGAGCGGGCCGGCGTGCCCGGCGACGCCATCCAGGAGGCCTTCATCGGCAACTGCCTGATGGCCGGCCAGGGCCAGGCGCCCGCGCGGCAAGCCGTCTTGAAGGCCGGCCTGCCGCAGTCGGTGGGCGCGGTGACGCTCTCGAAGATGTGCGGCGCCGGCATGCGCGCCACCATGTTTGCCCACGACACCCTGAAGGCCGAAAGCGCTGACATCCTCATCGCTGGCGGCATGGAGTCGATGACCAATGCGCCGCACCTGATGTTCGCGCGCAAGGGCGTGAAGTACGGCGCCACGCAGATGTACGACCACATGGCCCTGGACGGTCTGGAAGACGCCTACGAGCGCGGCAAGGCCATGGGCGTTTTCGCCGAGCAATGCGTCGCCAAGTACGCCTTCACGCGTGAAGCGCAAGACGCCTTCGCCATCGCTTCGACCGAGCGCGCCAAGCGTGCCAACACCGATGGCAGCTTCGAATGGGAAATCGCGCCGGTGACCGTGTCGGGCCGCGGCGGCGACACCGTGTTCGACAAGGACGAGCAGCCGTTCAAGGCCAAGCTCGACAAGATCGCCGGCCTGAAGCCTGCGTTCAAGAAGGACGGCACGATCACCGCCGCCACCTCCTCGTCGATCTCCGACGGCGCCGCTGCGCTGGTACTGATGCGTGAATCCACCGCCGCCAAGCTGGGCCTCCAACCCGTCGCTCGCATTGTCGGCACCGCAGTCCACGCCAATGCGCCCGAGTGGTTCACCACCGCCCCGGTTGGCGCGATCAACAAGCTGCTGACGAAGAATGGCTGGGATGCCAAGAGCGTCGATCTGTGGGAAGTGAACGAAGCCTTTGCCGCCGTGACCATGGCGGCGATGGCCGAGTTCAAGCTGCCGCACGAGATCGTCAATGTGAACGGCGGCGCCTGTGCGCTGGGCCATCCGATCGGCGCTTCCGGCGCCCGCATCCTGGTCACGCTGATCGGCGCCCTGCGTCACCGCGGCCTGAAGCGTGGCGTGGCGGCCTTGTGCATCGGCGGTGGTGAAGCTACGGCCGTTGGCGTCGAGTTGATCTAAGAGATGCAGGTCCTCGTCATCGGGGCTTCGCGTGGCATCGGCCTGGAGTTCGTCCGCCAGTACCGGCAGTCGGGCGCCCAGGTTGTGGCCACGGCGCGCAGCGAGGAGGCACTCGCCACGCTGCGCGGCCTCGGTGCCACGGCGCTGAAGCTGGACGTTGCCGACACGGCCAGCGCCTCGGGCCTGGCCTGGCAGATCGATGGCCACGTCTTCGACCGCGTGATCATCAACGCCGGCATCCACGGCACGCGTACCAAGGGCCTGCAGACGCCGCCGCAAGACGAGTTCGACGCGGTGATGCGCACCAATGTGCTGGGCCCGATGCGCATCCTGCCGCAGCTCTCGGACTACATGGCGCCGGGCGCGCGGCTGGCGATCCTGTCTTCGCGCATGGGCTCGATGGCCTTGCGCGATTCCACGGCCAGCTGGCTTTACCGCGCCTCCAAGGCGGGGGTGAATTCGGTGCTGCGCGACGCATCGCTGGCGCTCCAGGGCCGCGTCATCTGTGTGGCCTTTCATCCAGGCTGGGTGAAGACGGACATGGGCGGCAGCGGCGCCGACCTGACTGTCGACGAGAGTGTGGCCGGCATGCGCGGGCAGCTCTCGCAACTCACCGCCGCAGACAACGGCGCCTTCCTCAACTACGACGGCCAACCGCTGGCCTGGTGAGACAACAAGATGATCCTCAGTGAAGACCACCGCGCCGTACAAGATGCCGTGCGCGCATTCGTGCAAGACCAGATCGCGCCCAAGGCGGCCGAGTGGGACAAGAACCACCACTTCCCAGCCGCCGAGCTGAAAGGCCTGGCCGAGCTCGGTTGCTACGGCGTGGCCGTGCCGAGCGAGTACGACGGCGCGGGCCTGGACTATCTGGCACTCAGCATCATCCTGGAAGAGATCGGCGCCGGTGACGGCGCCACGTCCACGGTCGTCAGCGTCAACAACTGCCCTTGCTGCTCGATCATGATGGCCTTCGGCAACGAGCAGCAAAAGCAGCAGTTCCTGAAGCCGCTGGCGCGGGGTGACATGCTGGGCGCCTTCTGCCTGACCGAGCCGCATGTCGGCTCGGAAGCGGGCGGGCTCAAGACCACCGCCGTCCGCGATGGCGACGACTACGTGATCAACGGCGTCAAGCAATTCATCACCAGCGGCAAGAACGGCGACCTGGCCATCGTGATGGCCGTGACCGACAAGGCCGCGGGCAAGAAGGGCATCTCCGCCTTCCTGGTGCCCACCAAGACGCCGGGCTACACGGTCGCGCGCATCGAAGACAAGATGGGCCAGCATGCCAGCGACACGGCGCAGATCCTGTTCGAGAACTGCCGCATTCCGGCGAGCTATCGGCTCGGCGAAGAGGGGCAGGGGCTGAAGATCGCGCTGTCGGGCCTGGAAGGCGGCCGCATCGGCATCGCCTCGCAATCGGTGGGCATGGCGCGTGCGGCTTTCGAGGCGGCGCTGAAGTACAGCAAGGAGCGCGTGGCCTTTGGCGTGCCGATCTTCGAACATCAGGCGATGAGCCACAAGCTGGCCGACATGGCCACGCAGATCGAGGCCGCGCGCCAGCTGATCTGGCATGCCGCCAGCCTGAAGGACGCCGGCCTGCCCTGCCTGAAAGAGGCAGCCATGGCCAAACTCTTCGCGTCAGAGATGGCCGAGAAGGTCTGCTCGGCGGCGATCCAGATCCATGGCGGCTACGGCTATGTCAGCGACTTCCCCGTCGAGCGCATCTACCGCGATGTGCGCGTGACGCAGATCTACGAGGGCACCTCCGAAGTTCAGAAGATACTCATCGGGCGCGCCTTGATCTGAAGAGGAGTTGAGTGATGCTGAAAGCGACCTGCCATTGCGGATCCGTTCACCTGAGCATCCCGCGCAAGCCGCGCAGCCTCACCAACTGCAATTGCTCGATCTGCCGGCGCTACGGCACGCTGTGGGCCTACTTCCAATTGAGCGAAGTGAAGGTCGAGGCGGAACCCGGCGTCTTGCAGAGCTACCAATGGGGCGACCGCATGCTTGACTTCATGCGCTGCGGCCGCTGCGGTTGCATCGTGCAGTGGCGGCCGGTCGCGCCGACAGACAAGAGCCGCACCGGCATCAATGCGCGCATGTTCGAGCCCGAAGTTCTGGGCGATGTGAAGATCCGCCGGCTCGATGGCGCGAAGAGCTGGAAAGTCCTGAAGGATTGATCGAGCATGTGCCGCAATATCAAGACCCTTTTCAACTTCCAGCCGCCGGCCACCGAGCTTGAGATACGCGATGCCTCCTTGCAGTTCGTACGCAAGCTGAGCGGCTTCAATGTGCCTTCCAAGGCCAATGAAGAAGCCTTCAATCGCGCGGTGGAAGAGGTGGCCCGCTCGGCACGCGCCTTGATCGGCGGACTGGTCACGACGGCCGAGCCCAAGGATCGCGAGATCGAAGCGGCGAAGGCCCGTCAACGCAACCTCGAACGTTTTGGCAGCCGCTGAATGAACAAACTCACCCCTGCTGAATTGGCGCTGCTGCCCAAGCTCGATCGCATCGAGCTGATCACGGTCCGCCTGCCTTTCGTCCAGCCCTTCGCCACCAGCGTGCACAGCTGGGCGGTCAAGGAGGCCTTGCTCTTGCGGATTGAATCCGGTGGCGTCGTGGGCTGGGGCGAATGCGTGGCCGACCCGGACCCGTATTACTCGTACGAGACGACGCAGACGGCCCGCCACATCTTCAAGGACTTCCTCCTGCCGCAGGTCGAAGCGGGCATCAGCTTTGCCGAACTTGGCGAGCGGCTGCGCCCCGTGCGCGGCCATGGCATGGCCAAGGCGATGCTGGAGAACGCGCTCCTGGACCTGGTGGCACGCCAGCGCGGTGTGCCTCTGCATGAGCTGCTGGGCTGGCCGGGCCGGCGCATCCAGTCGGGCATCAGCATCGGCATCAAGGACTCGATTCCAGAGTTGCTGAGTGCAGTGGAGGAGGCCTTGCGTCGGCCCTACCACCGAATCAAGGTCAAGATCATGCGCGGCAAGGACGTGGCGTGGCTGCGTGCCTTGCGCGCCGAGTTCCCGCAGATCGCCTTGATGGCCGATGCCAACGGTGACTACCGCATCGAAGACGCGCCGCTTCTGCGCGAGCTCGATGCGTTCAATCTCACGATGATCGAGCAGCCACTGTCCTACAGCGACATCGTTCAGCACGCCGCGTTGCAGCGGGAGCTGGCCACGCCGCTGTGCCTGGACGAATCGATCCACGATCTCGACGATGCCCGCGCGGCGCTGTCGCTCGATGCCTGCCGCATCATCAACATCAAGCAGGGTCGCGTCGGTGGATTGCTTGAGTCGCTGCGCATCGCGGCCTTCTGCCATGAGCGGGGCGTGGGCGTCTGGTCGGGCGGCATGGATGAAACAGGCATAGGCCGCGCCTTCAACCTGCACCTGCAGGCCGCTGCCGGCTTCACGCTTCCGGGTGACACCTCTGAAACCTCGCGCTACTTTGCCGAAGACATCGTCGCGCCCGGCGTGGTGCTGGCAGACGACGGATTCATCGAGATGCCCACGGGCCCCGGCATCGGCGTGCAGGTGCTGGAGGATCGCGTCAAACGCTACGAGTTGGAGCGCGAGCGGCTTTCTTGAGGTTCATCGGCGATTTCCGGGGGCGTCTCTTGACGGCACGTAGCAGCCGTTCGCTTCGCGTTTGCAGAGGTCGGGCGGTAGGCACAGGCTGGCCCCGCCACCGGGCTCATGGTGCGCGGGTTGGCCTCGCGGCCAACTCCCCTCGGTGCTCGCATCACGGGCCGGCGGCGCGCAACTCGCTCCACTCACTTCGTTCGTGCCGCTCAGACAGGGCGCGCCAAGTCAGTTGTTGAAGCGTGCTGCGCACGCCCGGCCCGCGCTGCTGCGCTCTCGGCCGCGCACAAATCGCCCGGCAGCGGGGCCAGCCTGTGCCCGTGCAGCGTTCGTGGCCTGCGAGCAAACACCCCCACGCGGCGCTGCGTTGCACGGTGAGCCGTGCGGCTGCCCGGGTTGCCGTGCAACGCTCTCCCGAAGTGGCTTCGCGAACGACTGCTACGTGCCGGCTGGAGTCGTCACCGCAGGTCGATGAAGAACCTCTATTCGGCCCTGGCCTGAGGCTGGCCCAGCTCGGCGCGCACAAAGGCGACGAAGGCCCGCGCTGTCTCCGAGCCGGCGGGTACGGGCAAGGTCAGCGCCTGCACCCATTCACCCTCGGCGACCACCATGCGCCAGCCCGGCAGCAGGTCGGCAAGCACATCGCCAGGCGGCACACAGAAGTCCGGTGCCATCACCACGCCGCCGCCGGCACGTGCCATCGCCAGCATCGATTCCATGTCGCCACCCCAGGCGCTGGCTTGCAACATCAGTGATTCGCGCCTTGCCGGCGGCCCGTCGCTGAGCCAGTGGCTGGTCAGCGGCTCCTCATGCTGGCCCAGCAGCAGCAGGCGCTGGTCGGCGAGGGCTTGAAGATCGGCTAGCGGCGGGCCCAGGCCATAGGCCCGCACCGCGAATGGCCGGACCGGCTGTGCTACGCAATCCTCCGGTGGCCGGGCGGTGATGCGGAAGGCCAGGTCCAGGCCTTCACGCAACAGGTCGACGCGCCGGTCGGTGAAGAAAAGTTCATAGCGCAGCGCGGGATGCAGAGCCTGGAAGCGCGCCAGCAAGGGCGCCAGCACATGGCGGCCGAAGCTCGGCGTGGCGCTGATGCGCAAGGTGCCGCCGAGCTGGTCGCGCTGGCTGCGCAAGGCCAGGCGGGCGCCTTCGGCCGCCTCGCGCACCAGCTTGGCGCGGGCATGCAGGCGCCGGCCGGCCTCGGTCAGGCCGAGGCTGCGGGTGCTGCGGGCAAACAGCGCCAGGCCGACCGCCTCTTCGATGGCAGCGATGCGCCGGCTCACCGCGGCGCGGGTCAAGCCGAGCTCGCGAGCCGCCGCGGCAAAGCTGCCGGCCGCGGCGATCCGGGCAAAAAGCTCTAGCGCATTGGCGTCCAACGCAGCCTCGGCCACGGTGCGGCGGTAGCGGGAGGGTGCGGTCTTTGTCGCCATTTTGGAACCAATGTGTCGATGAATTGCAGTCTAGTGCCTTCCCGGTTGCCAATCTAGACTTTGCTCCATGAACAAGAGCACCTGCTTCACGACCCGAGACACCCGGCTGCGCTGCAGCGACGGCCGCCTGCTTGCCGCCACCTGGCACGAGCCCGCCGGCCCGGCCCGGGCGGTGGCGGTGGTCAGCCCGGCCACGGCCGTGGCGCGCGGCTTCTATCGCGGCTTTGCAGAATGGCTGGCGGGGCGCGGCTATGCCGTCCTGAGCTACGACTACCGCGGCATTGGCGACTCACGGGCGCAGGCGCTTCAGCAGGAGGAGGCGAGGCTGCGCGACTGGGCGCAGCTGGACATGGGGGCGGCGCTGCATGCTGCGCAGCGCCGCCGCCTGTTCGAACAGCAGAACCAGGGCGAGGCGCTGGGCCTCTTGTGGATAGGTCACAGCTTCGGCGGCAATGCGGTCGGCATGACGCCGGGCTATGAACGAGCCGACGCCTTGCTGGGCGTGGCAGCGCAGGCGGCGGACTGGCGTTTCTGGTCGGGCCTGGACAAGTTCAAGGCCTGGCTGTTCTTCCATACGATGCTGCCCATTGCCAGCCATGTCTTCGGCCATGCGCCGGGCTGGCTGCTCGGTTCGCGGGCCCAGGGCCTGCCCAAGGGCGCGGCGCTGGAGTGGGCGGCCTGGGGGCGCCGGCGTGGCTTCATGTTCACCGACCCGAGCCTGCAGGGCCACCTGGCCTATGACCGCTTCGAGGGGCCGGTGCATCTCTGGAATATCACGGACGACCATGTGTTCGGCCCGGCACCGGCTGTCGATGAACTGGCCCGCCAGTTCAGCGCCGCGCAAGTGCAGCGCCACACGCTGGACCCGCAGGCTGTGGGCCTGCATCAGATCGGCCATTTCGCGATGTTCCGCCGCGAGCTGGGCGCGCGCTTGTGGCCGCTGTTGCTGGCGCCAGTGGAGGCATCAACGCCCTTGTTGCGGGCCCGGCTCTCGTGATGGGTCGGGCCGCTCAGGAACTGCTGGCCTGCACGACCTTGCGCCGCTCCACATAGCCGGGAGAAAGCGCGCGCGTGTTGTCTGGGCAGGCCGTGGAGTTGCAGGCCACGGCATCGATGGTGTAGATACGCACCGTATTGCTGGTGCCCGGGCTGGCCGGGTTCTCGCCCTCGTTGTAGAGCGTGGAGTTGCAGGTGACGGTGACTCGCGTACCGAGCGTGCTGCTGAGGTCCAGGGTCTGGCTGGCGCCGGCGCAGGTGGTCCAGGAGCCGGTGGCGTTGAGCGCTTGAGCGAGGCCCCACTGGGTGCCGGCCTGCGCTGCCTGCAGCGCGCGTGCTGCCATCACGTCCATGGCGCTGGCCTGAGCCGCGCTGCTGCCCAGCCGGACGATGGCGGCCGCCAGGCCGGCCAGCACGACGAGGATGATCAGCACGGCCACGGCGCCCAGGCCCTGTTGCGATTGCTTGTTGCTCATGGTGCGTTCACCACATGGGCACCGCCGGTGACGGTGGCGCTTTCGCCGTTGCGGGTGAGCTGGAACTGCGCCCACACATAGCCGAACTGGGCCGAAGCGCCGGGGTTGGGGTCATACACGAAGCTGCAGCTGCTCAGGCCGCTGGCCACCTTGCTGGCGGTGGCGACGCTCGGGCAGGACGAGGGATACGCGGCGTTGAAGCCGTAATTCGATAGCCGCCACAGCGAACCGCCATTGCAGACATAGAACACCGCCTTCTCGGAGGCCGAGACGATGCTGAAGCGGCCGCTCGCAAAGCCGGGTGGGAACTGCGTTGCCGGGATTGTCAGTCGGTGCTTGCCCTGCGTGGCCGCCGGCGTGCTGAGGGCTGTGATGGCAGCGCGGTTGACGCCGCTGTACACATCATTGCCATTCTGGTTGCCGACCACCAGGTAGTCGCCCACGGCCGGCAGGCTGGTGAACGGCGTCAGCACGTCCAGCGTCGTGCTGGGTTGGCTGGGGTCCAGTGGCGCGGCGCAAGTGGCCCCGGGGGTGCAGCCCACGCCGCTGTCGTTGACCAGGTCGGGCCCCATGCGCAGGCGGCCACCGCCGGTGCTGGGCACCAGCTCCAGGCATTGGTCGTTGGGAATGCGGACCGAGTTCGGCACCGCCGAGCGCACATCACGCAAGAGGCGGCGCAGGGCGGTATCGGCGTCGTCGGACAGTGCCGCGCGCGTGCTGCTGCTCAGGTAGATGTCAAGTGCCGGGCGCAGGAAGAGGGCGAGGCTCACCGCCAGCACGCCGGTGATCACGATGACGATCACCATTTCCACCAGCGTGAAGCCGGCGCTGCCATTCACTGAGCCTGCTTGGCGCATCACATGCTTGCTCATCAGGTGTAGAAGGTCCGGTAGCCCTGCAGCACAAAGCTCTGCCCGCTCTGGCTGACGGTGATGGTGATCTGCAAGGTATTGGCCAGGCCCTGCCAGGTGACGGACTGCACCGAGATGCTGACCGAGTAGCCGTTCAGCGAGTCGATCGTCGAGCCGTCGATGGCGCAAATCTTGTTGCTCGTGGCGTAGCCGTTGTAGTCGCGCACGTCATTGAAGGTGTTGCGCGCGCAGGCCGCGGGCGCCGCATTGGCGGTGACCGCATAGGGCCGCAACTGGATCTCCTCCATCAGCTCCTCGGCCACCGACAGCATCTGCTTTTGCAGCACCGGGTCGGCGGAGCCGCGGCCCACCGTGGAGAAGGCGACCAGCACGCCGGCCAGGCCAACGCCCACCACCACGATCACCAGCAGCATCTCCGGCAGCGTGAAGCCGCTGCTGCGCCCTGGTGAACCGGGTGAACCGCACGCGCGCCTGCTATTCCACATGGCCGGTCTCTCCCACGACGTTGACACTGGCCTGGCCTGTGATGGCGATGGTGAAGTTGCTGGCGGTGCTGCCGGCGCCGTCGCTCGTGACCCGGCCGGAAGGCTGGAAATAGAGGATGGCGCTGGAGGTGCCGGGCGCGTTGCTGCTGCGGGCGAAGGCGGTGTCGCCGTCGTAGCCGCGCAGCGTGCTGCTGCAGGCGCTGGCCGGATTGCTGCCGGCAATCGTCAGGGTGACCGTGCCGGTGCTGACGCTCGCGCAGACCAGGCGCCGCGCGGCCACTGCCGTGTGGTGCGCATGGCGCAGCGAGCTGGCCACGTCCTGATGCCAGGCTTCGCCCGCCACGTCCATGGTGCTCAGGCGCGGCATGGCCACCACGGCCATCACGCCGACGATGATCAGCACCAGCACCAGCTCGCCAATCGTGAAGCCGCGGGCGCGCGCTCTGCTAGAAGATTTCGCGCACATGGAGGTTCTTGCGTATCTCGGGCGAGAAGATGCCGAAGCTGGCGCGGGCACTCGGGTCGCGGTCCCAGGCGCTGCCGCAGCCGCCGGCACTGCCGTATTGCGAGCGCAGCCAGGGCAGGTTGGCGCCGGTGCTGGCGGGGCGTGCCACGCTGGAGCACGCCGAGTCGGCGGTGCTGCTGCCGAGGTTGATGGCCAGGTCCAGGCTGCCGGCTGCGGCCGGGCTGGCTGCAGACAGGGTCAAGCTGCCGCCGCCCGAGGCGATGGCGATTGCCGATGCGCTGTTGTTCATCGCGCCGCTCGTGGCACCGCTGGGCGTCAGCGGATTGAAGCGCGCGATGGCTGCAGCGGGAATGCTGGTGCAGCTGTCCTGCGCATTCTTGATCCAGCTCTTGCCGCTCCAGTACTGGGCCTCCACGGCAAGGGCCAGCGCCGTGGCGTGCGGGCCGAAGGCATTGGAGATGCGCAGGCGGCCGCTGCGCAGCGGCATGCTGCCTTCGGTGAAGCCCAGCGAGCTGACGCCATCGCTGTCGGTCGTGCGCACGACCAGGCTTGCCGGCGCGCCCAGCTTGCTGGTGTAGGTGTAGGCGGGCGTGTTGACCGTGGCCAGGCCCAGCACGAAGTTGCCCAAGGGGACGATGGCCGTGCTGCCGAAGCTGCCCAGGCCCAGCGCCGTGCCATCGCTGAGCGTGTGCACCTTGGCATAGGCAGGGCTCAGCCGGCTGCCGCCGTCGTAGTTGACGGTCGTCATGTTGATCGCATTGCGCGCCGCCAGGGCCACGGTGAAAGGCTGGCCTGCGTAGCTGAAGGACGGGCCGCAGGCCGGCGTCACCGTGACGTCGAAATGGTCAGGCGTGAATGGCCCCACGGCGCCGGCGCTGCCGGTGCTGCCCGTGGCTGAGAAGCCGCTGCCCAGGTAGTTGTTCAGCGTGGCCGTCAGGTCGATCTTGCCGACCTCGGTCCAGGCGAGATTGCTGGCGGTGGCACTGCCGGCGCTGAAGCTGCCCAGGCTGCCGGCGAAGATGCCGTCGCTGACGCCACTGCCGGTCGGCAGGACGCGTGAATGCGTCAAGCTGGGCGCGGCCGGGCTGCTTTCCCTGCCGAAGTTGGCCATGGCTGTGCCGGCGTTATTGCGCGCCGTCAGCGTGGCCGAGAAGTTGCGGCCGGCCTTGATCGGTGCGGCGGTGATGGCGCTGAAAGCGAAGTCCTTGGGCGCGGCGATGAAGCTGTCGCTGCCGCTCATCGCCAGGCCCGCATCGCTGCCGCTGCCGGTGTAGCTGGCCGTCAGTGTCATCTGGCCTGCATCGGCATACAGGAGGCTGAAGCTGGCGACGCCGCTGGCATTGAAGCTGAGGCTCGTGGTCTGGCCCGTCGCGTCGCAGGCTGCAGCCATGCTGTTGCTGCTGTTCAAAGCCTTGCCGGCAACGCGAGCGGGCACGAAGCCACTGCCGGGATTGCCGTAGCCGCAAGTGAACTTGATGTTCTTGCTGACGCTGGCAAAGGCCGGCGTGCATGCCAGGCTGGAGTCGGATTTGCGCACGGCGCTGATGCTAACCGTCTGCGAGTTCTCTGCGACATGGTTTGGCACATCGAAGATGAAGCCGGAATCGACGGCACTGAAGGTGCAGGAGGGGCTGCCGAAGTTGCAGCTGGTGGCCGCGGCGGCTGTTGGCGTGCTGGTGCTGGCACCGAGCAGGGCAGATCCGACCGTGGTCATCTGCATGGCCACGGTGGTCGAGCTGGCGCCGGAACCGATCGTGAAGCCGCTGCCCGAAGGCCAGGTCACGGTCGCGCCGCTGCCCGCGCTCAAGGATCCGCTGACACCGCCGGTATAGAGCGTGCTGCAGCTCGCGTCCTGGCAAGCCAGCACGGTGATCGAGGTCGGCGAGCAGGTGATGCCGCTGCCGCTTGCATGTTGAAGCTCCAGGTGATGCAGGCTGGTCGGCGTGGAGCCGCCGCAACTGGATGGGGCTGTCTTCAGCGGCGCTGTGTCGCTGCGCGTCGGATTGCCAGGCACGGTGTAGGCCACGTCGCAGATGCCATTGGCATTCGCGTCCACGCAGGTTTCGGAGTAGCCGGTGCTGCCACTGGTGCTGCCCCAGAAGTTACCGACGCCGCTCACCGTGTAGCTCGAATTCTGGTCACGGTTGTACGCGTCGTCGCTGCCGGTGCTGGCGTAGAAGCAGTTGCCCGAGATCAGGGTGCCGGTCCATTCCTGAGCGTCGAGCAGGCGCAGCGCATTGTTGCCATTGCTGCGCGAATGGTTGTTGCTGACAACGCCGCTGCCGCCGCCGGCTTCGATATAGATGCCGTGGCCGCCGGCACTGAGGACCTTGTTGTTCGTGACCTGCCAGGCGCCCCAGGTCTTGCTGGCGCGGATGCCATGGTGGCTGGAGCCCGAACCGGCCGTGATCTCGGTCTTGTCGACCGTGAAGGTGCCGGCATTGCCGGTCAGGAAGATGCCGGTAGCGCCGGCCTGGATCTTGTTCTTGCTGAGCGTGCCGACCTTGATCCTGGCGTTCTGCGAGCCGTTGAGATAGATGCCTTCCTTTTCGGAGGTGATGTCCAGGTCTTCCAGCGTGGGAGCGTCGCCACCATTCACCCGGATCGCGCCGCCATGCGAGGCGCTGATGGAGACCCGCTTGATTTCCCAGGCTCCCCAGACATTGCTCTGCACCTGGATTGCGTTGTCATTGGCACTGTCGGTGCCGCCGGAGAGCGTGGTGTCGTGGACCTTGAAGGTGCCGGTGTCGCCGATGTAGTGCAGGCCATCGTTGCCGGCGCTGATCGTGTTGCGCGCCAGCGTCTGCACCTGCAGCGTGGAGTTCTGCGAGTCTTCCAGGTAGATGCCGTGCGAACCCGCATTGATCACGATGTCGGTGAATACCGGGCTGGACCAGCGCGCCTTCACATGGATGCCATGGGTCTTGGCGCTGGTGACGGTGATGCGGCTGAAGGTAACGGTGTCGCCACTGCCGCTGGCATCAATGCCCATGCCCTTGGCCGAGGTGATGGTGACCTGGCTCAGCATCAGGGCGGGCGAGTAACCGCTGAATTTGATGCCGTCCCCCTGCGCATCGATCTTCAAGTTCTGGCCAGTGAAGTTGCCAGCATCGGTGCCCGATATCGCGACGCAGTTGCCGTTGGGGCCCAGCAGGTCCAGGCCCTTGAGCGTCACATTGTTCTTGCTGACCGTGATCAGCTTGTTGCCGGTGCAGTTGCCCGGCCAGATCTTGACGTCGAGTGCGCCGCTGGCCGACTGCATCGTCAGGCCTGCGTGGCCGGTGCCAGTGATGTCGAGATTGTTCTCGGCATAGGTGCCGGCGCAGATATTGATCGTGTGATTGCTTCCCGAGCCGCCTGCCGCCGCCAGTGCTGCGGAGATGCTGCTGTGCGTAGGGCTTGTGCACGATGCGCTGGCGGTGCCCACCTTGTACGTCGTTGCCCAGGCGGGCATCGCCAATGTCAGCAGCGCCAGCGCCAGCATGCCGATGCGGGCGCGCTGGCGAGGAGGGCGGGCGGCGGAGCTTGCGCTTGCTGCAACCTGTCGGGCTTGCATGGTGCCGATCATGTCAAATCGGCGGCGTTTTGTGCGAGTTGCGAGCATGCCTGGCGCAACTCGCCGGCATTTGTTCTCGCCGCCACGGTGGCTTCAGAACAGTTCGCGCGTGTGCAGGTTCTTGCGGGTTTCGGGCGAGAAGATGCCGAAGCTGGCGCGGGCGCTCGGGTCGCGGTCCCAGGCGCTGCCGCAGCCGCCGGCGCTGCCGTATTGCGAGCGCAGCCAGGGACGGGCGGCGGCAGTACTGGGATTGCGTGAAATGCTGGAGCATGCCTGGTCAGCTGCGGCATTGCCCAAGTTGATGGCCACGTCCAGGCTGCCTGCAGCGGCGGGGCTGGCCGCTGACAGCGTGAGCGTGCCGGCGCCCGCGGCAATCGTGACAGCAGAGGCCGTATTGTTCATCGCGGTACTGACGGTGCCGGTCGGCGTCAGCGGATTGAAGCGCGCGATGGCGGATGCCGGGATGACGGTGCAACTGTCCTGCGCGTTCTTGATCCAGCTCTTGCCGGTCCAGTACTGCGCCTCGACGGCGAGACCCAGGGGGCTGCTCTTAGAACCAAAGCCGTTGGACAAGCGCAGGCGGCCGCTGCGCAGCAGCGTCGTGCCTTCGGTCCCGGCACCGGCCGAACTGACGCCGTCGGTGTCGGTGGCGCGAACCTTCAATGTGTTGGCGCCGGTCTGCTTGACCGAGTAGCTGTAGGTCGGCGCCGTGGTCGTGGCCACGCCCAGCGAGAAACTTCCCTGGGCTATCAGGTTGCCGCTGAAGGTGCCCAGGCCCAGGCTGGGGCTGCCGCCATCACTGAGCGTCACATTGCGCGCGAAAAAGGGCGCCAGCGATACGCCGTCGTAGTTGCTCGTCTGCGCGCCGGCCTTGTTCCGGGCCACCACCTTCACCGTGAAGGGCTGGCCTGCATAGCTGAAGCTGCCGCTGCAGCCTTGCGTCACCGTCACATCGAAATGATCGGGAATGAAACGCAAGGCCCCGGTGCTGCCGTTGATCGACAGCGCGCTGCCAAGATAGTTGGGATGGCTGATGGTCCAGCGGCCTTCACCGACCTCGGTCCAGCTCAGGCTGGTCGTGCTGGCACTGCCGTTGCTGAAACTGCCCAGCGTGCCTGTGGCGGTGCCGACGACGGCGCCGGGCCCTGTGGGTGCGGTGTGGGTCCAGCCAAAAGTCGGCAGCGCCGCAGGCGCCTCGGCGCCAAAGCCAGGCGTGGTCATGTTGATGCTGTTGATCGCGGTGATCGTGGCTGGATAGGACTCACCCGCCTTCAACAGGCTGCTGGCCGGCAGCCCGCTGAACACGAAGCTCGCCGGCGCGGCGACGAAATCGTCGGTGCCGTTCAGCACCAGGCCTGCGTCGCCGGTGGCGGCTGAGCCTGTGTAGCTGGCCGAGAGGCTGAGCTTGCCGGCATCGGCGTATTGCACGATGACCGAAGCCGCGCCGGAGCCATCGAAATCGAGATTGACCGTCTGGCCTGTGCCATCGCAGGCAGCGCTCGCGCTGTTCGATGCATTGAGTGCTTTGCCGCCTACGCGAACCGGCATCGTGCCCGTGCCCGGATTGGCATGCGCACAGGCAAAGCGCACGGCCTTGGTCTTGCTGGCGAGGGCCGTGACGCAGCTGCCGCCGGCGCTGGTCAGCGCAGAGACGCTGACCGTCTGCGGCGTTTCGGACACATGGTCGGGCACATCGAACACGAAGCCCGCATTGGCCACCGTGAAGCGGCAGCTCGGCGATCCGAAATTGCAAGTGGGCGTGCTGGTGGTCGGGCTGGGCGACAGGCCGCCGACGCCGATGTCGACGAAACCGGCGGTGCCGATGCTGAAGCTCTTGCTGACCGAGCTGCTGCCGCTGGGAATTGCAAAACTGGCGCCGCTGCCATTGCCGGTGCTGCCGTCCCAGCTCACTGCGGGCGTGCCGGTAGCGGTCAGCGTGCCGGCAAAGCCGCCGGTGAACAGGCTGGAGCAGCTGGCATTGGCGCAGGCGCGCAGGGTCAGGGTGGAGGGCGCGCAGGTCAGGCCGTTGGCGCCGGCGTACTGGATCTCCAGATGGTCCACCACATAGCTGGGGCAGCTGTGCGTGCTGGCCATGGCGACGCTGACCTGGGTGCTGGTCAGCACATAGTTGTAGACCTGCAGCTCGTCGATCAGGCCGTTGGCCGAGTTCACGCTGCCGTTGCTTTCTGCCACGCCCAGCGGGTTGTCGCCGACATGCAGCTGGCCCACGCCGGTGCTGACGGTGCCCGAGGAAGTGAAGGCGCTGGCCGTCGGCGTGGCGCCATTGACGAACACCTGCAGCTTGTCCTGGTTGCTGCCGGCAGCGCCGTTGAAGTCCCAGCTGACCGCGACATGCACCCAGGTTCCGGCCGCAAAGGCGTTGGCCCCGGTGGTGACCGAACGGCTGGCGCCGGTGCTGTCCTTGACCGTGAAGACCAGGGCGCCGGAGGCCTTCCTGGTCAGGTAGAACCATTCGCCACCCACACCCGAGGCATCGAGCAGTTGCGCGTCGACGACGCCGCTGCCGCTCCAGGCGGTGCTGGACTTGTACCAGAAGGCAATCGTGCCGGTGCCCTGCAGATTGAGCCCGCCGGTGGAGATGTTGACGCCGGTGCGCACGGCATCCACTTGGCCGGCACTGGTGTTGAGTGGAATGCTGGCGGCGCGGCAGACCTTGCCGCTGGCCGCGGTCTGCGCCAGGCCCAGTGCGGTCCCGGGGTGGCCGCCGGGCGTGCTGGAGTCGGCCACCTGGTTGCTGACTCCTGGCGCCCAGGCCGCCTCGTCGAAGTAGTAGGCGGCGCTCGGCCTGGGCAGGAAGAACTTGATCGCCGTGTTGGGCGCCGGCTCGGTCGCGGCGCCGAAGGCCAGCACCTGGTAATCGGTGGTGCTCAGCTGCCAGCCGATCTGGGCTGTGCCGGTACCGCCGTGGCTGATTGCGCCGTACTGGTAGACGAAGCTGCCGTCCTCATTGAGGATGACTTGCAGGTCGAAGCTGCCGCTGGTGTTGCCGGCGTTGACCCATTCGGGCACGTTCTTCCAGGTCACCACGAACTGGCGCGAGGGCGCCGTCCCGAGCGTGGCCACCGAGACATAGCAGGTCGCGCTGCTGGTGCAGGGCGTCTTGTTGGCCGCCGACGGGTAGTTGGGCTTGTCGACCAGGTTGGTGTGGTCGAGGTCGACGCCGAACACCTTCATGGTGTTGTTGACCGTCGAGCTGGGATAGACGTTGGTGTAGGTCTGAGGCGGGCCGATGCTCTGCGTGCCCGCGCCGCAGGTGGTGTTCCCGAACTGCAGCCGGCCATTGCTGTTGATGTACAGCGAGGTGTAGTCGGTTGCGCCGAAACGGAAAGTGAAGCCTATCGGTATCAGCGTGCTCAGCGTGTCGTCCAGCACCGGCGGCGTCGAAGTGCAGCCGGTGGTGAACTTGTGAGGCGTGGTGGCGTAGCCGACCTTGCTGTGGCTGCTGGAGTCGATCCAGTTGAAGGTCGCCGAAGCGCTGAAATAGGTCTGCGCGGCGGCGGGCCCCAGGGCTGCGACGCCCAGGAGCAAGGCTGCTGCGACGCGTCGCAGCAGCCCGTGTCGACGCAGGTCCGTCAGGATCAGGTGCCGGCGCCGATGGCGGTGAAGTTGGCGGTGGCCGTGGTGCTGGTCTGCGTCACGGTGCATACCAGGTTGTCGCCGATATTGGTGATGGGGCCGGCGGCCACGGTGTAGCCGGTCGGCAGGCCGCCTTGCAGCACGGTGCCCACTTCATTGCAGTTGCGGATCTTCACGCACTTGTTGGCAGTGACCACATTGCCCACGACAGCGCAGGATCCGTAGTTCAAGGACATGGCGCTGTTGGCGGCGCCGGCAACGCCTGCGAGGGCGGCGCTCTTGGCTTCGCTGCCCAGGTCAAAGAACTTGGGCAGGGCGGTGGCCGCCAGCACGCCAAGAATGACGATGACAACGATCAGTTCGATCATCGTGAAACCCTGCTGGGCGGAACGCTTCCGAGTCTTCATGGCTCAACTCCTTGTCTTTTCAACGCGCCGCATGCCGGCGCCTGCTTGGATGCCGACGCCGTGGCGCAGGCTGCTTGCTCAAGCGCCGATGCGGCGCGTTCTTGCGATTGCTTGAACTCCTGACTGGCTTGCCTGCCCTGCGTGCTCAAGTCCCCGAGTCTTGTCAGGGCCACGCTGATCAGTACCGCAGTCACGATGGTGATGATGGCAAATTCCAGCTTCGCTGTGCCAAGCTGGCTTGCAAATGCTGGCGCTGCGGCACTTGTTCTCACTCGGCAGGGCAGCAGGCATGGCGCTCGCACAACGCACAGGTCAGTTGTCGGCCGCCCAGGGCTGAGCTTGAACCGCGGGGCGGGAATGTTCAACATCCCCGATGCCTCATCGCTTCATGGCCACACGGCCCAGGTCCCAGATCGGCAGGAACACGCCCAGCGCCAGGATCAGCACCAGCACGCCGAGGAAGACGATGAGGATGGGCTCGATCTGCTGGCCCAGGGTCTTGAGCTCGTACTGCACCTCGTTGCTGTAGAGCGAGCCGACTTCGTCGAGCAGCTCGTCCAGCGCGCCGGTCTCCTCGCCGACCGCAATCATCTGCAGCACCACGGGCGTGAACACGCCGCTGGCCGCCGCCGCGCGCAGGATGGAGTCGCCGCGCTCGACGCTCTCGCGCATCTTCTCGACCTTGCCCTGCATGAACTTGTTGTCCACCGTCTGGGCCACCACGGTCAAGGCCTGCTCCACCGGCACCCCCGCCTTGAGCGACAGGCTCAGGGAGCGCGTCATGCGCGCCAGCATGCCCTTCTTGACGATCTTGCCGGCCAGCGGGAGCTTCAATTTCTTCTCGTCCCACCAGACTTGACCGACCTCGGTCGCGGTCCAGCGCTTCCACAGGAAGAACGCGACCACGGCCGCGATGCCGATCAGCCAGCCGTACTTGATCGTGAACTCGGACGTGCCCAGCAGCAGGCGAGTGGCCAGCGGCAGCTCGGCATTGAAGCTCTTGAACACGCCGGCAAAGGCCGGGATCACCATGGTGTTGATCACGCCGATGGCGATGGCCATGGCAATGCCGACGAACATCGGATAGCGCAGCGCGGCCTTGACCTGCTGGCTCATGAAGAGCTCGAATTCCAGATGGCTGTACAGGCGCAGCAGCACCTCGTCGAGCTTGCCGGTCATCTCTCCCACACGCACCAGCGCGACATAGAAGCCGCTGAACACGCCGGGATGCTGGGCCAGCGAGGTGGAGAAATCGATGCCGGATTCCAGGCTCTGGCGCAGCGCCAGCAGCGTGGCCTTGAGGCGCAGGTGCGTGGCCGATTCCTGCAGCCCGGCCAACGCGCGCAGTATGGGCACGCCCGAGCGCAGCAAGGTGTGCAGCTGCCGGCTCATCAGCATCAGGTCGACGGTGCCGACCGGCGGAATGGTCCAGCGCTCGAACAGCTTGGCCAGGCTCAGGTCTTCGCTGCTGCTGGGCCTGCCGGTCGGCTTGATGCTGACCGGCATGTGGCCGCGGCCGCGCAGGAGTTCGGCGACCTCGCCCGGATTGGCAGCCTCCAGCACGCCGCTGATCGCGTCAGCGCCGCTGCGTGCGGTGTAGGCGAAGTGCGGCATGGCGACTGCTGTTCCCGTTCAATCAGTCCATCTGGCTGGAGACGCTCATCGCGTCGGCCACCGAGGCGCGGCCGGCCAGCGCCAGGGCCAGCGCTTCCTTCGCGAGCGTGCGGCCCTGCATCTGCGCGCGGGCCACGTCGGCCACCAGGTTCGGGTCTTCCTGATTGATGGCCTGGATCATGTCGCGGTCCATCTCCAGGAACTCATAGACGCCCATGCGGCCGGTGTGGCCGGTGTGGTTGCACTTGGCGCAGCCGGGGCTGTGTCGCAGGCCCGAGATGTCGGGCTCGGCCTCGCCGGAGAGCGCGCGCAGCCAGGCCATCTCGTGCGCGTCGGGCCGGTAGGGCGTGGCGCAATGCGGGCACAGCACGCGCACCAGGCGCTGCGCCAGCACCAGTTGCAAGGAGGTGGCCACCATGAAGTGCGGCACGCCCATGTCGATCAGGCGCACCGGCGTCGAAGCCGCATCGTTCGTGTGCAAGGTGGACAGCACCATGTGGCCGGTCATGGCGGCGCGCAGGCCGATCTCGGCGGTCTCGAGGTCGCGCATTTCGCCGACCAGGATGATGTCCGGATCCTGGCGAAGCGCAGCGCGCAAGACGCGACCAAAGCTCAGGTCGATCTTCTCCATCACCTGCACCTGGTTGATGCCGGGCAGGCGGTATTCCACCGGGTCTTCCACGGTGATGATCTTGCGGCCGGTGCTGTTGAGCTCGTTCAGCGCCGCATACAGCGTGGTGGTCTTGCCGCTGCCGGTGGGGCCGGTGACCAGCACCATGCCGCTGGGCTTGTGGATGGCCCGATGGATGGCCTGCGCCACATGCGGCGGCAGGTTCAGGGCCGGCAGGCTCAAGAGGCCGCCGCTCTGGCTGAGCAGACGCATGACCACCGACTCGCCGTACTGCGTGGGCATGGTCGAAAGGCGCACGTCCACCGCGCCGCTCTTGAGCTTGACGGCGAAGCGGCCGTCCTGCGGCAGGCGGCGCTCGGAGATGTCGAGGCCCGACATCAGCTTGAGCCGCAAGGCCACGGCGCCGGCAATCTTGGGGTCAGACTCGGTCTGCACATGCAGCACGCCGTCGATGCGGTAGCGGATGCGCAGGCTTTTTTCCTGCGGCTCGATGTGGATGTCGGAGGCGCGCACGCGCAGCGCTTCCTCGAACATCGACAGCAGCAGCCGCACAACCGGTGCGTCTTCAGCGCCCGTCGCGTTCAAGCCGAGCAGGTCGCCGAGGTCCACCTCGACGCTGGCCAGCTCGCTGCCGAGCTGCTTGGCCAGGCCGGCAATTTCGCCCGCGCCCTGGTAGGCCGCATCCATGGCGGCAAGCAAGGGCGTTTCGGCCACCACAACGAGGTCGAATTCGCGCTTGATCAGGCGCGTCAGCTCGTCATAGGCATTGATGTCGCTGGGGTCGGCCATGCCGACCATCACCACGCCACCGCTTTCCTGCAGTGGCAGGGCGCGCAGGCGGCGGGCCTGCACCTCGGGCAGCAGGCGCGCGATCTCGGGCCGCACCGTGCGACGGGCCAGGTCGACGAAGGGGATGCGCAACTGCTTGCCCAGCGCCTGCGCGATCTGCTCTTCGGTGACCCAGCCGTTGTCAATGATGACGCGGCCCAGCTTGCGGCCGCTGCTGCGCTGGTCGGACAGCGCTTCGTTCAGTTGCTCGGCCGTGACCAGGGCCTGCTGGACCAGCAGGTCGCCGAGGCGGACGCGTTCTGGTCTTGCCATCTTCAGTTGCTCTTCGGGGCTTCGGGCGCGGTCAGGGTGGATTCAGGCCAGCCTTGGCCATCGGCCGAGATGATGGTCGGCTTCATCAGGATCACCAACTCGCGCTTCTTGTTGACATCGGCACTCTGGCGGAAGAGGCCGCCAAGCAGTGGGATCTTGGAGACGAGCGGCAGGCCGGCGCGGTCGGTCGTGGTGACCTGCTGCATCAGGCCGCCGATGGCCACGATCTGGCCATCGCGCACGCGCACGATGGAATCGGTTTCGTTCACCGAGGACGAAGCCAGCGGCAGGCGGAAGGAGCCCAGCGTGCCCAGGTCCAGGTTCTTGGTGCGCTCGGTCACGGTGCTGATGGCCGGATGCACATGCAGCATCACATTGCCGTCTTCATCGATCTGCGGTGTCACGTCCAGTGCGATGCCGCTGAAGAAGGGCGTCAGCGTGAGCGACGGCGAGGGCACGCTGTTGCTGTTGGTGCCGGTCTGTGTCGTCGTCGTGGTCAGGCCGGTGACGAAGAGCTCGTCGGTACCGACCTTGAGCACGGCTTTCTGGTTGTTCAGCGTGGCGATGCGCGGGCTGGACAGCACATGGGCCTTGCCCTGTGATTCGAGGAAGTTCAGCAGCGAGGAGAAGTTCCTGGTCTGCAAGGCCAGGCCATAGAAGCCCTTGCCGATGGCGCTGGTCTGGACCGTGCCGCCGGCCGTCACCTGGTTGCCCGCACCGTCGCTGAAGGCGCCGCTGCTGTTGAGCGTGACGCCCGGCGCGCCAACGCCGATGGTGGCGCGCAGCCGACCGTCGAGCAGGCTGCTGGCGAATGCGTTCCAGTTGACGCCGGCCTGCGCGTCTTCGTTGAGCTCGACCTCGATGATCTTGGCTTCCAGCATCACCTGGCGTTCGATGCTCAGCTGGATCGCCTTCAGGTACTGCTCGACCTGGCGCAGCTCCATCGGCGTGGCGCGCACGACGATCACGCCGGCAGACGGATTCAGGACCACGCTGCGCTTGTCAGCGGTACCGACCAGCGCGTTCAAGGAGTTCTGCACCTCGCGCCAGAAGTCGGCGTCCGACGTCGTCCGCACATGGGCGCTGTCGTCCTGGCGCTGGCCTTGCTGGCCGTTGTTGCCGCCATTGCCGTTCGACTGGTTGTTGCCCTGCTGGCCGTTCTGGCCGTTCTGCCCGGTCTGCGCCACGGTGATGGCGCTGGAGGTCACGCGCAGATCGCTGGCGCCCTGGCGGCGGCCGGGCAGGTAGTTGATCTTGAACAGCCGCGTCTGCACGGTGTTGGGCTGCACGAAGATGCGCCTGCCGGCCACACGGAAGTCGTAGCCATAGAGCTCGCGCAGGCTTTCCAGCGCCTCCAGCACCGTGGTGTCGCGCAGCGTGATCGAGACCTGGCCGCTCAGCTCGGGCGAGATCAGGATGTTGTAGCCGGTGCCGGCGCCCAGTTGCGAGAACACCTGCGCGGCCGGCGCGTTGCTGATGGAGAGGTCGAAGCGGGGCTCCTGGTCTGCCGCGAGCACCTGCGGGCTCGTGACCAGCAGGCTCAGGGCCAGAGCAGCGCTCAGCAGGCTTGTCTTCTTTTTCATTTGTTCTCCTTGGTGGCGCTTGACTTGCGCACACCGGGATTCAGGCGGAGCCATTGATCGGAGCCTCGGCCGACGCGCATCAGCACGCCTTCCTCGCTGATGGCCAGCACGCTGGCTTCGCCGACGCGGTCACCGATGCGGACCAGCTTGTCGTCGATCAGCGCCAGCGGCGGCAGGTCCTTGCCCAGGCGCAGCGCCTGCAGTTCGGGCGCCTTTGGCGCGACAGGCGCCGAAGCCGGCTTGGCATTGGCGGCTGGTGCGCTTGCAGCCAGGGCGGCGGGCGGGCGTGTGGGGTCGGCCAGCAACCCTTGGGCCTGGGCTTGCCCAAGTGCGCAGAGCAGGATCAGCAGGAGGCTGGCCTTGTTCATCAGAGTTCCAGCCATTGCTTGTCCTGGCTCAGGGTGTAGACGCGCAGTGTCAGCGCCAGGCGCGGATGCTGTTCGGCGTTGAGGCTCATGCCGCCCCACAGCAGGCGTTGCGGCAGGGCCTGCAAGGCTTGCATATAGGCGAGCAGTTCGGCATAGCTGCCTTCGACCACCAGCTCGACGCCGTGGCGATAGAGGGGTGTGGCGCCACTGCCGGTGTTGAGCTCGGTACGCGCCAGGTTCTGCATGCTGCGCAGCTTGAGCCCGGCGTTCTGGCGTATCACCGCGTCAAGCACGCCGACCATCTCGTTGGCATGGACCAATTGGCCACCGCGCTCGGCCAGCTTGGCTTCAGCCGTGCGCAGGCGCTGCTGCCAGTCCTGCAGCTCGCGCCGCTGGCCTTGCACCAGCTCTTCAAGCTGGCGCTGGCGCTGGCTCGAGGCCTCGCGCAGCTGGGCCACCGCCGCGGCCGCCAGGCGGTGTTGCTCGGCCTGGGCTTTCCATTCGCGGTAGGCCGGCGTCAGCCAGATCGAGTCGGCCGCCAGCACCAGCACGGCCAGGGCCGCACCCAGCATCAGGAGGCGCTCGCGCTGCGGCCGCGCATCGAAGCGCTCGCGCCAGGCCTTGATCTTCGCGATCATTGTTTCGCTCCCTCGGTGCCGGCGCTGGCCAGCAGGAGGAACTCGCTGAAGGACTCACCGGCCTTGACGCTCAACTGCGCAAAGCTGCGGCCCCGGAACAACGACTCTTCATTCAGGCGGCGCAGGTAGTCGGGCAGGGCGCGGGCGTCGCTCATGCGGCCCTGCAACTCCAGCTGACCATCGGGCAGCACCTTGAAGCCGGTGATCCACAAGGCGTTGCCGCCCTTCGCACCCTGGCGCGACAGGGCCAGCAGATAGTCGGCATAGCCTTCGGTGCGGCCGGCACCGCCGTTGCTCAGCACCTGCTGCAATTGATGCAGCGCGGCCTCTTCCTGGCGCAAGGCATTCAACTGCAGGCCTTGTGCATCGGCCGTGGCTTGCAAGGGCAGCGGTCGTGTCACGTGCGCCTGCATGTCCGGCAGGCTCTGCTGCAAGGCTGCGGCCTCGCGGGCCTGTTCTGCGGCAGCCCAGCGCAGGGCGAAGCCGGCCGCCAGCAGGCCCAGTGAAATCACGGCGATGCCAATCAGTCCCTGGGTGGCCGTGTAGCGCGCCTTGGGCGGCAGCAGGCTCGCATCGAGCAGATTGATGTGCTGAACACTCATGCTCATGCCGGCTCACCCCGCAAGGTGGCGCCGATGGCGACCAGGTACGCAGCCTGGATCAGCGGGTCGGCGGCCAGCTCCGGCGCGGCCGAGAGGTCGAGTGCCTGGTTCAGCTCCAGTGTCTGCACCGGCACATAGAGCAGCTCGCGCACATAGGCCATGAAGTCTTCCAGCGCCTGACCCGGTGCCACCAGCACGCGCGCCAGGCTGACCTGGGTGAAGCTGCGCTCGAAGCCGTCCAGCGTGCGCTGCAGTTCGAGGCTGGTGCGCTCGAAGGCTTGCTGGCGCAGGTCGGCATCGGCATGCGTGAGGCCGGCGAGGTTGGCATCCATCTGGCGCGACAGCAGCAGCTCGCCGCCGGCCGTGACGACCAGGCTGCTGTGGCTTTCGCCGACATGGAGCAAGGCCTGACCCCGGCCCGGCTCCTCCAGCAGGCCGCTGATATTGCGCAGGGCGGTTTCGGCCACGTCGATGGCTGTCAGTGGTGTGCCGGCCTGCTGGGCTTGCGTGACCATGGGCTGCAGGTGCGCACGCGGAGCCGCCACGGCAATCAGCCCCGGCTTGCGGCGCTGGGCGGCGTCGGCAGGAATCTCGAGCACATCGAGCGCCGCCGTATCGACCGGGAAATCCACGCGCTCCTGCAGCAGCCAGCGGGTGGCGTCTTTCCAGTCGGGCCGTGGCACATCGGGCGCATCCATGGTCACGACCTGGTACTGGTTGCGTTCCAGCACGGCGACCACGCGGCGCTGATGCAGCTCGCGCACCGACTTGAGCGCGCGCAGGCCGGCTGCCGGGTCGGCCCAGTCCTGCTCGGCCACCCAGCTCAGTCGAGGCTTCTGGCCAGCCACGGCTTCAACACAAGCCAGGCGGGCCAGGCCTCGCCCGGGCGCTAGGGCGACCCAGCCGGGGAGTTGTCGTTGACGGCTGAATAGAGGCAAGGCAGGCGTCCGCTCAAATTGAAGAAGAGATTGTCAAAGCCCGAAGTTCGTTGCTCGTCCAAGAAACAGGTGGCACGGCATGTCCATTTCGGCCTCGGACAGCACGGCGGCCCCAGTTCCGTGAACTCCGCACGTCGCGTTCAGAGCGGCTCTTTGCGCAGCCAGCGCTCCAGCTGGTCGGCCGGTACTGGGCGGGCAAACAGATAGCCCTGACCTTCCAGGCAGCCCAGGGCCAGCAACTGCTGGCGTTGTTCTTCGGTTTCGATGCCTTCGGCGATCACGCGCAGGCCCAGGCTGCGGCCCAGGTTGATGACCATCTGCGCAATCGTCGAGCCGGCGCTGGAGACCTGGGCCTCGCGCACGAAGGCCCGGTCGATCTTGAGCCGGTCGACCTCGAGCTGGCGCAGCTGGCTCAGCGAGGAGAAACCGGTACCGAAATCGTCGATGGCCACCGTTGCGCCGGTGCGCTTGATCGAGGCGAGCAGGCCCATCACCAGGTCGGCGTCTTCCATTGCCATGGACTCGGTGATCTCGAGCTCGAGATTGTTCGGATTGACCTCGGTATCGCGCAGCGCCGCGTTCAGCGTCTCGATGAAGCCGGCATGGCGGAACTGCGCCAGCGAGATGTTCACGCACATGCGGAAGTCGGTCCAGCCTTGTTCTTCCAGGCGCTTCAACTGATGGCAGGCGGTGCGCAGCACGAATTCACCGATGCTGACGATCAAGCCGCTCTGTTCAGCCAGCGGAATGAACTGGTCGGGCGGCACAAACTTGCCTTCTTCGGTGCGCCAGCGCAGCAAGGCCTCGGCACCGAGGGCTCGGCCGCTTTCCATGTCGACCTGCGGCTGGTAGACGACGAAAAGCCGGTTGTCTTCGAAGCCGGCGCGCAGGCCCTTGAGCAGCTTGAAGCGCTCGCGCGCGTCCGTGCCCATGGCCGGCGAGAAATACTGCGAGCTGCCGCGGTGCTGCTGCTTCGCCCGCTTCAGCGCAATCTGGGCGTCGAGCAGCAACTCGGAGCCGACCGACGAGGACTCGGACAGCCGCACGAGGCCCGTGGTGGCCGAGAGCTGCAGCCTTTCGCCATCGACCTCGAAGGGTTCGAAGAACACGCCGGTGATCGCATCGCCATTGACGATTTCTTCCGGGCCCATCAGGCCGAAGGCATCGGCGGCCACGCGGGCCATCGAGGTGTTCAGGCCCAGCGACTCCGACAGGCGTGCCACCACGGCCTGCAGCACCTGGTCACCGAAGTGGTGGCCGAAGGCGTCGTTGATGTCGGAGAAGTCGTCGATGTCGATCAGAGCCAGGCAGATGCCCACCGGGTCCTTGAGGTTGCGCTCCATCAGTTCGATGAAGCGGGTGCGGTTGGGCAGGCGCAGCAGCTGGTCGTTGTAGGCCTGGTCCATCAGCTGGCTGTAGAGCAGCACGTTTTCCAGGCCTGTGATGATGTTGGCCGAGAACGCGCGCAAGAGCTGGCGTTCGACCTGGTCGAGCTGGCGGGGCAGTTCGATCAGCGCCACCATGCCGCGGCCGCTGGCGCCGCCGAAGTAGAGGCACAGGCTGTCGCCTTCCAGGGTTTCGCGCTGCTTGACGCACAGCTGCACGCGCTCGCGCACCTCGACGACGGGCACCTCTTTCAAGGCCATGTCGATCATGCTGGCGTACTGGCCGGCCGAGGCCACCACACGCCAGGGCCCGCCAGCGTCTTCATTCATCTGCGCGCAGACCAGGCCGGCCGGCAGCACGCCCAGGACCTGGCAGATCTGGCTCAGCACGCCATCGGCGAAGTGAGACAGCCCGCGCAGGCGGCTCAGCTCGGTGCTGGCCTGCACGATCATCTCCAGGCCGTGGCGCGCCGACTCCAGCGCCTGGATCTGGCGGTACGAGCGGATGGCCGCGGTCAGCACCGTGTAGAGCCGGGTGCGGGTCAGCTCCGACTTGGTCTTGTAGTCATTGATGTCAAAGGCCCGTACCGTCTCGATCTCGGGCGCATAGCCGGGCTGGCCGGTGCGCAGGACGATTCGCACCGCGTGCTGGTCCAGGTCATGGCGAATGCAGCGCACCAGCTGCAGGCCGGCGTCCTCGCTCTCCATCACCACGTCGAGCAGGACGACCGCCAGGTCGCGCTCGCGCGACATCAGGTCGCGCGCCTGGGCGGCCGAGCTGGCATGGAGAAATTGCAGCGGGCGGCCTTCGATCTGCAGGCCTTGCATGGCCAGCTCGGTGGCCTTGTGCACGTCGCTGTCGTCATCAACGATCAGTACCCGCCAGGGGTGGGCCGATGCTTCTGCCGCCGCCGCGTCGTCCCCTTCCAGGAACTCGAGCACATCGTCATCGCCAGGACTCTCAGTGATCTCGCTGCTTTGTTGATCGGACATGAGGCTTACCGTTGTCGACCCTGCTCGAGTCGAGACTGCTGTCTGTTCCCGGCCCTGAGGTTTCAGGCCAGGCTATTGGCGATTTCGTGGTTATAGACGATATGCGGGAAGCTGGGCTTGCGGGTTGAGGGCTTGCCCGCATGAAAGTGCAAATCATGCGGCGAAGCCCCGGCTTTGATGGGACAGGTGTAGGCAGGCCGCGACGCTTGGCGCGCGGCGGTCGGAGTCAACGAGACTTTTTGCCGCGTACGGCTGCGGGGCGGCTGGCGCTGCCCGTCTCCCGTGGAGGCAGGCCCGTGTGCGAGGTCAGCATGCGGCCGCGCGGTGGGCGCGAGGGCTGCATGGAGGCTTTGCCCGGAACCTTCGCGACCGTGGGCTTGGCCGATGAGCCAGCCACGGTCGAGTTCTTGCGGCGCGCGCTCTCGTACGCGCCGTCGGTCGTCGGTTGATAGGTCGGAATCAGGTGGTGCTTGCCGTTGCCGATCAGGTCTGACCGGCCCATGGCCTTCAAGGCCTCGCGCAGCAGCGGCCAGTTGTTGGCATCGTGATAGCGCAGGAAGGCCTTGTGCAGACGGCGGCGGCGGTCGCCGCGGACGATGTCCACGGTCTCGCTGTCGCGTGTGACTTTCCTCAAGGGGTTCTTGTTCGAGTGGTACATGGCCGTGGCCGTGGCCATGGGGCTCGGGTAGAAGGTCTGCACCTGGTCGGCGCGGAAGCCGTTGCGCTTGAGCCAGATCGCCAGGTTCATCATGTCCTCGTCCGAGGTGCCTGGGTGTGCGGCGATGAAGTAGGGAATCAGGTACTGCTTCTTGCCCGCGGCCTCGCTGGCCTGCTCGAACAACTGCTTGAACTTGTCGTAGGTGCCGATGCCCGGCTTCATCATCTTCGAGAGTGGGCCGCCCTCGGTGTGCTCGGGCGCAATCTTCAGGTAGCCGCCCACGTGGTGGGTGACCAGCTCCTTGATGTACTCGGGGCTCTTGATCGCCAGGTCGTAGCGCAGGCCCGAGCCGATCAGGATCTTCTTGACGCCCTTCAAGGCCCGCGCGCGGCGGTACATCTTGATCAGCGGATCGTGGTTGGTGTTGAGATTGGGGCAGATGCCCGGATAGACACAGCTCGGCTTGCGGCAGGCGGCCTCGATCTCCGGGCTCTTGCAGCCGATGCGGTACATGTTGGCCGTCGGGCCGCCGAGGTCGGAGACCACGCCGGTGAAGCCCTTGACCTTGTCGCGCATCTCCTCGATCTCGCGGATCACGGAGTCTTCGCTGCGGCTCTGGATGATGCGGCCTTCATGCTCGGTGATCGAGCAGAAGGTGCAGCCGCCAAAGCAGCCGCGCATGATGTTCACGCTGAAGCGGATCATTTCCCAGGCCGGGATCTTGGTCGCGCCTTCATGGCTGCCGGCTTCGTCCGCATAGCTCGGGTGTGGCGAGCGGGCGTAGGGCAGGTCGAAGACGTGGTCCATCTCGTCGGTCGAGAGCGGGATCGGCGGCGGGTTGATCCAGAGGTCGCGGTCGCCATGCTTCTGTACCAGCGCGCGGGCGTTGCCGGGGTTGGTCTCGAGATGCAGCACGCGGTTGGCGTGGGCGTAGAGCACCGGGTCGCTCTTGACCTGCTCGTACGCGGGCAGGCGGATCACGGTCTTTTCGCGCGGCGGCAGGGCGATCTTGCCGGTGCGGTGGATGGTGATCGGCTTGGAGCCGTCAGGCAGGGTGCCGGTGTTGTCGCCAGCCTCGTTCTTCGAGCAGGAAGCGCCCTGGTCGGCTGCCGTCTCTTCGATGGTCTGGTAGGGGCTGATCAGGTCGTCGATGCGGCCCGGGGTGTCCACCGTCGTCGAGTCGAGCTGGAACCATTCATGCGAGGTCGCGTCGTCGGTGCGGCGCATGAAGGCGGTGCCGCGAACATCGGTGATGCTCTCGATGGGCTTGCGGGCAGCCAGGCGGTGCGCGATCTCGATGATGGCGCGCTCGGCATTGCCGTAGACCAGCAGGTCGGCCTTGGCGTCCACGAGGATGGAGCGGCGGACCTTGTCTTGCCAGTAGTCGTAATGCGCGATGCGGCGCAGTGAGGCTTCGATGCCGCCGATGACGATGGGCACGGAAGCGTAAGCTTCCTTGCAGCGCTGCGTGTAGACCAGCGTCGCCCGATCCGGCCGCTTGCCGCCTTCGCCGCCGGGCGTGTAGGCGTCGTCGCTGCGGATCTTGCGGTCCGCCGTGTAGCGGTTGATCATCGAATCCATATTGCCGGCGGCGACACCGAAGAACAGATTCGGCTTGCCCAGCGCCTTGAAGGGCTCGGCGCTCTGCCAGTCGGGCTGGGCAATGATGCCGACGCGGAAACCCTGGGCCTCCAGCGTGCGGCCGATCACGGCCATGCCGAAGCTCGGATGGTCCACATAGGCATCGCCGGTGACGATGATGATGTCGCAGCTGTCCCAGCCGAGTTGCTCCATTTCTGCCCGGCTCATGGGCAGGAACGGCGCCGGCCCGAAGCGCTTGGCCCAGAAGGGGCGGTAGGCGGTCAGGGCTTTCGAGGGCTTGGGCGGTTGGATGGCGGGATGTGCGGACACGGCGTGCTTCTTTCGCGTAACCCGCTATTGTCCTTGACCTCGGGCAAACCCGGGCAAGGATCTGTCAATGCCGTCCGGACAGCCAGTGATTAATTCGACGCGACGCTGCGCCGGCACAGGCCCTGCTGGCCCAGGCGGGCGGTCTCTTCCGCTGTCAAGGGAGGCAGCAACGGGCCGCTTCGCTTGGCCAGGCTGGTCAGGAAACCCTCGACCGACGCCTGGCCCACGGCCACCAGGTCGAAGGCGCCGGGCTCCAGAATCCATTGATGCAGCAGGCCGTCGACCAGGGCAACCAGGGCAATGGCCGCGACATCGCTGTTGGTGCCCGCTGGCAATTGCCCCGCCGCGATGGCCTGCTCGAAGGCGCTGCGATTCTGGGCGCGCCAGTCGCGGTGGGCGCTGAGCTTGCGTTCCTGCAAGGCCTGCATCTCGCCGCTGTACTCGACCTTGGTCATGGCGATCTCGAACACCCGGCGCGTGCGCTCGTTGTGCATCGCCGAGAAGAACACATTGACCAGGCCCCAGCGCAGCTCGGCGAGGCTCAACACGGCTTCTCCCGGAAAGGCGAGCGAGGGCTGCATGCCTTCTTCCAGCGGCATGGTGGCGCGGTCCATCATGGCTTCGAAGAGCTCGGCCTTGTCCTTGAAGTGCCAGTAGATGGCGCCACGGGTGACCTGGGCCTCTTCGGCAATGTGCTGCAAGGAGGTGCTGGCCACGCCGCGGGCATGGAACAAGCGCTCCGCCGCATCGAGGATGCTGGCGCGCGTTTCCTGCGCTTCCTGTTTGGTCTTCCGTGCCATGGGCCTGCATTCTAAAGGGGTTTACATACATACGCGAATGTATGTATATACTCCGGGCCAACCCTAGACCCGAATCAAGACCTTGTCGAAACTGGCGAGGCCTGCCCGTCGTCATCGTGACCGTCATCAAGAAGCCCCTAGCTCAGGACAGCAAGAACATCATGCAAGCCAGAAGCGTTCCCCAACAAGCCCTCAGCCTGCGCGCGCAGGCCCTCTATCTCCTGCCCCTGGTCGTCGCGGTTGCCGCGGCCCTGACCGGCTGCGGTGGCGGCAATGCCCAGGCGCAGGGTGGTCCGGGCGGCATGCCGCCGCCGGCGGTTGGTGTTGTCACCACCGCCCTGCAGCCCGTGGCGCTGCAGACCGAGCTTCCCGGCCGGGTCGAGGCGATCCGTACCGCCCAGGTCCGTGCCCGCGTCAATGGCGTGGTCCTGAAGCGCCTGTTCACCGAAGGTGCCGAGGTCAAGGCCGGCCAGGCCCTGTTCCAGATTGATGCCGCTCCCTATCAGGCCGCGCTTGAGAGCGCTCAAGCCAATCTGGCCAAGGCGCAAGCCAATCTGAACCAGGCAGCGGCGCAAGCGGATCGCAACAAGCCCCTGGTCGAGGCGCGTGCCATCAGCCAGCAGGAATATGTGGTGAGCGTGGCCGCTGCCAAGGCTGCCGAAGCTGACGTCGCGGCCGCCAAGGCCGCCGTGACCAACGCCCGGCTGAACGTGGACTACGCCCACGTCACCGCACCGATCTCCGGCCGCATCGGCCGCGCGCTGGTGAGCGAAGGCCAGTTGGTCAGCGCTGCCGAAGCCACGCAGCTGGCCCTGATCCAGCAGACCTCGGCCGTCTATGTGAACTTCACCCAGTCCGCGAATGAAGTGCAGCAACTGCGCCGCGCCATGGCCAAGGGCTCGGTGCGCGGTGCCGGCGCCACCGCGACGCAAGTGCGCGTGGTGCTGGACGACGGCACCGAGATGGCCAAGCCCGGCAAGCTCCTGTTCACCGACCTGAGCGTCGATGCCAGCTCCGGCCAGGTGCAACTGCGCGCCGAAGTGCCGAACGCCGACGGCAGCCTCCTGCCCGGCCAGTATGTGCGCGTGCGCCTCTCACAAGCCGAAGTGCCGGCCGGCATCCTCTTGCCACAGCAGGCCGTGACCCGCGCCGCCAGCGGCGACACCGTGCTGGTGGTGGGTGCCGACAGCAAGCCCACGCCGCGCCAGGTCAAGATCAGCGCCGCCCAGGGCAACCAATGGCTGGTGGTCGATGGCCTGAAGCCGGGCGAGCAAGTGATTGCCGACGGCTTCCAGAAGATGTTCGTGCCCGGCGCACCGGTCAAGCCGGTGCCTTGGTCGCCTGCCGGCTCCGCGCCTGCTGCACCCGCCGCACCTGCTGCACCCGCCGCACCTACTGCTGCCAGCCGCTAAGCCGCGAAGGATCGAATCGTCATGGCACGTTTCTTCATCGACCGCCCAGTCTTTGCCTGGGTGCTGGCCCTGTTCATCCTGGTGTTCGGCGCCGTCGCCATCACCAAGTTGCCGGTGGCCCAATATCCGACAGTGGCGCCGCCTTCGCTGGTGATCTCCACCGTCTATCCCGGCGCCTCGGCCAAGACCCTGGACGAAAGCGTCATCTCCGTCATCGAGCAGGAGCTCAATGGCGCGCCCGGCCTGGCCTATCTCGAGGCGGTCAGCCAGGCCAACGGTACCGGTGCGATCACCGTGACCTTCGAGCCGGGCACCAACATCGATCTGGCCCAGGTCGAGATCCAGAACCGCCTCGGCCGCGCCACGCCGCGCCTGCCGGCAGCGGTGACACAGCAGGGTGTCCGCGTCGACAAGGCGCGCAACAACTTCCTGCTGTTCGTGACGCTCTCCAGCGCCGACGGCAAGCTCGACCCGGTGGCACTGGGCGACTACGCCTCGCGCAACATCATTCCCGAAATCCAGCGCCTGCCCGGTATCGGCCAGGCCCAGCTTTTCGGTACCGAGCGCGCCATGCGCATCTGGCTGGATCCGGCCAAGATGCTCAGCTTCAACATGAGCCCGGCCGAGGTCAATGCCGCGATCCGCGCGCAGAACGCGCTGGTGCCGGCGGGTGCCATCGGCGACCTGCCCAATATCAGCAGCCAGACGATGTCGGCCACCGTCGTCATCAAGGGCCAGCTCGAGAACGCCGACCAGTTCGCCAACATCGTGGTGCGTGCCAACACGGATGGCTCGACCGTCCGCCTGAAGGACGTCGCCCGCATCGAGCTGGGCGGCCAGGGCTATGGCAGCTACTCGCGCCTGAACGGCAAGCCGGCCACCGGCATCGGTATCCAATTGGCGCCCACGGGCAACGCGCTGGCAGCGGCCACGGCCGTGAAGGAGCGCATGGCCGAGCTCAAGCGCTACTTCCCGGAAGGCGTGGTCTATGCCGTGCCCTACGACTCGTCCAAGTTCGTCAATGTCTCGATCGCGCAAGTGGTCGAGACCCTGATCGAGGCCATCATCCTGGTGTTCCTGGTGATGTTCCTGTTCCTGCAGAACTGGCGCTACACCCTGATTCCGACCCTGGTCGTGCCGATCGCCTTGCTGGGCACCTTTGCCCTGATGCTGGCTGCCGGCTTCTCGATCAACGTGCTGACCTTGTTTGGCATGGTGCTGGTGATCGGTATCGTGGTGGACGATGCCATCGTGGTGGTGGAGAACGTCGAGCGCATCATGAGCGAGGAGGGACTCTCCCCCCGCGACGCCACGGTCAAGGCCATGGGCCAGATCTCGGGCGCCATCATCGGCATCACCGTGGTGCTGGTCTCGGTGTTCGTGCCGATGGCCTTCTTCGCCGGCTCGGTGGGCAATATCTACCGCCAGTTCTCGATGGCAATGGTCTCGGCCATCCTCTTGTCCGCGCTGATGGCGCTGACGCTGACGCCGGCGCTGTGCGCCACGCTCCTGAAGCAAGTCGAGGCCGGCCACGCGCATGCCAAGACCGGTTTCTTCGGCTGGTTCAACCGGGGCTTCTCGCGCACGGCCAAGAGCTACGAAGGCTGGGTCGCCAAGCTGCTGAAGAAGAGCGGCCGCATGATGATCATCTACGCTGCCATCTGCGCTGGCGTGGGCTTCCTCTACATGCGCATGCCCACGTCCTTCCTGCCGAATGAAGACCAGGGCTACCTGATCGTCAACGTGCAACTGCCGCCGGGTGCGACGACCAACCGCACCGAGGCCGCCGTCAAGGCCGTCGAAGACTTCATGCTCAAGCAGCCTGAAGTGGAGAACGTCATCGGCGTGATCGGCTTCTCGTTCTCGGGCCAGGGCCAGAACGCCGCCCTGGTGTTCGTGCCCCTGAAGCCCTGGGAGGAGCGCCATGGCCCCGAGCACAGCGCCAGCGCGCTGGCCGGCCGCGCCTTCGGTGCCTTCATGCAGGTGCGCGATGCCTTCATCTATCCGCTGTCGCCCCCGCCGATTCCTGAACTGGGCACGGCCACCGGCTTTGCGCTTCGCCTGCAGGACCGTGCCGGCCTCGGCCACGAAGCCTTGCTGAACGCACGCAACCAGCTGATGGGCATGGCTTCGCAGAGCAAGCTGATTACCGGCATGCGCCCCGACGGCCTGGAGGACGCGCCGCAACTGCAGATCGACATCGACCGCGAAAAGGCCTTCGCCCTGGGCGTGAGCTACGACAACATCGGCGCGGTCATCTCGACGCAGCTCGGTTCGTCGTACGTGAACGACTTTCCGAATGCCGGCCGTCTGCAGCGCGTGGTGGTTCAGGCCGATGCGGCCGCCCGCATGCAGCCGCAGGACCTCTTGAAGCTCAACGTGACCAACAACCAGGGCAAGAGCGTGCCGCTCTCAAGCTTCGCCAGCACGCGCTGGATCAGCGGTCAGATGCAGGCCGTGCGCTACAACGGCTACCCGGCGATGCGCCTGGCCGGCGATGCGGCCCACGGTGCCTCGACCGGCGCGGCCATGGCCGAAATTGAAGCCATGGTGGCCAAGCTGCCGGCGGGCATCGGTTTCGAATGGACCGGCCTGTCGCGTGAAGAAAAGCTGTCGGGTTCGCAGGCCATGGTGCTGCTCCTGTTCTCGCTGCTGGCCGTGTTCCTGTGCCTGGCCGCGCTCTACGAGAGCTGGGCGATCCCGCTGTCGGTGATGCTGGTGGTGCCGCTGGGCCTGCTCGGCGCGCTGGCTGGCGTGACGCTGCGCGACATGCCCAACGACGTCTACCTGAAGGTCGGCCTGATCACCATCATCGGCTTGTCGTCCAAGAACGCGATCCTGATCATCGAGTTCGCCAAGGACCTGCAGGCCCAGGGCAAGAGCCTGATCGAAGCAACGCTGGAGGCTTGCCACCTGCGCTTCCGCCCGATCGTGATGACCTCGGTCGCCTTCATCCTTGGCGTGACGCCGCTGTTCTTCGCCACAGGCGCCGGCTCGGCGAGCCAGCGTGCGATCGGCACCGGCGTACTGTCCGGCATGATCGCCGCGACGGTGCTGGCCGTGATCTTCGTGCCGGTCTTCTTCCTGGTGGTGCGCCGCATCTTCAAGGGCAGTGAACGCCAACGCCATCTGTATGCGCATGACCTCGACGCCAAGCCGGGAGAGCACTGAAATGACAACAAGAAAGATCCTGACCCTGGTCGCGGCCCTGGCCCTGGCCGGCTGCGTGAACCTGGCGCCTGATCACCAGCGCCCGGCTGCTCCGGTGGGCGAGAGCTGGCCGCTGCCTGCCGCCAGCAGCGGCACCGCCGCGCAAGCGCTGGCCTGGCAGACCTACTACTCGGCCGACGCTCGCATGGCCGCGCTGATCGAGCTGGCACTGAAGAACAACCGCGACTTGCGCGTGGCGCTGCTCAATGTCGAGCAGGCGCGCGCGCTGGCCCGGGTGTCGGATGCCAACCGCTGGCCGACGATCTCGGCCGGCTTCGTCAACAGCCGCACGCCGGGCAAGGACGACACGATCACTGGCGCCTACCAGGCCGGCCTGCAGATCAATGCCTATGAGCTCGATCTGTTCGGCAAGGTGAAGAACCAAAGCGATGCCGCCTCGGCGCGCTACCTGGCTTCAGCTGAAGGTGCTCGCGCTGCGCAGATCGCGCTGATTGCCGCTGTGGCGTCGACGCACCTGGCCCTGCAGGCCGACGATGAGCAACTGATGCTGGCCCGCAGCACGGCGGCCACGCGCGCCGACAGCCTGCGCCTGATGCGCCAGAAGTACGACGCGGGTGCCGCTTCGGCTCTTGAGTTGGCGGGGTCCGAGTCGGCCTTGGCCGCAGCCCAGGTGGCTCTGGCGGCTGCCGAGCGTCAGCGCCTGCAGGACGAGAATGCGCTGGTGCTGCTGGTCGGTCAGCCTTTGCCGGCTGCGCTGCCGGCGATGGGCGAGCTCAAGGGCCTGTCTCCGCTGCCAGCTGGCGTGCCTTCCGAGGTGCTGGCCTTGCGTCCGGATGTCTTACAGGCTGAAGCACAACTGCGCGCGGCCGAAGCCAATATCGGTGCGGCTCGCGCTGCCTTCTTCCCGAGCATCGCGTTGACCACCAGCCTCGGCACGGCCAGCAGCCAGCTGTCTGACTTGTTCAGCAACACCGCCTGGAGCTTTGTCGGCCAGGTGCTGATGCCGATCTTCGATGCCGGCCGGAACCAGGCCAATCTGGCATCGGCCCGGGCGGCGCAAGGCATTGCCGTGGCCCAGTACGAGAAGGCCGTGCAGGTCGCCTTCCGCGAGGTGGCCGATGCCCTGGCGGGCAGCATGACCCTGGACGCCCAGCTGCAAGCGCAAACCCAGCAGACCGAAGCTGAGCAGCAGCGCCTGAAGCTGGTGGAGCTGCGCTTTGCCAATGGCGCGTCGAGCAGCTTCGAGTTGCTCGATGCCCAGCGCGCCAGCTTCGCGGCTCGCCAGGCGCTGGTGCAGGTGCGACTGGCACGAGCGCTCAACAGCGTGCAGCTATACAAGGCGCTGGGTGGCGGGGCGGGCAAGCCCTGACCTCGCAAACACACGCCCAAAAGCAAAAAGCGCCTCTTAGCAGGCGCTTTATTTTTATGGAGAGAAAGATCCGTCGTGATCAGTGGGCCAGGGCCCAGGCCTGGCCTTCGCGCACTGCGTATCGCAGGGCGGCGCGAGGGCTTTCGAAGCGCGGCACGAAACGCATGACGCGGTCGTGGCTGGCTTGGCCGTTGCCGGATCGGATCGACACCGCGGCGGTGAAACCACCATCGGTGAGAGGCTTGGTCATCGGTGAGACAAGGTAACGCCCCACCTCAATGCTCTTGTTGTGCATTGTTTTTCCTTGAGGTGTGCGCCTTGAGAAGGAACTGGATATCCGTCTTGGCGCGGTATTGCTTTTTGTAGATCTGCGCTTTCAGATTCGCAGCAAGCCCGGCAAAAGAGGAGAGCCGGGTGGGGCAGCGTCACCAGGACGCTGCCGATTTTTTCGCCCGTGAAGGCAGGTGGCGCTCCCGCGCCACCCAGGCCTATTTACAGGCCCTTGATGTTCGCAGCTTGCAGACCCTTGGGGCCTTGCTTGACTTCGAACTCGACTTGCTGGTTTTCAGCCAGGGTGCGGAAGCCGCCACCGTTCTTGATTTCGCTGTGGTGAGCGAACAAGTCCTTGCCGCCATCAGCGGGGGTGATGAAGCCGAAGCCCTTGCCGTCGTCAAACCATTTCACGGTGCCAGTTTGGATCGTCATGATGTGTTCCTTGAAACAAATGTAGATAAACACTCCGCGGCCACAACGGCGTACGGAGACAGAAACACTCAAGAGCAGTCAAACGGGGAGTTGAAACTGAAGCGAGCCGCTCGCGTAAAACATGCGGGGCTGCAGTGTGAAGACCTTGAAGAAACGGTCTCGTGTGGTTCTATGGACGCGAATGTACCACAGCCGCAATGCCCCTAGATGGCACAGACCTCCACCGGCACGCCAGAAAGTACCGCATTGCCCGACAGCGGGTCGCGCAGGCCTTCGGCCAGCAGCTCGTTCATGTTGGCGCCGGGGCGCTGTGCGGCCAGTTGCAGGCGGGCGCCGGGCAGGTCATGGCCCCAGCCGTGCGGCAGGCTGACCACGCCCGGCCCCATGTCGGTGCAGAGGCTCACCGGCACGACGATGCTGCCGGTGGCGGTCGTGAGCCTGGCCATCGTGCCGTCAGTGAGATGCCGCTTGGCGGCTTCGTCCGGATGAATCAGCAAGGTGCAGCGCTGCGGCCCTTTGGCAAGCACCGGCAGGTTGTGCATCCAGCTGTTGCCCGAGCGCATGTCGCGCCGGCCTATCAAGAGCAGGCCATCGCTGGCTTCAGGCATGGTGAGCTGTGCCAGCTCGTCGAGCAGCAATGGCGGCGCGAGCTCGATCCGGCCTGATGGCGTGCGCAAAAGTTCGGGGATGCGCGGCTGCAAGGCACCGAGATCGATGCCACCTGGCGCTGCCTTGATCTTGGCGAGGCTGATGCCTTCCGGCTTGAGACCGAAGCGGTCGCCGTAGGGGCCACTGCGCAGCGCGAGGTCGATCAGCCGTTCCGGACCGCGTTGCTCGCCGAGCGCGCGCATCACGCCATCTGCCTGATCGCCAGCGAAGCGTTTGACGTCAGCAGCGATGGCTGCGTCGTCCAGCGCCTTCACATCGACATTCACGCCGCGGCCCTCGACCAAGGCAGCCAGGCGCAGCAGCGTTTCCCATTCCTCGGGCTGGCCTTCAGGGCGTTCGAACACGGGCTCCGAGAAGCGCGCATGGTTGCGGAAGGACAGCTGCGGGAAGGCCATGTCGTAGTGCATGTCCTCCAGCGGTGACAGGCCCGGCAGTATCACGTCGGCATGCCGGCTGGTCTCGTTCAGGTAGATGTCCAGGCTCAGCATGAAGTCGAGCTGGTCGAGCGCCCTCGAGAGCCGCGCGCCGTTCGGCGCCGACAGCACAGGGTTGGCGGCGAGGCTGATCAAGGCCCGCACCTGGCCTTCTCCGGCGCTTTCGATTTCTTCGGCCAGCAAGGTGATCGGAAACTCGCCAAACACCTCGGGCGCACCCGAGACACGGCTGTGGCGCCGGCCCGTGCTCACGCCCTTGCCGCTGCCGGGCTTGCCGGCGGTGTTGGCCGCAAAGGCCGCGGCCTTCGGAAACATCATGCCGCCAGGCGCATCGAGGTGGCCACTCAGGACATTGAGCACGTCGACCAGCCAGCTGTTGAGCGTGCCATGGCGCTGTGTGCAGGTGCCGATGCGGCCATAGACAGCGCCGGCCTTGGCCGCCGCCAGTTCGCGGGCAAGGCGTCGCTGAATGTCCGCGGCGATGCCGCAGCCAGATGCCATCTTCTCGGGCGTGAAGCCCTGAACTGCGGCGCGCAGTGCTTCCAGCCCGTTCAGATGCTCGGCCAGGCGGCCCGGCCTGACAAGGCCTTCGGAGAAAAGCGTGTTCACCATGCCCAGCAGCAGGAACACATCGCCACCCGGCTTGATGAACACATGCTCGTCGGCCGCGGCTGCCGTTTCATTGCGACGCGGGTCGATCACCGTGATGCGCCCGCCCCGCGCGCGCATGGCCTTGGCCTTGCCGCGGTAGTCGGGCACGGTCCAGAGGCTGCCGTTGGACACCATGGGATTGGCACCGAGTATCAGGAGCCAGTCGCAGCGCTCGATGTCGGGCACCGGGATGGAGAGCCAATGGCCGAACATCAGGCCCGAGCTCAGCTGCTTGGGCATCTGGTCCAGCGTCGAGGCGCTGAAGATATTGCGCGTGCCCAGCGCCTTCACCAGCCTGGGGAAATAGGCGAGCAGGCTGATCTTGTGGGCACTCGGGTTGCCGGCAACGGCGGCGACCGAGTCGGGCCCATGCTCGCGCAAGACAGGCAGCAGGCGGCGTTCGATCTCGGCAAAAGCCTCATCCCAGGTCGCCTCGACGAACTGCCCGTCGCGCTTGATCAGCGGCGTGCGCAGCCGGTCGGGGTCTTCGTGCAGGTCTTTCAGCGAAGCGCCCTTGGGGCAGATGAAGCCGCGGCTGAAGACGTCGTGCTCGGCGCCGCGGATGCTCACGACCTGCGGCCCTTCGGTGCGGATCTCGAGCCCGCAACAGGCTTCACACAGGGGGCAGATACGGTAGTGGGTGCGGCTGGACATCGGCGGGCTCCTCGCTGGCTTCTCGCCGGCTCGGGCCCATTGTGAGCCGCAAGCTGTCGCGCCGCTGGTCACCGGTGCGACAGCTGCCGGCGCCTCATTGGATCTGCAGCAGGGCCACCGTCTGGCGGCCGGATGAGCGCTGGTCGGCAGGCTCATCGCGGAACACGATCTGGAACGCAAAGCGCTGCGGCTCGGCCGCTGCCGTGGCGCAATTGAGGCCGCGCACCGCGCGGCGCACCGAGGGGTGATAGTCGCGCGGACCACCCCGCGTGCTGAGCACCTGCACCTCGTCGCCGCGCAGCTCGAACTGCACGTCGACCACGCCGGTGGCCGGGCCGTATTTCCAGACATTGGCGAGCGCCAGCGGCAAGGCGACGTCGATGCCGGGGCAATTGGCGCGTACATCCAGGCGTGGCGCCGCCGCAGCCTTTTGCGCATTGATCTCGACCCGTTGCAGGTCGGCCGCGCCTTGTGCGAGAGCGCCGGTGGCCAGGCCTGCGAGGGCGACGGCGATTGCAAGCCGGGCGCGCCGGCTGATGTCCAAAGTCATGGTGAGCTCCTGTTCTTCGCCCTGAGTGCTTGTCGATGAATAACAGCAGTAGTGGCCGGCCATGCACGGCGCTCTGCCACACGCCGGCAGGACAAATCTAGGAGCCTGCCCTGCGCAAGAACAGCGCAGGCCGATGAAGCGCCGGCTTTGTGGCTTGAACTGCGGCGCTCCCGCGCCGACCGGCGTTCGTCGCCGTGTGAAGCATCAGAAAGGATCGAAGCTGACGCCGCTCTTGCGCAGCCGCTCGAGCATCAAGGCCTTCCAGGGACCTTGCGGCGTCCATACTTTCGACACGGCATCCCAGGCCAATTGAGGATCGGCCTTCTCGGCCAGCACGCGGTAGATGAAGGTGAGCGTCGAGGCACGCATATTGACCTGGCAATGCACCAGCACCTTCTTGTTCCGCAGGCCCTTGAGCAAGGCGGCGAAGGCTTCGTAGTCGGCGTCGGCGGGGCGGTCGAAGCGGATCGGTAGATTGGCCCAGATCAGTCCTTGCTTGCCGACGATCAGCGGCTCCTCGCGCACCGCATCGCCGACCGTGGGCGGCGCCAGATAGATCACGGCCTCGAAGCCTTGCTGCGCGAGCGTGGCCAGCCAGGCGGCCGAAGGCTGGCCGGAGGTGACCAGCTTGGTGTCGATGGCAATCAGATTGGGCGGCGGCTCGGGTTCGGCGGCGGCCAGTCCGCTGACCAAGGTCAGCGTCAGCAAGGCCCTGCTGGCATGCTTCATCGCGCGTGCTCCCTCACATCTGCTTGAACAAGTGCACGTAGCTCTCGGCCACCAGCAGCGCTTCGTCGCGGTGCTTGAGCTTGACCTGCATGCGGCCGCGGAAATCGCGCGTCACCGCCGCCACGGCCATGGCGTTGACCAGGGTCGAGCGGTGGATCTGCCAGAACTGTTGCGCGTCCAGCTCGTCCACCAGCTCCTTCAAGGGCTTGCGGATCAGTGCCTCGCCTTCGCGGGTGACGACGCGGGTGTACTTGTTGTCCGACTGGAAGTAGAGCACCTCGTCCACGGTGATCAGCTTCAGTGCCTGGCCGACTGTGGCATTGATCCAGCGCAGCGGCGCGCGCAGGCTGCCGCCGGGCCGGCTGCCCAGCTGCTCGAGCACGCCGCCCAGCTCGGCCGGTGCCTGGCCCTGCTGCAGTCGCTGCTTGAGCCGGCTGATGGCGGTGAACAGGCGCGCCGGCACCAGAGGCTTGAGCAGGTAGTCGACGGCGCCTTGATCGAAAGCGGCCACGGCGTACTGGTCGTAGGCGGTCACGAAGACCACATGGCTGCGGCCCGCGACCTGGCGGGCCACGTCGAGGCCGGTGGCACCGGGCATCTCGATGTCGAGGAAGAGCAGGTCGGGCTGGTACTCGTCCAGCATGCGCAAGGCCTGCACGCCGTCGGCCGCTTCGGCGACGATGGTCAGCTCGGGCCAGAGCTTGCCGAGCTGTTCGATCAGCTCATGGCGCAGCGTTTCTTCGTCTTCGGCGACGACGGCGGTGGGGTGGCTCAGGCTTCGCATGGTGCTTGTTCCGGTCAGGGCAGTACCAGCGTGAACAGCGTGCTGGCAGTGTCGCTGCGGCAAAGCATGCGAGCCTGCGTGCCCGCCAGCAGCGTCAGACGCTGGTTCAGTTCGGCCAGCTCGTTCACGTCGCCGCACAGGCCTGGGCCATCCAGCTCCAGTGTGATGACCAGACCTGTGTCGCGGCGCTGTGCGCTGATCTTGCAAGTGCTGGGTGCATGCTTGCCTGCGCGCAGCAATGCCCGCTGCAGGAGCGGCAGGAGCAGCATCGGCGGCAGCGCGTGCAGGCCCAGGCCATCAGGCCACAGGCGCACGAGCTGCGGCGCACGGGGCTGCAGGTCGCGCATCACGTCCAGATAGCTGTCCAGCAGATCAGCCTCGGCTTCGAGCGTGGTGCCGGTCTCGCGCAGGCGCGGCAGTGCCACGCGCAGGTAGCGGATCAGCCGTTCCATGCGCAGTGCGGCATCGGCTTGTTGCCGGTCATAGGCCTGTTCGATGTCGACCAGCGCGTCGAACAGCAGCTGAGGCTCGACCTGGGCCTGCAACGCGGCCAGGCGGGAGGCCATGGCACGGCGGCGCAATTGCACCTGCTCGGCCAGCACCTGCTGCAGGTCATCTGTGGCGCGGCGCTGGCGGCGCAACATCTCGCTTGCGGCCACCACCAGCGACGCGGGCAGGAACACCTGCAGAGTGAACGAGATCAGCAGCATCGCGTCCATTGTGGGCATGGGCTTCTTCCCCTTGGCGACGACCAGATGGGTGAGCGAGGGCCAGGGCAGATGCAAGGTCAGCTCCCAGATCGTCAGCGCTGCCATTACCGACCCCAGGAGGGTGGCCAAGGCCAAGCGCCAGGGGCGTTGCGGCGAGTGCTGGCTGGAGCGGTCGGCCGGCAGCCAGCACAGCATGATCACGGCGGCGGCCGCCAGCGAGGTGACCAGGTGGTGCGTGACCACGTCCCAGAAATGATGGCCGGCGTCGTAGCGAAGCAGGTCGCTGAGGTCGATGGCGCTGAACATCAGACTCAGACCCAGGATCAGCAGCGCTTCGGTACTGCTCAGCGAGCGCCAGGCATTGAGCAGCTGCCGCATCATGCCGCGCCCCCCTGCATCGGCATGCGCAGCCGGGCGACGACGCCACGCGGCTCGGCGGCCTCGAGCTCCAGTACTGCTTCATCGCCGAACAGCGCGGCCAGTCGGGCCCGCGTGTTGGCCAGGCCGACGCCGCTGCCGCCGGTGCCACTGAAGCCCTGGCCGTTGTCGCGCACTTCGACGATCAGGCGGTCTTCGCCTTCGTGCCGGGCCTGGATCTCGATCCGGCCGCCCTCGGGCAGCGGCGCCAGGCCATGCTTGATCGCGTTTTCCACCAACGTGGGCAGCACCATGGGCGGCAGCCTTGCGTCGCTCAGGTCGGCATCGCTGGCGATGCCGAAGGACAGGCGTTCGCCCATGCGCATCTGCAGGATGGTCAGGTAGTTGCCCACCAGGTCGAGCTCCTGGCCCAGCGTCGAATCGGGCCGGCGCATATTGGGCAGGGCTGCGCGCAGGTAGGCGATCAGGCTGCGCAGCATGTCGCGGCCGCGCTCAGGGCTGGTCTCGAACAGGCGCTTCACATTGGCCAGGGTGTTGAAGAGAAAGTGCGGCTCGATCTGGGCATTCAGCGCCGAGACCTGGGCCTCGAGCTGCTGGGCCTGCAATTGCTCGTGGTCGCGCTGCACGCGTTGCAGCTCGGCCCGGGTGTCTCGCTCGCGCTGCTGAAGCAGCAGCAAGGCATAGCCGATGCAGCCCAGCACAAACCACAGACCCGAGGCCGAGACGAACCAGCTGAACACCAGCTCCTGCATCGGCTCGCCCTTGCCCCAGGTATACACAAGCATGCGAACCCAGGTGCCGCCCAGAGCGCCCGCAGCGACCGCCACGCCTTGCAGCAGGAGCCGGGCCACTCCGCGCAGGCGCCATTTCGCCAGCAGCGCCTCGGCAACGGCAATCAGCAGCAGCACCGTGAAGCCCGCCAGCAGGGACTGGCGTGTCAGCACGGTCAGGCTGGCCAGCCAACTCCACAGGGCGCTGTACTCGTTGATGCTCATCGAGAACATCCGGGACAGCGCATGCACGAAGCAGATCGCCAGCACGGTCAGGCTGCTGCGCAGGTTCACCACGTCCCGGAACGCTGCGGCCGGGCTGGGCGGCGCGCTCAAGCGGAGCGAGGCGGTGGAAGCAGTCATGGGCGCATTGTGTCGTGCCCCAAGAGGGGGCAGTCTGTCATGCGACGAAGCCGGCTGCAGGGCGACGAAGCCGGTCTGGCCCTGGGGCTCGCTGCGGGAAAGCCCGCATGAAGCGCCGTTTCAATACCGATTTCAGCCCCGGTTTGAGCGCCACCACGCCGGGCCGGCCGCCGGTGCCTGGATGTCGATGCGCTGGCCGATCTGCGGCGTGCTCAAGGCCACGCCGCGGTCCGCAGCCAACTTGGAGATCCGCTCGAAGGGCTCGGTCCAGCCGTGCAGCGACAGGTCGAAAGTGCCGTTGTGGATGGGAAGCATGTGCCGGCCGCGCAGGTCGATATGTGCCTGCAGGCTCTGCTCCGGCATCATGTGGATGTCGGCCCAGTCCTCGTTGTAGGCGCCGGTTTCCACCAGGGTCAGGTCAAACGGCCCGAAGCGCTCGCCGATGGCCTTGAAGCCGCTGAAGTAGCCGGTGTCGCCGGTGAAGAAAACGCGGCTCTCGCGGCCCAGCATCACCCAGGACGCCCACAGCGTGCGGTTGCCGTCGTTCAAGCCTCGGCCCGAGAAATGCTGGGCCGGCGCGGCGATGAAGCGGGTCTGGCCAACCCTGATTTCCTGCCACCAGTCCAGCTGGCGCACCTGGGCCTTGTCCACGCCCCAATGGATCAGCCGGTCGCCCACACCCAGGGGCGCGAGGAACAGCCCGGTCTTGCCGGCCAGGGCCAGCACGGCGGCCTTGTCCAGATGGTCGTAGTGGTCGTGCGAGAGGATCACGGCCTTGATCGGGGGCAGTTCCTCGATGCTGATCGGCGGCGCATGAAAGCGCTTGGGACCCATGAACTGAACTGGCGAGGCGCGTTCGGCAAACACCGGGTCGGTCAGCCAGAACTCGCCGTCCAGCTTCAAGAGCAGGGTCGAGTGGCCCAGGCGCCAGAGGCTGCTGTCCGGCGCGGCGAGCAGGTCGGCGCGGGTCAGCGCCTGCACCGGCACCGGCGTATCGGGGCGGGTGCCGGCGGGCTTGTTGACCATGAATTTCCAGAACACCGAGAGCGTCTTGCGCCAGCCCATGGCCTGGCGCGGCGCGGCGTTGCGAAAGCGCCCTTCGACCTGCTGCGGCGAGCCGCTGTGGTCGGCGAACGAGGGAGCGGTGGCTTGGCAGACGGTCAGCAAGGTCATGGCGATCACCAGGAGGGTCAGGAGGGCGACGAGAAGGCGGCGCTTCATGGGTACATCTAAAAAGTACACTGCACAGTGTAGTGTTAAATCCAAAAAAGTAAACCCCGCGGTGTAGTATTGGACGAATTCCGAGGATTCCCCATGAACGCAGCGAACGAGGACGAACCCCAGCGCCTGACCGACCGCAAACGCGAAGCCATCGTGACCGCGGCCGTGGCCCAGTTCCGCCAGCACGGCTTCCAGCGCGCCAGCATGGACGCCATTGCCGCAGCGGCCGAGGTCTCCAAGCGCACCGTCTACAACCATTTCCCCAGCAAGGACGAGCTGTTCGCCGAGATCCTGCTCCTGCTGTTCCAGCGCAGCACCGCCCTGGCAGAGCGCGCCTATTCGTCCGAACGGCCCTTGAGGGAGCAATTGCGCGAGCTGCTGGCCGCCAAGCTGCATTTACTGAGCGATACAAGCTTCCTGGACCTGGTGCGGGTCGCGGTGGCCGAGATGATGCACAGTCCGGAGAGGGCGCGGCACATGGTCGAGCGCCTGGGCGAGAAGGAGCGGGGCCTGGCCGATTGGCTGAGCGCCGCGCAGGCAGATGGACGTTTGCTGCCGGTCGATCCGCAATACGGCTCGGCCTTGCTGCAGGGGCTGCTCAAGTCGCTGGCCTTCTGGCCGCAGCTGACCATGGGCCAGCCACCGCTGGCCGGCCCCGATGGCGAGCGCCTGCTGGACGACTGCGTTGACATGTTTTTGAGCCGCTATGCGGCAGGGGACGACAAACCATGATTGCTGACACCCGAAGTTCAAACACCCACCCGACCCGGCGCGAAGCCCTGCAATTGCTGGCCGCCGTGCCCGCGCTCGCAGTGACACCGGCCTGGTCCGCGGACGACGAATCTTCGACCTATGACCAGGACTCGGTGCTCGCCGCCGCGCTGGAGTTCTTTGGCACCGGTGCCGCCGGCATCGCCAAGGTGATCGAGAAGGCTTTCAAGGAGCAGGGCCGTCCGAATGGCTACATCAAGGGCGAGGAAGCCAGCGCCGCGCTGACCATCGGCCTGCGCTATGGCGACGGCACGCTGCAGATGAAGAATGGCGCCACCGCCAAGGTCTTCTGGGCCGGGCCCTCCATCGGCCTGGACGCTGGCGTCAATGCGGCCAAGGTCTTCACGCTGGTCTACAAGCTGCCGAACGTGGCGGCGATCTATCGCCGCTATCCGGGCGTTGAAGGCAGCCTCTATTACGTGGGTGGCGCCGGCATCAACTACCAGCGGTCCAAGGGCGTGACTCTGGCGCCCATCCGCCTTGGCGTTGGCCTGCGCACTGGCGCCAGCGTCGGCTACCTGCACTACCGGCGCGAGAAGTCGATCAATCCGCTTTAAAAACTCCAGCGGTTCTTGCCGGCCTTCTTGGCCTTGAACATCGCGCCGTCTGCGTCTGCCAGCAAGGCCTCGATCTCGAAGGGCGGATGCTCGGCCACCGCGATGCCGATGCTGCAGCCCAGGCCGTCCGGCAACTGGCCGACGCGGCTGACCAGCCGTGAGCTCACCGCCATCGCTATATGGCGCAAGGCCGAGGCCGGCGCACTCAGGAAGACGCCGAATTCGTCCCCGCCCAGGCGGCCGGCGCAGTCATCGCCGCGGATGCAGTCCTTGATCAGGGCAGCCACCCGCACCAGGGCCGCATCGCCTGCCGCGTGGCCGCGGCTGTCGTTCAGGGCCTTGAAGCCGTCCAGGTCGATATATAGCGCTGCCATGCAATGGCGGCGGCGCAGCGCTTCGGCGGCAATGCGCTGGCCGCTGCTGATGAAGAGCGGCCGCCGCGCCAGGCCGGTCAGGCCGTCAAGCTGGGCGCGGGCGGCCTGGTCGCTGGCGGCGCGTTCGTTCTCGGCGGCATTGACCAGCGCATGCGCCACCACATGCAGCTCGCGCACATTGAAGTTTGCCGATTCACTGGCCAGATCGGCCGGGCTGGTGCTGTGAAAGGCAGCCACCTTGCGCATCTGCCGGCCGAGGTACAGCCCCAGCGCCAGCGAGAAGGCGATGCTCAGGGCAATGCAGACGGCGCCCAGCAGTGCCAGCTGCAGCAGGGTGTGGCGCTCGGCCTCCTGCAGTTGCGAGCGGGGCACGCCGGACACCACATGCCACGGCGCGCCCGCCACGGCCACATGGGACATGCGCATCTCGCGGCCCTGCATGTCCAAGGTATCCGCCACGCTGCCGTTGGGGCGCTTGAGCAGGGCCTGCACACTCTCGGATGCCTGCCGGCCGACCAGGCGCTGCGCGTCGCTGCTGCGTGCCAGCAGCAGGCCATTGCCATCCATCAAGGCCGTGCCCAGTTCGCCGCTGAGGGCGGTGTGCGCCAGGTGTGCCGACAGTGTCTGGCTGCGTATCGCCAGCCTGAGTTCGTGCATGCCCAAGGTACCCAACTGCACCGGCACCGAGAGCGCAACCTCATGCTGCTTGTGCCTCTCATTGAGATAGAGCGACGAGACCACCATCTCGCCTTTTTGCAGCCGCTCGAGGGCATCCGCGGATTGCGGGTGCAGGGGCAGCTCGCCGCCCAGGGCCTGCTCGGTGCTGAACAAGACCTGGCCCTGGGTGTTGATCAGGCAGATGTCGGCCGCGTCAGGATGCAGTGGCCGGGCGGCGACAGCCAGCTCATGCAGGCCGGCGACATCGCCTTGCTGGGCCGGCTTGGAGACGGTCAGCACGCGCAGCATGGCCTGTGCCTTCTGCAGCACCATCTGGGTTTCGGCAGCCCGGTCTTGCGCGACCGAGAGCAGATAGCGGTCGCGCTCGGCGCTGCGCTCGCCGATCATGCGCTGGCCGGCATAGATCGCAAAGCCGAGGAAGGGCAGCAGCGTGAGCAGCGAGATCACGAGCATCCACTGGCTCAGGCTCAGCCGGAAGCCTCTTGTTCTGAGCGACAGCATGGCCATCTCGCGCGGAGCGACCTCCCGTTGGAATCTTCACGCCATGGTAGGCAGGGCGCGACAGCGCGACCATGGCGGCAACCCTTGCTTCGCCACCGCCCTGCCTGGACGGGTTCATCCATCGAGGGGGAGGGTGGACCCTAGTCGGCGAGCAGGCCAGCACGCACGCAGTTGCGGCCCTCGCGGCGCGCCGCCTGCAGGCCCGCTTCGGCACGGGCGAGCAGCTTGTCCAGGGCTTCGCCACCACGCAAGGCGGTCAGGCCGATGCTGACGCTCAGGCCGCCCGCCGTGGCGCTCAAGCCTGACCAGTCATGCGCCTTGACGGCCCGGCGCACGCGTTCACAGGCGTTGCGGGCGGCGGCCAGCTCGATGTCCAGCAGCACCAGCAGCAGCCTGTCCGGTCCGTGCCTGAGCGTCAGATCGTGAGCGCGGCACTGGGCACGCTGCAATTGCACCATCTGCATCAGCGCCGGCTCCAGCGTCTCGCTATTCAGGGCCTGGTCGGCCTCCAGCAGTGCGACGCAGAGCGGCTTGCCAGCGCTCGCCAGTGCGGGCCAGCGGGCCTCGAGAGCTGCGCGATCACTGAGACCGCCGACGCCGGCCTCGTCGCGCCCGAGGCGATGGAAGGCCTGGTAGAAGCGCAGGGCCAGCTCGAAGTCGCCACAGCGTTCCGCCAGGGCGCTGAGCCGTTCGGCCAGCGGCGCGGCGCCGGCTCCAGACAACTGCGGCAGCAGCGCCCGGGCCTGGGCGAGCGACCCGGCCCGGTCCCCCTGCGAGGCCAGTGCCTCGGCTGTCATTGCCACCTGCAGCAGGGGCTTGTTGCGATCGTCCATCGCGCAAGAATAGCCCGGTGTCCAGCCGCCAACCAGCGGCGAGGCGCCCGTACACTCAGCGACCCCCAGCCCCGCCCCTCGGACCTACCGCCCTCATGCCCTTCCACGTCGACCTTGCTTCCTGGCGCAAGCGGCTCAATTCGTCACTGGGTCGCATCACCATCGCAGTGGGCCTGCTGCTGGTGCTGGTCGCGCTGAACGTGCAATTGCTGCTGCGACTGGAATACCAGGCCGACGTCGAGCAGATCCACACCGATGCCGAGCGCAGCGCGCAGAAGCTGGCTGCCCATACCAGCGCGGTGCTGGACCGCGCTTCGCAGAGCCTGGCTCTCCTGACCCGGCTGCACGAAGCGACTGGCACGGGCCGCCCGCTGCCGCAGGCCGCTGAACTCTTGGGCACCGAGGGACTGGAAGCCTGGCTGGTGGCCGACGCCAATGGCCTGGTGATCGAGTCGGGCGGCAAGGTCCCGGCTTCGGTCAAGTCCACCGCGTTTTTCCGGCGTGCCGGCAAGCTGGAGCCGGGCGCTGTCGACCTGGGCGAAACCGAAGTGCTCAGCGGCGCGGGCAAGCAGCCCCTGCTGCCACTGACCCGCCGGTTGAACGGGCCCAGCGGTGAGTTCCTGGGCTGCGTCACGGCCCTGATCGCCCTGCCGCAACTGATCTCGCCCGAAGTCCGCCATGAAGCCAGCGGCACGGCGCTGAGCCTCCTGGGCCGGGATGGACGGATCCGGGCGCGCTTTCTTGAAGACAAGTTCAGCCACGGCGAACTGGTCGATCTGGTCAAGATGCGCGAGCGACTGGCCACTTCTCGCGAGCAACTGGAGCCGCTGGCAAGCCGGCTGGACGGCCAGCGCCGATTCATTGCCACTGCCGACTTGCCGCGCTATCCGGCGGTGGCCCTGGTTGGCCTGCGCGCCGAATCCGTACTGGCCAACTACCAGCGACATCGCCAGCGCGTGCTGCTGACCGCGCTGGTCGTGACCGCCCTGCTGCTGGGCGCGGCGGTGCTGCTGTTCATGCAGTCGCGCCGGCTCGAGGCCAGCCGCCACCGCCTGCGCGCCGCCGAAGCACGCTTGCGGGCGACGCTGGACGGCAGCCTCGATGCCGTGCTGGTGATGCGCGCGCAGCACGATGCGCGCGGCCAGCTCACTGACCTGCTGGTGATCGATGCCAATGCCCGTGCCACGGCGTTGCTGAACGTGCGCGAACCCATCGGCCAGCAGTTCAGCGCGCTGCTGCCGGCGGCGCGCGAGAGCGGCATCCTGCAGGAGTTCGAGCTGGCCATGGCCAGCGGCCAGACCATGGTCAGCGAGCGGCTGGGCCATTCGCCTCATCTGGTCGACCGCTGGCTGCAGCACCAGATCGTGCCGCTGGACGATGGCGTGGCCCTGTTCAGCCGCGACATCAGCGAGCGCTACCACACGGAGCGTGCCCAGGCCGAGCAGCGGCGCTTCCTGCAGAACCTGCTGGACGTGTTGCCGCTGGCCGTCTACGCCAAGAGCACAAGGCCGGCCACGATGGGCCGCTACATGTTCTGGAACCGAGCGGCCGAGCGCTGCTTCGGCATGACCGCCGAGCAGGTGGTGGGCCACACGGGGCAAGAGCTCTTCGACCCGGCCGACGCAGCTCGCTTTGACGCCCAAGTCGCGTTGGTGCTGGCCGAGCGCCGGCCGCGTCGCTTCTCGGACCAATTGGCCGTGAGTTCGGGTGGCCGACAGTACCTGGACATCCTCAAGGTGCCGGTGATGGGCGACGACGGCCAGGTCGACCACCTCCTGGTCGTGGCTGAAGACGTGACCGAGAAGCGGGGCAGCGCCGAGCGGCTGCGCCTGGGCTCGCGCGTGCTCGCCGAGACGGCAGACGCGGTACTGATTTGCGACGCGCAAGACCAGATCATCGATTGCAACCCGGCATTCGGGCATCTGACCGGCCATCACATTGGCGCCTTGGTGGGCCGCCCGGTCAGTGCTGCGGGCCTGCCGCTGTTTGACGGCGGGCCGGACGGCGATGCGGTGCGCTGGGTCGGCGAATCGCGCCTGGTCTGCTCGGACGGCCGCGTGCTGGACATCTGGCTCAGCGTCAACCGCATCCACGACGGCGAGGGTCAGCTCACCCACCATGCCCGCGTGTTCAGCGACATCTCGGCGCTCAAGCGCCACCAGGCCGAGCTCGATGAAATGGCGCGCCTGGACAGCCTGACCGGCCTGCCCAACCGCCGCAGTTTCGATGAGCGGCTGCCCGAAGCCCTGGCCCGGGCGGGCCGCAGCAAGCATCTGCTGGCCTTGCTGTTCATCGACCTGGACGGCTTCAAGAAGGTCAACGACACGATGGGGCACGCCGCCGGCGACCAGCTGCTGTGCGCCGTGGCCGAGCGGCTGAAGGCCTGCGTGCGCACCGTCGATGCGGTCTTCCGCCTGGGTGGCGACGAGTTCACCGTCATCGTCGAAGACGCGGGCAGCCAGGCCGACGTGGGCCGGCTGTGCGAGCGCATCCTCGAATTCCTGAGCCAGCCGCATCTGCTGGCAGCCGGCCGGCCTGTGGTGACGCCCAGCGTCGGCGTGGCGCTGGCCACGCCGGGCGAGGCGCCGGACAGCCTGCTGCGCCGGGCCGACGATGCCATGTACGCTGCCAAGCGGGCCGGCAAGGCACGCTATTGCGTGGCACGCCCCCTCGACTGAAGGCCGAGCACCCTTGGGGAGGCGGGGCCCCGGTGCGCCACGGCCACTGACGCCTCGCCGCCATCCCCAGAAGTGCTAGGGGTCTACGCCAAGTGGGCAAGCGCCGGAGCGAGGCATAGACTCGCTCGGTTCCTGTGCAGCCAAACGCTGGACAGGCCCGTTGGCTGCGACCGAACCCAGTTGTCTAGTCCATGCCGGGATCGAACACGAACGCCGTTTCCGACGATCCAGCCTCGACCACGCAGGTGGCCGGGCTTGAGGCACAGCTGCAGGCTGTGCAGGCACGGTCGGCGCGCATGGCCGCCGAACTGGCGGTGATCAACAGCATCCAGCAGGGCATCGCCGAGCAACTGAGCTTTCTCGCCATCGTCGACCAGGTCGGCGACAAGCTGCGCGAGCTCCTGCAGACCGGCGAGATCGGCATCCGCTGGTACGACCCGCGCCAGAACCTTACCCACTACCTCTACGAGTACGAACACGGCAGGCGCCTGCATGTACCGCCGGAGCCGCCGCACCCGGGCGGCAGCTTCGAGACGATGAAGCGCACGCGCCAGCCCCTGGTCTGCAACAGCCTGGCCGAGATCGTGGCCGCCGGCCTGCAGGCAATACCTGGCACCGACCAGAGCCTGTCCTTTGTCTGCGTGCCCATCATCGGCCGCAACGGCGTGCTCGGTTCCATCCTGATGGACAACTACGAGCGTGAGAATGCCTTCGGCGAAACCGAGGTGCGCCTGCTCTCCAACGTGGCGGCCACCATGGGCCTGGCGCTGGAGAACGCGCAGCTGTTCGATGAATCCCAGCGCCTCCTGCGCGAGACCGAGCAGCGCAATGCCGAGCTCGCCATCATCAACAGCGTGCAGGCCGGTCTCGTGGCCAAGATGGACATGCAGGCCATCTACGATCTGGTGGGCGACAGGATCCGCGACATCTTCGATGCCCAGGTGGTCGACATCGGCCTGCTCAATGCGGCCGACGGCCTGCTGCACTTCCGCTACATCATCGAACGCGGCCAGCGCTTCCCGGACGAGCCCATGGTGGTCAGCGGCTTCCGTCGGCATGTGATGCAGACGCGCGAGCCGCTGCTGATCAACGAGAACATGATCGAGGTCGCCACCCGCTATGGCAACGCCTTGGCGATCCAGGGCGAGGCTCCCAAGGCCAGCCTGTTCGTGCCCATGGTTGTGGGCAACGAGGCCAAGGGCGTGATCTCGCTGCAGAACCTGGACCGCGAGCATGCCTTCAGCGAGGCCGATGTGCGGCTCCTGCAGACCCTGGCCAACAGCATGAGTGTGGCGCTGGAGAACGCGCGCCTGTTCGACGAAACCCAGCGCCTGCTGAAGGAGACCGAGCAACGGGCCGCCGAGCTGGCCGTCATCGCCGACGTGCAGCAGGGCCTGGGCGACAAGCTCGATGCGCGCGCCATCTTCGAGCTGGTGGGCGAGAAGCTGCGTCAGCTCTTCGACAGCCAGGCCATCAGCATCGCCGTGGTCGATGCCGAGGCCGGTACTCGGCACTTCGCCTACATGCAGGAGCGCGGCCAGCGCCTCGAGGTGCCTGACGACGAGATCTCGCCCCTGCTCTGGCATGTGCTGCGCAACCCGCAGCCTCTGCTGATCAACGAGAAGCTGAGTGAAACGCTGGCGGCGCTGGGTATAGAGCGCACCATCATCCCCGGTACCGAGGTCAGCCTGAGCCTCTTGCGCATGCCGGTGCTGCAGGGCGGGCGCGTGGTCGCCATCATCGGCCTGGACAATGTGGACCGCGAGAACGCCTTCAGCAACAGCGACCTGCGCCTGCTTTCCACGTTGGCCGGCAGCTTGAGCGTGGCGCTGGAAGGCGCGCGCCTGTTCCAGCAGACCCGGCAGCGTGCCAACGAGCTGGCCACGGTCAACGCGCTGGGCAAGGCGCTGTCGAGCAAGATCGACCTGGGCGAGTTGATCCAGACCGTGGGTGAGCAGATGCGCGCGACTTTTGGCGCCGACATCGTCTACGTGGCCCTGATGGACGAGGCGGCCGGCCTGATCCGCTTCCCGTATGCGTATGGCGACGAGCTCTCGCCGCTGCGGCCCGGCGAGGGCCTGACCGGCAAGATCATCGAGACCGGCCAGGCGCTCCTGCTCAACGAAGACGTGGACGAGGCGGTCGACGCCATAGGCGCCACGCAGGTGGGCGCGCAGACGGCCTCATACCTTGGCGTGCCGGTCTTCGTCGACGGCCGCGCCATCGGCGTGATCAGCGTGCAGAGCACCACGCAGAAGGGCCGCTTCACCGCCGCCGACCAGAGCCTGCTGGCCACGCTGGCGGCCGGTGTCAGCGTGGCCATACGCAACGCCCAGCTGTTCGCCGAGGCGCGCGAGGCGCGGGCCGCGGCTGAGGGCGCGAACGAGGCCAAGAGTGCCTTCCTCGCGACCATGAGCCACGAGATCCGCACGCCGATGAATGCGGTCATCGGCATGAGCGGCCTGCTGCTGGACACGGCCTTGAGCGAGGAGCAGCGCGACTACGCCGCCACCATCCGGGACAGCGGCGACTCGCTGCTCACCATCATCAATGACATCCTGGACTTCTCGAAGATCGAAGCCGGCCGCATGGACATCGAGGCCCAGCCCTTCGACCTGCGCGACTGCGTGGAGTCGGCGCTGGACCTGGTCAGCAGCCGCGCGGCCGAGAAACAGCTGGACCTGGCCTATGTGTTCGAAGGTGAGCTGCCGGCGACGCTCAGCGGCGATGTGACACGGCTTCGCCAGATCCTCCTGAACCTGCTGTCCAACGCAGTCAAGTTCACCGAGGCCGGCGAGGTGGTGCTGGGCATCAGCGCCACGTTGGAGCGCAGGGCGGCCACGCTCTCCTTTGCCGTGCGCGACACGGGTATCGGGCTGAGCCCAGAGGCGATGGGCCGCTTGTTCCAGAAGTTCAGCCAGGCCGACACCTCCACCACGCGCAAGTACGGCGGCACCGGCCTCGGCCTGGCGATCAGCAAGCGGCTGGCCGAATTGATGGGCGGCACCATGTGGGTGGAAAGCGCGGGGGCAGGCCGGGGCTCGGTGTTCCGCTTCACCATCACGGCGCCGGTGGCCGAGCGGCCGGCCGAGGCGCGGCGCGAGTTCCTGGGCCAGCAGCCGGGGCTGATGGACCACCGGCTTCTGATCGTCGACGACAACGGCACCAACCGCCGCATCCTCAGCCTGCAGACCGAACGCTGGGGCATGCAGCCGCGCGCCACGGCCCTGCCCGAGGAGGCGCTGGCGTGGGTGGCTGGGGGCGAGAACTTCGACCTCGCCATCGTCGACATGCACATGCCCGGCATGGACGGCCTCATGCTGGCGCGGCGCCTGCGCCAGCACTCACCCAAGCTGCCCCTGGTGCTGTTCAGCTCGCTCGGGCGGCGCGAGGCGGGCGATACCGAGGGCCTGTTCATCGCCTACCTGGCCAAGCCCTTGCGCCAGAGCCAGCTGCACGACACCTTGGTCAACCTGCTGACGCTGGACCGCCTGCCGGCGCGCACCGACAAGCCGCGGCCCGCGGCCGTTGATGCGCAGCTGGCCACGCGCCATCCGCTGCGCATCCTGCTGGCCGAGGACAACGCCGTGAACCAGAAGCTGGCACTGCGCCTGCTCTCGCAGATGGGCTACCGGGCCGACGTGGCCGGCAATGGCCTGGAGGCGGTGGAGAGCGTCGAGCGCCAGGCCTACGACCTGATCCTGATGGACGTGCAGATGCCCGAAATGGACGGCCTGGAAGCCAGTCGGCGCATCACCACGCGCTGGCACAACGGCGAGCGGCCGCGCATCGTGGCCATGACGGCCAATGCGATGCAGGGCGACCGCGAGGAATGCCTGGCCGCCGGCATGGACGACTACATCACCAAGCCGATCCGGGTCGAGGCCCTGGTGCAGGCGCTGGAGCAGACCCGCTGGCGGGGGGAGATGCGCGATGGCAACTGAACAGGAATTGCTGCAGGCCCTTTTGAACCTGTACCGGGCTGGCTCGCCAGCAGAACTGCCGGGCCTGATCGACGAGGCCATGCAGGGCCTGCTGGCGCCGCGCCGCAGCCTGGTGCTGTTGATGGGCGACGACGGCCTGCAGCTGGCGGCCGGTCGCGCGCCGCGCGGCGAGCGCACGACGGCGCTGCAGCAGGCCATCAGCGCCTGGATCGACGAGGGGCTGCGCACCAAGAAGCCCCGGCTGCGCCACGGGCCCGAGGGCGTCTCGCCGCGCGAGCAGCGCAGCTGTCTGCTGGTACCCATGCAGCAGGGCAGTGAACTGATCGGCCTGCTGTATGCCGACCTCGAGGGCCGCATCGGCCGCTATGAGAAGGACGACCTGGCCTTGCTGACGCGTTTTGCCGAAGGCGCCAGCGAGGCCTTGCTGCGGGCCCGAGTCACCGAGCAGGCGCAGACCGAGTCCGGCCAGCGAGCGGCCGAGCTGGCGGTGATCGGCAGCGTGCAACAGGCGCTGGCGGCCGAACTGAGCATCGATCAGATTTACGAGCTGGTCGGCGACACGGTGCACAAGATCTTCGACGCCCAGGTGGTCAGCTTCGCCTTGATCGAGCCGACCACCGGCCTGCTGGCCAGCAAATACCTGCGCGAGCGCGGCCGGCGGCTGACGCCATCGGCGCCGCGTCCACCCTACGGCTTTCGCAAGCATGTGCTGGAAACGGGCCAGCCCTTGCTGATAAACCGGGACGCGCTGGCGGCTGCCAAACGCTTCGGCAATCCGGTCCTGGTCGGCGAGATGCCGCGCTCGGTGCTGTTCGTGCCGATGACCGTGGGCAACCAGCGCATCGGCGTGCTCTCGCTGCAGAACCTGGATCGCGAGGACGCATTCAGCGAGGCCGACCTGCACGTGCTGCAGACCCTGGCCAACAGCATGGGCGCGGCCCTTCACAACGCCGGCCTGATGGCCGAGACCCAGCGCCTCTACCACGAGAGCGAGCAGCGTGCGGCCGAGCTGGCCGTGGTCAACAGCGTGCAGCAGGCGCTGGCCGCCGAGCTGAGCATGCAGGGCATCTACGATGCGGTGGGCGACAAGGTGCGCGAGATCTTCTCGGGCCGCGACGTCAACATCCGCATCATCAACCCGGCCACCGGCAAGGTCGAGTTCCCCTACCTGGTCGAGAAGGGCGAGCGCGTGCGCATCGAGCCGCAGCCGCTGCATGGCATCACGGCCCATGTGGTCAACACCGGCCAGCCGCTCCTGATCAACGAGAACTTCGACGAGGCCTGCCGCCGGCTCGGCGCGCCGGCGCTGCCCGGCACCAGCTCGGATGAGAAGTCGGCCGTCTGGGTGCCCTTGCAATGGGGCGGCCAGGCACGTGGTCTCCTGAGCCTGTTCGACTGCGAACGCGAGCATGCCTTTTCGCAGGCCGATGTGCGCCTCTTGCAGACCATGGCCGGTGCCATGGGTGCGGCGCTGCAGAACGCGCGGCTGTTCGACGAAACCCAGCGCCTGTTTCGCGAAAGCGAGCAGCGCGCCGCCGAGCTGGCCGTGGTCAACAGCGTGCAGCAGGCCCTGGCCGCCAAGCTGGACATGCAGGGCATCTACGACGCTGTTGGCGACAAGCTGCGCGAGATTTTCCAGCATGCCGACGTGGCGATCCGCATCGTCGACCGCCAGGCCGGGCTGATGCACTACCCCTTTCTCTACGAGCATGGCCAGCGCATTCCGATGGCGGCGCGGCCGCTGCGCGACAGCGGCATCAATGCCCATGTGATTCGCACCCGTCAGGCCGTGGTGATCAACAGGGATTCGGCCGCCGCGATCCGGGCCTATGGCAGCGCCCTGCTGCCGGGCACGCAGATGGAGAAGTCGGGCGTCTACATGCCCTTGCAGTCCGGCAGCGAGGTACTGGGCCTGATCGTGCTGGTCGACATGCAGCGCGAGAACGCCTTCAGCGATTCCGATGTGCGGCTCCTGCAGACCGTGGCCGGCGCGATGAGCGCGGCGCTGCAGAGCGCCCGATTGTTCGACCAGACCCAGCACCTGCTGGCCGAGACCGAGCAGCGCAATTCCGAGCTGGCCATCATCAACAGCGTGCAGGCTGGCCTCGCGGCCAAGCTGGACATCGAGGGCATCTACGAGCTGATCGGCGAAAAGATCCGCGACATCTTCGATGCCCAGATCGTCAGCATTGCCACGGTGGACACGATAGAGCGCCAGGTCCAGCACCGCTACCTGATCGAACGTGGCGAACGCCAGCACCTTCCGCCCACGCCGCTGGTCGGCTTTCGCAAGCATGTGGTGGAGTCCGGCCGAAGCCTGGTGATCCTGGAGAACTCGCTGGAGGCGGCACGTCGCTTCGGCAACCCGGTGCGGCTGGCCGGCGAGATGCCCAAGTCCGCCGTGTTCGTTCCCATGTCAGCCGGCGCCCGCGTGATCGGCGTGATCTCGCTGCAGAACGTGGACCGCGAGCATGCTTTCGGCGATGCCGACGTGCGCCTGCTGGAAACGCTGTCCAACAGCATGGGCGTGGCGCTCGAGAACGCGCGGCTGTTCGACCAGAGCCAGCGCCTGCTGGCCGAGACCGAGCAGCGCAACTCGGAGCTCGCCATCATCAACAGCGTGCAGGCCGGCCTCGTGGCCAAGCTGGACATGCAGGGCATCTACGAACTGGTGGGCGACAAGATCCGCGACATCTTCGATGCCCAAGCGGTCAACATCACCTTGCTGGACCCGAGCGGCGAGTCGCTGCACATCGTCTATTCCATCGAGCGGGGTGAGCGCCAGGTGGTCGCTGACATCCCCGTGATCGGCTTCCGCCGCCACGTGCTGGCCACAGGCCGCAGCCTGCTCCTCAAGGAGGACATGGCCTCGGCCTTCGAGAAATACGACGCCCCGAAGGCCATCATCGGCGACGTGCCCAAGTCCACGCTGTGGGTGCCCATGATGCAGGGCGGCCGCGCGGTCGGCGTGATCTCACTGCAGAACATGGACCGCGAGCATGCCTTCACGGAGTCGGACCAGCGACTGCTGGAGACCTTCTCCAACAGCATGAGCGTGGCGCTGGAGAACGCACGCCTGTTCGACCAGAGCCAGCGCCTGCTGGCCGAGACCGAGCAGCGCAACTCCGAGCTGGCCATCATCAACAGCGTGCAGTCGGGCCTGGTGGCCAAGATGGACATGCAGGGCATCCACGATCTGGTGGGCGACAAGATTCGCGAGATCTTTGACGCCAAGGTGGTGGTGATCTCGCTGCTGGACCCGCAGACGGGTGGCCTGCACCACCCCTATGCGATCGAGCGTGGCAAGCGGCTCAAGCTGGCGCCATTCCCCGAGATCGTGGGCTTCCGCCGCCACGTGATGGAGACCTGCGAATGCCTGCTGGTCAACGAGGACATGGTGGGCGCCTGCGAGCGCTACGGCAACCCGATGGTGCTGGCCGGCGAAAGCCCGAAGTCGGCCGTCTATGCGCCGATGATCCAGTCGGGCAAGGCCCTCGGCGTGATCTCGCTGCAGAACCTGGACCGCGAGCATGCCTTCAGCGAGGCCGATGTGCGGCTCCTGCAGACGCTGTCCAACAGCATGAGCGTGGCGCTGGAGAACGCCCGCCTGTTCGACCAGACTCAGCGGCTGTTGGCCGAGACCGAGCAGCGCAACTCCGAGCTGGCCATCCTCAACAGCGTGCAGTCGGGCCTGGTGGCCAAACTGGACATGCAGGGCATCTATGACCTGATCGGCGACAAGATCCGCGAGATCTTCGATGCGCAGGTCGTGGACATCGCGCTGTACGAGGAGCAGGAGCAGTTGCTGCACCACGCCTACGTGATCGAGCGCGGCCAGCGCTTCGAGGTCGATCCGACGCCGCTGATCGGGTTCCGGCGCTACGTGATCGCGGCGGGCGAGCCGCTCCTGATTCCGGCCCATGCCGACGCCATCGACCTGCAGTACGGCAACCCCAAGGCGATTGCGGGCGAAGAGCCGCGCTCGTCGCTGTGGGTGCCCATGCTCAAAGCCGGCCAGGCGATCGGCGTGATCTCCTTGCAGAACCTGGACCGTGAGAATGCCTTCGGCGATGGCGACCTGCGCCTCTTGCAGACCCTGGCCAACAGCATGAGCCTGGCGCTGGAGAGCGCGCGACTGTTCGCCGAGACCCAGCGCCTCCTGAGCGAGACAGAACAGCGCAACAGTGAGCTGGCCATCATCAACAGCGTGCAGGCCGGCCTCGTGGCCAAGATGGACGTGCAGGGCATCCACGACCTGATAGGGGACAAGATCCGCGAGATCTTCGATGCCCAGGTGGTGGTGATCTCGCTGATGGATTCGCAGACCGGCGAGTTGCACCATCCCTACATGATCGAGCGCGGCCAGCGCATGGTGGTGCCCGCTTCGCTGGGCGTCGTCGGCTTCCGCAAGCATGTGCTGGACACGGGCCAGACGCTGGTGATCAACACCGGAATGACCAAGGCCCTGAAGGCCTACGGCCAGCCGGCTTCCATCGTCGGCGAGGCGCCGAAGTCCTCGCTGTGGGTGCCGATGATCCAGGGCGGCCGCGTGATCGGCGTGATCTCGCTGCAGAACCTGGACCGAGAGAACGCATTCTCGGAAGCCGAGGTTCGGCTGCTGCAGACGCTGTCGACCAGCATGAGCCTGGCCCTGGAGACGGCGCGGCTGTTCGCCGACAACCAGCGCCGCACGCGCGAGAGCGCCGCCCTGGCCGAGGTGGGGCGCGACATTTCTTCGACACTGGACCTGGCCGTGCTGATGGACCGCATCTCGCGCCACGCAAGAGAGCTTCTGGGTGGCGACTACAGCGCTGTCTTCCTGCCAGAGGACGACGGCGAAACCGCCCGCTACCGTGCCATTGCCGCCCAGGGCGAGGTGGCGGAACAGATCCTGGAGATGCGGGTCGAGCCGGGCGTGGGCATCATCGGCAGCGTGATCGAGCGCGGCCAGGCCGAGTTCGTCAACGATGCCAATGCCGATGCACGCGCGGTGCAGATCGCCGGCACCGACAGGGAAGAGAACGAGCGGCTGATGGTCGCGCCGCTGCTGGCCGGCGAGGCGGTGCGCGGCGCGATGGTGGTCTGGCGCAATGGCGGCCAGCCCTTCCGCGCCCATGAGCTGGAGTTCCTGGCCGGGCTGTCGATGGCAGCCTCGGTGGCCATGAAAAACGCCCAGCTGTTCGCCGAGAGCCAGCAACGGGCGGCCGAGCTGGACACGGTCAATGCCGTCTCGCAGCAGCTTGCCGGCAAGCTGGACCTCGCGGCCCTGATCGAGCTGGTGGGCGAGCAGAGCCGCCAGCTCTTCAAGGCCGACCTGGCCTATGTGGCCCTGCTGGACCGCAACACCGGCATGATCAACTTCCCCTACCAGTACGGCGACGTGATCCAGTCGCGGCCGCTGGGCGAGGGACTGACCAGCCGCATCATCGAAAACGGCGAGGCGCTGATCATCAACTCCGACATCGACCGCCAGACCGAAGCGCTGGGCACCGTGCGCATGGGCCGGCAGACGCGCAGCTACCTCGGTGTGCCGGTGATGGTGGAAGGCCATGCCGAGGGCGTGATCAGCGTGCAAAACACCGAGCGCGAGGGTGTGTTCGACCAGGCCGATCAGCGCCTGCTCTCGACCATCGCTGCCAACGTGGGCGTGGCCCTGCGCAATGCCCGGCTTTTTGCCGATGCGCAGGAGGCACGCGCCGCTGCCGAAGGTGCGAACGAGGCCAAGAGTGCTTTCCTGGCCACGATGAGCCACGAGATCCGCACGCCGATGAATGCTGTCATCGGCATGAGCGGCCTCTTGCTCGACACGCCGCTGAACGAAGAGCAGCGCGACTTTGCCGCCACCATCCGCGATTCGGGCGATGCGCTCCTGAGCATCATCAACGACATCCTCGACTTCTCGAAGATCGAGGCCGGCCGCATGGACATCGAGGCCCAGGCCTTCGACCTGCGCGACTGTGTGGAGTCGGCGCTGGATCTCGTCAGCAGCCGTGTGGCCGAGAAGCACATCGACCTGGCCTATCAGTTCGAGGGCGAGGTGCCGCCGGCCGTCTCGGGCGACGTGACGCGCCTGCGCCAGATCCTGCTGAACCTGCTGTCCAACGCGGTCAAGTTCACCGAGGCGGGCGAGGTGGTGCTGACGCTGTCGGCCGAGCTGCAAGGCGCTGGCGTGCAGCTGACCTTCAGCGTGCGCGACACCGGCATCGGCCTGAGCAAGGAGGCCATGGGCCGCCTGTTCCAGAAGTTCAGTCAGGCGGATGCCTCCACCACGCGCAAGTACGGTGGCACGGGCCTGGGCCTGGCGATCAGCAAGCGACTCGCCGAGCTGATGGGCGGCACGATGTGGGTGGAAAGCGCAGGCGCCGGCCAGGGCTCGACCTTCTGCTTCACGATCCAGGCGCCGCTGGCCGAGCTGCCGCGTGAAGGCCGGCGCGACTTCATCGGCGCCCAGCCCGACCTGCTGGGCCATCGCATGCTGGTGGTCGACGACAACGCCACCAACCGCCGCATCCTCAGTTTGCAGGCGCAGCGCTGGGGCATGGTGGTGCGCGACACCGAGTTGCCCGAGACCGCGCTCGACTGGGTGCGCGGTGGCGAGCAGTTCGAGCTCGCCGTGCTCGACATGCACATGCCGCAGATGGATGGGCTGGAGCTGGCGCGGCGCCTGCGCGCGCTCGCGCCGCATCTGCCACTGGTGCTGTTCAGCTCACTGGGCCGGCGCGAGGCCGGAGACACCGAAGGCCTGTTCGGTGCCTACCTGGCCAAGCCCTTGCGCCAGAGCCAGCTGCACGACACCTTGGTGACGATGCTGGCCCTGGACCGGGCCACGCCCAAGCCGTCGGCCAACGTTGCCAAGTCGCAGATCGATTCGCAGCTGGGTGAGCGCCACCCGCTGCGCATCCTGCTGGCCGAGGACAACGCGGTGAACCAGAAGCTCGCCTTGCGACTGCTCTCGCAGATGGGCTATCGCGCCGACGTGGCGAGCAATGGCCTGGAAGCCATCGAATGCGTGGCGCGCCAGCCCTACGACCTGGTGCTGATGGACGTGCAGATGCCCGAGATGGACGGCCTGGAAGCCAGCCGGCGCATCAACGACCGCTGGCGCAACGGCGAGCGGCCGCGCATCGTGGCGATGACGGCCAATGCGATGCAGGGCGACCGCGAGATGTGCCTGGCCGCCGGCATGGACGACTATGTGACCAAGCCGATCCGCGTCGAGGCCCTGGTTTCTGCCTTGATGCGCACCGAGATGCGCGGGGAGTCCTGAAATGAATTGTGAGCCCCTCGCCCAAGCACGCCACGCTGAACGCGGTCGCGCCTGGTCGCCCCCCCGAGGGGGCGCCGGTACCGTCGGCATCGAGCCGCCGGCACCGCATGTGGGCCGGCTCGGGGGCGGCCCGGCGCTCGGCCCGGAATACCTGGTTTCATGTGGCGCGGTGGAGCAACTGAAATGACGAACAGCAAGATCATCGACACCGAGGTGTTCACTGAGTTGCAGGGCAACACGGGCGCCGACTTCGTCATCGAACTGGTCGATACCTTTCTGGACGAGGCGCCGCAGTTGCTGGCCCAGATGCGCAGTGCGCGCGCGGCGGGTGAGGCAGACAACTTTCGCCGCGCCGCGCATTCCCTGAAGTCCAACGGCAGCACCTTCGGCGCGCTGGCTTTTGCGGCGCAGGCGCGCAGTCTTGAGCTGTCCCAGCTGGCGCAGGTGGAGGAGGGCGCGTTGGCGGCGCTGGAACAGCAGTTCCAGCAGGCGGCTGCGCGCCTGCGGGAGCTCTGCCATGGCTGATACCGGCGCCCACCCGGCGCAGATCCTGCTGGTCGAGGACAACCGGGTCAACCGCCTGCTGCTGGCCCGCCTGGTGGAGCAGCTGGGCCACAGCGTGAACACGGCCGAAGATGGCCTGCAGGCACTTGCTGCGCTGCGCGGCAAGCGCTTCGATCTCCTGCTGCTGGACATCGAGATGCCGGGCATGAACGGCTTTCAGGTGCTGGAGCAACTCACGGCCGACCCCGATCTGCGCGAGCTGCCGGTGATCGTCACCTCCGGGCTCGACGGCCTGGCCAATGTGGTGCGCTGCATCGAGCTCGGTGCCGAGGACTATCTGCACAAGCCGGTCAACCCGGTGCTCTTGCGCGCCCGGATTGCTGCCAGCTTCGAGAAGAAGCGGCTGCGCGACCAGCAACGCGAGCTGATGCGCCGCTTCGCCACCAGTGCCGTGGCCCAGGACGTGCAGCGCTCGGGCTTTGCGCTGGGCGGTCATCTGGTCTCGGCCTCGGTGCTGTTCTGCGACATCCGCGGCTTCACCACGCTGAGCGAATCGCTGCCGCCGCAGGAGGTGATCGAGCTGCTGAACACCTATTACACGCTGATGTTCGACGCCATCGGCGCGCAGGGTGGCGTGGTCAACCAGATCATCGGCGATGGGCTGATGGCCATCTTCGGCGCACCGCAGCCACTGGAGGGCCATGCCAAATGCGCGGTGCGGGCGGCGCTCGAGATGGTGGAGATGGCCGTGCAGTTCAGCGCCGACCAATGCGCGGCCGGCGGGCCCGAGATACGCATCGGCGTGGGCGTTTCCAGCGGCGAGGTGGTCGCCGGCTATACCGGCACGCTGGACCGCGCCACCTACACCTGCGTCGGCGACACGGTGAACCGGGCCGCGCGGCTGGAGGCCTGCACCAAGGAGGCACAGCGCTCGGTGCTCATCGATGGTGCAACGCGCGAACAGCTTGGCGCGGGATTCGAGATCGAGTCGCTCGGACCCGTGCATCTGAAGGGCAAGACGCAGGCGGTCGAGGTGTTCGCCGTCGCCTGAACAGGTGGTCTTCAGGGTTCGCACGCTGGCTTTGTCACGCGGCTTCTCTACAGTCGGCGCAGGATTTGCTTGACGGAAACCATGAGCACAACCCTGCAGATCGCCTATGTCTTCGGCTTCATCGGCGCGGCGCTGATGGTGACCAGCTACCTGATGAAGAGCATGCTGCCGCTGCGTGTCGTCGCGCTGGTGGCCTGCCTCTGCCTGGTGTTCTACGGCTTCCTGAGCGCTGCGATACCGACGCTGATCCTGTACGCGGCGTTGATACCGATCAACATCAGGAAGACGCTGCAGATCCAGCGCCTGGTGCGTTCGATCAAGAACGCCAGGGAGGACACGCCGGTCTCCGAATGGCTGCTGCCGCACATGAGCCGGCGCACCGCCAAGGCCGGCGAGCAGCTGTGGAGCCAGGGCGACCATGCCGAGGAGATGCTGTACCTGGAGAGCGGCCGCCTGCGGCTCCTCGAGATCGACGAGCCGCTGGAGCCCGGCGCGCTGGTCGGTGAGATCGGCCTGTTCACGGTGGACCACAAGCGCACCCTGAGTCTGCGCTGTGAAACCGACTGCGTGCTCTACAGCCTCTCCAGCGAAGGCATGGCCAAGCTTTACTACCAGAACCCCAAGCTCGGCTTCCATGTGATGCGACTGGTGGTGGCCCGGTTGATGCGCGATGTGGAGCGCAGCAAGGCCAGGGCAGCGGCTGCACCCACAATGGCGCCATCCACCGCCGACGCCAATCAATGAAACGCCAGCTCCTGTTCCCAACCCTCCTGTTCACTTTTGCGGCACTCGCCGGCACCGCGACCACCACAGTCGAATGGACCCGCCAGACGAGCGGCGTCGGCGCGCGGCTGCGCGGCATCAGCGCCGTGAACGAGAGCGTGGCCTGGGCCAGCGGTGCCGAGAACACGATCCTGCGAACCTCGGACGGCGGCGCGAGCTGGCAGAAGCTCAAGGCGCCGGGCGATGCCGCGAGCGACAAGCTGGACTTCCGCGACATCGATGCCATCGATGCCCGCACCGCCTACGCCTTGAGCATCGGCCCCGGCGCAGCCTCGCGGATCTACAAGACCCTCGATGCCGGCGCCACCTGGACGCTGCAGCACACGAACCAGGATCCCAAGGGCTTCCTGGACGCGATGAGCTTCTGGGACGCCGAGCATGGCCTGGTGATCGGAGACTCCGTCGACGGCAAGTTCCAGATCCTAAAGACCGAGAACGGCGGCAAGACCTGGCAGTCGGTGCCGGACTCGGCCTTGCCGCCGGCGCTGCCGGGCGAGGGCGCCTTCTCGGCGAGCGGTTCCAATATTGCTGTAACCGGCAAGAGCGAAGCCTGGATCGTGACCAACTCAGCGACCCGAAGCCGCGTGCTGCACACGGCCGACGGCGGCAAGAGCTGGGCGGTGGTTGACACGCCGCTGGCGGCTGGCCCGTCAGCCGGCATCTTCTCGGTTGCCTTCCGCGACCCACTGCATGGCGTGATCGTCGGTGGCGACTACAAGCTGGAGCGGGCGGCGGTAGACAACGTGGCCATCACCAGCGACGGCGGCAATAGCTGGACTCTGGTCAATCGCCAAGGCCTCTCGGGGTTCCGCTCAGCGGTGAAGTACCTGCCCGGCACTGAGCATTCGCTGATCGCCGTGGGTCCGCAGGGCGCGGACCGCTCGGACGACGATGGCAAGACCTGGCACCCGCTGCCGCTGCCGGCCGGCATGCCAGGCTTTGATGCCCTGAGCTTCGCGCCGGGCCAGCAGAAGGCCTGGGCCAGCGGCGCTGCCGGCGCGCTGGGGCGCCTGCAGTTCAGGTGAGCTGAAAGCCGCTCAATACCGCCAGCTCTTCAAATCCGCACCGGCCGGTGCCGTCATCAGCATGCGCTCCACCGTCCAGGGCAGGACCATCTGCGCATAGCGCAGCCGCGAATAGGCGTTGGGCCGCATGTGGTCGCCGTTCCAGCAATGCTCGGCGCGGTCGCCGTAGTCCACGACCGCGTCAGAGGGCGGATTGGCCTGGCGCAGGAACTTCTCGACGCCGTAGACCGCGTTGTTCAGGTAGTAGTTGTCCATGTCGCCGACATAGATGCGCAGCTTGCCGCGCAGCTTCGGGCCGAGCTTTGCCCAGTCGCGCTTGAGGATGTGGGCGAGGTCGTAGTTCTCTTTCCAGTACGCCACCGTCACCGGGTCGATCTCGCCGGTCAGTCGGTCCCAGACGCGGCGCGGATAGCCGTCCGGACCGACGGGTGAATACACGCTTTCCCACACGTCGAGCTGGTCGCCCGAGCGGCCCTTGGTGCCCAGCGTCAGCTCCCACAGTCCGGTGTCCTCCATCGTGGTGTCCACATGGCCCAGCCAGTTGCGGTGCGCCGGGCGCGGCGTGCGCTTGAACCGGTTGGGCTGGAAGTAGGCGTTCCTGTCCTTGTAGAGGTCCACCGTCATGTAGTGGCTGAAATCGATCGGGTCGGGGCAGGCCGCCCAGGCGCCGTTGTACTCGTCCGGATAGAACATCTGCACCGCCATGGCCTCCCAGCCGCCGGTGCTGCCGCCGAACATGAAGCGCGCCCAGCCCTGGCCGAGGCCGCGGAAGCGTTTCTCGATCTCGGGCAGCAGCTCGTACTGGATGGCGTCGCCATAGGGGCCGTTGTTGGCCGAGTTCACCGCATAGGAGTCGTCGTAGAACGGCGTCGGATGCTGGATCTCGACCATCAGCACGCGCGGGAAGCCCGGGCTTGTCCAGGCCTGGAAGTTCTCCCAGGCGAGCTGCTGCTCGACGCGGTTGTAGCCCTCCAGATTGAAACGCTTGCTGTGGACCGGCAACAAGCCCGGGTCCGGCGGCGTTTCACGCCAGGCGCTTGGGGCGCTGGGAAAGTGACCATGGTTGATGACCAGCGGATAGCGGGCATCTGGATGCTCGTTGAAGCCCCAGGGCAGCGTGACGAAGGCGCCAAGGAAGACGTCGCGGCCCCAGAACTTCGAGAGCCGTTCGCTGCGGATGCTGATGCGCTTGACGTAGGGCGTGTCGACAAAGGGCGCGATCTCGGGGATCTGCTCGGTCAAGGCGATCTGCACCGTGCCGCCGGGCGCGGCGCTGATGTCCAGCAGCTGCGGCTTGGAATACAGGTTGCCAGGCTTGGACTGCCAATGCTGGCCTTCGCCACGGTCGGGCGCGAGCTTGAGCACGCGGCCGTCGCCCATCCGATAGGTCTCGTAGCGGTTCAGGAGCGCCTGCACCCGGTACTTGCCGGCTGGCAGCGTTGCCAGCGAGCGCACCGGGAAGCCCAAGGCCCTGGCATCGAACTTCTGCACCTGGCCGGGCTTCCAGCCGTTCACGTCGATGCCGAAGAAGGGAATGGCATCGCCATCCCAGTTCACCATGTCGCGTGGCTCCCGACCGGGTGCCTGCTCGGCCGGCGCGAGTATCAGCAGCAGGCGGCCATCCTGCGCGCCGCCGCTGTAGCTGGCGGGCAGGGTGACGTTGAAGTCCGGTGCGGCCATGGCCGCAGCGCCGGAGAGCGCCAGCGCGAGGGCCAGCGAACGATGAAGGAGCTGCTTGAGCATGGTGTCTTTCCGGAAGCCTGTACTTCAGCGCGTGGTCTTCAGCGCCGCATCGGCCAGCGCCCAGCTCTTCTGCAATTCGGCCTGCACGCCATCGACCGGCTTGCCTTGCGCCTTCAGCGCCTGCACGAGGCCTTGCAGCGCCCAGCCACTCTTGGGATGCTCGACCAGGTCGGCGCGGAAGCTCTGCTCGGCCTCGGCAAAGCGTTGCAGCTTGAGTTGCATCTGACCCAGCGACAGGCGCGTCCCGGCAGCGAGCATCGGCGGCTCGGTGCCGTCGGCGTCGAAGGCGGCCTTGACGGCCTCGGTCTGCCTGGCGAGGGCCTCGTCCGGCCGCTTGTCGGCCAATGCCAGCTCGGCGCGCAGCTGCGCCCGGGCGGTGCCGGCGATGCTGCGGATCATCTTGGGGATGTAGTCGCTGCCGGTGTGCTTCTTGGTCAGCGCTTCGGCACTGGCGTCGAGCCTGGCGAGCGCTGCCTTGGCTTCATCGCTGCGGCCGCTGCGGGCCAGGGCGATGCCATGCGCCATCTCGCCCAGCACGCTGGCCATGCCACGGCCGCCGGTGGGCATCGGCTCCTTGATCAGCTCGTCCCAGCGTTGCAGGCGCAAGAGCGTCAGCGAAGGCATGCTGCGCAGGTATTCGGCGTATTCATGGTCGCCCTTGGCCAGCTCGGCAGCCTTGCGGGCCGTGCCCAGTGCCAGCTCGCTGCGGCCTTCCATCAGCGCGCCGTACCACTGGAAATGGCCGTTGTGGCCGCGCCAGTCCTTGCTGACGCTGAAGCCCTGCGCCTTCAGGTTCGCCATCATGGTTTCGTCCGCTGCCAGCGCCTGCTGGTTGACGCGGGTGGCATCCGCATAGCGGCCGAGCTGCACATAGGTGTGGGCCGGCATGTGCAGGAGATGCGGAGACTTTGGGGCGAGCGCGCCCAGCCGGTCGGCCGCTGCTTCGGCCCGCGAGGCCACCTGCAAGGCGTCGACCGAATGGATCATGTAATGGTTGAGGCCGGTGTGCTTGGGATGCTTGACGAGCGCGGCCTCCAGCTTGTCGGCCACCTCGCCCATGCGGCCGCCCGGCTTGCCGGTCTGGCGGTCCCACCAGTCGTCGTGCGTGGCGATCATCTCGGCCTCGGCATAGAAGCTCATCAGGTCCGGGTCGTCCGGGAAGCGCGCCGCCAGGTCACGCATGCGTTCCGCGTAGGCGACGTCCAGCGGGTGGGCCTTCTCACCGCCCTGGCCGCCCTTGCTGCCGGTGCCACAGATCTCGGCCTGGATCGGTGCGATGTTCTTCGCTTCGCTGCCGTGGGCATAGCGCAGCGCTAGCGATTCGATCAAGGCGCGGTCGTGCGGCGTGGAGGTGCTGCTGTGCTTGAGCGCGTAGTCCACGTAGTTCAGCGCTTCGCGCAGGTCGCCGCGCTGGCTGTTGTTGATGTTCGGGCCCAGCTGCCAGGCCACGCCCCAGGCGCACATCGCGCATGCCGGGTCCAGCGCCAGCGCGGCCTTGAAGGCGCGCACCGCTTCCGCCTCATTGAAGCCATAGGCCTGGGCCATGCCCTGGGCGAACAGCTCATCTGCCGCAGGCACGCTGCTGCCCGATTTCATCGCGATGGTGCCGAAGCCGTCGAGCCTGGGTGCCTTGGCGTTGCGGTCCAGCATGAAGGACGAACTCGCGCAGGCGCCGAGCGCGACGATGGCCGAGGCCAGCAGGGACAGGCGCAGCGCGCGGCGTGGGGTGCTGAGGTGCTGGTACACGGTGTCTCCTGTTTCTTGTGAGCTTCTTGCCGGCGATTCTCTGTGATTCGGCTGCCTGCAGGTTGGGCCAAACCCGATGTCGGGCGATCTGCAGGGCCAGGACAATCGGCCGCTTCTGAAGCCCGGCTGCCTGCAGCCCAAGGACCCCGACATGACCGACAACAATTCCGGCCGCGCCACCGCCTGGTTGGTGTGCCTGCTGGTGGCCGCCGCGCTCTACGGCAACTACTACGTCTATGACTCGGTCGGCCCGGTGGCCGACTTGCTGCAGCAGCAGCGGGGCTTCAGCGACACGCAGATCGGGATGCTGAACGCGATCTACAACCTGCCCAATATCGTGCTGATCCTGGTGGGCGGCGTGCTGGTGGACCGCTTCGGCGCGGCCCGCATGACGCTCTGGACCGCCGCCCTGTGCCTGGCCGGTGCGCTGCTCACTGCCTTCGGGCCGGACTTCGCGAGCATGGCCGCCGGGCGCCTGCTGTTCGGCATCGGCGCCGAGACCTTCAGCATCGCCACGGTGGTGGCGGTGGCCGACTACTTCGGCAAGCGTGACCTGGCTTTTGCCATCGGCGTGACCTTGTCCGTCGGCCGCCTCGGTTCCTTCTCGGCCGACATGTCGCCGACCTGGTTCGCCAGCTCCTATGCCGCGGGTTGGCAGCCGCCGCTGATGATCGCGGCGGCCTTTGCGGCGAGTTCGTTCGCCGTGGCCCTGGTCTATTGGTGGATCGACCGCGCGCCAGCGCGCGAGCGGGCCGCGCAGGGCATCGTCGCGGCCAAGGCAAACGAGGGCTTTGCCTGGCGCGACATGCTGCATTTCGGCAAGGCCTACTGGTACCTGCTGGGCCTGTGCGTGCTCTGGTACTCGGTGATGATGGCTTTCCGCAGTACCTTCTCGATCAAGTATTTCCAGCATGCCCATGGCCTGGACCTGGCCACCGCGGGCGAGATGAACAGCTATGTCTTCCTGGCCGCGGTGTTTGCCACGCCGGCCTTTGGCTGGCTGTGCGACCGCGTGGGCCGCTACGCACCCTTCCTGGCCTTCGGCGCGCTGCTGCTGCCGATAGCGATGGCCGTGATGGCGCTGACGCAGTGGAGCCTGTGGTGGTCCACCCTCCTGATCGGCGTCAGCTTCTCGTTGGTGCCGGCCGTGATGTGGCCGCTGTGCAGCAAGCTGGTCAGGCCCAACCGTTTCGGCACGGCCATCGGCCTGATGTGGGTGGTGCAGAACGCCGGCATTGGCGGCGCCAATATGCTGGCCGGCTGGCTGAACAGTCGCGCTGGCGCCAGCGCACAGAATCCGGCGGGCTATGACTCCATGATGCTGTTCTTCGGCATCTGCAGCGTGCTGGGCGTTGTCTGCGCACTGCTGCTGTGGCTGACGGCAGGGCGCCGCGATCAGGAAGCCGCCACGCACAAGGCCTGAGGAGGCTCTTCAAGCGGCGGGCCGCGTACTCGCCGATATAGTGCCGCGCAGCTTGATGATCCCTTCGGAAGCACATCAGATGAACACAACCAGCACCGCCGCCCTCGAAATCACCGGCCTTGTGAAGTTCTTCGGCGGCAAGCCCGCAGTCGACAGCCTAGACCTGAGCATCCCGCGCGGTGAGTTCCACGCCTTGCTGGGCCCGAACGGCGCTGGCAAGACCACCACGCTGCGCATGGTGGCCGGCCTTTTGAAGCCCGATGGCGGCACGGCCCGCATCCTCGGCCATGACGTCACGCAAGACCCGGTGGCGGCCAAGCGCGTGCTGGCCTTTCTGCCGGACGATCCGCTGCTCTACGGCAAGCTGCGACCGCTCGAATACCTGGAGTTCGTTGGCGGCTTGTGGGGTGTAGCCCCTGCAATCGGCGCGCCGCGTGCCGAAGAGCTCTTGCGCTGGCTCGACCTCTGGAACCACACCGGTGAGCTGGTCGAGGGCTTCTCGCGCGGCATGCGACAGAAGCTGGCGCTGGCCGGCGCCTTGATCCATGACCCGCAGTTGCTGATCCTCGATGAGCCGCTGACAGGGCTGGATGCCGGCGCAGCGCGGCAAGTGAAAGACCTGCTGCTGGAGCGCGTGGCCCAGGGCAAGACGGTCGTGCTCACCACCCACATCCTCGAGATCGCCGAGCGCCTGGCGCAGCGCATCAGCATCATCCAGCGCGGCCGCATCATTGCGCAGGGCACGCTCGATGAGTTGCGTGCGCATGCAGCGGCCACCGGCGGGCCTGGAGCATCGCTGGAAGAAGTGTTCCTGCAATTGACGGCGCGTGCGGCATGACGGTCCGGGCTTTGCTGGCCGGGCGTCCGGGCTCGACCTGGTGGCTGATCCGGCACGAGCTGCGCCTGGCCTGGCGCGGCGTGGGCGGCAAGGGCATCAAGCTGCTGCTCGTGCTGCTGCTGATACTCGGTGTGGCCCTGCATGCGGGCGTCTACGGCCTGCTCGCGAAATTGCCCGAGGGCGACATGCCGCCCTGGGCGCTGTTTGCCTTGGGCGGCGCTGCCTATGTGGTCATCAGCCTGATGCTCTCGCAGGCCATCCTGCAATCGGTGTCGGCCTTGTTCGACCGCGGTGATCTGGACCTGCTGCTGGCCTCGCCACTGCCCACGCGCAGCGTCTTCATGGCGCGCGGCCTGGGCATTGCGATCAGCGTGGTGGGGCTCTACCTCTTCATGCTCGCGCCGCTGGCCCATGTCGGCCTGTTCACCGGGCATGCGAACCTGCTGGCGATCTATCCGACGCTGCTCTCGCTGGCCCTGGGCGTGACGGCGCTGGGCATCTGGCTGACCCTCCTGTTGGTGCGCTGGCTTGGCGCCCGGCGTGCGCGCACAGTGGCCCAGGTGCTGGGCAGCCTGGTTGGTGCCGCGCTGTTCCTGGCTTCGCAGGCGCAGAACATGCTGGGTGAGGCGCAGCGCAAGCAGTTGACCGTTTTGGTGATGCGTTGGCTGGCGCCCGGCGGGCCTTTGTCGGAAGACAGCCCGCTGTGGCTGCCGGCCCGTGCGCTGCGTGGTGAACTGCTGCCCTTGCTGGCGATCATGGCCCTGGGTGTGGGCGCTTTCTGGGCCGTGATCGGCCTGGCGCACCAACACTTTCTGGCGGGCACGCAGGAGTCGGTCAGCGGCAGCGTCAAACGGGGCGTGGCGGCGCCCAGCGCCGGCAGCGTGCGCTTTCGCGCCGGCCTCGCGCGCAATGTGCTGGTCAAGGAATGGCGCCTGATCCTGCGCGACCCGCAACTGATCACGCAGACGCTGCTGCAACTGCTCTACCTGACGCCGATGCTCTTCATCGCCCTGCGTGGCGATGGCCGTGCGGCGGTGATGCTGATGCCGGCCGTCGTCTGGCTGGCCACGTCCCTGGCGGGCAGCCTGGCCTGGATCACCGTGGCGGCCGAGGATGCGCCGGAGCTGCTGGGCGGCGCACCGGCGTCGCTGGCGCGGCTGCGCTGGCTCAAGCTCCTGGCGGCGCTGCTGCCGGTCTGGGTTCTGGTGTCGCCCTTGGTGGTCGTCCTGCCAGGGCACGATTGGAAGCAGGGGCTGATCTTCATCGTCTGCCTGGTCGGCGGCACGCTGTCGGTCGGCATGGGCCTGATCTGGTATCCGCGCCAGGGGAAGCGTGCCGACATGAAGACGCGCATGAAGGGCCATGGCGTGGTGGGCATGCTGGAAGCCTTGCTGACCTTTGGTTGGGCGGGCCTGGCCTATTGCCTGGGCTCGCCGCCGGCCTTCAACTATTGGCCGCTGGCCCTGCTAGCTGTGCTTCTTGGCATGGGCGTGACCTGGTTGCTTGGCCGCTCGCGGCGCGAGGACGGCTCGCTTGTCTGAGGCGATGGCCATGCAATATCTGATCTTCGAGCTCAGCGATGGTGACGACGGCGTCGCCACGCTGGAGGCCATGGCCTCGACGCGGGCCGACAGCCACGCGGCCGTGATGGTCGAGGTTCAAGGTGTGCTGGATTGGGCCTGGCGGGAGTTCCCGGGGCAGCATGGCCCCATCGAAGACGGCATGGCCTGGGACCACGAGCTGCTGGTGCAAGAGGAGGCTGGAGATTGGCGCACGGTCACCCTGACCTTGACAGGTGCCCCGCATTTCGTCGACGCGTTTCTGGCGGAGTTTGGCGGCGAGGAAGACTGAAGCACACCGGCAGCCTGTTTGCGGCGCCACCGTGTTCCACACGGAAGAGGGCTTCAACGGCAAATGAGGGGCAGTTGCCGGCTGGACTGAAGGTCTACGACATGTAGCCCCTCTTTTCTGCTGAATCGCCGAATTCCTGGGATGTCCCTTGACGGCACATTGCTGCCATTCGTTTTCTTGTTCCTCTGTTGGTCGAAGATCAGGCCGCCAGCGGGTTCCCCTGCGCTCGTGTCCCCCGGCCCTGGCTGCGCCAGGGCCTCCTCCTTTACCTCGCTTCGGGAAACCCACTGCCGACCTGATCCGCACCACTGTGGCCTTCGCCTGGTGGCATGCGCAGGTTCGGCCGAGGGCGTCGGGTGAGGGTTTGGGCGAGGTAAAGGAGGAGGATCGGGCGAAGCCCGGTCCGGGGGACAGGAGCACAAGCCCTCACCCGATGGCCTCGGCAGCGCGAAAGAAGGAAACAGCGTGTGGCTGCTATGTGCCGTCAAGAGACGCTTCCGCACATCGGAGATGAACCTCGATGTGGCTGTTGATTTTCAGGCCCGCAGCCCCAACGCCATCCATCCTGCAAGCCCCAGCTTCTCCAGCGTCGCCACATTCGCCTCGAAGATCGAGTCGGTGTCGGCCATCGTCTCGGTGGCGCGCTCGATGCTCGACTCGCGCAGCAGATGCAGGATGGGGTAGGGCGAGCGGTTCGTGTAGTTGGTGATGTCGTCGGGCTCGGTGCCGTCGAACTGGAACTGTGGATGGAAGCTCGCGATCTGCAACTGGCCATCGAGCTCCAGGTCTTCAACCAATGCATCGGCCGCGCCGATGAAGTCGTTGAAGTCCAGGAAGTCCTGCAAGACCTTGGGATGGATCAAGAGCGTGGTCTCGATCTCGTCCGGGTCGGCACGGTTCAAGGCCAGCAGCTCATGCGCCAGTTCCTGCAGCAGCGCCTCGGGCGTGTCTGAATCGCTGACCAGATACTTGATCCGCTTGTTGACATGCACGCTCTTGGCAAACGGGCAGAGGTTCAGACCGATCACGGCCTTTTCGAGCCAGGCGATGGTGTCGGCCTGGACTTGGGTTTTGTCGATGGTCATGGGCATGCCACGCAAGTTGAGGTTTTCGGGTCGAGCGCTGGGCCGCTCCCAAGCCGGCCCGGTTCGGCGATGTGCTTGACGGTCGAACCGTCAAGCATCGCCGTCCCCCTGGGGGACCGGCCAAGGTACTCCTTGGACGAGGGGCGTCATTTCAACCAGGCTTCGGCGAGGCGGACCCACATGGAGCCGCCCAGCGGAATCAGGTCGTCATTGAAGTCGTAACTCGGGTTGTGCAGGGTGCAGGGGCCGAGGCCATGGCCGCCGTGACGGTGGGTGCCGTCACCATTGCCGATCAGGAAGTAGCAGCCGGGCTTTTCGAGCAGGAAGTAGCTGAAGTCTTCCGCACCCATGGTGGGCTCGAACTCCTGCACCTGCTCGGCCCCGACCATCTCGCTCAGGACGCGGCGGACAAACTCGGTTTCGGCCGGGTGGTTGATCGTGGGCGGATAGTTGCGCTTGAACGCGAATTCCACCGTGCATTCGAACGCGGCAGCGGTGGCTTCACTCATTGTCTTCATGCGCTGCTCGATCATGTCCAGCAGCTCCAGCGTGAAGGTGCGCACCGTGCCTTGCAGCTCGCAGCTGTCCGGCACCACATTGGTCGCCTCGCCGGCATGGATCATGGTCACCGAGATCACGCCCGCGTCCAGCGGCTTCTTGTTGCGGCTGATGATGGTCTGGAAGCCTTGCACCAATTGGCAGGCCACGGGCACCGGGTCGATGCCCAGGTGAGGCATCGCGCCGTGCGCCCCCTTGCCGCGCAGGGTGATCTTGAATTCGTTGCTGGAGGCAAACACGGGGCCGCTCTTCAGGGCGAAGGCGCCGGCCGGCATGCCGGGCCAGTTGTGGGCGCCGAACATGGCTTCCATCGGGAATAGCTTGAACAGGCCGTCCTTGATCATCTCGCGCGCGCCACCGCCGCCTTCTTCGGCGGGCTGGAACACGAGGTAGACCGTACCGTCGAAATTGCGATTCGTGGCCAGGTGCTTGGCGGCCGAGAGCAGCATGGCCGTGTGGCCGTCATGGCCGCAGGCGTGCATCTTTCCGGGGAAGGTGCTGGCATGCGGGAACTTGTTGTGCTCGGTCATCGGCAGGGCGTCGATGTCGGCCCGCAGGCCGACGGCGCGATCCGACGTGCCGTTCTTGATGATGCCCACGACGCCGGTGGTGCCGAGGCCCCGGTGCACCGGAATGCCCCAGCCTTCCAGCGTCCTGGCGATCAGCTCGGAGGTGCGCTCCTCCTTGAAGCACAGCTCGGGGTGGGCATGGATGTCGCGGCGCAGCGCCTGGATTTCGGGCGCGGTCGCAACGATGGAATCGATCAGCTTCATTTCGTCCTGCGGGATAGCCGAGGGGAGCGGGCAAGTTTAGTTCCGACTCACATCCCTGCGGGATATGAGTCTCCTCTGAAGCGAGGGCGCTTTAGTTCCGACTCACATCCCGAGGGGCGATGAGTCTTCTCTGAAGTGCAAGCACTTATTCCCTGTGCCATTGGTGACTTCCTTCGGTATGCAATAGTTCGTCCCATGCAAGCCGAGAGCCCCGCCATCCGTATCGTCAAGGGCGCCTGCCCGCATGACTGCCCCGACACCTGCGCGCTGAAAATCACCGTCGAGAACGGCCGGGCCATCAAGGTCCAGGGCGCCGCCGACCATGCCAGCACCCATGGGGCGCTTTGCACCAAGGTGTCGCGCTACCCGGAGCGCACCTACCACCCGGAGCGGCTCCTGCGCCCGATGAGGCGAGTCAGCCGCAAGGACGAGGCGCCGCGCTTCGAGCCGGTGAGCTGGGACGAGGCGATGAGCGACATCGCCGCACGGCTCAAGCCCATCGCCGCCCGCGACCCCGAAGCCATCCTGCCCTACAGCTATGCCGGCACCATGGGCATGGTCCAGGGCGAGGGCATGGCAGCCCGCTTCTTCAACAAGCTGGGCGCCTCGCGCCTGGACCGCACCATCTGTGCCTCGGCCGGTGGCGCCGCGATGAACGCCACTTACGGCCACCGCCTGGGCATGCACCTGCGCTTCTATGCGGAGTCCAGGCTCATCCTGATCTGGGGCAGCAACTCGATCGCCTCCAATCTGCATTTCTGGACCTACGCCAACCAGGCCAAGCGCAACGGCGCAAAGCTCATCTGCATCGACCCTCGCAAGACGGAGACGGCGGACAAATGCCATCAACACATCGCCCTCCTGCCCGGCAGCGACGGTGCGCTGGCCCTCGGCCTGATGCATGAGCTGATCAGGAACGGCTGGCTGGACCAGGACTACATAGACAACTACGTCGACGGCTGGGACGAGCTGCGCGAGCGTGCCCTGCAATGGCCACCGGAGCGGGTGGCGGAGGTCTGTGGCATCAGCCCGGAAGAAGTGCGCGGTCTGGCCCGCGACTACGGGACGACCAGCCCCGCGGCCATCCGCCTGAACTACGGCATGCAGCGCGTGCGCGGTGGCGGCAATGCGGTGCGGCTGATCGCCCTCCTGCCTTGTCTGACCGGCGCCTGGCATCACCGGGCCGGCGGCATGCTGCTCACGGCCTCGGGCTGGGTGGCGCCGTTCAAGAATGTCGATGGCCTGGAGAAGCCCGAGCTGCTGGCCGGCCGCACGCCGCGCACGATCAATATGTCGACCATTGGCGACGACCTGCTGCGCGAGAGCTCGGCCGAGTTCGGCCCCAAGATCGAGGCCGTGATCGTCTACAACAGCAACCCCGTGGCGGTGGCGCCCGAGTCGCCCAAGGTGGTGAAAGGCTTCCAGCGAGAGGACCTTTTCACCGTGGTGTTGGAGCATTTCATGACCGACACGGCCGACCTGGCCGATTACGTTTTGCCGGCCACCACGCAACTGGAGCATCTGGACGTGCATGCCAGCTATGGCCACACCTCGGTGCTGATCAATGAGGTGGCGATCGAGCCGGTCGGTGAGGCCAGGCCGAACACCGAGTTCTTCCGGCTGTTGGCCGCCCGGATGGGGTTCGACGACGCCTGTTTTGCCGAGACCGACGAGCAGCTCGCTCGCCAGGCGTTCACTTCCGAGATCGATTTCGAGGCCTTGCGCGAGCAGGGATGGCAAGACCTGCCCCTGGCTGATGCGCCCTTTGCCAACGGCGGTTTCCGCACGCCCAGCGGCAAGGCACTGGCTGGCGGAGCGGACTTCGTGCCCAACTACGAAAGCCGCGCCTCGACACCCGAGTTGGCCGCACGCTATCCGCTGGCCATGATCTCGCCCCCGGCGCGCAACTTTCTGAACTCGAGCTTCGTCAATGTGAAGAGCCTGCGGGATATCGAGGGTGAGCCCATCCTTGAGATCCACGCGTCGGACGCGGCCTCGCGTGGCATTGCGGACGGCAGCATGGTGCGAGCCTTCAATGACCGCGGCAGCTATCTCTGCAAGGCCAGCATCAGCTCGCGGGCGCGGCCTGGCGTGGTCAATGGATTGGGCGTCTGGTGGCGCAAGCTAGGTGCTGCGGGCAGCAATGTGAACGAAGTGACGCACCAGCGCCTGACCGACCTGGGCCGGGCGCCGAGCTTCTACGACTGCCTGGTCGAGGTGGCGCCGGCGTGAGGTTCTGGCTGCTGCTTTTCAGCCTGCCGCTGCTCGGCGGCTGTGGCCAGCTCGGCTATCTGAGCCAGTCCCTGGGCGGCCACCTGCGCCTGGTGGGTGCGGCCAAGCCGGTGGAAGAGGTGCTGCGGCAGCAAGACCTGACCCCGACGCTGCGCGAGCGCTTGCTGCTCAGCCAGCGCATGCGCGACTTCGCGGTTGCCGAGCTGAAGCTGCCCGACAATAACAGCTACCGTCGCTATGCCGACCTGCATCGGCGCGCGGCCGTCTGGAACGTGGTGGCCACGCCGGCCTTGTCGCTCGAGCTCAAGACCTGGTGCTTCCCCGTCATGGGTTGCGTCGGCTACCGCGGCTATTTCAACGAGGCCGATGCCAAGGCCTTGAGCGAGGAGCTGAAGGCCGAAGGCATGGAGGTGATGGTCTATGGCGTGCCGGCCTATTCGACGCTGGGCTGGAGCCGCATGCTGGGCGGCGACCCGCTCCTGAACACCTTCATCGGCTATCCGGAAGGCGAGCTGGCGCGCATGATCTTCCATGAGCTGTCGCACCAGGTGGCCTATTCGAACGACGACACCGGCTTCAACGAAGCCTATGCAACGGCCGTCGAGCGCCTGGGCGGCGCGCAATGGCTGCGCAAGCATGCCAGTGCCGAGGAGCAGCAGCGCGATGCCTTGACGCAGGTCCAGCGCGGCCAGTTCCGCGCCTTGACCCAGCGCTATCGCGAGCAGCTGCAGGCGCTTTATGCGGGAGCCGCCGCCAACAAGGCCGAACGCAAGTCGGCCCTCTTTGGCGCCTTGCGTGCGGACTACCAGCGGATGAAGCTCGAACAATGGGCTGGCGACGCCCGCTATGACCGCTGGTTCGCCGAGGCCAACAACGCGAGCTTTGCCTTGATGTCGGCCTATGACGAACTGGTGCCGGCCTTCGAGGCCCTGTTCCATCGCCTGGGCGACGATTGGCCGCGCTTCCACGCCGAGGTCAAGCGCCTCGCGGCCCTGCCCAGGCCCGAGCGCCGGGCGGCGCTGGCGGCCCCACAATAGCCCCGGACAAGGAGACAAGACATGGCCGACATCCACATTCACCGTGACCACAGCCTGGGCCTGGCCAAGGCTCGCGAAATCGCCTGGGCCTGGGCCGAGCAGGTCGAGGAGAAATTCGACATGGAATGCACGGTGCTGGAAGGCGAGACCAGCGACACCGTCGAATTCACGCGCTCCGGCGTCAAGGGCGAGTTGATCGTCGCGCCCGACCACTTCGAGCTGACGGCCAAGCTGGGCTTTCTGCTCGGCGCCTTCAAGTCGACCATCGAAGGCGAGGTCCAGAAGGAGCTGGACAAGCTGCTGGCCAGCGCGGGCAAGTCGAGCCCAAAAAAGAAACCCGCCTGAGGCGGGTTCCTGTGTCGGCCTGCGGCCGGCTTATTTGAGTTCTTCGATCAGGTCGATGTACTGCTGCATCGCCTCATCCTTGCTGGTGCCCTTGAGGCCGTCCCAGGCATCGAACTTGGCGCGGCCCACCATGTCGGTGAAGCCGGGGCGCTTGCCTTCGCAATCGCCTTCGCTGGCCTGCTTGAAGAGCGCATAGATCTTCAGCAAGGTCATGTTGTCGGGGCGCTCGGGCAGTTGCTTGGATGCTGCAACAGCGGCGTCGAATTGGTCTTTGAGGCTCATCTCGTCTCCTGCAATACGTGGACTGGTGACAATCGGGATGGACGGCAGCGATGTTAACCAGCATCGTCTGGTGAAGCGACTCTAGAACCGCAGATCAAGCACCAAAGATCAGGAGACAGTCTTGGCCCCAGCGATTGAACGGATGTCAAAGGTCGACACGGCCTGGCTGCGCATGGACACCGAGTCCAACCTGATGATGATCGTCGGGGTCTGGACCATCCGCCCGGCCATCAGCCTCGAAGCGCTGCGCGACAGAGTCGAGCAAAGGCTCTTGCAGTACGGGCGCTTTCGCCAGAAGGTGGTCGAAGACACGCTGGGTGCGCAATGGGTCGAAGACGACGACTTCGATATCTCTCGTCATGTGGTCGAAGAGGTGCTCCTGCCCCTGCGGGGCCAGAGCCGCAAGGACGCGCTGCGCGAGCGCGTCGGCGAGCTGGCCGCGCGGCCTCTGGACCCGCGCTACCCGCTCTGGCAATTCCAGCTGATCAACGATGAGGAAAGCGGCGACAGCATGCTGATCGCCCGCATCCACCACTGCATTGCCGACGGCATCGCCCTGATCTCGGTGATGCTGACCATCACCGACGGCGGCAAGGCGCCACCCAAGCGCCAGCAGCAGCCGCGAGACGACCAGGACTGGCTGACCGACACGCTCCTGAAGCCGCTCTCCGACATGACGGTCAAGGCCATAGGCCTGGCCGGCGCGGGTGCCGGCAAGTCGATAGAGAAGGTGATCAACCCGCCGCATCCGCTGGACAGCTCGGTCGAGATGGCGCGCATGGGCTACCAGGCGATCAGCGACGTGGCGGCGTTTGCCTTGATGCCAGACGATTCGCCCACGCGGCTCAAGGGCAAGCCCGGCACGAGCAAGCGCGTGGCCTGGGACGAAGGCCTGCCGCTGGAGCAGGTGAAGGTCGTCGGCAAGGCGCTCAACGCCTCGATCAACGATGTGCTTTTGAGCTGCGTGGCCGGCGCCATTGGTGCCTATCTGCGCGACAAGGGCGACGATCCGGACGGCCAGGAAATCCGCGCCATGGTGCCGGTCAATCTGCGGCCGATGGAGAAGGCCTATCAGCTCGGCAACCGCTTCGGCCTGGTGCCACTGGTGCTGCCCATCGGCATTGCCAATCCGGTCGAGCGGCTCTATGCGGTGCGCACGCGCATGCAGGAGTTGAAGGGCAGCTTCCAGCCCATCATGGCCTTCGGGCTCCTGTCGGTAGCGGGCCTGCTGATCAAGCCGGTGCAGCACGCGATGCTGAACATCTTCGCCAAGAAGGCCACGGCGGTGATGACCAATGTGCCCGGCCCGGCGCAGGCACTGAAGTTCTGCGGCTCGACCGTGGAGCGGGTGATGTTCTGGGTGCCGCAGTCGGGCGACATCGGCATGGGCGTCAGCATCCTGACCTATGCCGGCCGCGTGCAGTTCGGCCTGATCACCGACAGCACCTTGTGCCCGGACCCTGAAGCCATCATCGACAAGTTCGCGCCCGAGTTCGAGAAGCTACTGTGGCTGTCGCTGATGCTGCCCTGGGGCGACGAGGCGGCCTGAGCCCGCTCAGCTCGCTCGGCTCGCTCGGCTCGATCAGGCAGACGCAAAAAAGCCGACCCTCGGGTCGGCTCTTTGCTTGCGAAGCAGCAAAGCTTACTTGGCAGGCTTGGCGTCGGCCTTCTTGACGGTCGGGCGGCCAGCGGCGGTCGGATAGGCACCCATCACGCGGACCGGGTCGGCCTTGTCCAGGTAAGCCGCGTATTGCTGCTCGGTGCAGGCCAGCATCTTGCCGGGCTGGGCTTCACCCTTGTACTTGCCGTTCGAGTAGACGAACTGGTATTCATTCGAGGCAGCGGGCGTGCCCTTGTTGTAGGCGGCGCTGTACTGGGCGGCGCATTCACCCTTCAGGGCGGCGATTTCGGCGCTGGGGGCGGTACCGGCTTGGGCCAGGGACACGGCGCCCACGGCGGCCAGGGCGATGAACAGATTGCGCTTCATGGTGAAACCTTTCGCTTGATCGAATCAAATCGGGTGTGACTGCGGACGCTGGGTCGCATGCTTTTTCCTGCAGCATGCTGACCTTGTGGAAAAGAAGCTTAAGCCCGTTTGGGGCGTATTTCCAACCGTGACTGAGGGGGGCAATGACCCGAGTTCGCCCCTCAAAGTGTGACTTATTCCTCGAGTTCTTCCCGGGCCAGCTCCACGTCGAGGCATTCCATTGCGTCCATCGGCTCGCAGGCGGCGGCGTCGGTGTAAAGCGCCTCGGCCTGCTTCATCCGCTTGTCGCCCTCCAGCATCACCAGGCCGTTCGCCTGCTCGATCATCGCGATCGCGCTGCTCGGGTTGAGCTTGCGGGCCTGCTCGAACATCTTGAGGCCGGTGGCGGTGTCGGCACCCTGCGTCTTGCCGAGCAGCTTGCCGACCTTGTCGATCACTTCCGCATGGAAGGCGCCCAGTGCGATATGCGCATCGGCATGCTTGGGCGCCAGCGCGATGGTCTTTTCCAGCGAGCCCTTGACCTTGCCCCCGAGGCCTTGCGCCAGCGCCTTGGCCACGCTGATGCCCTGGCCGTAGCGGCCGATGGCATAGGCCTGCCAGTAGTAGGCATTGGCGTTCTTCGGTTCCTCGGCCTGCTGGGCCTCGGCGCGCTCGGCCACTTCCAGGAACATCTCGAGCTTCACTTTCTCCTTCTTCTCGAGATAGTTGGCATAGATGGCCTGGGCCTTGTTGGCCACGGTGATGCCGGCGCCGCCGGCCGCAAGGCCCGCTTCATAGGCCGCCTGGAACTCACCCGCATGGAAATGGATCCAGGCCTGGACCACGTCGGCGTCTTTGGGGAAGGGCTCGGCGTCGCCGGCATGCAGGCGGGCCCAGTTCTTCTTCAGCGAGGCAGCGTCGTACTGAAACGCATCGTTGTCATAGGGAAAAGCGGTCCACTTGGCCATGCTCAGCACTCCTTGCTCGTCACGATTGTTTATACGATTCAGCCAGCGAAAACAGATGCTCGCGTGATGCGCCTTCCAGATAGGGCAGCAACAGGCTCAGCACATGGAAAGCTCCGCGCATCAAGGCTGCCCCGGCCCTTTCGGGCTCCAGAGCATGGCGCGGATCCCGAACATACTCGAAGCTGAGCCAGTAGCTCAACAGGACGACCATGGATGAAGCGACAGGCGCAGCCTCGCGCGGGTCCATCTTCAAGGCGCCGCCCTGCTGCAGGCCGGCCAGGATCTGGCGCATCGCCAGGGCCTTGTTTTCCAGCACGGTCTGGAAATGTGTTTCCAGCCGGCGGTTCTTGCTCAGGAGGTCGTTCAGGTCGCGATAGAGAAAGCGCTGCTTCCAGATCAGCTCGAACAGCATGTGGAAGAACAACCAGGCGTCCTCGACATTGCGCACACCGTCGGCCGCGGCCAGCAGCTCGGCGAGCTGCTGCTCGTAGCGGCCGAACAGCGAGTTGATCAGCTCGTCCTTGGCCGGGTAGTGGTAGTAGAGATTGCCCGGGCTGATGCCCAGCTCGGCCGAGATCAGGGTCGTCGAGACATTGGGTTCACCGAAGCGGTTGAACAGGTCCAGCGTGACTTCGAGGATGCGCTCCGCAGTGCGGCGCGGCTTTTTTGTGGCCATGGTCAAAGACTCGCAAAGACTCCTGGCGGGCATTCTGGCACCGGGAAGGCAAGGAATGGCCCCATCCAGCGCAATTGGAGCCAGCTTCCTACAATCGTCGCCCATGCAGCCTGCCATCTCCTTCCAGAACGTCAGCAAGACCTACAAGGGAGGGCGGGTACCCGCCCTCGACGGTGTCTCCTTCGATATCCAGCCGGGTGAATTCTTCGGCCTGCTCGGCCCCAACGGCGCCGGCAAGACCAGCCTGATCAGCATCCTCGCCGGCCTGTCCAAGGCCAGCGGCGGCGCCATCAAGGTGATGGGTCACGACGTGGTGGACGACTACGCTGCCGCCCGCAAGGCCCTGGGCATCGTGCCGCAGGAGCTGGTATTCGACCCCTTCTTCAGCGTGCGCGAGGCACTCGAAATCCAGAGTGGCTACTTCGGCGTTCGCAACAACGGCGCCTGGATCACCGAGCTGCTTGAGAACCTGGGCCTGGCCGACAAGGCCAAGTCCAATATGCGGCAACTCTCCGGTGGCATGAAGCGCCGGGTGCTGGTGGCGCAAGCCCTGGTGCACCGCCCGCCGGTGATCGTCTTGGACGAGCCCACGGCCGGTGTCGATGTTGAACTTCGTCAAACGCTCTGGCAGTTCATTGCCAGGCTGAACCGGGAAGGCCACACGGTCCTCCTGACCACGCACTACCTGGAAGAAGCCGAGGCCTTGTGCCAGCGCATCGCCATGCTGAAGCTCGGCCGCATCGTGGCTCTGGACACGACCAGCAGCCTGCTGTCGGGCACCGCCTCGACGATGCTGCGCTTCAAGACTGACAAGGCGCTGCCGGCCACGCTGGCTGAGAAGGCCCGCGTGACGGGCCGCATCGCCCAGATCAAGGCTCATGACGCTGCCGAGGTCGAAACCATCCTCGCCAGCTTGCGCGCCGCGCAAGTGCCGGTGGAAGACCTGGAAATCGGCCGCGCCGACCTGGAAGACGTGTTCCTTGAAATCATGAACGGAGCTGCCCAATGAGCGCGATTCAATTGGCCGGCGCCCGCACGCTGTTCTACAAGGAAGTTCTTCGCTTCTGGAAGGTCAGCTTCCAGACCGTGGCTGCCCCTGTGCTGACGGCAGTCTTGTATCTGCTGATCTTCGGCCATGTGCTCGAGAACCATGTGAAGGTCTACGGCACGGTCGGCTACACCAGCTTCCTGATCCCGGGCCTGGTGATGATGAGCGTCCTGCAGAACGCTTTTGCCAACTCCTCCTCCAGCCTGATCCAGAGCAAGATCACCGGCAACCTGGTGTTCCTGCTGGTCACACCGCTTTCGCACTGGGCCTGGTTCCTGGCCTATGTCGGCGCCTCCATCGTGCGCGGACTGGCCGTGGGCACGGGTGTTTTCCTGGTGACCTGCTGGTTTGCCTGGCCGGGCCTGGCCGCACCTCTGTGGATCATTGTTTTCGCCGCACTGGGCGCCGGCATGATGGGCGCGCTCGGCTTGATCGCAGGGCTGTGGGCGGAGAAGTTCGACCAGATGGCGGCCTTCCAGAACTTCATCATCATGCCGATGACGTTCTTGTCTGGCGTGTTCTATTCGGTGCATTCGCTGCCGGCCGTCTGGCAGGCGGTCAGCCATCTGAACCCGTTCTTCTACATGATCGACGGCTTCCGGCATGGCTTCTTCGGCGTCAGCGACGTCTCGCCGTGGCTGAGCCTCTCCATCGTGGCGGCCGGCTTGGTGGTGGTGTCGGGCATTGCGCTGGAGCTGCTGCGCCGGGGCTACAAGATCCGCGGCTGAACCTCGGGAAATCCCGGTCCCCATAGAATGACGGCCATCATGGCCGATCCCACTCCCGTAGAAGTCCAGTCTTTCATCGCCGCAGGCCTGCAATGCGAAACGCTGCAGGTCGAGGGCGATGGACGCCACTTTTTTGCCACCATCGTCTCAAGCGAGTTCGAGGGCCTGAACCGCGTGAAGCGGCATCAGCGCGTCTACCAGGCGCTCGGTGACCGCATGCGCGAGCAGATCCATGCGCTGTCGATGAAGACCTTGACACCGACCGAATACGCAGCCGCACCGCAGGACGCGACATGACGATCACGCTGGCGCTCTCCAAGGGCCGCATCTTCGAAGAGACGCTGCCGCTCTTGCGCGCGGCCGGCATCGAGGTGCTGGAAGATCCCGAAACCTCGCGCAAGCTCATCCTCACCACCAACCAGCCCGAGGTGCGCGTGGTGCTGGTGCGTGCGAGCGACGTGCCGACCTATGTGCAGTACGGGGGCGCCGACCTTGGCGTGGCGGGCCGCGACGTGCTGCTGGAGCATGACGGCGAAGGTCTCTACCAGCCACTGGACCTGAACATCGCCCGCTGCCGCATGAGCGTGGCGGTGCGCGACGACTTCGACTACGCCGCTGCAGTGAAGCAGGGCTCGCGTCTTCGCGTGGCTACCAAGTACACCTCGATTGCCCGCGACCACTTTGCGGACAAGGGCGTGCACGTGGACCTGATCAAGCTCTATGGCTCGATGGAGCTGGCGCCGTTGACAGGCCTCGCTGACGCCATCGTCGACCTGGTTTCGACCGGCAGCACCTTGAAGGCGAACCGCCTGGTCGAGGTCGAACGGATCATGGACATCTCCTCGCGCCTGGTGGTCAACCAGGCCGCCCTGAAGCTCAAGCGCGAGCCCCTGCGCCGCTTGATCGACGCCTTCGCTTCTGCATCCCCGAAATGAATTTGCGCCAGCTCAGCACCACCGCTCCCGACTTCGAGGCCGAGTTCCAGCGTGTGCTGCACTGGTCGGCCGAGACCGATGGCGCCATCGAGAGCCGCGTGGCCGACATCCTGGCTGATGTGAAGGCGCGTGGCGATGCTGCGGTGCTGGAGTACACGGCTCGTTTCGACCGGCTCGATGCCGGGAGCGTCGCTGCCTTGGAGCTCACCCGTGAAGAATTGAAGGCTGCCTTCGAGCAGATCACACCCGCGCAACGCGATGCATTGCAGGCCGCGGCTGCGCGTGTTCGCAGCTATCACGAGCGTCAGCTCGATGCCTGTGGCCGCAGCTGGAGCTATCGCGACGAAGACGGCACGCTGCTGGGCCAGAAGGTGACGCCGCTGGACCGTGTGGGCATCTATGTGCCGGGCGGCAAGGCGGCGTATCCGAGCAGCGTCTTGATGAATGCGATTCCGGCCCATGTGGCGGGTGTGCCCGAGATCATCATGGTCGTGCCCACGCCGGGTGGGGAAAAGAATCCGCTGGTGCTGGCTGCCGCCTATGTGGCCGGCGTCAGCCGCGCTTTCACCGTCGGTGGCGCACAGGCTGTTGCCGCCCTGGCCTACGGCACGGCGACGGTGCCCAAGGTCGACAAGATCACCGGCCCGGGCAATGCCTATGTGGCCAGCGCCAAGAAGCATGTATTCGGCCAGGTGGGCATCGACATGATTGCCGGCCCCAGCGAAATCCTGGTGCTCGCTGACGGCACAACCGACCCGGACTGGGTGGCGATGGACCTGTTCAGCCAGGCCGAGCATGACGAGATGGCGCAGAGCATCTTGCTGAGCCCCGATGCCGACTACATCGCCAAGGTGCGCGCCTCCATCGAGAAACTCTTGCCCGAGATGCCGCGCAAGGATGTGATCAAGGCTTCGCTGGAAGGCCGTGGCGCCCTGATCCTCACACGCTCGATGGAAGAGGCCTGTGAGATCAGCAACCGCATCGCGCCCGAGCATCTGGAAGTGAGCAGCAGTGATCCCCAGCGCTGGGAGCCGCTCTTGCGCCATGCCGGTGCCATCTTCCTCGGTGCCTACACGAGTGAGTCGCTTGGCGACTACTGCGCCGGCCCCAACCACGTGCTGCCCACCTCGGGCACGGCGCGTTTCTCGTCGCCGCTGGGTGTCTACGATTTCCAGAAGCGCTCCAGCCTGATCGAGGTCAGCGAAGCCGGGGCGCAGAAGCTGGGGCCCATTGCGGCCGAGCTGGCCTATGGCGAGGGTTTGCAAGGCCACGCGCGCGCCGCCGAAATGCGCCTGCGCCCCGAGAAGGGCTGAGCCATGCGCTGCCGCTGCTGCCCTGGTCCCTACCAGCCGTACCAGCCGGCCTGAGACTTCAGGCCAGGCGGAAGGCACCCAGCGCCGCATCCACCCGCGCCGCCTGCTGACGCAGGCTTTCGGCGGCGGCGGCAGTCTGCTCCACCAGGGCGGCATTCTGCTGCGTGCCTTCGTCGATCTCGCTGAGCGTCTGGCCCATGCTGCTGACCGCTGTGCTCTGTGCGCGGATCGAAGCATCGGTCTGGCCCATCAGCTCGCTGACCTTCTGCACCTGCTGCACCACCTCGGCGATGGTCGAGCGCGCCTCGGCCACCGAGCGGGCGCCGGCCTCGACCTTGTTGACGCTGTCCAGTATCAGTTGCCTGATCTCGCGTGCCGCGGAGGCGCTGCGCTGGGCCAGGGAGCGCACCTCGGCAGCCACGACCGCAAAGCCACGGCCCTGCTCGCCGGCGCGCGCTGCTTCCACTGCCGCGTTGAGCGCGAGGATATTGGTCTGGAAGGCGATGCCGTCGATCACGCCGATGATGTCGGCGATCTTGCGCGAGCTGCCATTGATCTCGTCCATCGTGGCCACGACCTGGCCGACGGCCTCGCCGCCGCGCACCGCCACCTGCGAAGCGTCGCGGGCCAGATGGTCGGCCTCGCGGGTGTTGTCGGCGCTGAGGCCGACGGTCTCGGCCATCGCGGTCATCGCCTGCGCGGCCTGCTGGAGCCGGGCCGCCTGATGCTCGGTACGGCTGGAAAGATCGCCGTTGCCGGCAGCGATCTCGGCCGAGGCGCCGGCAATCATCGAGCTGCCTTCGCGCACCTCGGAGATCACGCGGCGCAGCTCGATCACCATGCGGTCGAGCTCGTTTTGCAGTTGGCCGATTTCGTCCTTGCTATGCGCGGCACCGTCTTCATGGCTGCGCAAGTCACCTTCGGCGACCGCCCGCGTGGCCAGCATCGCTTCCGATAGCGGCTTGCGCAGGCTGCGCAACAACCACAGGCAGCTGATCACGAGCACGACGGCCAGCAAGACAGCCACAAGTGGCATCACCCACAGGCCGCTGCGCCGCGTGGCATCGAAGCTGGCCATGGCGGATTCCGCAAAAGCATTGCCTGCCTGCACCGTGGCGTCCACGGCCGTGCGGTGCTTCTCGTAAATGGCGTGGGCTGACTTCAAACCCTCGCGCGCCGCCACGGCATCGCCGCGCCTGAGCGGCTCCATCACCTGGCTGCGCGCCGCCTTCAGCAGTGCCTCGGCCTGTTCATGCTGTGCGCCCAGCAACTGCTTCTCGAGTCCGAATGGCGGGTTCTGCTGCCAGTAGGCCACGCGGGCCTGGTACTCGCTGGCCAGCCGATCAATCGTGGCGGCCGCGGCATCGGGGCTCAGCGTGCCCTCGACCGCCGCCGACAAGGTCAGCCTCAGCTCGATCAGGTACATCGGTGGCGGCAGGATGTCGGCCACCACGTCCTTGGCCACAAAGGCCTGCTCGGCATGGGCGCGGAGCTTGGAATAGCTCCACAGCGATTGGGCCAGCAGCGCGGTGGCTGCGGTCAGCGAGACAAGGGCAAGCAGGACGATCCGTGTCCGCAGCGTGGCGCTGCGCGAAGGGGCGGTGTTCTTGGCCATGACGGCTCCCCAGCGTGGGCGGCAGCCGCGTGTCTGGGTGGCGGTCGGCCGGACTCCCTGGCGCTGAGTGTGCGTCCGTGCCCGGCCCGAGGTAAAGCCCGAATGCCCTGTTTGGGTGGGATTAGTGACACGAAATTCGTGCAACACGAACTTCGTGTTAAATTGGCGGCCATGAAAAACGTGACCGTCAGCATGGACGACAGCGTGGCCGACTGGGCCCGGCTGGAGGCCGCGCGACGCAATACCAGCGTCTCGCGCCTGCTGGGTGAGCTGCTGGCGGACAAGATGCGCCACGACGACGCCTACGAGCGAGCCCTGCAGGACTGGTTGCATCGCGAGCGCAGCTGGGCGTCCGACGGCCAGCCCTATCCGACTCGGGGGCAGGGCCTGTGAGCGCCAGGCTGGTCTTCGTCGATACCTCGGTCTTGATACTGAGCGAGGATGGCGCCGATGCCGCTCAGCGTGAGCGTGCGCTCGCTTGGCTGCGTGAACTGTGGCAGCGCCGCTCGGGCCGCGTTTCCACCCAGGTCTTGAATGACTTTTACCGCTGGGTCACCACGCGCATCGAGCCGGCCATGCCCAATGGCGACGCTCGGGCCGAGGTGCGCCGCTACCAGCACTGGCAGCCCTGGGCGATCGACCATGCAACGGTGGAAAGCGCCTGGTCCATCGAGAGTCGCTTCGGGCTCGCCTATGTCGATGCCCTGATCGTGGCAGCGGCCAAGGCCCAGGCTTGCGAGTTGCTTCTGAGCCTTGAGCTGGCGCACGGGCTGCAGCTGGACAGCGTGCAGGTCATCAACCCCTTGCAGGCCGAACCGGCCTTGTTGGACTCTTGAGATGGACGAGTTGAAAAAGGGCATTGACGTGATCCGTGACGACCTCCGTTCGGTCAAGGCCTACGCGGTGCAGCCCAGTGCCGGCCTGATCAAGCTGGACACGATGGAGAACCCTTTCCGCCTGCCCGAGGCCCTGCAGCAGGCGCTGGGCCAGCGCCTGGGCCACGTGGCGATCAACCGCTATCCGGCCGAGCGCACCGTCGAGCTGGCCGCCGCACTGGCCAAGGCCGCAGGCATGCCGGCGGGCTGCGCGATCACGCTGGGCAATGGCTCCGACGAGCTGATCACCATGCTCTCCATGGCCATCAGCAAGCCCGGTGCCTGCGTGATGGCGCCGCTGCCGGGCTTCGTGATGTACGAGATCTCGGCCCGCTATCAGGGGCTGAAGTTTGTCGGCGTGGACCTGCGGCCCGACTTCGAGCTGGACGAGCCGGCCATGCTGGCCGCGATTGCCGAGCACCAGCCGGCGCTGATCTATCTGTCCTATCCGAACAACCCGACCGCCAACCTCTGGGATGCCGAGGTCATCGAGCGCATCGTCGCGGCGGCGCCGGGCCTGGTGGTGATGGACGAGGCCTACCAGCCCTTTGCCGAGCGCGACTCGATGGACTTGCTGCGCCGCCACTCGAATGTGCTGGTGATGCGCACGATGAGCAAGTTCGGTCTGGCCGGCGTGCGCATCGGCTATCTGATCGGCCGTGCGGAGCTGATCGGCGAGATCGACAAGCTGCGCCCGCCCTTCAATATCGGCGTGCTCAATGCCGAAGCCGGTCTGTTCGCGCTCGAGCATGCCGATGTGTATGCCCGGCAGGCGCAAGTGCTGCGCGCCGAGCGCGACCAGCTGATTGCCGACCTGGACGAAATCGAGGAGGTGCAGGCCTTCCCCAGTCAGGGCAATATGGTGCTTGTCCGCGTGCCCGATGCCGCCGCGATGTTCGATGGCATCAAGCGCCGGGGTGTGTTGGTCAAGAATGTCTCGGCCCTGCATCCACTCCTGCACAACTGCCTGCGCCTGACCGTGGGCACGCCTGAAGAAAACATGGTCCTGCTGACCGCATTCACCGAAAGTCTTCCGACATGAGCACTGATCGCATCGCCGAAGTCTCGCGCAATACCAAGGAAACCCAGATCCGCGTGCGCGTGAACCTGGATGGCAGCGGTGAAGCCAAGCTGAACACCGGCATCGGTTTCTTCGACCACATGCTGGACCAGATCGCCCGCCACGGGCTGATCGATCTGGAGATCGAGGCCAAGGGCGACCTGCACATCGACGGCCACCACACGGTGGAAGACGTGGGCATCACCCTGGGCCTGGCCGTGGCGCAGGCGGTGGGCGACAAGAAGGGTCTGACCCGCTACGGCCACAGCTATGTGCCGCTGGACGAGGCGCTGTCGCGCGTGGTGATCGATTTTTCCGGCCGACCTGGCCTGGAGATGGACGTGAAGTTCACCTCAGGCGCGATTGGCGCCTTCGACACGCAACTGGCTTTCGAGTTCTTCCAGGGCTTCAGCAATCACGCGCTGGTGAGCCTGCACATCGACAACCTGAAGGGCCACAACGCCCATCACCAGTGCGAAACCATCTTCAAGGCCTTCGGCCGCGCGCTGCGGATGGCGATGACGCTGGACCCGCGATCGGCAGGCGTGATCCCGTCGACGAAAGGCAGCTTGTGAGTTCAAGTGGTAGTGGGCCGAGCGCCGGGCCGCCCCAAGCCGGCCCGCATCCCCTCGGGGGATCGACGAACGTACTCGTTCGGCGAGGGGCTCACGTCCGCACAGTTGCCGTGGTCGACTACGGCATGGGCAATCTGCGCTCAGTGTCGCAGGCGGTGCTGCATGTGGCGGCTGATACCGGGCTGGATGTCGTCATCACCTCCAAGCCCGAAGAGGTCCTTGCCGCAGAGCGCATCGTCTTGCCCGGGCAGGGCGCCATGCGCGATTGCATGCGCGAGCTGGCCGACTCAGGCCTCAAGGAAGCCGTACTGGATGCTGCAGCGCGCAAACCGCTGATGGGCGTCTGTGTCGGCATGCAGATGCTGCTGGATCACAGCGAAGAGCAGGACACGCCGGGCCTCGGCCTGATTCCGGGCCGGGTCAAGCGTTTCCAGCTCGAAGGCCGGCTGCAGGAGGATGGCAGCCGCTTCAAGGTGCCGCAGATGGGCTGGAACCGCGTGCACCAGCGCGGCGCGCACCCAGTCTGGGCTGGCGTGCCCGACCAGAGCTGGTACTACTTCGTCCACAGCTATTACGCCGAGCCGTCGGATGCGAGCCACAGCGCCGGCGAGACCGATTACGGCGCGCGCTTTACCTGCGCGGTGGCCCGAGATAATATTTTTGCCACCCAATTCCATCCCGAGAAAAGTGCTGCGCTGGGGCTTGCCCTCTACCGTAACTTCCTGCTTTGGAAGCCCTGACGAGAAAACCTCACTCGTTCTAACCGCGCTTTTCCACGCCTCCCGCTTCTCGTTTCCCCAACTCACCTAACCGTACTTCGGCCATGCTGCTGATACCCGCGATTGACCTCAAGGATGGACGCTGCGTGCGTCTGCAACAAGGTGACATGAATGTGTCCACCACCTTTGGCGAGGACCCCGCTGCCATGGCCCGACGATGGGTCGACGCCGGCGCGCGGCGCCTGCATCTGGTGGACCTGAACGGCGCCTTTGCCGGCAAGCCGATCAACGAGGGCGCGATCAAGGCCATCCTGCGCGAAGTTGGCGACGAAATTCCGGTGCAACTGGGCGGCGGCATCCGCGATCTCGACACTATCGAGCGCTACCTGGACGACGGCATTTCCTACATCATCATCGGCACCGCGGCCGTCAAGAGCCCGGGCTTCCTGAAGGACGCCTGCTCGGCCTTCGGCGGCCACATCATCGTGGGCCTGGATGCCAAGGACGGCAAGGTCGCCACCGATGGCTGGAGCAAGCTGACCGGGCATGAAGTGATCGATCTGGCCAAGAAGTTCGAGGACTACGGCATCGAGGGCGTGATCTACACCGACATCGGCCGAGACGGCATGCTGACCGGCATCAACATTGAAGCCACGGTCAAGCTGGCACAGGCCTTGAGCATCCCGGTGATCGCCTCTGGCGGTCTTTCCAACATCAAGGACATCGAAGCACTTTGCGCTGTCGAGCACGAAGGCGTCGAAGGCGTGATCTGCGGCCGCTCGATCTACACCGGCGACCTCGATTTCACCGCCGGCCAGGCGCGCGCCGACGAGCTGGAAGCGCAAGACTGATGCTGGCCAAGCGCATCATTCCCTGCATGGACGTCACCGGTGGCCGTGTGGTCAAGGGCGTCAACTTCCTCGAGTTGCGCGATGCCGGCGACCCGGTCGAGATCGCTGCCCGCTACAACGAGCAGGGCGCAGACGAGCTGACCTTCCTCGACATCACCGCCACCAGCGACGGCCGTGACCTGATCCTGCACATCATCGAAGACGTGGCTTCACAGGTCTTCATCCCCTTGACCGTGGGCGGCGGCGTGCGCGAGGTGGCCGATGTGCGGCGCTTGCTCAACGCAGGTGCAGACAAGGTGAGTTTCAACTCTGCGGCGGTTGCCCGCCCCGAGCTGATCCGCGAGGCGTCAGACAAATACGGCGCGCAATGCATCGTCGTGGCGATTGACGCCAAGCGCAGGGCTCACGATGACCCGAGAGGCTCGGGCTGGGATGTCTACACCCACGGTGGCCGCAAGAATGTGGGCCTGGACGCGGTGCAATGGGCGCGCCAGATGACCGAGTACGGCGCTGGTGAAATCCTGCTCACCAGCATGGACCGCGATGGCACGCGCAGCGGGTTCGATCTCGCGCTGACCCGTGCGGTCAGCGATGCCGTGAGCGTGCCCGTGATCGCCTCGGGTGGCGTGGGTTCGCTGGACGATCTGGCCGACGGCATTCAGCAAGGCGGCGCCGATGCGGTGCTCGCCGCCAGCATCTTTCACTATGGCCAACACACGGTAGGCGAGGCCAAGGCCCTGATGGCAGCACGCGGCATCGCGGTTCGCCAATGAGGCCCGACCCCGAGGCGAAGCCTTTCAAGAAGCGTCAGCTGGCTCCGGCAGGTGCGCCGCGCGAGGTTCGCATCGTTGGTGGGCAATGGAAGCGCTCCAAGTTGCCGGTGGCCGACAGGCCCGGGCTGCGTCCGACGCCCGACCGCGTGCGCGAGACCCTGTTCAACTGGCTGGGCCAGGACCTTGACGGCTGGCGCGTGCTTGATGCGTTTGCTGGCAGCGGCGCGCTTGGCTTCGAGGCCGCATCGCGCGGTGCTTCTGAAGTGTTGCTGCTTGAGCGTGACGGCGAGCTGGTGCGCAGCCTGCAGGCCAGCAAGGTGCGGCTGAAGGCCGCCAATCTGCGCGTGGAGCCGGCCGATGCCATCACCTGGATGGCGCGTTCGGCGCCGGGCCGCTTTGAGCTGGTGATGCTGGATCCGCCCTTTGACGCCGGCCTGTTTGAGCCGGCCATCAAGGCCGCGGCTGCCCTGCTGGTGCCGGGCGGGTTCCTTTATGTCGAGTCGCCCGAGGTCGTGGCGCCAGCGGCCGATCTGGGCCTCGACCCTTATCGCAATGGTCGGGCCGGCGCCGTGCATTACGCGCTTTTCCGCCGCAACGGATAATCCTGCCCATGACCTCAGTGACCGTTCTCACCGCCGTCTATCCCGGCACCTTCGATCCCATGACCCTCGGTCATGAGGACTTGATGCGCCGGGCCAGCCGCTTGTTCGAGCGGCTGATCATTGCCGTGGCCGCCGGCCATCACAAGCGCACGATGTTCTCCATCGAGGAGCGCCTGGAAATCGCCACCGAACTGGCCTCCAGGTACCCCAATGTCGAAGTGATCCCCTTTCGCGGCCTCTTGCGCGACTTTGTCGTCCAGCATGACGGCAAGGTCGTTGTGCGGGGCCTGCGCGCGGTCAGCGACTTCGAATATGAATTCCAGATGGCGGGCATGAACCGCAAGCTGATGCCCGAGGTGGAGACCGTGTTTCTGACGCCGTCCGACCAGTTCCAGTTCATCTCGGGCACTTTTGTGCGCGAGATTGCCACTCTGGGTGGTGATGTCTCGCAGTTCGTGTCACCGTCGGTGCGCGAGCGGCTTGCTGAGCGGATCAGCAAGGGCCGCGCGGAGTAAGCCATGGCCTTGATGATTACCGACGAGTGCATCAACTGCGATGTCTGCGAGCCGGAATGCCCGAACGAGGCCATCTCGATGGGCGAGGAGTTTTACCAGATCGAACACAGCAAGTGCACCGAATGCGTGGGCCATTTCGATGAGCCGCAATGCGTGCAGCTGTGCCCCGTGGCCTGCATACCGGTGAACCCGGCCCATGTGGAGAGCCGCGAAATGCTGATGCAGAAATACCTGAGGCTGACCGCAGCTGCCTGATCAGGCCTCCAGGTCCGGGAAGCGCTCGTAGATGCTCTTCACGGCATCCATGCGCTCGAACAGCAATCGCACCAGGTTCGGGTCGAACTGCAGGCCGGCCTGCTCTCGCACATAGCTGAGGGCGGTTTCGAACTGCCAGGGATCCTTGTAGCAGCGGCGACTCACCAGCGCATCCAGCACGTCGGCCAATGCAACGATGCGGCCGGCGATGTGGATCTGCTCGCCAGCAAGTGCGCGCGGATAGCCGCCGCCGTCCCAGCGCTCGTGGTGTTCATGCGCGATGATGGCGCCCAGCTGCAGGATGCGCTTGTCTGACTTGTTCAGCAGCTCGTAGCCGATGCGCGCATGGGTCTTCATCACTTCCCATTCCTCGGCATCGAGCTTGGCGGGCTTGTTCAGCACCCGGTCGGGAATGCCAATCTTGCCGACGTCGTGCAAGGGCGCGGCCTGGCGCACGAACTCCACGTCATTGCTGCGCAGGCCTGCGGCCTCGGCCAGCAAGGCCGAGAGCTCGCCCACGCGACGCACATGCGCACCGGTTTCCTTGCTGCGCTTCTCGACCGCCTCGCCAATGATGTAGACGGTGGAGCGTTGCGTTTCCTGGATCTCCTCGCGCAGCAGCAGGCTTTCGTAGGTGATGGCCACGTTGGCGCAGAAGATCTCCAGCAACTCTCGTGCACTGGCATCCACAGGCTCGGAGAACACCATGTACAGCAGGCTTTCATTGCCGCTGCTGCTGCGGTAGTAGCCGACGCAGCGGTGGGGCTCGAAGAAGCTTTGCTGCTCCCGCAGTGCCCGCTCCAACGCTTCACGCACGTCCTCGGGCAGGGTGTTGAGTTCCTCGTCGACCAGCAGCCGTGAATACTCGGCCGTGGCAGCCAGCACCTTCAGGTGGCCTTCCATGTGCGAGGCTGCATAGGCGGAGACGCGGCTGGCACAAAGTCCTTGCGCCTCGTAACCCAGCAGATGCGCCACCTGCTCAAGCACGGCAGATGCGAAGCGGCGCAGATTGTGCGAGTCGTAGACCTTGGTGATCGCGTCTATCGAGCGGCGCAGCGCCAACCGCGACTGCTCGATGATCATGATGTCGCGGTAGCTGCGCAGCGCGGTGTAGAAGACCGTGATCAGCTTGCGCTTGGTCAGCTCGGTCTTTTCCTTGTAGTCATTGATGTCATAGCTCTTGATGACATGCTCTTCCGGCGCCTGGCCCGGCTGTCCGGTGCGCAGGACGATGCGCACATGGTGGTTGTCCAGGTCGCCGCGAATGTAACGCGCCAGATCCAGGCCAGCGTGTTCGGTTTCCATCACCACGTCGAGCAGGATCAGGGCGATGTCCTGGCGCGTGCCCAGCAGCTCGCGCGCTTCTGCAGCGCTGTAGGCGTCGAGGAACTGCAGCCGCCGGCCGGAGAACTCGAAGTCCGACATGACCAGCTGGGTTACCTGGTGCACGGCCGGGTCATCGTCAACAATCATGACCACCCAGGGGTCGAGCACCTTGGTTGCGGTCGCACTGCCAGCGGATGTCTCGGGCGCCTCGTCGGCAAACACCATGTCGGTCATCGGATCCCCCATCGCGGTAGGGTGATTATTACCATAGCCAAGGGTGCCGAGGCGAAAGAGCTTGCGCTAGCTCAAAAGGCGCATAAGGCTGCCCGATTGGAAATGCTGCGCCACATAGTCGGCCAGGCCTTCGAACACCAGGTCCAGGTCCGGCGAGTCCTGGCCGAACAGGGCCTGCATCACCGCAGGCTGCTCGAAAAGACCGTGCGCGTAGCAGCCCAGCACCGGGCCTTGCTGCCAGCCTATGGTCTCGCCTTCGCGGGTCATCAGGGCCGGCATTGCAGTCGGCAGGTCGGGGTGCTGCTGCGTGCGGCCCTGCCGTATTTCGTAGCCCCTGGCCGAAAGCCCGGCCAGAGACTGCCAGGGGGTGGCCAGCTGGGCGGCAAAGCGCAGCTCGGCGGGGCGCAACAGCTTCTCGCGCTCGTATTGCGTGACCAGCGGCAGCAGGCCCAGGCCCGGCGCATTGCCGTCCAGGCCATGGGGGTCCAGCAAGGCTTCGCCCAGCATCTGCAGGCCGCCGCAGATCCCCAGCACCGGCTTGCCTGCGGCAGCATGGCCATTGATCACGGCGTCGAGCTTCTGGGCGCGCAGCCAGGCCAGGTCGGCCGCCACCGATTTGGAGCCGGGCAGGATGATCCAGTCGGCACCCTGCAGCTGCCGCGGCTCGCGGGCCCAGATGAGTTGCACGCCCGGCGCATTGCGCAGCGGCTGGAACTCGTCGAGGTTGGAGATGCGGGGGTAGGCGACCACGGCAATGGTCAAGCCGTCGGCAGCGCTGCTGCGATCATCGAATAAACCGTCTTCCTCGGGCAGGCCGTGACCCCGCCACATGGGCAGCACGGCCAGTGTGGGCACGCCGGTCAATGTCTGCAATTGCTCCGGGCCGGGGGCGAGCAGGTTGGCGTCCCCTCGAAAGCGGTTCAAGACGAAACCGCGCAGCAGCGCCCGCTCGTTGGCAGGCATCAATTGGTGGGTACCGTACAGATGGGCGAAGGCGCCGCCACGGTCGATGTCCGTCACCAGCAGGCAGGCGGCATTCACTTCCAGCGCGGTGCGCATGTTGACGAAGTCCGACGCATGCAGGTTGATCTCGGCCGGCGAGCCGGCGCCTTCGATCACCACCACGTCGTTCTCCTGCATCAGTTCATGCAGGGGCGGCCGCGCCGCGCGCCACAGATGCTCGCTGCGCTCGCGCCAGGGCATGCGGCTCAGGGCCTCGTCCACCTCTCCGAGCAGCACGACCTGTGACGAGGTTTCGGCCTCGGGCTTCAGGAGCACCGGGTTGTGCCGCACCTCGGGTGTGCAGCGCGCCGCCAGGGCCTGGAAGTACTGGGCACTGCCTATCTCGCCAGCGCGACCCTCGCGCCCCTGCACCACGCGGGCGTTGTTGCTCATGTTCTGTGCCTTGAAGGGCGCGACCTTGAGCCCCTGGCGTGCATAGAAGCGGCACAGGGCCGTGGCCAGCCAGCTCTTGCCGGCGCCGCTGGTCGTGCCCAGCACCATCACGGCCTTGGCGCGGTTCATCGCCCACCCCCTGCAAAGAACGCGGCTACCGCTGCGTGGTTGGACGGGAAGTAGTGATGCAGATAGCCTGCCCGAAGGCTTCCGCACTGGAAGAGCGCCGGAACCCGCCGCTGCTCAGTCATGGCGGCGCCCATGCAGCGGCAGCACATTGCTGATGCGAGCCGGCGCTGCCGCCGGCAGCACGAGCCATTGGCCATTGAGCTCAATCATCTGCAGGCGATGCTGGAACACTTGCTGCAGCGCATCGCGGGTTGCGGCATCCTCGGGCGAGCCCAGGTGCACGGTGCGGCCGGCGTCCATCACCAGGAGCCTGTCGGCCTGCAGGGCGATATTGAGCTCATGCAGGACCGAGATCACCGTCGCGCCAGCGGCAGCGCGCTCGCGCACCAGCGTCAGCCAGTCGGCCTGATGCGGCGGGTCCAGGTGGGCGAGCGGCTCGTCCATCAAGAGCAAAGCGGATTCCGTGGCCAGCGCGCGGGCCAGCAGCACGCGCTGGCGTTCGCCACCGGACAGCTGATTCACGGGCCGCGCTCGCCATTCCCAGCATTGCGTCTGCCGCATCGCCCGCTCGACGGCGGCGACGTCCGCAGCACTTGGCGGCGCGAGCCAGGCGCGATGCGGCAAGCGGCCGAGCATCACCACTTCTTCAGCCAGCAGCTCGTCGGTGCTGGCCTCGTTCTGGCCCAGCCAGGCCAAGGCTCGAGCGCGCTCGCGGCCCGACCATTTGCTCAGTTCGCGCCCTCGCAGCTCCACCTTGCCTTCGAACGGCAGTAGGCCGGCCAACGCCTTCAGCAGCGTGGATTTGCCGGCACCGTTCGGGCCGACGATGGCCGTCCATCCGCCGCTGAGCTGCAGCTTGCAGTCGCCGAGGATGGTCTTGCCACCCAGGGCCAGATGGCGGATATCAGCGTTGATCATGCGCGCTGCTCCGCAAAGCGCTTGCGCCGCATCAGCTTCAGGAGATAGGCGCCGCCCAGCAGCGAAGTGACGATGCCCACCGGCAATTCCTGTGGCGCAACCACCCAGCGGGCAACGATGTCGGCCGAGAGCAGCAAGAGGCCGCCCATGCATGCCGCGAGCGCCAGCAGCCAGCCATGGCTGCAGTGCAGGCGGCTGCGCACCAGGTGTGGCGCGACCAGGCCGACGAAGGCGATCAGGCCGGCTTGCGCGACGGCGGCGCCGGTGCACAGGGTCAGCGTCGCAATCAGGATCAAGCGAACCATGGCCAGGCGCACGCCCAGGCTTTGCGCCGTGTCTGCGCCCAGGCTCAAGGCATCCAGCGCGCGGGCGGCACCGAGGCCGACAAGCAGAGCCACCAGCAACACTGGCGCCATCACGCCCACGCTTTGCCAGCTGAGGAAACCTGTGCTGCCGAGCATGAAGGCCTGCATCGAACGCAAGACATCGGCAGCGGTCAGGGTCAGCATCGACGTGATCGCGCCGAGAACCACGCCAACGATGACACCGGCCAGCAGCAAGCGCATCGTCTGTTCCAGCCCCTTGGCGAGAATCATTGTCAGTGCGACCGCGAAGACAGCGCCGGCAAACGCGGCCGTGGTCATGCCGATCTTGTAGCCCAGGGCCGCCGCTGTTGGCGACCAACCCAGCGCGACCAAGAGCAGGGCCACGCCCAGCGAAGCGCCGCTCGATGCGCCGAGCAGATAGGGGTCGGCCAGCGGATTGCGAAACAGCCCTTGCGCCACCGCACCCGCGAGGCCCAAGAGCGCACCGGTCAACCAGGCGCCGATGGAGCGCGGCAGGCGGATCTGCCAGAGGATCTGTCGGCCCACAGCGTCGTCCGCCGCTGGCAGCGCGAGGCCTTCGCTGCCAACGCCAATGCCGAGCAGCAGTAGTGCTGCACTGAGCAGCAGCAAGATGGCGAGCACGGTGACGGCCTTGCGGTTCATGGCTTCACTTCTTCGCCGCAGCGAGCTCCTGGAGGCAGCGCAGTACAGCCTGCGCTCCTTCACCCATGCGGGGGCCAGGTCTTGCCATCAGGTCGCCTTCGGCCGAGCTGAAGCGGCAGATGCGTTGATCACGCATGGCAGCGATGCGTTCCCATCCGGGGCGATCGGTCAGCTTCTGGGCATTGCGTTGCGACACCAGTATCAATTGCGGATCGGCGCGCACGACGAACTCGGGGTTCAGCTTCGGGAAAGGACCCAGCGCGGCCGGCACGATATTGCGCAGGCCCAGGCGAGCCAGGATCTCGCCGCTGAAGGAGATCTCGCCAGCGGCATAGGGCGCGCTGTCGACCTCGTAGTAGACGCGCAAGCCCTTCATCGATTCGGGCACTTGCGCGGCTGCAGCGGCGAGTTGCCGCTCGATGGTCTCTTTCAGCTGCGGGCCGGACTTGCTTTCGAGCAGGCGGGCGAGTGAGTCGATATGGCGGCGCACATCAGCGAGATTCAGGGTGTCGAGCACCAGCGTCTTGACGCCCAGCGCACCGAGGCGGTCATGCAGGCGCGAGGCCGGGCTCAGCATCACCAGATCGGGCCGCAAGGCCACGATGGCCTCGACCGAGGCATCGTCCATGGCGCCGAGCTTGGGCAGCTTGGCAATGCTGGCCGGGAAATTGGCATAGCGGTCCACGCCCACCAGGCGCTCGCAGGCGTCCAGTGCGCAGACCAGCTCGGTCAGTGAGGGCAGGAGGGAGACGATGCGCCGAGGCGGCTCGCTCCACTGCTGCTTGCGACCGAGATCATCGGTGAGGCTGATGTCGGCGGCCCGCGCGGGGCCGCCGCCCAGGGACAGGCCGCAAAGCAGGGCCAGGAGAAAGGAAGTCCTCTTGATTCTCTGCGTCACGGGCTGTCGTCCTCTGCTTCAGTGCTTAAACCAGGTTCAGAGCGCAGGCGTCCAGCGCAGGCCGATGAGGGCCTGGCGAGGGCCGGTGGCATAGCCATTGGCGTACTGGTAGGCGTGGTCGAAGACATTGTCCAGCTTCAATTGCAGGCGCAGTTCCTTCGTGAAGCTGTATTGCGCATCGAGCGTCACCACGCTGTAGCCAGGCAGGCGGACCGTGTTGGCCGCGTTGTCATAGCGATGGCCACTGCTCAGCAGCTGTGCGCCGAACTCCCAGCCTGCAACGCTGTAGTCGGCACGCAGCTTGGCTTGACGCTCCGAGCGACGTGCCAGCAGCTTGCCGGAGTTGGCAGAGGCCGCGCCGCCGCCGGTGCTCGCGTCTCGTGGCGCTTGCAGGTCCAAGGAGCCAGACAAGCGCAACGAGCCGAAGCTGCTGGCTGCATTCAGGCTGATGCCTTGCAGTCGCGCCTGGCTGACGTTTTCGTAGCAGCCGAACTGGTTCGGGCACTTCTTGATGTCAGCGGCGCCGAAGATGATCAGGTCGTTGATCAGGTTGCGGTAGGCGGTCACGCCAAAGCTCGTGCCGGCGTTCTCGTACTGCAGCGCGATTTCGCTGTTCTTGCCATGCTCGGCCTGCAGATGCTGGTTGCCGTAGGGGCTGAAGCGCTGGTAGAGCGTCGGCGCACGGAAGGCAGTGCCCACGGAGCCCTGGACGCGCCACTGCGGCGTCAGGCGGTAACCTGCAGCCAGGCTGCCCGTAGTGCTGCCGCCGAATTCGCTGTCGCGGTCATAGCGGGCGTGGGCTTGCACCGACAGCGGGCCCGAGCCCCAGACATAGCCGGCGCCAATCGCATTCTGATGGCGGTCGGCGGCGCCCGGCGTTGCGCTTTGTGGCAGGCTGGTGTTCAGGAGCTTGTCTTCACGACGCTCGACCAAGGCATTCAGCTGGCCGGAGCCCAGGCGCATGCTCGCATTGAAGGCATAGGCGCGGATGCGGGTTTCGGTCAGGTAAATGCTGGGCGCTGTCTCGTAGCGGTCCATCGATTCGCCGACCGAGAACTCGCTTGACAGGTCCTTGCTCCACTGGGCCGACCAGGCAGCGCGCAGCGCACGCATGTCGTTGCGGGTGCGGTCGTCGGTCTTGGGCTTGGCCGAGGCGTCGTACTGCGCATCCATCTTGTTCTTCAGGCCCAGCAGCTCGACGCGGTGTTGCTTGTTCAGCTGCAGGCCCAGGCGGGCGTTGCCGCTGGTGGACTTGTAGCCATCGTTGTCGGGCGTGAAGGTCGCGTCTGTCGTGGGGCGCGAGTTGAAACCGTCGCTGCGCTCGGTGGACAGCGTGATGGCGTAGTCCAGCATGCCACTGGCGCCAAAGATGCTGCCGTCAAGCTTGCGCAGGCCCAGGCTACCGGCGCCAACGCCCAGCTCGACCTGCGGCTTGCCGTCGCCCTTGCGGGTGAAGACTTGCACCACGCCGCCGACGGCGTCCGAGCCGTACACGGCAGCGCCAGGGCCGCGGATGATTTCCACGCGTTCGATCTGGGCCAGCGGAATCGCGTTCCAGCTGGCGCCGCTGCTGGCTTGCGAATCGAAGCGCACGCCGTCGATCAGCACCGTGGTGTGGCGCGTCTCGGCGCCGCGCACAAACATCGAGGTCTGGGCGCCGGGGCCGCCGGTGCGGACCATCTCGAAGCAGGCCTGGTTGCGCAGCAGGTCAGCCAGCGTGCCGAGGGCCTGGCGCTCGATGTCGGCGCGGGTCAGCACGGTCACATCGGCCAGCACATCGGCGAGGCGCTGCGGGCTGCGGGTGGCGGTGACAACCACCGAGTCCAGCTTGTTGGCGTTGTTCTGGGCGGTTGCGGGCATGCAGGCAATGGTGCAGGCAGCGGCCAGGGCGAGGGGAGTGGCACGCAGCGAAGCGGCCAGCAGGCGACGCTCTTGGCGTCGAGTCGTGGAGGTCATTAGAGAACGGGATCCGAAATACAACCAGTGGCCAGCTTCCCCGCAGGCCCCTGTGAATCGATGCTGTGCCGCCCAATTTCTTGGGCGAGCGCGCACCACCTGTTGGCCGGTATCCGGGCTGGTGGCACGCATCCCTGAATCCTTCCCAGCGCTCATGCGCCAGTGGATGTGTCGTTCAGGAACTGGAAGCCGGGCGGCTTCGTCCACTTACCGTTGCGGGGACAGCTCAGGTTGGCTTTGCTCCGCTGGAGCTTGGCTTCCTGATTCCCGTTTAACTGCCCCGGCATGTTTGCCTAAGGGCGAGCACCAACGGACGGGATTCTAGCGGGGCGCCGAGGAAGCGCCTGCCGGCACCGAAGACCTGTTGCGCTGCGGCAAGAACTTGGGTTTCTTGGGCTGTGGCTTGGTATGGGGGCTCGAGGCCGCTGCGCCCGGGGTGGCCGCAGGTGAGGCCAGGCCATCGATTCGGCCTGGAGCTGCCTGATTCTTGCGCTGCGTGGCCTCGGCCTGCAGCCGTTCCTGCTCCATTCGATCCGCCTGCTTGCGCTCGGCGGCAGCGCGCTCGCGCGCCTCGCGCTGCTGAGTGGCGGAGGGCTGATCAAACGCAACGGACTGAGCCGTGCCAGTGGGCTTGTCGCTGCAAGGGCTGTCCTGCAACTGGCGGCCTTCGGGGCCGCAACGGTAGATCTGGGCCTCGCGCCGTTGTGTCTGCGCCGGTGCGCTGCTGCTGAGGACTGCGAGGAGCAGGAGGTACAGCAGAGCGACAACCGGCGTCTTGGTCATGGCGTGGTTTCTGGTGTTGAAGGAGGAGGAGAAGCCGGTGCCGGCGGCTTGGGAGGCTTGGGGCGTGGCGGCTTGGCGTGGATCTTCATCATGGCCTTTTCCATGTCGCCGGCCAGCATCAGCGTCAGCGATTCATAGGATTTGGCGATGCAATCCTCAACCGCCTGGCGCTCCTCCAGCGGCGGCTTGCGCAGCACATAGTTCGCCACCTCGGCCTTGTGACCGGGATGGCCAATGCCCAGACGCAGACGCCAGAAGTTGGCGCTGGCTAGCTGGGCCTGCATGTCTTTCAAGCCGTTGTGCCCGCCGTTGCCGCCGCCCTGCTTGAACTTCATCTGTCCAGCCGGCAGGTCGAGCTCGTCGTGGACTGCGAGGATCTCTTCAGGCGCGATCTTGAAGAAGCGCGCGAGCGCTGCGACCGACTTGCCCGAGAGGTTCATGTAGGTCATCGGCTCGAGCAGCCAGATCGGGCCCGGCGCGCCTGGTGCATTGTTCACGCGGGCCACGAGGCCGTGATAGTTGCGGTCCAGCTGCAGCGAGGTGCCCAGGCCGCGTGCCACGCCATCAATCCACCAGAAGCCGGCGTTGTGGCGGGTGTCAACGTATTCGGAACCTGGGTTGCCCAGGCCAACAAGCAAGCGAATCATGGGCGTGGATTATCGGGGTGGCGAACAAGAAAAAAAGGCCCTGCGGTGCAGGGCCTTCCTCTGTAGAGCTGAAGCTCGACGCAAGAATTACTTCTTGCCTTTCTTCTTGCCCTTGCCGTCGTCTGCCGGAGCAGCTGCGACAACGATCACTTCTTCCGACACCGGCTCGACCGGGGTTGCGATCACCGGGTTCGGCTTGCCGTGCGTCACGACCTTGATGCCTTCCGGCAGCTTGATGTCGTTGACGTGCAGCGAGTGACCCTTGGTCAGGCCGCTCAAGTCCACTTCGATGAACTCAGGCAGTTGCTGCGCCAGGCAGGTGATGGCCAGTTCGGTCACGACGTGGTTGACCGTGCACTTGTCGGTCTTCACTGCCACCGAGTTCTCTTCACCGATGAAGTGCAGGGGCACCTTCTTCGTGATCTTGGTCGTGCTGTCGACGCGCTGGAAGTCGATGTGCAGCACTTGCGGCTTGTACGGGTGCATCTGGAAATCACGCAGCAGCACCTTCGAAACGGCGCCGTTGAGTTCCATGTCGAGGATGGAGCTGTGGAAAGCTTCCTTCTTCAGGGCGTGGAACAGTGCGTTGTGATCGAGTTCGATCATGGCGGGTTCGCCGGCACCAAAAACAATACCGGGGACCTTGCCCGCGATACGCAGGCGGCGGCTCGCTCCGGTCCCCTGCAGCTTGCGCTCAAAAGCGACAAAGTTCATAACAGACTCCAAACAATGGATGGGCACCCGCGACCAGGTTTGCCCGTGAATTGCAGCGTTGCCGCTGCGGCTTTACGGCCGCCCCGGCTTGAACCGAGGCGGCAGATTCTTAGAAATTGTTGTTCTGCTCGCTAAACAGGGAAGTGACCGACTCACCGTCAGAGATGCGGCGGATCGTCTCGGCGAACAGGAAGGCCACCGACAGCTGGCGGATCTTGCCGCAGGCCTTGGCCGCGTCGTTCAGCGGAATGGTGTTGGTGATCACCACTTCATCGAGCTGGGACTTCGAGATGCGCTCGATCGCCGGGCCAGACAGGATGGGGTGGGTGCAATAAGCAAACACGCTCTTGGCGCCGCGGTCCTTCAAGACCTCGGCCGCCTTCACCAGCGTGCCGGCGGTGTCGATCATGTCGTCCATGATCACGCAATTGCGGCCGTCGATCTCGCCGATCACGTGCATCACTTCGGAGACGTTGGCGGCCGGACGGCGCTTGTCGATGATGGCCAGGTCGCAACCGAGCTGCTTGGCCAATGCGCGGGCGCGCACCACGCCACCGACGTCGGGGCTCACGACCACCAGGTCGGAATAGTTGCGGGCCTTCAGGTCCGACAGCAGCACCGGCGAGGCGTAGATGTTGTCGACCGGGATGTCGAAGAAGCCTTGAATCTGGTCCGCGTGGAGGTCCATCGTCAGGACGCGCTCGACGCCGACGGTTTCCAGCAGGTTGGCCACAACCTTGGCCGAGATCGGCACGCGGGTGGAACGCGGGCGGCGGTCCTGGCGGGCATAACCGAAGTAGGGGATCACAGCGGTGATGCGGCGAGCGCTGGCGCGCTTCAGGGCATCGACCATGATCAGCAACTCCATCAGATTTTCGTTGGTCGGCGCGCAGGTGGGCTGAATAACGAAGACGTCGCGGGCGCGGACGTTCTGCTGGATCTCGACCGTCACCTCGCCATCGGAGAAGCGACCGACCACGGCCTTGCCGAGTTCGAGCCCCAGATGGGTGGCGATTTCTTGGGAGAGGACCGGGTTGGCATTACCCGTGAAGAGGACGGTGTTGAGCAGCACGACGGGCCATCCTTTGAATCAATGGCCCCGCGGCCAGCCCTGCGGGTCCCGGAGGTGAATAAACAGAAATTTGGCAGGGGCGGAAGGATTCGAACCTGCGCATGTCGGAATCAAAATCCGATGCCTTAACCAGCTTGGCGACGCCCCTACACAGGACACTGCAGAGGCTGCAGCACCCTATAACTTTGCTCAGTTGTCAGCCCAACCGCGTAACGGATGAACTTCCAGACTGCGGCACATTCTAGCAACCCATCCAGAGGGAAGCCCCTCTGCGAACGTCATGGACTGACAGTTTGCGCCTTCTTTCCCATCCACTCTGGCAAACACCGCGCTGCCCGAACCGGTCATCCGGCTGTTGCCGAATTTGCTCTGCAGAATCTGCAGGGCCTGACCAACTTCGGGGCTGAGAGCCTCGGCTGCTGGTTGCAAATCATTGCGACCAAACCCCTGTTGGGTTCCGCCTGAAAGCTCGCTGCCGTTGTGTGCAGGAAAGCCCGCTACTATAGCCACAGAATTCGATCTTGCCAAGTGGGGGCTCGAAAAAATGTCCTTGGTGGCGATGCTTTGCTGAGGCTTCACGACGGCAAAACATTGCTCGGGCAAGGAGATCGGGTGCAGGACATCACCGATGCCTTCGACGAATGCATGCGTGCCGCCAAGGAAGAAGGGAACGTCGGCGCCCAGGCTCAGCCCCAGCGGCAAGAGCTTGCTCAAAGGCCAGTTCAAGCCCCACAAGCGGTTCAAGGCCAGCAGCGTGGACGCGGCATCCGACGAGCCACCGCCCATGCCGGCGCCGGCTGGCAGGCGCTTCTCGATGTGGATGTCAGCCCCAAGGCCGCAGCCGCTCTGGGACTGCAAGGCGCGGGCTGCGCGCAGGCAGAGGTCATCGGGAGGCAGGGCATCGCCGCTGTCGTGGCGATGCAAGGCGCCGTCGTCGCGGCGCTCGAAATGCAGGGTGTCGGCCCAGTCGATCAGGGCGAAGATTGACTGCAGCAGGTGATAGCCGTCGGGCCGCTTGCCGACCACATGCAGGAACAGGTTCAGCTTGGCCGGGGCCGGAACATCGTAGAGCGCGCGCATCGCCTCATTGTCCCGCGACAGGAGACTCGAGGCGGGCTCGCAGCACCACTTCGTTGGGCTCGCTGCGCCGGGCGACTATCAAGCTCTTCTCTGCAAAGCCGCTGAGATCCACGGTCCAGCCGAGCTGCTTGAAGCCCTTGGTCTCGCCCTCCAGCGTCTGGCTGGGTGCATCAGGCCAGGGGCGGCCGCGCAGCCAGTCGAACAGGGCTGCAACTGGAATGGCTTCGCCCAGCAGGTCCTGCGTCAGGGTGTCGAGGTCTGGGTAGCGACGCTGCTCCTTTGGCGTCTGCATGAGCACAGATTCGCCGTCCCAGCGCGTGCGGGCGATCAATTGGCCCAGCGGTGTGCTGAGTTCCAGCAGGCCGGCTCGCGGCGTGCCTTGCAGATCAAAGCTGCCGCTACCGCCCTGGTCGCTGCCAGTGACCTTGACGCTCAGCTTGCCGCTGAACTGCATCGCGTCGGCCTGCACAGGCAGGGGCTGCGACTTGTCGCTGATGCTGGCGCAGGCCGTCAATGCCGCGGCAAGCGCGGCCACGAGCAAGCGTCGCATCAAGGCTTGGCCTTGAGCCGCTGCTGCGTGTCGCGCAGGGCTTCGTTGCTCGGGTCGCGCTTGGCGCCCTCGGCCCAGACACGTCGTGCCTCGTCCTGCTGCTGGGTCACCCACAGCAGTTCGCCCAGGTGGGCTGCGATCTCGGCGTCAGGGCGCGACTGGTAGGCCTGGCGCAGCAGCTTCAAGGCTGCGTCATGGTTGCCCAGGCGGTACTCGACCCAGCCCATGCTGTCGACGATGAAAGGCTCGTTGGGTGCGTACTGCAAGGCCTTGGCGATTAGCTCGCGGGCCTCGGGCAGGCGCTCGCGCCGATCGGCCAGCGAATAGCCCAGTGCGTTGTAGGCGTGATAGTGCTCGGGCTTGAGCTCGATGACGCGACGCAGCAGCGTTTCCATCTGGTCCACGCGGCCGAGCTTCTCTGCTGCCATCGACTGCTCGTAGATCAGGTCCACATCGCCCTCGAAGCGCTTGTTGGCCTGTTCGAGAACTTCGTAAGCCAGCTTCCACTGCTGCGATTCGCGCAGCAACTGGGCTTCGGCGATCAACTTGGCGCGGCCTTCGGCGTCGCTGGTTTCGGGCAGGGCCTGGATGAGCTTGCGGGCCTGTTCGATCTTGCCCTGGCGGGCCAGCAGCGAGGCGCGGCGGAACTGGGTTTCGGTGGCGCGCTGCGGGTTGTCGACCTTGGCCAGCCAGCTCTCTGCCGCCTTGTAGTCGCGCCGCATTTCCGCGGCCTGCGCCAGTTGCAGCCAGGCTTGCTGGAGCGCTTCCCTGGCGTCGAAGTCCTTGCTCGGAGGCATCTGCTCGATGCGTTTGACGAACTCGTTCAGCGCCAGTTCCGCGGCTTCCGGATGGTGGAGATCCAGCTCGAGCGCGCCGAGCGCATACCAGGCCGAGGGCAACTCGGGCGAGCGTTGGGTCACGAGACGGAACTCGCGCGCAGCATCGGCGCTGCGCTGCGAGCGGGCCAGTGCGCGGCCGTAGGCCTGGCGCAGGGAATGGCTGTCGGGGTGGGCGGCGAGGTGGTCGGCGACGACGGACTCTGCCTCCTTGCTGGACTGCATCAGTTCAAGCGCCAGCAATGGGGGCTCATCTGCGTCTGGCGCCGTCTGGGCTGCCAGGCGCACCAGCTCCAGAGCGCGAGCCGGCTCGGCGGCCATCGAGGCCAGGCGGCCATTGACCAGCAAGGCCATCAGCTTGGTGGACGGCAGGCGAGCCTGCTCCTGCAGTACCGGTTCCACGGCGGCCAGCACCTTTTTCGGCTCGGGCGAGCGCTGGAACAGCCGGGGCAGCGAGGCCAGTACGGCAATCCGCTGGTCTTCAGGCGTCAAGGCCAGCAGTGAACGCAGCGGTGCGGTGGCGTCCGCTGGGCGGTTCAGGAGGGTCACGAGCTGCAGCGTCATCTGCTGCGCTTCGATCGATTCCGGCACCGCATCGCGCCAGGCTCGTGCGGCGCTCAGTGCTTCGTCGCCGGCCCTAGCCTGCAATGCGATGTCTACGACGCGCCGGAAAAGTGCCTCGTCGCCGGTGCGACGTGCGGCATCAAGCAGCACCTGAAAGGCCACGCCGGGCTGGCCCGAGCGCAGTTCCATCTCGCCCACCAGCAACTGGTAGAACAGCGGCGCATCCATGTCGGAATTCGGCGGCGGCACCGGGTTGGCGCGTGCCGTCAGGCTGCTGGCGAGCAGGGCGGTGCACAGGGCGAGCTTGTGCAGGGCGGGGGTCTTGCGCATTGCTGAATGCTCCTGGTGGAGGCTCTAGTTGCGGGTCATTCTAGGGACGCTCTGTAAAGCTGCCACTTATCATGCCGGCCATGCCGGAATTGCCTGAGGTCGAAGTCACCCGCCGCTCGTTTGCCGACGCCATCGAGGGAGCGCGGGTCGAGGCTGTACGCCTGGGCAAGCCCTTGCGTTGGCCACTGGGCATCGAGCCGGGAGCGCTCAAGGGTCAGCGCGTCGGCCAGGCCCTGAGAAGAGGTAAATATTTGTGGCTGCCGCTGGAAAAGGGTGGCCTTCTGATGCATCTGGGCATGTCGGGCTCGCTGAATTTCTCGGCCGCCTCGTCGGCACCTGGTTTTCATGATCATTTCGACCTGCAGACCGACCGTGGCCTCTTGCGCCTGACTGATCCGCGCCGCTTTGGCGCTGTCGTCTGGTCGCCATCGTTGGAAGATGATCCGGCGGCCAAGCTGCTTTCCACACTCGGCCTGGAGCCCTTCGACCCTCGCTTTGACGGCGCCCATCTGCATGCCGGCCTGTCGGGCCGACGCGTCGCAGTGAAGCTGGCCTTGCTGGCGGGCGACATCGTGGTCGGTGCCGGCAATATCTACGCTTGCGAAGCGCTGTTTCGCGCCGGTATCGACCCGCGCGTGCCGGCGCAAAAGGTCAGTCGTCCGCGCGCTGCCAAGTTGGCGGCAGCGGTGCGCGGCGTACTGGCCCAGGCGCTTGAGGCGGGCGGGACAACCCTGCGGGATTTCAAGGACGCGCACGGCGTGGCCGGCAGCTTCCAGATGCAGGCCGAGGTCTATGGCCGCGAAGGGTTGCCCTGCCTGCACTGCGGCACCAAGATCAAGCGCATCGTGCAGGGCGCGAGGTCAACATTCTTCTGCCCCTCATGCCAGAAGCGCTGAAGGCAGTGAGCACCTTGAGCGCGATGAAGCTACCCATGGAATTCGGCCCTCTGCTGGTGGCCTGGCAACGCAAGCATGGCCGGCATGAGCTGCCTTGGCAGAACACGCAGGACCCGTACCGTGTCTGGCTCAGCGAAATCATGCTGCAGCAGACCCAGGTGACGACCGTGCTGGCCTACTACCAGCGCTTCCTGCAGCGCTTCCCGACTGTTGCAGATCTCGCGGCGGCATCGCTCGATGAGGTCCTGGCCATGTGGCAAGGGCTGGGCTACTACAGCCGGGCCCGCAATCTGCACCGTTGCGCCGTTGCCGTGGCGGCGCGGCCGGACGGTGCTTTCCCGCGCACAGCGGTCGAACTGGAGGAGCTGCCCGGTATTGGCCGCTCGACGGCAGCGGCCATTGCGGCCTTTTGTTTCCGTGAACGCGTGGCCATCCTCGACGGCAATGTGAAGCGGGTCTTGACGCGCCTGCTGGCTTTCGAGGGCGACATGGCCAGCAGCGCGCAGGAGAAATTGCTCTGGAAACATGCCGAAGCGCTGCTGCCGGACGAGGGCATCACGGCCTATACGCAGGGCCTGATGGACCTGGGCTCCAGCATCTGCTCGACCCGCTCGCCGCAATGCTTGCTATGCCCGGTGTCCGAGCTGTGTTCAGCGCGCGCGGCCGGGGAGACCGAGCGCTACCCGGTCAAGACGCGCAAGCTCAAGCGCGGCCGGCGCGAGAACTGGTGGCTGTGGCTGGAGAATCCGGCGGGCGAGGTGCTCTTGCAGCAGCGACCGGAGACGGGCGTCTGGGCGGGCCTCTGGACCCTGCCGCTGTTTGACGACGAGGCCGCGCTGCTATTGGCTGCCGAAGGCCTGGAGCCCGAAGTCCTGCCCCGCATCGAACATGCCCTGACGCATTTCGACTGGATACTGCATCCACGTCGGGCCGTTCTGACCAATGGCTATCAGGCGGCCGGCGTTGGACAATGGGTAGCTCGCGAGAAACTGGCCAGCTATGCGCTGCCCGCGCCGCTGAAGAAATTGCTTGGTTGAGGAGACAAGCGAACCATGAATGCTGCAGTGAAGAATGCCATCGAGTCCGCCCTGATCGCCATGCTGGTCGGTGCCGTGTGCCTGGGGCTCCTGATCATGGGCAATAACGGCGAAGAAGAGATTTCAGCCCTGCGAGCCAGCATGCTGAGCCTGGGTATTGCCGGCGCCATGGTGGCCCATTGGGTTTTCATGGCCCAGGCCTTGAAGCTGAGCGGCCGCTCGCTGCTGCCCTGGCTGATCGCACTCATCGTCTTCGTGCCCATCGCCTCGGTGGTCTTGCTCGCGCTGCTGATATCGGGCAACAAGACCAGCCAGGCCGGCTGAGGCTTCAGCGGTAGTCCAGCTCGCGGTGCCGCTTGAGCACCTGGCCGTGATAGGCGAATTGGCGCGTCAGCGTCTCCACCAGATAGACCGAGCGGTGCTGGCCGCCGGTGCAGCCGATGGCAATCGTCAGGTAGCTGCGCTGGTCGGCAGCAAAGCTGGGCAGCCACTGGCCGATGAAGGAGCCGATCTGCGCCAGCATCAGGCGCACCTCGGGCTGGTCTTCCAGGTAGGCCGCCACCGGCTTGTCTCGCCCGTTCAGCGGGCGCAGCTCGCGGTCGTAATAGGGGTTGGGCAGCACCCGCACGTCGAAGACGAAATCGGCGTCGCTCGGCACGCCATGCTTGAAGGCGAATGACTCGAACACCAGAGTCAGCGATTCGCCCTTGACCGCCACCAGGTCGCGCACCCAGGCGCGCAGTTGCGCGGGGCGCAAGAGGCTGGTGTCAATCACGGTCGATTCGACCCGCAGCGCGGCCAGCAGCTCTCGTTCCAGCTGGATTGCATCGAGCAGCGCGCGATGCGCGTCGTCGCCCGAGGTGTCGTCTTGACGCAGCGGGTGAGGACGGCGCGTTTCCGAGAAACGGCGCATCAGCGCCTCGGTATTGGCATCCAGGAAGATCGAGCGAACGGCCGTGCCCTCGCTGCGCAATTGCTTGATCAGCGGCAGCAGATGCGGCAAGGAGCCCGCGCTGCGCACATCCACTGCGATGGCCACGCGACGCTTGCCGCGGCGTTCTTCCAGCATCAGGAACTGCGGCAGCAATTCGGGCGGCAGGTTGTCCACGCAGAAGAAACCGGCGTCTTCCAGGGCATGCATGGCGACCGACTTGCCGCCGCCCGACATACCCGTCAGGAGCACCAGATCGGCGGCGCCAGTGGGGCTGACGCCGATATCAATCAAGGGGGCAGGGCTGGTGCTGATCATGATTTGGCGGCCTTGGCCGGCTTCGCGGAGAGCGTCAGCATCTCCTGCGCATGGGCCAGGCTGGTGGAAGAGAGACGTTCGCCGCCCAGCATGCGGGCGATTTCGGCCACGCGTGCCTCGCCGGACACCGGCTGCACATCGCTGCAGGTGACGCCGTGGTGCAAGGCCTTGGAGACGACGTAATGCTGGTCCGCGCAAGCGGCAACCTGGGGCAGGTGGGTGACAGCCAGCACCTGTGACGAGCGCCCCAGTTGCTTCATCAGCCGGCCCACGGTTTCGGCCACGGCACCGCCAACGCCGGCGTCGATCTCGTCAAAGATCAGGGTGCCGGCCGATTGGCCTTCCAGCTGGCAGGTCGTGACCGCAATCGCCAGCGCGATGCGCGAAAGCTCGCCGCCAGACGCGACCTTGGCCAGCGGACGCGGCGTGCTGCCGGCATGGCCAGCCACCAGGAACTCAGCCGACTCCAGGCCGAAGCTCTGCGGCTGCTCTTGCGGCAGCAAGGAAATTTCGAATCGCCCACCTGCCATGCCCAGCTGCTGCATCGCCTGGCTCACGGCTGCAGACAACTGCGGCGCGGCCTTGCCGCGCGCCGTGCTGACCCGCTTGGCCTCCAGCTCGAAGGCCTTGCGCGCTGCGGCCTGTGCCTGTTCCAGCGCGGCCAGGTCAGTTGCAGCTTCGAGCTGTTGCAGCTCGGCCTTCCATTCATTCAGGAGACCCGGCAACTCGGCGGGCTGGCGGCGATAGCGGCGCGCCATCTGCATCCAGGCCGAGAGGCGCTCATCCAGTTGCTGCAGACGTTCCGGCTCCTGCTCCGCGCCATGCAGATAGGAACTCAGGGTGTGAACGGCGTCCTGCATCTGCGCTTGCGCACCAAGCAGCGCCTCGACTGCGGGTTGCAAGCGCGGGTCGTAATCGAGCACCGCTTGGAGGCCGTCCAGCGCGCGCTCGGTCAGGCGCTCGGCACTGGGCTCGGATTCGCTCAGCGCATCCAGGGCGCCGCGCGCGGCATCCATCAAGGAGGCGGCATGCGAGAGGCGCTGGTGCTCGGCATTGAGCTCTTCCCATTCCTGCTCGCCAGGCGACAGGCGGTCCAGCTCGCCGATCTGCCAGGCCAGGCGTTCGTGCTCGCGAGCCAACTCGGCGGACCGGCTACGGGCGCTCTCCAGCGTCTCGCTCGCAGCGCGCCAGTCACCGTAGGACTTGGCAAGGGCGGCAGTATTCAGGCCTGCATAGGCATCGAGCAAGGCGCGTACCGCGGGCGCGCGGGTCAGGCCTTGCCAGGCGTGCTGGCCGTGGATGTCTACGAGGTGATCGGCCAGCTCGCGCAATTGGGCGACCGTGGCCGCACTGCCATTGATCCAGGCGCGACTCTTGCCTTGCGCGTCGATCACGCGGCGCAGGAGCAGGCTCTCGGAATCGGCGTCGAAGCCGGCCTCATCCAGCCACGTTGAGAGGCTCGTCGGGCGGTCGAATTCTGCGGTGATCTCGGCCTTGGCCGCGCCTTCGCGCACCACGCCAGCGTCGCCGCGGCTGCCCAGTGCGAGCTGCAGTGCGTCTATCAAGATCGACTTGCCGGCGCCGGTTTCACCGGTGAGGGCGGCGAAGCCGGCGCTGAAATCCAGCTCCAGCGAGGGGACTATTACGAAATCGCGAAGCGAAAGGCGGCGCAGCATCAGGCCACCCCTTCGTACCAACGCAGCTTGCGCCGCAGCGTCGCGTAGTAGCTCCAGCCCTTGGGATGCAGGAAGCAAACCTGGTGCTCCGAGCGGCGCACGCTGATGCGGTCGCCGTGCAGAAGGCTCGCCAGGCTCTGCATATCGAAATTCACACTCGCGTCGCGGCCGGCCACGATCTCCAGCAGCACGCCGCCCTGGTCGGGCAGCACGATGGGGCGGTTGGACAGCGCATGCGAAGCAATCGGCACGAGCACCCAGCCGGCAATGCTGGGGTGCAGGATCGGGCCGCCGGCTGAGAGTGAGTAGGCCGTCGAGCCCGTGGGCGAAGCGACGATCACGCCGTCGGCCCGCATATTGGCGACGAACTCTTCGCCCACCTGAACGCGCAGCTCCACCATGCCCGACGTGGCGCCGCGGCTCACGACCACGTCGTTCAGCGCCAGGCCCTCGAAAATGCACTCGCCATCCCGCCAGACAGCCCCCTCAAGCACGGCGCGCTTTTCCATCTCATAGTCGCCCACAAGAATGGGCTCGAGCGCTTCGCGGAAGCGCTCGATCGAGATATCGGTGATGAAGCCGAGCCGCCCCTGGTTGATGCCCACCAGCGGAATGGCGTGCCTTGCCATCTGGCGGGCGAAACCGAGCATCGTGCCGTCGCCACCGACCACGATGGCCAGGTCACAGTTCGCCCCGAGCTGGTCGGGACTCAATGCCTCGTAGGCGGTAATTCCGGTGTTTTGGGCAGTCTCGAGTTCGAGCGAGACGTCGAGGCCGAGGCCTGTGACGAACTCGGCAATCTCCTCCAGCAGCGGTCTGATGCCCCGCGCCTGATGTTTGCCCACGATTGCCGCATGTCGAAAACGCTTGGCCATGGAGGGAATTACACCACAGGGGCTTGTCCCGAACAGGCGAGGATGCGGGTGTCCGTACAATGAAAACCATGCTGGACGAGCGCTCCAAATCATTGCTGAAAACCCTGGTCGAACGCTATATCGCCGACGGCCAGCCTGTGGGCTCGCGCACGCTGTCCAAGGCATCTGGCCTTGAACTGTCGCCGGCCACCATCCGCAATGTGATGGCCGACCTGGAAGAGCTGGGCCTGATAGCGAGCCCGCACACGTCGGCCGGCCGCATACCCACGCCGCGCGGCTACCGGCTGTTTGTCGACACGATGTTGACGGCCCAGCCCCATCTGATGGAGCCCAAGCCCCTGGAACAGCAGTTGCAGCCCGACCAGCCGCAGCGCGTGATCACCAGCGCGGCCAACCTGCTTTCCAATCTCTCGAGCTTTGTCGGCGTGGTCACGGCGCCGCGCAAGGCCAGCGTGTTCCATCACATCGAGTTCCTGCGCCTGGGCGACCGCCGGGTGCTGGTGATCATGGTCTCGCCCGACGGCGACGTGCAGAACCGCGTCATCTTCACCGCGCAAGACCTGAGCCAGAGCGAACTGGCCGAGGCCAGCAACCGGCTCAACGCGCACTACGCCGGCTTGACGCTGGAGTCGGTGCGCGAGCGGCTGAAGAGCGAGGTGGACGAACTCCGCGGCGAAATCGCCGGCCTGATGCAAGCCGCCGTCCAGGCCGGCACTGACGCGCTGGGCACCGGCGAAGAGCATCTGATCATCTCCGGCGAGCGCAACCTGCTCACCGTACAGGATTTCAGCAACGACCTCGGCAGCCTGCGCCGCCTGTTTGGTCTGTTCGAAGAGAAAACGCAATTGATGCGTCTGCTGGACGTGTCCAGCCGCGCCGAGGGCGTGCGCATCTACATCGGCGGCGAGAGCCAGGTCGTGCCCTACGAAGAGCTCTCGGTCGTCTCCGCCCCCTACGAGATCGACGGCAAGGTCGTCGGTACCCTGGGCGTGATCGGCCCCACCCGCATGGCCTACGACCGCATGATCCAGATCGTGGACATCACCTCCCGCATGGTCAGCCAGGCGCTGTCGGCGCACGGCAAGTAGGCTGAAGCAGACGCCTCCCTTGCGCAGCAGCACGGCGTTCATCAGCGCCTGGGTGAGCTTGCCTTCGTTGTCAGGCATGGGCATCCGGCGCTGCTGCGCATGTGGGAGAAGCCGGCAGCGGGGTTACCGGGCGATGGGCTATCGGATCGGGCAGGAGTACGCAACTGGCACGCTGGGCTTGAAGTTGGAATAGAAAAATCCCCAACAAACCCGTTAAACGGGAATTTAGTGAACATTTCTATGCGTAACAACTGCATTGCCAATCGGGATGCCAGCCGTAGTCGAGCGGAATTCCCGCACAATGGAATGAAAAATTCCATAAAATTCCCGCCAAATGGGAACTTCTCCGTCTGTTCTATTCCGTCAGCTCTTGCCTAAGGTGCCTCGTGGTGCCCCGATGGCCTCTGCATGGCTGCAGGAGCGCGGTTTCAGTGCCAAGCAAGTCGCCCGGCTTGCCGAGGATGGCTGGCTTCAGCGCTTGGGGCACGGCGTTTACGTCCTGCCCGGCGATCAATTGAACCGCGATGCCAGTCTGGCTCAGCTGGTGGCACTCATCCCTGGGCTGCATGTCGCCGGCAAGACCGCACTGGCCTGGCGCGGGGTTCGGCACAACCTGGCTGTCAGGGAGCTACTAATCCTCTGGGGCGACAAGCCGGCCACGCTGCCCGCGTGGTTCACGGCGGTGTTCCCGGCCGACTACCAAGCCACCCACCTCTTCGACCAAGGGCTGGGCACCAATGTCGGTATCGCCCCGATGCCCGGTGGGCGCGCCGACGTCCCCGTCTCCACGCCGGAGCGGGCGCTGCTGGAGCTGCTGAGCGATGTAGGCAAGGGTCAGGAACTCGAGGAGGCTCGAAACCTGCTGGAGAGTGCGCGGTCGCTGAGGTTGCCTGTTCTGGACGAACTCCTGTCGCATCTCAAGCGCATCAAGGTAGCCCGTCTGGCGCACGCGTTGGCCGAGGAACTGGAACTGTCCTGGGCCGACCTGGCTCGTCAGCACAGCGAGCGCCTGGGTGGCGGACGCCGCTGGGTATCGACCACCAAGTCCGGCGAGCGGCTCAACCTGAAGCGCCCGACATGAATGACGCCTACATCCGGACGGTCCAACTGCTGCTTGACATCGCGCCTGCAGTGTTCGATACACCCTTGCTCGCGATGAAGGGCGGCACGGCGCTCAACCTCTTCGTGCAGGACATGCCGCGCCTGTCCGTGGACATCGACGGGGTCTTCATTCGCCACGACTTGGTGCGCGGGGATGCGTTGCTGGCTATCGGCGCAGAGCTCGCTGCGGCGCAGCAGCGCGTAGCCTCTCTGGGGCATGAGGTCGAGTTGCGCAAGAACAAGGACGGCACCGAAGCCAAGATGTTCGTGCGCAGCGCCGATGCAGAGGTCAAGGTCGAGGTCAACTTCGTCTTCCGCGGCACCGTGCTGCCTCCGCAAAGGCGCTCGCTCACCCCGACCGCCCAACAGATGTTCGCGGCGGACATCCAGGTGCCTGTGCTGGCCGCCCCAGAGCTTTACGGCAGCAAGCTGGTCGCTGCCCTGGATCGTCAGCATCCCCGCGACTTGTTCGACGTGCAGCTGATGCTCGACACGCATGGCTGGCAGGAGCCGCTGCTGGACTGCTTCGTCGTTTACCTGGCCGGCCACAACCGCCCGACTCACGAAGTGCTGTTCCCCAATGAGAAGCCACTGGAGGCTGTGTTCAAGGCCGAGTTCGAAGGAATGACGACCATGCCGGTCGAACTGGACGCATTGCTGGCTACGCGGCGGTACATGCTGGACGAACTCCCTCGTGCGCTGTTGCCCCGGCATTGTGACTTCCTGCTGTCCATGGTGCAGGCCGAGCCGGCTTGGTCGCTACTGCCCTATACCCATCTGGAGCAGTTGCCCGCCCTTCAGTGGAAGCTTCAGAACCTGAACCGACTCAAGAGGAGCGCAGACAAGTTCAAGCTGCAGCATGTTGAGCTGGCTGCCCGGCTGGCCAAAGCGAGGGGCTGAACGTGCCTCTGAATAAAGATGACTCGGCCAAATGCGAATCTTGCGAGTCATAGCGCTGCGTTATGATCGTCTTCGTTGTAGAAGTGGGCCGTTAGCTCAGTTGGTTAGAGCAGAGGACTCATAGCGAAAGTTGTGCACCGGGATGCGAAAGCGCCCGCGTGAATGGCGTCAAATTCGGTGAAACCTGAAGGCCGCAGCTGCGGTGCAAGGCAATGCCGAGCCAAGCCCTCCGGGGAAGGTGTAGAGACTAGACGGCGCCCGCCTAACTGCGTTCGAGCACATGGCGAAGGCATAGTCCAGGGAGGTCAGAAATGGCCGCAAACCGGAATCCTTTGGTCGCAGGTTCAAGTCCTGCACGGCCTACCATTTCTACCTCGGCATGGCGATTTCGACGCTCACGAGTGTCTGCATCCAAGTACGAGCCGAGGAGCGCTCACCCGACGCTTCAGTGCGCTTGCCCGACAATTTCGCCGCACATGACAACACCGATTCAGTCCTTAGCGCGAACGTTGAAACTGCTGCGTACGGAACTGGCTGAGACGCACAATCGGCCGGAGCACAGTAAGGGCGCCCATTCCTCAGTGGGCGGCGCGGTAGGTGCGACAGCGTCGCAGCGCAAAAGCGCTGTTTTACGTCTCCCTGGAAAACTCAAGGCCCTGCGATCAACCGAGGGCCAGCTTCCTCAGGGCGAGGTATTGCGAACCTTCGTCGAGGCAGCATTGCTGGATGAATTCGGAGACGAGCACCAGCTCGATCCACCGTTTGCCGAGCTGGTTGAAAAGACCTGCAAAGCGATCGAATCGGACCCGCGCAGCGCCGCCCTGATGCAAGTGGCAATGGGCGAACTGCTATCAATGCTCGAGCCTTGACTCCGGCTTGCCCCTAGGCAACAACGTCAAAGCCCTTGTTCAAACGCAGAAGCTCGCGCAGCCGCATCAGCCCAGCCCGGTGCAATTGCGAAACTCGCCCTTTCGTCAAGTTGACCCCGGCCGCAATTTCCTCAAAAGGGATCTGTTGGAAATAGTGCCGTTCGATGACTCGTCGCTCGCCGTCTGGGAGTCCCGTGACCAGCGTTGCCAGTCGAGCCCTCAGTTGCTGAAGTTCGATTCTTGCGTAGGCGTTGTCTGGGCGGCTGGACTCCTCATCCTGATACATCCCGGAGTCCTCAAGCGCGAAGCCAAGAGCGAGGCCCACGGCCAGGTCGGCAAGCCGCACGAGGGCGCTATCGGCGGGGCGCTGCGCTTCGCCAGGCAGTTGAATCGATGCTGATCGCTCCTTGACCATGCGGCGGCGAAACTCAAGCTGGCGCTGAAGTTCGCTGTATTCCGGCAAGCCGTTGAGGATCGCGCCTTCAACGCGGTAGGTTGCAAATGTCTCAAAGCGGGCGCCGCGGTCAGGCGAATAACGATCTATCGCCTCCAGGAGCCCAACCATTCCCAGCTGCACCAGGTCAGCAAACTCCAGCTCGGTTCCTCCGCGCCGCGCATAGCACTTCGCCGCCAGCCGGCGCACCAGGGACGTGTAGGCATCGACAAGCGCCGCCCTTTCAGCCGGTGATTGCCGATGCGCCCAGCGAGCCGCCTCTGCGTCAGTGGATGGTGCCGAGCAGGGAGCGGGTAACGATGTTCCAGCCATCTATCAGCACGAAGAGAAGTAGCTTCATGGGCACCGAGACAGTCGATGGCGGCACCATCATCATGCCTAGAGCCATCAGGACGCTGGCAACGATCAGGTCGATCAGCAGGAAGGGCAGGAAGATGATGAAGCCGATCTGGAAAGCGGTTCGCAACTCCGACAGCATGAAGGCCGGAATCAAGTGCTGAAGCCGCACGTCGGCCAGGCTTTGAGGCCGCTCGGCACCTGCCAGCTCGATCATCAGCCCGAGGTCCTGCTCGCGCGTCTGCCGCACCATGAACTCCTTGATGGGAGCAGCCCCACGCTCGGCTGCGGCCGCGACTCGCATTCGGCCGTTCAGCAAGGGCTGGACGGCATCAGCACTGACGCGCTCTAGCACCGGCTGCATGGAGAACAGCGTCAGGAACAGGGCCATGGTGATGATGACGATATTGGGTGGCGACTCCATCAGGCCGATTGCATGCCGCAACATCGACAACACGACAACGATGCGCACGAAGCAGGTCATGCAGATCAGCACGGCCGGAATGAAGCTCAGTGCCGTCAGGCTTAGAAAGATCCGCAGCGCCGATGCCATTTCAGGGGACTGAGCCGCGCGGTCAGCCCAAGCCCAGGACTGGGCCGAACCTGTTGCTGCAGCCCAGGCGCCGCCCGCAATCAGCCCGAGGACGAAGACGGCGGCCATGCGCAGAAATGTTGCCTTCATGGCCGATCACTACCCACATCGCGGGCCAGTGCTTCCGAATCAGGATCGTCACGCAGGCAGCTGGTACCACCGGGGCCGGTGCAGATGAGCAGCAGGCGCCCGGCGTAGCTCGCCACTACCAGCTGAGACTGCCCGCCAATTGCGCGGCTTTCCAGCACGTTCAGCAGGGGGCTGCGCCCCTCCCAGCGAAAAGCCCGGCCACCGCGGCGCTTGAGCAAGAGCATTGCAGCCGCGAGCAAGGTCATGCAAAGCACCAGCGCGAGCCCCCATTGCTGGCCGGAGGGGCCGGCCGATGCGGCGTCCGTCTTGAACGGGATAGGTGCGATAGCTTGCGCCTGACCCAAGGGATGCGACGCCGCAGCAGCCGCAGTGACCTTACTCATGCCACGAGACCTTCGGCGACTTCCACGATTCGCACACCGAACTGGTCGCCCACGGCCACCAGCTCACCGCGCGCCACGACCGTTTCACCGAGCATCACATCGAAAGGCGCATTCAGTGGCGACGTCAGGGTCAACACCGTGCCTTCCTTCATCGACAGGATTTCGCCAACCTTGCTGGTGGCCCGTCCTGCCACGATGGTCAGTTCTGCATTGACGTTGGAGAGTGCAGCGAGCCGTGAGGGCGGAGCCGCAGACTTGGTGCTAGCAGCGGCTCCGAGAACCGGCAGATCAATGGGTTGAATGGACATGGAGATTAGAAGGAAGCGTTGGCAGAAGTGGTGGCCAAAAGACTCACGGCGCGCGAGCCTGTGCCGGAGCAACCAAGCCGTGCGAGCTGGCGCAGACTGGAACCTGGCGCACTCAAATAGATGGCAGAGTCGAGGCCACGTGACAAGACAAGCACATCATCGACAGCGAGGTTGATGAGGTCTGGAACGCTGATGCTCACTTGTCCGACTTCGGCCACCAGGTCGACTGGCAGATGCGACAACACGTGTTCCGCCGCGACCTTGGCCAGCTTTGGCCGCGCCGCCGCGCGCAGCAGGTCGCCCGAGCGCAGCTGACTGCAAGACAAGGCCAAACTGAGTTGGCAGCCTTGCCATGCAATCCTTGCTTGCACACCCCAGTCACCGAGCGGGAGCACCGCCGCAGCGCTCGACACCGAGTTGGCAGCGAAGCGTTTGCGCAGGCGGTCAATCAGATCGGCCGCCAGTCGATTCGCTGTCAAATCCAGCACCGTGGAGTTCTCGCCAAGCGACGTGGAGAGCAAATGCACCAACTTGCTCCGCAGTACACGAGTGCATGCCGCGGACGCAGACAGCAGCTGCTCGCCTGCCGGCATGCCTTCGGCCGGGGGCACTCGGAGCACTTGCATGTCGCTACGCGAAGATTGAGGCAAGCCCCAGGCGACGGCCCAGGCATTGAACTCTGCCTGCAGGGCGGAGCCCAGGCGATCCAAGGCGACTTCCGACACCCAGCAGAAGGGGTGGATCAGGCTCACCGGTGGCCCTTCATGTCGAGCAGGTCCTGGATCAGGTCATTCGCGGTTGACACGATGCGTGACGCGGCTTGGTAGCCGCGCTGAGCCACGATGAGGTCGCTGAACTCAGTGGCGAGGTCGACGTTGGAACCTTCGATCTGGTTGGCTCCTATGCTGCCGAACAAGCCCTGATTCGCCGCACCCACATGCAGGCCACCGAGCGCGGAATATGTGAACTCGCTGCCGCCCTGCGGGCTCAGCATGGCATTGGCATCGAACGCCGCGAGTGCAAGCTTGGAGCCCTTGGCGGTTTGCCCGTTCGAGTAGACGAGCGCCATGGTTCCGTCGGCATCGAAACTGACCTTGGACAGACTGCCCATGGTGTAGCCGTCGGTCGAGCCTACGGTCAGGGAGGACGTGCTGCCCATGTCGAAGGAACTCACTTTGCTCGAGAAGTCGAGCTTGATGTTGCTGGTCGCAACGCCGGTCGGGGCGTAGCTGAGATCGATCCGATCAAAGCCTGGCATGACATAGCCAGCTGCAAATCGAATCTCTCCCGACGTCACTTCCCTGGTGCCGTCGAGTACTTTGACTACCCATGTTCCCGGCGAACCGGCCTTCGGCGTGAAGTTCATCTTGAGCGCGTGCTCACCGCCGATCGAATCGATGACCTTGAAGGAGGTGATGTTGAAGTCGGCCACGCTGCTGGACAAGTTGCCGGTCATCACGACCGCGCTGGTTGCCTTCGGTGCGCTGATGCGCAGGCCATTGAGGCTGATCGGCTCCTCGCCACTGGCACCCAGGCCGATGACCTGCTGGTCGGTGCCGCGCGCGACCAGCACGCCGTCCTTGTTGAACTCGAATTGCCCGGCGCGGGAGTAGTGCGACTCCCCGTTGCCGTCCTTGCGAGTGATGAAGAAGCCCTCGCCGTTGATGGTCAGGTCGAGCGGGTTGCCCGTCTGGCGCAGCTCGCCCGCGCGGAAATTCAAGAGCGTGTGGTTGAGCGCGACGCCACCGCCGAACTTCTGAGCGTCAGCCGTCAGTTGACCACTGCCATTGCCTGATGAGCTGTAATACAGATTGGAAAACAGGGTGCTGCTGGACTTGAAGCCGGGCGTGTTCAAGTTCGCAAGGTTGTTGCTGATTGACTTTAGGCCCGCTGAGAAGGCCTGCAGGCCGCTGGTGCCAATGAAGATGGAGTCAAGCATGGTGATCCTTATCGGACAGAGGTTAGGCTGGCGAGGGTGATGTCGGCGAGGATGGCGCCGGCACTGGTGCGAACTGTCAAGCGGGGTTCGCCGGCTGCGAAGCCAATGGCGCTCACGGTGCCGGTGCTTGGCCCGGCTGCCGTTTCCAGGTCCACGGTCTTGCCAAGGAGACCGACCGATTGGGCGGAGGCCTGCACCGACAGCAGCGAAGCCAACTTGTCGTTCATCTCCTGCGTTTGCTGCAAGGACGTGAACTGAGCCAGCTGGGTGACGAATTCCTGGTTGTCCATCGGCTTCAGTGGGTCCTGATTGCCGAGTTGGGTCACGAGTATCTTGAGGAAGTCCTGCATGCTGATCTGGCCGGCCGCAGAAGTTGCACTAGTCGCCATATTGGGTCTCGCCTGAACGGGTGTTGGGTCGAATGGCGGCTTGGTCGCCAGCCACGCCGGCTTTGTATTCAGTAGCGTCAGCGCTCTGCTTGCTTTCGCCTTGCCGCTCAATCACGCCATTGACGACGACCTGAACGCGCTCGTAGCCGGCTTCCATCAGCGCACGTGCCAAGCCTTGCGCCACTCGCCGCGAGTCGGGGCGATTCAGATCGGTGTCGCGCAGCGAGGCGATGGCCTCCTGCGAGTTCAACTCCCGAAGCCTGAGAAATCTTGGATTGGGTTCCGCCTCTTCCGGCCGATTGGCAAGTGCCTTGCCGCCACGAGCCGGCGCGGAAGGTTCAGAATCGTTTGATTCCTCTTTCGCAGCGCCAAGCGTGATCGATGCGGCGTTGACTCCCATGTTCAAGCTTTGCGGGCCTAAGGCTGTGGAGGGTCGAGAACTGGGCTCCAGGGCGGCGGCTGCAGTCTGCTGCGACTCCGGATCCTTTGCAGCCAACAGCTTGGCGATCGCTGCTTTTGAGCCGGTGCCGGCAGATTCCAAATGTGCCGTTGGTTTCGGCAAGCCGTTCATTCCACCAAGGCATTGACGCCCCACCAGCGCTTGGGGCTTCGGCTCAGATGCCGCAATCGCAGCCTTTGCCGTCGCTTGGCTCGCAGAGCTGACCTGCACTTCCGTCGATGAAGCTGGTCCGGCCGGCATAGCAGCGCTGATTGGCGCCGTCGAAGAGCATGGAATTGCATTCCAAGAGGCATCAGTCTCGCTGCCACTAAGCTCGTCAGTGGATGCCTGAGGACGTGCCGACCCAGCGTGGAGCAGCGTGCTGTCCTGACCCACCGTGGAAACCGCGCATGCGGAGCTTGCCACGGCTGCCGTTGACGAATGCCTTTGCATCGCTGCCGACATACCAATCGGCATCGACGCGACGCCCGGAAGCATGTTCTTACCGGCTTCGGTCGGGGTCGCTGGGCGCTCTGCGGGTTGCTTCGCCGCAGCAGCGGCTGCGCCAGTATTGAGCTGGTTCGCCACCGCCCAATCGTCGAGCCATTGGCGCTCAAGTTGAGACAGCAGGCTGCGCTGGAGCTGTGCACCGTCCCGGACCGGCGGCAGCCCGACGCCTGACCTGAAAGTCAAGGAATCAAAGAATGTGGTCAAGGTTCATCTCCTGATGTTTCCTGGCCCTTCCTGCGCAAGAGCCAGGCTTCTCCGGTGAGTTGCTGTTCCTGGGCTTGTCGCGCCCGCGATTGCTGTTGCTCGACGCGCGTGACGAAGTGCTGCAAGACCTTCTGGCTTCCAAAGCTGTGCTTGAGTTGATCGGTGGCCAGTTCGAGGTGCCTCTGCGCCTCCTTCTTGGCATGCAGTGCATCTTCAGCACCCCAATGCAAGTGCGCGTGAAATCGGCAGAATGCGGTTTCCGTTGCAGCGTCCACCTGGCTGTCCTGCCGGCGCTGAAGCCAAAGGCCTGCCACGCGCTGCAACTCATGCTGCAAGCTCACGTGCTGAGTTGATGCCGTTTCAAGCTCGTTGACTGTTCGCCTCAACGCATGTTGCTTGTCCACAGTCTTGTAGTGCTGCGCTCGTGCCGCCAGCGTCAACCAAGGCTTCTTCTTGTTCATGGGGACTCTCCGTGCGCCAGTGCATGGACAAGCGAGCGCCGTGACATCGGGCGGGTGGAACATTCGTCTGTGCGCTGCCGCAAGAACGAGGTGATGCGCTCCCAGTTCGATAGCGCACGGTCGAGGCGTGCGTTGCTGCCGACCTTGTAGAGCCCCATGTCCACCATCTCATGCTGACGCTTGTGAATCGCCAGCAGCGAGCGCAGGTCTTGGGCCAGAGCCAGATCTGGCGCTTCCAGCAAGGCGCTATCCAAGCGGCTGACGCTCTGCAGCACGTCAATCGCCGGGAAATGTCCTTCATTGGCCAGCTCGCGGCTGAGCACGATGTGGCCATCCAGCGTCGCGCGCAAGGCATCCGCGACGGGCTCGTTCAGGTCGTCGCCTTCGACCAGCACGGTATAGAGCGCGGATATGCTGCCGCCACCAGCGATGCCGCCGCAGCGTTCGCACAGTGCTGGGATTGCAGAGAACACCGACGGCGTGTAACCGCGTGCGGTCGGTGGCTGACCTGCGGCCAAGTCGATTTCGCGGCGCGCCATCGCGAAGCGAGTGACCGAGTCCATCATCAGCAAGACATGCTTGTTCTGGTCGCGGAAATACTCGGCGATGCTGGTGGCGGCGTAGGCCGCGCGTGCGCGCACGACGGCCGGCTGTTCGGCTGTGGCCACCACAACCACGGTGCGCGCGCGAGCTTCAGCGATCAGGCGCGTCTCCAGGAACTCCTTGACCTCGCGGCCGCGCTCGCCAATAAGCGCAATGACCGAGACATCGGCCTGGATGTTCCGAGCCAGCATGCCGAGGAAGGAACTTTTCCCTACGCCGCTGCCGGCAAAAATGCCGAGTCGCTGGCCGTTGCCGAGTGGCAGCAGGGCGTCGATGGCCCGCACGCCGGTATCGACAGGATGCTGGATGGGCGCGCGATCCAGTGGGTTGATCGGCGACGGATGCAGCGGCATCTGGCGCACCGATCCTCGCAGCGCCTCACCGCCCAGCGGAATGCCAAAGGCATCGACCACCTGACCCAGCAGGCCATCCGCAACCGCAATGCTGGGCTGCGCATGGCGCGCAAATACCTCGGCACCGACTGTCAGACCCTTGCAATGGCCATAGGGCATGAACATCGCGCGGTCGTCGTGGATGGCAACAACCTCGGCTTCAATGTGCTCGCCCTCCGGTGTGCGCAATTCGCAGACCTCACCAAGCGCCAATTCGGGACCTAGCGATTCAACACCCAGGTCGGTGACGCGCGTGACCCGGCCAACCGCCCTGAAGAGTGGCAGCTCATGCAGAGCTTGCGGCCAAGAGGGTGTAGCTTTAGCCCGCATGGCGGCCTTCACGGGCGCGATCCAGGGCGCCACGCAGCAGCGCCAGCTGAACCTCCAGACGCGCATCCAGCTTGCGAATCGAGCTCTTGATGCGGCAGCCGCCCAGGGTGATCGTCTCGTCTGCCTTGAACACAACGCTGGCTGGCCAGCCATTGGGATCGAGCCGTTGCGAAAGCTGCAGATCAGCGAAGTCCCTTGGATGGAGCAACACAGTCAGCGGTTCATCGATCCGGGCCTCAGAGAGCACCTGGCGAACCGCCGAAGCGACTGATTCGATAGAAGCCTCACCCAGCAAACGAGTCACGGCGATGAAGGTCCATTCGGTCACCTGCGATTGAAGAGCCTCTCGTGAGGCTTGCGTCTCAACAGCCACGGCCGAGCTGAGGCTGCGCCACTTTTCAAGCTGCGCCGTGGCAAGCACTTGCATGCGCTCCTCCAGCATGTGCTGGCTGCGGGCGTTTACCTGCGCCGCCGCTGCAGCGCTGGCGTCGGAGGCGCCCAGCTGGCGGCCACGTGCTTCGCATCGGGCCTGCAAAGCTTCAAGGTCAGACGCACTGATCCAAATGCCCTCGGATGCCTTGGGCGCACCGTCTACGGACGCTGCGGGCACCAATTCATTGGGCACCTCCAGCAAGTCCAGCGCACGCGGCTGAGGATTAAAGCGCGCCTGGCCAGATTTGAGAACTGCCGACATGGCTGGCGCTTTCATGACCGCTCTCCGCCGCCGACCCGAGCCGCTTCGCGCCAGCACTCGAGCACCAGTGCGCACAGGGCTGGGTTCCAGCTGACTCGGCAGCCGGCCGACGGCGCAGCATCGATCTCGGCTTGCCAATGCCCCAGCACGGGCGCCTGCAGGTCTTCAGGAAGCGAGGCGACAAGCATTTGCCGCAGCGCCGCGGGTTCGCGCTCAAGCTGACGGCACAGGGCGCGCGCTTCAGTCGGGTCCGGGTTCATCGCGAACCGCGCGACGGCGGCATTGAGGACATTGCGAAGCAACTCAGGATTGGGCGGGATGGCCAGGTCCGACAACTCAAGCAGTAGCTCCTGCAAGGCCGCTCGAACGGGCAAGCGCTCAAGGAGCCAATCACGATCGCTGGCCTCTAGCGCATGCAGCGCCAGTGCGACACGCCGCAGATCGGCGCCAGCTTCGACGTCGAGAATCATGGCGCTGGTGCTGCTGGCTTGAGCCAGCCCTTCAAGGTCACCAGCAGCGCATCGCGCTCGGCGTCACTCAAGCTGGCCGGCTTTGCAGCTGGGTGGCGGCGGCAGGTCCATGCTGCCAGAGCACCAAGCACCACAAGCAGCATCACTCCCGTCAGCACTTCCACAGCACGCGCCGAGGTTGACGCCTTGACTTGGGCAGCCCGCTGCGCTGCCGCCGGGTGCGCCTGGTCCGTTGCTGCATAACGCTCCGCTACAGCGGATCTTGCCTCAGCACGAGGCTGCGCACTGAACTCGGCCATCGAATGAACCGATATGTTGTCGCCACGAGAAGGGACCAAGCCGACGGCACTCGCCATCAGGTCGCGTACACGTGCAATCTCCACCTCGCTGAGCTTGCGCTTGACCACGACGGCCACACTCAGGCGCGACAGCTGGCCACCTGGAGAAACCGTCTGCGCCACGCGCTTACCGTTTTGATAGTCGGTCTCCTGAGTCACAACCTGCGGTGCGGTTCCGGCGCCGGCCGCCTGTTCGCTGCTGGAGTCCTTGCTGATGGAGCGCTCGCGGCTCACCACCCCAGTCGCCCGCTCACCCTGCGGCGCGCGCGCTGCGGCCAGCACCTCTTCGGTGATGATGCGCGACTGCTCGTGATTGATGACGGCGTCCACGGTCACCATGGCTTCGCCGGCTTGGAACAGCCGATCGAGGAGCTTCGTCGCCTTGCGCGTGAGGTGGGCCTCCATGTCCTGGCGGGCGTCGAGCTGGCCCGAAGCCACAGTGACGTCTTCGCCAGAACCTTTGGACAACACCACGCCGTGCTGGTCCAGCACGGTCACGCCCTCGGCCGTGATTTCAGGAACCGAGGCGGCCACCAGGCGCTGGATGCCAGCGACCTGCGCCGCATTCAGCGCTTGCCCGCCCTTGAGCATCACGGTCACGGAAGCCTTGGCCTTGTGCACGTCTTTGCGGAACAGCGTCTGGTCGGGCAGAGCGAGGTGCACACGTGCGTCCTGAACCTGATCAATCGCCAGGATGGTTCTCGTCAGCTCGCCTTGCAGCGCGCGCAGGTAGTTGACCTTCTGGACGAAGTCGCTGACGCCAAAGTCTGTGTTGTTGAACAGCTCGAAGCCGACAGCACCGTGCAAAGGCGGCTGCTTGGCCATCACGGCCATGCGCGTCTTGTGTACGGTGTCAGCGGCGACGAGGATGGAATGCCCGTCCTCACTCAAGCTGTAAGGCTGTTTGAGACGATCCAGCTCGGCCAACAGCACCGCCGCGTCGCGATCTGCCAGGTCCGAGAAGAGCACCGCCTTGGGTGTGCGAGATGCCCACCACGCCAGGCCCAGTACAAGGCCGAAGCAGACGAGGATGGACAAGCCGAAACCTACCTTCCTCTGGGTCGACCAGCCGTCAAAGAATCTGTCCTGTTCACTCATCACTCAAACCTGCATCCGCAAGACTTCTTGATAGGCTTCGAGCACCTTGGATCGGATCTGGCTCATCACCTGCATGGCCAGACGCGCCTGCTCCAGCTGCAGCATCACGTCGTGGAGATTGCTGGCGGTACCGGCGGCGATTTGCTGGACGCCTTGCTCAGCAGTCACCAGCTCGGCGTTCAAGATCGAGAGCTCACGCCCGACCCAATCCGCAAAGCCAGTCCCCTGGGGCTCGGCCACCGACGTGTTCGGCGCCGTGGCCAAGGTCGGCGCCGCTCCTCCAATCGCCTCAATTGCAGGCCCGCTCATGACTGACTTCCGAGCTCAAGCGCCTTGGCAGCCATGGCCCGCGCGCTGCTTGCAACCGCGATATTGGCTTCATAGGCACGCATGGCCGTGCTGACCGTGACCATCTCGGTGGCTTGGTCGATTCGTGAGTACGCGACGAAGCCTTGTGGGTTGGCGTGCGGGTGCCCAGGGTCATGCGCCAGCCGGGGAGGTGCGTCGCTGCCGATTACCTGCACTTTGCGCGTCAGCACGGTGTGGCTGGCGGACGACAGGGCTTGATTGAAGTTCACCGACAAGGGCTCAGCAACCACCTTCTGATGCGCGTAGGGGAGCTTGTCGGCAGGCGCTGTGGCATGAATGTTGGCGAGGTTCAGCGCAGCGATTTCCACGCGGCGCTTCTCCAGGTCCATGCCGGCGGCTGCAATCTGGAAGACGGCACGGTAGTCCATCAGCGACGCCCCTCCTGCACAGCAACGGACAAGATGCTCAGGTGGCGATTCATTGCCCGGAGCAAGGCCTGGTATTGCATGCTGTTGCTCGACAGCGAGGCCATTTCCTCGTCGAGAGCAATTGGCTTGTCACCGGCTTCGGCCAGCAGGCGCGCGGTCGGTATCGCATCTGCCTTGATGCTGTGGCCAGCCTCAAGCTTGGCCCGCAAGGAGCCCAGTAGTTCTTCAAACTGCACGCGTACTGGCTTAGCACCGTTGACGCTGGCGTTGGCAATGTTCTGCGCAATGGCCTGGTGCCGCAGCGCGCAGGCGTCCAGCGATTTGCTGACGAGCTGGAGGGTGGTTGGATCAATCAGATGCATGGGGTGCTTTCTGTCTCATTGACTACTGCACGACCAGCTCGGCATGCAGGGCGCCCGCTGCCTTGATGGCCTGGAAGATGGAAATCATGTCGCGCGGCGAGGTCTTGCCGCGGGCCAGTAGCTGCACCAGGTCTGCCACGCGCGTCGGCCCTGCGGGTACGAACTTCGGTGCGGCAGGCTCCTGTACGCGCAGCTGGCTGTTGGTGAAGACCTCGGTTCGAACGCCTGGGGCTGGCGAGCGCAGGAGCTGCGGCTGGGAGACGGCGGTTTCGCTGCTCACGGTCACGCGAGTCTCTCCAACGACGACAGACACCGGCGAGATTTGGACGCCGCCGCCTGCGACCAGAGTTCCGGTGCGCTCGTTGATTACGACGCGCGCGCGGTTGTCGGGCTCCACGGACAAGGCTTCTATCTGCCGCACAAAGGCTGGCACCTTGCGAAAAAAGGCCTGCGGCACCTGCACCTCAACGGAACCGGCATCGCGGATCTCTGCGAGCGGGGCACCGAAGTTTTCGTTGATGCGGTCTGCCATGCGCCCGGCCGTACCGAAGTCGGCCTGGTTCAGAACCAGTGCGATGGCGTGCTGCGCTTCCGGCTCTTCTTCAAGGCCGGCTTCCACCGTGCCGCCGCCGCTGATCAGGCCAGCGGTCGGGTGATTCTTCTGGACCTGATTGCCTTGTGCGTCGTGTCGGAAGCCGCCGACCGTCATTGCACCTTGGGCGAGCACATAGACGCGACCATCGGCCCCCTTGAGCGGCGCCATGAGCAGCGTACCGCCCTCAAGGCTGCGGGCATCGCCGATGGACGCAACGGCGACATCCAGATGGTCCCCCGGCCGCGCATAGGCCGGCAGGCTGGCGGTTACTGTCACGACGGCCAGGTTGCGGCTGGAGATGTCGTCCGACGAAACGACAAGATCAAAGCGGCTCAGCAGATTGGCCAAGGTCTGCCGCGTGGCCTTGCTGCGCGCGCTGTCGCCGGTGCCGGACAATCCGGTGACGACGCCATAGCCCACGAGCGCGTTCTCGCGCTGTGAAGAAACGCGAGCCAGGTCCTTGAGGCGAACAGGCTGCGCCGAAGTCTGCGCTGTGAGCCCGAGGCTCAGAAGGACGAAGAGATGTGCTCGCATCTCAGAATCCGAGCAGGTGCAAGAGGCGCTGCCACCAAGCCGGGCGCTGCTGCTCGCCTAGAACGCCGTCACCCACAAAACTCAACTTGGTCTCCGCCATGCGGCTGGAGAGCACCACGTTTTGCTCGTTCACGTCCCGCGGGCGCACGCGGCCGGCCGCGCGGATGGTTTGCTTCTCGCCATTGATCTCCAGCAGTTGCTCTCCGTCCACACGCAGGTCACCATTGGGCAACACCTCGCGCACCAGCACTGTGATCTGGGCCAGCACGCGGCCGGCACGATGCGTGCGCCCGGTACCATTGAAATCGTTGTTGCTGACGATGCCGGCACTCTTGCTCCAGCGCGGCAGCGTCAGGCCGACACTGGCGTTTGAATCGCGGCTTGTGTCGGTGTCGGCCGAAGAAGTTGCTGAAGAGTCTTCGTAGACCATCACCGTGAGCACCTCGCCGACCTGGAACTTGCGTCGGTCCGCAGTCAAGGCCTGAAAGCCGGCATCGGAGTACAGGCTGCCGCGAGCCCGGGGCCTGGCCTGCACGACAGCGGGAGCAACAGGACTCCCGTCGGCAGCAGATGCCGCAGCGGCTACCGATGCCATCGATGTCACAGGCGCGGGCCGGCCCAGGCCGAACTCGTCGCTGCTTTGGGCGTGCACGGAGGCCGTCAGCCCAAGAAGTATCAGGATTGCGTACTTCATGGCTTGTTCACCCGGACTGTTGTCAGGTCCACCAGGAGCCCCTCCATCGGTGCGCTGCGTCCATCTGCCTGAACTCTCACTGACTGCCCAACGCGGGCAGGCGCCAAGAGCTGAGCTGGCATGGCCAGCTCAATGCCTTCAGAAGCCATGACGACAGTCACGCGATCGCCACGTTGCAAGGTGTCCAGAGCGATCAGGTCCGCCGCGCGCACGGCCTCTCCGGCATGCAGTGTTCGACGGGCTCGTCCTTGCGGCGGTTCGTCGGTGCGCGCCGCCTCAACCGCGACGCCTGGTGGCCAGGTTTGCTCTTGCAAATGCAAGTCCGCGGCCTGCAACCGTTCGCCGGCCTTCAGTTCGCGCAGGAGCGCCCAGGTAGGCGCTGTCCAACCGATGGTGACGGGTAAGGCCAGCACGTAGGCCGCGCCACGCTCAGGCCGCACTTGCACCGACCAGGTCTGCTTGCCGCTGACCAAGCGCTCAGCCTCTTTGCGCTCTGCCTGAATCGTGGCCAGCCCGGAATTCGGACGCGAGCTCATTGGTCGGCAGTGGACCTCGGCTCGCCAGCCCGCACCTCTTCTGACTGCCATGCCTTCAGCCGCGGCGCGCACAGCAGCGCACAGTCCGGCCTCCGTCAATGGCTCTGCAACGGCCTTGGCCAGGGCCATCTGATGCCCGGCAGCTGACAGTAGCAACGCCAATCCCAGTGAGTGCCGCATGATCATTTGCGCAGGTTGTTGGTCATGCTGGCTATCTCGTCGGCCGTCTGCATCACCTTGACGTTCATCTCGTAGGCGCGCTGGGCCACCATCAGCAGGACCATCTCGTCGACCAGCTGGACGTTCGAGCTTTCGACGAAGCCCTGCTTGAGTCGGCCGGCGCCGGCTTCTCCGGCGGGCATCACCAAGGCATCGCCAGACGCTGTCGAGTCTCGCCACAGGCCATCGCCGATGGACGTCAGGCCGGACGGGTTCGAGAACATTGCGACGTCGATGCGTCCCAGGGAGAAGCTGCGGCCGGCGTCGTCGCGCCCCTGCACCTGCCCGTCCTCGGCAATCGCAATCTGCCGGACATCGGCCGGTACCTGAATGCGCTGGCGCAGTTCGAGACCGTCTGCCGTGGCGAGCAGGCGCTCGCTATTGACTTCCAGTCGCCCGCCGCGACTGAAGGCTGCGGAGCCATCGGGCAGTTGAACTTCGATGAAGCCCTCGCCCTGGATGGCCAGCGACAACGGATCGTCGCTGCGGCGCAGCACGCCCACCGCAAACGAGCGCAACAGACCCACCGACTTGACGCCGGCCAAAGTCGAATTCGCAGTTGGGCTGTTGGCTCCAGTGCCTCCAAGGGTTCTGATGGCCTCGCCGCTGATGAGGTCGCCAAATCGCAGGCTGCCTCGCTTGTAGCCCGGCGTGTCCATGTTGGCGACGTTGTTGGCGATCAGGTCCAGCTGCGCGGTCTGGGCCTTCATGCCGGTTGCGGCAATGTAGAGGGCGTCGTTCAAGTGTGCTCCCCAAATCGGCGAATCGCTTTCTCGGCCATCTCGTCCGCTGTCTGCAAAAGGCGCACCATGGACTCGGCGTGTCGGGTTGTGCTCATCAAGACCACCATCTCCTGGCTGGGCATCACGTTGGACTGCTCCAGGAAGGCGCTGCGCACGCCGAGCAGCGGGGAGTCGACATCCCATTGATTGGCGTCCGCGGTGAAAGTGCCGGCGCCCAGGGGCTGCAAGAACTGGCCCGCCTTCAAGCTCACCATGCGCAAGGCATCTAGCACCTGATCACCAGAGCGGAGCTGCCCTTGGCCATCGATCGCCAGGCTGCCTCGCTGCTCAGCGCGAACCGTGATGCCCCCGCGTTGCCCGAGTACCTTAAGGCCACCCATCGTGCGCAAGCTGCCGGCGGCATCAAGCTGCAGCCCACCATCGCGACTCAGCACCTGGGTGCCGTCCTCCTGCTCCAGTAGCAGGTAGCGGCCATCGGGCATCGCGATGTCCAGGGCGTTTCCTGTGGCGGCCAGCTTGCCGGCACGGGCATCGGTGTAGGTGCTCGCGATACTCGTGGCCGTCGCGTCCATCACGCCAGCAAACGGATGCTGTACCGCGATCTGCCGTTTGTAGCCGGCCGTGCTTGTGTTGGCCAGGTTGTGACTGGTCGCTTTCAGTCTGTCCAAGTCCTGTTGCAGGCCGATGGCTGCGATCTCTAGGGTTCCCATGGTCAGCTTTCTGGTCAGCACTCTTTGGTGCCGGAGGCGGGAACGCTCACGTTGCCAAAGGCCTTGAGCGGGATGAGGTTGGGGACTTCAGTGATGGCGAGAATCCGCATATGGGGCAGCGCTCTCTCGGTCATGGAGCGCAGGTGGCGACGCAGGTCGGGCGCGCAGAGCAGCACGGGCAGCAGGTTGCTGCGCACCATTTGCTCGGCGAGAGCAATCATTCGCGAGAGCATTTGTTCGATGAATCGCGGGTCCGTGGGCGTTGCTTCCGTCGTGCCGGCCCGAAGCCTCAGTTCCACGACAGGATCCAGGGTCAACACCTGAAGTGCCGAGGCGTCGCGCATCATTTGCTGGCAGATAGAGGCGCCCAGCCGCTGCCGCACGGCTTCAGTCAGGAGGGCCGCATCCTTGGTGTTGCGGCCTGCATCTGCCAGCGTCTCGACGATGGTTTCCACATGCAGCAGACTCACCTTCTCGCGCAGCAGCGCCTGGAAAACCCTCTGGACGTCGACGATTGCGAGGACGGTCGGCACCAACTCTTCCACGAGGCCCGGCTGAACCTCACGCACGTGGGACAAGAGCTTGTCTGTCTCCGCACGGGTCACCAGGTTGGCACATTGTTGACGCATCGTCTCGCCGATGTGGGTGGCAAAGACGGTGGGCGCATCGACCAGGGTGTAGCGCGCGGCCCGGGCGCGCTCGCGTTCGGCTTCTTCGATCCAGACTGCCGCCAGCCCATAGGTGGGATCTCGCGTCTCCACACCCTTGAGGTGCTTGGTGTCTCCACTGGGGTGAATGGCAAGCAGACGACCTTCGAGCAGCTCACCTCGGCCGTACACCACGCCGTAGATGAGGAGCTCATAGGCCGGCGCCGCCAACTTGGCCTCGCTGACGAATCGAACGGCGGGGAGCAGCAGGCCGAACTCGTGAGCGAACTGCTTGCGTACCGCCTCAATGCGCTGCACCAGGACGGCATCTTTACCCTGTGCCATCTTCGCCAGGCCACTGCCAATCCGCACTTCGATCGGATGGACGCGAGGCAGCGGTGTTGTAGGCTCCGCTGGTTTGTCCGTCGCACTTTCTGCCCTGTCTTCCGCGCTTTCTGCTGTCTTCTTGGCACGCATCGCGACAAGGGCGAACACCGCGAGGAGCGCAGCCACAGTGAGGACCGGAAAGGCCGGAATACTCGGCAGCAGCAGCAATAAAAACATGGTCGCAACCACCAGCCACAAGGCCTTTGGGAAGCTGGCCAGCTGCTTCACCACCTCGCCACTCAGGTTGGTATCCGAGGCCGAGCGGGTCACGATGATGCCGGTGCCCACGGCAATCACCAGCGCCGGGATCTGGGTGACGATGCCATCGCCAACCGTCAGCAGCGTAAAGGTTTGCAGCGCCTCGCCCCAGCTCATGCCGCGCTGCATGACGCCGATGACCAGGCCGCCGACGATGTTGATCAGCAAGATGATGATGCCAGCGATGGCGTCACCCTTGACGAACTTGCTGGCGCCGTCCATCGCGCCGTAGAAGCCGGCCTGACGCTCCAGTACCTTGCGCCGTGCTTGCGCCTCGACCTGGTCGATGAAGCCCATGTTCAGGTCGGCATCGATGCTCATTTGCTGGCCAGGCATGCTGTCCAGCGTAAAGCGGGCGGCGACCTCGGAGACGCGCTGCGCGCCGCTTGTCACCACAACGTACTGGACGACCACGAGGATCAGGAACACGATCAGGCCGATGACGAAGTTTCCTGCCACCACATAGGAGCCCACTGCACCGATGACCTGGCCGGCGCTGGCGTCTGTCAGGATCAAGCGCGTGGCCGCAACGTTCAGAGACAGCCGAAACAGCGTGGCAATCAGCAGCAGTGACGGAAAGGTCGAGAACTCGACCGGCCGGTGCATGTAGAAGGTCAGCATCAGGAGCACGAGCGCGAAGGCGACGTTGCTCAGAATCAGGAAGTCCAGCAAGCCGCCCGGGATCGGGGCGAACAGAATCGTCAGCACGCCCAGCACGAGCACAACGAGCAAGACATCGGAGTGTCGGCCAAGAATTCTTCTCGGGCTTTTCATGCGACCGCTCCCTTCATCTCGATGGGCCTGTCGTGCTTGGCCTCTCTTAAGCTATTGAGCCAGACCAGAATGCGCGCCACCGGCGGATACCACTGCTCGGGCACATAGGCGTCTTGCGCCACTTCCTTGAACAGGGCACGAGCCAGGCGGGGGCTGTGCACGATGGGCACACCGGTCTTGGTGGCCGCGTTTCGGATCTGCCGAGCCAGAACGCCAGCCCCTTTGGCAACGACCAGGGGTGCTGGCGTCACACCGTGGTCATAGCGCAAGGCCACGGCCACGTGCGTTGGGTTGGTGATCACCACCTGCGCCTGCGCCACATTGCCGACCGACTTGGACGCCTTCAGGAACTCCTGGCGGATCTGGCGCTGCCGGCTCTTGATCCGTGGATCACCTTCGCGGTTCTTGTGTTCGTCTTCGATATCGCGCTTGCTCATGCGCAGGCCACGCAGGAAATCCCAGCGGACGAAGATCAGGTCCACGAGCATGAAGAGCAATAGCACGGCGCACAGCCTGGCCATCAGCCCGCCAGTGGACTCGGTCAGCCGGAAGATCAGCGATTTGGCGGGTAGCCCAAGCAGTTGCAAGGCACTCCGCATTAGCGTGTGCAGAGCCAGGGCGGCAACCCCCGCCAGAGCCAGCAACTTGATTGCGCTCTTCGCGGCCTCGTACAGAATCTTGAGTGAGAAGAGTTTCTTGAAGCCTTGCGCTGGTTTGATGCGAGCGAAGTCGGGTGTAAGCGGTGTCGTTGAGAAGATCAGCCCGCCGCTTTGCAGCAAGCCCATCAGCACGGCAGCTACAACGATGCTCAGCAACAGCGGTGCCAAAACCAGCAATGCCTGGTGCATGCCAGACTCGGCGATTCGAGTCACCGACACCACCTCGCTGGCCAGCTCCGGCGGCAGCGCCAGGCCTTTAGCGAGCAGGCTCGCCATTCCTTTCAGTGCAGGCAACAGCAAGGCGAAGCAGCCAAACGTCGCAGCCGCCAGCACGGCAAACGAGCTTGCATCCGTGCTGCGAGCTGTCTGCCCATGCTTGCGAGCTTGCTCGCGCTTGCATGGCGTCGCTTGCTCGTTGCGATTCAGATCCTGGCCGCCGTTCACTGGAGAACTCCTTGCCAGAACGTGAAGACGCTTCGGAAAGCGCTTTCCATCACCGGAGCCATTGCCGGCGCAGACAAGGCCAGCACGATCAGCCCAGCGAAAGTCTTGATGGGCATGCCGATGAAGACAATATTCATCTGCGGGAGCACGCGGGAGGCCACGCTCAGCGCAATCTCGAGCAAGAGCAGGATGAACAGCGTTGGCGCAATCACAACGACCGCCACACTGAACATGCCGGCGGCCAGCACGAGCAGGTTGCCGGCATCGGGAAACTGCCAGCTCCCACCGGGAGGCACCCATTCGAGGCTGCGTGCGATGCCACGCAACAAGGCGTGATGACCCTCACCTCCGAAGAATATGGAGAGTGCCAACATCGAAAGCGCCACGCTCAACATCGGGACGTTAGAGCGGCTGACAGGGTCGAGGACGGCCCCCATACCGAGCCCCATCTGCAGGTCGACGATGCGGCCGGCCATCGAGAATGCCGCAAACGCTGAGTGCAGAGCCAAGCCCATCAAGGCACCCAGCGTGGCCTCGGCCAGAACGAGAAATATCAGTCCCTCAAGCGTTGCTGGAACCGGCGTTCTCAGGTTCAGGGCGATGCACAGCGTGCCGGACAGGGCCAGGGTGAAAAGGACCCAGAAGCTTGGCGGCGCCTTCACTGCCTGGGCCATTGGGCTCAAGCCAAGCAGCAAGCCGAGGCGTGTCCAGACCAGGCCGCACGCCAAAGCCCAGTTGAGGTCGATCTGTAGCAGATCCACGCTCTACACCAGCCTGGGAATGGAACGGATCAGCGAGCTGCTGTATGCAATCAACTGCCCAAGCATCCACGGCCCGATCAACACCAGAATTGCAACACTGGCGAGCAACTTAGGAATGAACGTGAGCGACATCTCCTGGATCTGCGTGACCACCTGGAAGATGCTCACCGCCAATCCAACAACCAGCACGGTCAATAGCAGCGGCGCGGATACGGCAACGGCCTTCCACAGCAACTGCCCAAGCAGATGCAGCGAAATGTCTGGTGACATCGCTCCCCCTCCCCATGTTCCTTGGCGTTCTTGGGCCTTCTGCGCGGGACTTCTATTTGGACACGCAGTGGCGTTCTTCAGACCCCGACTTCAGGTGCGCCTGTTACTACGCTTGGCGCATTGGATTGAAGCGAGAACGGCCTTGATCCGCAATGGGATTGAGCTCGGGTATGGCGATTCGATCCTTCAGATTGAGGAGGGATTGGCGCGCATTCTGGTGCGCGCATCCTGAAAGTCAGGAGCCCGAATTGCCTACTTGCCCAGCACCTTGGCCACCGGCGCCGGCCGCAGCCTGAAGGCCTCGGGCATGCCCGAGCCCAGGAGCGGGCGCAGGTACATGCGGAAGGCGTCGGTCACGTCGGTGCCGCTTTCGCTGATGAAGGCGTCTTCCATCGTGCGGGTCTTGCCGGCCACCGCGTCCAGCGGCAGCAGCTCGTAGTCAACCGAATAGAAGCCGGTGCGCTTGATGGCGACCGAGCCGGAGGTGCGGCCGCTGGCATCGCCCCACATCGCGTACTGCACGGCCTTCTCGCCCACTTCGCGGGCTTCGCGTTGATCAACGTCGGACACGCAGCCGACGAAGCTGCGCTGCACATAGCCGAAGGTGTCGCCACGCACGCGCTTGATCTTGAGCTTGGTCTTGATCTCTTCGCACAAGAGGTCGGCCAGCGCGCCGGAGCCGGAGAGCTGCACATTGCCATGGGCGTCGCGCTCCAGGTCCTTGGCGAGCTGCGCGGCAATCGGCTCGCCGGATGCGTCGTGGATGCCTTCCGAGACAGCGATCACGCAGCGGCCATAGCGCTCGTAGGTGGCCTTCACGTCGGCCAGGAACTTGTCGAGCGAGAAGACGCGCTCGGGCAGATAGATCAGGTGCGGGCCGTCGTCAGGGAACTTCTTTCCCAGCGCCGAAGCGGCGGTGAGGAAGCCGGCGTGCCGGCCCATCACTACCGCGAGATAGATGCCCGGCAGGGAGGCGTTGTCGAGGTTGGCGCCGGCAAAGGCCTGGGCCACGAAGCGCGCGGCCGATGGGAAGCCGGGGGTGTGGTCGTTGCCGACCAGGTCGTTGTCAATCGTCTTCGGGATGTGCACGCAGCGCAGTGGATAGTTGGCCGCCCGGGCCTGTTCGCTCACGATGCGCACGGTGTCGGAGGAATCGTTGCCGCCGATGTAGAAGAAGTAGCCGATATCGTGCGCCTGCAGGACCTTGAAGATCTGCTGGCAGTAGGCGATGTCGGGCTTGTCTCGCGTGGAGCCCAGTGCGGAGGAGGGTGTGCCGGCGATCAGCTCGAGGTTGTGGCTGGTTTCGGCGGTGAGGTCGACGAAGTCTTCGTTGATGATGCCGCGCACGCCGTGGCGCGCACCATAGACGCGCTCGATGCCGAGGTGGCGCCTCGCTTCAAGCACCACGCCGGCCAGCGACTGGTTGATCACCGCCGTCGGGCCGCCGCCTTGTGCGACCAGTACCTTGTTTGCGCCTGCTGCCATGATGAAAGCCGCTCCGTCTAGCTTGAGGGAGCGGCCATTGAACCATGAGGCGCCGAGGCGGCGCGACCCGGTTATTGCCCGGGGGTGGGCGCCGGGCGTGCGGCGCTTTGCTGCACCACGGGAGCACGGGTCACGCGGGTCTTGCCGCCGGTGGTGGTGAGGATCACCGCTTCGCCGGCAGCAAAATTCTCTTCGCCCTTGGCCTGCACCACCGAGCGGCGCTCGCCGTTGCGCATCTGCAGGAGGATTTCGATGGCTTCCTCGCGGGTGGCGTTGCGCTCGATGGCATTGCCGACCACGGCGCCAACCACGGCTCCGATCACGCCGACCACCTGGCCTTCGCGGCGGCCACCGACCGAGGAGCCGGCAATGGCGCCGGTGACGGCGCCGGCGGCGCCGCCGATGCCGCTTTGCGTGCCATCAACCACGACGGGGCGGACCGACAACACGGTGGCGTCTTGCACCAGCGCAAGGCGCTGCGCGTCGCCGCGCTGGACCACATCGGGGTTGGTCGTCGAGCAGGCAGAGAGGGTGGCCATCGCCGCGATTGCCAGCGTGGAAACAAGAAATTTCATGATTGGGCTCCGAGGGGTCATGTGACCCCCAACGGCAGCTATTTTGCGTCCGTTGACCTGATTACAAGTCTTTACGGACTTCTTTGTGCAGGCCCATGACTTCAGGCATAGAGCCGGCTGGAGCGCGGCACGCTGGCGAGCAGGAACTCCATCTGGTCGGCCAGGATGCGGCGGCCACGCAGGATCATGTCTTCATGCAGGCTGGGCACGTAGGGCAGGTAGAGCAGGCTCATGTTGGCCTCTTCCGGCAGCCGGCTGCCTTTTCGACCATTGCAGCAGCGGCAGGCGGTGATGCAGTTCATCCAGCTGTCGACGCCGCCGCGGGAGGTGGGGATGATGTGCTCGCGGGTCAGGTCTTCGCTGTGGTGGCGATGGCCGCAGTAGGCACAGACCTGGCGGTCGCGCGTGAAGAGCTTGGGGTTGGTCAGCGCCGGCGTTTGGCGCCAGGCCCGGCTGGGCACGGCGCCGCGCACGGCGATGATGGGATGCACTTCGATGCGGGACTGCATGCCGGTGCGGCGCTGCAGGCCGCCACGCATCACCTGGCAGGGGTCGCCAAGCGTCCAGGCCACGCCATCACTGGCGTAGATCACGGCGGCTTCCTTGGTTGTGATCCAGGCCTGGGGGCGACCCGAAACATCCAGTTGCAGAACATCCACAGCGCAGACCTCCTGGGCGCAGCGTACTGCAAGAGTGCGTACTGACTCAATAGCAGCGGCCATCAGTGGACGGCTTGTCGCGTGATCGCCATGTCATGGCAATGGCCGTCCAACCGTCATCAAGTGGTCAAGAGCCGAGCGCTTGAATCGGGCCGGCTAGGCGGCATCCCCTAAAAAATGCACGGATTCAGTGAGGCAGTCGAGCCAGCTTTCTGCAAAATAGAACGACCGTTCGTTTTATTATGCGATCCGTCGCTTCCTTTCCGGATCCTGCCACCGTGTCAGCTCTGCCGTCCAATCCGCCCAAAGCCGCCGTTGCGCCGCGCCGCGTGGCCCGCTCGCTGCAGAAGGGCCAGCAGACCCGTGCCGCCATCCTGGAAGCGGCGCTGGGGCTGGCTTCGCACATGGGGCTGGAAGGCCTGTCCATCGGCGCGCTGGCGGACATGATCAAGATGAGCAAGTCCGGCGTGTTCGCACATTTCGGCTCGCGCGAGGAATTGCAGATCGCCGTGGTGCGCGAGTATCACGCCAAGTTCGAGGAAGAAGTCTTCTTCCCGGCGATTCGCGAAGTCCGCGGCCTGCCGCGCTTGCGCGGTCTGTATGAGCGCTGGGTGCGCCGCGTCTCGGTCGAAATCGATTCGGGCTGCATCTATATCAGCGGCGCGGTCGAGTTCGACGACCGGCCCGGCCCGGTGCGCGATGCCCTGGTCACCATGGTGCAAGCCTGGCACGGCGCGCTGTTCAAGGCCATCGTGCTGGCCAAGGAGGTCGGCCATCTGCAGGAGGCGGCCGACGTCGAGCAGATCCTCTTCGAATTGCACGGCCTGATCCTTTCCCTCCATCACGATGCGCGCTTCATGCGCAGCCCCGGCGCCTTGCAGCGCGCGGGCGTTGGCTTCGAGCGCATCGTCCAGTTCTACGCGACGCAGTCGGGCCTCAAGGCCGACGCGGCAGCGAAAAAGCCCGAACCGGCCGCCGGCAACAAGCGGTCCTGACCCCCCAGATTCAAACCGAGGAGCCACCATGCCCCAGTACAACCCGCCCCTGCGCGACATGCAGTTCGTGATGCACGAAGTGCTGAACGTCGTCGACGAGCTGAAGCTGCTGCCGGCTCATGCCGACATGGATGTCGACACCATCAACGCCATCCTGGAAGAAGGTGGCAAGTTCGCGTCCGAAGTGATCCAGCCCTTGAACCTTTCGGGTGATGCCGAAGGTTGCAAGCTGGACAAGACCACGCATGAAGTGACGCCCCCGAAGGGCTTCAAGGAAGCCTACGCCAAGTACGTGGAAGGCGGCTGGCCTGCGCTGGGCTGCGACCCCGAGTACGGCGGCCAGGGCCTGCCCGTCATCGTGAACCAGGCCTTCTACGAGATGCTGAACTCGGGCAACCAGGCCTGGACGATGTACCCGGGCCTGAGCCACGGCGCCTATGAAGCCCTGCATGCCCACGGCACGCCCGAGCAGAAGGCCACCTACCTGCCCAAGCTGACCAGCGGCGAGTGGACCGGTACCATGTGCTTGACCGAGCCGCATTGCGGCACTGACCTCGGCATGCTGCGCAGCAAGGCCGAGCCGCAGGCTGACGGCACCTACAAGATCACCGGCGCCAAGATCTTCATCTCGGCCGGCGAGCACGACATGGCCGCCAACATCATCCACCTGGTGCTGGCCCGCCTGCCGGATGCACCGGCCGGCTCCAAGGGCATCTCGCTCTTCGTCGTGCCCAAGTTCAATGTGAATGCCGACGGCTCGCTGGGCGAGCGCAATGGCATCTATTGCGGCGGCCTCGAGCACAAGATGGGCATCCACGCCAACTCGACCTGCCAGATGGTGCTGGACGGCGCCGTCGGCACGATGGTTGGCCAGCCCAACAAGGGCCTGGCAGCGATGTTCGTGATGATGAATGCCGCCCGCCTGGGCGTGGGCAACCAGTCGTTGGGCCTGACCGAAGCGGCGTACCAGAACGCCGTTGCCTACGCCAAGGACCGCATCCAGATGCGTTCGCTCTCGGGCCCGAAGGCGCCCGACAAGGCGGCCGACCCGATCATCGTGCACCCCGACGTGCGCAAGATGCTGCTCACCGCCCGTGCCTACGCCGAAGGCGGCCGTGCGCTGAACACCTATGTCGGCCTGCAGCTCGACAAGGCGCTGAGCTCGGACGACGAAGACGAGCGCAAGGAATGCGAAGCCGAAGTCGCGCTGCTGACGCCCATCATCAAGGCTTTCATCACCGACAACGGCTGGATCGCCACCTCGCATTGCATGCAGGTCTTTGGCGGCCACGGCTACATCCACGAGTGGGGCATGGAGCAGTTCGTCCGCGACGCCCGCATCAACATGATCTACGAGGGCACCAACACCATCCAGTCGCTGGACCTGCTGGGCCGCAAGATTCTCGGCAACAACGGCGCCACGCTGAAGAAGTTCGGCAAGAAGATTGCCACGTTCGTGGAAGACGAGGGTACCGATGAAGCCATGCAGGAATTCATCAACCCGCTGGCGGAGCTGGGCGACAAGGTCACCAAGCTGACCACCGAGATCGGCATGAAGGCCTTCGGCAACCCGGATGAAGTGGGTGCTGCCGCAGTGGACTATCTGCGCGTGGTCGGCCACCTGACATTCGCCTACTTCTTTGCCCGCATGGCCAAGGTGGCCCTGCAAAAGAAGGACAGCGGCGACCCGTTCTACACCGCCAAGCTCTCGACGGCGCGCTTCTATTTTGCGAAGCTGCTGCCGGAGACGGCATCGCTGATCCGCACCTGCCGCGCGGGCTTGAGCCCGCTGATGGAAATGGACGAAGCGCTGTTCTGATCCACAAGTCTGCGTCCTTGCCTCATTGATCCCAGGCCCGCTGACAAGACAAACGTCAGCGGCGGGCCATCACAACACCAGGAGACACCACCGATGAAAGCACTGATCACCGCCGCCACCCTGAGCCTCTTGAGCAGCCTCGCTGCCGCGCAGGCCACGCCTGTGGGCCTGTGGAAGACGATCGACGACGACGGCAAGACCGAAAAGTCGCTGGTGCGCATCACCGAGAACGGTGGCGTGTTCACCGGCACCATCGAGAAGATCTTCGACGCGAGCAAGGCCGATGGCAAATGCGATCAGTGCAAGGACGACCGCAAGGACAAGCCCGTGGTGGGCCTGCAGATCATCCGCAGCGTCAAGCAGGATGCAGACGACAAGACCTTGTGGGGCGGTGGCGAGATCCTCGACCCCAACAATGGCAAGACTTACAAGACCCGGCTGAAGCCGGTTGATGGTGGCAAGCGCATGGAGATGCGCGGCTATATCGGTTTCTTCTACCGCACCCAGGTCTGGGTGCGCGTCGAGTAAAGAAGCCTTTCAGAATTTCAGGAGAACTTCCGTGAGTCGATTCCAAGTCCGCAAAGTCGCCGTGCTCGGCGCTGGCGTGATGGGCGCGCAGATCGCCGCCCATCTGGTCAATGTCAAGGTGCCGGTCATCCTGTTCGACCTGCCCGCCAAAGAGGGCCCCAAGAACGGCATCGTTACCAAGGCGGTCGAGGGCTTGAAGAAGCTCAAGCCCGCGCCGCTGGGCGTGGCCGAGAACGCCGCGCTGATCCAGCAGGCCAACTACGAAGAGCACCTGGAGCTCCTGAAAGACTGCGATCTGATCATCGAGGCCATTGCCGAGCGCATGGACTGGAAGCTCGATCTGTACACCAAGATCGCTCCGTTCATCGCCCCGCATGCCATCGTCGCCTCGAACACCTCGGGCCTGTCGATCACCAAGCTCAGCGAAGTGCTGCCCGAAGAAATCAAGCCGCGCTTCTGCGGCATCCATTTCTTCAACCCGCCGCGCTACATGTACCTGGTGGAGCTGATCAACACGCCGACCACGCGTCCGGAAGTGATCGACCAGCTGGAGAGCTTCGTGACCACGGCCGTGGGCAAGGGCGTTGTGCGGGCGAACGACACGCCCAACTTCGTCGCCAACCGCGTCGGCATCGCCGGCATGATGGCCACGATGATCGAGGCCGAGAAGTTCGGCCTTTCCGTTGACGTCGTTGACGACCTGACCGGCAAGAAGCTGGGCCGCGCATCGAGCGGCACGTTCCGCACGGCAGACGTGGTCGGCCTGGACACGATGGCTCACGTCGTCAAGACTATGCAGGACAACCTGAAGGACGACCCCTTCTACAGCACCTACGCCACGCCCAAGGTGCTGGCCGGTCTGATCGAGAAGGGTGCCCTCGGCCAGAAGAGCGGCGGCGGCTTCTACAAGAAGGTCGGCAAGGACATCCAGCGCCTCGATTTCGCCACCGGCGAGTACGTGGCCGGCGGCAAGAAGGCGGACGAGATCGTGGCCCGCATGCTCAAGAAGCCTGCGCCTGATCGCATCAAGCTGCTGCGTGAATCGACCAACCCGCAGGCCCAGTTCCTGTGGTCCATCCTGCGCGACAGCTTCCACTACGCCGCCGTGCACCTGAACACCGTGGCCGACACGGCCCGCGAAATCGACTTCGCGATGCGCTGGGGCTTCGGCACTGCCCAAGGTCCGTTCGAGCTGTGGCAAGCCGCTGGCTGGAAGCAGGTCGCTGAATGGATCTCGGCCGACATCGCTGATGGCAAGACGCTCGCGAGCGCCCCGCTGCCCGCCTGGGTGACCGAAGGCCCGGTGGCCGAGAACGGTGGCGTGCATTCGAAGGAAGGCTCCTGGAGCGCTCATGAGGGCAAGTTCAAGCCGCGCGCCAAGCTGCCGGTCTATGAGCGTCAGGCATTCCCTGAATCGCTGGTGGGTGAGGGCGCTGTCGAGCCGCTGAAGGCTGGCACCGAAGAGTTCAAGAACGAGGAAGTGCGCGTCTGGACGCTGGACGGCGAAGTACTGATCGCATCGATCACCGCCAAGCTGCACCTGATCAGCCCGACCGTGACCGAAGGCCTCCTGAAGGCCGTCGAGATCGCCGAGGCCAAGTACAAGGGCCTGGTGATCTGGTCGCCGGACGATGTGTTCTCGGCCGGCGCCAACCTCGAAGCGCTGATGCCGGTCTTCATGAGCAAGGGCTCCAAGGGCATCGCTCCGGAAGAGAAGAAGCTGCAGGACGCGATGCTGCGCATCCGCTACGCCAACGTGCCGGTGGTCGCCGCCATGCGCGGCCTGGCTCTCGGCGGTGGCTGCGAGCTGGCCGTGCATTGCGCCCGCCGTGTCGCGCACATGGAAAGCTATGTCGGCCTCGTGGAAGTCGGCGTGGGCCTGATCCCGGGTGCCGGCGGCCTGACCTACATTGCCCGCCGCGCCGCCGAAATGGCCAAGGCTGGCAATGCCGATGCCGACATCTTCGCCTTCCTGAAGGATGGTTTCACCACGGCCGCCACGGCCAAGGTCGCCACCTCCGCGCTCGAAGCCAAGAAGAACGGCTTCCTGCTGGACAGCGACATCATCGTGGCCAACAAGGACGAGCTGCTGCACATCGCCACGGCGCAAGCCAAGGCCTTGTTCGAGACCGGCTACCGCGCGCCGGCCAAAGCCCTGTTCCCGGTGGCCGGTCGTTCGGGCATCGCCACGATCAAGGGCCAGCTGGCCAATATGCGTGACGGCGGCTTCATCAGCGCGCACGACTTCCATCTCGCAGCACTGATCGCCGATGTGGTCTGCGGCGGCGAAGTGGAGGCCGGTTCGCTGGTCGACGAGGAGTACCTGATGTCGCTGGAGCGCAAGCACTTCTGCTCGCTGCTGGACCACCCGAAGACCCAGGAACGCATCATGGGCATGCTGCAAACCGGCAAGCCGGTGCGCAACTGATCCACGGCTGCTTCATCCACCGTCATGAACGCCACTCCGAACCGTCTCGCCCGCACCTTGCAGCGCGTTGAAGCGCTGCCGGCACTGCTGCGCGGGCCGGCGCGCAACCTGGCCCTGCGCCGCGCTGTGCCCTTCACGGGCACGGCCGGCCTGGACTTTGTTGCGCTCACCCCTGCGATGACGGAAATCGCCATTGCCAACAAGCGGCCGGTCCAGAACCACATCCAGGGCGTTCACGCCGCTGCGATGGCCCTGCTGGCCGAGACGGCCACCGGCATGGTGGTCGGCATGAATGTGCGCGACGACTGCCTGCCGCTTTGCAAGTCCATGCATGTGGATTTCAAGAAGCGCGCCACCGGCGCGATGCGCGCGACGGCGCGTTTGTCCGAAGCACAGCGGGCCAGCATGGCGGCTGATGCCAAGGGCGAGGTCACGGTGTCGGTGGTGGTGACGGATGAGGCCGGCGTGAACCCGGTTGAATGTGAATTTGTCTGGGCCTGGATACCCAAGGCCCCCAAGAACTGAAAGGCTGAACAATCATGGCTAAGCAATTGCAAGAGGCGTATATCTGCGCCGCCACCCGTCTGCCCATCGGCAAGTCGGGCCGTGGTTACTACAAGAACACCCGTCCGGACGAAATGCTGGCGCGCGCCATCCAGGCGGCGCTGGCCCAGGTGCCAGGTCTTGACCCCAGCGCCATCGAAGACGCCATCATTGGCTGCTCCTTCCCTGAAGGCGAGCAGGGTATGAACATCGCCCGCGTGGCAGCTGTGCTGTCGGGCCTGCCGAACACGGTCGGCGGCGTCACGGTCAACCGCTACTGCGCTTCGGGCATCACCGCGCTGCAGATGGCCGCCGACCGCATCCGCATCGGCGAGGCCGAAGTGATGATTGCCGGTGGTGTGGAGTCGATGTCGATGGTGCCCATGGGCGGCAACAAGCCGTCGCTGCCGCCTGCCATCTTCGAGCGCGACGAGAACATCGGCCTGGCCTACGGCATGGGCCTGACGGCCGAGAAGGTCGCCGAGAAATGGAAGATCAGCCGCGAAGCGCAAGACGAGTTCGCGCTCGAATCGCACCGCCGCGCGCTGGCCGCCATCGAAGCGGGCCACTTCACCGCTGAAATGACGCCGTTCGAGATCCTCGAGCGCAGCCCCAACCTGGCCGACGGTTCGATCAACGTGAAGAAGCGCATCGTCGACACCGACGAAGGCCCGCGCAAGGACACGTCCGCTGAAGGCCTGGCCAAGCTCAAGCCCGTGTTCGCAGCCCGTGGGTCGGTCACCGCCGGCAACAGCTCGCAGACGTCCGACGGCGCTGGCGCCCTGATCGTCGCCTCTGAAGCCGCCGTCAAGCGCTTCGGCCTGACGCCGCTGGCCCGTTTCGTCTCCTTCGCCGTGCGTGGCGTGCCGCCCGAGATCATGGGCATCGGCCCGATCGAGGCCATCCCTGCGGCCCTGAAGCTGGCCGGCATCACCGCCGCCGACCTGGGCTGGATCGAGCTGAACGAAGCCTTCGCCGCGCAGTCGCTGGCTGTGCTCAATGATCTGGACAGCAAGGGCATCGTGCTGGACCGCAGCAAGGTGAACCCGAATGGCGGCGCGATTGCGCTGGGCCATCCGCTGGGTGCCACCGGCGCGATCCGTGCTGCTTCGGTGATCCACGGCCTGCGTCGCACCGGTGCCAAGTACGGCATGGTCACGATGTGCGTCGGCGCCGGTCAAGGCGCAGCTGGCATCATTGAGCGTCTGTAATCAAGCAAGAAGGAGGGCGCGATGAAACGTCGGCAGCTGCTCAAGACCGGGGCGCTGCTGACGGCGCCCGCCCTGCTCACGGGCTGCCAGGGCGACCTGGTGGCCCCGTTCACCAAGTGGACCGAGGCGCAGAAGGCTGTGCTGGAGCTGCGCTTTCGCGAGCCCAGGCCGCAAGGCACCAGCTGGGCGCTGACGCAGATCCTGCAGCACCTGGCGCAGAGCATCGAGTATTCGATGAGCGGCTTCCCCGAGCCGAAGTCGCGCTTCTTCCAGGTCACGGCCGGCAACACAGCTTTCGCCTTCTTTGACGCGCGCGGCAAGATGAGCCATTCGCTGGAAGACCCGATCCCTGGCGCACCCGCGCTCGACGCGAATCACAGCGTCAAGGGTTCGATCCAGCGCCTGCTGGACGCGATGAATGCCTTCGCTGCCTTCAAGGGTGAACTCAAGCCCCATTTCGCCTACGGCCCGCTCACGCGCGAGCAGTACGAGCGCGCCCACCTGATGCATCTGGCCAATCACTGGCAGCAGCTCAAGGGCTGACAATCTGCCTATCGAATCAGGAGACAAGATGAGCATCAAGACCGCTACCGTCAACGGCGTGGCCACCATTGAGATCGCCCGCCCCGAGAAGAAGAACGCGCTGACCCGGGCGATGTATCAGGCCATGGCCGACGCGCTGGTTGCCGTCAACAGCGACAAGGCCGTGCGCGCCGTGCTGATCCAGGGCCAGCCCTCGATCTTCACCTCGGGCAATGACATCGAAGACTTCATGGGCAGCCCGCCGCGCGACACGGACGCGCCGGTCTTCCAGTTCATGCGTGCCTTGCTTGGCTGCGAAAAGCCAGTGGTCGCCGCCGTGAACGGTGCTGCCATCGGCATCGGCACGACGCTGCTGCTGCATTGCGATTTCGTCTATGTGGCCGATGACTCGCGACTGGCCATGCCCTTCGTCAGCCTGGGCCTGGTGCCCGAATTTGCCTCCAGCCTGGTGGTGCCAAGCCTGATGGGCAATCGCCGCGCCGCCGAGAAGCTCTTGCTGGGCGACCCGTTCACCGGCGAGCAGGCGGTGGAATGCGGCATTGCCAACGCCGTGCTGCCGGCAGCCGAAGTGGTGGCCCATGCACGCCGCGTGGCCGAGCGCTTCAACAACCTGGCACCGAGCGCTGTGCGCGAGAGCAAGCGCCTGATGCGTGCCGGCACGGCCGAGCAGGTCTGGGCCACGGTCGAGAAGGAAGCCGAGATCTTCAGCGCCCGCCTGCGCAGCCCCGAAGCGACCGAGGCCTTCCAGGCCTTTTTCCAGAAGCGCGCACCGGACTTCTCCAAGTTCGAATGAGGACGATGCGGGCCGCACGCTGATGCTGGTGCTCGCCAAGGTCGCGCTCGCGCCGCTGCTCCTGTGGCAAGGCGCGCGAGTGCGCCGCACGGCCTTGCAGCTGCCTGAAGCCGCGGGCCCGAGCGCCGGTGTTGCCGGCAGCGGCGGGCTGAAGCTGCGGCTGTTGATCGTTGGTGATTCGTCAGGCGCAGGCGTCGGCGCAGCCACGCAGAGCGAGGCTTTGGCGGGGCGCCTATCGGCCGCGCTCGCCGAGCGATTGGGCGGCAGCGTGCATTGGCAACTGCTGGCCCGCACGGGCAACCGCACGGCGGACAGCCTCCGGCAGTTGCGCGATGCGAGTTCGCTGGAGCCGGCCGATGTGATGGTCACGGCCTTGGGTGTCAACGACGCCGTGGGGCAGGTGAGTGCGAGTCTGTGGACCCGCCAGTTGGCCGAGCTGCATCAGTTGGCCGTGGCGCGCCTTGGCGTCCGCTACAGCCTGCACAGTGCTGTGCCGCCGATGCATGCCTTCCCTCTGCTGCCCCAGCCGCTGCGCTGGCTGCTGGGCGCGCAAGCGATGCGCTTGAATCGCGCCCTGGTTCGTGACCTGGCTGACAGCAAGGACCGTGGCGTACAGGCCGCGCCGGCGAATCTGCATCAGCCCGGCGGCGCTGCCGCCCTGATGGCGCCCGATGGGTTCCATCCGAACCCGGCCGGCTACAAGCTCTGGGCCGACGCGCTGGCCGAGCGCATCGCTGCTCAGATCACATTGAGTTCGCGGTAAGGCTTGTCGGCGGCAATTCGGTCGGGCGATAGCGGGCTCAGGTCGAGGCTTTGATAGCTGCCATCGCAGATCAGCTCGGCGAGGCCCCGACCGACACCTGGCGCATGTTGCAAGCCATGGCCTGAGAAGCCACAAGCCAGGTGCAGGTTCGGGCATTCGCGCATCGGACCGACGAGGCCGTTCGCGTCGAACGCATTCATCTCGTAGTAGCCGGCCCAGGCGCGCTCCAGGCGAAGTGATTCGAAGCCCGGCACCCGTTCGGCCAATGCCGGCCAGAGCCGCTCTTCAAAAAGATTCGCTTCGGGGTCCAGGGGCAGGTCGGAGCGGCTATCCAGCGGCTCGCCGCCGCAGATGAATTGCCCATCGCCCTCGGGCCTGAACCAGAGGCTGGACGGGTCGATGACCAGCGGACTGCGCGGCGCATGCTCCGGGCTGCGAAAGACATACACGCTGCGCCGCTTGGCCTCGACCGGCACGTGCAGGCCAGCCGTTGCCGCCAGCCTGCCGGACCAGGCGCCGCAGGCCAGCAGATAGAGATCGGCCTGTTCGATGCCGACGTCAGTGCGCACGCCGCCGATGCAGCCCCTCGTATCGCGCAGCAGTTCCAGCGCTTCGCCACGAAGGTACTCGGCGCCCGCCGCCAAGGCTTGCCGGCGCAGGGCCATCAGCAAGGCCCAGCCGTCGAACCAGCCTTCGCCGCTGCGGCCAAAGGCGCCGAGGGCCAGGTCTTGCGTCGCCAGCCAGGGCCAGCGCTGCTTCAATGCGTCGGGACTCAGCAGTTCGATGTCTGCGCCGCAGCGGGCCTGCAATGCATGCAGTTCGCGCAGCCGCTCCGGCTCAGCGGTCAGGTAGAGGTAGCCGCGCTCATTGAACTGGGCCTCAGCGCCCATGCCGCGCAGGTATTCCAGTCCGTACTGCGACAGCGCAATGTTCAAGGGACTGGAAAACTGCTGGCGTATCGAGGCTGCAGACAGGGCCGACGAGGCCTGCGCATAGCTCGGGTCGCGCTCCAGCACCCGCACCCGCCAGCCCTTGTGCCCACTCAGCTTGGCGGCGACGGCCGAGCCCAGGGCTCCGCCGCCCATCACCAACAGATCAGGCATGCTGTTCGATGACGCGCGGCTTGCCTTCGCGATCAATGGCCACGAAGGTCAGGTTGGCCTCGGTGACCTTGACCACCTGCGGGTTGGCCGGGTTGCGCTCGGCGATCACCTCGACGTGGACGGTGATCGAGGTGCGGCCAACGCGCACGATGGAGGCATAGAAGGACAGCAGGTCGCCGATGGACACCGGCTGCTTGAACACGAACTCGTTCACCGCCACGGTTGCGACACGGCCGCGCGAGATGCGGGCCGGCAGTACCGATCCAGCGATGTCGACCTGGGCCATGATCCAGCCACCGAACACGTCGCCGTTGTGATTGGCGTCGGCCGGCATGGGCATGACGCGCAACACCAGCTCGCGCTGCGAGCCGGTGCCGCCGATGTCGTGGGGGAGGGGAGGAATGGCGGGCTGAGTCATGCCCGCCATTCTCCGTCACTGCTTCAGGTTCTTGTCGAGAAAGGTCTCGACCTTGGTCCAGAAGTCGACGCTGTTCTTCGGCCGTGCCCAGCCGTGGCCCTCGTCTTCGTAGACGATCCACTCCGGCTTGTTGCCGGCAGCGATGAGAGCGTCGCGCATCTTCTCGCCATGGACGATGGGCACGCGGCGGTCGTGATAGCCGTAGGCCAGCAGCACCGGTGCCTTGATCTGCCTGGCCAGCATGATGGGGGCGTTGGCGGCCAGCATCTTCTCGTCCGCGACCGGGTCGCCGATGGTTTCCGGCATCGAATACTTCTTGCTGTCGCGGTCGATGTCGGACCAGTGCACGTCGAACATCAGGCGCGGGTCGGTCACGCCGACCCAGGACACGGCGCAGCGGAACAGATCGCCTTGCTTGGCCACGCCCATCAGCGCCGCATAGCCGCCGTAGCTGGCGCCGGCGATGCAAGCACGCTTGGGGTCGGCCCAGCCTTTGCTGACCGCGAACTTCAAGGCGTCGGCCAGGTCATCCTGCATGGCCATGCCCCACTGCTTGTAGCCGGCCCGCATCAGCTTGTCGCCGAAGCCGCTGCTGCCGCGGAACTCGGGCTCGATCACCAGATAGCCACGCGAGGCCAGGAACTGGGCGTCGTCCTTGAAGCCCCAGCTGCGGCCGCGGGCCCAGGGCCCTCCGTGAACCAGCACGACGGTGGGCAGCGCGGTGTCAGGCTTGCTGCCCGCCGGGCGCGTGACCCAGATCGGGAATTCCAGGCCATCGCGGGCCTTGATGCGCAGCAGGTCGGTCTGCCCCATGCGGCGCTCGTCGATGCCGGCCTTGAGGTTGCCCAGGCGCTGCCAGGACTTGGTCTTGCCGCTGTAGATCAGGTATTCGCCGGGATGACGGTCCGAATAGGAGAGGACCAGCACCGTTTCGGTGGTGTCGCAGCCGCGGCAGCTGAGCAGGTTGACGCGGCCTGGCAGCAGCTTGTCGACCTGCTGCTGGAAGGCCTTCATGGCCGGGTTGATCCACAGCGTCTCGCTGTCATCGAGCCGGACGCGGTAGCCGACCGTCTTGTCGACGCCGCGGTCTTTCAGGCGCGTCACGCGCGTGTCGTAGCCAGGGGTTGTGAACTGCGGCTCGGCCTTGGGCGCGCCCGTTGCGAAATCGAACTGGTGCAGCTGCGTGTAGTTGCCTTGGCTGTCGAGCTTGTAGACGAAGAAGCGGTCCTCGCCATCGAAGAAGGCCGGCGTGAACTCCTGGTTCAGGAAGGGGAAGCGGCCGATCTCGTGCCAGTCGCCGCCTTGCGCAGCGCGGTAGTAGTAGATGACCTTTCCGGCCTCGGTGGCGCTGGCCAGTCGGGGGCGGCCCTGCGGATCGAACCACCAGCGGCCGACTTCCTTGTGCGGCGGGCTGTCCGTCATCACCAGGCGCTTGGCGCGCGTGGTGACGTTGTAGTAGTAGGGCGTGACGTATCCGTGGTCGATGCTGGTGTACTTGTATTCACCGACGATGATTTCGCCGCTGCCTTCAGCGCCGTAGGAGAGCAGGCCGAAGTTGGGCTCGAGGGGCTTGGCGCCACGGGCGGAGAAGTCGCGGTCCCGTTCGCGGCGGATCAGGAGCCGCTGCTCCTTGCCATCGCGACGGATGCTGAACATGCTCGGCTGCTTGCGCAGGCTGTCGGCGTCTTCGATGTCTTGCGTCTCGAAGACCAGCGTGTCGTCGGTCATCCATTCAACGTCGATCACGTCCACCGTGTCGAACAGCGCAATGATCTGGGGCGCAGACGGGTTCTGCGTATCCAGCATGATCAGCTTCTTGCGCTCGCCGGCCTTGGCGCCGATGGCGGCCAGCCAGCGGCCCGATGGCGACAGCTGTGCGCCAGACAGATCGAGCGGTTCAAAGAAGGCCGCTACCGGAACCGGTGCGTCCGCGGCTGTTGACGCGAGCGGCATTGCCGCCGCGAATGCAAGTGCCAATGCACGGGCGAGTTGGGGCATGTCCATGTTTTCCTCCCTGTAATGCTAGGACGGGCGCGATTATTGGCAGGGCCATGCAGGAGCGGTATCGGTAGGTTCACCGTGTCGGACCGACAATCGCTTTCATGCAGCGATCACAAGCAGTTCCCGGTGTCGGCACCGCCGCCCCAGCCACGGCCCCGAAATCCGACTGGTCTACCATTGGCAAGCTCCTGCCCTATCTGTGGCAATACCGCTGGCGAGTCGGCCTGGCCCTGAGCTTCATGGTGGCGGCCAAGCTTGCCAACGTGGGGGTGCCGCTGCTGTTGAAGCAGCTGATCGACAGCCTCTCGATCAAGCCTGGCTCGACCGAGGCTATGCTCGTGCTGCCGCTGGGCTTGCTGCTGGCCTACGGCGGCCTGCGCCTGTCGACCTCGCTGTTCACCGAACTGCGCGAGCTGATCTTTGCCAAGGCCACCGAAGGCACGTCGCGCAGCATCTCGCTGCAGGTGTTCCGCCATCTGCATGACCTGAGCCTGCGCTTCCACCTCGAGCGCCAGACCGGTGGCATGACGCGCGACATCGAGCGCGGCACGCGGGCAGTGCATTCGCTGATCTCGTATTCGCTCTACAGCATCTTCCCGACGCTGGTCGAGGTGGCGCTGGTGCTGGGCCTCCTGTCCACGCAGTTCGACTTGTGGTTCGCCGGCATCACGGTGGCGGCGTTGGTGCTCTACATCGCCTTCACGGTGACGGTGACGGAGTGGCGCACGAAGTTCCGCAAGACCATGAACGAGCTCGACTCGGTGGCGCACAGCCGGGCCATCGATTCACTGCTGAACTACGAGACGGTCAAGTACTTCAACAACGAGGACTTCGAGGCCCGCCGCTATGACGAGAGCCTGGAGAAGCTGCGCCGCGCGCAGCTGAAATCGCAGAGCACGCTGTCCATGCTCAACACCGGCCAGCAATTGATCATCGCCACGGCGCTGGTGCTGATGCTGTGGCGTGCGACCGAGGGCGTGGTGCAAGGTCGGCTGAGCCTGGGTGACCTGGTGATGATCAACGCCTTCATGATCCAGCTCTACATCCCCTTGAACTTCCTCGGCGTGATCTATCGCGAGATCAAGCAGGGGCTGGCCGACCTTGAGAAGATGTTCGTGCTGCTGGAGCGCGAGCGCGAGGTGGCTGACAAGCCCGACGCCCAGCCCCTGCAGCTGCGCGATGTTGCGGTTCGCTTCGAGCAGGTGGACTTCGCCTACGAGCCCGCGCGGACCATCCTGCATGACGTGTCATTCCAGATTCCGGCCGGCAAGAAGGTGGCGGTGGTGGGCCCGAGTGGCTCGGGCAAGAGCACGCTGGCGCGCCTGCTGTATCGCTTCTATGACGTCGGTGCCGGTCGCATCACCATCGATGGCCAGGAGATTTCCGCCGTGACCCAGGCTTCGCTGCGTCAGGCCATCGGCATCGTGCCGCAAGACACGGTGCTGTTCAATGACACCATCGCCTACAACATCGCCTATGGCCGGCCCGGCGCCAGCCGTGAGGAAGTCGAGGCGGCTGCGCGGGCTGCGCACATCCATGACTTCATCGTGAGCCTGCCCAAGTGCTACGACACCGCGGTGGGCGAGCGCGGGCTGAAGCTTTCCGGCGGTGAGAAGCAGCGGGTGGCGATTGCGCGCACGCTCCTGAAGAACCCGCCCATCCTCATCTTCGACGAGGCCACGTCGGCGCTTGACTCACGCAACGAGCGCGCGATCCAGGCCGAGCTCGAGGCGGCGGCGCAGAACAAGACGGTGCTGGTGGTGGCACACCGGCTCTCCACCGTCGTCGATGCGCACGAGATCCTGGTGCTGGAGGGCGGCCGCATCATCGAGCGCGGCAACCATGCGGCGCTGCTGGCGCTGCAAGGACGCTATGCCCAGATGTGGCGGCTGCAGCAGCAGGGCGGCGGCAGCGCCGATCAGTAAACAAAAAGCCCGCCGGAGGCGGGCTTTGCATGATCAGGCGCGGAGGCCGATCAGCTGCGGCGGCGGCGTGTGAATGCCAGGGCGCCCAGGGCGGTCAGGGCCAGCGCGGCACCGGTGGGCTCGGGTACGGTGCCGGGATCGGTGGTGCCGGAGGGCAGGTCACCGAACACGATGTTGTCGAAGTAGAAGACATTGTCCGGCGAGGTGATCACGACCGAATGCGCGACGTTGTCGTCGAGGTCGATGTCCAGCAGGCCCCAGTTGCACGCCAGGGGGGCTGTGCAGCCGGCCTGGTCCACCAGGGGGAAGGGGCCGGTGGAGCCCAGCAAGGTGCCCTTGCCATCCGCCTCGCTGAAGATTTGCACATTGGTGCCGGGCCAGCTGTCGTACGTGGTGTAAAGCATCTGGAACAGGGTGCTGAAGCCCGCAGCCACATTGATCGTCAGCGAAGAGCTGAAGCCAGTACCAATGGCCGGATCATTCACGAACATGGCCACGTTGTTCGTGAGGTGGCTGGCGTCTACCTGGCCAACGAAATTGCCGGTACCGCCTGCAAGCGTCGAGCCACGGGTGAAGGGGCTGCCACTGAAGGTGATGCCTGCGTAGGGGTTGCCGACGGCGCCAGTAACGACCCCCCGATCCTCGAAGGTCAACTCAACGCTGGCACTTGCGCTCAGCGCCACCGCCATCAGCGAACAGCAAGCCAGAATTTTTTTGAGCCGCATGGTTAGCTCCAAGGGTTTGTTGTTGGTCCGGTGGACTGCATGTATCCGGTCGTAAGCTGACTGTACTGAAGCTAGGGGGGGAATCGGCGGCTCCGCCCCCCTCCATCTGCGGGGGGGAATGCCCCGAATGTGGGGCCGGCTACACTGACCCGGTGGAAACCAAATGGCTTGAGGATTTCGTCAGTCTTGCCGAGACGCGGAGCTTTTCGCGCTCGGCCCAGCTGCGCCATGTGACGCAGCCTGCCTTCTCGCGGCGCATCCAGGCGCTGGAGGCCTGGGCGGGCGTGGACCTGGTGGATCGCTCCTCTTACCCGACCCGCCTGACCGGTGCCGGCGAGACCCTGCTCGCTCAGGCGGTCGAGATCCTCGGCAACCTGCAGGCCACCCGCAACATGCTGCGCAGCCACCAGTCGGCTGGGCAGGACATGCTGGAGTTCGCGGTGCCGCACTCGCTCGCGTTCAGCTTCTTCCCGCACTGGCTGATGGACCTGCGCCAGCGCTTTGGTGCGATCAAGAGCCGCTTGAATGCGCTGAACGTGCATGACGCGATGCTGCAGCTCAGCGAAGGCAATTGCGACCTCTTGATCGTTTATCACCACGCCAGCCAGCCCCTGCAGCTCGATCCCGAGCGCTACCAGATGGCCTCGCTGGGCCATGAAACCCTGGCCGCCTACGCCAAGGCCGATGCCAACGGCCAGCCGATGTTCCGCCTGCCCGGCCACCCCGGGCACAAGATTCCCTTCCTCAGCTATGCCTCGGGCGCCTATCTCGGCCGCCTCGTGGAGCTGATCGCCAAGGCCTCGCCCGAGCCGCTGAACCTGGATGCCATCTACGAGACCGATATGGCCGAAGGCCTGAAGGCCATGGCGCTGGAGGGCCACGGCCTGGCCTTCCTGCCTGCCAGCTCGGTTGCGAAGGAAATCAAGTCGGGCCGCCTGGTGCAGGCAGCCCAGGCCGGCCAGTACGAGCTGAGCATGGAGCTGCGCATCTACCGTGAGCGGCCGGAGGTGGCTCGCCGGACCAAGCCGGCAGCGCTAGCGCTGTGGGATTTCCTGACCGGCAGCGTGGTCGTGGCGGCCTGATATCTCCATCGATCAACACCCTTTCTCCCATAGACGGAGCACTCAATCCATGTCGAGCAAGAAGCTGATGAACAAGACCCTCCTGGCCCTGTCGCTGTTGACCGTGGCCCTGGGCGCGCAGGCCGAAGACACGCTGAAGAAGATCAAGGCCAGCGGCGTCGTCAACATGGGCGTGCGCGAATCCTCGGGTGCGCTGTCCATCACCACCGGTGAAAACAAGTACGAAGGATTCCATGTCGATCTCTGCCGCCACGTGCTGGCCGATATCAAGAAGCAGCTCGCCCTGCCCAAGCTCGACATCAACTACCAGGCGGTGACCTCGCAGAACCGCGTGCCCCTGATGCAGGGCGGCAATATCGACATCGAGTGCGGCTCGACCACCAACAACACGCAGCGCGCCAAGGACGTGGCCTTTGCCGTGACGACCTACGTCACCGAAGTCCGCATGGCCGTCAAGGCCTCGTCGGGCATCAACTCCATCGCCCAGCTGAACGGCCGCAGCGTCGTCACCACCACCGGCACCACATCGGTACAGACGCTGCGCCGCCAGGAGCGAGCCAGCAATCTGGACTTCAAGGAAGTCGTCGGCAAGGACCACGCCGACAGCTTCCTGCTGCTGGAATCCGGCCGCGCCGATGCCTTCGTGATGGACGACTACATCCTGGCCGGCAATATCGCCCGGGCCAAGAAGCCGGCCGATTTCAAGATCGTGGGCGAAGTGCTCGCCGTGGAGCCCATTGCCATCATGTTCCGCAAGGACGACCCGGCCTTCAAGAAGGCCGTGGACGACAGCCTGAAGGCGCTGATGAAGAGCGGCGAGATCGAGAAGATGCTGGCCAAGTACGGCGTCACGCCAAGCGCCGTGACGAAAGCCGCATGGGCCACGCCGAACGACAATCCGGCCGAGAGCTACAAGAAGTAAGGCTCAGGCCCGGCGCCGCAAGCGCCGCTTCGAGGCCGCCAACGGCGGCCTCTCGCATTTGATGGAGAAGGGAAGCTAGCGATGGGCTGGGACTGGCAGGTCTTCTGCAAGGACAACCTCGAACAAACCGTGGTCGCCGGCTGCCTGGGCAGCGGCGGCGCAGTGACCTACCTGGACATGTTCCTGGGCGCCTGGAAATGGACGCTGGCCGTCTCGGCCGCGGGCCTTCTGGTGGCGCTGGTGGTGGGCACGGTGATCGGCATCTTGCGCACGCTGCCCGGTAGAGGCTGGCGCTATGCCGGCGAAGCCTGGACCGAGCTGTTCCGCAATGTGCCGCTGCTGGTGCAGATCTTTCTCTGGTACTTCGTCGTCCCGGTGCTGATCCCGCCGATGGCGGCCTTGCCGCCTTTCTGGCTGGTCGTGATGGGCCTGGGATTCTTCACCTCGGCGCGCGTGGCCGAGCAGGTTAAGGCCGGCATCGAAAGCCTGCCGAGCGGCCAGCGCAATGCCGGCCTGGCGCTGGGCATGAGCCTCTCCCAGACCTACCGCTACGTGCTGCTGCCGATGGCGTTCCGCATCGTCATACCGCCGCTCACCAGCGAGTCGATGAACATCGTCAAGAACTCCTCGGTGGCCTTTGCCGTGTCGATCTCCGAGCTGACCCAGTTCGCCATGCAGGCTCAGGAAGAAACCTCGCGCGGCATCGAGGTCTACCTGGCCGTGACGGGCGGCTACTTTGTCTCGGCCTTTGTGGTGGCGCGCTGCGCGACCCTGCTTGAACGCTGGCTGCGCGTGCCCGGCACGCTGGGAGCCAAGCGATGAACAGCCTGGACTTCAGCTTCGTCACGGCAGATTTTGTGCGTGACTTCATCCTGCAAGGCCTGTGGTTCACGCTGCGCCTGACTGCCATCTCGGCCGTGCTGGGCGTGATGCTGGGCACGGTGCTGGCCCTGATGCGACTGTCCAGCAGCCGCGTGCTGAGCATGGTGTCGGCGGCCTATGTGGACACGCTGCGCTCGGTGCCGCTGGTGATGGTGATCCTGTGGTTCTACCTCTTGATCCCGGTGCTGACCGGCCAGACCATCGGCAAGGAGACCTCGGCGCTGATCACCTTCACGCTGTTCGAGGCGGCCTACTTTGCCGAGATCATGCGCGCTGGCATCCTGAGCGTACCCAGCGGCCAGCAGGCTGCGGGCCTGGCCATGGGCATGAGCTATGCGCAGACGATGCAACTGATCGTGCTGCCACAGGCCTTGCGAAATATGCTGCCGGTGCTGATGACGCAGATCATCGTGATGCTGCAGGACACTTCGCTGGTCTATGCCATCGGTGCCTACGACCTGCTCAAGGGCTTCCAGCTTGCGGGCCAGAATCTGGGCCGGCCCATCGAGGGCTATCTGCTCGCCGCCGTCGTGTATTTCGTGATCTGCTTCGGCTTGTCCGCAGCGGTGCGCCGCCTCCAGAAACGCATTGCAATCATCCGCTAGAAATGTGAGCCCCCGGTCGCTGAGTACAGCGACCGCCCCCCGAGGGGGACCGGCCGGCTTGGGGCGGCCCGGCGCTCGGCCGGCACGGCCTGTTAGGAGTGAATGTGATTGATATTCGAAACGTCTCCAAGTGGTACGGCGCCTTCCAGGTGCTGACCGACTGCACCACCTCGATCGCCAAGGGCGAGGTCGTCGTCGTCTGTGGCCCTTCGGGCTCGGGCAAGTCCACGCTGATCAAGACCGTCAATGCGCTGGAGCCGGTGCAACAAGGCGAGATCATCGTGGACGGTGTGACCATCACCGACCCCAAGACCAATCTGCCCAAGCTGCGTTCGCGCGTGGGCATGGTGTTTCAGCATTTCGAGCTGTTCCCGCATCTCTCGGTGACCGAGAACCTGACGCTGGCGCAGATCAAGGTGCTGGGCCGCGGCGCCGATGAAGCCAAGGAGCGCGGCCTGAAGATGCTGGACCGCGTGGGCTTGAGCGCTCACAAGGACAAGTTCCCTGGCCAACTCTCAGGCGGCCAGCAGCAGCGCGTGGCGATTGCGCGTGCCCTGTCGATGGACCCGGTGGTGATGCTGTTTGACGAGCCGACCTCGGCACTCGACCCGGAAATGGTGGGCGAGGTGCTGGACGTGATGGTTCAGCTGGCCCAGGACGGCATGACCATGATGTGTGTCACGCACGAGATGGGCTTTGCCCGCAAGGTCAGCCACCGCGTGATCTTCATGGACGGCGGGCGCATCGTCGAAGACTGCGCCAAGGAAGAATTCTTCGGCCATCCCGACCGCCGCGCGCCGCGCACGCAGGAATTCCTCTCGAAGATCCTGCACGGATGAATTTGTGCCGCCGCAAGGCGGCACAAATTTCAAGTCCAGAGTGTGAGCTGATTGCCTTCTTTGTCGGTGAACGAGCCGACGAGCAGCATGATCAGGTCGATCAGGTACCAGAGGCCCAGGCCGCCCAGGGTGATGATGAACAGGATGGCTGTGCCCACCTTGCCGACATAGAAGCGGTGAGCGCCCAGCCAGCCCACGAAGATCAGCAGCAGCACCGCCGGCAGGATGCGGCGCGTGGTATTGCCGCGGGGGCCGCTGGGCACAGCGCCGCAGTTGGGGCAGGCCGTGGCGCTGACATGCATCTGCTTGCCACAGGCGTGGCAATAGACCATCTGGTTGTGTTGTGTGGCGACGGTGGCTTCCATCTCGAACTCCCTCCAAAGAAAACTATGGCCGCGATCATCGTTGATCGCGGCCCGGGTCAAGCAGGCTGAGCGACGAACTGCACGGATTCAGGGTTCGATGGCAGTACCGACGACCAGCTCGTTCTCGCCGATGCTGCCCATCAGCTGTGCCTTGCCCGTTTTCAGGTCGATGCGGTACCAGCGGCTGCTCGCGCGCCCCGAGGCGTCGGCCGCAGGCGTGATCGCTGCATAGCCGGTGTTGGAGATGTCCGAGATATCGAGCGTGGCGCGGTCGAACGGCGGCAGGCCCAGCGAGCCCACGGTATAGAGCTTGCCGGTGTTGGGCGAGACAACGGGCGTCACACCTTCCTTCGTGCCCATGTGGGCCAGGATGCCCTGGCTGCGCTCGATCACATAGTTGGTGGTCTGCTTCTCGTCTGTCTTGTTGTAGGTGTAGCCGGCGGCCACCACGGCCGGCTTCTTGCCGGCGTTCGCGTCCTTGGCGTCGAAGGCCAGCATGCCGTCGAGCTGCAGGCCCGGCCGGCCGGGATCGCTGTCGACCATGGCGCCAGTGTCAGGATGCATGCGCAGGTTCAGGCCGGTGTCGCTGATCACGCGGATGCGGTCCACCGTCGGGTTGAAGTCGAAGCCGTACTCGCGGCCTTCGCCAGTCAGCACTGCCTGCGATCCGATCGTCGCGGCCATGCCCGTGGCGGTATCGATGCGATAGAGCTGCCCACTCGCGCCGAGGCCGTAGAGCTGGCCGCGGGCTACACGGTAGTCGATGCCCAGCAGCCGGTCCTGCGCGAGCAGGCCGGAGAGCGGCTTGCGGCTGAGGATCTTCTGCGGCTGGCCGGCGTTGAAATGGATCAACTGGTTGTTGACGGTCACCGCATGGACCATCTCCTTGGTCGGAGGATGGGTGGGCTCGGTGGTTCCGCAGGCGCTCAAGGCAAAGGCCAGGGCAAGAGGGGCGCGGGCGGCGGTCGGGAACAGGCGCATGCTGCAGGACTCCTGGGGTTGTTCATTGCATGCTAGCCCTCATCGCGCAGGGCGTACTCAGGTCCATCACGGGTTTTGGGACAATGTGCACATGCAAGACAGCCTCACCCTGACACGCCCCGACGATTGGCATGTGCATCTGCGCGATGGCGCGGCCCTGCAAAGCGTCGTTCCCTATACCGCCCGCCAGTTCGCCCGTGCGATCGCGATGCCGAACCTGCGCCCGCCGATCACCACCGCGGCACAGGCCCAGGCCTACCGGGAACGCATCCTCGCTGCGGTGCCCGAGGGCGTCGATTTCGAGCCCTTGATGACGCTCTACCTCACCGACGTGACCACGCCGGACGAAATCCGGCGTGCGAAGGATGCAGGCGTCGTGGCCTTGAAGCTCTACCCGGCCGGCGCCACGACCAACAGCGATGCCGGCGTGACCGACATACGCAAGACCTACCGGACGCTGGAAGCCATGCAGCGCGACGGTTTGCTGCTGCTGGTGCACGGGGAGGTGACCGACCCGGCCGTTGACGTGTTCGACCGCGAGGCTGTCTTCATCGACCAGGTGATGCGCCCGCTGCGCGCCGACATGCCCGAGCTGAAGGTGGTGTTCGAACACATCACCACGGCCGAAGCGGCGCAGTATGTGGCAGCGGCAGACCAATACACGGCGGCCACGCTCACGCCGCAGCACCTGCTTTACAACCGCAATGCCATCTTCATGGGCGGCCTGCGGCCTCACTACTACTGCCTGCCGGTGTTGAAGCGCGAGACGCACCGGCTCGAACTCCTGAAGGCAGCCACCTCGGGCTCGCCCAAGTTCTTCCTCGGCACGGACAGCGCGCCGCATGCCTCAGTGATGAAGGAGAACTCGGTCTGCGGTGCCGGCTGCTTCACTGCGCTGTCGGCCCTGGAGCTCTATGCCGAGGCCTTCGATTCGGTCGGCGCGCTCGACAAGCTCGAAGCCTTTGCCAGCTTCAATGGCCCCGACTTCTACAGCCTGCCACGCAACACTGCGCAGGTGACGCTGCAGCGCAAGCGCTGGACCCTGCCCGAAGCCGTGCCCTTCGGCGAGGCCGCGCAGCTCAAGCCGCTGCGCGGTGGCGAGGAAATGGGTTGGCAACTGGGCTGAGGCGGGAACAAACCGGTAGCATCGGCCCCCAATCCCTATCGGAGGACGGTTTGCTTTCAATCGCCTTGCCATGGCGCGCTGCAGTTGCGCTGGCACTGACCCTGGCGGCCTTGCCCTTGCACGCACAGCAGCCAGCGCCACAAGCGCAGCGGGGCGCCAGCCCGCCGCCGCCAGTGGCGCAAGCGGCCTCGGCCGTTGCCCCCGCCCCGGTCTCGGCCACCGCCCGCCGTGTCTATGAGCGGGCGCGCTCGCACCTGCTGCAGATCCGCACGCTGCTGAAGAACCAGGACAGTCAGGCCTCGGTCGGGTCCGGGTTCCTGGTCAGCAGCGAAGGCCACATCGTCACCAACTACCACGTGATCAGTCAGGTCGCGCTGGAGCCCGAGCGCTATCGCCTGCAGTTTGAAACCACGGAAGGCCTGCAAGGCACGCTGGAACTGCTCGACTTTGACGTGCGCCGCGACCTGGCCTTGCTGCGGGCCGATCCGGCTGCGCTCAAGGCCATTGGCGCGCTGAGCTTCCGGCCCAAGGACCAGCCGCTGTCCAAGGGCGACCGCATCTATTCCATGGGCAATCCGCATGACGTGGCCTTTGCCGTGGTCGAAGGCACCTACAACGGCCTGGTGGAGCGCAGCTTCGATCCGCTGATCTACTACTCGGGCAGCATCAACTCGGGCATGAGCGGTGGCCCGGTGGTGGATGAGGAAGGGCGCGTGGTCGGCGTGAACGTCTCGGCCATGTTCTTTGCGCAGCAGATGAGCTTCCTGGTGCCAGGGCAGTTTGCCCAGGCCTTGTTCGAACGCAGCCGCAGCCTCAAGCCGCTGAAGGTGGCTGCGTGGCCTCGCCTGCGCGAGCAGATGCTCGCCTATCAGGATGAGCTGGTACAGCGCTTCATGGCCCAGCCCTGGCGCGTGGCCGGTCATCCGCGCTATCAGTTGCCGGTGCCGCAGGAGCAGTTCATGCGCTGCTGGGGCCGCGGCACGCCGTCCGACACCAAGGGCCTGGAATTCCAGCGCTCGCAATGCCGCATGGAGCATGCGGTGTTCATCAATGGCGGCATGCAGACCGGCTACCTGGACATGTCGCACGAGGCCTATGACGGCCGCAACCTCGGCTCGATCCGTTTCTCGCGCCAGTACTCGGCGAGCTTCCGCAACGAGCGCCTGGGCCGCGACGACCGCGACCGCACGGCACCGTTCTGCAAGGAGGACTTCGTGGAGCGCGACGGGCTGCCGCTGCGTGCCGTCGTCTGCATGCGGGCCTATCGCAAGCTCGAGGGTCTGCATGACCTGAGCATCCTGATCACCACGGTGGACGCCAAGACCGAGGGTGCGCTCGGGCGCTTCGACGCGAAGGGCGTCAGTTTCGACAACGCGCTCAAACTGACATCGCATTACCTGGGAGGCTTCGCATGGGCAGCCAAGGCGCGCTGATCGAGATCCTGGACCGCGAGGGCCAGGTCCGCGCCCTGCACAAGATTGCCCAGTGGCCGCTCAGCATCGGCCGCTCACCCGACTGCGACCTGGTGTTGCCGGACGTGCATGTGGCCGGCCAGCATGCGCTGCTGGACTGGGGCGAGGAGGGGGCCGAGCTGGCCTTGCTGCCCAGCCTCAACGGCGGCTGGGTGGCTGAGCGCCGGCTGCAAGGCGGCGAGCGCGTGGCGCTGGGCGTGGGTGGCGTCTTCCGCCTGGGCAGCACCGAGCTGCGACTGCGCACCTCGGCCCAGGCCCTGCCCGCCGAACAGCCGCTCGGCCACGAGCATGAAGTGCGTGGCTGGCGTGGCAATGCCTGGCTGCCCATCCTGCTCGTGTTCTGGATGGGCTTGCTCTGGTTCGACCAATGGTCGGCCGTGAACCCCGGAACGCCGTGGATCGACTACAGCTCGGCAGTCTTGACGCCGCTCGGTGTGCTCCTGGTATGGGCGGCCCTGTGGTCGCTGGTCAACCAGTTGTTCCAGCGCCGCTTCCCCTTCGTGCTGCACCTGAAGCGGGCGTTGCTGGCGCTGACCGGCCTGCATCTGATCGGGGCGCTGCTGCCGCTGGTGGCTTATTCGCTGTCACTGCCACGCCTGCTGGTGCTCGATGCGGTGAGCTTCCCGCTTGGCCTGGCGGCCATGCTGTGGTGGCATGCCAGCCTCGTGTGGCCACGTGCCAAGCGCTGGCTGGCGGCAATCCTGGCCGCCTTGCTGCTTCTGGGCCTGGTGATGACGGTGGCCAAGCGCCAGGAGCAGCAGTACTGGCTGGGCCCCGCCTACCTGAGCTCGCTGCCGCCGCCGGCATTCCGCCTGGTGGCCCCGAAGTCGCCCGAGGCGATGATCGAGTCGCTGAAGCCCCTGCAAGCGCAGTTGAAGAAGCAAGCCAATCGCGACAACGATCAGCCCAGCCTCGACGGCGCCGATGAGTGAAAATTAGAGCAGCCGGGAAACGGTAGGCCGTTCACCGGGCGCCCCATCTCAGCTCGGCAGAAAGCCTTCGACGGAGAGATAGCGCTCGCCGGTGTCGTAGTTGAAACCCAGCACCCGGCTGCCAGCAGGCAGCTCGGGCAGCTTCCTGGCGATGGCCGCCAGGGTGGCTCCGCTGGAGATGCCGACCAACAGGCCTTCTTCGCGGGCGCTGCGGCGCGCGAACTCGCGGGCTTCTTCGGCCTCGACCTGGATCACGCCGTCCAGCAGGTCGGTTTGCAGATTGGCTGGAATGAAACCGGCGCCAATGCCCTGGATCGGATGCGGACTCGGTGCGCCGCCGCTGATGACGGGCGACGCGCTGGGCTCCACCGCGTAGACCTTCAGGTTCGGCCAGGACTTTTTCAGCACCTGCGCCGTGCCGCTGATATGGCCGCCAGTGCCGACGCCGGTGATCAGCGCGTCCAGGCCTTCGGGGAAGTCGGCCAGGATTTCCTGCGCCGTCGTGGCCACATGCACTGCGATATTGGCCGGGTTCTCGAACTGCTGCGGAATCCAGGCGCCGGGTGTTTCAGCGGCGAGTTCCTGGGCGCGGGCGATGGCGCCCTTCATGCCTTTTTCGCGCGGCGTCAGGTCGAAGCTGGCGCCGTAGGCCAGCATCAGGCGGCGTCGCTCGATCGACATGCTGTCGGGCATCACCAGCACCAGCTTGTAGCGCTTGACCGCGGCCACCATGGCCAGGCCCACGCCGGTGTTGCCGGAGGTGGGCTCGATGATGGTGCCGCCGGGCTGGAGGCGGCCGTCCGCCTCGGCCGCTTCGACCATGGCCAGCGCGATGCGGTCCTTGATCGAGCCGCCCGGATTGCTGCGCTCGGACTTGATCCAGACCTCGCTGTTGTCGCCAAACAGGCGGTTGATGCGGATGTGCGGCGTGTTGCCGATGGTGGCGAGGACGTTGTTGGCTTTCATGGCCGGCGATGCTAGCTGGTCGACGTGCGTAGCGACAAAGAACCATCCGTCATGAGGTCATGAAAAATGCTGCTGATCGCCCCGGAGCAATGGTTCTTTGCACAGTGCTTGCTATAAAGGTCGCTTCGCCCGTCTTGCGAGCCTTGAGCTCCCCACCAGACATGAACAAACATTTCCGCCCCGGCCTGCTATTGGCCGCAGTGCTGCTTGTAGCAGGCACTGCCTGGGCTGCCACCGAACCCACGCCGCTCTCGGCCAAGAAGCCGATCACGCATGATGTCTATGCCGGTTGGCGCAGCGTGCAGGGTACGGCACTGACAGCAGATGGCCGCTTCGCTGCCTATGCACTCGTGGGCCAGGAAAGCGATGGCGAGGTCGTCGTCCGTCAGCTGTCTGACGGCCGCGAATGGCGTTCGACGCGCGGCTCCAGCGGCGCCAGCGCGCCCCCGGCATTTGGCGAAGCCCCGGCTCGTGCCAACCTGCCGCTGTTGGCGTTCAGCGCCGATGGCCGCTATCTGGCCTTCACCATCCATCCGAGCCGTGCCGAGCAGGACAAGGCCAAGAAGGAGAAGAAGCGCGGCGACGATGCTCCCAGGCCATCGCTTGGCATCATGGACGTGGCGACCGGCAAGGTCGAGGTCATTGAGCGCGTCAAGCGCTTCGCCTGGCCGGAAGAGGGCGGCGCCTACCTGGCCGTGCAGCTCGAGGCACCTGTCGCCAAGAAGGATGGCGCCGCGGCTGCTGCGGCTGCAAAGTCCGACTTCGACTTCAGCTACGGCGCAGACGACCAGGCCGCACCTGGTGCGGCTGCCGCTGGTGCTGCACGCAAGAAGGACGCTGGTACCGAGCTGCTGCTGATCGATGTGGCTGCGGCCAAGCGCACCAGCTACAAGGACGTGGCCGATTTCGCCTGGCCGCGCAGCGGCAGCTTGCTGGCCTACACGGTCTCGGTCAAGGAAGCTGCACCCGCAGCGGGTGCCCGTGCGGCGAGTGCTGCCAGCGGCGCCAGTGCGCCGGCCGAAGCGGCCAAGGCAGCTGAAGCTTTGCGCGAAGGCGTCTATGTGGTGAACCCGGCCGAGCCGGTCGCGAAGGCGCTGATCACCGGCGCCGGCAGCTACAAGCAATTGCAGTTCGACCGCGCGGGCACGCAGCTCGCCTTCATCAGCAACCGCGATGCCTTGGCCGAGCTGGCTGCAGCGAAGAAGGCGGCAAAGAAGGACGACAAGACGCCTGAAGTGCCGGCCGCCTATCAAGTGTTCTTCTGGCGCGCCAAGGACGCAGCCGCGCAAGTGCTGGTCAATGCCAGCACCACCGGCATGCCGGCGGGCTGGGGCCCCAGCGAGCATGCATCCTTGAGCTTCAGCAAGGACGGCCAACGTCTGTTCCTCGGCACTGCCGAGCTGCCCAAGGCCGAGCCCAAGGACGCGCCCGAGCCGATGAAGGTCGACCTCTGGCACTACAAGGACCCCGAGCTGCAATCGGTCCAGAAGGTCCGGGCCGAGCGCGACAAGAACCGCAACTATCGCGCGGTGGTGCATCTGGGCGCCGCCACACCGAAGTTCGTGCAACTGGGCGGCGTTGAGCTGCCCAATGTGATGGTCAACGACAACGGCCGCTGGGCCCTGGGCATCAGCGAGCTGCCGTACCGCATGCTGCAGAGCTGGGACGCGCTCTATTTCGACGCTTACGCCATCGACCTTCAGACCGGCGACAGGCGCCAGTTCGCCACCAAGCTGCGCAATCAGCCGCGCCTCTCGCCGGGCGGTGAGTATGCGCTGAGCTTCTCGCCCGCGCAGAAGACCTGGTTTGCCTACCGCATGGCCGACGGCAAGCAGCTCAACCTGACCGGCAAGATCAAGAGCCGCTTCGAGAACATCGAGCGCGATGTGGTCGAACCGGCTGATGCCTATGGCTTTGCAGGTTGGTCCGAGAACGACGCGACCGTCGTCCTGTACGACCAGTTCGATCTGTGGGAAGTGACGCTGGCAAGCCAAGCCGCCCGCAACATCACCAACGGCTTCGGCCGCAAGCACCAGCTGCAATTGCGCTATGTGCCACTGGAAACCGAAGACCTGGAAAGCCGCCGCCTGCCGACGGACGGCCTGATGCTGTCGGCCGCGCATGAAGTGAACCGCTCGACCGGCTTCTACAAGCTGCCGGCCGCTGGTGGTGAGCCGGCCAAGCTGATCCACAGTGACAAGCTGATGAGCGGCCTGATCAAGGCCAAGAAGGCCGATGCCGTGCTGTTCACACAGCAGAGCTTTGTCGAGTTCCCGGACCTGTGGTCGGCCAAGCTGGACCTGGCTTCGCCGGTCAAGATCAGCAACGCGAACCCGCAGCAGTCGCAGTACATCTGGGGCACGCAGGAGCTGATCGAGTTCACCGCGGCTGACGGCAAGAAGCTGCGCGCGCTGGTTGCGAAGCCGGAAAACTTCGACCCCAAGAAGAAGTATCCGATGATGGTCTACATCTACGAAAAGATGACGGACAACCTGAACCGCTACGTGCCGCCGGCACCGGCTCAGAACATCAACGTGAGCCGCTATGTCAGCAATGGCTACATCGTGCTGCGTCCGGACATCGTCTACACCATCGGCTACCCAGGCCGCAGCGCTGCCAACTCGGTGCTGCCGGCGGTGAAGCACATGGTCAAGGCCGGCTATGTAGATGAGAAGCGCGTGGGCATCCAGGGTCACAGCTGGGGCGCTTACCAGATCAGCTACCTGATCACGCGCAGCAATGCCTTTGCCGCGGCTGAGGCCGGCGCCTCGATGGCCAATATGGTCAGCGGCTACGGCGGCATCCGCTGGGGCGCTGGAGTGAGCCGTGCGTTCCAGTACGAGCAGCAGCAGAGCCGCATCGGTGGCGCGCCGTGGAACGCGACCGACAAGTACATCGAGAACTCGCCGATCTTCAAGATCGACAAGGTGCAGACGCCGTTCCTGACGATCCATAACGACGACGACGACGCCGTGCCCTGGTACCAGGCCATCGAGTTCTTTACCGCGCTGCGCCGCCTGGGCAAGGAAGCCTACTGGTTCAACTACAACGGCGAAAAGCACGGCCTGCGCGAGCGCGACAACATGAAGCACTTCACCGTGCACATGGGCGAGTTCTTCGACCACTACCTCAAGGGCGCGCCGCGTCCGGAGTGGATGGACAAGCCGGTGCCGTATCTCGAGAGGGGCAAGCGGGATGTGATGCCGCTGTTCAAGCCGGCGGCACGTTGATCGGGCAGGCCCCATGAGAAAGGCCGGTGCTGCAAAGCACCGGCCTTTTGTCTATTTGGGGTCAGGAAATCAGGACCGGTAGTCCGCGTTGATCGTCACGTACTCGTGGCTCAGGTCGCAGGTCCAGACGGTGGCCTGCGCCGGGCCGCGATGCAGGCCCACGCGGATCGTGATCTCGCTTTGCTTCATCACGCGCTGGCCGTCTTCCTCGCGGTAGTCGGGGTGGCGGCCACCGGCGCGCACCACGTGCACGTCGTCGAGGTAGAGCTCGATCAGCGTCTGGTCCAGGTCGGCGATGCCGGCATAGCCTACGGCGGCCAGGATACGGCCGAGGTTCGGGTCGCTGGCGAAGAACGCCGTCTTCACGAGGGGTGAGTGGGCGATGGCATACGCTGCCAATTGGCATTCGGCCTCGTCACGGCCACCCTCGATCTGGATCGTGATGAACTTGGTCGCGCCTTCGCCATCGCGCACGATGGCTTGCGCCAGCTGCTGCGAAACAGCGATCACCGCATCACGCAAGACCTGGCCCTCGGGCGAGCTCAGGGACTCGATGCGCGGATGCTTGGCCTTGTTGGTGGCGATCAAGAGGAATGAATCGTTGGTCGACGTGTCGCCGTCGATCGTGATGCGGTTGAACGAGGCATCTGCCGCGTCGCGCACCAGGCCTTGCAGCAGGTCGGGATTGATGTTCGCGTCGGTCGCGACGAAGCCGAGCATCGTCGCCATGTTCGGGCGGATCATGCCGGCGCCCTTGCTGATGCCGGTGATGCTGACCGTCTGGCCGCCGATCTGCACCTGGCGCGAGGCAGCCTTGGGCAGCGTGTCTGTTGTCATGATGCCGGCGGCAGCTTCGTCCCAGGCGTCGGGGCGCAGCGCGGCCAGGGCGGCCGGGATGCCAGCGACGATGCGGTCCACCGGCAGCGTTTCCATGATCACGCCGGTGGAGAAGGGCAGGATCTGCTGCGGCTGCACGCCCATGGCCTCAGCCAGTGCGGTGCAGGTGAGGCGGGCGCGAGCCAGGCCGTCGGCGCCGGTGCCGGCATTGGCGTTGCCGGTGTTGATCAGTACGGCGCGGATGCCGGTGCCGGCGTCCAGGTGCTCGCGGCAGACCTGCACCGGCGCAGCGCAGAAGCGGTTCTTGGTGAACACACCGGCCACGGCCGAACCCGCGTCCAGCGCGATTACCGAGAGGTCGCGGCGATTGGCCTTGCGCACGCCGGCCATGGTGATGCCCAGGCGGACGCCGGGAACAGGATGCAGGCTGGCGGGATCGGGAGCGCTGAGATTGACGGGCATGACGTTCGCACATGAGTGCGCATGAGAGGGTGTGGCGCGAATTGTAGGCAGGCCACAAGACAAAGGGGCTTCCGATGGAAGCCCCTTTTGGGTCTTGCTATTCAGTCGCTCAGGACAGCTTGCCGTGGCAAGCCTTGAACTTCTTGCCGCTGCCGCAAGGGCAGGGATCGTTGCGACCCACGCCCATCATCTGCTCAGGCGCAAGTTCCTTGTCTTCCGACACCGAGCCATCTTCATTCGGATGCGTGTAGGTGACGTTGCTGACATTCTCGGCCTGCTGCTCCAGCGCGGCGGCGGCCAGGGCGGCTTCGTCCTTGCTCTGGATGCGCACATTCATCAGCGTGCGCGTCACTTCCAGCTTCACCACGTCCAGCATCTGCGAGAACAGCTCGAAGGCTTCACGCTTGTATTCCTGCTTCGGGTTCTTCTGCGCATAGCCGCGCAGATGGATGCCCTGGCGCAGGTAGTCGAGCGAGGCCAGGTGCTCGCGCCAGTGCTGGTCGATGTTTTGCAGCAGCACCATGCGCATGAAGGGCGTGAACTGCTCGGCGCCGACCTGGTCGAGCTTGACCTGGAAGGCAGCGTCGGCAGCCTTCACCACCAGCTCGAGGATCTCGTCATCGGTGATGGAGTCACTCTTCTCGACGGCGGCCAGCAGGCCCACGTCCAGCTGCCATTCGTCGTGCAGCACACGCTCCAGCGCGGGCAGGTCCCACTGCTCTTCCAGGCTCTCGGCCGGCACGAAGGTACGCACCACGTCTTCCAGCGCGCTGGCGCGCAGGTTGGCGATCTGGGCAATCAGGGTCTGCGCCTCGAGGATGTCGTTGCGCTGCTGATAGATGACCTTGCGCTGGTCGTTCGAGACGTCGTCGTACTCGAGCAGCTGCTTGCGGACGTCGAAGTTGCGGGCCTCGACCTTGCGCTGGGCGCTCTCGATCGAGCGGGTCACGATGCCGGCCTCGATGGCTTCGCCCTCGGGCATCTTCAGGCGGTCCATGATGGCTCGCACGCGGTCACCCGCGAAGATGCGCATCAGCTGGTCGTCCAGCGACAGATAGAAGCGCGAGGAGCCCGGGTCGCCCTGGCGGCCCGAACGGCCGCGCAGCTGGTTGTCGATGCGGCGGCTTTCATGGCGCTCGGTGGCGATGATGCGCAGGCCACCCTCGGCCTTGACCTTGTCGTGCAGGCCCTGCCATTCGTCCTTCAGCTGCTGGATGCGTGCGGCCTTGTCGGCCTCGGCAATCGCTTCGTCGGCCTCGATGAACTGCACCTGCTTCTCGACATTGCCACCCAGCACGATGTCGGTACCGCGACCGGCCATGTTGGTCGCAATGGTGATCACGCCGGGGCGGCCGGCCTGGGCCACGATCTCTGCTTCCTTGGCGTGCTGCTTGGCGTTCAGCACTGCATGCGGCAGCTTGGCTTGCTGCAGCAGGGCCGAGATCAGCTCGGAGTTCTCGATCGAGGTGGTGCCGACCAGCACCGGCTGGCCGCGCTCATGGCAGTCACGGATGTCGGCAATGACCGCCTGGAACTTTTCCTGCGAAGTCTTGTAGACCAGATCCAGCTCGTCCTTGCGGATGGTGGGGCGGTTCGGCGGGATGACCACGGTCTCCAGGCCGTAAATTTCCTGGAACTCATAAGCCTCGGTGTCGGCCGTGCCGGTCATGCCCGAGAGCTTGCCGTACATGCGGAAGTAGTTCTGGAAAGTGATCGAGGCCAGGGTCTGGTTCTCGCTCTGGATCTGCACGCCTTCCTTGGCCTCGACGGCCTGGTGCAGGCCATCGCTCCAGCGCCGGCCCGTCATCAGGCGGCCGGTGAATTCGTCGACGATCACGACCTCGTCGTTCTGCACCACGTAGTGCTGGTCCTTGTGGAACACGTGGTGGGCGCGCAGCGATGCATACAGGTGATGCATCAGCGTGATGTTGGCAGCGTCGTAGAGCGACGCGCCCTCGGCCAGCAGGCCGGCCTGGCTGAGGAACTTCTCGGCGTTCTCGTGGCCGTCTTCGGTCAGGTAGATCTGGTGCGACTTCTCGTCCACCGTGAAGTCGCCAGGGACCTCGACGCCTTCGCCGGTGCGCAGGTCGAGTTCGCCGATCTGCTTTTTCAGCAGCGGTGCCACCTGGTTGATCGCGAGGTAGACGTCCGTCTGGTCTTCGGCCTGGCCGGAGATGATCAGCGGCGTGCGGGCTTCGTCGATCAGGATCGAGTCCACTTCGTCGACGATCGCGTAGTTCAGCTTGCGCTGCACCCGGTCCGCCACCTCGTAGACCATGTTGTCGCGCAGGTAGTCGAAGCCGTATTCGTTGTTGGTGCCATAGGTCACGTCGGCGGCGTAGGCGGCCTGCTTTTCTTCGCGCGGCATCTGCGGCAGGTTGATACCCACCGTCAGTCCGAGGAAGTTGTAGAGCTTGGCCATCCACTCGGCGTCGCGGCGAGCCAGGTAGTCGTTGACGGTCACCACATGCACGCCCTTGCCGGCCAGTGCATTCAGGTAGACCGGCAGCGTGGCCATCAGCGTCTTGCCTTCGCCGGTGCGCATTTCGGCGACCTTGCCACTGTTCAGCACCATGCCGCCGATCAGCTGCACGTCGAAGTGGCGCATCTTCAGAGCGCGCTTGGAGCCTTCGCGGCAGACCGCAAAAGCCTCCGGCAGGATGGCGTCCAGCGTTTCGCCGGCGGCCACACGCTGCTTGAACTCTTCGGTCTTGGCCTTCAGTGCCGCGTCGTCGAGCTTTTCGAACTGGGGCTCCAGCGCATTGATCTGCTGGACGATGCGGCGGTAGCCTTTGAGCAGTCGCTCATTGCGGCTACCGAAAATCTGGGTAAGAAGCTTGGGCAACATGCGGCTTGAACAATGACTTGTTGGTCTGTGGCGCGGGCTTTTGACCTGCGTGCTGGGCGCCCGGGTCTGGCCGCGTGGCGAACGATGTAATTTTTGGGAGACGGCCTAGCTGGGGGCGGCGCGCGGCAACGCAAGAGTGCGTCGGCCGCCGGCCAGAGTCAGGCTGCAGAAAAACCCGCCGAGTTTAGCATCGCGCCCGACTACCCCTTGAGCCGCCCACTACACTGCGCGCATGGCCCAGCCCCGTTCCCCAGTCACGCCCGCGCCGCTGGGCATCCAGCAGGCGCTGGAGCAGCACAGCGGCCTGGCCAGGCTGGGTCTGCTCCTGCAGGAATCGAACCGCCGCATGGCCATCGTCAAGCCGGCCTTGCCCGGCGCCCTGACCCGTTTCGTGCAGCCCGGACCGGTCGACGAGGAAGGCTGGACGCTCCTGGCCGCCAATGCAGCCGTGGCCGCCAAGCTGCGCCATCTGCAGCCGAGGCTGGAGGAACTGATCCGCGAGCAGGGCCTGCGGCCGGCGCTGGTGCGCATCAAGGTGCTGCAGCAGCGCTGAATCATGAAGGGCTCTGGCGAAGAGGCAAAAAAATCGCCCCGCGTCTGTGGGACGGGGGCGATTTGCATTCTTGGTGCCGGCTATCGGATTCGAACTGATGACCTACCGCTTACAAGGCGGTTGCTCTACCAACTGAGCTAAGCCGGCTGTTCCCTTTGACGGGAGCCGCATTGTAGGGGCTGTGCGCCACCTCAAATGCGACTTGGGCCAATTTCTTACTTGATGCGCTTGAGCGCCGGGCGACCGCCGCCTGCCGGGCCGGAGGGCTCATCGCCGCCGCCTTCGGGCTTGCTGGCATCTTCAGGCTGCTTGGCCTGAGGAGCAGGTACCGCTGCTGGTGGCGGCGGTGCTTCAGCTTCAGGCGTGCTTGCCAGGCGCAGGCTGCGCAGGGAGGTCACGCTGCCGCGGGCCGGTGAGGCACCCGCAGCTGCCGGAGCCCCGGCTTCGGGCGTGCCTTCCACATTCGGTGCTGGGAAGGCCATGCCCTGGCCGTTCTCGCGGGCATAGATGGCCACCACGTGGTCCACGGGCACGAGGATCTCGCGCGCAACGCCGCCGAAGCGGGCCTTGAACTGGATGAAGTCATTGCCCAGTTCCAGACCCGAAGTGGCGTCGAAGCCGACGTTCAGCACGATCTCGTTGTTGCTCACGTACTCCATCGGCACCTGCACCATGCGGTCGACATGGACCGCGATGTAGGGCGTGAAGCCGTTGTCGGTGCACCAGTCGTGCAGGGCCCGGATCAGGTAGGGCCTTGTCGACGTGCTGGGGCTGCCGGCGCCTTTGTCGCTCGTGGAATCCATGTGGAAACTGCCGCGCTTACTTGCGCATCACCTTCTCGGACGGGGTCAGCGCCTCGATATAGGCCGGACGCGAGAAGATGCGCTCGGCATACTTCAGCAGCGGCAGGGCGTTCTTGGACATGTCGATGCCGTAGTAGTCCAGGCGCCACAGCAGCGGAGCGATGGCCACGTCGAGCATCGAGAAGTCGTCGCCCAGCATGTACTTGTTCTTCAGGAAGATCGGCGCGAGCTGGGTCAGGCGGTCGCGGATCTGCGAGCGGGCCTTCTCGAGCTGCTTGTCGGTCGCCTTGACCGTCGTGCCACGGCCTTCCAGCACGTTCACGTGAGCGAACAGCTCCTTCTCGAAATTGAGCAGGAACAGGCGCACGCGGGCGCGGGCCACCGGGTCTCCGGGCATCAGCTGCGGATGCGGGAAACGCTCGTCTATGTACTCGTTGATGATGTGCGACTCGTACAGGATCAGGTCGCGTTCGACCAGGATCGGCACTTCGTTGTACGGGTTCATCAGGGCGATGTCTTCGGGCTTGGCAAACAAGTCCACATCGCGGATTTCAAAGTCCATGCCCTTTTCGAACAGCACGAAGCGGCAACGGTGCGAGTAAGGGCAGGTGGTTCCAGAGTAAAGCACCATCATGACGGCGGCTCCCGAAGTTCAAAAGGTCAAAAAACAAACGCAGTGGGTGGCCGGCAGACCGGCCCCACTGCGTGACGGGGCCCAGGACCAAACCCTGAGCCCGCAGCTTACTTCTTACTTGACGTCTTTCCAGAACGCGGCGTTCAGGCGCCAGGCGATCACGGTAAAGACAGACAGGAACAACAGCACGATCACGCCGAGGCGGAAGCGCTGGCCCTGGGCAGGCTCGCCCATCCACTGCAGATAGGCCACCAGGTCGCCAACGGCGCTGTTGAACTCCTGCTCGTTGAGCTTGCCCGGCGTCACTTGCTCGAAGCCGCGGAACACATGCGTGGTCTTGCTGTGGTCATGCGGGTCAGCCACTTCCTCGAACTTGGCAGCGCGCTGGCCTTGCAGCTCCCACAGCGCATGCGGCATCGCCACGCTCGGGAAAGCCAGGTTGTTCCAGCCGGTGGCCTTGGTGTCGTCGCGGTAGTAGGTGCGCAGGTAGGTGTAGAGATAGTCTGCACCCGAACCCTTGGAACCATCAGCGCGCGAGCGAGCCACCACGGTCAGGTCAGGCGGCACGGCGCCGAACCATTCCTTGGCCTGCTTGGCGTCCAGCGAGACCTTCATCAGCTCGCCGACCTTGTCGGAGGCGAACATCAGGTTCGACTTGATCTGCAGCTCCGTCAGGCCGAGGTCCTGCAGGCGGTTGTAGCGCATGAAGGCTGCCGAGTGGCAGTTCAGGCAGTAGTTGACGAACAACTTGGCGCCGTTTTGCAGCGACGCCATGTCGGTCATCTTTTCCTTCGGGAACTTGTCCCATTCGATGCCGCCGCCGGCAGCCTTGGCTCCGGACACCAGACCGGCGCCAAGCGCCAGCGAGGTCAGCAACGTAGCAATGAACTTTTTCATCATTCTTGGAACTCCGGTGCTGTGGCTTGTCAGTGGGCGTGGAAGGTAATGCGGTCGGGCACTTGCTTGAAGGTCCCGAGCTTGCTCCACCAGGGCATCAGCAGGAAGAAGCCGAAATAGAACAGCGTGCCGATCTGTGCCACCAGGGTGCCTATGTCGGTCGGCGGCTGGATGCCGAGGTAACCCAGCACCAGGAAGAACAGCACGAACACCGTGTAGACATAGGTGTGCCAGGTCGGGCGATAGCGGATCGACTTGACCGGGCTGTGGTCCAGCCAGGGCAGGAAGAACAGGATCACGACCGCGCCGCCCATCACCACCACGCCCCAGAACTTGGCGTCGAAGGTCTTGAGCAGGCCGATGCCGACGAGCGCGGCCACCAGCACGGCGAGCTTGCCCTTGCCGGCGAAGTTGCCCTTCAGCACAGCCAGCACGGCACCCAGGCCGATGAGGCCGCACAGCACATTGACCATGGTGTCGGTCGTGGCGCGCAGCATCGAGTAGAACGGCGTGAAGTACCAGACAGGCGCGATGTGCGCAGGCGTCTTCAGCGGGTCGGCCGGGATAAAGTTGTTGTACTCGAGGAAGTACCCACCCAGCTCAGGCGCGAAGAAGATGATGGCGCAGAAGGCGATCAGGAACAGGCTGACACCGAAGATGTCGTGCACCGTGTAGTACGGATGGAAGGGAATGCCGTCCAGCGGATGGCCGGCGGCGTCCTTCGGAGCCTTCGGGCCCTTGATCTCGACGCCGTCCGGGTTGTTGGAGCCCACTTCATGCAGCGCAATGATGTGTGCAACCACCAGGCCCAGCAGGATCAGCGGCACCGCGATCACGTGGAAGCTGAAGAAGCGGTTCAGGGTGGCATCGCTCACCACGAAGTCGCCGCGGATCAGCAGCGCCAGGTCCGGGCCCACGAAGGGCACGGCGGCGAACAGGTTCACGATCACCTGGGCGCCCCAGTACGACATCTGGCCCCAGGGCAGCAGATAGCCCATGAAGGCTTCGCCCATCAGGCACAGGAAGATGCCGCAACCGAAGATCCAGACCAGCTCGCGCGGCTTGCGGTACGAACCATAGAGCAGGCCACGGAACATGTGCAGGTACACGACGACGAAGAACGCCGAGGCGCCCGTCGAGTGCATGTAGCGGATCAGCCAGCCCCAGGGCACATCGCGCATGATGTACTCGACCGAGGCGAACGCCAGGTTGGCATCCGGCTTGTAGTGCATCACCAGGAAGATGCCGGTGACGATCTGGATCACCAGCACCAGCATGGCCAGCGAGCCGAAGATGTACCACCAGTTGAAGTTCTTCGGAGCGTAGTACTCCGACATGTGCTCCTTGTACATCTTGCTGGCCGGGAAGCGGTTGTCCACCCAGGTCATCAGCTGCGTGGCGATGGAGGCGCCAGCGGGAGCTTCTTTGAATTCAGCCATTTTTTACCTCTGTCCTGTTCAGGCTTTTTTGTCTTCACCAATCAAGATCTTGGTGTCGGACAGGTAAATGTGAGGTGGCACTTCGAGGTTGTCGGGTGCCGGCTTGTTCTTGAACACGCGGCCGGCCAGGTCGAAGGTCGAGCCGTGGCAGGGGCACAGGAAGCCGCCATGCCAGTCGTCCGGCAGCGAAGGCTGCGGGCCGGTCTGGAACTTGTCGCTGGGCGAGCAGCCCAGGTGCGAGCAGATGCCCACGGCGACGAAGAACTCGGGCTTGATCGAGCGGGCTTCGTTCTTGGCGTACTCGGGCGTCGGGTAGGCCGTACGTTCCGACTTCGGGTCGGCCAGTTGGCCATCGATGCCTTTCAGCCCCGCGAGCTGCTCGGGCGTTCGGCGCACGATCCACACGGGCTTGCCGCGCCATTCGACGGTCTTCTTCTCGCCGGGCTTGATGTCGCTGATATCGACTTCCACGGCGGCACCGGCGGCTTTCGCGCGCTCGGAAGGCGTGAAGGTACTGACGAAGGGTACGGCTGTTGCAACGCCGCCGACGGCGCCGGCACAACCGGTGGCGATGAGCCAGGTGCGCTTGCCTTGGTCCACTTGCTGGTCACTCATGAGGGTCCTCGAACGAGACTTCTGATCTGGGGCAGCCGGGGATTCTAAGGGATGCTGTCAAGCCCTCGGTCCTCAGCCAGCCACAAACCTCTGGTTTGGCCCGATTCGCCTGCTCCTGTGGCATGCACAATGCCAAAGATCAACTTTCCTGGAGGCCTCATGGGCGTGATGTCGGAGTTCCGCGAGTTTGCGGTCAAGGGCAATGTGGTCGACCTGGCGGTCGGTGTGATCATCGGCGGCGCCTTCGGCAAGATCGTCGACTCGATGGTCAACCACCTGATCATGCCCTTGGTGGGGCGAGTGGTCGGCGGCCTGGATTTCAGCAACTACTTCATCATGCTGGCCAGCCCGCCGGCGGACTTCAAGGGCCCGATGACCTTTGACGCCCTCAGCAAGGCCGGGGTGCCGCTGTTTGCCTATGGCAGCTTCCTGACCGTGCTGCTGAACTTCATCATCCTGGCCTTCATCATTTTCATGATGGTCAAGCAGATCAACCGCCTGAAGCGCGACAGCGCCCCGGCCCCGGCCCCGGCCGAGCCGCCAGCTACGCCGGAAGACATCCAGCTTCTGCGCGAGATCCGCGACTCGCTCAAGCGCTGAACCCCTGATCCCGCCTCGGGGTGGCGGTAAGTGAAAGTTACCGCTGCCTGGAGTGTTAGCTTTTTGGCGACGCCGGGCGCATAGCGTCCCTGGGTTGGACTGTGAGTCCTCTTGAATCGGGTGATACTTGCGTTCACGTGGCTTGTACGCCACAAGGCCCAGCCGGACCCCAATGAACCCGCCCGACCTCAGACTCAACCCTCATCTGGAGGCCGCCCTCCAGCGTATTCGCACCGCTGCCGAGCAGGCCGCCGAGCGTGGCGCCGAGGGCATGGGCTTGTCGGCACTGTCGGCCAGCCAGACCAAGCGCCGTGACGAACTGCTGGCGGCGCAGTTTCTGTTCCGCAAGCAGCAGGTCGTGTTCGGCCAGCACTTCTATCAAAGCCTGCGTCGGCAGCTGGCTGCCCAGCGCAGCCCCGAAATGGCGGCCGCACCGGCGCCCAAGAAAAAAGACTGGACCGAGCTGTCGCTGATGGGCGACGAGCAGCTCGAGTCCATGGTCCAGGCCGACCGCATCGGCATGGCCATCGGCCATCAGAGCGAATGGGAGCTGCGCGAAGTCGACTCCTACATTGCCAATCTGTCTGGCAATGAGCGCAACCCCTTGCGCCCCGAGGTGATTGCCCAGGGCCTGCTCGACGGGGTCAATTCGGTCACCGAAGACCCGGCGGTCCGCCAGGTGCTCACCGATGAATTGACGCGTGCGCTCTCGCAGGAGATGCGCGCCTGCTATGCCGACATCGCCGAGCTGTTCCGCAGCCGTGGCCTGCGGCCGCAAGACTTGCGGGTGCGCGCGGGCGTCGATCCGCTGGGTCATTCGACCCGGGGCAGCGGCCACAGTGAGCAAGGCGGCCTGGATGGCCCGGATGCCGGGCCGTCGGGCCGTGGCAATTGGGGTGGCGGCCAGCGGGGCGGTGGCGGATTCGGCAACAGCATGCACGGCGGGCTGGGCGGCATGCCGGGCGGTGGCCGGCGTGGTGGCGGCGGTGTTGGCGGGGGTGGATTTGGCACCGTCGATGCACAGATGATGGACCTGCTGCGGCGCCTCTCCCATATGCCCAGTGGCCACGGCGGCCTGGCTGGTGGCGGTGGAGACTACAACAGCGGCTGGGCCGAGGACTACGGCGACGGGCAATGGAATGGCGGCGGCGGCATGGCCGTGAGCCTGCCGCCCAATCTGATCGTCCAGCACCGCGAAGAGCTGCGCCAGGCTTCGACCGGCAACCTCGACCACATGGTCATCGACGTGGTTGGCAGCCTGTTCGACCAGATCCTGTCCGACCCCAAGGTGCCGCCGCAGATGGCGCGCCTGATCGCCCGGCTGCAGCTGCCCGTGCTGCGTGTGGCGCTGGGCGACAACAGCTTCTTCTCCACGCGCAAACATCCGGTGCGCCGCTTCGTCAATCGCATCGCCTCGCTGGCCTGCGCCTTCGACGACTTCAGCGAAGACCCGGGCAAGGCCTTCCTGAGCCATGTGCGCGACCTGGTGCAGGACGTGGCCAATGGCGACTTCGATCGCATGGACGTCTATGAGTCCAAGCTCGATGCGCTGGAGCAGTTCATCGGTCAGCAGGCTTCGGCCTCGCTGCAAGCCCAGGGCGATGCCACGCTGCTGGTGGCCCGCAAGGAAACCGATCTGCGCCTGCAGCAGCGCTACATGCAGCAGCTGCAGCAGCAATTGGCGCCGGTGCCGATGCACAGCTTCCTGCGCGATTTCCTGGCGCAAGTCTGGAGCCAGGCCATCGTGCTGGCCGCGCGCGACGAAAAGCAACCCGAGCGCGCGCAGCGCCTGCGCCAGCTGGGCCGCCAGCTGGTGATGAGCGTGCAGCCCAAGGCGGGCAGCGATGCGCGCAAGACCTTCCTGGCCGAGCTGCCCATCCTGATGCGCACGCTCAACGAGGGCCTGGACCTGATCCAGTGGCCCGAGGCCGCGCGCAAGCCCTTCTTTGGCCAGTTGCTGCCGGCCCATGCAGAGTCCCTGAAAGTCGCAGCGCTGACGGCGCTGGACTACAACCTGCTGGCCAAGCAGCTGGACCAGGTGTTCGGCGTCGCGCCGCCGGAAGAGAAGGACCTGCCGGCCGCCACATCGCCGGTTGATCTGCCGGAAGACACCGATCTTGGCAGCCGCCTCAGCGCCGCCGAGGCGCAGCGCATCGGCCTGATGGATGAGACCAAGGTCGACTGGAGCGGCAAGGTCGATATCGACTTGGCGGCCGAGGCGCCCCTGCAGGCGGTGGACATCAGCATCGATGGCCTGCCGGCGGTCGAGGATGAGCCAGACCCGAATGCCGGCGTGCTGCTGATCGACCATCTGCAGCTGGGCTTCGCCTACAACATGCTGACCGGCGACGACTGGCACAAGGTGCGCCTGGCCCACATCAGCGCCGGCCGCAGCTTCTTCATCTTTACCGAAGGCAGCAAGCACCAGCAGACGGTCACCATGACCGCGCGCATGCTCAAGCGTCTGTGCGAATCGGGCCGTCTGCGCGCCTTCGAGAACGCCTATCTGCTGGAACGCGCCACGGCGCGTGCCCGCAAGCAGCTGGCGGCGCTGGGCGCCAAGGCCTGAAGCCCCAGTGTGCCCAAAGTACTCATGGCCGAAGTAGAGGTCTCCTGGTGTGAGACCTCCAGCTGCAGCATGCTGCTAGTGGAGGATAACCACAGTCGCGCTGGCCACGGCTATCAAATCTACGGTCAGGGCAAGCCACCGCAGGCGCTTTTCGGGATACAGCTGCTCTAGCCCAGCGCCTCTTTTTTCAGCCAAGAAGAAGAGCAGGGAAAGTACACAGCAGAGTATCGCGACTGCAGGCTCGAGGGCGCTCATTGAGCGCTGCAACATCGCTATCCAGGCGAGCGCGCCTAGCGCCAAGGGCCCCCATCTGGCGCCCAGCATGATCAAGCGTGTGGACATGACGATTTGCACCTGGTGTCCATTTTGTTCGCCAACGGGCGCTGAGGCGAATTTTCCATCCACATACTTGCCGACTCAGATGCGGCTGAGGCGACTTGCCAAGGCCAGCGCTGCACGCAGGCTTGACTCGTCCGCAAGGCCCCTTCCGGCAATATCGAATGCCGTGCCATGGTCCGGGCTCGTGCGCACGAAGGGCAGGCCCAGCGTCACGTTGACGCCTTGCTCCACGCCCAGGTACTTCACCGGGATCAGGCCATGGTCGTGGACCATGGCGACCACCGCATCGAACTCGCCCCGGCGGGCACGCATGAAGACGGTGTCCGGCGCGAAGGGGCCGCTGGCGGCCATGCCCTCGCTCTTTGCCTGCTGAATGGCCGGCGCGATGAATTGAATTTCCTCGTCACCGAACAAGCCGCCTTCGCCGGCATGCGGGTTGAGGCCTGCCACGGCAATCCTCGGCTTCTCGATGCCGAAGAGGCGCAGTGCTGCATCGGTGATGCGCAGGGTCTGCAGGACGGAATCGAGAGTGATTGCCTCGATCGCCTTGCGCAGCGACATGTGGATGGTCACCAGGACCGTGCGTAGCTCTTCATTGGCCAGCATCATGCGCACCGGTGGCAGTGCCTCGCCGGGCTTCGCGGCGAGCGCCTGCAGCATCTCGGTGTGGCCGGGGTAGGGCACGCCGGCTGCGTGCAAGGCTTCCTTGTGGATGGGTGCAGTGACGATGGCCCGGCCCTGACCAGCCTGCACGGCGCGCACGGCCGCCTCGATGCAGTGTGCGGCGGCGGCGCCAGCGCGGGCATCGACCTTGCCCAGCGGGCAATCTGCAAGGTCGAGCGGCAGGCCTGCGGGCTGCCAGAGCGGCAGGCTGCACGGCGGTGCCGGTTCATCGGGGCGGTCCAGCAACGCCACGGGCAACGTCATGCCCAATTGCCTGATGGCTCGGCGCATCACGTCGGCGTCACCGATGACGCAGACATCTTCGGGCGGGTGCGCCAAGGCCCAGAGCTTGGCAATGATCTCCGGGCCTATGCCAGCGGCATCGCCCATCGTTATCAGGATTGGCTTCCTGCTCATGCCGGATTGGGCAGGTCGATGAACTGCTGCTCCAGCCCGAACTGGCCGGCCAGGTGCTCGCCCAGCGCCTTGATGCCGTAGCGCTCGGTTGCGTGGTGGCCCGCGGCCACGAAGGCCACGCCGGTTTCGGCTGCCAGGTGCGCCTGCGGCTCGGAAATCTCGCCGGTCACGAAGACGTCGGCCCCGGCGGCGATCGCGGCTTCGAAGTAGCCTTGCGCGCCGCCTGTGCACCAGGCGATGCGGCGCAGCGGGCGGCCGTCCCCCGCCGCGACGGTGGGTTCGCGGCCCAGCACCAATTGCAGTTGTTGCTGAAGTTCGGTCAATGTCTGTTCGGCCAACGGGCCGACAAATCCCAGGTCCTGTTCGCCGAAGCGGCCATCGGCCTGCCAGCCGAAGCGCCCGCCGAGCTGCGCGTTGTTGCCCAGCGATGCATGCGCATCGAGTGGCAGGTGGAAGGCGAACAGATTGACCTCGGCCGACAACAGCTTCTGCAGCCGTTGCTTCATCCAGCCGGTGACGCGGCCGTCCTGGCCGCGCCAGAACAGGCCATGGTGAACGAGCAGGGCGTCTGCGCCGGCGTCAATCGCCGCCTCGATCAGTGCGAGGCTTGCCGTGACGCCGCAAACCAGCTTGTGGACCTCGCTGCGGCCCTCGACCTGCAAACCGTTCGGCCCATAATCCTTGAAGCGTCCGACCTCGAGCAGTGTGCCGAGGTAGCGGTCGAGTTCGGTGCGTTGCATGGTGGGAGCTCTTGGTGCGCAGACTTTGGCTGATTTTCGCCCAGGCCACGACGGTGGCATTGGCGGTGTTGTTTGTGATCGCGACGCTCAAGCCCGACTGGCTGCGCCGTCCCGAGCTCAAACCGCTGCGCCAGAGTCTAGGCGCATCGGCACCTCTGAAGCTCACCAGCAATCCGCCGCGTGAAGCGAGTGCTTCCCGCGAAGACGGCCACGGCCTGCGTGCTGCCGCCCGCAATGCGGCACCGGCGGTGGTCACCATCATGGCCAGCAAGGCACCGGCGCGTGACAAGCAGGACCCCTGGTTCCGTTTTCATGAAGGCCTGCGCGGCGAGGTGCAGCGCTCGCCGCAGGTGGGCCTGGGCTCGGGCGTGATCGTCACCGCGGACGGCTACCTGCTCACCAACAACCATGTCGTCGAGGGCGCGTCCGACATCGAGGTGCGGCTGAACGACGGTCGCCAGGCCAAGGCCGAACTGGTGGGTACCGACCCTGAAACGGATCTTGCCGTGCTTCGGGTCGGCTTGCGCGATTTGCCGGTGATCGAGTTCGGTCGCATCGAGGAGCTGGCGGTGGGCGATACGGTGCTGGCCATCGGCAACCCGTTCAATGTCGGCCAGACGGTGACGTCGGGCATCGTCAGCGCCATGGGCCGCAAGGAACTCGGCATCAACATCTTCGAGAACTTCATCCAGACCGATGCGGCGATCAACCCCGGCAACTCTGGCGGCGCGCTGGTCGATGCCGATGGCGCGCTGGTGGGCATCAGCACGGCGATCTATTCGCGTTCTGGTGGCAGTCTCGGCATCGGCTTCGCGATCCCGGTCAGCACGGCACGCCAGGTGATGGAGTCGCTGGTGCGTGATGGCCAGGTCGCGCGCGGCTGGATTGGTGTGCAGACCCGCGAGCTGAACGAGGAGTTCATCGAGGCCTTCAAGCTGAAGGTGCGCGAGGGCGTGCTGGTCAGCGGCGTGCTGCTCAATGCGCCCGCAGAGAAGGCCGGCATCAAGCCGGGCGACGTGGTCACCCGCGTGGCCGGCACGCCGGTACGCAGCCCTGGTGAATTGCTCACCGCAGTGGCTGCTCTTGCGCCCAAGTCGAAGGCGCAAATTTCAGTGCAACGGGGCGACAAGGCCCTGCAGATCGAGCTGCTGGTGCAGCAGCGACCGCGGCCGCCGGCCAAGGAGTGAAGGGCCGGGGCCTCAGGCCTCGGTTTCCGCCTCGACCCGCTTGGGCTTGATGAAGAGCTTGGTCGCCATGATGCCAATCTCGTAGAGCAGGCACATCGGAATCGCCAGCGCCAGCATCGAGACGACGTCGGGTGGCGTGATCAGCGCCGAGACCACGAAGGCCACGACGATGAAATAGCTGCGGAAGGTCACCAGCTGTTCCACCGTCACCATGCCCACCTTGACCAGCAGTACCACCACGATGGGCACCTGAAAGGCCAGGCTGAAGGCGATGTAGAGCCCGAGGATGGCCTCCACATAGGAGGCGATGTCCGGCGTGGCCGCGACCGAGGCCGGTGTCATGGCCTGGATGAAGGCGAACATCCGGTCCAGCACGAAGAGCTGGACGAAGGCGATGCCGGCATAGGCCAGCAGGCTGCCGAAGAAGATCAGGGGCAGGGCGAAGCGCTTCTCATGGCTGTACAGCCCTGGCGCCACGAAAGCCCAGGCCTGATAAAGCAGCCAGGGCAGCGCCAGCAGCATCGCCGCCATCAGGAGCACCTTCAGCGGAATGAAGAAGGGCGAGAACACGCCGACAGCGATCAGCTTGGCGTCCACCGGCATGTGGGCGCGGATCGGCTGTGCCAGGAAGTCGATCAGACCGCTGGCGCCCGGCCAGATGGCCAGCGCTGCCACCGCCACCGCCAGGCCGTAGACGGCCTTGAGCAGGCGGTCGCGCAGCTCGATCAAATGGGAGACGAAGGGCTGCTCGGTGCCCGCCAGTTCGTCTTCTTTCTCAACTGTCATGTCGATTTCCGTGGCCGAAAGCGAGCCACGCGAGCGGCACCGGACTGGACGTTGCGGCGCACGCCCTCGCGCTGCTTGTACCACTGGGGCGTGGCGCCGCGTTTGAGTCGCCAGTTCTTCTTGGGCGATAAATAGCGGGGCGGCGCAATGCTGTGGCCCAGATAGTCAGGGTCGCTGCCGCTGCCATCTTCGAGCCCGGACCAACTGGACTCGAACACCTGGCCGGCGCTCGCCACCTCCTGGCGTACCGACTGTTCCATGTCCTGGGCAGCGGTTTCCATCTGGGTCTTCATCTTCTTGAGCTCGTCGAGCTCGATGGAGCGATTGACCTCGGCCTTGACGTCGGCCACATAGCGTTGGGCCTTGCCCAGCAGGTGGCCCACGGTGCGGGCCACGCGCGGCAGTTTTTCCGGCCCGATGACGATGAGCGCCACCGCGCCGATCAGCGCCAGTTTGTCGAAACCGAAATCAAGCATGCAGCGGCGCGGACCTGATCAACCCTTGGTCTTGGCTTCGACGTCGACGGTGTTGGCGTCGTTCGTCTTGTTGGCCGTGACTTGCTGTGGCGGCGTGTCGGCAGCGCCGTCCTTCATGCCGTCCTTGAAACCCTTGACGGCAGAGCCGAGGTCGGAGCCGACATTCTTCAGCTTCTTGGTGCCAAAGATCAGCACGACGACGACCAGCACGATCAGCCAGTGCCAAATGCTGAGTGAACCCATGGTGTTTCTCCAGAAAACGTTTGAGAGATTCTAGTTGGCCTGTGTGACAGGCCCCGATTGCTAGCCTTTGAGCCAGGGGCGAGGGCCGCCCATGACGTGCATGTGGAGGTGATAGACCTCCTGGCCGCCGTCAGGCCCGGTGTTGATCACGGTGCGGAAACCGTTGCCGACACCCAGCTCCTTCATCAGCCTGGGCGCCAGCAAGAGCATGCGGCCAGCCAGCTCGGCATGTTCGGTGCCGAGCTCCGCGTGCGTGGCGATGTGCTGCTTCGGGATGATCAGCACATGGACGGGCGCCCACGGATGGATGTCGTGAAAGGCGAGCAGGTGCTCGTCTTCATAGGCCTTCTTCGAAGGAATCTGGCCCGCGACAATTTTGCAGAAGATGCAGTTCGGATCGTGCGACATGGCTGCTTCAGTTGTGAGGACGTTGTGCAAATTCCTGCAAACCGGACAGGCCTTCGCGGCGGGCCAGCTCGGCCAGCACATCGGCCGGCTTCAGGTCGAAGGCGGCTAGGGCAATCATCGAATGGAACCACAGGTCGGCCACTTCGTAGGTCAGCTTCCGGGCGTCGCCGTCCTTGGCTGCCATGACCAGCTCGGTGGCTTCTTCGCCGACCTTCTTCAGGATCGCGTCCAGCCCCTTGTCGAACAGCTTGGCCACATAGCTGCCCGCGGGGTCGCCGCCATTGGCCGGCTTGCGCGATTCGATCACCTCGGCCACGCGGGCCAGCACTTGCTGCTCGTTCATTTGTAGATGCTCTCGGGGTCTTTCAGCACCGGCTCCACGGCCTGCCAATTGCCCTTCTCCAGGCGCTGAAAGAAGCAACTGTGGCGGCCGGTGTGGCAGGCAATGCCGGGTTCATGGCCCTGCTGCGTGATCTTCAGCAGCACGACGTCGTTGTCGCAGTCCAGGCGCATCTCATGCACCACCTGCTTGTGGCCGGATTCCTCACCCTTGTGCCACAGCTTCCTGCGCGAACGGCTCCAGTAGACGGCTTCGCCGAGCTCGGCGGTGCGCGCCAGTGCCTCGCGGTTCATCCAGGCGAACATCATCACGTCGCCGCTTGAATGCTCCTGTGCGATGACGGGCACCAGGCCGTCGGCGTCCCACTTGATTTGATCGAGCCAGTTCATCGCGGAAGTGTACTCAGCAGGCGCCGGGCCGCCCCAAGCCTGCTGAGCGCCCTCCTGGAGGGCTGCGGCCTCAGGCCGCTGGGGTGTCAACATGTTCAGCCGACATGCGTGATGCCGCTGTGTGCCCTCTCGGCCGCGAACCATTGCAGCACCGGAATCGTGCCCGGCAGCACCGGCTGCAACTGCACCGGCAGCGTCTGCCAGGCCATGGCCTGCTGCTCGCGCATTTCGAACTCGCCCTGCCACTCGTAGACCTTGCAGAAATGCAGGCGCACGCGGGCATGGGGGTAGTCCATCATCTCGACCTTCCACGGGTGCGCGGCGCCAATGGTGATGCCGAGCTCCTCATGCAGCTCGCGCCGCAGCGCCTGCTCCACCGTCTCGCCGGCCTCCAGCTTGCCGCCCGGAAACTCCCAGTAGCCGGCGTAGACCTTGCCTTCGGGGCGCGAGGTCAGGAGGAACTGACCTTCGGCGCCAGCGGCATCGCGCTGCACCAGCACGCCCACGGCCACGTCCACCGGGACGCGTTCTTCTTGTTCAGACATGGTCCAGACCTTCCGGCGGAATGCTCTTGTTGTTGCCTGTGGCTGCCGCAGGTTCGGTGCCGCCGCGCCCCGCCAGGTCGCGGGCGAACTGATAGGCCACGCGGCCCGAGCGAGAACCACGCTCCAGCGCCCAGATCAGCGCGCCCTGGCGGGCGGCCGCGATCGCTGCTTCATCGAGGCCGAAGAAGCGCAACCATTGCCCGGCGATTGCCAGGTACTCGTCCTGGCTGAAGGGATAGAAGCTGATCCAGAGGCCGAAGCGTTCGGACAGCGAGATCTTCTCTTCCACTGCCTCGCCGGGATGTACTTCACCGTCTTCAGTGTGCTTGTAGCCGAGGTTGTCGCGCATCTGCTCCGGCAGCAGGTGGCGGCGGTTGCTGGTGGCGTAGATCAGCACGTTGTCGCCGGCCTCGGCCACCGAGCCGTCCAGCATCGATTTCAAGGCCTTGTAGCCCGGCTCGCCCTCGTCGAAGCTGAGGTCGTCGCAATAGACGATGAAGCGCTCCGGCCGGCCTGAGACCAGGTCCACCAGGTCGGGCAGATTGACCAGATCGGCCTTGTCCACTTCGATCAGGCGCAGGCCCTGGCCGGCAAATTCATTCAGGCAGGCCTTGATCAGCGAACTTTTCCCCGTGCCCCGGGCGCCGGTCAGGAGCACATTGTTGGCAGGCTTGCCAGCCACGAACTGGGCGGTGTTGCGCAGCAGCTTGTCCTTCTGCGGCTCGACCTCTTTCAGGTCCGCCAGGCGGATTCGCGCCACATGCCGCACTGGCTCCAGCAGCGCGTGGCTGCCTCGCTTGCGGTAACGGAAGGCGCTGGAAGCGGCCCAATCGGGCGCTGTCAGCGGCTGCGGAAGGATGCCTTCCAGGCGTGCAAGCAGGGCTTCGGCCCGGGTGATGAGGGAGTCGACGGCGAACATGAAGCGAGTGTAGTGACAGCCCCAGGCGATAATGTTCGCCGTGAAGCAAGCCAGACCGCCGCTGGGGCAAGCGTGGAAACACGGCCCTGGAGGAAGGTCCGGACTGCAAAGAGCGGCGTAGCAGCTAACGGCTGCCCGGCGAAAGCCGAGGATCAGAGCAACAGAGACGAGTCAGACCGGGTCCGATTCGGGTGGTCTGTGACCGAAAGGTCACAGCACCCAGATCGGGCAAAGCCCGATCTGGGTGAAACGGGCAATCTCTACGCGCAGCAACACCAAGTAGGCCAGCGTTGATGCGGCTCGCAGAGCTGGCGGGTAGGTGGCACCGAGCTGGGCAGTGATGTCCGGCCCAGAGGAATGGCGGTCACAGGGCTGGATGCGCAAGCATCCGGGCCTGCACAGAATCCGGCCTATCGGCTTGCTTCACACTTTTTCCATTGCGCTGCATCGGCCCGCGCCTCGGCAGCGCACGGCCGCCGGACGCCCGCCAAATGGCGGCCGCTACACTGCTTGCGCACCCCCATCCCACCCTCCGCTGATCGCCGCCGATGAATCCTGAAGCCAGCCAACTCTGGCGCGCACCGCGCTGGGCCCTGGCCGTTCTGCTGGCCTGCCTGGGCATGGTGGGGCCGTTCTCGATCGACACCTACCTGCCCGCCTTCGCCGGCATCGCCCGCGCACTGGATGCCACGCCGGTGCAGATGCAGCAGACGCTGTCGAGCTATCTGTTCGGCTTCGCGGTGATGAACCTGTTCCACGGCGCGCTGTCGGACAGCTTCGGGCGGCGCCCGGTGGTGCTCTGGGGCATGGTGGTCTTCACCGCCGCATCGCTCGGTTGCGCCTTGTCCACGAGCATCGGCCAGCTGGTGTTCTGGCGCACGGTGCAGGGCATGTCGGCGGGCGCAGGCATCGTGGTCTCGCGCGCCATCATCCGCGACATGTTTCCGCCTTCGGAAGCGCAGCGGGTGATGTCGCAGGTCACGCTGTTCTTCGGCGTGGCCCCGGCCATTGCGCCCATGGTGGGCGGTTTCCTTTTCGTCCATGCCGACTGGCATTCGATCTTCTGGCTGCTCGTGGTCCTGGGCGTGGCCCTGGTTGTTGCCAACTGGCGCCTGCTGCCCGAGACCCTGCACATCACGCAGCGCCAGCGCTTCCACGTCGGCGACCTGATGCGCAACTACTGGCGGCTCACGACCAGCCGGCGCTTCATGCTGCTGGCGCTGGCCAGCGGCATCCCGTTCAACGGCATGTTTCTCTACGTGCTGGCGGCGCCGGTGTTCCTCGGTGAGCACCTGGGGCTGGAGCCGCAGCAGTTCTTCTGGTTCTTCTGCTTCTCCATTGGCGGCATCATGGGTGGCGCCTGGTTCAGCGGCCGGCTGGCCGGCAAGATCCGGCCACGCCGCCAGATCCGCCATGGCTTTGTGATCATGTTCCTGGTCTCGCTCGTCAATATCGGCCTGAACCTGGCCTTCCCGGCCAAGGCCTGGTGGGCGCTGCCGGTGGTGGGTGCCTTTGCCTTTGGCTGGGCGCTGATGGTGCCGGTGGTGACGCTCCTGGTGCTGGACCAGGCGCCCGACCGCCGCGGCATGGCCAGCTCGCTGCAATCCTGCATCGCCAGCCTGGCCAACGGCGTGGTGGCCGGCGTGCTGGTGCCCTTGGTGATGCATTCGACCATCGCCCTGGCCTTTGCCTCGGCCGGGATGATGATGATCGGCCTTGTCGCCTGGCATGTGGTCAAGCGCGAGGTGGCTCAAGACCGCTAGGAAAACAGCCGATGTAGAGGCCAGCAGGCCTCGTTTCGAGGCCAGGAGTGCTGCATGTCGAAATCACCGCGGGCCCTGGGCTTCGCTTTGTCCTTGGGATTGGCGCTGGCGCCGGTCTGGGCTGCCGGCCCGAAGGGGGCCAAGACTGGCGCGCCCGAAAAGGCTGAAAAGGCCGAGGCCGCAGCCAGCGCCCCGGCCAGCGAGGAGCCGCTGGACGTGCTGCGTGAGCGCCTGGCCGAGCGGCTCAAGACCGCGCCCAGGGGCGATGCGGCCAAGGTGTCTGGCCGGGGTGGTCGGGCGGATGCGAAGACGGCTGAACCCAAAGGCAAGGCCAAGGCTGAGGTGCATTGGGGCTATGCCGGCGATATCGGGCCAGAGCGTTGGGCCGAGCTGACGCCGGAGTACCGCCAATGTGCGATCGGCACCCGCCAAAGCCCGATCGACATCCGTGACGGCATCAAGGTCGACCTGACGCCGATCACGTTCAACTACAAGCCTAGCTCCTTCTCGGTGCTGGACAACGGCCATACCGTGCAGGTGAACATGGCTGCGGGAAACAGCCTGGAGGTGATGGGCAAGCGCTATGCCTTGCAGCAGTTCCACTTCCATCGTCCGGCAGAGGAGCGCATCAATGGCCGCAGCTTCGAGATGGTGGCGCACCTGGTGCACAAGGATTCTGAGGGCAAGCTGGCCGTGCTGGCGGTGCTTTTCGAGCAGGGGTCGGATGAATCCAAGCAGCCGGTGGTGCAGACGGTCTGGGCCAATCTGCCGCTGGAGAAGCACGAGGTGCTGGCCGGCCCGGGCCAGATGGACCTGAGTGAGCTGCTGCCTGCCGACAAGGCCTACTACACCTTCATGGGCTCGCTGACGACGCCGCCCTGCAGCGAAGGCGTGCTCTGGCTGGTGATGCGCCAGCCGGTGGCCTTGAGTGCGGCCCAGCTCAATGTCTTTGCCCGGCTCTACCCGATGAACGCGCGGCCGGTCCAGGCCGGCTCGGGGCGGCTGATCAAGGAGAGTCAGTAGGGGCCGAGGCCCTCAGCGCTTGCTCAGCCACAGCTTGAGCGTTGCGAACAGCTGCTCGGCCACCACGGGCTTGGCCACGTGGTCGTTCATGCCGGCGTCGAGGCAGCGCTGCCGTTCTTCGTCAAAGGCGTTCGCCGTCATGGCCAGGATGGGCACCGGGTTGCCGCTTGCGCGGATCGCGCGCGTGGCATCCAGGCCATCCATCTGCGGCATCTGCACATCCATCAAGACCAGGGCATAGGCGCCGGTGGCAGCCATGGCCACGGCCTGCACCCCGTCCTCGGCCACATCGACGGACAGACCTGCGCTGCCCAGCAGGGCCACGGCAACCTCCTGGTTCACGAGGTTGTCTTCGGCGAGCAGCAACCGGGTACCGGCGAACTTGTTGGCGAGCTCCTGCGCGGCCTGGCTGCGGCTCAAGCGCGCCTGCTGCGGCGCCGGGTTGGTCGCCTTGTCCAGCGTCAGACGGAACCAGAATCGACTGCCGCTGCCGGGCTGGCTCTCGACGCCGACCTCGCCGCCCATCAGATCGGCCAGGCGGCGGCAGATCGCCAGACCCAGGCCCGTGCCGCCATAGCGCCGGGTGGTGGAACTGTCGGCCTGCTCGAAGTCCTGGAACAGCCGGCCCTGCGCTTCTTCGGCGATGCCGATGCCGCTGTCTTCGACCTCGATCAGCAGCTGCAGCGCCGTGCCCAGGTCGCGCTCGACCTGCACTCTGATGCCGACGAAGCCGTTGTCGGTGAACTTGACCGCATTGCCGGCGAAATTGAGCAGGATCTCGGAGATGCGCTGCGCATCGCCCTGCAACTGCTGCTGCTCCAGCATCGGGTCGAGCTCTACGTGGACTTCCAGCTTCTTCTCGGCCGCGCGTTGGGCGAGCATGCCGGTGACGGTGTCCAGCACCTGGCTCAGCGAGAACTCGGCGATCTCGAGCTCGAACTTGCCGGCCTCGATCTTGGAGAAGTCCAGCACGTTGTTGATGATGGACAGCAGGTGCTCGGCGGCATCCGCCACCTTTTTCAGGCGCGCCTGCTGCTCGGCCTCGCGGCTGTCCCGACGCACCAGATAGGTCAGGCCGATGATGGCGTTCATCGGCGTGCGGATCTCGTGGCTCATGTTCGCCAGGAATGCGCTCTTGGCCAGGTTGGCTGCCTCGGCTGCCTCGGTGGCGGAAGCGAGCTGGCGGGTGCGGGCCTCGACCAGGTCTTCCAGGTGGTTGCGGTGCTCTTCCAGCTCCAGCGCGTCGCGGCGCTGGCGTGAGATGTCGGTCAGGAAACCATGCCAGAGCACGGCGCCGTCGTCTTCGGCGCGCGCAATTGCATTGCCGAACAACCAGCGTTCCGTGCCGTCGGCGTTGTGGGTGCGGAACTCCTGCTGCCAGGGCGCCAATTGCTGGGCCGAGCTCAGGAGCGAGCTCATCACCGCGCTGCGATCATCAGAATGCACCTGCTGGAACCACTGCGTCGCATCCGTGGCCAGCTCGGCGGCTGACAGGTGGAAGTAGTCGCGCACCGCCTCGCTGACGTAGCCGAACTCGAAGTGTCCATCGCCGTGGCGCCGCAGCTGGAACACCACGCCCGGCACGGTCTCGGCCATGCCCCGCAGGCGCTCGATCAGCGTCTGCTGCGCATTGAACTGCTGCTGCAGCGCGTTGCGCATGTCGCCCAGGTGCTGGCCCAGCAAGCCGATCTCATCCTGGCGCCCGGTCTGCAGCTCGGCCGAGAAGCGGCCTTGCGCCAAGTCGTTGGCGAAACCGCCCAACTGACGCAATGGCTTCATCACGCGCGAGTCCAGCAGCAGGAGCACGAACGCCAGCGAGATCGCCAGCTGCAGCCCCACGGTTGCACCGTACAGCCAGCGCTGACGGCTGAGTGCTTCAGCGGAGAGGTGGTCGTCGATCTCGATGCGGATATGGCCAATGCGCGTGCTGCCGCGATAGACGTCGCGCGCGCTGGTCAGGGTGTTGCCGCGGCTGCGTTCGGGCGCGCGCACGTCGATGAAGGGCTTGCCCTGGGAGTTGTCGGCCACGCTGATATGGACAACGTCGGGTGCCTTCATCACCGCCGCCACCACTTCGCGCGCAGCCACCTGGTCGAGGTTCCACAGCAGCTCAGGCAGGCTGCTGGCCAGCACGTCGAGCTTGGTTTCCAGGTCGCGTTCCAGCGCGGCCTGCGCCACTTGTGGCTCGCGCAGTCCTATCCACAAGCCGCCGATGATCAGGGCGGGCAGAAGCAGGCCGATGACGGCACCCGTCGCGATCGCGATAAAAAGCGAGCTGGAGGCTTTGCGACTCAAGATGGACTCATGCGGTGCGAGCTCCGGACGGCGGCTGGCCGGCAAGGGACTGGCGCGGGGCCAGACGAGGCATTATCGTGACTCAGAACAGGCTCGGCCGTGGCCTGATGGCAGGGAGTGTTTGTGACAAACCAACACCTATTGGTGTCTGCGAGGGCTGCCGTTGCCGATGCGGGACGGCTGCGCGCGCTGGTCATTGACGAGAGCGACCTCACGCGCTCGGTGCTGGCTGGCATCCTGCGCCAGCTCGGCTTGCCCATGGTGGCCAGCGCCCGCCGCCCGGAAGAGGCGCGCCGGATGATACGCAGTGCGCCGCAGCCCTATGACCTGATCGTCAGCGATTTCCATTTTCGCCAGCAAGGTGGCGACGCCATGACCGGCCAGGACCTGCTGGACGAGCTGCGCCAGGCCCGTGGCCTGCCGATGCAGACCGCTTTCATCATGGTGACCGACGAGGCTCGCTACCAACATGTGGCCGATGCGCTGGAGGGCGCACTGGACGACTACCTGCTCAAGCCCATCACCGCAGGCCAGTTCGAGGATCGCTTTTGGCTGGTGATGGAGCGCAAGGCGGCCTTCCGCGAGGTGTTTCGGGCCATCGAGGCTGGTGAGTACGAGAAGGCGGCTCAGCAGTGTGAGGTGATGTTTGCCGAGGGACAGAAGTTCCGCATCTACGCGGCCCGGATTGGTTCCGAGCTGTATCTGCGCCTGAACCAGCTGGATGCGGCCAAGCGCATGTTCGAGGCCCTGCTGGCCCACAAGGCCGTGCCCTGGGCGCGTCTGGGCCTGGCCCGCATCGAGCTCAGCACCGCCGACTCGGCCACAGCCTGTCGCACACTGGAGACCTTGCTGGTCGAGAACCCCGGCTATGCCGATGCCTATGACGTCTACGGCCGGGCGCTGCTCGAAGAGATGAAGCTGGAGGCGGCGGTTGAGGTGTTTGCCAAGGCGGTGCAGATCACGCCGGGCAACATCACGCGCCTGCAGAAGCTGGGTTCGCTGGAGCTGTTCCTGGGCCGGCCGGAAGCGGCCGTTCAGCATCTCGGTGCGGCGTTGACGCTGGGCGGGCAGTCACGCACGCTGGACTACCAGGGCGTGGTGGCGCTGGCCATCGCCTGCGTGGACCGCGAGGCCCTGGAGACTTGCGAGCGGGCCGGCCGCTTTCTGGAAGAGGCAGCCGGGCGCCATCCCGACAGCCAGCGGGTGCGCCGCCTGCGCCTGTCCAGCGAAGTGGCCCTGGCGCTGGCCCGGCGGCGCTTTGATGCGGCGCGCGCCGGCCTGGTGGCCATGGCTGCAGAGTTGAATGAGCCCGAGTTCAGCTTCGAGATGGCGGGCAATCTCTTGCAACTGCTGGTGCGCTGCGCGCCGCACTGCCCCTTGCCGGACTGCAATATCTGGGTGCGTCGGGTGGCCGAGCGCTTCTGCATTTCGCGCCCGCGCACCCGCTTGCTTGAACTGGCAGCGGCGCCGATGCCGCCGATTGAAGACATGCTGCGCGAGGCCGCCGGCAAGATCAACGAGGCCTCGCGCGAGGCCATGACCCACCTGGTCAGCAAGCAGCATGGCCGCACCTTGCAGGCGCTGGTTGAGTTGGCCGAGCGCAGCCTGAACGCCCGCATCATCAACTTGGCGCGGGCGACCCTGGAGCACCATGGCCACCATCTGGCGGCCGAAGACGCCTCGCGCCTGGGCCGGCGCATCGAGGCGCTGCATGAGGTCTATACGGACGCCGGGAGGCGTCTGGTGGAGCGCCGGTCCTGAGCCCTCAAAGCAGGCGGAAAGCCAGCACGGCCACCAGCGTCGGGCCGAGTGCGGCGGCGAGCAGGTAGAGCGGGTTGATCGTCTGGTCTTCGAATTTGCCGCGCAGGATGGCCACGCCCGCCGGGTTGGGCGCATTGGCCACGACGGTCAGGCCGCCGCCGGTCACGGCGCCCGCCACCAGTGCAATCTTGAACTCGGGCGACAGGCCTGGCACCAGCGAGCCCAGGTAGGTGAGGGCGGCGTTGTCGGTCACGGCGGTCAGCGCGGTGGCGCCGTAGAACACCGCGTCCGGGCTCATGCTCAGCAAGAGTGGTTGCAGCCACCACTGCTGCAGCCCGCCGAGCACGACGAGGCCCGCGAGGAAGAAGGCCACGAGCAACGCCTCCTTCAGGATCAGCGGGGTCTGGTGGCGCTGGTAGGCGCTGGTGAAACCGAGGAAGAACAGGAACAGGCCCATGAAGATCGCCGGATGGTGGGCGAACACCACCACGCCGGCCAGGAAGAGCAGGTGCACCGCGACCACGGTCAGCGGCACCGGTTCTTCGGTGCGGCCCTGCGATTGCGCCAGGGTCGCCAGTTCGCGGCGGAACAGCAGCGCCAACATGGCGGCATTGATGCCCACGGCCACCGCTGCCTTCCAGCCAAAATTGCTCAGCATGAAGCTCATGTCCCATTGCCAGACGCCGGCCACCATCAGCACCGGCGGTGCGGCAAATGGCGTCAGCGTGCCGCCGATCGAAATGTTGACGAAGAGCGCGCCCACCGTGGCATAGCGCAGGCGCGCCGACGTCGGCTGGGCGAACAGGCTGTCACGCAGCATCAGGGCCGCCAGCGTCATCGCTGCTGGTTCGGTGATGAACGAGCCGAACAAGGGCACCAGGCCCAGCAGCAGGATATAGAGTGCGATGCCCGAAGGCAGGGGCAGCGCCCGGGCGATGCCGCGCACCAGGTCTCCGGCGATTTGCAGCACCGGCCGGCTGGCGGCCACCACCATGATGGCGAACACGAACAGCGGCTCGGTGTAGTTGCGCGTGTCCACATAGTGCGTGGCGGCCGTCGAGCCCTCCAGTGCAAACAGGCCCACGATCAGCACCATGGCCCAGAAGCCGAACACCACCTCCACCTCGCCCAGCAGGTGGAACAGGCCGGCATGCCTGGGCCGGGTGTGGGCCAGGCGCTCGAAGAACTTGGTCGAGAAGGTGTGGATCAGCGCCAATGCGAAAAGCACGGCAGCCAGGATCTGAACTGTGGTCGGGGAGGCGCTTGTCATCGCGGCGATTCTGTCAGAGCAGGCCGGCCTCCTGGCAGCGCGTGGCCCGCTTTCGACGACCAGACGCGTTCGGCAAGGGGCGGATGCAGACCTTCAGCAATCTCATCCAGCACTTGCAATGCCCCCCGCAAGTCCTTCATTTTGAACGACTTTTATCTCGCCGCTGTCGCAAGAATCGGTTCTAAGTACTTGATTTCATTGAATAAATTTGTGATTTCGCTTGACCGTGTGCAGGTCGATGATTAAAGTGGTGAAAAGTGCAATTTAGTGGATCGCCGTGGCGAATTTTGTGTTTCAGGGGGCAAGTGCCTTGGCGATGGACGCCAAGGGGCGTCTGGCCGTCCCGACACGCCACCGCGAGGTCCTGCAGGCGCTCTGCGCCGGCCAGTTGACGGTCACCAAGCACCCGGAAGGCTGCCTGATGGTCTTCCCCCGCCCGGCCTGGGAAACCTTTCGTGATCGCGTCGCTGCGCTGCCCATGTCAGCCGCCGGCTGGAAGCGGGTGTTCCTTGGCAATGCACAGGACGTCGAGATCGACGCCGCCGCCCGCGTCTTGATCGCGCCTGAGTTGCGCACTGCAGCCGGCCTGTCCAAGGACGTGATGCTGCTCGGCATGGGCAGCCACTTCGAGCTGTGGGATGCGGCCACGTACGCCGCCCACGAAGCCCAGGTCATGGAAAGCGGCCTGCCCGATGCATTGAAGGACTTCAGCTTCTGATGTCCTCACCCGCCTTCACCCATACCACCGTGCTGCTCGACGAAACCGTCGATGCGGTGCTTACCGATCCGGCCGGCCTCTATGTGGACGGCACCTTCGGCCGCGGCGGGCATTCGCGTCTGCTGCTCTCCAGGCTTGCTGCGGAGGGGCGCCTGATCGCCATCGACCGCGACCCGGAAGCTGTCGCCGCAGCGACCACCGGTGAAACGCGGGTCACGGACCCGCGTTTTTCCATCTGCCACGCCCCCTTTGCTGAGATGCGCGAGCAGCTGGCTGCGCTGGGCATAGCTCAGGTGCAGGGCGTGATGCTGGACCTGGGCGTCTCGAGCCCGCAGATCGACAACCCCGAGCGCGGGTTCAGCTTCCGCTTCAGCGGACCGCTGGACATGCGCATGGACACGACCCGAGGCGAAAGCGCCGCGGACTTCCTGGCCCGCGCTGATGAGCGCCAGATTGCGGAGGTGATAAAAAACTATGGGGAAGAACGGTTTGCTGTTCAGATTGCAAAGGCGCTTGTTGCTCGCCGCGACGCGGGGCAGCCCGTACGAAGCACCGATGAGCTTTCCAAAGTCGTGGCTGGCGCGGTCAAGACCCGCGAGCCGGGCCAGGACCCTGCAACGCGCACATTTCAAGCTCTTCGGATTCAAGTCAACGGTGAGCTCGAGGAACTCGAGCAGGGCCTGAAGTCGGCGCTGGCGCTCTTGGCGCCGGGCGGCCGGCTGGCGGTGATCAGCTTCCATTCGCTGGAAGACCGCATCGTCAAGAACTTCATTGCCGAGCACAGCAAGGAAGTGTTCGACCGCCGCGCGCCCTTTGCCGAGCCCAAGCCGCTGGCGCTGAAGGCGCTGGAGCGCATCAAGCCCAGCGCCGCCGAGATCAAGGCCAACGGGCGCTCGCGGTCAGCCGTGCTGCGCGTGGCTGAGCGTACCGATGCGCCACTGCCGGCCGAACCGCAGGGCCGCTATGGCAAGGGAAGCAAGCGGTGAGCCGGATCAACTTCGTGCTGCTGCTGGCTGTCCTCGGCTCGGGCATCCTGATGGTGCGCAGCGCCTATGACGCGCGCCGCCTGTTCACCGAGATCGACCGTGCCCAGGCCGAGGCACGCCGGCTCGATGCCGACCTGCAGCGCCTGCAGGCCGAGCGCCAGGCGCAGGCCACCAATCTGCGCGTCGAGAAGGTCGCGCGCGAACGCCTGAACATGCGTGCGATCTCGCCGGCGATCAGCCAGCAAGCTTCGCTGCACATGGACGGCAGCGCGAGCGGAGTGGCGCGATGATAGTCCGCAAGAGGAACAAGGACGGCGGCGGCTCTCGTGCCGTCAATACGCGAAGCGTGAGCTACAGCTCGAGCCCGCTGCTGGCTTCGAAGACGCCGCCCTGGCGCTCGCGCTTCCTGGTCGCGCTCGTCGGTCTGGCCTTCGCCGGCCTCCTGGGGCGCGCACTCTATGTGCAGGTGATCGGCACCGAGTTCTTCCAGAAGCAGGGCGAGGCCCGGTATGCCCACACGCTGGAGCTGCCGGCCAGCCGCGGCCGCATCAACGACCGCAGTGGCCAGGTGCTGGCTGCCAGCGTGGCCGTGCCTTCGTTCTGGGCAATTCCGAAAGATGTCGAGGCCGATCCGGCCAAGCGCCGCGCGCTGGCCAAGATTCTCGGCATCAGCCGCGACGAGCTGGAGCGCAAGCTCGACCCGAGCAGCCGCTTCGTCTGGCTGCGCCGCCAGGCTGACGACGACACCGCCGCACAGATCAAGAACCTGGCGCTGAAGGGCGTGTTCCAGGACCGCGAATACAAGCGCAAGTATCCGGAAGGTGAGGCGGCGGCCCATGTGGTCGGCTTCACCAATATCGAAGAACGTGGCCAGGAAGGCATCGAACTCGCGTTCCAGAAGGAGCTTCAGGGACGCGATGGCTCGCGCGCCGTGGTGCGCGACCGCCTGGGCCGCGTGGTCGAAGACATCGGCGACCGCGTGCCTGCGGTGAATGGCCGCGACATCGACCTCAGCATCGACTCCAAGATCCAGTTCTTCGCCTACCAGCGCGTGCGCGATGCCGTGGCCGAGCACAAGGCCAAGGCCGGCTCGGTGGTGGTCCTCGATGCGCAGACCGGCGAGGTGCTGGCCCTGGCCAACTACCCGAGCTTCAATCCCGGCGACCGCCAGAACCTCAGCGGCGCGCAGCTGCGCAACCGCGCGCTGACCGATGTGTTCGAGCCCGGCTCCACGATGAAGCCCTTCATTGCCAGCCTGGCAATGGAAACCGGCCGTGTGCGCCCGGAGACCATCATCAATACGGCGCCGCGCAGCCTGGTGATTGCCGGCTGGTCGCCGACCGACGCCCATCCGCATGGCGACTTGAGCGTCGCCGAGGTGATCCAGAAGTCCAGCAACATCGGCGCCGCCAAGCTGGCCATGCAGATGCAGCCGCGCGAGATGCACGAGATGTTCACGGCCATCGGCCTGGGCCAGCGCCTGCAGATCAATTTCCCCGGGGCCATCACCGGCAAGCTGCGGCCGTACAAGAGCTGGCGCCCGATCGAGCAGGCGACGATGAGCTACGGCTACGGCCTCTCGGCCTCGCTCTTGCAGCTCGCTCGCGCCTACACCGTGTTCGCCCGCGATGGCGAAGTGATCCCGATCACCATGACGCGTTCGCAGAGCGGTGATCCGGTGCATGGCATCCGCGTGTTCTCGCCCAAGGTCGCTCATGACATGCGCGGCATGCTTCAGTTGGCGGCCGGCCCTGGCGGCACGGCGCCGATGGCGCAGGCGCCGGGCTACAGCGTGGGCGGCAAGTCCGGCACCGCGCACAAGCAGGAAGGCAAGGCTTACGCCGGCAACAAGTACCGCAGCTGGTTCGTGGGCCTGGCGCCGATCAACAACCCGCGCATCATCGTCGCGGTGATGGTGGACGAGCCGAGCAACGGCGTCTACTTCGGAGGCGCCGTGGCCGGCCCGGTGTTCAGCCAGGTGGTCTCGCAAAGCCTGCGCCTGATGAATGTGCCGCCCGACCTCGAGGTCAAGCCGCAGATCGTCGCCAGCCAGAAGATGCAAGCGGTGGAGGAGAGCTTCTGATGCTCAAGCCGCGCCGCTCTCTCCATCATGCGCAAAGCCCCTTGCTCGCCGCAGCAGCACCGCTGTGGCGTTCGCGCCTGCTGGTACTGGCCGTGGGCTGTGCCTTTGCCGGCCTGCTCGGCCGCGCGCTGTATGTGCAGGGCATCGGCACCGAGTTCTTCCAGCAACAGGGCGCCGCGCGCTACAGCCACAAGCTCGAGCTGCCCGCCAGCCGCGGCCGAATCAGCGACCGCAGCGGCCAGTTGCTCGCCACCAGTGTGGCCGTGCCTTCGTTCTGGGCGATTCCCGGCGATGTGGACGCCGACCCGGCCAAGCGCGCCGAGCTGGCACGCATCCTGGGCCTGACGCAGGCGGAGCTGGCCGAGAAGCTGCTGCCCGGCGGCCGCTTCGCCTGGTTGCGCCGCCAGGGTGACGACACCATGGCCGCTCAGATCAAGGCGCTCGGCATCAGGGGCGTGTTCCAGGACCGGGAGTACCAGCGCCGCTATCCAGAAGGTGAGGCCTCTGCCCACGTGGTGGGCTTCACCAACCTCGAGGAGCATGGCCAGGAAGGCATGGAGCTGGCACTGCAAGCCAAGCTGCAGGGGCGCGACGGCTCGCGCGCCGTGGTGCGTGACCGTCTGGGCCAGGTGGTCGAAGACATTGGCGAACGTGTCGCTCCGAAGGACGGGCAAGACGTGACCCTGTCGATCGACTCGCGCATCCAGCACCAGGCCTACCAGCGTGTGCGCGAAGCCGTGACGGCACACCAGGCCAAGGCCGGCAGTGCGGTGGTGCTGGATGCCCTGACCGGCGAGGTGCTGGCCCTGGCGAACTACCCAAGCTTCGACCCCGCCAACCGCAAGAAACTGAGCGGCGAACAATTGCGCAACCGCGCCATGACCGACCAGTTCGAGCCGGGCTCGACGATGAAGCCCTTCACCGTGAGCCTGGCGCTCGAGGCCGGCCGGGTGACGCCGCAGACCATGATCGACGTCGGCGGCGGCCAGTGGAATTTCTTCGGCTCCGTCATTACCGACGCGCATCCGGCCGGCGTGCTGAACGTGACCGAGGTGATCCAGAAGTCCAGCAATATCGCGGCAGCCAAGCTGGGCCTGCAGGCGCAGCCCCGCGAGCTGCACGAGATGTTCACGGCCATCGGCCTGGGTCAGCGCCCGGAGCTGCCATTCCCGGGTGCCGCCATTGGCAGCTTGCGCCCCTACGCGAAATGGAAGCCGATCGAGCAGGTCACGATGAGCTATGGCTACGGCCTGTCGGCCTCGCTGGTGCAAATCGCTCATGCCTACACGGTGTTCGCGCGCGACGGCGAGCTGATTCCCCTGACCTTGGACAAGCAAGCCGAAGGCCGGGCCGTGCATGGCCGCCGCGTGTTCTCCGCCAAGACGGCGCAAACGATGCGCGCGATGCTGCAGACCGTCACCGAAGCAGGCGGCACCTCGCCTCAGGCGCAGGTGGCTGGTTACAGCGTGGGTGGCAAGTCCGGCACGGCCTACAAGCAAGTGGGCAAGGGCTATGACAAGAGCAAGTACCGCGCCTGGTTTGTGGGCCTGGCGCCGATCAGCAATCCGCGCATCGTGGTCGCGGTGATGGTGGACGAACCCAGCAAGGGCGCCCATGACGGCGGCCGGGTGGCCGGCCCGGTGTTCAGCGACGTGACCGGCGGCAGCCTGCGCCTCTTGAAGGTGAAGCCCGACCTGGCCGTGAAGCCGCAAATCGTGGCCGGCATTGCGCCGGCCCAGGACAAGAAACTCTGATGCTGACCCGACTCAAATCTCCGGAAGCTGCGGCCCGCTGGCTGCAGGAATGGACCACCGGTGCGCTGCAGACCGACAGCCGTCAGGTGCGCCCCGGTGATGCCTTCATCGCCTGGCCGGGCTATGCACGCGATGGCCGCGAATATGTGGCTGCTGCCTTGGCGGCCGGTGCTGCCACCTGCCTGGTCGAAGCAGAAGGCGTGGACGCCTACAACTTCGTCGATGCCCGCGTGGCCTCGCTGCCCGGGCTGAAGTCCAAGACCGGCCTGATCGCCTCGGCCTGTTACGGCGCGCCCAGCCAGGCACTGTCGGTCGTGGCCGTCACCGGCACGAACGGCAAGACATCGTCGGCCTGGTGGGTTGCGCAGACGCTCTCGCTGCTGGGCCAGCGCTGCGGTGTGGTTGGCACCCTGGGTGTTGGCGAGCCGCCGCTGGCGGGCAAGCCGGCAGCCATCGAGTACACCGGCCTGACGACGCCTGATCCGGTCCTGCTGCAACAGGCGTTCAAGCGCATGGCCGACGAGGGCTTCGCAGCCTGCGCCATCGAGGCCTCGTCCATCGGCGTCAGGGAGCATCGCCTGGCTGGCACGCGAGTCTTGGTGGCCTTGTTCACCAACTTCACGCAGGACCACCTGGACTATCACGGCAGCATGGAGTCCTACTGGGCCGCCAAGCGCGAGCTGTTCGACTGGGCTGGCCTGCAGGCAGCCGTGCTGAACGTCGATGACCCAAAGGGCGCAGAGCTTGCCGTGGAATTGGCAGCCAAGCTAGATGTCTGGACCTGTGCGCTGAACGGCGAAGCCCGCCTCTCGGCGCATGACATGCACTACGGCGCGGGCGGAATCGCCTTCACCTTGCGTGAAGGCGCTGACGCCATTCAGGTGCAGACCGGCCTGATCGGCGAGTACAACATCGCCAACCTGCTGGGCGTGATCGGCGCCTTGCGTGCGCTGGGCCATTCGCTCGCCGATGCAGCAGGCGTTGCCGCGCAAGTCACGCCAGTGCCGGGCCGCATGCAACGCGTTGGCAATGGCCGCGAGTTGCCTGAAGTGGTGGTGGACTATGCCCACACGCCCGATGCCCTGAACAAAGCGCTGCAGGCGCTGCGCCCGCTGGCAGCGGCCCGCGGCGGCCAACTCGTCTGCGTCTTCGGCTGCGGCGGAGATCGTGATCGCACGAAGCGCCCGTTGATGGGCGCCATTGCCGCTCGCATGGCCGACCGCGTGATCGCCACCAGCGACAACCCGCGCACCGAATCGCCCGAGGCCATCCTGGCCGACATTGCGGCCGGCGCACCGGGCTGCTTGCAGATCGTTGAACGCCAGCAGGCCATCGAACGTGCGGTGCTGGAAGCCGGCGCTCGCGACGTGGTCTTGGTGGCGGGCAAGGGCCACGAAGACTATCAAGAAATCATGGGCGAGCGCCGCGCCTTCTCGGATGTCGAGCAAGCACGTGCCGCCTTGATCCGGAGGGCTGGTCTGTGAACACCGCAAGCCTCAATTCAACGCCGCTGATGACGCTGGCCCAGGCTCACCACCTGTTGCTGCAGAGCGTTCCCACGGCGCGCCTGGTCGGCGACGGCCAGACCGAGATCGAGCGCGTGCACAGCGATACCCGCACGCTGCAGGCTGGCGACCTGTTTGTCGCGCTTCGCGGTGATCGCTTCGATGCCAACGACTTCCTGGCCGACGCCAAGGCCAGCGGCGCCGTCGCTGCCCTGGCTGAGCGTGGCCTGGAGGCGGCTGGCCTGGCCGGCATCGAAGTGCCGGATGCCAAGGCAGCACTGGGGGCATTGGCCACGGCCTGGCGCCGCCACTGCCATCTGCCGGTGATTGCGGTGACCGGCAGCAATGGCAAGACCACGGTCACGCAGATGATCGCCAGCATTCTGCGCGCCTGGCTGGGCAATGCCTCGCTGGCCACCGAAGGCAACTACAACAACGACATCGGCGTGCCATTGACGCTGCTGCGCCTGCGTCAGGACGACGCGCACTGGCACCGCGCCGCCGTGATCGAGCTGGGCATGAACCATCCCGGCGAAATCGCACCACTGGCCGCAATGGCGCAGCCCACCGTCGCGCTGGTCAACAACGCACAGCGCGAGCACCAGGAATTCCTGCAGACGGTCGAGGCCGCGGCGCGCGAGAACGGCGCCGTGATCGAAGCCCTGGGCGCGGCCGGTGTTGCCGTGTTCCCGGCCGAAGATGCCTGCGCACCGATCTGGCACAGACTGGCTGGCCATCGCGGCGAGCTGAGTTTTGCCTTGCAAGGCCAGGCCGATGTGACCGGCCGCGCGCAGTGGATCGGCGCTGGCGAAGAAGTCTTTGCAAGCGGCGGCAATGGGCATTGGGCACTCGAGCTGCACACGCCCGCTGGCGATGCGCCGGTGAGCCTCGCTGTTGCCGGTCAACACAATGTGCGCAATGCCCTGGCGGCCGCGACCTGTGCGCTGGCCGCTGGCGCGCCGCTGGCCGCCATCGTTCGCGGCCTGGAGAACTTTCGCCCGGTCAAGGGGCGCTCGCAACTGGGCAGCGTGATGCTGGCCGGCCGCCGCGTCACGCTGATCGACGACAGCTACAACGCCAACCCCGACAGCGTGCGTGCCGCCATCGATGTGCTGGCCGAGCTGCCCGGTGCGGCCTGGCTGCTGCTGGGCGACATGGGGGAGGTGGGCATGCAAGGGCCGGAGTTCCACCGCGAGGTGGGTGCCTATGCGGCCGAACGCGGTGTTGCCCATCTCTGGACCGCCGGCATGGCAGCCAAGGATGCAGCCAAGGCCTATGGCAACAACGGCCGCGCTTTTGAAACCGTGGCCGACCTGCTGGCCGCACTGGCCGAAGCCCCGCGAGTCTCGACCGTCTTGGTCAAGGGCTCGCGCTTCATGCGCATGGAACAAGTGATTGCGGCCCTCTCGGCCGCCGAAGGGAAGTAAACCGCCATGCTGCTGAGCCTCTCGCAATGGTTGCTGGGCCTCTACCCCGAATGGGGCTTCCTGCGCCTGTTCAACTACATCACGTTCCGCGCCGTGATGGCCGCCATGACGGCGCTGCTGATCGGCCTGGCCTTCGGCCCCTGGGTGATCCGCCGCCTGACCGAGATGAAGATCGGCCAGCCGATCCGCGAGTACGGCGTGCAGCAGCATCTGGTGAAGAGCGGCACGCCGACCATGGGCGGCGTGCTGATCCTGATCGGCATCGGCGTGTCGACCTTGCTGTGGTTCGACTGGAGCAACCGCTTTGTCTGGGTGGTGATGCTGGTGACGCTGGGCTTTGGTGCCGTGGGCTGGGTGGATGACTGGCGCAAGGTCGTCGACAAGAATCCCGAAGGCATGCGCAGCCGCGAGAAGTTCTTCTGGCAGGCGCTGATCGGCATCATTGCCTCGATCTACCTGGCCTTCAGCGTGTCCGAGACCTCTGCACTGCGCGTGTTCGAGCTCTTCTTCCGCTGGGTGCAAAGCGGCTTCTCGACAGAGTTGCCGCCGCGCGCCGACCTGCTCGTGCCCTTCTTCAAGTCGGTCAGCTATCCGCTCGGGGTGTTCGGCTTCATGGGCCTGTCGTTCTTCGTCATCGTCGGCACCAGCAATGCAGTGAACTTCACCGACGGGCTTGACGGCCTGGCCATCATGCCGGTGGTGCTGGTGGGATCGGCGCTGGGCGTGTTTGCCTACCTGACGGGCTCCTCGGTGTTCTCCAAATACCTCCTGCTGCCCTACATCCCGGGTGCTGGCGAGTTGCTCATCTTCTGCGCTGCGATGGCGGGGGCAGGTCTTGCCTTCCTGTGGTTCAACGCTCACCCGGCCCAGGTCTTCATGGGCGACGTCGGCGCGCTCGCGCTGGGCGGAGGCCTGGGCACGCTGGCCGTGATCACGCGGCAGGAAATCGTGCTGGGCATCATGGGCGGCGTCTTCGTGGCCGAAGTGCTGTCGGTGATGATCCAGGTCAGCTGGTTCAAGTACACCAAGAAGAAGTTCGGCACGGGCCGGCGCATCTTCAAGATGGCGCCGCTGCACCACCACTTCGAGAAGTCGGGCTGGAACGAGACGCAGGTCGTCATCCGCTTCTGGATCATCACCATGCTGCTGTGCCTCATCGGCCTGGCCAGCCTGAAGCTGCGCTGAGGGCGAAGCACGTGGAACTGAACTGCGCTCACCTCCTGATCCTGGGCCTGGGAGACACCGGCCTGGCCATGGCGGCCTGGGCCAGGCGCCAGGGCGCGGCTGCGATCCGCGTCTGGGACTCGCGCGAGGCGCCGCCGCAACTGGCCGCCCTGAATGAGCAGGTGCCCGACGCGACGTTCTTCAGCGGCGAGTTGCAAGCTGCCGATGCTGAAGGGCTGCGTGCCGTCCTGAAGAGCCCGGGCCTGTCGCCGCTGGACGCGCGCCTGCAGCCGCTGCTCTCGCGTGCCCGCGAGCTGGGCCTGCCGCTGCTCGGTGAACTCGATTTGTTCGCCCAGGCACTGAACGCCTTGAAGGCCGAGCGACGTTATGCGCCCATCGTGCTGGCCATCACCGGCACCAATGGCAAGACCACCACCACCAGCCTGACCGGCCAGCTCGTCGAGCGCTGTGGCAGGCGCGTGGCCGTGGCCGGCAATATCGGCCCGAGCATGCTGACAACGCTGGCAGCAGCACTGGAGCTCGAGCCAATGCCGGTTGCTGAAGCGCCCGTCGTAGCAGCGGCGATTGAAGCGATTGAAGCCGCTGAAGCCGCTGAAGCTCCTGCGTCCACCGGAGAAATTGCCGAACAGGCCGAACAGGCCGAACCTGTCGAAGCCGCAACAGCGCCCGCCGAACCGGAGCTGACCACGCTACAGGAAATCGAAGCCCTGCTCGACGAAGCCCCGCTGCCGATCAAGCCGCCGCCGCCCAAGGGTCCCGTGTTCGAGCACTTGCCCGAGGCCTGGGTGCTGGAGCTGTCGAGCTTCCAGCTGGAAGGTGTCGAAGGTTTTGAGCCCACGGCCGCCACGGTGCTGAACATCACGCAAGACCATCTCGACTGGCACGGCGACATGGCCGCCTACTCGCGCGCCAAGGGCCGCGTCTTCGGCGCCGAAGCCATCATGGTGATCAACCGTGACGATGCCGCCGTCGAGGCATTGGTGCCGACCCCGGTGATGGTGAGCCCGGGTCGTGGCCGTCGCAAGATCGAACAAGGCCGCAGGGTTGTGCGTTTCGGCCTCGATGCGCCCAAGCGTCCCGGTGACTATGGCCTCGTGAACGAAGGCGGCATGGCCTGGCTGGTCCGCGCACTCGAGAGCGACCCGACGATCAAGCGCAAGGCGGATGACGACGAGGAAGAGATCGTCGTGCAACGCCTGATGCCAGCGGACGCGCTGCGCATCCGCGGCCGCCACAACGCCGCCAACGCACTGGCTGCGCTGGCGCTGTGCACCGCCGCCGAGCTGCCACTGGCGCCAATGCTGCATGGCCTGCGCGAGTACCGCGGCGAGCCGCATCGCGTGCAGCACATCGGTTCGCTTGACGGCGTTGACTTCTACGACGATTCCAAGGGCACCAATGTCGGCGCCACTGTGGCGGCGTTGAGCGGCCTGGGTGCTGATCGTGCGCCGTCCAGACTGGTCGTGATCCTCGGTGGCGACGGCAAGGGCCAGGACTTCTCGCCGCTGCGCCTGCCGCTGATCCAGAACGCCCGCGCCGTGGCCCTGATCGGCCGCGATGCTTCCGCGATTGAAAGCGTGTTGACGGACAGTGGCCTCAACGTCCAACGTCACGAAACGCTTGAAGCCGCGACCCAGTGGTGCTTCGCTCAGGCGCATGCCGGCGACAGCGTCTTGCTCAGCCCGGCCTGCGCCTCGCTCGACATGTTCCGCAACTATGCGCACCGCGCCGAGGTCTTCGTGGCCGCGGCCGAGGCATTGGCGGCAGAGAAGGGGGCAACGCTTTGAACGCCGCCACCTTGAGCAACTTCTTTCAGAACCTTCGCCAGCGCTTCGGCAAGGGCGCTGATGGCGAAGGCCCGACCGCTGTGCCGGTGCGCGACTGGGTGGCCGCCGGCCAGCCTACCAAGCTCGCGGGCTTCGACGTGACGCTGGTCTGGGTCGTGATCGCCTTGATGGGCCTGGGCCTGCTGATGGTCTATTCGGCCTCCATCGCGCTGCCGGACAACCCGAAGTTCAGCAAGTACCAACCGATGCACTTCTTCATCCGGCAGTCGCTCTACATCGCGGCCGGCCTGATCGCGGCGCTGATCACGGTGCAGGTGCCGATCAGCAGCTGGGAGCGCTGGGCGCCCTGGTTGTTCGTGGCGAGCCTCGTGCTGCTGGTGGCAGTCTTGATTCCGGGTGTGGGCAAGGTGGTGAACGGCGCGCGCCGCTGGGTGCCGCTAGGCCTGATGAACTTCCAGCCTTCCGAGCTGGCCAAGCTGGCCATCGCGATGTACGCGGCCAGCTACATGGTGCGCAAGATGGACGTAAAGGAGAACTTCGTCCAGGCTGTCTGGCCGATGATTGTCTCTCTCGGCGTGATCGGCGTGCTCCTGCTGGCCGAGCCCGACATGGGCGCCTTCATGGTGATCGCGGCCATCGCCATGGGCATCCTGTTCCTGGGCGGTGTCAACGGCCGCATGTTCTTCCTGGTGGTGGCGGTGCTGGTCGGTGCGTTCGTGCTAATGATCACCTTCAGCGAATTCCGTCGCGAGCGCATCTTTGCCTACCTGAACCCCTGGGACGAAAAGTACGCGCAGGGCAAGGCCTACCAGCTGACGCATTCGCTGATTGCCTTCGGCCGTGGCGAATGGTTCGGCCAGGGTTTGGGCTCCAGCGTCGAGAAGCTGCATTACCTGCCCGAGGCCCACACCGACTTCCTGCTCGCAGTGATCGGCGAGGAGCTGGGCTTTGTCGGCGTGGCCGTGGTAATCCTGGCCTTCTTCTGGCTGTCGCGCCGGCTCTTCCACATCGGCCGCCAGGCCGTGGCGCTGGACCGCGTGTTCGCCGGTCTCTATGCGCAAGGCATCGGCATCTGGATGGCGGGGCAGGGCTTCATCAACATGGGCGTGAACCTGGGGGCGCTGCCGACCAAGGGGCTGACGCTGCCGCTGCTGTCGTTTGGTGGTTCGGCGATCTTGATGAACTGCGTGGCGCTGGCGATCGTGGTGCGCATCGATCTTGAGAATCGCCAACTCATGCGCGGAGGTCGCGCATGACCAAGCATTTGGTGGTCATGGCGGCCGGCACCGGCGGTCACATCATCCCGGGCCTCGCTGTCGCCGAGGAAATGAAGCGCCGCGGCTGGAGCGTGTCCTGGATGGGCACCGAGCAGGGCATGGAAAACAAGCTCGTGCCGCCCACCAGCATCCCGCTAGATCGCCTGGCCTTTGCCGGCCTGCGCGGCAAGGGGCTGAAGCATTCGATCACCGGCCTGTTCAAGCTGGTGCAGGCCTTTGTGCAGAGCCGCCAGGTCTTCGTGACGCGCAGTGCCGATGCGGTGCTGGGCATGGGCGGCTATGTCTGCCTGCCTGGCGGGCTGATGGCCTGGTTGATGCGCAAGCCCTTGCTGCTCGTGAATGCCGATGCATCGCTGTTGCTGTCGAACAAGGGCCTGAAGCCGTTTGCCTCGCGCATCGCCTTCGGTTTCGACGGCAAGGCGGCGGCCGACACGAAGAATGCCATCGTCACCGGCAACCCGGTGCGTGCCGAGATCGAAGCGATTGCGCCGCCGGATGTCCGGTTTGCCGAGCGCACCGGCCCGCTGCGTCTGCTCGTCGTTGGTGGCTCGCTCGGTGCGAAAGCGATCAACGCTGCGCTGCCGCCAGCGCTGGCGCTGTGGCCGGCCGATGAGCGCCCCATCGTCACGCATCAGACCGGTCAGGCCAATCTGGTCGAGGTGCAGCAGGCCTATCGTGCCGCCGGTGTCGAGGCCGAGGTGCTGCCCTTCATCGACAACATGGCCGAGCGCCTGGCTGCCGCCGACCTGGCGATCTGCCGCGCGGGTGCCGTCACGGTCAGCGAGCTCTGCGCGGCTGGCGTGCCTTCCATCCTTGTGCCGCTGGTCGTTTCCACCACAGCGCATCAACGCGACAACGCGCAATTCATGACCCAACACGGCGCGGCCATTCATCTGCCGCAGCAGGAGCTGACGGCCGCAGGCCTGCACGAAATGATTCGGGGCCTGGACCGCGCACGCCTGCTCGAGATGGCCAGCAAGGCCCGCAATCTGTCTCGCCCGCGTGCAGCCGCCCGTGTGGCCGATGAACTCGAGGGCCTTGTCCTGTGAAACACGCCGTCAAGCACATCCATTTCGTCGGCATCGGCGGTGCCGGCATGAGCGGCATCGCCGAGATCCTGCACAACCTGGGCTATCTGGTCTCGGGCTCGGACCAGAGCGACAGCCCGACCTTGCAGCGGCTGGCAACGCTCGGCCTGCGCACGCATGTCGGCCACGCCGCCGGCAATATTGCTGGCGCGCAAGCTGTCGTGGTCTCCACCGCGATCCGCGCAGACAACCCCGAGTTGCTCGCCGCCCGTGCCGCTGCCATCCCCATGGTGCAGCGGGCCGTGATGCTGGCCGAGCTGATGCGCCTGCGCAAAGGCATAGCGATTGCGGGCACGCATGGCAAGACAACGACCACCTCGCTGGTGACCAGCGTGCTGGCCGAAGCCGGCGTGGACCCCACCTTCGTGATCGGCGGCAAGCTGAACGCCGCCGGCGCCAACTCGCGCCTGGGCCAGGGCGAGTACATCGTGGTCGAGGCGGACGAGAGCGACGCCTCCTTCCTGAACCTGCTGCCCATGATGGCCGTCGTCACCAATATCGACGCCGACCACATGGAGACCTATGGGCACGACTTCGAGCGCCTGAAGCAGGCCTTCGTCGACTTCCTGCACAAGATGCCCTTCTACGGCGCGGCCGTGGTCTGCGGTGACGATGCCGGCGTGCAGGCCATCCTGCCGATGCTGCAGCGCCCGGTGATCACTTACGGTTTCGGCGAACACAATGAAGTGCGCGCGGTCGATGTGCACGCGCTGCCCGGCGGTCAGATGAGCTTCACGGCGCAGCGTGCCGGCCAGGCCGACTTGAAAATCACTCTGAATCTTGCAGGCCGCCATAACGTCTTGAATGCGCTGGCCGCGATTGCGGTGGCGAGCGAAATCGAGCTGCCCGATGGCCCCATCGTGGCCGCACTGGAAAAGTTCGATGGCGTGGGCCGCCGCTTCCAGCGCCATGGCGAGCTGCGCGCCGCGGACGGTGGCCGCTTCACGCTGATCGACGATTACGGCCATCACCCAGTCGAGATGGCCGCTGTCCTGGCCGCGGCGCGCGGCGCGTTCCCGGGCCAGCGCCTGCTGCTGGCGTTCCAGCCGCACCGCTTCACCCGCACGCGCGACTGCTTCGAAGATTTTGTGCGCGTGCTGAAGCAGGCCGATTGTGTGCTGCTGGCTGATGTGTATTCGGCCGGCGAGGCAGCCATTGCCGGGGCCGATGCCGCGTCGCTCGCCGCGGCAAGTGATGCAACCCTGGTGGGTCAGGTGACCGCAATGCCGGCGGCCATTGCCGCCACGGCACGCGACGGTGATGTGGTGATCGTGATGGGCGCCGGATCCATCGGCGCCGTTCCTTCGCAGACGGTGGAGCTGCTGAAATGAAATTGAATCTGAACATTGACCCGAAGGCACTGGGCAAGACGGCCGTGCTGATGGGCGGCTCCTCGGCCGAACGCGAGGTCTCGCTGACCATGTCGGGCCCTGGCGTGCTGGCAGCCTTGCGCAGCCAGGGCGTGGACGCCCATGGATTCGACCCGTCCGAGCGCGGCCTGCATGAACTGAAGAGCGAAGGCTTCGCCCGCTGCTTTGTTGCGCTGCATGGTCGGCATGGCGAAGACGGCACGGTGCAGGGCGCGCTGGAGCTGCTGGGCATTCCCTACACCGGCTCCGGCGTGATGGCCTCCAGCATTGCCATGGACAAGATCATGACCAAGCGGCTGTGGCGTGCCGATGGCCTGTCCACGCCTCGCTGGCTGAGTCTCAAGAAGACCGAGCTGCAGCGCGAGCGCGTGATCAAGGTGCCCGACGAACTGGGCCTGCCGCTCTTCGTCAAGCCGCCGCACGAGGGCTCGAGCATCGGCATCAGCAAGGTCAATGGCTATTCGGAGATGCAGGCGGCCGTCGAGGCAGCCGCCAAGTACGACGACGAGGTGCTCTGCGAGGAATTCATCGCAGGCCCCGAGCTGACCTGCCCGGTGCTGGGGGAGGGCGCTTCGGCCTTCGCGCTGCCGGTGATCCAGATCGAAGCCGATCAGGGCAACTACGACTACCAGAACAAGTACTTCACGAACTCGACGCGCTACCTGATGGGCCATCTGGACGCTGCGCTGGAGCGCGAGATCCAGGCCCTGACGGTGGCCGCCTACCGCAGCCTGGGCTGCCGCGGCTGGGGTCGCGCCGACCTGATGCTGCGCAAGAGCGACGGCAAGCCCTTCCTGCTGGAGATGAACACTTCGCCCGGCATGACCTCGCATTCGCTGGTGCCCAAGTCGGCCGGCCATGCGGGCATCACCTACGAGCAGCTGTGTCTGTGGCTGCTGTCCCAGGCCCGACTCGACGCAGGCAGGGCCTGACCCCAAGCAAAGCCATGGCCGCCAACTCCGCCACCCTTCAACAGCAGTTGCCGCCGGACGTCCGCGTGATGAACGGCGTGGCGGCGCTGTTGCTGGTCGGCCTGGCGTTGACAATCCTTGCCTACGGCGCGAACTGGCTGGCCCGCCGGCCGGTGTTTGCGATCCGTGCGGTGCAGGTCGAGGGCGACGTGGATCGCAACAGCACCGCCACGCTGCGGGCGAATGCGCTGCCGCGCTTGAGTGGCACCTTTCTCACGATGAATCTGCAGCAGGCACGCCAGGCATTTGAAGGCGTGCCCTGGGTACGCAAGGCGACGGTGCAGCGCGTCTGGCCGGCCAGGCTCAAGGTGAAGCTGGAGGAGCATCAGCCTTCCGCGTATTGGGAACTAAAGGCCGAAGGCGCCGACGCGCAGAGCGATGCGGCGGTCGAGCGTCAGTTGGTCAACAGCTTCGGCGAAGTCTTCCAGGCCAATCTGGGCGATGTGGAAGACGAGAACCTGCCGACGCTCTCTGGTCCGGCGGGCAGCGCGGGTCACATGCTGATGTTGTGGAAGCAATTGCAGCCTTTGACTCAGACGCTGTCGGACAGCGCCGAGCGCCTGGACCTCTCGGGTCGCGGCTCCTGGCGCTTGAAGCTTGAGAAGGGCGCCGAGATCGAACTCGGCCGTGGCAGCGATGCCGAAGTGCTGGCTCGCTACCAGCAGTTTGTCTTGACGCTGACCCAGATGACTTCGCGCTACCAGTCTGAACTGCTGGCAGCCGACCTGCGCCACCGCGATGGCTATGCCTTGCGGCTGCGCGGCGTTTCGACGACGACGACTCCGGCCACCGGCCGGGGCAAGAACAAGTAAAGACCACAAGGAAAGAAGAGATGGCCAAGGAATACAAGGATCTCGTCGTGGGTCTGGACATCGGCACCGCCAAGATCATGGCGGTGGTGGCCGAGGTGATGGGCAATGGCGAGCTGCGCATTGCCGGTCTCGGCGTGGCGCCTTCGCATGGGCTCAAGCGTGGCGTGGTGGTGAACATCGACGCAACGGTGCAGTCGATCCAGCAGGCCTTGAAGGAGGCCGAGATGATGGCCGACTGCAAGATCAGCCGGGTCTTCACCGGCATCACCGGCAGCCACATCCGCGGCCAGAACTCCACCGGCATGGTGATCGTGCGCGACAAGGAAGTGACGCCGGTGGACGTAGCCCGCGTGGTCGAGACGGCCAAGGCGATCAACATCCCGAACGACCAGCGGCTGCTGCTGGTCGAGCCGCAGGAATTCGTGATCGACGGTCATGAAGTGAAAGAGCCGATCGGCATGAGCGGCGGCCGCCTCGAGGTCAAGGTCCACATCGTGACAGGCGCCCAAAGCGCGGCCGAGAACATCGTCAAGTGCGTGCGCCGCTGCGGGCTGGAAGTGGACCAGCTGGTGCTGAACCTCAGCGCCTCGAGCGCCGCCGCGCTGACCGCCGACGAGCGTGACCTGGGCGTGGCCTTGGTGGATATCGGCGCGGGCACGACCGACGTGGCGATCTTCACCGGCGGCTCGATCCGCCATACCGCGGTAATCCCGATTGCCGGGGATTTGATCACCAGCGATATCGCCATGGCCCTGCGCACCCCGACCAAGGATGCCGAGGAAATCAAGGTCGAACACGGGGTTGCCAAACAACTCCTGGCCGACCCGGCCGACCAGGTTGAGGTACCCGGATTGGGCGATCGGGCGCCGCGCATGCTTTCAAAACAAGCACTTGCCGGTGTTATCGAACCCAGAGTCGAGGAAATATTCTCGTTGGTGCACCAGGTGATTCGCGAGAGCGGGTATGAGGAATTGCTGTCCTCGGGGATTGTCCTGAGCGGCGGTTCGGCCGTCATGCCGGGCATGGTGGAACTCGCCGAGGACATTTTCCTGAAACCCGTTCGGCGCGGAAACCCGACCTACGACGGCGCGCTGTTCGACATGGTTGCCAACCCAAGGTCGGCCACTGTGATGGGTTTGCTGGAAGAAGCGCGCGTTTCGCGTACACGGGGTTTGAAGGCGGCGCAGCAGGCGGGGTCGATGAAAACCCTGTTCGGACGCGCCAAGGATTGGTTTTTGGGGAATTTCTGAGTACTGGGTAGCACCGGGCACGGGAATCTTTTCCTTGCCACCAAAGCGTATGTCGGGCCACAACGACAAGGGCAATAAAAGGGTTCTTCCCGGTATTTTTTTACGCATGGCAACTGCATAATTGCTGAAGGAGGTTTCTTATGGCGATCGAAATGATCGAAGAGTTTGACCAGGGCACCCAAATCAAGGTGATTGGTGTAGGTGGCGGCGGCGGCAACGCGGTCGAGCACATGATTGCCCAGGGCGTTCAGGGCGTGGAATTCATCTGCGCCAATACTGATGCCCAAGCACTGAATCGTTCCAAGGCCGACCAGCTGCTGCAGCTGGGTCAATCGGGCCTGGGCGCTGGTGCCAAACCCGAAATCGGCCGTCAGGCCGCCGAAGAGGCCGAAGCGCGTATTCGCGAATCGATCCAGGGCGCCAACATGCTGTTCATCACCGCCGGCATGGGCGGTGGTACCGGCACGGGTGCGGCCCCTGTGATCGCTCGCGTGGCCAAGGAGATGGGCATCCTCACCGTCGGTGTGGTGACCAAGCCCTTCGACTTCGAAGGCACGCGCCGCACCAAGGCCGCCGACTCCGGCCTCGCCGAGCTCGAAGCCAATGTCGACTCGCTGATCGTCGTGCTGAATGACAAGCTGCTCGACGTGCTGGGCGACGACGTGACGCAAGACCAGGCCTTCGCGCATGCCAATGACGTGCTGAAGAACGCTGTTGGCGGCATCTCCGACATCATTCACATCCCGGGCCTGGTGAACGTCGACTTCGAGGACGTCAAGACCGTGATGAGCGAGCCTGGCAAGGCCATGATGGGCACGGCGCAAGCCGGCGGCCCGGACCGCGCTGCCAAGGCTGCCGAAGCTGCTGTCGCCTGCCCGCTGCTCGAAGGCATCGATCTGTCCGGCGCGCGTGGCGTGCTGGTGCTGATCGCCGCCAGCCGCAGCAACTTCAAGCTGGCCGAGTCGCGCAATGCGATGAATACCATCCGTCGCTATGCGGCTGAAGACGCGCATGTCATCTACGGCACCGCTTATGACGAAACGCTGGGCGACCAGTTGCGCGTCACGGTGATCGCCACCGGCCTCAACCAGGGCAAGGCCAAGCAGCAGCAGCAACCGCCGCTGCAAGTGGTGCAGCCTGAAGTGATGCGCCGCACCGGTACCGACAACATGCCCGTGCTCACGCAGCCGGTGAACATGTCGGCCACGCTGGGTGCGCAGGGCGGCACGACGATGGGCGCTGGCGGCGATTTCTCCGGCATGACCGTGCCGAGCGTCTGGCGCCATGGCCGCACGGCCGCCGCGACCAAGGTCGAAGCCCTGTCCAGCAACGGCATGGACGAGATCGAGATCCCGGCCTTCCTGCGCAAGCAGGCTGACTGAGCTTCTTCGCTCCGAGCAAGACCCGGCACCCGCCGGGTCTTTTCATTTGGTACGACGCCACGCTCGGCATCACGGTGCTAGGCAGGCTGGGCATCTGAGGGCAGACTCCGGCTTCCGTTCTGCCATTCGCCCAGATCCGATTCGATGCGCGCCCTGTTCCTTGCCCTGATGTTCCTGTGCTGTTTGCCGGCATCGGCGCAGCGCATGCCGATTCCGGAATCGGTGCCGACCCATTCGGGTGAACGCGCGAGTACGGCGCAATTGGCCGTCTCGAGCTGGACCCGCGAGGAGCTGAAGGAGTGGTGGGCTGCCCTGCGTTCGCTGGATGGCACGCCAGGCCAGTTGCCCGCCCGCCTGCAGCCGCCCGCCGATCCTGCCGCGTGGCATCTGGTCACGCTGCCCGATGTACGCACCCGAAGCCCGGCGGCCGCCATGGCAGACACGGGCCCGCATTTCCAGATGCGCTGGTACCGCCTGCGCTATGCCGCGCCGCAAGGCCGCTGGCCCACCAGCGTGGCGCTCTACATGCCGCGCCTGGTGACATTGGCCGCAGCGGTGCTGGTGCGAACCGATGAAGGCTGGCGACCGGTGTTCGACAACCAGTCGGGCGCGCGCGAGCAATGGGTGCGGCCGCTATGGGCCGTGGTGCCGGCGGCGCTGACCGAGCACAGGCAGGACCAGATGATCGAGATGGTCGTCGCGGTGCCGGTACTGCGCGACAGCTTCTACTCCGTCTCCAGCGTCTGGCTCGGCGCGCGTGAAGACCTCGAGCCCCGCTACGAGGCGCGCTGGGCCTTGCAGATCGGCGTGCCGCAAGCCACCGGACTGACCCTCGTGGTCCTGGGCCTGTTTGCCATCTCGCTGTGGGTGCGCCGTCGCGAGGAGCCGGCCTATCTGCTGTTTGCCCTGGCCACGGTGGCCTGGCTGGTGCGCAACCTGCATTACCACCTCGACCTGCCGCGTACCCATGTCGGGCTCGAATGGTTCTGGTGGGCCACCCATGCCTCAATGTCGTGGGTGATGCTGCTGACCTTCCTGTTCGCACTGCGCTTTGCCAAGCAGCAATACCCGAAGTTCGAACGCACCGTGGGCGGCTTCGTGCTCGTCTCCAGCTTGCTGACCATGCCGTTCCTGTCGCTGTTCAGCGACCCGGTGGTGCTGCAACACATCGTCAACGCGGTGGTGGGCGGCCTGGGCACGCTCTTCGTTGGCGGCGTGGCCATGAAAGGCGGCAGCCGCGAATTGCGGCTGATCGCGCTTACGCTGCTGCTCGGCCTGATCCTCGGGCTGCATGACCTGGCCCTGCTGGCCGGCTGGGCCTGGCCCGAGCACATCTATCTGATGCCCTTTGCCACGCTGATCATCGTGGTCTGCTTCCTCTATGCAGTGCAGCGTCGCTACGTCAGCGCCTTGATGAAGGTCGAAGAGGTCAATGCCCAGCTGGGCCAGCGCCTGGCCGACCAAGGCGCCGAGCTGCAAGCCCAACATGGCCGTCTGCGCGAGGCGGAGCGTCAGCAGGCCTTGCTGGTCGAGCGCCAGCGTCTGATGCAGGACATGCACGATGGCCTGGGTTCGTCGCTGCTCTCGGCCATGGTGGCGGTGGAGCAGGGCAGCATGGACCAGGACAAGGTGGTCGAGGTGCTGCGCGAATGCGTGGACGACCTGCGCCTGGTGATCGATTCGCTGGAGCCGGTGGGGCACGACCTGGTCTCGCTGCTGGCCACCATGCGCTATCGCCTGGGCAAGCGCCTGCAGGCCGGCGGCCTGGTGATGGAATGGGACGTGCAAGACCTGCCTCCGCTCGAATGGCTGGAGCCGCCCGACGCGCTGCATGTGCTGCGCCTGATGCAGGAATCGCTGGCCAATGTGCTCAAGCATGCGCGGGCCACGCGGGTGCGCATCTCCACCCGCCACCTGGGCCATTCGGTCGAGATCCGCGTCGAGGACGACGGCGAGGGTTTCGATATCGAAACCGCCCGCCGCGGCCGCGGCCTGAAGAGCCAGCAGCGCCGCGCGCAGCGCCTGGGCGGCCGGGTCACTTTCGAGAGCAGCCTGGGCCACGGCACCCGCATGTGCCTGCGCCTGCCGGTGCAGCGCGTGGAGCCGGGCCCGAATCTCAACAACACGCAGGGTCAAGGCTGATCGCCGACAATGGCGACCATGCTGAAGCAACGCACCCTGAAGTCGCTGACCCGTGCCGTCGGCGTGGGCATCCACAGCGGCCAGAAGGTCGAAATGACATTGCGCCCGGCGGCGCCGGACACCGGCATCGTGTTCCGCCGCGTGGACCTGAGCCAGCCGGTCGACATCCCGGTCCGCTCTGACACCGTCTGCGACACCCGCATGGCCACCACGATCAGCCCCAACGGCGACCCGAACGGCCCCAAGGTCCAGACCATCGAGCACCTGCTGTCGGCTTGCGCGGGCCTGGGCCTGGACAACCTGTATGTGGACATCAATGCTGACGAAGTGCCAGTGCTCGACGGTTCGGCGGCCAGCTTCGTCTTTCTCTTGCAGAGTGCCGGCATCGAGCTGCAGAACGCGCCCAAGAAGTTCCTGAAGGTCAAGAAGCCGGTGGAAGTGCGGCAGGGCGAGGGCAAGCGCCTGATGTGGGCCAGGCTCGAGCCGCACCATGGCTACACCCTGAACTTCCAGATCGAGTTCGACAACCCGGCCGTCTCGGCCACGGGCCAGCAGTACACCTTCGACATGGGCTCGGGCCAGTACAAGCGCGAAATCGCGCGGGCGCGCACCTTCGGCATGACCAGCGACATCGAAGTGATGCGCAGCCGCGGCCTGACCCTGGGCGGCGCAATGGACAACGCCATCGTCGTGGACGACTACCGGGTGCTGAACACGGATGGCCTGCGCTATGACGACGAATTCGTCAAACACAAGATCCTCGACGCCATCGGCGACATGCAGGTGGCCGGCTATCCGCTGCTGGCCGCCTACACCTCGTTCAAGGGCGGTCACGCCCTGAACAACAAGTTGTTGCGCGCCTTGCTCGCCGACCAGGAAGCCTGGGAGTTGGTGAGCTTCGAGGACGAAAAGCAGGCGCCGGCAGGCTTTGCTGAGCTGGCGCCGGCCTGGTGATTACCCGTAACTGACCCATGGCCCTCGCCCGCCTCCTCATGGGCCTGCTGCTCGTTGCGGCGGTCCTCTGTTTCGCCCTGTTCATCGCCACCGGCCAGCGCCGCTGGCGTCAGCGCGGCATCGTGATCGTCAAGTGGACGGTGATTGCAGCCCTTGGCTTCTTTGCGGTGCTCATCCTCGAGCGTCTCGCCATCCTGCTTTGAGCCCGGCAGCCGCCGGCGCCTGCCGGTGGGGTGGGGGTGTCAGGTCTTGCGTGCGAAATTCGCACAATCTCTTGCTCCTGGTGCGAATTGCGCTGCACTCTGTATCAGGGACATGATCTGGCCGGCAAACGGCTGCCAACTCGTGAATTTGTGCGCGGTTTCACCCCCCTAAACTGGCCTTCCTTGATGAGGGATGACCTGACATGAACAAGCCGGGCGATGGGATGGGCCGTGAAACTGCAGTGGAGCGTTTGCCGTTCCAGGTGAGGATTGCCACGCGTGCAGAGCTGGAAGACGTGGTACGCCTTCGCTCCACGGCCTATGGCCGGCATCTGCCCGAAATGGGTCAGCGCCTGGCGCAACCGGAGGCCGCGGACTTTGAGCTTGGCTGCGAAGTCTTCGTCGCCGTCTCCAAGCTGGACGGCAGCCTGCTCGGCACGCTGCGCACCCATGCCAATGCCCTGGAACCGCTGCCGCTGGAAGCCTCACTGGCCCTGCCGGAGCGCTTCGCCAACCACCGCCTGGTCGAGGCCACGCGCCTGAGCATCCAGGCTGGCACCACGGCCTCGCTGGTGCGCAACGCCTTGTTCAAGGCCTTCTACCAGTACTGCGTGAGCCAGCACATCGACTGGATGGTGCTGACCGGCCGCCGCCCGATCGACCGCATCTATGACGGCCTGCTGTTCACCGATGTGGGCGAGACCGGTGCTTACCATCCGATGGCGCACATCGGTGGCGTGCCGCACCGCGTGATGAGCCTGAGCGTGTCCGAGGCCGACGCGATCTGGAGCAAGGCCCAGCATCCGCTTTACGAATTCACGGTCAAGACCTGGCACCCGGACATCGACCTGAGCGGCGCACGTGATCTCTCCAGCGCCTGGAGTGGCGAACATGCCACCCGGTCCAGCAGCAGCGTTGCTCGCCGCATGCAAGCCTTGCTGCCCCTGCAGTTCAAGGCTGCCTGAAGCCCGCGTGACCGTTCAGTGGAGCAGGCCCGCAAGCAGCGGGTCGCGCTCGCGCTCGGGGAAGAGCGGAATCGTCTGATGGTCCTTGGACTGCAGCTGGCGGACGAAGGCGTAGATCTCAGGGTCCTCGATGAAGTCCGCCGTGGAACGGGCTTCCAGGATGCGTTCCGGCGTCACCGGGCGGCTGATGCCGTAGCCCTGCGCGTAGTCCACGCCCGCAGCCACCAGCGCCTTCAGGATTGGCAGGTTCTCCGCATATTCGCCAATCGACTTCATGCCCAGGTTGCTGACCAGGCCGCCCAACGCGCCAAGAATGGCCATGCCGGAGGGGTTGTTTGCCGCGTCGCGAACCAGGGAGCCGTCGAGCTTGAGCGCATCGACGGAGAGGCCTTTCAAGTAGCCGAATGAGGAGTAGCCGGCGCCGAAGTCGTCCAGCGCCACCTTGACGCCAAGATCGCGGACGCGGTCGATGAAGCGCTGCATGTGCGCCATGTCGGTCAGCGCCACGGTCTCGGTCACTTCGATGCAGATGCGAGCCACGGCGGCCTTGTGGCGCTCGAACAGGCGGAACAGCTCTTCGACGAAGGCTTCGTCGTTCAGCGAGCTGCCAGACAGGTTCACGCCCACGAACTGCGTGTTGGCCAGCTGCGAGGCATGCGCCTCCAGCCAGGCGATGACGGTGGAAACCACCCAGTGGTCGATGATGGAACTCTTGCCGTGGGCCTCGGCCGCTTCGATGATCACCGGCGCCGGCACGATCTCGCCATTGGGCTTGCGCATGCGCAGCAGCACTTCGAAATTCAAGGAATCGAAAGGCCTTGAGAGCGACAGCTCCGGCTGCATCAGCAGGAACAGGCCTTCCGGTGTCTCGCCGCGCTCCAGGCAGCTGATCAGCGCCAGCTCGTCCTTGTGGTGCTTGAAGAAGGTGTCGCCGCCTTCCATGACCACGAGGCGTTCGGTCGGTTTCTTCTTGGCCATGCGGCACAGGGTGTCCGCCGCCGAGACCACTTCCTTGAGCGACGCTCCACCAAAGCTCTCTGCGGCCACCAGGCCGCCGGAAACACTGAGTGCAAAGCGCTGCACATCGATCTGGAAGGGCGCCGAGGAAATCAGCGCCAGGATGTTCTGGCAGCGCTGCGACGCCTCGCTCATCGAGGCTTCGGGGAAGGCCACCACGAACTCGTCGCCGCCAACGCGCGCCAGCAGGTCGTGCGGGCCCAGCTGGGTGCGAATGCGTTCGCAGACCTGCTTGAGCACGGCATCGCCGGCCGCATGACCATAGAGGTCGTTGATCAGCTTGAAGCGGTCGAGGTCGAAGTAGGCCAGGGTGCGCGGCGGCGCCTGCGCACGCTCGAACTTGCGCGACAGGCCGCGCAGATTGAGGCATTCGGTCAGCGGATCGTGGTTGACCAGGAACTCCAGCCGGTTGGTGGCGCGCACCCGTTCCGTGATGTCCTGCAGCGAGCCTTCGATGATGCGGCCGTCCGAGGTCGAGGCCTTGATGGCGCACCAGTACTCGCCGCCGCCGGGCTGGCACAGCCGTGCCTGCAGGTCGAACGAAGAAGCGTGGCCAGCGCTGTGCAGTGCGGCAAAGGCCAGCACCACCTCAGGTTCGAAGAGCTCGTTGAGCGTCAGCGCGCCGTCCAGTCCGACCGTGGCCAGCATGGCCTTGAAAGCCGGGTTGGAACTGGCGATCACCTGGCCTTCGTGCACCGTGAACAGGCCGATGGGCGAGTCGTTGTAAGCGGCTTTCAGCGTCTGTTGAGCCAGCTCGCGCTTGCGCCGGTCCGAGCGCATGTGCTCGGCCACGGCCGCCGAGGCCAGCAAGGCAGAAGCGAGTGCGGCGGTCACGCTGTTCAGGCCGCCCATCAGCATCTTCTGGTCCATCGCGGCCGCCAGGATTTCGCTGAGCGTGGCCAGCAGCGCCACGGCCAGCGAGGAGGCGTACCACATGGCCGCCCGCGAGCGGGTGCGCTTGACGATCAGGACGATGCAGGGCAGGGCGATGGCGAATTGCAGGCCCGAGGCCGCCCACAGGATCGGCAGCATCTGCTCATAGCTGAGCACCAGGCACAGGCCCATGATCACCAGCGTGCTGATCTGCTGGCCGAGCAGGAGGCCCTGGGCGCCAATCTGCTGCAAGGACTTCTTGAACAGCTGGCCGTAGACGGCCACCGTGGTCACGTAATAGAGGCACAGCGTCCACTGGCGGATCGGTGTCAGCCATTCGGGCCGCAGGGGCAGGCCGAAGAAGCTGAAATCGGCGCCGGCCGAGAGCAGGGCCATGCGCAGGCTCACGGCCAGCCAGGCCACGAAAGCCCAGTAGAGCTTGCTGCTGTTGATGGCGGCTGCCAGGGCCATCGACACGGCGAGCAGGCCGAGGCCGGCCTCGATCATCGTGGCGGTCTTCTGATGCTGGGCGTGGGCCGCTTGCAGGTCTTGTGCAAGCCAGGCCGTGGCGGTGATCTTGGCCGGGCCGCGGAACGAAGCGCGGCACAGCAGCTGCGCGCTGGCGCGCTCGGGGCCCAGCGCCAGGGCAAAGCCGCCTCGCACCGATTCCAACTGGCCAGTGTTCATGCTTCGGTTGGCCTCGCCCATCAACTGGCCGCTCTGCTCATCCCAGCAGCGCATCTCCATCGCATGGCGTGAAGGGAATTCGACCGCCCAGGCCTTGCCGCGCGCGGGAGCGTTGCTGCTGACGCTGACCCAGAAGGGCTGGATCGAGCGATGCACGTCCGTGGAGGTCACGGCCTGCCGCTCGGCCAGGCGCTCGCGCACATAGGGCAGGTCCTGCTCCAGCTGTCGGCGCAGTTCGCTCGGCTCTTCCCAAGCCGTCATGGGCAAGGCTTGACCACCGGCCGGCTCCGGCCGGCTCAGGTGCCAGAGACCGGTTAGCGAGGCAAGGACGAGCACCACCACCGGGAACAACCGGGAGGTGACTGAATTGAGCAAGCCTTCGATGAAGTCGCGGAACATATGAGGCACGTCGGGCGAGTCAAACCGACCCGCCTTTTTGCGTGAGTTCGCACCTTATCGGTCATGTGCTGCGCCTGATGCAGGCCCTGGGGAAAGTTCGGCAGGCAAGCGTGACAAGCTTCACCGAAACGACTGGCGTTGTGCGCAAAGCGCCCGAACATTTGCGCCGAGCAGACGCTCTACTCTTCGAGCGCCTGCAGTGCCACCAGGCGCTGATAGATGCCGCCCTCATGCGCCAGCAGCTGCTGGTGCGTGCCTTGCTCGGCCAGTCGGCCGTGGTTCAAGACGATGATCTGGTCGGCTTCGCGGATCGTGGACAGCCGGTGCGCGATGGCCACGATGGTGACCCGTCCGCGCAGGGCCTGCAGCGCCTCGCCCACCAGGGCTTCGGTGGCGCTGTCGATATTGGAGGTGGCCTCATCCAGGAACAGCAGCGTGGGCGCGCCGGCCAGGGCGCGAGCCATGGCAATCAGCTGCTTCTGGCCGGTCGAGACGCGCGCGCCGCCTTCACCCAGGGGCGTGTCCCAGCCCTGCGGCAAGCTGTTGATGAAACCTTCAACGCGCGCCGCCCGGGCCGCGGCTGTGAGGGCTTCATCACTGATGTCGCGACCCATGGCAATGTTCTCGCGCACGCTGGCCGCCAGCAGGTAGGGCTCTTGCGGCACCAGGCCCACAGCCGCCCGGAAGGCAGCGTCCGGCACCGCGCCGAGGGCCTGACCATCGATCCTGATGCTGCCCTCCTGGGCTTCATAGAAGCGCAGCAGCAGCGAAAGAAGCGTTGATTTGCCGCTGCCGGTGTGGCCGACGATGCCGACAAAACTGCCCGGTTCGATGGCGAGGGTCAGGTCATGCAGCACGGCATGCGCGGGGTCGTAGCCGAAGCGCAGATGGTCGATGGCGATGCCGCCGCGTGTGATCTGGCCGCCTTCGGTGCCGAGCTTCTTGGCTTCGGCTTCGCGCAAGAGCGTGCGCACGCGCGAGGCGGCGATCATCGACTGCTGCAATTGGCCGAACTGCAGGGTGATCTGGATCAGCGGGTCGACCACGCGCGAGATGTAGCTGAGGAATGCATAGAGCAGGCCGACCTCGATACCCGAGAGATCACGCTGGCCGAAACCATAGATCACGGTCACCAGCAGCAGCACGTTCAAGAGGTCCAGCGCCGGCCGCAGCAGCCAGGCATTGGCGCGCAGCTCGGCCACGCGCGCGCCCCAGTGGCGCTGGTTCAAGTCGGCAAAGCGGGCGGCAAAGCGCGGCGCGGCGCCGGCCGACTGCAAGACCGCCATGCCGGCCATGCTCTCGGCCATCTGGGCATTGATGTCGCTGCGCAGCGCGCGCTGCTGGGCCACGGCCGGTGCGCTCCAGCGCTGGTAGAACCAGATGATCAGGACGACCGAGGGCACGAGCGCCAGCACGATCAGCATCAGCCGCCAATCCAGCCAGGCCATCGCCGCGATGGAGCCGATGACCACGATGCCCGAGTCCAGCATCACGTAGAGCACCTGGCGGTAGAGCTGGTTGACCGCTTCGCTGTCGTTGGTGACGCGGCTGACCAAGGCGCCGGTGATGGCCTTGTCGAAGAAGGCCATCGGCAGGGCCAGCACATGGGCAAAGACCTTTTCACGCAGCCGCAGGACCGAGCGCCGTGCCACACCGGCCATGCGCGCGAGCTGGCCGTAGCGTATCCAGCAGGCGGCCCAGCCGCTCAGGAGCACAGCGGCCAGCAGGCCGGCCATGGCCTCGATGTCGAAGTTGCCCGGCAGCAGGTAGGCGTCGATGTAGTGCTTGCCCAGCGCCGGGCCGGCAGCTTCCATGGCCGCGGCGGCGATCAACCAGAGCAACCCGCGTACGAGATGGGGCCGCTCGGGTTCGGCCGCTTCCAACAGCAGGCCCAGCGAGGCCCAGGGGCTCTCGGGCCTGGCGCCGGCCGCGACACCCGCCTCGACTTCAGGCTTCTGCGTCAAGGCTGGCCTCCAGTTGTTGATAGCGCCATTGCGCGGCATACCAGCCATGCTGCTCCAGCAGCTCGGCATGCGTGCCGCGCTCGGTGACGCGGCCGTGGCGCAGCACCACGATGCGGTCTGCATCCATCACAGCGCTGAGACGGTGGCTGACGATGATCACGCTTCGGCCTTGGCGCTGCTCACGCAGGTGCTCGAGGATCTGCGTCTCGGTGCCGGTGTCCACGGCCGACAGCGCATCGTCCAGCATCAGCAGCGGCGCCCGGGCCAGCAGCGCGCGGGCAATCGCCACGCGCTGGCGCTGGCCGCCCGAGAGCGTCACGCCGCGCTCGCCGACCAGGGTTTCATAGCCCTGCGGCAGCCGGGCAATATCGTCATGCACCGCAGCCAGACGGGCGGCTTCCTCGATCTCTTCGCGCGACGCATCAGGCCTTGCAAGGGCGATGTTCTCGGCAATGGTCGCCGAGAAAAGGATGGGCTCCTGCGGCACCCAGGCCAGGGTCTCACGCAGGGCTGCCAGTGTGAACTCAGGCAAGACCTGGCCCCCAAGCGAGATGCTGCCGCGTGCCGGTTCGAACTGGCGCAGCAGCAGGCGGATCAGCGTCGACTTGCCCGCGCCGGTCGGGCCGACCACGCCCAGCGTCTGGCCTGCCGGCAGCGTGATCGAGACGTCCTCGATGGCCGCGCGCTCGCTGCCGGGGTAGGTGAAATTCAGGTCGCGCAGGGTCAGGCGCATCTCGGCCGGACGGCCGGCCGTGCCGTGGTCGGCCAGGCTCAAGGGCTCGTCCAGCATCGGCGAGAGCCGGCCCCAGGCGGCGCGGCCCCGCTCGATCAGCGAGAGCACCCAGCCCGCCGCGAACATCGGCCAGATCAGCTGGCCCAGATACATGGTGAAGGCGGTGAGCTGGCCGATCGACAGCTCCTTGTGTGCCACCAGCCAGCCCCCCAGGCCCAGCGCGATGGCCAGCGCCGCGCTCAGCGTCATGCCCACGGCAGGCTCGTATGCCGCCTCCCAGCGCTGGGCGCGGAAGCCCGCCTCGCCGGCGCTGTCGGCCAGCTGCACGAACTGCTTTTCGCTGCGCTCGACCAGGCCCAGGGCGCGCACGGTGCGCACGCCGGCCAGGTTCTCCTGCACATGCTGGTTCAGCGCAGAGAAGCGTTCCAGCGACTGCTTCCAGGCCTGGTGCACATGCTCGGAGATGCGCCAGAACGCCAGCGCCATCAGCGGGAAGGGCAGCAGGGCTGCCAGGCCGAGGCGCCAGTCCACGCCCAGCGTCATCATCGCGATGACCAGCACCAGGGTCAGCGTGCCGTCGAAGGCCGCCAACATCGCTTCGCCTGCCGCCAGCTCGACGGCATCGACATCATTGGTGGCCAGCGCCATCAGGTCGCCGGTGCGCTTGCTCTGGAAGAAGGCCGGGCCTTGCAGGCTCAGGCGCTCGTACAGGCGGATGCGCAGCTCGCGGCCCAGCTTGTAGGCTGTGCTGAACAGCGCCAGCCGCCAGCCCACGCGCAGGCCATAGATGGCCGCACCGGCGGCCACCAGCTTGGCCAGTTCGATCAGCAGGGCCTGACCGGCGACTCTTCCCGCGATCATGCCGTCGACCACCTGGCCCACCTGACGCGGAATCCATACGGTCAGCACCGCAATCGTGGCCAGCATGGCTGCCGCGGCGAGGTACTTGGGCCAGTGCCGGCGTACGAAGCCGGCGAGCATCTTGGAAAGCGTCATGGAGGGTGGCGATTCTAGGAGCGACCCTCGAACGGTGCTCGCGAGGCTTGAGCCTTATTCGGTGACAGCCGTCTCGACCAGCTGGGCGAGCAGCGTCAGCGATTGCTGCCAGCCCATATAGCAGGCCTCGGGCGGGATCATCGAGGGAATGCCTTCCTGCACCACATGCATCTCGACGCCGCAGAAGACCTGACGCAGCGTGACCGTCGTCTGCATCGTGCCGGGCAGGTTGGGGTCATCGAACTGGGCGGTGTAGCGCAGCTTCTCGCCCGGTACCAGTTCCAGGTACTCGCCGCCGAAGGAATGGCTTTGCTGGTTGGCGTGGTTGGTGAAGCTCATCCGGTAATGGCCGCCGACCTTGGCATCCATCGCGTGGACCGTGCCGGTGAAACCATGCGGAGGCAGCCACTTGGCCATCGCCGCGGCGTCGAGGAAGGCGCGGTAGACGCTGTCCGGCGTGGCAGCGAGGATGCGGTGGAGGCGGATGGTATTGGTGCTGGACATGGTGCTGATCCCTTGTCGGCCGAGGAAGTCCCTCTGGATTCACGACGGGCGACGATACGTGATTTCGACATCGGCAGGCAGACACAGCCGGCGCGCCGGTGATAGCCTAGGTCTGTGCGGACACGCGCAGTCAGGAGTCGACATGAGCCAGGGATTCGGCATGGAAACCCCGTCCAAGCACCACCACACGGCGCTGCGCAAGGCGGCGCGCTACCTGGTGCTGATTGACTCCGGCGGCTATGCGGTGGCACGGCTTTTTCTCGAAAGCCGTGAGCAGGTCGCCGAGTTCGACGGTGCCACGGAAGAAACCAACTCGATGATCAGCGGCCTCACGGCCACGCATGGCGCGAGTGGCGCCGAGTGGGACCAGGCCCTGGCCGGGCACAGCGCCGAGGAACGCGCGGCGGCCGAGGTGTTCGAGCTGAAGGTCTAGCGGCTAGCGCTGCGGCGCCAGCACGCGCTCGGCCAGCAGGTTCTCGATCTGTTCGGTGCGCGCGCCGGCGCCGTTGGTGAGCACGATGATGGCCAGGCCGCTGTCCGGGTAGCGCGCATGCATGGAGCGGAAGCCCGCCAGCGAGCCGCCATGGGCCACGCGGCGCTGGCCCTGGAACTGGCTCAGTTGCCAGCCCAGGCCGTAGCCGCCACCTGACGTGCCAAAGGGCGCGAGCTTGCCGTCGGCCAGCAGGCCGGGCCGGGCCATCGCGGCCAGGTTTTCGGCCTTCAGGATCTTGTTGGCGTACAGGGCGGCTTCCCACTTCGCCATGTCATTCAGCGAAGACACAAAGGCGCCGCTGGGCCGCAATGCCGCCCATTCGGGCACGTTGAGCTGCTTGCCGTCCTTCAGCAGGTAGGAGCCGGCACGCTGCGGTATCAGGTCGGTGTTGGAGGTCGTGCGCGTCACCGTCATGCCGGCCGGCGCAAACACCTCGCGGGCCATGAAGCTGCGCCAGGGTTCGCCGCTTACCCGTGTGATCACCTCGGCCAGCGTGAAGTAGCAGACATTGCAGTACTGGCTCTTGCTGCCTGTCGGGAAGTCCAGCGGCGCAGCGAAGGTGGCGCTGATCAAGTCGATGTCGGGCCGCGCCTTGTCGCCGTCAAAGGCCGGCGACTCGCGCCGTATGCCCGAGGTGTGGTTCAGCAGGTGCCGCAGCGTGATGCCCTGCCAGCTGGCCGGCGTGCCGGGAATGTGCCGGGACACCGGGTCGTCCAGGCCGAGCTTGCCCCGCTCTGCCAGGAGGTTGATGCCCACCGAAAGCATGGGCTTGCTGATCGAGCCGATCATGAAGACGGTGTCCGGCGTCACCGGCAGGTTCCATTCGAGGTTCGCTTTGCCGAAGCCCTTGGCGTAGATCAGCTTGCCCTCGTGCAGCACGCCCACCGCCATGCCGGGGATGGACTGCTCGCGCATGACGGCGCTCACGACTTCCTGGATGCCGGCTTCGTTGATGGCCGGGGCCGGCGTGGCGGCCAGGGCCGAAGCCAGCAGGCATGGCATTGCGGCAGCGCCGAGCAGCAGGCGTTTCAGAGCGAGAGACATCACTTGTTCCTTCAGCAGTGAAGCCGCGAGGCTGCCAGCCCGGCCGCCTGTTGGCAAGGCCGGCGAAACGTGCAGGCTTGCGCTTGATCCACAATGCGCGCCAACAAGAATCAGTCTCGGGGAGCCCCATGATCAGACCAATCCACGCGGTGACGGTGACGGTGGCGCTGGCAACGAGCCTGTTTGCCTCGGTCAGTGCAGCGCAGGCTGTGGAAGCGGGCGCGAGTTCGACCAACCTCAATATCCAGAACTACGTAGCTGACCGGCACTATGAGGGCCCGCTTGTCGATGGGCTGCCGCACGGACGCGGCGTCATGCTGTGGGTGGACGGCATGCGCTACGAAGGTGACTTCGTGGCTGGGCGGCGTACCGGTCAAGGACTGCTCAAGATGGCCAATGGCACTGTGTACCAAGGTGCATTTGTCAATGGCGTCCGAACCGGCAAGGGCAGTCTCGACCTGCCCAGCGGCGAACGCTATCAGGGCGACTTTCTAGGTGGCCATGCGACAGGCCAAGGACGAATGCTCTGGAAGAACGGAGACAGCTACGAAGGCGCTTTCGTTGCGGGCCTCCGGCACGGCCATGGTCGACAGCGCTATGTGAGCAACGACGTCTACGAAGGTCCCTGGGTCAACGACAAGCGTGAGGGCGAGGGCACCATGACCTTCTTCGGCGGTGATCGCTTCGAGGGCCATTTCGACGCAGACCGTCCATCGGGCAGGGGCCGCTATCGCTGGCGCGACGGGTCGACCTATGAAGGCGGGTTCGTGCGTGGCGAACCAGCGGGCCATGGTCGGATCCAGTTGCCCACCGGCACCAGCTACGAGGGGGACTTTACGGAACGACATTGGTACGTTTCAGGAGTTGCCGTCTCGGCCACTGGCTGGCGCTACGAAGGCGAATTCCTGGCTGGCACGCCGACGGATCAGGGGCTCTACAGCGGGGCTGATGGCGCAGAGCTGGTCAAGCCGGTGGCGTTAGAGATCCGACGCGCTCTGAGCATCCATTTGCAGCCCATGTTGTTCTCACCGATTGCCAAGCAGCCTCGGACCATCTGCACTCGCATGGGCAAGCCTGAGGTGCCCCTTTTGAACGAAACCTGGACGGGCGAGGCGCTCTACAAAGTCGTGGTGTTCGTCGACGATGGTCGAGTCAAGGACGTGCGAGCGGTGGCGCTCAAGCATCCAGGCGACGACAAGGTGCATGCCGCAATGGTCAGCTCACTCAGGAAGGGCTTGATCAACAGCTACTACTGCCCGGGTCGGCATGTGTTCGAACAGGAATTTCAGTTCCGCTTCGATTGAACTGTGGGGACTTTGCGGCTGACCGCCATCAGCCCCGCAAACGTCAGCCCCGCATTCAGCACCAGCAATTCCAGCCCCAGCTCATAGCCGCCGAACAACGCCTTCTGCTGGCTGTCCACGATCCAGCACAGCAAGGGCGCGGCCAGCGCAACCACGGGCACCAACGGGTCCTTGACGCTGCGCCGCGTCAGCATGCCGAAGGCGAACAGGCCCAGCAGCGGTCCGTAGGTGTAGCCGGCGAGCTTGAGGATCAGGCCGATCATGCTCGGGTTGTCGACCCAGCGGAACACCAGCACCAGCACGAGGAAGAGCGCGGCAAAGCCCAGGTGCACGCGCTGACGCACCTGCTTCTTGCGGGCTTCGGTCCAGTCATCGCGGCGCTGCAGACCCAGGAGGTCGATGCAGAAGCTCGAGGTCAGGGCGGTGATGGCGCCGTCGGCGCTCGGGAACAGTGCCGAGATCAGCGCCACGATGAAGATCAGCTGCACCACGGCCGGCAGATGCTGCAGCACGACGGTGGGGAAGAGCGCGTCACCGCGGGCCATGATGCCGTGCTGCTGCGCATAGATCTGCAGGAGCCCGCCCAGCACCAGGAACAAGAGGACCACGCCCAGCATGATGATGCTCATCAATACGATGTTCTTCTGTGAATCCGCCAGGCGTTTCACCGAGATGTTCTTCTGCATCATCTCCTGGTCCATGCCGGTCATCGCGATGGCGATGCAGGCGCCGGCCAGCAACTGCTTGCCCCAGAAGAGGCGGCTGTCAGGCTCGGTGACGAAGACCTTGGAGAGCCCGTTGTCGGAGAGCGCCGTGGCCGCGCCGGAGAAATCCAGCCCCATCGATTGCATCAGCCACACCAGGCAGACCACGAGGCCTGTGAGCATGCCGGCGGTCTGCAAGGTGTCGGTCCAGACGATGGTTTTCACGCCGCCTTCGAAGGTGTAGAGCAGGATCATCACCAGCAGCACGGCCGTGGTGAGCCAGAAGGGCAGACCGAAGCTGTCAAGGATGGCGTCCTGCAGGATGCGCACCACGAGGTAGAGACGCGCCGTGGCGCCGAGCGTGCGCGAGATGATGAAGAAGCTGGCGCCGGTGCGGTAGCTGCGCGGGCCCAGGCGTTCACCGAGGTAGTGGTAGATCGAGGTCAGTCTCAGCCGGTAGTACAGCGGCAGCAGCACGAAGGCGATCACGGCGTAGCCGATCATCTGACCCAGGGCGATCTGGAAATAGCTGAACTGCGTCGCGCCCACGGCACCTGGCACGCTGATGAAGGTGACGCCCGACAGCGAGGTGCCGATCATGCCGAAGGCCACCAGCAGCCAGTTGCTGCTGCGGTTGCCGACGAAGAAGCTCTCGTTGTCGGCCCCGCGCGAGGCAAACCAGGCCACGCCCAGCAGCAAGGCGAAATAGACAAGCACGACACAAAGCAGCAGCGGAGCAGTCATCGGCGTGGGGGCATGGGAGTGGACGAGCCGGCCGATTATGGTCAGCGCCGACCATGCCTGCCCATTCCCGCGGCGCAGCGGGTCATAACCAGACCAGGCCAGGATCAGGCGCGAATCAGGCGCGAATCAGGCTTAAGGCTTGATCAGCTGCGCGTACACCAGGCCGCCGAGCTGGGCCAGGCGCTCCCTGGAGATCTGGCCGCTCAAGGCATAGCCCAGTCTGCCCTCCAGCCAGTAGAAGCTCTGCGTGCCGTTGCCCGGCAATTGCGAGACCGGGGCAAAGCGGAAGGCGGCCGGCGCTTCATCGCCGGGCTGGCGCACCGAGACATAGAGCGTCACCCGCTCGCCGGCCGTCGACTCGAACATGAAGAGCGCTCGTGCCAGCCCCGGCGTCGCTTGCGCGCCAAGCGCATCGGCCTGGCCCGCGGGCAACAACCTGCCACCCACCAGATTGAAGCCGGCGCTGGTGAGATCGGGCACGGCCAGCGGCGTGCCCAGGCGCTTGCTGAGCCACTGCACCAGATGCGCCTGCTCTGCCGCAGACACTTCGACCGGGTGGCGCTGCTCGGGCTGGTAGAGCACATGGGCGATGGCTGCATCTCGCACAAAGCTGGGCGCTGCGCTGGCCTGCATGGCCGAGGCTGGCGCGTTCAGGCTGCGGGCATTCCAGCCGGCCAGGCCACCGACGGCCAGCAGCACCGCTGCGGCCAGACCCTGGCGCAACCAGCGCGAGGCATTGGCCGCACTGCGCTGCCGCTTCAGCGGGCGCAGCAGTTCCTCCGGCAGGGGCTCGTCCAGCAATTCGGCATGCAGGCCTTGCAGCGCGCCGCGCTGGCTGCGCCAGTCGAGCACCGCCTGCGTTTCCTCGGGATGCTGGCGCAGCCAGTCGGCCACGGCTTCGGCGTCCAGCGGCGCCAGTTGGCCGTCCACATAGGCGTGCAGGCTGGCGCTGGTGATGTCGAATGGCGGGCGATCCTGGCGGCTCATGATGGCGTTCTCATCTTCATTTGACGACGCGCAGCGGCGGGTTGGCTGCGCGCTGACCCTCGGCGGCGCCACTGCTGCCCATCAACTGACGCATCCTTTCGCGTGCTCGTGAAAGGCGCGACATCACCGTGCCCACGGGCAGCTCCAGCACGCGGGCGGTCTCTTCATAGCTGAGCTCCTCGACGCAAACCAGCAGGAGCACCTCGCGCGCCGCGGCGGGCAGCGCCTCGAGGGCCCGCTCCAGGTCCATGCGCTGCTCCAGTGCGCGATGCGGCTCATGCCTGGGCGCGAGTGAATCACTGAATTCCTCGAAGCTGCCGATGTGCTCGTCACGGCGCTGGTTGAGGAAGAGCCGGTGCATCATCGTCAACAGCCAGGCGCGCAAGGAGGCGCTGCGGTCTTCATGCGCCGGGTCGGGCCGCCACAAAGAGGCCTTGCGGCTGGCCCGCTCGAGCACGTCCTGCAGCAGGTCGTCGGCGCGAGCGCTGTCACCAGTCAGGAGGCGGGCATAGCGCCGCAGCCTGGGCAGGTGGGGCAGCGCTTCGTCGAGCAGCATGGCCGTGGCGAGTCAATCTCAGGGCGTGGCGGTGTGCCAGACCTTGTTGAAGCCGTCGCCGGTGCGGTCGCCGGGCTTGGCATCCTTCACCCAGAAGTACAGCGGCTTGCCCTTGTAGGCCCATTGCTTGCTGCCGTCGTCGCGGGTGATGATGCTCCATTCGCCGCTTGCCGCGGCGTCGGCCGAGGCCATCAAGGGAGGCCAGTTCGTGGCGCAGGGGCCGTTGCACATGCTCTTGCCGCCGCCGTCCTTGTCAAAGGTGTAGAGCGTCATGGCATTGGCGCTGCCGACCAGGGCGCCGTCCATGCTCTTGGCAGGCGGTGGCGCCATCGAGGCGCAGGCAGCGAGAACGGCCAGAGTGCAGGTGGCGAGCAGGGTACGAAGTGACATCGAAGGCTCCTTCATGGGTTGGAGCTTGTCAAACACCTGGCGGCCGCGGTTTATTCCATCCGCCTGATCAATAAGTTCGGCTGCCCTTGAACTGGGCATGCTGGCGCCGCTGCAATGTGGTGCTGCGGCCCATGGCCTCGAAGGACACGCGGGCATGGGCATGCATGATGGCCAGGCCCAGCGCGTCGGCCGCATCGGTGCCGGGCAGGCCGGGCAGCGTGAGCAGGCGCTGCACCATCAATTGCACCTGCTCCTTCTTCGCATGCCCATGGCCGACGATGGCCTTCTTCATCTGCAGCGCGGTGTACTCCGAAACCGGCAGGTCCGAGGCGACCAGGCCGGTCAGCGCCGCGCCGCGGGCCTGGCCCAAGAGCAGGGTCGATTGCGGGTTCACGTTGACGAAGACGATTTCCACCGCGGCGCATTGCGGCTGGTAGCGCGACACCACTTCGCGCACGCCGTCGAAGATGATCTTCAGCCGCGCCGGCAACTCACCGGCCGCCACCGCATTGGTCTTGATCGTGCCGCTGGCGACATAGGACAGGCGCGGGCCATCGGCGTCGATCACTCCGAAGCCAGTGGTTTGCAGACCAGGATCAATGCCAAGAATGCGCATCAGAAATTTGCTTTGAAATACCAGCGGACGGAGTGGAAGAAAACGGGCGCCGCGAAGCACAGCACCGCGATCCGGTCCAGCAGGCCGATGGCGCCGGTGATCGAGCTGCTGTTGCCCCAGTAGACCACGCCGAAGTCCTTCTTGAGCGCCCGCATCACCAGGCCGCCCAGCGCCCCGGCGAGCGCCGCAATCACCGCCATCACCAGGGCCTGGCCGGCCTTGAAGGGTGTGATCCAGTAGAGCAGGGTGCCCGTCAATGCCGCAGCCAGTTGGCCCAGCCACAGCGCACGCCAGGAGAAGCTGCGGCTGATGCGCCTTGCCACCGGGCGGCGGCGCAGCGAGCGCGAGGCCACCTCCTGCACGATCTGGCTCACGCCCACGGCCATGACCATGAAGAAGAGCAGGAAGGGCCCGCGCCCCTCGTAGCCCTTGAACTCCAGCAGCAGCAGCGCTGGCCCATGCGAGAGCCCGTAGACACAGACCATGATGCCCCACTGGATCTTGGCATTGCGTTCCAGGAAGCGCGCCGGATCATCGGCAAAGGCGCTCACCACCGGTATCGCCAGGAAGCCATAGACCGGTATCAGCACGCTGAACAGGTCGAAGTGCCGCGTGGCCACCAGGATGTACTGCAGCGGCAGCAGGATGAAGAAGGACAGGATCAGGCTGCGGTGGTCGGCCCGCCGCGTGTGCATCAGGGTGATGAACTCGCGCAGCGCCAGGAACGAGAAGCAGCCGAACAGCAGCGTGGCGCCGATGGGCCCCGAGATCCAGGCCAGCCAGAACAGCACCGAGCCCACCCAGACGGCGTTGAGGTCGCGCTTGAACTGCAGCCAATTGCCCTCCGCCGCCGCGCTTCGCTTCTCAGGATCGCGCAGCGAATAGAGGAAGCCGCCGATGCTGATCAGGACCAGCGCGCCGAACAGCAGCAGGAAGAGCAGGGCGATCTGCTCGCTCGCCGTCATGTTGCGGAGATTGCGCCAGAAGATCATGGGGCCGCCCTCATTGCGCACGCTCCTGCACCGGCCGCTGCTTCATCACCGCGGCGCGCGCGCGCTCCAGGAAGGCGCGCTTGTCTTCGCCCGACTCGATCTGCATGGGCTCGCCAAACGTGACGGTGCACAGGATGGGCACCGGCACCACTTCGCCCTTGGGCATCACGCGCTGCACGTTGTCTATCCAGGTGGGTATCAGGCGCACATCGGGGAACTGCTCGGCCAGGTGATAGAGCCCGGCCTTGAAGGCCTGCGGGTCGCCCTTGTTGGAGCGCGTGCCCTCGGGAAAGATCACCAGCGAGTCGCCATTCGAGAGCGCCTCGACCAGGGGCTCCAGCGGATCTTCATCGGGGCTGCTGCGGGTGCGGCTCACATAGATGGCATTGAACACCTCGCTCGTGAGCCATTTCTTGAGCGGGCTGCTGGTCCAGTAGTCGCGGGCTGCGATGGGGCGGGTTTGTGCCCGCAGCTCCCGGGGCAGCGCCGCCCAGATCAGCACCCAGTCGAAATGACTCTGATGGTTGGCGAAGTAGATGCGCTGCTCGGCAGTAGGCGGGCAGCCCTTCCAGTGGCCTTGCGTGCCGGTGATCAGGCGCGCAAGAAAGGACAGGAAGAGGCCGGCGAAGTCGGCTGGAGACATGGGGCGATTATCTCCGCCCCTGCCTCGCAGTCTGCTCCTGCCCTACATGCCGCGCCTGGCCTGGGTCAGCAGGGTGCTCACCTCGGTGGAGATGCGAGCGAAGGCCGAACCGGCGCCGATCAGGCGCTCCGCCTGCTGGTACTGGCCGCCGTTGATGCTGCGGGCCACGCCCCCGGCGGTCTGGTGGAACTGCGCATGCTTTTCGACCAGGGACACGAAGGTCGGTCGCCCGCCCCAGCGCCTGCCGCCTTCGCCATGCAGCCAGCGACCCAGCGGGCATTGGTCATCCCGGCAGATGGTGTCGGCATCCAGCCGGCTGCGTTCGGCAATGGCCTGGCGCAGCTTGATCTTCCATTGCCGATGCGCATCGATCGCACCGTCGAAATCGAAGTCGGCCTGTTCGCCCGCCTCTTCCTCCTGCAGCGCCAGCCCATCGGGCAGCATGAAGCGGGCCACCTCGGCCGCGAGGCCCCCAGCCTGCTGCTTCATCGAGGCGGCGGCCGCTGCGGTTTCTTCGACCAGGGCTGCGTTCTGCTGCGTGGCACGATCGAGTTCCTGTACCGCCTGGCCGATCTGCGAGATGCCCAGGCTTTGCTCACGAGAGCCACCGGCAACCTCGCCCAGCAGCGTGTCGACGCGGCGGGAACCCTCGACGATGTTCTCGATGGTTTCACCGGCGCGGCGCACGATGGCCGTGCCTGCTTCCACCTGCTCGACGCTGCCGCTGATCAGCGTCTTGATCTCCTTGGCCGCGTCGGCGCTGCGCTGGGCCAGCATGCGCACCTCGCTGGCCACGACCGCGAACCCGCGTCCCTGCTCGCCTGCGCGAGCGGCTTCGACGGCGGCATTGAGCGCCAGGATGTTGGTCTGGAAGGCAATGCCGTCGATGGTGCCGATGATGTCGGAGATGCGTGCCGATGAGGTCCGGATGCCCTCCATGGTCTGCACGACCTCCTGCATGACGCGGCCGCCGTCGGACGCCGTCTCAGCGTTCTGGCGTGCCAGGGTCGATGCCTCGGCCGTGTGGTCTGCGCTGGTTCTGACCGTGGCCGAAATCTCTTCCATCGAGGACGCCGACTGCTCCAGATTCGCCGCTGCCTGCTCGGTGCGGGCCGACAGGTCCAGCGCGCCGCTGGCGATCTCGTCGCTGGAATGGACGATCTGGTCGCTGGAGTGGCGAACACGCAGCACCATCTGGCGCAGCGACTCCTGCATCTCTGCCAGGTTCCGCATCAGCTGGGCGGCCTCGTCGCGCCCCCATGGGGAGGGCGAGGTGGTCAGGTCGCCGTCGGTCATGGCGCGCAGGTGGCGGCGGGTTTCATTGATGCCGCCTTCCATCACGCGGTAGAAGCACAGGAACAGGTAGCCGGCCAGCAGCAGCGTGACCGCAACGACGCCGGCCACCTTGGTGATATGGGCCCGCTCCATGGCCTTGAGGTCGTCGATGTAGATGCCCGAGCCGATCACCCAGCCCCAGGGCTCGAAGCCCATCACATAGGAGATCTTCTCTACCGGGGTTTCGCTGCCTGGCTTGGGCCACTGGTAGGCAACGAAGCCCTTGCCGTTCTTGCGCACCTCGTCGACGAAGGCCTTGAACAAGTGCAGGCCATTGGGATCCTTGAGGTCGCTGACGTCCTTGCCGTCCAGTGCCGGCTTTATCGGATGCATGACCACGCGTGGCTGCATGTCGTTGATCCAGAAGTACTCCTGGCCCTCGTAGCGCAGCGCCGAGATGGCCTGGCGCGCCTGCGCCTGGGCTTGCTCGCGCGGCAGGCCGGCAGCTTCCAGCCCGTGCGCCCATTGCAGCACGCCGTGCGCTATCTCGACATGCTGGCGGGTCGAGGTCCGGCGGGCTTGCAGCAGTTCGCCGTCGTCGGTGACGACCAGCCAGCTCAGCAGGCCCAGCATGGGCAGCATGAAGGTCAGCGAGATGAGCAGGGCCTTGCTGCCAAAGCGCAGCTGGCGGAACAGGCGCACGCCCGGTGCCCAGATGCCGTGATAGGCGAAGAAGCCATGGTTGGCTGAGCTGCGGGCCCTGTCGGCCTGCCGCTGCGATTGCGAAGAGGTACTGCTCGACATCGATCTTGTCTCCTGGGTGACAACGCCTGGCCTCACCGGTGTCGGAGGTGGGCAGGTCAGTGGCCGGGAATCTAGTCGCGCGCACTGACGCCGGTCTTGCGGGTTGTCAAAACAGGGACAGCGGCGTGCGGTGGAGGCTGGAAAATGCGGCAATCTTCACGGGAGTTCGCCATGTCGCTCGACGCAACGCATTTCAATCAGTTCGGCGCCGGCAATCTGCCAGGGCATCTGGGCATCAGCATCCTGGCCGTGGCGCCGGGCGAGATCCGCGCGGAGATGGTGGTGCGCAAGGAGCTGATGGCGCCCAACGGATTCCTGCATGCCGGCTCGGTGGTGACGCTGGCCGACACGGCCTCGGGCTATGGCGTGATGGCCAACCTGCCCGAAGGCGCCCACAGCTTCACCACCATCGAGCTGAAGTCCAACTTCTTCAGCACGGCCCGCGAGGGCACGGTGGATTGCACGGCCACGGCCGTGCACCTGGGCAAAACCACGCAGGTGTGGGATGCCGTGGTCACCCATCGTGAAACGGGCCGCAGGATGGCCCTGTTCCGTTGCACGCAGATGCTGCTGTACCCTAAGGCCTAGGCGCTAGCGCCGCGAGCCCGGCAGCGGCGGCGAGCGTGGCGGAGAACGATCCGGTCCTGCGAGGGGAATGGATGAAGAGCAAGCATGGCAGCTACAGCCTGCACGGGCGCATCGATGTGCTGCACCTGACGATGGAAGGCAGCCTGACCCTGGATCTTGTGCAGGCCATGCGGCGTGAGATGGACCTGTACTGGCGGTCGCGCGACGGCCGCCCCTGGGCCTTGTATTCGGACTTGACGCGTTTTGAAGCCATGCCGCCCGAGGCGCTCGATGCCTTCTGGGCATTGATTGCCGAAGCGGTCGGGCAAGGCCTTGTGGCGGCGACCGACATCCGCCGCGCCGACCATTTTCGCGTGACGACCAGCGAGCGCTTGGAGCGCCACACGCGTCATATCAAGTTCCAGGTCAGCACTGACGAGCAGGAGGCCATGCGCTGGATTGCCGCCTGCGGCCTGCGCACCGACTGAATCATGCGAGCATCAGGCCAGCGCTTCGGCGGTGCCGCCTAGCCGCGTGATCAGGCCTTGCGCCAGCCGGTTGGCCAGTCCATAGACCGAGAGCTGCGGATTGGCGCCAATGCTGGTCGGGAACAGCGAACCGTCGTGCACCGAGAGATTGGCGATCTGCCAGTGCTGGCCGTCGGGCCGCACCACGCCGCGGGCCGCATCGGCGGCCATGGTGCAACCGCCCATCACGTGGGCGCTGCCCACCGTGGTGATGAAGGGTTTCAGGTCCAGCTTGGCGATGCCGGCCTTGGCCTCGGCCAGGGTCTTGTACTCGCCCGCCAGTTCATGCACCGGGCGCACGCTGCGCGCGCCGGCGGCGAACTGGATCTCGGCCATCGAGACATAGGCACGGCGCACACCATCGAACAGGTAGTCGTTGAGCTGGTAATCAAGCTGCGGCGTGCCATCGCTGCGCAGCTTGACCTGGCCGCCTGGCGACTGCGCGTGGAAGCCGTCGCGCAGCAAGGCAATCATCACCTGCGTGTTCGGGAACTGCTTCACTCGCTCGGCCATCGCCGGCCCGAAGCCGCCCAGGTTGGTCGCCGCAAAAGCCGGGTGCACCGGCGCCACTTCCAGCTTGTAGCCCATGGGCCCGTCGACCGGACCCTGATGCAGAAAGTGGTCGCTGAAGATCGACAGCGGCGCGCCCGCCCAGCCTTGCACCGGTTCGGGCATCACCGCACCGTTGGCGACGGTGGGATGCAGGAAGGTGCGCTTGCCCAGCAGGCTGTGCGGGTCGGCCGCCTTCGAGCGCAAGAGCAGGGCCGGCGAATTGATCGCGCCACCGGCGACGACATAGTGCTTGGCGCGGACGCGCATCAGCTCGCCGTTCACGCTGCCATCCAAGGAGATGGGCTGGCACAGCAGGGCTTCGACGCGACCGTCCTTGATCAGCAATTGCTCGGCACGCGTCTGCACGGCGAGCGTGGCACCGAGGTCCAGGGCTGCAGGAATCGTGGTCACCAGCATCGACTGCTTGGCATTCGTCGGGCAGCCCATGCCGCAGGAACCCAGGTTCCAGCAGCCCTTGACGTTGCGCTGGATCACATAGGTCGGAATCCCGAGCTTGTCGGCACCGCGCTTCAGGATGCCATTGTTCTGGTTCGGCTCGGCCGCCCAGGGCGAGATGTTCAGCCGGCGTTCGACCTGTTCGAACCAGGGTGCCATCTGCGATTCGGTGAAGTCGCTGAGGCCGAACTGGGAAGCCCAGGTCTCCAGCGCGTCCTTGGGCGTGCGGAAGGAACCGGTCCAGTTCACCGTAGTAGAGCCGCCGACGCAGCGGCCCTGAAGGATGTTCATCGCCTGGTCCAGCGTCTTGCGGCCGGCGCCTTCCTGGTAGAGGTTGGGGTAGGCATCGGCCTCGCGCTGGGCCTTGAAGTCGGAGCTGGAGCGCAGCGGGCCTTCTTCGATGATCAGCACCTTCATGCCGGCACGCGCCATCAGCTCGGCCGTGATGCCGGCGCCCGCGCCGCTGCCGACAATCGCGACGTCGCAGTCGAACGCTGCAGGCAGCGGCGCGCGGCCGCCGCCGATCACCTTCCAGCCGCGGGCCAGGCCTTCCTTGATGGGATCGTTCATGGGATTTCTCGGGGACCTGGGTAGCCGACCGCCGCCCAGTTGGCCGGGTCGGTGAAGAAGGCGACGCTGCACAGGTCGCGCAGCGCGTGATAGATCTGCTGGCGGGTGTTGCTGCCGGAAAGCCGCAGCGCGTCCAGCACGCCGGCCAGCTCGGCCGTGGGCACCGTGGCCCAATCGCTCTTCAGGCCGATCAGCGCGAAGCGGCCTGCGGCGGTGTCGAGCAGGCTCAGGACCTGCGACAACTCGTCGCGTACGGCGGCGGGAAACACGGCGATGTTCTGGTCCAGACGATCCAGCAGCGACTTCATGGCCGCCTCGTTCCTGGGGTCCAGCAGGCCGCCATCGAATACCGCGCGGGCGACAGCCGCGAAGATCTGGCGACCACCCGGTGAGAGCTTCTTGCCACCGTCCACCAGACCAGGCTTCAACATCGCCACGCCCGCGCCAGCCACGCCCAGCACCACGGCTGCGCCAAGGCCCAGCTTCAGGAGGCTGCGTCTTTTCATCATCGTCATCAGAGTTTCTTCAGGAGGCCCAGGAGGCGCTCGAAGGTGGCGCCATAGGGCGGCTGGAACAGCCTGGTGCCCGCAAAGCGCGACTGGATGAACAGCGGCTTCTCCTTGCTGAAGGTGCGGAAGCCCCATTCGCCGTGGTACGAGCCCATGCCGCTGGCGCCGACGCCACCGAAGGGCTGCTCTTCCTGGCCGAGGTGCCAGAGGCAGTCATTGATCGTCACGCCGCCGGCGTGGGTCTGGCGCATCACATGATCGCGGGCGGCGCTGTCCTGGCCGAACCAGTAAAGCGCCAGCGGACGCTCGCCGCGATTGATGTGGGCGATGGCGTCGTCCACGCGCTCGTAGCCGATCACCGGCAAGAGCGGGCCGAAGATCTCTTCCTGCATCACGGTCATCGACGGGTTCACGTCGAGCAGCAAGGCCGGCACCAGGCGCCGGTCCTGGGGTTGCTCCACATGGCTGCGCAGCACGCGGGCGCCCTTGGCCTCAGCGTCGTCCAGCAGCTGTTGCAGGCGCGCGTGATGGCGTGGCGTGGCGATGCTGGAGTAGTCGGGGTTGTTGGCGATCGCCGGATACATGCGGCGCATCTCCTCGAGGATCTTCTTAGCGAGCGGCTCCACCATCTCGCGCGGCACCAGGAGGTAGTCGGGCGCCACGCAGGTCTGGCCGGCGTTGAAAAGCTTGCCGAAGGCCAGGCGCGAGGCGGTGAGCTCCAGGTTGCAACTGCGGTCGACCAGTGCCGGCGACTTGCCGCCCAGTTCCAGCGTGACCGGCGTGAGGTTCTTGGCCGCCGCCTGCGCCACGTGGCGGCCCACGGCGGTGGAGCCGGTGAAGAACAGATGGTCGAAGGGGAGTTGCGTAAAGGCCTTGCCGACTTCCGCGTCGCCCGTGATGACTTGCATCTCCTCAGGCGCGAAATGCTCGGACACGATCCTGGCCATCAGGGCCGAGGTGGCTGGCGTCAGCTCGGAGGGCTTGATCAGCACGCGGTTGCCGGCCGCCAGTGCGGCGACCGCCGGTTCCATCGCCAGGTAGTAGGGGTAGTTCCAGGGCGCGACGACGCCGACCACGCCCAGCGGCTGGCGCATCAGGACGTTGCGGCCCGGCAGGAAGTGCAGAGGCGTGGCCACGCGGCGGGCCTTCATCCATTTCTTCAGCTGGCGGATCGCATGCCGCGCACCGGATTCGACGGTGAACACATCGGCCAGCAGCGACTCCTGCCGCGCGCGGTGGCCGAAGTCCTGCGACATCGCGGCTGCGAGTGCGTCGCCATGCTTGGCGGTCATGTCCAGCAGGCGCTGCAGCCGGTCGCGGCGCACGGCGTAGCTGGGCATGCGCTCGGCTTCGAAGGCGCGCCGCTGCTGCTCCAGCGCCAGGTGCAGCCGCTCGTGTAGGGACTGGTCCATCTTGTCTCCGGGTCCTGTTTGGACCAGAGGCTAACCGCAAGAAGGGGTCCGGCCAACCGGGCAGCCCCTTGGCTAGAGGATCGCGTCTAGTCGCGCTGGTGACAAAAGGGTTCATCGCCGAATTCCGGGGATGTCTCTTGGCGGCACGTAGCAGCCGTTCGCGTTGAAACTCGTTCGCGCTGCCGAGGCCATCGGGTGAGGGCTTGTGCTCCTGTCCCCCGGACCGGGCTTCGCCCGATCCTCCTCCTTTACCTCGCCCAAACCCTCACCCGACACCCTCGGCCGAACCTGCGCATGCCACCAGGCGAAGGCCACAGTGGTGCGTATCAGGACGGCAGTGGGTTTCCCGAAGCGAGGTAAAGGAGGAGGACCTGGCGCAGCCAGGTCCGGGGGACACGAGCGCAGGGGAACCCGCTGGCGGCCTGATCTTCGACCAACCGAGGAACAAGAAAACGAATGGCAGCAATGTGCCGGTTGGCGTCTTCCAGGCAGATCGGCGAAGAAGAAAAAAAGCCCGGCATGGCCGGGCTGTTCTATGCAAGCGCGAGGCTTCAGTGACGGAAGTGGCGAACGCCGGTCAGCACCATGGCGATGCCGCGTTCGTTGGCGGCGGCAATCACCTCGTCGTCGCGCATCGAGCCACCCGGCTGGATGACGCAGGAGGCGCCGGCATCGGCCAGCACATCCAGGCCGTCGCGGAACGGGAAGAAGGCGTCGGACGCGACGACCGAGCCCTTCAGGGACAGGCTGGCGTTCTCGGCCTTGATCGAGGCGATGCGGGCCGAGTCGATGCGGCTCATCTGGCCGGCACCGACACCCAGCGTCATGCCGCCACCGCAGAAGACGATGGCATTGCTCTTGACGTACTGGGCCACGGTCCAGGCGAACATCAGGTCGTTCAGTTGTTCTGCCGAGGGCTGCAGTTGGGTGACGATCTTCAGGTCTTCCTTCTTCAGGAAATGGTTGTCTGCCGATTGCAGCAAGATGCCGGAGCCGACGCGCTTGCTGTCGCCCAGGTTGCGGCCTTGCAGCCAGGCCGTGTCGCCACCGGGCGGCAGCTCGATCTGCATCAGGCGCACATTGACCTTGGACTTGAAGACTTCCAGCGCCTCGGCCGTGAAGCTCGGTGCCATCAGCACTTCAACGAATTGCTTGGAAACGAGCTGCGCCGCCGCGCCATCGACTTCGCGGTTGAAGGCGATGATGCCGCCGAATGCGCTCGTGGGGTCGGTCTTGAATGCCTTGCTGTAGGCCTCGGCCGCATTGGCCGCCACGGCCACGCCGCAGGGGTTGGCATGCTTGACGATGACGCAGGCCGGGGCGTCGAAGCTCTTCACGCATTCCCAGGCCGCATCGGCATCGGCGATGTTGTTGTACGAGAGCTCCTTGCCCTGCAACTGCTTGCCGGTGACCAGCGAGCCGGGCGCCGGGTGCAGGTCGCGGTAGAGCGCGGCGCTCTGGTGCGAGTTCTCGCCGTAGCGCAGGTCCTGCACCTTGATGAAGCTGCTGTTCATCTGGCCCGGGTAGGCGGACTGGGTGCCGTCTTCCTGGTAGGCCGAGAGGTAGTTGCTGATCGCGGCGTCGTACTGGGCGATGCGGTTGAAGGCGGCGACGGAGGCGGCGAAGCGGGTCTTGTCGCTGGTCTTGCCATCGGCCTTCAATTCGGCCAGCACTTGCGCGTACTGCGATGCATCGGTCAGGACGGTCACGTCCTGCCAGTTCTTGGCGGCGCTGCGCACCATGGCCGGGCCGCCGATGTCGATGTTCTCGATGGCGTCGGCCAGCGTGCAGCCAGGCTTTGCGACCGTGGATTCAAACGGGTACAGATTGACGGCCAGGATGTCGATCATGGTGATGCCGTGCTTCTCGGCGGCCGCCATGTGCTCGGGGAAGTCGCGACGTGCCAGCAGGCCGCCATGCACCATCGGGTGCAGCGTCTTGACGCGGCCGTCGAGCATCTCCGGGAAGCCGGTGTGATCGGCCACCTCGGTCACCGGCAGGCCGGCATCCGCCAGCAGCTTGGCGGTGCCGCCGGTGGACAGCAGGCGCACGTTGAGGGCGTGCAGGGCCGAAGCGAAATCGACGATGCCGGTCTTGTCGGAAACCGAGATCAGGGCGGTGAGTTGTCGTGCGGACATGGCGGAGCCTTCAAGTTTCAAAGAATTCTTCAGAGCAGCTGATGGTCAGCCAGCTTGCGGCGCAGGGTGTTGCGGTTGATGCCCAGCCATTCGGCAGCCTTGCTCTGGTTGCCGTGGGCCTGCGCCATCACGACCTCGAGCAGCGGGCGCTCCACGACCTTGATCAGCATCTCGTGCATGGAGTGCGGTTCTTCGCCGTCGAGATCGCGGAAATAGGCTTCCAGGTTCTCACGCACGCAGGCTTCGATGTGTTTTTGTTGGCTCATGCCTGTTGCTCTAGTTGTTCGTCGTTGGCCGCGATGTTGGTAGTGATGACAGCTGCGGTCGTGGGAAGGCGTTCATGTTCCTGGCCCAGCTCGGCAAACCAGCTCGAGAGCGCGCGCACCTGCTCGGCGCTGCTCTCCAGGAGGTTCATGCGCTGGCGGAAATCTTCGCCGCCGGGCAGGCCGCGCACGGCCCAGCCGATGTGCTTGCGCGCGCTGCGCATGCCGGTCAGTTCGCCGTAGAGGCCGTAGTGGTCGTGCAGATGCTCGATCAGCCAGCTGCTGGCTTCGCCAACGGTGGGGGCCGGCAGCGTCTCGCCGGTGGCGAGGTAATGCGCGATCTCGCGAAAGATCCAGGGCCTGCCTTGCGCTGCGCGGCCGATCATGATGGCGTCAGCGCCCGTGTGCTTGAGCACCTCGGCGGCCTTTTGCGGCGTGTCGATATCGCCGTTGGCGACCACCGGGATGCGCAGGGCGGCCTTGACCGCGGCAATGGTGTCGTACTCCGCGTTGCCACCGTAGCCCTGCTCGCGCGTGCGGCCGTGGATGGTCAGCATCGCGATGCCGGCTTCTTGCGCGGCCAACGCAATCGAGAGCGCGTTTTTCTCGGCCTGGCACCAGCCGGTGCGCATCTTCAGGGTGACGGGTACGCCGCTCGGCGCGCAGGCCTGCACCACGGCGGAGATGATTTCCAGCGCCAGCGGCTCGTCCTGCATCAGGGCCGAACCGGCCCATTTGGTGCAGACCTTCTTGGCCGGGCAGCCCATGTTGATGTCGATGATCTGGGCGCCGCGCTCGATGTTGTAGCGGGCGGCCTCGGCCATCATGGCCGCATCGGTGCCGGCGATCTGCACCGAGATCGGCGCGGCTTCGCCTTCGTGATTGGCGCGGCGAGAGGTCTTCAGGCTGTTCCAGAGGTCCCGGCGGGAGGTCACCATCTCGCTGACCGCATAGCCGGCGCCCAGTCGCTTGCACAGCATGCGGAAAGGCCGGTCCGTCACCCCGGCCATCGGCGCGACGAACAGATTGTTCGGCAGCGAATAGGGGCCGATCTGCATGGTGGAAGCGGGGGAGGTTCTTGCCTAAAAAAGAGGCAGGAGTATACCCCGCCACCCACGCCCAGGGCACCTACGCCCTGGTAGAACTTCACTGCTGGTTCTGCTTGCGCCAGAGCTGGATGTTCTTGTCGATCAGGCCCTGCATCACATTGGCACGGGTCATCTTGTAGATGGCCCGGGTGATGCGGCCGCGCAGCTCGGGCGTGTTGCAGGCTGACTTGTGCGAGAGCGTCAGATGCAGGTTTTCGTTGGCAACTGCCGGGCTCAGGGACTTGAGGTCCGTGATGTTCATCTTGGCCAGGAAGGCAGCGCCGGGGCTGTCTTCATAGACCAGGTAGTCGGCGCGCCCTTTTTGCAGCATCTGGATGGCCTGCTCCAGGCTTGCCACGGTGGACATCTTCAGGTTCTCGCGCGCATAGCGGTCGAAGTCTTCGCCGAAGCTGTTGTTGATCACTGTGACGCCCTGCAGCGAGCCTAGGTCGGCCCAGCGGCGGTAGTTCAGGCGCAGGTTGTCGCGGGTCCAGACCACCGAGCGCGTTTCCCGGAAGGCCGGGTGGAAGTAGTCCATGTACTCGGTGCGCGGCAGCGTGAAGAAGGCGCCGGCGATCAGGTCGATGCGGCCGGCCCGCGTTTCTTCCTGCACCCGGCCCCAGGGGCCGATGTAACGCACCTCGATCGGGATGCCGATTTCGCGCGCCAGCAACTGCATCAGGTCGGCATTCGCGCCGATGAGGCGGTTCTCGTCTTCGGGGTCGCGCCAGAGGTAGGGCGGGTATTGCGGGTTGCCCGAAGCCGTCAATTGCTTGCAGCTCTCGGTCGGCTGGGCCTGCGCGCTTTGCAGCGGCCAGCCCAGGGCCAGCGTGAAACCGAGCGCTGCGGCGAGGCTTTGGAAGAGCCCGGGCCCTCTGCGGGGCGCTCGTGCAGACTTCAGATCAGACATGGTGGTCCTTGATTCGATCCCGCGTTCTTGCCGTGTATCCGGCGCGGGTCTTGTCGATGCTCCCAACGCGCATCTAGGCTGTCGAGTGTGCAGCCTGCGCCGGAGGGGGGCAAGCCGGGTTCGTCCTGATAATGGGTGGCATGGAAGCCTGGTTGCAAGAACAGATCAACGCGGTGCTGCTGCTTTTTGCCTTGCCCACGGTGGGGCTGCCGGCGATCTTTGTCATTGCCCTGGTTTCAGCGACGCTCCTGCCCATGGGTTCGGAGCCGGCGGTCTATGGCCTGGTGCGGCTCTCGCCTGAGATGTTCTGGCCCGCCATCCTGGTTGCCACAGCAGGCAACACCCTGGGCGGCGCCATCACCTGGTGGATGGGCTACGGCGCTGAGCGGGCCGTAGAGCGCGCCACACACAAGCCGATGACCGAGGGCCGCGCCTTGCGCTGGTTGCAGCAGTTCGGCCCGCGGGCCTGTCTCCTGTCCTGGCTGCCCGGCGTGGGCGACCCGCTGTGCGCCGTGGCCGGCTGGCTGCGCATACCCTTCTGGCCCTGCCTGCTCTATATGGCGGTGGGCAAGTTCGGCCGCTATCTGTGCATGACCTGGGCCTTGCTGTACATCTGGCCCCCAAAATAGCGCGATGAGCACCATCAACACCGCCTACCAGGATCTGTGCAGCCGCCACCAGCGCCTGCATCGTCTCAACCATCTGCAGGCCATTGCCAGCTGGGACCAGAGCGCCAACATGCCGCCCAAGGGCAACGAAGCCCGCTCGCTGGCGCTGGCCGAGATGGGCGGCCTGCTGCATGAACTGTCCACCGACCCGGCCCTGGCCCAGTTGCTGGACGCGGCCGAGGCGGAAACGCTCGGCGACGTGGAGAAAGCCAATCTGCGCGAAATGCGTCGGGCCTGGCGCGACGCCAACGCCCTGCCGCAGGCGCTGGTCGAGGCCAAGTCATTGGCCAGCTCGCGCTGCGAACATGCCTGGCGCAGCCAGCGGCCGGCGAATGACTGGCCGGGGCATCTGGAGAACCTGCGCGAAGTGGTGCGTCTTGCGCGCGAAGAGGCCAGGCTGCTGGCCGAGAGCAGCGGCCTCTCGCTCTACGACGCCTTGCTGGACCGCTATGAGCCCGGCATGCGCAGCGCCGATGTCGACCGCGTGTTTGGCGACCTGCGCCAATGGCTGCCAGGCCTCATTCGCGCGGTGCAGGACAGGCAGGCGAGCGAAACCACCATCGAGCCGGTCGGCCCCTTCCCGCAGGCCGCGCAGCGCGCGCTGGGCCTGGATGCGATGAAGCTCCTTGGCTTTGATTTCGACGGTGGCCGCCTGGACGAAAGCGCCCACCCGTTCTGCGGCGGCGTGCCCGAAGACGTGCGCATGACCACGCGCTATCGCGAAGACACGTTCCTGCCCAGCCTGACGGGCACGATGCACGAGACCGGCCATGGCCGCTACGAGCAGGGCCTGCGTCGCGACTGGCTGGGCCAGCCGATTGCCAACGCGCGCTCCATGGGCCTGCATGAAAGCCAGAGCCTTTCGTTCGAGATGCAACTTGGCAGCCATCCGGCATTCGCGCAGCTGCTGAGCCCGCTGGTGATCAAGCATCTGGGCGACCAGCCGGCATTCACGCCCGGCAATCTGCAGCGCCTGATGACGCGCGTGGCGCCCGGCTTCATTCGCGTTGATGCAGACGAAGTGACCTATCCGGCTCATGTGATCCTGCGCTACGAGATCGAGCGGCCCCTGATCGAAGGCCAGATCGAGTGCGAAGACATCCCGGCCCTGTGGGATGCCAAGATGCAGGAGCTGCTGGGCATCGACACCCGCGGCAACTACCGCAACGGCTGCATGCAGGACGTGCACTGGAGCGCCGGTCTGTTCGGCTACTTCCCCTGCTACACGCTGGGCGCCATGTATGCCGCCCAGTTCTTCGCCGCGATGCGCCGCGAGACGCCGGAGCTGGATGCGCGCATTGCTGCCGGCGAGCTGAACCTGGTGTTCGACTGGCTGCGCGACCGTGTCTGGACCCAGGGCAGCCGCTGGACGACGCCCGAGCTGGTGCAGCGCGCCAGCGGCGAGCCGCTGAACCCGGCGCACTTCAAGGCGCATCTGCAGGCGCGCTATCTGGGTTGATTCAGGGCTGCCAAGAAGAAGCGTACATCGCCGATTTCCGGAGGTTTCTCTTGACGGCACTTTGCAGCCGTTCGCGTTGAAGCTCGTTCGCGCTGCCGAGGCCATCGGGTGAGGGCTTGTGCTCCTGTCCCCCGGACCGGGCTTCGCCCGATCCTCCTCCTTTACTTCGCCCAAACCCTCACCCGACACCCTCGGCCGAACCTGCGCATGCCACCAGGCGAAGGCCACAGTGGTGCGGATCAGGACGGCAGTGGGTTTCCCGAAGCGAGGTAAAGGAGGAGGACCTGGCGCAGCCAGGGCCGGGGGACACGAGCGCAGGGGAACCCGCTGGCGGCCTGATCTTCGACCAACCGAGGAACAAGAAAACGAATGGCAGCAATGTGCCGCTTGGCGTCTTCCCCGGAGATTGACTAAGGACCAAAAGAAAGGGCGCCCGGTGAGGGGCGCCCTAATGCGTTTCCAACATCTTCGTCTTCAGTCAATCATCAATGCGCTCACAAGGAAACGACGGGCAGTTCCCGAGTTTCCTCGACCCCCTCGGGGGGGCCTGCCGTGGAGCGGCAGGTTTGGGGGCCTCTGCCTCGCGCCGCGCTCTTTGTCTCTACCCGCCGAGCGCTGCGCTTCCAACGACGTCCAGCCTGTTCTCGCTGTCGTCATGGCTTTATTGTTGGCGATGGCCGATGGCTTTGCATCCCCGCGCTTGCTGGGTGCCGCCCGCCAGATCGTGATGCAGTTCACAAATGAACAAGGCCTCCCGCAGGAGGCCTTGGGCTTGTATCGGGGTGGCTCAGGCGCGACGGCGGCGGCTGACGAAGAGCATGCCAGCCAGGCCGGCGAGCATCAGGGCCAGGCTCTGCGGCTCCGGCACGGCAGTGCTTGCCGACGAGCCGCCGGGGGTGTTGAGAGAGACGTTGTCCAGCGAGCTGCCCAGGCTGTCGCTGGTGCCCGTGGCCCACAGGCTCAGGGTGCTGCTGGTGCCGGTGGCCTGCACCAGGATGCTGAAGTGGCTCCACTGGTTGCCGCTGCTGCCGTTGTAGGCCAGCACGGGCGCCAGGCCGCTCGCGCCGCCAAAGCTCCAGCCCAGGCCATTGCTGGACACAGCAACACCAGAGCGGTTGGAATAGTCGAAGCTCAGTTCATACCACTGACCCAGGAGGGTGCTGATGGTCTGGCTGATCAGGCTGTTGTTGTCGACATCCAGCTCCAGGTAGTTCACACCCTGGCTGGCCTTGCCGGCCACGTCGTTGCGCAGCTCGGCCTGGTTGGCGGCCACCACCCAGCCCGGCAGCGTGCTCTGGCGGCTCCAGGTGCCTGCGCCCTGCGGCGTGGCTTCGAAACTGCCGTTGCTCAAGAGATTGACCGGGCTGGCCAGGGCCAGCAGCGGGGCGGTCAGGAGGGCGGCGGCGAGGAGCTTCTTCATGGGGTTTGGGGTGAGTTGCAAGCGCCGGAGCGCGATGCAGCAATTGTCCCGAGCCCCCTCGCGGAAGCATCCCCCTCAAGCCAATGGCGCGTGAACTTGGGCCGTGAAGGGCTTCACGCCATTCGCGATTCGAGCCGGGTCAGGGCAGCGTCCAGCTGCTTCATGGCGTCCGCCGTGCGCTGCGCAGCCGTGCGCTCGGGCGGCTTGTCGGCCAGCAGCTGGCGGCTGGCATCGAACAGCACCGACTCGTCCAGCGTCAGGCCATGGCCGGCCAGGCGAGGCTGCAGGCTGGCGAACTGGCGGCGCAGGATGGCGCGAGTCTGCTGATAGGCATGCTCGGCCAGACGGCGGCGCTGCGAATAGCTGAAGGTGTTGGCCATGTAGAGCTCGGCATCGCGTGGATCGGGCTCGAAGAGCAGGATGTCGGTCTCTGGATGGCTGCGGGCATAGCCCTTCATTCCGAGCTCCAGCCGCGAATGGATCAGCGAGCGGAAGGTCTGCGACAGCACCACCGGCAGGCCGGCATCGACCAGCGGCGGAATCTCCTCGCCGACATCAGCGCGGTAAGGCACCAAGGGGTTCAGGCAGATCAGGAGCTCGGGCTTGTGGGCCAGCAGCACCGAGGCGTGCAGCGTCTTCTTGAGAGCGCCATCGACGTAGAAGCGGCCATCGATGCGCACCGGCGGGAACAAGCCCGGCAGCGCGGCGCTGGCCTGCACGGCGCGCGAGATCGGCACATGGTCGTGGCCGGGCATGCCGAAGGGCATGGCCTGCCCGCTGTCCAGGTCGGTGGCCACCAGCACGAGCCGGGACTTCAGCTGACGGAAATCGTCGGTCCGGCCGGGCAAGCTGAACTGGGCGCGCAATTGCTCGGCAATCGGCTCGCCAGACAGCAGGCCGGTAGGCAGGGCGGGCCCCAGGCGCTCCAGGGCACCCAGCGCAGAGCGACCTTCCACGGCGACCTGCCACAGGGCGCGGCCCAGCAAGCCCGGCAGCTTGGCCAGACGGCGGCGGTATTCGCCCCAGGCCGGGCGCAGGAGCAGGGCCGGGTCGAAGCGATCAGGGGCCGGGGCCGTGTTCTCGATGAAGGCTGCGCAGAGCTGGCGCGGGGACAGGCCGTTGGCCAGGCCGGCCGCAATGAAACCGCCGGCGCTGACGCCGATATAGCCCTGGCATTCAGTGAACTTGAAGCCGGGCAGCGCTTCTTCGAGCGCGCACAGGGCGCCGATCTCGTAGATCGCGCCCAGCGGGCCACCGCCGGCCAGCGCCAGCCCGACGCTGGCCTGGCGCGGGGAACTCTTGGACATCAATCAGCGCTCAGGCGGCCTTCTTGGCTGCCGGCTTCTTGGCTGCAGGTTTGGCGGCAGGTTTTGCAGCGGCCTTCTTTGCAGGTGCAGCAGGTGCTGCCGCAGCCTTCTTCGCTGCCACCTTCCTTGCCGCTGGCTTGGCAGCAAGCTTCTTGGCTGCGGGCTTGGTTGCGGCAGCCTTGGTCGGCACGCCAACAGCCTTGCTCAGCGCATCGATGCGCTCGATCAGCGCGTCGATGTCCTTGGCCATGGGCACGCCCAGGCGCTTCAACGCATTGGCCACGCGATCTTCAAAGATCGATTCCAGCTTGTCCCAATGCTGGCCGGCCTTGGCACCGACGTCGCCGGCCATGCCGGTGACCTTGCTGGTCATGCTTGACAGCTTCTGCTCGGCCGCAGATTGGGTTTTCTTTTGCAGCTTCATGCCTTCGCTCACCAGTGCTTCGAACACCTTGCCGCCTTCGCCCTGCGCCTTGGCGAACGCGCCGAGGCCAGCCGCCCAGATCTGCTGGGCCGAGTCCTTCACCGTCTGGCCGATCTGGCCTTCCAGCAGCCCGGCGGGCAGGGCGCCGAAGGCACCCGAGGACGACGCTTTCTGCTTCTCAGCCATTTTCTGCAGCTTCTTGACCATGATCAGGGAGTCCTTTTGGTTCGGGAAGGGGCCGCGCAAGCGCAGCGGACCGCACAACTATAGGGCGCTCGTGCCGCAGAAAGCATAGGCACAAGCTAGTGAGGGGCCTCTATCCGGGAAGCTCCGGGTAAGCGCTCAGCAAAGCGCCCTGAGACTTGGACAAGAATCATCCTCAAACACGCATGGAGACAACGATGCAGTATTTCGTCACCGGAGCCACCGGCTTCATCGGCAAGCGTCTGGTCAAGAAGCTGTTGGCGCGCCGCGGCAGCACCGTCTATTTCCTGCTGCGCGAGGAGAGCCGCGACAAGCTGCCCGAGCTGCTGGAGTACTGGGGCGCCAGCAAGACCCGCGCTATTCCCGTGTTTGGCGACCTCACCGGCAAGAAGCTGGGCGTGGCGGCCGACCAGATCAAGGCGCTCAAGGGCAACATCGCCCATGTCTACCACCTGGCCGCCGTCTATGACCTGAAGGCCGACGAGGAGTCGCAGGTCCGCACCAACATCGAAGGCACGCGCAGCATGGTCGAGTTCGCGCAGGCGATCGACGCGGGCCATGTGCACCATGTCTCGTCCATCGCTGCCGCCGGCCTCTACGAAGGCGTGTTCCGCGAGGACATGTTCGACGAGGCGGAAGGGCTGGACCATCCGTACTTCATGACCAAGCACGAGAGCGAGAAGATCGTGCGCAAGGAGTGCAAGAAGCCCTGGAGCGTCTACCGCCCGGCCATGGTGGTTGGCGACTCGCGCACCGGCGAGATGGACAAGGTCGACGGCCCCTACTACTTCTTCAAGCCGATCCAGCGCCTGCGCCAGATCCTGCCGCCCTGGATGCCCTCGATCGGCCTGGAAGGCGGCCGCGTCAACATCGTGCCGGTGGACTTCATCGTCGACGCGCTCGACCACATCAGCCACCAACAGCGCAAGAGCGGCGGCTGCTTCCACCTCGTGGACCCTGTGGGCTACCGCGTCGGCGACGTGCTGGACATCTTCAGCAAGGCCGCGCATGCGCCGAAGATGAGCCTCTTCGTCAACGCGGCGCTCTTGGGTTTCATTCCCAAGAGTGTCAAGAAGGGCCTGATGGCGCTGGCGCCGGTGCGTCGCATCCGCAATGCCGTCATGAAGGACCTGGGCCTGCCCGAAGACCTGTTCCATTTCATCAACTACCCGACGCGCTTCGACTGCCGCGAGACCACGGCCGCGCTGAAGGGCTCCGGCATCGAATGCCCAAACCTGCACGACTACGCCTGGAAGCTCTGGGACTACTGGGAGCGCCACCTCGATCCGGCGCTGCTGATCGACCGCAGCCTGAAGGGCACTTGCGGTGGCAAGGTGGTGCTGGTGACCGGCGGCTCTTCGGGCATTGGCCTCGCGGCGGCCATCAAGTTCGCCGAGGCTGGCGCGATCACGCTGATCTGCGCACGCGATGAAGTGAAGCTGGCCGAAGCGGTGAAAGAGATCAAGGCCGCAGCTGGCGCTGACGCGCAGATCCACAGCTACTCTGCCGACATCGCCAACGAGCAGAGTTGCGCGGAGATGATGGCCTGGATCAGCGAGAACTTCGGCGGGGTCGATTTCCTGATCAACAACGCGGGGCGCTCGATCCGCCGCGCGATCGAAGGCAGCTACGACCGCTTCCATGACTACGAGCGCACCATGCAGCTGAACTACTTCGGCTGCCTGCGCGTCACCATGGGCCTGCTGCCCGGCATGGTGGCCAAGAAGAAGGGCCACATCGTCAACATCAGCTCGATCGGCGTGCTGACCAATGCGCCGCGCTTCTCGGCCTATGTGGCCTCCAAGGCCGCGCTCGACGCCTGGACCCGCTGCGCATCGAGCGAGTACGCCGATCTCGGCATCACCTTCACTACCATCAACATGCCGCTGGTGCGCACGCCGATGATTGCGCCCACCAAGATCTACAACAACGTGCCGACGCTGGCGCCTGAAGAAGCGGCCGACATGATTGCGCAGGCCTGCATCAACAAGCCGGTGCGCATCGCCACGCGCCTGGGCATCACCGGCGAGCTGATGCACGCCCTGGTGCCGCGCGTGGCCCAGATCGTGATGAACACCAGCTTCCGCATGTTCCCGGACAGCGATGCCGCCAAGGGCGAGAAGGGCGGCAAGTCGCAGCTCTCGGCCGAGGCGATTGCCTTGCAGCAGATGATGAAGGGCATCCACTTCTGATGCCGGTGTCCTGATGCCAGGCCGCTCGGCATCGACGCGCGGCCTTGCGAACTGATCAGGGGCCCGTCAATTCGCGCAGCAGGCCGACCTGCAGGGCCGGCTCCGGTTCACGCAGCCAGGCCTTGAGCTCCGCCTCCGGCGGCGGCGTCTGCCCCTCGGCGGCCGCCAGCCCGACCCAGCGGTTGCGGCCAGCGCGCTTGGCGCGGTAGAGGCCCTGGTCGGCCAGTTCCACGACTTCCTCCCAGCTCAGCCGGCCTGGGGCTTTGGCGAAGAAGGGGAAGGCGGCAAAGCCGACCGAACAGGTCTTGTGCAGGCTCAGGCCTTGCTCGAGCACGAAGGGCTGGCTGGCAACAGCCGAGCGGATGCGCTCGGCAATCAGGCCGGCCTCATGGCGGCTGCTCAACCGCGCCACCATCAGGAATTCCTCACCGCCCCAGCGCACCAGATAGTCCGACTCGCGCGAGACCTCGCGCAGCCGCTCGCACACCTGGATCAGTACCTGGTCGCCAGCGGCATGGCCATGCTGATCGTTGACGGCCTTGAAATGATCGATGTCGACCATGAAGAAAACCAGGTCCGCTTCCTCGGGTGTCTCGCAGGGCCGCTGGCGCATGGCATCTTCGTAGCGGCGCAGGCTGATGCTGATGTCGGCGTCCAGATGCTGCATCAGGAAACGGCGGTTGCGCAGGCCGGTGAGCGGGTCGCTGAGGCTGGCTTCCTCGAGCCGCGCCTGCGTGGCTCGCAGGGTCTTCAGCGTGGCTTCGAGTTGGCGGTAGGTGTTGGCGTTGTCCAGCGCGATGGCGCCATAGGCGCACAGCGTGCGGAAGATCAGTTGCTCGCGCTCGCCATAGGCATGCTGGCGCGGCGACTGTATGGTCATCACGCCGAGCACGCGCTCATTGATCATCAGGGGCGCGTACATGCCGCTCAGCGAGAGCAGGGTGCCGGGCACATGGCTGGGGCTTTCTTCTTCCGGCGAACGGTCTATCGTGAACTCGTGCCGCTCGCGCGCGCAGCGCGCGGCCGAAGCAACCGGGTCGTCCACGCGCAGCGTGCGCATTGGCAGCCGCCGGCCGGCTTCGCTGACATAGATCGAGTTCAGCTGCTCGCCCTTCTCGTCCATCGCGAAGATGGCCAGCGCCGTCACATCGAGCAGCTCGTGCACATGCTCGTGCAAGGCCAGGCAGATCGACTCTGCATCGAGCTTGGCTGTGATGGCCTGGCCGATCACGCCCAGCCTTTCCAGCGTCTGGCCCTGCTCATGCAGCAGCACGGAGCGGCGGGCTTCGGCCGAGGCGAGCTGCTTGTGGTACTCGGCCTCGGCGCGCGCGCTTTCGGCGGCATAGCGCAGCTGCATGGCGATCAGCCGCTCTGCGGCCAGGCGGCTGTGCTGCTTCTCGCGGGCGGCGGACGCCTGCACCGCCATGCCATAGGCCTGCGGGAAACGCGCCATGCGGGCGTACTCACCCGCCAGGGCAGCCAGCAGCTCGGGGGGCGGTTGCAAGCCTTCGATGCTGCGGCTGATCTCCAGCGCCCGCTCCAGCAGGGCCAGCGGCAGGTCGTCGCGGCCGTGGCGCTCCGGGTCCATGCCGCCCCGGCTGCGGATCTGTGCCAGCACTTGCAGCGCCTCGATCTGGCGGTCTGGCATGCCAGCCGCGATGGCCGCCTGCAGGGAGGCTTCGGCCATGGTTTCGGCCTCGGGCCATTGACCCATCTGCGCCAGGGCCTTGGCCTTGCCGCGGTTTGCTTCCAGCAGGCCCACGTGGCCCGATTCACGCGCGGTCTCGGGCATCTCGTCGAACAGCCGCAGCGCGAGTTCGTTGTCGCCGCGGTCCAGGGCCAGCTCGGCCCGGCAGCTCAGCAGCATCGCGTAATTGCGCGAGCGGCCCAGGGGCGCCAGGATGGCCTGGGCCTCGTCCAGCGCGGCCTGCGCCTGCTCCAGGCGGCCGAGCCGGCGCAAGGCCTCGCCCATCTGCGTCAGGCAGGCGCCGAGGCCCTGCGGCCAGCCGCAGCCGCGCGCGAGCTCCAGGCCTCGCTGGACCCAGTCCAGCGAGGCCTCGTGGTCGTTCAGCTTGCCGAAGGAATGGCTGACATTGGCCGATGCGGTGATGGCACCGTACAACTGGCCGGTTTGCAGTGCGATCTGATGCACGCACATGAACATGCGGATGGCGCGGGCGAAGTCGCTGGCCAGGAAGGCGCGCGTGGCCTGGTAGAGATAGAGCGCGGCCTGAGCGCTGGCGGGCTGGCTTTCGATCTCGGCCGGGAAGTGCGCGGCCCAGCGCAGCTCGCTGGCCGGCCAGTCGCGGAAGGCATCAAAGCGTGCCTGCGTGGCCTCGAAGCAAAGCAGCCGGCCGGGCTCCTGCGCGGCGCGGGCCAGCGCAATCGCCTGCTCCAGGCAGCGGTCCCTTGTTTCGGCCTGACCCATGGCGCCGTGCAAGGCGCAAAGCAGCCACTGCGCATCGGCCTGGCCCAGGAGTTCGCCCTGGCGCTCGAAGGATTGCATGGCCTGTTCGGCCAGAGGCTGTGCGGCGGCCCAGTCAGCGTGCAGATAACGCTGCTCGGCGCGAACCAGATCCATGCGCGCCAGCAGTATGGCAGCCGACCCCGCGGGCCTTGCCTTCAGCTTGGCATTCAGCTCTGCAGTCAGCGCGTCGGCGTTGTCGAGCGAGCGCTTGGGGTCGCGTTCGCGCAGCAGCCAGGCCAGATGGGCCAGGCCCAGCAGTCTTTCAGGTCCCTGCAGCTCGGGCAGGGCGGCTTCCAGGCGGGCCAGCGCGTCGTCGGTGCCGAACAGCTGCAGCGGCGACTCCAGCGCGGCCGGCCCGGACGGCACGGTGCGGTCGGTGTCGGTTGCTTTCATCGGCGGGGCGTCACGCCGTTGCTAGATGTCGGCGCGGCCCTGAGTGTAGGCGCTAGCAGATGCATGAGCCCCCCGGGTTCACCGCAGCAGCGCCAATGGCGCCAGGGCCGGGCCGACAATGCAGGCCCGGCAAGGAGTCCCCATGCAGCAACGCCCTTTCGATCTCGTCCTGTTCGGTGCCAGCGGCTTCACCGGCCGCCTGGTGGCTGAGTACCTCTTGCAGCGCTATGGCCAGGACGGCGAACTGCGCTGGGCACTTGCCGGCCGCAACAGGGCCAAGCTGGCCGACTTGCGGCGCGAGCTGGGCGCGGGCGATTCACTGCCGCTCGTGCAGGCCGATGCCAGTGATCCTGCGGCGCTGGCCGCCCTGGTGGCGCAGGCCCGCGTCGTCATCACGACCGTCGGGCCCTATCAATTGCATGGTGAGGCGCTGGCGCGGGCTTGCGCACAAGCCGGGACGGACTACGTGGATCTGTGCGGTGAGCCGCTCTGGATGGCTCAGATGATCCCGCTCCTGCAGCCGCTGGCGGCCCGCAGTGGTGCGCGCATCGTGTTCTCCTGTGGCTTCGATTCCATCCCCTTCGATCTGGGTGTGGTCTATCTTCAGGAAGAGGCGAAGGCGCGCCTGGGCGCCGTCTGTTCCGAGGTGCATGGCCTGGTGCGTGTCATCAAGGGCACGGCCTCGGGCGGCACGCTGGCCAGCGGCATGGCCACGTTCAAGGCGATCAGCCGCGACCCGCAGCTGGCGCGCATCCAGGCCGACCCGTTTGCGCTGACGCCGGGCTTTCGCGGCCCGACGCAGCCTGAGGGCGAGCACGCCGCCTTTGACGAATTGGCACAGGCCTGGACCGGTCCCTTCGTGATGGCCGTGATCAACACCAAGAACGTGCACCGCAGCAATGCCTTGCGCGGCCATCCCTGGGGCCAGGACTTCATCTACAGCGAGCGGCTCTGGACCGGCCCGGGCGCAGCCGGCGAAAAGCGCGCCCGCCGCATGGCCCGCCAGTCGCGCCTGCAGAACGCCTTGCTCGGCTTTGCGCCGACGCGCGAATTCCTGCGGCGCTTCGTGCTGGCCAAGCCGGGCGAGGGGCCGAACGCCCAGGCGCGTGAGCGCGGTCGCTATGAGCTGCTCTTCATTGGCAGGACCGCGCAGGGCCAGGTCTTGCGCGCCGTGGTCAAGGGCGACCGTGACCCGGGCTATGGCTCGACCAGCAAGATGATCAGCGAGGCGGCCCTGAGCCTGCTGAAGATTGACCGCACGCAGACGCCCGGCGGCGTATGGACCGCAGGTGCGGCCATGGGCCTGGCCTTGCAGCGCCGGCTGCAGGAACGCGCCGGGCTGACGTTTGAAGTCGAGAGCGCATGAGAAGGCCTGAGGCTGATTGATGCGCCTTGATGCGCTTTGGCGAGCCCTGGGCCGGGCGCGCTGCGTTGCTCAGCTTTGCAGCGCCAGTCCGTAGCTCTCCTGCAGCTCGGCCAGCCGCTGGCGCAACGCATCGACCAAGGCGGGCGGACCCAGGGCCTGGACCTGCGGGCCCAGGCGCAGCAGCTCGCCCACGGCCCCCTCGATCGACTCGATGGGAATCTGCAGCCTTTGCCAGCCCTGCCTGTCCCGCGCGCCGGCTGAGGCCACCGCCGCGGCCATTCGCTGGCTCAGGCGCGCCAGCTCGCGCAGGGCCGCCGGCCTGGCACGCACACTGGCGCGGCCGGACTGCATGCGGGCTTCGTAGTCAGTGCAGAAATGCTGCCAGTAGCGCTGCAGATTGAAGCCTTCGGGAGGCACGGCTTGCTCGTCTTCGATGCGCAGCATCTCGATGGCAGCCACGCGATAGGTACGGGCCTGTTCGCCGTGGGCGGCCACGAGGTACCAGAACCCGCTCTTGAGCACCAGGCCGAGCGGCGCGACGCGGCGCTCCATCGCGCCTTTCCAGCTCTCATAGCGCAGTAGCAGCATTCGCCGCTGCCAGACTGCGGCCGCCAGCTCGGGCAGCAGGCCTTGCTGGTCCGGGCCCTGGAACCAGGCCACGGGGTCGAGATGGAAGCGCGCGGCCACACGCTCGGCCTCCTCGCGCGCCGCATCGGGCAGCGCGGCCAGCAGCTTGTAGCGGGTGTTGTCCAGCGCCGTTTTCATGCCCAGCTGCTCGGCCGCGAATGGCGCTCCGGCCAGAAACAGGCTTTGCGCTTCGGGGCGATCCAGCCCGGTGAGCCGCGTGCGGTAGCCGGCCAGCAGCGCAAAGCCACCTTGGCGCCCCTTCTCGGCATAGACCGGCACGCCGGCCGCGCTCAAGGCATCGATGTCGCGGTAGATGGTGCGTACCGAGACCTCGAGCATCTCGGCCAGCGCATGGGCGGTGACCTGGCCCTGCGCCTGCAGGCGCAACATGATGGAAAGCAGACGACTGGCTTGCATGCGCGCAGCTTGCCTGGGGCCTGCTGACAGCTTGTGTCAGCTGCCTGGATCACTGCGCAGGCAATGGCTGAGCCACCAGCCCAGGACGGCCAGCGAGCGGTTGGTTTGCTGTTCATCCATGATTCGATTCGGGTTGAAATGGAAGCATTGTTGGAAATCAACGAATTCCCTTGATCAACCTGCATGCCCCGCAGGCCGCGTTAGGATCTGGCGTCATCGCTTCGATCCGAATGAACGCAACCCTCTCGGGCAAGCCGCCGGCCTCCCTGGCAAGACAGCTTTCGCTGCAGATCAGCCTGCTGGTGGTCTTGATGGTGGGCGCCCTGGCGGCGATTGCCTTCTGGTCGGTGCAGCGTGAGATAGCGGCGGTGGTGCCCGGCACCATGCTCAGCACCGTGCAATTGCAGGCCGCGCAGCAAGGCCAGTCGTTCCAATTGGCCGATGCCAGCGTGCGACGCCTTGCCCGGGAGTGGCTGCAGCGTTCCGGGAAGCTGGGCGAAGCCGAGGCCGAGCGCCGCTTTGGCGAGTTGTTCGAGCGCTCGGCGGACGGCGTCTGGCGGCTCCGACCGGCGCTGGTGGACACGGAGCGCGCGCCGACCTTCTATCTGCAAGGCAGCAAGCCCCTGGATGCCGACGTGCGCCGCCGTGCCGTGCTGGGCTACGAACTCCTGCGCGAACAGGGGCCGGCGCTGGTGCCGCCGTTTTTCTCGGCCTATACCGATTTCGTCGAGAAGGGCCTGATGGTCTATTCGCGTGGCATCGACTGGGGCAAGGGCGCGACACCGGCGACCGACAACTTCAATTACCCGACGATGACCGGCGCCGACCCGCGCAACAACCCGAAGCGCGAGGTCTTCTGGACGCCGGTCTATTTCGATGAGGAAGCCAAGGCCTGGATGGTCTCGGTGATCCAGCCCCTGGACTTGCAGGGGCGCTGGGTGGGCACGGTGGGACACGACATCACCATCGACACGCTGCTGCAGCAGATCGGCCAGGCCGACGCCGAGCTGGGTGCATTGACCATGATCATCAGCCGTGACGGGCAGCTGATCGCCCATCCGGAGCTGCGCGAACGGATCGCCAAGGCCCAGGGCCAACTGGCGCTGGCCACGCTGGGTGACCCGGTGCTCAGTGCAGTGCATGCCCTGATTGCAAGTGGCGGCGACACGGCTCAGGCCGCGCGCACCCCCGACGGGCGCCATCTGGTGGCCTGGTCGCGCATTGCCGGGCCGGACTGGTGGGCGGTGCGGGTGGCGCCGCAAGCGCGCATCGACGAACTGCTGCATCGCGGCGTGCTATGGATGCTGGCGGTCGGGCTCGTGATGCTGCTGCTGACCTTGCTGCTCCTGCACCGCGTGATACGACAGCGTGTCAAGCAGCCGCTGAGCGACATCACCAGCTCGGTGGAGGCCCTGGCAGCACGGGTGCACCATGGTGAGGAGCCGCAGACGCTGCCGGCCCAGGGCTCGGCCGACCTGCAGCGGCTCTCGCAGGCCTTTGACGCGATGGCTCAGGACCTGGCCAGCCACCGACGCCAGGAACAGGCGGCGCAGGCCGCCTTGCAAAGCGAGGTGCATGAGCGCCGCCAGGCTGAGGAGGCTGTGCACCGGCTCAATCTCTCTCTCGAAGCGCGAGTGCGTGAGCGCGGCGAGGCCTTGCAGCAGGCTCAGCAGGAGCTGGTGCAACGCGAGACGCTGGCCAGCCTGGGCTCGCTCGTGGCGGGCGTTTCTCATGAGCTGAACACGCCCATCGGCAATGCCTTGATGGCGACCGACACCGCAGTGACTGCGCTCGCCGATCTGGAAGGGATGCTGGCCGGTGGTGTAGTCAGGCGAAGCGAGCTGAGCCGCGGCATGCAACTCGCGCGCGAATGCGTTGGCCTGGCGCTGGCCAATCTGAAGCGCTCGGCCAGCCTGGTGCAGGATTTCAAGCAGGTGGCGGTGGACCGTGCCAGTCTGCAGCGCCGGGCATTCAATCTGCGCCGCGTCAGCGAGGAGGTGGTGCATCTGCTGCAGGTCTCTCTGAAGTCACCCGGCTGCACTGTCGAGATGGACCTGCCCATCGAGCTGGTGCTGGACAGCTTTCCCGGCGCCTTTGGTCAGGTGCTGACCAATCTGGTCGAGAACGCCGTGGTCCATGCGTTCAACGGGCGCAGCGATGGACGCATCCTCATCAGCCTTGTGCGCAGCGATGAGCGGGAAGTGGTGCTGACTGTCAGCGACAACGGCTGCGGCATCGCGCCGGAACATCAGGGCGAGGTGTTCAAGCCTTTCTTCACCACGCGCCTGGGCCAGGGCGGCAGCGGCCTGGGCCTGCACCTGGTCTACAGCATCGTGTGCAATGTGCTGGGCGGCGAGATCGAACTGGACAGCGAGCCCGGCGAAGGCACGCGCTTCACCTTGACATTGCCGCGCCGCGCGCCGGACTGAACGCTTCAGCTGGCTTGCTGCATGCGCAGCCGCCGGGCCGCTTCCTCGGCGCGTGCATCGTCGATCTCGCGCAGCACGCCACCCAGGTCAACGGCAGCTTGCGGTCTCTCGAAGCGGCCACTGAGTGCCGAGTCCTCGCGCAGCAGGCCCCGCTGGTAGAGGTCCCAGATCTCATGGCCGTAGTCGGTCTTCAAGAGCTCGGGTGCAAAACGGCCGAAGAAATTGCGCAGGTTCTCCACGTCGCGCAGAAGCATGCGCTGGGCATGGTTGTTGCCGGCCGCGTCCACTGCCTGGGGCAGGTCAATGATGACCGGCCCATCGGCGGCCAGCAGGATGTTGAACTCCGACAGGTCGCCATGCACGACGCCAGCGCCGAGCATGCGCAAGACCTCGGACAAGAGGCTGGCGTGATGGGCGCGGGCATCCTCGGCGCTGAACTCGCAATCATTGAGGCGCGGCGCGGCGTCGCCTTCAGCATCGGCCACCAGCTCCATCAGGAGCACGCCTTCGAAGAAGTTGTAGGGCCTGGGCACGCGCACGCCGGCGGCGGCGAGGCGGTAAAGCGCATCGACTTCGGCGCTCTGCCAGGCGGCCTCGCTCGCCTCGCGGCCAAAGCGGGTGCCCTTGGCCATGGCGCGGGCCTGGCGGCTGTTCTTGACCCGCCGATTCTCGGTGTAGTCCACCGCCTGGCGAAAGCTCCGCTCGGTGGCGGCCTTGTAGACCTTGGCGCAGCGGGTTTCGTCGCCGCAGCGAACCACATAGACGCTGGCTTCCTTGCCGCTCATCAGCTGGCGCGACACGCTGTCGATCAGGCCTTCATCCATCAATGCCTGCAGGCGTGCGGGTGCTTTCATCGGGCTATTGTCCATGCGCTGCCGTGATAGCCTCGATCCAGCGTCTTGCACTGGAGGAAAATGAGGTCATGAGGGCTCTGCTGCTGGGCTTGTTGCTGCTGCTCGTCGCGCCGGCGCGGGGTGCCGAGGTGCGCATGGCCTTTGGTGAGCGCATTCCGCCGTTCTGCTTCCCGCAGACCAACTCGGGCATCGAGCTCGAGGTGATAGGCGAGGCACTGGCCTGGCGTGGCCACAAGCTGCGGCCTCAGTACTTTCCGTTTGCCCGTGTGCCTGTGGCATTCAAGGACGGCACGGTCGATGCCGCGATGACCGACCTTGGCGAGGACCTCACCAGTGCCGGCGGCCACTACGGTGAGCCGGCGGTGCTGTACGACAACGTGTTCATTTCCCTCAAGGAGCGACGCCTGAGCATCCGCAGGCCCGAGGACCTCAAGGGCCTGTCCGTGATTTCCTTCGTGGGCGCTGCGCGGCGCTATCCGCAATGGCTGGAGGCAGTCAAGGCCGCCGGCCGCTACACGGAGCAGAACGACCAGGCCGTGCAGGTGCGTACGCTGATGCGCGGCCGCTACGACCTGGTGCTCAGTGATCGCAGCATCTTCAAGTATTTCGCCCTGCAGTTCCGCCGGGAGGGTGGCGAGTTGCTGCCGGTCGATGAACATGCATTCACCGCGGTCAACCCACAGGACTACCGGCCGGTCTTTCGCAGCAAGCAGGTGCGCGACGATTTCAATGCCGGGCTCAAGCACCTGAAGGACACGGGGCGATTTCAAGCCATCTACGACCGCTACCTGAAAGAGTAGGTGGCGGGGAGGGGCGCTCAGTCGCTGGTTCGCATCAGCTCGACGACATGGGCGGAGGGAATGGCGTAGCTGATGCCGGTCGGGTTGCTCAAGGCCGATTCCTTGCTGCCCCGAGCCAGCACCATATTGATCACACCAATCACCTGGCCGCTCGTGGTGGAGAACACCGGCCCGCCGCTATTGCCCGGGTAGGCGACGGCGTCGAGCTGGTAGAGATTGAACTTCTCCTCGCGTGCCTGGCGTATCGCGCGCCCGGTGAGGGCGCCTGGCCCGGGCATGGGCTGGAACACCGGCGTCAGCGCCGAAATGATGCCAGCATGGGTGACGGTCGAGAAACCCAGGGCGCCCGCTATCGGAAAACCCATGATGGCGATCGATTCGCCCTCGCGTGCCGCCAGTTCGGCCAGCTGCAGCGGCGGCCCGGGCTCGCCTTCGAAAGTCAGCAGTGCGAGGTCCATGGCTGCATTGACGCGCGTTCTGGACACCTGGCGCATGACCCACTTGCCAGCGGCGTCGCGCACCTGGATGACCAGCTTGCGCTCGGTGGAGAACTGCTCTGGCCCTGGCAGCACATGGGCGTTGGTGACAGCCTGCCGGCCATTTCCGACGATGAAACCGCTGCCGCGGAAGCCGAAGCGCGGGCTGTCGGTGGCGGAATAGGTGCCCACCATCAGCACCGAGGGCTTGGCGCGCTCGATCAGGTCGGGCAGGCTTTCGGCCTGGCAGGCGATGCCGCCAAGGCTCATGACGAGGAGCAGGAAGAGGTTTCGGCAGGTTCGGCGCGGCATGGCAGGAGGCGGCAATGGACCAGGCCAGTATCGCCGCACGTGTTTGCGGCTGTGAAAAATAGGTTCATCGCCGAATCTTTGGGATGTCTCTTGCCGGCACTTTGCAGCCGTTCGCTTCGCGTTTGCAGAGGTCGGGCGGTAGGCACAGACTGGCCCCGCCACCGGGCTCATGGTGCGCGGGTTGGCCTCTCGGCCAACTCCCCTCGGTGCTCGCATCACGGGCCGGCGGCGCGCAACTCGCTCCACTCACTTCGTTCGTGCCGCTCAGACAG